>NZ_VOBI01000018.1 GCF_008369325.1 Pseudomonas sp. ANT_H12B | reverse complement strand
GCCCCATGCGTTTTCAACCAGGACACTACTGCTAAGCTTATCCACAATTGCTGGGACAAAAATCAGCAATCCGTCCTGGGTCATTTTTCAATCGGCAGGGTGGGTCAGTTTTCAATCAGCGCCAACACTGTCGTGGCATATGGCGATTCTCGACTGCTGCCAGAGAGCTTTAGGGGGGCAATGCTCACCAATACCAGCATTAAAGACCTGACCATTCAGGGGGGCCGACTGCATGCTATGAGCCAACCCAATTCGAGCAGCATGCGTGACGGCTTTTCGACTTTCTATGCCGGTGCTGTTGATGCTCCATGGATTGCTTACCTTGGGGGCGATTACACCGTTAATGAGCATGTCGGTGTGAGTCTTTACTCCAGCCAATTTAAGGATGTTTGGAATCAGTATTACGCAGGCACGTCCCTGAGCTACCCGCTCTCAGAGAGCGTCGCGTTGATCGGTGGATTTAATTACTACCGCGCGGTCGACGAGGGTAAAAAACTCCTAGGCAGCTTTGATAACAATATCTGGAGCGGCAAAGCCGGGGTCAAATTCGGCGTCCACACGTTGACCGTTGGCTACCAACGCAGCAACGGCAATGACGACTTCGATTACCTGCGCCAATCGGATTCAATTTTTCTGGATAACTCCATCCAGTACAGCGACTTCAACTCTCCGAAAGAGCAATCCTTGCAGCTACGCTACGACCTTGATATGCAAGCTTTCGGCATTCCGGGCCTAAGCTTCATGACTCGCTACGCGAAGGGGTGGGACGCTGATTATTCCAACGCGAACAGCGTGTACATGCGTCGCGGAGCAGATGGAGCGCCATTGCAAGACCAAAAGCGTTGGGAGCGAGACATTGAGGCTAAGTACATCATCCAGTCAGGCTCTCTGAAGGACATGTCTCTGCGTGTTCGCCAAGCGACCACGCGTGCTACCGATTTCGAATCTGATTTGGATGAGGTCCGACTGATTGTTGAGTACCCACTGCAACTGCTTTAACGAGCGCTAACCTGCGGCACCAATTGTTCTAATACCAGGTACACCCCGTCTCCTTGTTTCTCCTTTGGTTTGGGAGGCGGCTTAGGCGCCCTAGTG
The DNA here is from genome assembly GCF_008369325.1 of Pseudomonas sp. ANT_H12B. Taxonomy (GTDB): domain Bacteria; phylum Pseudomonadota; class Gammaproteobacteria; order Pseudomonadales; family Pseudomonadaceae; genus Aquipseudomonas. The sequence goes on along the minus strand of NZ_VOBI01000018.1, from coordinate 142,591 downwards.
GCGCCTTTTTTTGTGGATTGACATAACTGTTGGGACGTCCCAGTCGTCATTCCAGTGTTTGCCTCGCTTGAGCAACGGCTGTCCAGGACCTCCCATCATCTTGTGACAGACAGCCATCGCTGCTTCGGACTACTGTTTGACGCCCAAGTAATCGCCAGTCGTTTTTAGTGAGATGGCCACGTCGTTGTTGCTGCGATTACGCCAAAACCAACCGTGGGTGCCGTCAAAAATGGCGGTGAACTCACCTTTATCACTTTTGACCTGCTTGCCCTTGTTGTAGCTGTGGAAGTAACCCTTTTCACCGTTGTAGGGCTCGCCATGGGTGTCGTAGTTCACTGGCCCACCAGCCGTTGTCCATTCATAGCTGACGGTTTTGTTCTTCAACATTTCCAGTTTGATTTCTGTCCCTTCACCTGGCTTGAGCGTGACGGTCATTTGATTCGTCTTCAAAGCAGGGGCAGGTGTCGCCACTGGTTGAGCAACAGGTTTCGCAATAGGTTGGACTTGCGCAACCTGCGGAGCTGGAGCTGCTGGTTGAGGTGGCGCGGCATCCGCCATAGCTTCCTGGGCAAGGATGATCTTCAGTTCGCCCATCTGGGTCAGTCCCAGTGCTCGGCCCACACCCGTTGGATCAACGGCGTATTCCGAAGGCATGACAACGGTCACCAGCAGGCCGACCGCAGTCAGCAGTGCAATGACAGTCGAACGCACCAGTTTGCGAGTGCTAGGCAATTCATTAACGGTTGGAAGCGGAGTATTAAACATGGTCAGAATTCCTTACGCGGAGACAAACAGGCCGGTGATCTGATAACCCATCAGGAGGAAACCGGCACTCATCATGGCGACGTTGGCGGTATAGGCGTGGCGCCAGAAACTGCCGGTGCGACGCCAATACCCCATCAGAATGAGAATCGCGCTGAGGGCCAGCAATTGGCCGATTTCGACACCAATGTTGAAGGCGATCAGGTTCGGAATCAGGCCATCAGGCGAGATCTCGTACTCCTGAATCTTGGCGGCCAGACCGAAACCATGGAGCAGGCCGAAGATCAGCGTGGCCACCTTGGTGTTGGGTTGGAAACCGAACCAGCGCTGGAATGCACCCAGGTTATCGAGCGCCTTGTACACCACCGAGAAACCGATGATGGCGTCGATGATGTAAGAGCTGATGCTGATCTCAGTCAGCACACCCAGCAGCAGCGTGACCGAGTGGCCTACGGCGAATAGCGTGACGTAGAGCCCAACATCTTTCAGGCGGTAGAGGAAGAAGATCACCCCGAACAGAAACAGCAGGTGGTCGTAGCCCGTCATCATGTGTTTGGCGCCCATGTAGATGAAGGGCAGCAACATGACGCCGGAGCTTTCCTGAATGAATCCCTTGTCACCTTCGGCGACGGCATGAGCCATCGCCTCGGGCATTGCGAGGAAAAGTGACGCGACAAATAAAAACAGCAGCAGTAGCAGGCGACGCGAAGGCGCAGTAAATGCGTCAACGCCGCTCATCGAGTGCGAATGCATGGATAAATCCTACGTTGCAGTGATCGTGGGCCGCTGCGCGGCCATGGTCAGGATGCGAACGAAGGACGGGGTGGACGCTCGATCAAGAAAATCGGCGGACGGGGAACGGAATAGCGGGGCGCATCGACCCGCATAGAGAGCTTCGGCTGCGCGGCCAAACTCAACGCGGATGTGAGCTGTGGCGTTTCGTGCTGATGATCAGGGGTCAACGGGGAGTGATAGTGATCTGAGCAGCTCGCACACGATATCTCGGCTTGCTCTTCATGGGAGTGATGGGCGTCTTGCGCAATCTCCCAGGCTGGCTGTTTCGATGTCACTGACAACGTATAGGTATGCCCGGCCCAAGCCACAAACATGGCGAGAGCAAGCGCGATTACCACCGTTGTTGTCAGTGTTCTGCTGAACATAGCGTTCGGGTTTCAACTCGTTTTGTAGGGCTTTGATGCGTTTGACCACATCCTCCTAGGGGGGATAGGATGCCAGCGTAATTCATTGAGGCCTGAGGCTCAAGTCATGAGTGAGCACGAACACGAACACAGCCATCCCCATACCCACCAAAGTCACGAGGCGATCATCAAGCGTCTCAAGCGAGCGGACGGCCATTTACGCGGCATCATCACGATGATCGAAGAGGGTCGTCAGTGCGTGGACATCGCCCAGCAGCTGCATGCGGTTGAAAAAGCGGTGTGCCAAGCCAAGCGCACGCTCATTCAGGATCACATTGATCACTGCCTGGAGGACACCGTCTCAGCGTTGAACAATGGCGAGCGCGCACCACTGGAAGCCTTCAAGCAAATCACCAAGTACCTCTAGGTCTGACATGCCCAACTTCGCTGAACTGCTACAACAAGGCGGGGCTCACGCCTGGCTGTATTTCCCGAGCGCTATTCTGCTCGGTGCCTTGCATGGCCTGGAACCAGGCCATTCAAAAACCATGATGGCGGCCTTCATCGTTGCCATCCGTGGCTCGGTCAAACAGGCCGTTTTGTTGGGCTTGGCCGCGACGTTGTCGCACACTGCTGTGGTCTGGGTGGTCGCCATCGGCGGCATGTACCTGGGCAAAGGCCTGGACGCTCAAACCACCGAGCCGTACTTCCAGCTCGCCTCCTCCGCCCTGATCATCGTGATTGCGCTCTGGATGCTGTGGCGTACCTGGCGCGGCGAGCAGATGTTCAAGTTCGAGCAAGGTGATGATCATCATCACGGCGAGCATGACCATGGTCACCATGATGAAACCCATCGGATCGATACGGGTCACGGGCGCATCGAACTGTCGATCTTTGAAGAGGGCATGCCACCGCACTGGCGCTTGAAGGCGTTGACCGGACACGCCTGGGCTGCCTCAGACGTTCGTCTGACTACTACCCGTCCAAACGGCAGCACTCAAACGTTTTCATTCGTCGAGCGCGCAGGTTTCTTGGAATCGAAGGTCGATATTCCAGAGCCTCATGAATTTAGTGCTCGCTTGAGTCTTGGGCATGCAGGTCACTCCCATGATTACGACCTGGAATACCAGGAGCATGACCATGGGCACGCACATTCCGAGCTGGAAGGCCTGGAGTTGTCGATTGATGGCTATCAGGATGCGCATGAACGTGCGCATGCCAACGATATCCGTAAGCGCTTCACCAACCGAGAGGTCACCACGGGCCAAATCGTCATGTTTGGTTTGACGGGCGGTTTGATTCCTTGCCCTGCCGCCATTACCGTTCTGCTGCTCTGCCTTCAGGTTAAAGAGGTCGCTCTGGGAGGCATGCTCGTCCTGTGCTTCAGTATTGGCCTGGCGCTCACGCTGGTCACTGTCGGTGCTGCGGCAGCTATTGGCGCTAAACAGGCTTCCAACCGCTGGCCTTGGCTGGGCACCGTGGCTCGTCGTGCACCGTACCTGTCCAGCGTGCTGATCATCGGTGTTGGCCTTTACGTGGGCATCCATGGCTGGATTGGCCTGAACGCATAAGGCGACGCTTGAGTGTTTGAACTCACCAGCTACGTTGGTCTGTTCCTGGCGGCATTCGGTGCCGCCACGCTGCTGCCGATGCAGTCTGAAGCCGTGTTGGTCGGGATGTTGCTCTCCGACCGGTACGTCGCTTCAGCGCTCTTGGCGGTCGCCACCTTCGGCAACGTGCTCGGTTCTGCACTGAACTGGATTCTCGGTCGCTCTATTGAGCGATTTCGCCACAAGCGCTGGTTCCCGGTGAGCGAGAGCAAGCTCGAAAAGGCCCAGCAGTCCTACCTGCGCTTCGGGCGCTGGTCGTTGCTGCTGAGTTGGGTGCCTATCATTGGCGATCCGCTGACGGTCGTCGCCGGAGTGATGCGCGAGCCATTCTGGAGTTTCCTGCTCATCGTCACCTTGGCCAAGGGTGTGCGTTATCTCGTGCTGACCGTCGTCACACTGGGGTGGGCATGACGATGGCGCATACAACCCAGCATTCCTCACTCAACAGCCGAAGCAGCAGTCTGGATCTGATCAAGTGGTTGGCGATGCTGACCATGGTCATCGATCACCTGCGGTTGGTGTGGCCGGAGATGAGCACTCTGTTCATTCCGGGACGACTGTCGTTCCCGCTGTTCTGCGTTGCCATTGCGGCCAACGTGGCGCGCTCGAAGCCGGGCGAATTACTGACTGCCGCGAACGGTCGCTACCTCGCGTTGATGCTATTGTTCGCCGCCATTTCAGAAGTGCCGTATCGCTACATCAGCACCTCGGGATCACTCAATGTGCTGGTTACATTGGCATTGGGATTGGTAATTGCCTGGGGATGGCAGCATCGCACCCTATTGAGCGGTGCTATCGCATTGATTGCCGCCGCAATTGCCTATGTGCTGGATGATCCATTGATGTATGGGTTTTACGGCGCACTCGTTCCTGCGGCGGTGTTGTTAGCGATCAAGAGTCCCGGTGTTCTTTGGTTACTACCAGCGGTTCTATGCCTGTTGAGCAACACCCGCAGTAGCATCGTGACCAGGGCGATGGACTTGGAAGTCTATTCACTGCTGGCCTTGAGCACTGCGTTCGCTGCGCCCCTGATCGGACTCTGGCTTCTGCGTCAGACGTTCACCTTCAAGGTCTGGCCGGTGCGGCAATGGGGCTACTGGTTCTATCCGGGCCACCTTGCCGCTCTGCAAGCGCTACGTTTCCTGGTTTGAGGGCTGGCCAATCAGCCTTGGCAAACGTCAGGGATTTACGATCACCTATTTGGCCATTTCCGATGCTGGTCGTCGATCACATAAGGGTGTTCGTGATCCGCACCCTCTTGGCCGTCGAAGTGAGTGTGATCGTCCGGCAGGTTCTCATGGGTGTGTTTGATCGACTCTAGGTCGTGAGCTGGGCGCCAGATCACAATGCTGACCGCCAATGCGCTACCGGCGACGATAACGAGCCCAACAAACGATGCAGTGAGGCTGATGTTGGCTCCCAGCCATCCCGCCAATGGGTAGGTAATCAACCAGCAGGCATGGGACAGCGCAAATTGGGCGGCAAACAGTGCCGGGCGATCCTCGGCGTGTGCTGAGCGACGCAACAGCCGACCGCTCGGGGTCTGGGCCAGGGAATAGCCCACGCCGAGTACCATCCACAGAGGCAACAGGAAGTTGTAGGTGGTCAGGTTGATGCCAATGGCCAAGCCTGCAACCAATATCCCTCCGCCAAACAGCATGGCCGTTCGGTCTTTGATGTTTTTCAACAGGCGAGGCAAGACCAAGGCAGCGATCATGGAGCCGCCGCCAAACGCTGCCAGCGCCAATGCCGTAGAACTCTGTGGCAGAGCGAAGCGCGACTGTACCAGCACCACCGTATTGACGATAACCATGGCACTGGCGGCAGCTACCGTCAGATTGAGAGCCAGCAGCCCCCGCAGACGGGGTGTAGCCAGGAATATGCGCATGCCTCGGGTGGTTCGCTCGTAGATGCTACGTCGCGGAGTCGGCTTCGCCTTTGGCAACAGTACCGTGGAGACCAGAGCCGCTGAGGCGAGGAAACCGATGACCGTGCCAGCAAACAGGTTATGGAAGCTGATCACCGTCAGCAGTGCGGCGGCGAGCATCGGGCTCGCGACGCTTTCGAGATCGTAGGCCAGTCGCGAAAGAGACAAGGCACGGGTGTAGTCGTCTTCATCCGGCAGTATGTCCGGAATGGTCGCCTGGAACGTCGGGGTGAACGCAGCTGAGGCCGATTGCAGAACGAAAATCAGCACATATATCTGCCAGACCTCCGTCACGAACGGCAGAGCCAGCGCGACCAGGGCTCGCACCAAATCCAGCGAGACCAACATTGCTCGACGAGGTAGGCGTTCTGCAAAAGCCGCTGCAATGGGCGCAACGCCGATGTAGGCCGTCATTTTGATCGCCAACGCTGTACCGAGGACGGCACCCGCTTGGGCACCTGCAAGATCGAATGCCAGTAGGCCCAGCGCGACAGTGGCAAGACCTGTTCCTACGAGTGCAATCACTTGGGCCAGAAAGAGATGGCGGTAGGTTCGGTTGGCTAGGATTTTCAGCATGCAATATCTCAAGTGGCGAAGTGCGTGACCAGGCGGTTACCGAACTTTTCACGAAGAGACGCAATCAGCTGGTTTCGTCTCTGTTGAGTGCGGACATCCCCCCCGGGGGGATATGGTTCGATCCTAAACCATAGACCATGGCAGCTCAAGAAATAGGCGCTACGCCATCTATCGAATTATTGAAGTGCGGCCCACCCATCGGCTTGTATTGGTTCTGCACGGCGAGGCGACGTGCTCAATGTTTCGATTGCAGCATTCAAATGCTGCCGGTCGGATGTATTCCCTCCCTGGCTTGTATGGCTAGTTGGAACGTGTGATCATACTTTCATTATAGGTAGGGGGGGTATGGTATGGGTCATGTGAGATCGAGCAAAGACAATCTTCTTAAACGCGTAAAGCGAATCGCTGGGCAAATCCAGGCGATTGAGCGAGCACTCGACTCTGATGATGACTGCTCGAAAACCTTGCTTTTGGTCGCTTCAACCCGTGGCGCTATCAATGGGCTGATGGATGAAATCATCGAAGACCACGCTCGTGAACACGTCGCGAATCCGACACTCAGCAACGAAGAAAGAGCGAAAGGCGTTGATGAGCTTCTCGAAGCCATTCGCCGCTATTCCAAATAGGATTCACCCAGATGAGTAATTCGTACACCGACTATTCCCACGACCATATGTTCTTGGGGACATCACATGAAGAAAACGCCAAGCGAACCTTGTGGGTGGTGGCTCTGACCGTCGTAATGATGGTTGCTGAAATCACCGCAGGTTATCTCACTGGCTCAATGGCGTTGCTTGCCGATGGTTTTCACATGGCAACGCACGCTGGGGCACTTGGCATAGCCGCAGCTGCTTACGGTTACGCAAAAAGACATGCCTCAAGTGCTCGTTACAGTTTTGGAACTGGCAAGGTGGGAGACTTGGGTGGCTTCGCCTCTGCTCTGATTTTGGGACTGGTCTCCTTGGGAATTGGCGGAGAATCGCTATTCCGTCTCTTCCAACCGACTCAAGTGCAATTCGGGACAGCGACTCTTATCGCAGTTGTCGGATTAGCAGTGAATATCCTGAGCGCGCTTTTGCTATCTGGCGGTCATGATCATCACCATGGGCATGACCAGGGCCACGGCCAATCTCACCATGCGCATGGCCATGACAATAATTTGCGATCTGCTTACGTTCACGTCATTGCAGATGCACTGACCTCGGTTCTGGCCATCGCTGCACTGCTTGCTGGTCGATACCTTGGTTGGGTATGGCTCGACCCTGCAATGGGGATTGTGGGTGCAGTAGTCATTGCACGCTGGGCTTGGTCGTTGATGCGGGTGACTGCGGGGGTATTGCTCGACCAGACAGATGATCATGTCGCTGAAGAGATTCGTGAGCTGGTTGAACGACCGGGAGATGCTTCGATCATTGATCTTCATGTCTGGCAGGTTGGGCCGCAAGCCCGCGCCGCGATTGTGAGTGTTCTGGGCAGCCCGGCAGTGAATGCAGAAAACATACGAGAACGGCTTGCTACGGTTCATGAAATCACACATCTAACCGTTGAATACCGCACAAAGCTGGGCGCTGACTCACCGAATCAGGTCGCCGTTCTAGCATAGCGATGAACCCGTAGCACGCATAAGTTCGACGAGGAATTGAACAATGGCCAAGGACATCGAAAATCCCTGTATTTCTGTTTGCCAGCTGAACAGTGAACTGTGCGTCAGCTGCGGTCGCACCAAGGAAGACATCAGAAAATGGAAGCGAATGAAGCGTCCAGAAAAAATGGCCGCTGTACAACGCGCGACCCTGCGTCTGAAAAGCCTGCAAAAAAAGAACTCTTAAACCACCATCATTTACGGTTTCTACTTTTTCAGCCAAAACAGTTGTCCTGATTCGGGAAGGCAAGCTGAGGGGCAACGCCATTCCCGAACTGATCACTATCGCCGTCAGCAATCTGCTGCGCAATGCTTGTCAGCATACGGAGCAAGGCGTCATCACCATTTACTTGAAGTCATATCAAATTGTTATTGAGGACAGCGGTACGGGGTTATCCGATGCGGTGCAAGCGCGCCTGTACAACTGTAGCTGATCGTCTTGGTGTATTGCTTGAGAACGAAATCGAGAGGGCATGTCCCGCTGCATGGCCATGAACGGTGACCATGTTGTGACGGGATGGATGGGGCGGGATTAGTTTTCGGGGTATTCAGCAATAACCTGATCTGTGCCGGCTTTGGTCAGGCCGATTATCTGATAAGCCTCGTGCCTAGCTAGGTTCTTTTGATCTGCTGATGGGTAATTGCACAGACTTGACCACCCGTTTGCATTTGACCTGACCAGCCATTTGCATCGGATTCGACCAGTACGTTTCTTGGCCATGGCCGGCAGAGAGCGACCAATTGCTGCCTTCGAGATTTGTCTCTGAAACAAATGGCGGTCCAGTGGGCTACCGCGAGTGTTCATACGGTATTAATCAGTTTGTCGTCGCAAGCGATGATTTCGGTGGTAGGTAACTATGGCCAACTCATTAGGGGCAACGGGGTTTTCTCGACTAGCTATCCAGCAAGGTTGGGACGCAGATCCCTTGCGGCGTATGCGAAGCGCTCACACACACACACACACACAACGCAGGAAAATTGCGTTAGATGAACAGTTCCCGCTGGCGCAAGGACCTTGCGGCTCGGCGGCCAGGTCAGCCAGTTGTTCACGAGGCTATTCTGCCGACGGAGCAATATCCATCACGCCCAGCATGTGTATCGAAATTAGCGAGTTTATGCTCAGGACATAATTTCGCTAATTTCCATACACCTTACGTCGCGACTGTAGAAAACTCCTCGTTTAGCGATCCTCATCGGCTCGAAGAACGCACTCAAGGGTGCCGGCTTCTTTCTTGGCGGAGCCTTGCTGGCATTGATCGGCTTCAAAGGCGCCTTGCTGGCCATGGCCGGCGTACTGGCGCTGATTTGGATCAGTAGCCTGATCCTGTTGAAGAAGGATTTGGGCAAGGCCAAAGCCAAGCCAAAGTTTCGCGACATCCTGTCCAAGATCCGGGCGATCAATATCCTTTCAGCGGCGCGGATGTTCCTGCTCGGTGCCCGCGATGTCTGGTTTGTGGTGGCCTTGCCGGTGTATGGGCTGGGGACGTGCTTATGGATATCGAGCGCCTTCGTGCTGCTCGCAGCTTTGATTTCGATAGCCCTGCCTCTGCATGCAAATCACTGAAATAGTCGCTTGGTCTATTTCTGGCGGCGCTAGATGCCGCCATTCTGCTGTCATTGCATGTTGACGAAATGCTTCGTCAGTTAACTGCGACTCGACAGCGATTCAATGATGCGACATTGCTCTATAACACCACCCTGACAGCAAACGCTCACACAAGTCTTTGGACCGTCAGACTCGGTTGCCGCAGTCCGGCAGCACAAACCAGCGGTTGTTTGCGGCTCACTCGGGCACTTGGTAGCTAATGCCATTGGGTCCGGCCCCGACTTTATGGCTGGCCACCACTGTGCGACTGGCAGTATCGATCACAGAGAAGGTGCCGGCCTCGATATTGCTAACAAACACATAAGCGCCGTCGCTGCTGATGGCCACGCCGTGAGCGCCCTTACCGGTGGTCAGGGTGGCGACAACGCTCAAGGTCTGCGGGTCAATCACCGAGACGCGGTCATCCGGCTCACTGCTGCTGCCCTGATTGGCCACGTAGACCTGGCGACCATCTGCCGTGGCATACATCTGAATCGGCGTTCTGCCGACGGCAACTTTACCTATCAAGCGTTGTGTTTCCGTATCGATGATTCCGAGCTTGTTCTCCGCGCTCAGCGACACATAGGCCTGCCGCCCATCTGGGGCGAAGCCGACTTGCACGGGGCCGTTACCAACGGCAATTTGCGTGGCTTCTTTCAGCGTTGCGGTATCGATTACTGATACGCTGCCACTGCGCATATTGGCGACATACAGCATCTTGCCATCCGGGCTCAGGCGTAAACCATGGGGGAAACTACCGGTCTTGACAGTGCCCAGCTGAGTGCGTGCTTGTAGGTCAAACACCCGCACCAGATTAGCGGCAGAGTCGCTAACGAAAGCTCGCTGTCCGCTCAGGTCAGTCACCACGTGGGCGGGATGTTGCCCCGCCGGTAGGCTAAAGGCCGGTTTATCTAGCGTGGCAGTGCTGAACACCAGCAACTCACCCGCCTTCATGGCTCCTGTTTGATGCTCAGCATGCGTAGGCATGCCCACCACCAGTAGCAAGCGTCCATCGGCGCTGATTTGTAAATTATGCGGTGCAATATTCAGGGGCAGCGTTTTGACCACACCCGTGTCGAGCCTGACTTGGCTAATCGAACTGTCGCGCTCATTGGCCGTGTACACGGTGCCAACTGGCGCTGCCAGCGCTACGTTTAAAGCCAGCGCGAGACTGGACGCCAAAAGCAGTTTGAACTTGAACATGAGCGCTGATCCTTTTAGCGAAACAGTGACTATTGCGACTGGTATTCGGCGAGCAATCGCCTGCCTATCATGCTGCGCCGCCGCAACCAGTCGCTCATTGATCATGATCAACTACTCGGCATTGAGCGCTACGGGAAATGTAGTTATTGCTCACGGTAAGACGAAGCGAAACAGCTCAGCCGACTTGCCGGGAAACGTCAGTTTGAGCACAGCTTTGCTGCCTGCTGCGGCTTGGTAAGAGCATTCCGCCAACAGCGCGTTGTCGCCGGAGGGTGCCAGCGGCAAGACTTGCTTGGCACTGCCGCTCAAGAGCGTGACTTCGCCCAACGCACCGTTGCTGGTGATCGGGTTATAGGTAGCATCATGGCGCAAGCATTTTGGTTTGCTCGTCGGAGACGGACACATCGATCACGGTCCAGTCAGCTACCAGGCAATACGCTTTGCCCGGAAAATGCGCCTCAACAAACGACACCGCTTCGGCATCACTCAGAACACTGCCAATCAAGCTGTTTCCTTTACCAGCGAGTAAATCGATCAAGCCCGACATTTTCCATACATTCCTCCGGGTTTGCCTAAGAAGAAATATGCGTTCGTTCTTACAACCTATCCGCATCGAGAAGGGCTTATTAGCCTCCTGCGTCGATCTCTATCAGCTGTGTTTTGGCGCATTGCCGATAGAGTTCGATCCCGGATTGATTATAAGGGTCGTCCTCTGTCCAATCAGAAAGCCAGACCGCTGGATGATATTGCGCATGCAACCAGGAGCCGTGCAGCAGTGGCGGACACGATTACTTCATAGTCCGCTTCCTTGCGAGAGTTTAGATTCAACAGCGAGGCGCCGGCGGCGCATCAAGCGGTAAGCTGCCGGAATAACAAACAGGGACAGTAAGGGCGCGGTGACCATGCCACCGACCATGGGCGCAGCGATGCGGCTCATCACTTCGCTACCGGAACCGCTGCCCAATAGGATCGGTAACAGGCCAGCAATGATGACCGCCACCGTCATGGCCTTGGGTCGAACCCGCTGCACGGCTCCTTCGCTAATCGCTGCGATTAGCCCACGCTCGGTATTGTCGCCGGCCTCTACACGTTCGGCCCAGGCGTTTTTCAAGTAGAGCAGCATGATCACGCCGAATTCGGCAGACACACCCGCCAGAGCGATAAAACCGACGCCAGTAGCCACCGACAGGTTGAATCCCAGCAGATAGAGGAACCACGCCCCACCTGTAAGGGCGAACGGCAAGGTGGCCATGATCAGCAAAGCCTCGTCGAATCGGGAAAACGTTAGGTACAGCAGCACGAAAATAATCAACAGAGTGGCTGGCACCACCAGCTTGAGCCGTGCGTTGGCTCGTTCAAGAAACTCGAACTGCCCTGAGTAACTCAGGCTCATGCCTGGCTGCAGCTTGACCTGTTCACTCACAACCCGACGTAGATCAGCAACCACTGAGGCAATGTCCCGGCCACGCACGTCGATGTACACCCATCCGGAAGGTCGGGCATTTTCGCTCTTGAGCATCGGCGGGCCTTCACTGACCTTGACCTTCGCCACCGTGCCCAGGGTGATCTGACTCCCCAGCGGGGTGTAGATCGGCAGTTGCTCCAAAGCGCCAAGCGAATCACGCCACTCTCGGGGATAACGCACATTGATCGGGAAACGGGCGAGCCCTTCAATGGTCTCGCCAACGTTTTCACCACCAATAGCACCGGCGACGATCGACTGCACATCAGCGATATTCAATCCATAGCGGGCAGCGGCTTTGCGGTCGATATCCACATCGATGTAACGCCCACCGGTTAATCGTTCGGCAAGTGCCGAACTGACCCCAGGCACATTTTTGGCTACGCGCTCGACCGCCTGAGTAGCCGCATCGATCTCCGTCAAATTGGTGCCGGCAATTTTCACTCCGATCGGACTCTTGATCCCGGTGGCGAGCATGTCGATGCGGTTGCGGATCGGGGGTATCCAGATATTGGTCAGGCCCGGGACGCGTACCACTCGATCCAGCTCTTCCACCAGTTTTTCCTGGGTCATACCAGGGCGCCACTGCTCGCGCGGTTTGAACTGGATAGTGGTCTCGAACATCTCCAGCGGCGCCGGGTCGGTGGCGGTTTCGGCGCGACCAGCCTTACCAAAAACGTGTTCGACTTCGGGTACCGTCTTGATCAGGCGGTCGGTCTGTTGCAGCAGCTGCGCCGCTTTCTGCGCCGACAACCCTGGCAGAGCCGAAGGCATATAGAGCAAATCGCCCTCGTCCAGCGCAGGGAGGAACTCGCCACCCAAGCGAGAGATCGGCCACAATGCGCTGAGGAAAACCATTAACGCGATCAGTAGGGTGACTTTGGGCCGACGCAATACCGCATCCAGGGCTGGCTGATAGATCCTGATCAACCAGCGGTTCAGCGGGTTCTGGTCCTCTTTGGGGATCCGCCCACGAATCCAGTAGCCCATCAGCACCGGCACCAGAGTTACCGACAGTCCGGCCGCCGCAGCCATAGCATAGGTCTTGGTGAAGGCCAATGGACCAAAAAGACGACCCTCTTGAGCCTCCAGGGTGAACACCGGGATGAACGATAGGGTGATGATCAGCAGGCAGAAGAACAGCGCCGGTCCAACCTCCGCCGCCGCTTCGGTCACCACATGCCAGTGACGTTCGCCCTTCAACTCCTCCCCAGGATGGGCCACATGCCAGGCCTCGATCTTCTTGTGGGCGTTCTCGATCATTACCACGGCGGCGTCGACCATCGCGCCGATGGCAATGGCAATCCCGCCAAGGGACATTATGTTGGCGTTGATTCCTTGATGCCGCATGACGATGAAGGCAATGAGCACCCCAACCGGCAAAGAGATAATGGCCACCAGGGATGAACGCAGGTGCCAGAGAAATATCCCACAGACCAACGCGACGACGATGAACTCCTCAAGCAGTTTGTAGCTGAGGTTTTCCACGGCGCGGTCGATCAGCTTGCTGCGGTCGTAGGTGGTGACGATTTCCACCCCGGCCGGCAGGCTGCTTTTCAGGTCATCGAGCTTGGCCTTGACCGCCGCAATGGTTTCGCGAGCGTTCTTGCCGCTGCGTAGAATCACCACGCCGCCGACGGTCTCGCCTTCGCCGTCGAGTTCAGTGATGCCGCGGCGCATCTCCGGCCCCAACTGGATCGTCGCCACGTCGCCGAGGGACACAGGCACCCCGCCAGCACCGAGCTTGAGCGGAATCGCACGAAAGTCGTTGAGTGTCTTCAGATAACCGGAAGCGCGCACCATAAACTCGGTCTCCGCCATCTCCAGCAACGCACCACCGGTTTCCTGATTGGCCTTGCCGATAGCCTCAGTCACCGCTGCTTGAGTGATGCCCAGGTTGGCTAGTTTCAGTGGATCGAGCTGCACCTGGTACTGTTTGACCATGCCGCCCACGGTGGCCACTTCCGCAACATTCGGCAGGGTCTTGAGTTCGAACTTGAGGAACCAGTCCTGCAAGGCGCGCAGTTGCGCCAAGTCGTGTCCGCCACTGCGATCCACCAGTGCGTACTGATAGATCCAGCCCACGCCTGTGGCGTCGGGGCCCAAGGACGGTTTGGCGGAAGCCGGCAGGCGGCTTTGAACCTGACTCAAATATTCCAGCACCCGCGAGCGGGCCCAGTACAAGTCCGTACCGTCTTCAAACAACACGTACACGAAGCTGTCGCCAAAAAAAGAATAGCCGCGTACGGTCTTAGCCCCCGGCACCGAGAGCATGGTGGTGGCCAACGGATAGGTCACCTGGTTCTCAACTATTTGCGGCGCTTGTCCTGGATAAGGGGTACGGATGATCACCTGAACATCAGAGAGATCCGGAAGTGCATCGATCGGGGTGCTCTGAACCGACCAGACGCCCCAGACCGTGACGAAGATCGTGGCCAGCAGTACCAGGAAGCGGTTGGCGACTGACCAGCGGATAAGGGCGGCGATCATGGCTGGCCCCCTAGTTTTTCCAGGCGTTCAACGCGCAATCCATCATCGGTTTGGCTCACCGCAACCCGAACCGTGTCCCCCGCCTTGAGTCCTTGCTTGAGAGCAGGGTCAGCCAATGGGAAGGTCATAGTCATACCAGGCATGCCCAGCGTCTTGAACGGACCAAGGGCGATTGTTACGTCTTGGTTATTGATCTCGACGATCTGCCCATCCGCCTCATGAAAGCTGGAGGCTGCTGCGCTGGGTGGTGACATTTCCAGCGTGCTCGCAACAATGCCCTTGAGACTGGCCTCAGAGTCGAGCAGGAACTGTCCAGAGCTGACTACCTGCTGGCCTTCTTCCAACCCCTTCAACACCACCGTCTTGCCTTCGTTTTCCTGCCCGAGTTGCACCTCTACGGGTCGGTAGCGACCAGCGTCTTCGGCGAGCATCACCAGGACCCGTCGACCGGTACGAATGATTGCCTCGCTCGGCACCCACAGCACGCTTTGTTCGGTCGAACGATTCAGGTGCACCTGGGCCGTCATACCCGGCCTGAGTCGCCCATCAGGGTTGGGCAGTTCGACCCGCACACGCACAGTTCGGCTGTCGGGATTGGTTTCGGGCAGAATCGCACTGACCGTGCCCTTGAGCACTGTTCCCGGAAAGGCTGGCAGACGTGCTTCTACCGCTTGCCCCATGATGATCGACCCAGTTTCCGACTCTGGAACGGCCACTGCCAGCCAGACGCTACTCAAGCCATTGACTCGAGCCAGAGTCTCGCCGGCCGCCACGGTCATACCCGAACGTACATTCAACTCTTGCAGCACACCGCTTATGGGGCTGGTGAGCGTCAGGACCGGCTGGGTCCTGCCGCTTCGCTCCACTTGAGCAATCAACGTCGCTGGCATCCCGGTCAAGCGCAAGCGTTGGCGCGCTGCCGCCAGCAAGTCGGCATCGCCACTGCGTTTGAGTGCGAGAAACTCTTCCTGAGCAGCGGCCCACTCCGGGACCAGGATATCGGCCAAAGCCGCATTCGCTTTGAGCACATCACCTGGAGCACGGGCATACACCCGCTCCACAAAGCCAGCAGTACGCGATTGAATCACCGCAACATCCCGTTCGTTGAATGCCAGCACACCGACCACGTCCAGGCTGGAAGCAAGCACGCCGCGAGTGACGGTAGCTAGTCGCAAGCCGAGATTCTGGGTAAGGCTGGGGTCGATACTGATGGCCGCACTGTCCGCTGCAGCATCAGCGTAGCGGGGCATCAACTCCATATCCATGAAGGGAGATTTGCCTGGTTTATCGAACTTCTGCTGCGGGGACATCGGGTCGTACCAATACAGTACTTTGCGTTCGTCTTGGGCTTTAGGGGCCTGTTCGGCTGTGCCATCAGGTATGCGCTGTTGAGCGAACCAGTAACCGCCGGCAGCGCCCAAGGCAATCGAGAGGCCTGTCAGCAAAGCCCCTTTCCAGATTCGAGTGCTCATTGATTGGCGTCCCCATAAGCAAAATACAGGCGAGCACTGGTGAGGGCTCGCTGTTCTTCGAAGTCGATCTGTTTGAGGCGGGTCTCGATGAGTTCACGTCGGGCCGCGATGACAGCCGCCAAGTCGCTTTTACCGGCACGGTAGCTGGCCATGGTCAGCCCAACCTTTTCCTTGGCCAAGGGTAACAGGCTGTCCTGGCTGCGGCGCACAGCACGGTTCAGACGCTCGTATTCGGCCAGATCGTCCTCCAGTTGCTGGGTATGTTCACGTACGAGAGCTTCGCGCTCGGCCTCTAACTGATTCAGTTCGGCGTGTTTGGCGGCGATCTTCGGGTTTTGTCGGGAGTCGGGAAACAGTGGCAGGTCGAACGTGAACTGCACGCTGACCATGTCGCCGAACTGACGGTTGCGGCGCTGGTAATCAAGCTCCCAACTCCAGTCGGACTGCTTTTCGGACTCTGCTTCACGGACCTTGGCCTGCGCTTCGCGAGTCATTGGCGCGTATGCCGCCAGTGCGGGGTGATATTGCAGCTTATGGGAATAACCCGAGGCGTCGATGGGCCATTCGGGCAAGCTACCGACGGGCTGGTCATTGGCGGCCGGACCTATCCAGCGTCTGAGAGCCGCTTTGGCTTGTGCCCTCAAGCGGATCAGATCGTCCTGTTGTTCCGCCAACTGAGCCGCCTCCTGTTTCGGAGTTACTGCATCGGCAGGCTGAGCACGACCACCGGCGATCTGCGCCCGGACGGTATCAGCCAACAGACGGTTCTCACGGTAAAAATCCTGAAACAGCGCCTCTTTACGCTCGACGGAGTAGCTGCTGATCCAGGCCAATGCCGTGGCCTGACGAACGTTCAAGCGCTCGACACGGCTTTCGGCCGCGGCTCGATCTACGGATGCCTCGGCAACTTCAATGCGCGCCCTACGCTTGTCACGGTTGGGTACCTCCTGCATGACGCCGACCATCTGCATGGTCATGAAGTCCTGCTCGAGGCGCCAGCGGTCAGGGCCACCGATGGGATAGTTTTGTACGCCCAGCAGGAGCTTCGGGTCGGGTAGTTCACCGGCTGGAATTGCGGCGCTGCTGGCCGCTTGCAGTTTGGCCGCTTGGGCGGTCAGTGATGGTGCATTGTTTTCAGCCAACCGTAAGGCTTCGTCGAGTGTCAGGGGCGCAGCATGGCTTGGCAATGCCAGCATGCTTGCCGCCAGGGCAGCCACGAGGGGCCAACCGGTGCAGTAGCACTTGGGCTTCATGTTCACGATTCCTGTGATGATCCACTGCGCGCCTCTTTAAACATGCGCACAGATATGCCATCCCGCGCCAGAGCAGGATGAGGCTTAGTGTGGTACAGGAATCAAGCGCGAGGCGGTCGCCAAACCCCGGACGGGGCCTGAGTAGGGAGGGAGTCGCTGAAGATTGTTAGCATCTGCGAACTGGACAAACGAGTGGCAGGTTTCCCCAACGACACTTGTAGCAAGCTGGCGCTCCTGCATTCCTGGCCAGGTTTGCAGGATTTGCCATGATCGGCGGAGCTGCTCATGTCGCCGTCCTGATTCATATCACCCATCATAGTCATGCCCGTCGTTTTCATCGGGCAAGGTTCTATCGGTGACTGAATGCCCGCCATCCCGCTCAGGGGAAGCGCCAGGCTGATCAGGAAAATGAGGCAACACCGCAGATAGCGTTTCATGCGAGGGAGTCTAGTCGCTGGTGACGGGCTATACCATTACGAATCTGTCAGGAAGAACCAGCCAGATAGCCCAGCAGGTCAACATGAGTCTCCTTGCCTAGAAACAAGGACTCGCTAAACAGCGAAGCCTGACTCCCTGAGCATGGAAGTAGTAAAAGCTCATAGAATACCGTTCGGTATCACGTCTGATTGGTTTTACTATTAGTGTGGCCTCGGTAGCCAGCTGCCGTAGCTGCAAAGCGAGGGAGCCCACTAGCCTTTGTTTACACGGTCATGCTCAAAGGGTTCGATAAGCTGTCCAAGGTAATTTTTGGGGTAATCCGTTTCATGCAATCCGACCTCGGCTTGGCCTAGTCTCCCCAGACTGTCATAGAACGTGCCAAATATTCGGTCCCACACCATCAGAAACTCACCATAGTTGACCTGGGCGTCTTCAAAGTCGCGTTTGTGATGCCAGCGATGAATTTCGGCAACACCGATAATGTGGCGCAACCATCCCACCCGGTAGTCCAGGTTCGAATGCTGGAAGGCCAAGTGCACTGTTAGAACTCCAAACCAAGTGGCCACAACTGCGGAGGGTGCGCCTGATGCGAACAGGATCACCAGCCCCGGACTCGCCATAAGCACCGCGTGCAACGGATGTCGTCGCTCCCCGTTCATCCAATACAACCGCTCGGCGCTGTGATGAGGCATGTGAAAACGCCATAGCCAATACACTCGGTGACTGATCCGATGCATCGCATACAGGCTCAGATCGAGCACGGCGATGACCAGTAGCAACTGCAGCCACAGCGGGCTCTTGTTCGGAAAGAGACGAACCGAAGCTGGCACCGCATCACCAAACTCGACCAGGACTCCAACGGTGAATTGAATGACGGAAAGGTTCACCAGCATGTGCAACAGGTCTGTCGCGGTGTCTTGATGATCCTCAAGCCAGGCTTCGCGGAAAGGTTGGATGCGCTCCAAGCCAGCGATGAGCAAAAGTCCCACTGCCGCAACTAGGGGAGTCGTGGGCCAATACGGTACGCCGGTATACAGCGTCCAGATCATAAAAGTGGCAGAGCCGCCAAACACAAGTGGATAGCTCACCCACCGTAAGGCGAATCGGAGAAAGGAAGGCATTGCTCAGCTCCTGGATATGGAACCATCACAATATGTGTAGAAGCCAGCTTTCGGCTTGAACGAAAGAGCTAAGTCTCCTGGAGATGAACTTCAGCCAAGGCGGATGACGGATCGATACCCAGTAGCGCCCGGAATGTCCGGGAGAAATGAGCCGAGTCTGAAAAACCCGCCTGATGAGCCGCGTCGGTCAGCCGTGCACCTTTGGCCAAATGCTGCAGGGCTTGCGTGAGACGTAACCATCTCGCGTAACTGCGAAGCGGCAGCCCCGTATGCTCCACAAACCAATGAGAAAACCGCGTGGGGGATAGATGTACCACCGCGGCCAACTCTTCGCGTCCCATTTGGCCTCTGCTCAGCGCCTCAATTACCTTGATCAAGCGAGGATCTGGGGGCGGGAGATCGGGCAGTCGCAGCGCCTGGCGCACCCCGGTCCTAACCTGGAGATCAGTGTGTCCTGGCTCGTGCAGTGCGTCGACTATTGGCGCTACGTCCGCCGGAGTGATCAAAATCACCCTCGCGTCTTCCGCACCCCGCAGAGCGCGGGCTTCCTCGGACAGCGCATCCACATAGATCGACAGAACGTGACCGGCGCTCAACTGGTGTTTCAAACCGGCCGGAATGAAGATGGCGCCCCCTGTTTGAATACCCATCGGGGTTTGAACCGATACAGTTGAGTCGAGGCCAACTGAGATCTGATGCGCTTGATGGAGGTGCCATTCTTGGTGACCGGCACGGCCATAAAAGACACCGATACCAGGGCCAACCCATGCATGACCTGCCCAGCGCACGGTCTCTGCTGTAACCCAGCTCTTCATTCTCTAGCTCGGCCTACTTCCACTTTTGTTCGTGCCGACTGCACACGTATAGTCATTCGGCATCTGACTGCGGCATCGTATTGATGCTGGGCCATGATGGGCTATTCGTGCGCCGACTCCCAATTTCATTTCCGTGCTTTCGCACCTGGATATTTGAGAGTTTTTGCCGAAGCCGGTTCGACCGGTTTGCCACCGTTCGGGTAATGAACGTTTGTGATTAGTTTGCCGGGTACTCAGCGATCACTTGGTCAGTACCTGCTTTGCTCAGACCGATGACCTGATACGCATCCTGCTTCCCACCAACCTCCATACCAGGCGAGCCTGCCGGCATCCCCGGCACAGCAATCCCGATAAGGTCATCGCGCTTGCTCAAGGCAACTATTTGCTCGGCGGGCACGTGACCTTCAACAAACTTTCCATTGATCATTGCTGTGTGGCAGGACGAGAGTCGTGGAGCAACACCGAGATCCTGCTTGACCGCGCTCATGTTGGTTTCTACATGATCAACGACGGTGAAGCCGTTAGCTTCAAGGTGCTGGATCCACTTCTTGCAGCATCCACAGTTAGCGTCACGATGGACGTCGATCGTCAGCGACTCTGCTGCATGACCAGCTGAACTGATAAACAGAGCCGCGAATGCAGCGAGGCGAAGTGCCCGACCGGGACGAAGAAAGTTATTTCGCATGGGTATGCTCCTTCCCATCAGCGTGGGTATGAGTTTTTGGCTGAACGGCCAGAGTTGCAGGAGCGTCATGTGAAGCCTCCACAACCTGAGGATGGGCGTGTTCGGTACTGTCATCCTGAGAAGGCGCTGCGGCCGCCTCATGGGCATGAGCGCTGTTTCTCTCGCCATGATGGTCGCCTGCTTCGGCTATCTCTTCGGCTGCACCCGCATCATGATGCCCCGCGGCAGCCCCTTTTTGGCCCTCATGCTGGCCTTCATGGTTATGCATTTTGCTCTCGCCGCCACCGTGTTGATGACCACCGCTGCTGGTTGCTAGAGCGTTGTATTGCTCTGCATCCAATGAAGGCAGCTGCTGGAGAAAAGCGACCATTCCCCAGATGTAGGGATCGGCCATGCTTTTACCCCAAGCGGGCATGCCTGTGGATTTGATTCCATGCTTGATGATCCAGAAAGCTGCGGCAGGGTTTCCATCAACGCCCAGTTTTGAAAGATTCGGAGGTGCAGGGTAAAGGCTATTACTTAACTCGGTTCCTGCAATACCCGGAGCCAGATGGCAACCGATGCACATAGAGTTGTAGTTGCCAGCACCTGCGCGGATTAGAGCTTCTTCGCTCAGGTCGGGGACTTTAATGTCGCGTGAGCGCACTTCGATCGAGCGATCCCGAGCGGTGGAAAGTAGCGAGTGAACGGGATAGGAATGTGGATCATCCGCCCCAACATTAATCACACCAAAATACACCACGCCGGCACCTACTATCGCGGCGACCACTCCGGCAGCAGTCAATGTTTTCAATGTTCTTTTCATGTCAGGCCCTCAAAACCACATCCGAATACCGGCGACAAATCGCGCCTCGTTCGCATCCTCTCCTTCATCGCTGGCCAGGTCTGCCGTATTGCCGTAGGAGCGGCTCCAGCTAACCCCAATGTAAGGGGCAAATTGGCGAACAATCTCATAACGCAATCGGAGCCCTACTTCGGTGTTTGCCAATCCAGAACCAATGCCGCGTTGAGGATCATTTTTTCCGTAAAAATTGGCTTCGGCCGTCGGCTGCAAGATCAGGCGATTGGTCAGCAGAATGTCGTAGTCGCCTTCCAATCGAGCTGCGGTTTGACCGTTCTCACCGATGTAGGCAGTCGCTTCGGCTTCAAAGTTATAGAGGGCCATGCCCTGAATACCGAGCGCTCCCCAAGTTTGTGGAGACCCGGGCTTGAAGTCTTGTCGTACGCCGGTGACGACATCCCACCATGGACCGATGGAGTGCCCCCAAAGTGCTGAGAGTTCGGCGTTTTCCGTTACGCCATTGGTACGTTCGCCTTCCGAGCGCAACCACAGTCGGTCAACGTCACCGCCGATCCATCCTTTTGCATCCCAGGCCAATGCACTACCGTTGTCAGCATCCTGGTACTCAAACTTATCCAGCAGCATGAAGGAGTTGAGTTTTTTGTCGTGGACACCATGACCAGCAACATCTGGAAAGGCGGCTGCACGGTCAGCGTCGGTAAGTACGGGGACTGGGGTTCGACTGGTGGTAGTCGCCCCCCCATCCATACTTTCCATTCCGTCCATTTGCCCGTCACCCATACTCATCTTGCTGTGATCCATAGCCCCCATCTTGCTATGGTCCATAGCTCCCATTGAGCCGTGGTCCATCTTGGAGTGATCCATCTCTTCAGCGGCGTGAGCCACGACAAAGAAAGCAGGACTGGTAGAGACTGCCAGTGCCATCAACGTTGGGCGTAAAAACTTACTGGTCATGATCTCAATCTGCCTTTTTGGTTTTTTGGTCATGATCCATCGACTCATGGCTCATCTTGCTGTGGTCCATTGACCCGTGATCGGGCTTTGACTCGTTTGTCGTAGTTGCAGGCTTGTTCGTTGCTTTTGCAGGAGTAGCAGGTGAATGATCACTACTATCTTCGACTGCCAGCGCCACGGACGAGAGTCCACCCATCAAGCCGACGGCAAAGAGGCAACCGACCAGCGATTTACGATTTAGGTATGTGCTCACAGATCGTCTCCTTTACTCATCAACCCGTACTTCACGGAACATGCCCATTTCCATATGGAAAAGCAGGTGGCAGTGATAAGCCCAGCGACCTAAGGCATCAGCGGTGACTCGATAGCTACGCTTGGTACCTGGTGGCATGTCGATTGTGTGCTTGCGCACCATGAACTTGCCGTTCTCATCCTCAAGGTCGCTCCACATGCCGTGAAGGTGGATGGGATGGGTCATCATGGTGTCGTTCACCAGGGTGATGCGAAGACGCTCCCCATACTTCAGACGAAGCGGCTCGGCGTCAGAAAATTTGATGCCGTTGAAGGACCACGAAAATTTCTCCATGTGGCCGGTCAGATGAAGCTCAATGGTGCGATTGGGTTCGCGACCGTCAGGGTCTTGGAACGTGTTTTTCAGATCTGAGTAGGTGAGCACTCGACGACCATTGTTCCGCAAACCGATGCCTGGATCGTTTAGCTTTGGCGTTGGGCTCATGGCTTGCATGTCAACCAAGGGGTTGTTGGTTTCGGACGCTGGGTGAGTCTGCATTTCGCCCCCCATACCGCCCATCCCTGCCATCTTGCTGTGATCCATGCCGGCCATGTTGGACATGTCGCCTTTGTCCATTCCCGCCATCTTGCTGTGGTCCATACCGGCCATGTTGGACATGTCGCCTTTGTCCGTGCCCGACATCTTGCTGTGGTCCATGCCGGCCATGTTAGTCATGTCACCGCTGTCCATGCCGGTCATCCCGGTCATCCCGGTCATGTCACTTTGGTCCATTCCCGCCATCTTGCTGTGGTCCATGCCAGCCATGCCTGACATGTCACCTTGTTTCATATCGCCGCCGCCCATACCAGCCATGCTGCCATGGTCCATGCCCGCCATACCGCCCATACCCATGTCATCCATGGTCAAAAGCGGCCGAGGATCGATCGCAGGTACCTTTGCCTTTAATCCTTCGCGAACTGCCAAGGTTCCACGTGCATAACCGGTTCTATCCATGGACTGGGCGAAGATTGTGTAAGCCTCTTCGCTGGCAGGTTCTACGATCACGTCATACGTTTCTGCCACGGCGATGCGGAATTCATCGACGCTGACTGGTTTGACATGTTGGCCGTCAGCCGCCACAACGGTCATTTTCAAACCAGGGATGCGGACGTCGAAATAGCTCATAGCTGAGCCGTTGATAAAGCGCAGGCGCAGCTTCTCGCCCGGCTTGAAAATACCGGTCCAGTTACCGTTAGGCGCCTGGCCATTCATGAGATAGGTGTAAGTATCCCCACTGACGTCTGCGAGATCAGTGGGGTTCATTTTCATTTCAGCCCACATCTTCCGGTCGGCCACGGCAGCAGACCAACCTTGCTTGCTGACGTCGTCGATAAAGTCGCCCACGGTACGTTTGTGGTGGTTGTAGTAGTCCGATTGCTTCTTGAGCTTGGCCATGACGCGACTAGGATCTTCATCGGTCCAGTCAGTCAACATCACCACATAGTCGCGGTTGTATTGAAAAGGTTCAGGCTCTTTCGAGTCGATGACGATTGGACCGTAAACGCCTGCCTGCTCCTGCAAACCAGAGTGGCTGTGGTACCAGTACGTACCGTTCTGATGCACCTTGAATTTGTACTCGTACATGCCATCGGGCGCGATGCCATGGAAACTTAAACCCGGTACACCATCCATGTTGGCGGGCAGAATGATCCCGTGCCAATGAATGGAGGTGTCTTGGTCTAGGCGATTTTTCACACGCAGTGTGACCGTCTCGCCTTCGCGCCAGCGCAGCAAAGGTCCGGGCAACGAACCATTGATGGTCATGGCTGTGCGCGGCGAGCCAGTTATGTTTACAGGGGTTTCACCAATAAACAGATCAAATTCGTTGCCGGTGAGTACGTTCGGCAGACCAGGACTGGTCACTGCCCATACAGGAGTGCGCCATAGGCCAAGGCCGCCGAGAATGCCACCAGCGGCCAAGCCTTTAACGAATGTCCGTCTAGAGGTTTTGGAATGCATGCCGTTTACGTCCAATCAATCAAAAGGGAAGCCGTGCGAAACAACCAATGAGTTGCCCGGATGAGCTTCGCCAACCGTCACAAAAGACGAACTGTTACGGCAAGCGAGCTCAGAAATTGCCACATTTAAACCACCACAGTGATTACATTTCTGTCAGCTTGGGGATGTACCCAGCGATTTAGCAATTCTTGTGGTCCATCGCTTTAGCTTTACTTTCTGCGACGGGAGGTTGGGAGCTTTGCGTTTGAGCTACTTGGTACGATTCCATCGAATTATTCCTAGCCGCTTCCATGCGTGCGAAAGTCCGGTCACCACCGCCTTCAGCCATAGCCAATGAAGAGACGGTCAGAGCAGCGATGACGAACAAGGTTTTGATAGGGTTCATTTGGGTTTCCTCGGATGAGTATTGGTAACCCCTGAATCGACATCAAGCGTTGATTCTTCGGGGTGAGCTTAAGGCTCAATAGGACTATAAGACTCATCCCCTGTCAGGAACCTTAGGCCAATATTACAGTTGTGTCAGGTTGCAATATTTCTCTTGAGAAACACACTACTTAATTCGTAAGGTCTCGATCCGGAATCACATGCCGCTATTTATCGATTAAAAGTTTTAACGATGCGGTTTTTGTAAGCTTCCTTTTAGGTGGCATGGCGATTTTTTAGCACCTGTAATGGAATTGAATACGTCATCATGTAAAACAGTGCGTTTAACACTTGAGTATTCAATATTAGCGGTAATAGCAGCGCTACTGAGGATGGTGGATGTGAGTATTAATTTTGAAAAAGCGTTTGGCTCCGCAGAAAGAGCGCTAATTTATCGTAGCCAAAGAGCTGAGGTACTGAGCAATAACATCGCTAACGCCGATACACCGAACTTCAAGGCCCAGGATTTAGACTTTTCTGCTGTGCTTGCAGGCCAGACAAAAGGAGCTCTTGCTGCGCCGTTTTCTTTGAAAATAACAAACCTAAAACATATTTCCGACCAAAACTCAGCAGGTGATCATCATGGCGGTGTTTTGCTTTACAGTATGCCGAACCAACCCTCCATTGACCAAAATACTGTAGATCAACAGGTCGAGGTCGCAAAATATGCAGAAAACGAAGTACATTTTGATGCCGCGTTTACCAGATTGAATGGCGCATTTAAAAGTTTGCTTAAAGTTCTTCGAGGTGACTGATAAGTAAAGGGGCAAGCGCTTGTTGGCAGTAATTTTCCGGGGAATTCACCGGTCCGAAATGGCTCATCTTTATAGCTAAGATTTGCCTAAATGACTCCAACACTAAGCGCGAAAGGCTCGCATAATTTAAGTGGAGGCTGTTTTAACTCATAAGCGTTGGCGCCAGGAAGGCGTATTGGCCTGACGGTTATTGATATTACCCACGACCGGATCACTGACGTCTGCGCTGGACCATCGCCATTATCATTCGGGTAGTTTGTCTCGTTCCATCAAGGTAATGAATCCCTTCCACATTAAGAACTGATTCATCTGAATATGAATATGAAGCGGTTGCGAGTCTGCTTGGGTCTGTTGGCGGACTCGGCATTCGCGAAAGTCATCTATTCTATCTGGGCTCAACCATAGTTTTTTAGGCTTTCCCTACAGCATATTCGCGACGAAATGCTAACCGACTGAAACCTGACAAGAATGTAATATTCATTTCTGTCGACTGTCCGCCTAGCGTGGTCTAGGGTGAAATATGAGCCCTTGA
Source organism: Pseudomonas sp. ANT_H12B (assembly GCF_008369325.1). GTDB lineage: Bacteria > Pseudomonadota > Gammaproteobacteria > Pseudomonadales > Pseudomonadaceae > Aquipseudomonas. Next base: position 116,694 of record NZ_VOBI01000018.1, on the reverse strand, counting down.
GTACGTAGGTGCCGGAACCCCATGAAACAGTTTCCTGCTCACATCACGTCTGGCATCTATTTGCCATATTCTCATTCGCTATCTGCCGAAAAATGATCAGATGTTTTTAATCGAAAATGTCGCAGCCGTATGTATATGCCAATTTTCCGCCTTTTAACCAGGAGATTCACAATGTCACAGCATATCAAGCACAGCAGCACTAACCGGTTCACTTTATCAGTGAGGGCGGTAGCGATGGCTGTCGCTGTCATGGCGACAGCGCCGACGTGGACCAATGCCGCAGAACCCGCGAAAAGCGAAACAATGCCGATGCCTTCCGAGCAGATGGATCACTCGAAGATGGACAGCATGAAAAAAATGGGTGGTATGTCCAAGACCGGCGATGTGGATTATGACTTCGCGGCCAACATGCGCATGCATCACCAGATGGCAGTCAAGATGGCGCAAGCCGAACTCAAGAACGGGAAAAATCCAGAGATGCTCCGAATGGCCAAGGACATAATTGCCGCACAGGAAAAGGAAATCGCCGTATTCGATCAGTGGATTAAAGCGAATAAAAAACCATGACCATGGTGATGTCGATCTGTGCGTTGCATCTTTGACAGAAATTTCCGCACCGGTTTAGCCGGTGATTCTCACCCGTGCGCATCACATTGAATGGTAGGAGCAAACCCAAGCTCCGCTTGGACCATGGATTTCCAGAGCATTCGCGCTTGGTCAAAGGTCTGCAAACAGGGGCACTGATCTGAGCCCGAGACGATGATCTGTCCTTGCGCCTGTGAAGCCCGACCGGCTTAGGAGAGGAAGTGATAGAACGTAACCAGGACGTGGGCCAAAGCGTTCTGTCCGGGCTAATTTCGATAACAGCATGATGGTCGATATTACCCTGCTATCACTACTCCTCAATCTTCGGGTAAGTGCTGCGTGGTCTGCCAGACAATCATGCCCCGCTGCGACCCTGGATATGGCCGCTGGTTTCGCGCGAACTGGAGGGCCTCAGTACACTACGTTAGGGCTCTGGCATCCGACAGCATTGGCAAAACTGGAGCGCTAGATGACAAGCAAACAGGCTCAATATCATGCGGTGGATTGCCTTATCGTCGGTGCAGGCCCTGTCGGGCTGACGGCGGCTATCTATTTGGCACGCTATCGTCGACAGGTTTTACTGGTCGACGCCGGCCAGAGCCGTGCAGAGCTGATCCCGATCACGCACAACTATCCGGGTTTTCCTCAGGGTGTTTCGGGTGCCGAGTTATTGACACGGCTGCGCAAGCAGGCAGAGCGCTACAATGTTCATATCCGGCGAGCCTCCGTAAAATCGCTAACAAAGCGAGGGAATGACTTTATCGCCAATATCGACGATGACTACGTTGTGGCGTTGACTGTGATTCTTGCCACCGGCGTTGTTGATAAACACCCCGATATTCCCAATCTGCGTGAGGCCACTATTGGTGGCTATGTGCGCTGGTGCCCGATTTGCGACGGATACGATGTCATCGATCAGGACGTTGCTCTTCTCGCCTCCGCCAAGGAAGGCTTCAGACATGCACTATTTCTTCGGACCTACACCCGCCAGCTCACCTTTTTTGTGCAACCGGGCGACACGGGGCTAGACAACGACGAACGTCTCAGAATTGCACAGGCAGGGATCCGGATCATCGAGGATCCGATCGCACATATCCGCAAGATCAAAGGGCATCGTTTGTCGCTACGCTTAGCGAGCGGCGGCGAACTCAGTTTTGACACCCTATACCCGATGCTTGGCTGCAACTCTCGGACCGAGTTGGCGAAAAGTCTAAGCGTAAATGTTGACAGCAAGGGCGAGCTGTTGGTGGACACCAATCAGCGGACGTCAGTCCATGGATTGTATGCCGCGGGCGATGTAGTTAATGCGCTCAATCAGATGAGTGTTGGAGTCGCCCATGCGGCGACTGCGGCAACCGCGATACACAATACCCTCAAGGATAATTATCGCTAAAAAGTTGATATCCAAGGACGATCTTGCCGGGATTGGGCTAGAGGCAATGACTTCCCGTACCTCCTCGACGATCTGGGCATCCATCTCGGCATCCAGCAGTACGCGGCTTGTTTGACGGATCAAACCACATGCCCAACTGGCTACAAGACCTGCGCCAACGATACCCATCACAGGGGCGAGCCAGGCGGCTCCCCAAAATTTGCCCCCAATCAAAGCTAGAATAGCGAGTACCGAAGTAGCCGCGTCAGCCAGTAAATGCATGTAGGCAGAACGTAGGTTTAGATCATGATGCCCATACCCATACCCATACCCATACCCATACCCATACCCATACCCATACCCATACCCATACCCATGATCATGCGTGTGGGAATGGCAGCGGTGAGGGGCGCGGTGAATGGATTGATGGCAGAGGTGCTCGAAGGGCAGATCCGTGAGCATCTAGGCGCTGAAGCTGTAACTCCAGAGCAACGTCAAGACGACCTGGATCAGGTCATCTCGGCTCTGCGTTCATATTTGAAATGAACCCAAAGGGAGCCCGAGCATACGGCGCTCTTACCTTCGGAAGGAATCTGCGCTCTCAAGCGCTGATTTGGGAAGGAAAACCTAACGCCTCGACAGCTTTACGAATCTGCTCTGGGCTTTCGCTGCTTTCAACTCTCACCTTACCGGCTGACCGATCCACGGAAACCGTAGCTTCGTTGTCCAGTGACTGAATCGCTTTGGTGATTTTGCTGACGCAACTGCCGCAACCAATGCCTGATACATCTAAGACGAACATGGTTATTCCTCTCGTGCTGAGCGGTCTCTTTTCACCGCACCGACAGCATCAACGTTGACACAATGGCAAGGTCAACAGTTATCTGTTTTGGGTTGTGAGCGTCATTGACGCTCAGTCAATTCGGGTATTCCTCAGTCTCAACGCATTGAAAACTACAGATGCAGAACTGACGCTCATGGCTATGGCAGCGATCATTGGCGACAGGAGGTGTCCCGTCAGTGGATAGAGCAAGCCTGCGGCAAGGGGAATACCCATCGAGTTGTAAAGAAAGGCGAAACCCAAGTTTTGCCGCATGTTTTTTACTGTTGCGACCGAAAGAGCCCGTGCTCGTAGAATCCCCATCAGGTCGCCTTTTACCAGCGTGAGTTGCGCGCTATTCATCGCAACGTCAGTCCCTGTCCCCATGGCAATGCCCACATCTGCTCGCGCCAGGGCCGGAGCATCGTTGATACCGTCACCAGCCATGGCGACCTTCCGGCCGTATTGCTGGAGGTCTGCGACCAGACGCTCCTTGTCCTGAGGTTTCACTTCACCGTGGACTTCTTCAATCCCCATCTCCCTGGCGACGGCCCGAGCGGTGGTGAGCCCGTCGCCAGTAGCCATGATGATTTTGATGTCATCAGCCTTGAGCTTGGTGACTGCTTCTTTGGAGGTCGGCTTAATTGGATCTGATACTGCCAATAACCCTGCCAATACCCCGTCGACTGCGAGGTAGATGATGCTGATGCCGTCAAGTCGCAACAACTCTGCACGCTCTTGTAGGGGTTTGGTCCTCACGCCTGCGGCTTCCATCAACGCGGTGTTCCCCAGCTGGATCTTCTTGCCATCAACGATGCCACTGACCCCGATACCTGAACCAGACTCAAAGGATTCTGGCTTGGTGAGCTTAATGCTCTCGGTTCGGGCGTGATCGACGATTGCATGAGCCAAGGGATGTTCGCTGCCCTGATCAAGGCTGGCAGCCAGTTGAAGAACATCGTGGGGATTGAAACTGGGTGTGGCCTCCACACTGTGAAACACTGGCCGTCCCTCTGTCAGGGTGCCTGTCTTATCGACAATCAGCGTATCGATCTTGCAAAGGTTTTCGATGGCACTGGCATCCCTGAACAGCACACCCATGCTGGCTGCTTTACCTGTCGAAACCATGATCGACATGGGCGTAGCAAGACCCAACGCACAGGGGCAAGCGATGATCAGCACGGCGACAGCGTTGATCAGACCAAAAACCCAACTGGGCTCAGGGCCAAAAAGCCCCCAACCGACAAATGTCAGTATCGCAATCGCGATAACACCCATGACAAAGTAGCCAGCAATAGAGTCGGCCATTCGTTGCATTGGTGCTTTGGAGCGCTGAGCCCGAGCGACCATCTGTACGATTTGTGACAGCATGGTCTCGGCGCCGACCTTCTGCGCCTCCATTACCAAGCTGCCATGTGTATTCAGCGTGGCGCCGATCAGGCTATCTCCAGTTCTCTTCATTACCGGCACTGGCTCGCCAGTGAGCATGGACTCATCCACCGCACTTTCACCCTCCAGTACTGAGCCATCAACTGGTACCTTTTCACCAGGCCTGACCCGCAGATGGTCTCCAAGGTGGACATGGGTGAGAGGAATGTCTTCTTCCTGTCCATCGGCATTGATCCGGCGTGCGGTCTTGGGCGATAGACCGAGAAGGGACTTAATGGCGGCGGAGGTTTGCGATCGGGCTTTGAGCTCAAGAATCTGCCCAAGCAAGGTGAGCGAGATGATGACCGCGGCGGCTTCGAAGTAGACGCCGATGCGTCCATCTTGCATGAAGGTGGCGGGAAAGCTTTGGGGTAAGAGCGTTGCCATGACGCTGTAAAGGTAGGCTGCGGCGGTACCCAAACCAATCAGGGTCCACATGTTTGGACTGCGATTTTTAATAGAGGCTATGCCCCTTACGAAAAAGGGCCAACCTGCCCATAAGGTCACCGGTGTCGCCAGAGCGAGCTCGATCCAGTTTTGGATCGAGCCATGGAGGAGTTGTAACGAATGTCCCGTCATGGCGAGCACGGTCACTATCACGGTTAATGGCAGAGACCACCAAAAGCGGCGGGCGAAATCCCGAAGTTCAGGATTTTCTTCTTCATCGAGCGCGGGCATGACCGGCTCTAATGTCATGCCACATTTAGGGCAGTTGCCGGGCCCGGGCTGGCGTATTTCCGGGTGCATCGGACAGGTAAATTCAGTGCCAGCTTGTACCACAGGCTCTGGAGCGGTGACGTGGGGTTTTGCGCTCGGATGAGTACCGTTGTAGCGCTCAGGATCTGCTCGAAACTTCTCTTGGCATTTCAGGCTACAAAATTGAAAAGTCTGTCCGTTATAAAGCTCGCCATACTTGCTTGGGAGCGTAACCGCCATTCCGCACACCGGGTCGCGTAGATCACCGTCATGAGGCGGGGCAGCATGGGCGTGACTGTGGTCGTGGTGGCTCGGTATGGTAGACATCGCTATTTCCCTTTTTCGTCCTTGTGGGTTGCTGCCTGATCGCCATGGCTATGTCCGCCATGCCCATGTCCAAAAAAATGCATCATTGGACAGATCAACAGAATCAGATAAGGCCAAAACGGATAAACGTGGCTGAAATGCTCCCGCAACACGTAGAAGGCACCAATCGCAATGAGCATGATCAGTACGACGCCTGTTTTGCGCCTCCAAAATGGTGCGGTGGTGTTTCCATCCGGATGCTGATGGTTATTCATGATCTAAACCCCACAGTGTGAGCGTTGCTGTGATCTCTGCGACAGAGCGTAGCCAACTCTTGCGTCGAAGCGGTGTTAGCAGCCAGCTCCGGCTTACTTCAGGTCAAACTGACCAACCATCCCTGTCTGATAATGCCCCGGCACGTTGCAGGCAAACTGAAGGCCTGTGCTGTTGTTGAAGGTCCAGATCAGCTCTTGGGTTGCGCCAGGCTCAATCAGGACGCTGTTCGGGTCGTTGTGCTCCATTCCGACCATCTTCATTCCACCCATGCTGTGGCTCATACCGCTCATCGTTTTCCCAGTACCGGTGGGGTTAAGCGTCCCGTTCTGGAACATGTTCGCCATTTCTTTTTGGTGTGCTGCATGAGCAGCGGCTTTGCCGATGTTGAACTCGTGCAGCAGCGAACCCTCATTGCGAAGGACAAATCGAATAGTTTCACCAGGTTTTACGTCGATGCTTTCAGGTTTGAAGAAAATATCGCCCATCTCGACCTCCACCGTACGGGTAACCTCAGAGGCGACTCCAGGCTGGCCGATGTCCTCTTTCCCATGCCCTGCGCTGGCCATAGCCGTAGCACCGAAGAGTAGAGTGATTGCTGCGATGACAGGGGAAACGAGCTTAGCTTTCATAGTGACCTCGAGAGTAAGAGTGGGAGCACTGGCTATGCTAAAGACACGGAGCTGCCAGTTAACTGACCTGAACACTACATTTCTGTCAGTTTTCAAAATAAACACGGCGTCCAAAGACGCCGTAGTCAACGGTACTGTTCAAAAAGCCCTTTGGAAGCCGGTTTTCACTGATGATTCTCTGAAAGCATCAATTTGTGCTCGCGCTGCATTTGGCTCAAAACGTCATCGACGATTTTGTCGTGCTTTTCCATCCAGGCCAGGTGCTGCTGGGGTGACATTGAGGTGTCTGGATGTTCTTTATGGAGTTGGCTCATGATGTCGCCGAGCATCTTCATATGCTCGGTCATGTGGACATGACGCTGTCCTTCAGGGGCTTTTTCAGCTTGAGTCAGCACGGCTTCAGCCTTGTCGCGCAGGCCTTCCATACGCTCTATCACCCGGTCTCCGCCACTTTCAGCCCATGCAGAAGCTGAGACGAGTATCGAGCTCACAAAAAACAGCATTTTCAGGCGATTCATGGGGCAACTCCTTATGGAATTGTTTTCCGGCTCCCAAACGTTTCATGCTGAAGAGTCGGTCGAGCACCAGGAAGTACTCATGCTTGAACCCTAGACAGCGCTCGCTGACATTTACCTGAAGCCAATATTACTTTTCTGTCAGTTGCTGGTTGGCTGGCGTGTTTCGTTGCAGACTGCGCTTCATCATTATCCGAGAGCCACCCTCATGAGACTTCTGGTTGCTGAAGACGAACCCAAAATAGGTATCTATTTGGAGCAAGGACTCACGGAGGCGGGGTTCAATGTGGATCGCTTTACCAATGGCAAAGTGGCACTTCAGCACGCTTTGAGCGAGGCCTATGACCTGCTGATTCTAGACGTCATGATGCCTGGGCTGGATGGCTGGGAAGTACTTCAGAAGGTTCGTGCATCCGGAAAAGATGTTCCCGTGCTCTTCCTCACGGCGCGAGACCGCGTTGAAGATCGAGTGAAAGGACTTGAACTCGGGGCAGATGATTACCTGATCAAACCCTTCGCATTTTCTGAACTGTTGGCTCGTGTCAGAACGTTGCTGCGTCGGGGTAACGGCGCTCCCTCTCAAACCTATATGAAATTGGCTGATCTGGAGGTGGACCTGCTCAAGCGTCGGGCCATTCGTGGAGGTAAGCGCATAGACCTTACGGCCAAAGAGTTTGCGCTGCTTGAGCTGTTGCTACGTCGTCGAGGGGAGGTGCTGCCAAAATCACTTATCGCCTCCCAGGTTTGGGACATGAACTTCGACAGCGATACCAATGTTATTGAGGTCGCAGTAAGGAGACTGAGAGCAAAAATCGATGATGATTTTGAGGTCAAGCTGATTCACACCTCGCGGGGTATGGGCTACATGCTCGACGCACCTGATTCGGAGTCGGAATGACGCGAATGTCCCTGACAGCTCGCATGAGCCTTATGTTCATGCTCGCGGTAACGGCCGTTCTCACCGTTGCCGGACTCAGTTTCAATAACCTCAGCCGGCATCATTTCAAGATGCTGGATCAGCAGGCGCTGAACGAAAAACTCCATTCGACTCAAAGAATTCTGACGGGGTTGAACAGCATTGATCAATTCAGTGATGTTAAGCCTGAGCTAGAGGCGCTGCTTGGCGCTCACCGTGATTTGACTGCACTAATAATCGATGGTGGCGGCAAACTACTATTTGCTGATCCCGGTCCCGTCGATGTTCCTGAGGAATTCCGCACCATCCCAAACAACAACGTCTGGGAGTGGAGAGATCAAGAGCAGATGTTCCGTGGAGTGACGGCACAAGCCATAGTGACGGGACAAGACAAGCCATTGACCGTCATGTTGATTTTTGACGTTACTCAGCATATGTCCTTTTTCGAGACGCTTGAGCGATGGTTTTGGATAGGGCTGGTGATCAGCGCGCTGGTCAGTGCAGCGTTGGGCTGGATGGTCGCGAGCAGTGGCCTGCGGCCTATTCGCCAAGTCACCCAGGTCGCGGCCTCAATGTCAGCTAAATCACTCAAAGAGCGTATTCCATTAGCACCAGTTCCCAAAGAGCTTCAGCAAATGGTGCTGTCATTCAACGCAATGTTATCTAGGTTGGACGATGCATTTATTCGCTTATCGAATTTCTCTGCGGACATTGCTCACGAGTTACGGACCCCCGTCAGCAACTTGATGACCCACACGGAAGTGGTGCTTTCTAGAAAAAGAAATATCGAGGACTACGAAGACAATCTGTACTCAAATCTTGATGATTTGAAGCGTATGGGGCGAATGATCGATGACATGCTTTTTCTAGCGAAGTCTGACAATGGTCTGATCACGCACGAGAACAAACCGATAGACCTGGTGGAAGTCGTAGAGAAATTGCTCGAATACTATCGCCTGTTGGCTGATGAGCGAGGCATTGAGCTCACGGTTTCAGGAAGGGGCAGTGTTCGAGGCGATATTCTTATGCTCCACAGAGCCATTTCTAACCTGCTCTCAAATGCGCTGCGCTACACCTATGAAGGGAAGTCCATCAGTGTCGATATTCAGCAGAAGGAGATGTCGGTATTGGTCGTTGTGGAGAACCTTGGAGAGCCAATTGCTCCCGAACATCTTGAAAAGCTGTTCGATCGCTTTTACCGGGTGGACCCAGCTCGGCGAGAAGGGAGTCCCAGCAACGCGGGGCTAGGTCTGTCAATTACCCGATCAATAATTGAAGCGCATGATGGCAAGATATGGTGTACGTCATGTGACGGGAGAACGGCCTTTCATCTAGAGTTTCCTAGTGTTGACTTGAAGGTCAGCTGAACAACGGCGCATTTGCGATCAACGGTGATCTCTCAGCCTACGCCCAGCGTCCACTTTCGTTATTTTTGAATGAGTGAAAACCCTAGTATCGCGGGCACGCGGTCTCGTCTTTAAGTCTCGCTACGCCCGCCAATTCGAGGCCAAACACCGCGTCAAGCTGACTGAAATGTAATCGAACAGTTTGCGTTCGTGTGGCATCGTGTTCTTGCACTGTGACGTTGGGGCCTAGTGAGTTTCTCGTGTTCAACCTACCCTAGAACACGGAGGCTACTAGCTAATCATCAGTGGTTTTAACAAGAATCGAAAAGTAAAAACTAGATATTCCCAAACAAACCTCGAATCAACAGCTCTTGCTGTGAGGAGTCTTGCATGTCATTCCTTAAAACTACGACCGTAGCTGTTGCACTTACCGCTGGTTTGCTTCTGAGTGCAGTTGCTCAAGCACATCCAAAGCTCCTTTCTTCCACTCCGGCAGAAGGCTCGAATGCGGCGGCCCCTTCGAAAATTGAACTGCACTTTTCTGAGAATCTCACCACTCAGTTTTCCGGTGCAAAACTGATCATGACCGATATGCCTGGCATGCCGAACTCCCCAATGGGTGTTAAGGCCGCCGTCGCTGGTGGCGGTGATCCGAAAACGATGGTGATTACACCGGCAGCACCTTTGACCACCGGTACCTACAAAGTCGAATGGCGTGCTGTCTCCTCGGACACTCACCCGATCACCGGCAACTTCTCATTTAAAGTGAAATGATTTATGAGCGACTCAATAAATATTGTGGTTCGCTTTGCTCTTTATTTCGACCTGATGTTGTTATTCGGATTGGCAATTTTCGGCTTGTACAGCCTCAGGGGAAAGGAAAGAGTATCGGGCACGGTCTTGAATTTTGAGTCGCTTCTTTACGGTACTTCTGTCGCAGGTGTAGCTCTATCCCTTGTCGCCATGTTGTTGCTTGCGAAAGCAATGAGCGGTGTGTCGGAGCTTATGGAGCTACATCATCATATTTTTGAAATGGTCCTCATGGGGACCGACGTCGGGTTGACCTGGATGGTCCGAATAGCTGCCTTGGTGATGGCAATTATTGGCGTCGCGTTGAATAAGCGATTTCCAACACCCAGTCTCTGGATCGTCACCGTATGCGGAGCGATTGCGTTGGCGACGTTGGCTTGGACAGGGCACGGCGCCATGGATGAAGGCAGCCGACGCTACTGGCATTTCATCACCGATATATTCCATCTTTTAGCCGCAGGTGGCTGGTTGGGTGCTCTATTGGCATTCGCTCTACTGCTGCGGTTGAAATCGCTAAAGGGCGAACAAGAAGCTCGAATTCTTGCACGGGTGCTGACTGGTTTTGAATCGGCCGGCGCTGTAATCGTAGTGATCATAAGCATCACAGGCGTAGTGAATTACCTGTTTGTCATCGGTCCAAATCTCGATGAAGTGATGCTCAGTACGTACGGTGTACTGCTGTTTTTGAAGGTCCTGCTCTTTGCCGGGATGATCGTGTTAGCCACGCTGAACCGCTTTCACCTAAGTCCGGTGTTGGAGCGGTCAGTTCGAAATGGAGAATACTCTGCCGCGGTCAATGCCTTGCGCCGCAGCATGACACTCGAGTTTTTAATGGCAGTCATCATAATTTGTCTTGTCGCATGGTTAGGCACTTTAAGTCCGGAAATGGAAATGAGCGCGGAATAGAGGTTGGCGACAGCCGACTAAGGAGTCTAGAAGGTGAATTGTAAGGGCCATTTCCACCGGCTACACTCCAGCCCATGAAACGCTACCTGCCTGATTAGCCTGGCGCTCCCCCCTCAGCGGGATGGCGGGTGTTCAGGCGCCGACTGAGCCCTGCCCCATGAAAACCATGGGTATGGCGACCGCCCCGCACTTGATTCCTGTACCACACTGAGCCTCATTCTGCGTTAGCGGGATGGCATATCTGCGTGCATGTCTTATGACGCGCGCAGTGGATCATCACAGGAATCATGAACATGAACTCCAAGTGCTATTGCACAGGGTGGTCCCTCGTGGCCGGCCTGGCGGCAAGCGTACTGGCATTGCCGAGTCTCGCTGCCGCATTGACACTCGATGAAGCGTTGCAGCTGGCTGAAAACAATGCGCCGTCGCTGACTGCACAAGACGCGAAAATTCAAGCCGCCAGTAGTGCGGCCATCCCCGCTGGTGAACTACCCGATCCCAAGTTACTGCTAGGCGTACAGAACTACCCCGATGGGGGGCCCGGATCGCTGGAGCTAGCAGTCGAGGTTCGGACTAGGTTGGATGATGATTCCAGCCAATGGAAAGTCACCAACTCGCGTTACGACTGATTTCCTTCCCTTCGGCGAGTATCTTTCTTACTAGGCCGATGGCTGTCGCAGACCCATTTCCGTCCGATGAGCACTCGAAAGTTAAAACGGCGGGCGTGCAGTCGAGCTTTTCGCTGGCATCTTTGCCGATGCGCCGGAGGGAGCAGCCGCTCGTCGCAATACCCAACAAGAATTGCCTCTATGCACGGTTATCCAATGACGAGATCAGCTCTGCGCGCGAGCATAATGACGTGTCTTCTCTAATGACGAAATGAGAGCCGGACGATCATGAGTGAAAGCGAGCGTTGGATAGTCAAATGCCAGAATACTGAGGACGGTAGCGGCGATGTCATCGTTGATTTACCTCCAGAATTGCTTGTCAAAATGGGGGTAGGTGTTGGGGACGATCTGACGATTACGGTAGCCAATGGCACAATAGTGCTGAAGCCTACGCATGGCACAACATCAGTGCAGTCCGTGTTTGCTGGAGTCCTGCGTGATGATGCTTATCATGCCTACCGCATTCGGCTGGAGGCATCTCTTAATATCCCCTCAAACGCCTCTGATCAGGACATTCACGACATGATCGTAGCTGGCTTCTCGGCCAGGATGATGATGTCGCTTTGCGACGTTGGAACCATAAGTCCGGAAGAGCGCGACAGAATCATTCCACTCAAAACGCTCAAAACAAAATTGGTCAGCAATCAGCTCTTAACGGTGGATGAGAGCGATCGACTGTTCCGCTTTGTACACATTATCGCCGTGGCCGAGGTGATCTTCGGGGACGCAGGGAAGGCCAAGCAATGGCTTTCCAAACCCAAATCCCGTTTTTCGGGCAAAAGTCCAACTGAGATGCTCACCACAACCCACGGCGCACATCGGGTCGAAGAAATGCTGATTCAGGTAGCTGAGGGCATGTCATTTTGATCCAACCGTAGCTAAGTAGAACCATCACAAGCGGGTACCCGACTGCTACGGGCATTTTTGTCAAAATACTCATTCAGATGGCGTGCTCCGTTAAGCCGCTTACTCCTGAATTCACTGAGTCGCTGGTGTCAAAATATTTTGTTCAGCAGCAATCTCGATTTTAAAAAGGGCTCCGGCGGGTAGTGTCAAACTATGTTGTTATAAACTCATCCCGTCATTCGAATATCGCCATGGGTTGTGTCAAGTTATGTTGTCATCTGGAGAGCTCTGCTGGCCCTGTAAATGACTGATTTTATTGATGTTCGTGTGTCAAACTATGTTGTTTGGCGCCAGCTATACAAAAAGGCCGCGACAATTCTGTCGCGGCCTTTTTGTTGGTTGGTATTCAGGGTTTACTTGCGCACGTTCTGGTACAGCATCAACCTTGAGGTTTCATGCATGCCGCGGGTCAGTTGCACCAGGCGTTTGAACTCCTCCGGGTTTTTCTGAGCCACGTCGTCCAGCGGTGTCATCGAGGCCAGATCGTGAAGGGTCGGTGAACTGCCATCGTGTTGCATCTGCACCATGTAATGTTGGGTGACACCGGCGATCAGCGGGAACGTACCCTCACGCAATACCAAAGGCACGACGCGTTCACCCTCGGGCGCTGGCTGCTGAATATCACGACCCATGCCGCTGTTGCGGAACTCGAGGCCGGCCATGCCCGCCACGGTTGGCAGCAAGTCCACCAGGCCGACCGCTTCCTCGACCTTACGCGTCCCAAGCAAGCCCGGGGCGTGGATGATCATCGGCACCGCGTTGCTTTCCAGGCCCAATTGCTCGTAGGCCGGCGCCAGGAACGGGATCTGGGCGATACGGGTATTATGGTCGCCAAACAGCACGAAAATGGTGTTGTCGTACCAGCCGCCTGCTTTGGCGATTTCCATCAAGCGTCCGATGTTGAAGTCCAGCAAACGCACGGCGTTGTACTGCTCGACACTGCGCGAGCCTGCAGCCTGTACTTCTGCCAGGGTAGGGTGCTTGACCTCGAACCCGTCATTGCTCTTGGGAATCGTGAAGGGCCGGTGATTACCAGCCGTCTGGACATACGCGAAGAACGGTTTGTCCTTGGGCAGTGCTTGCAGGATCTGGTCGGTTTCCTTGAACAGATCCAGATCTGAAATCCCCCAGACATCCACCACCGGCGACTTCCAGTCCCGCTCTTCAAACAAACGCACCCCGTCGATACTTTGTCGAATCAAGGCATTCATATTGGCCCAACCGGAGTTGCCGCCGATGGTGTAGATCTTCTCGTAATCGGTGAAGGCATTGATCAGGGTGTTTTGCTTGGTGATCAGCGGATTACGCGTCGCGGTTTCCTGTCGAGTAACGTCCGGGACCCCACTAATACTGGCCCAGACGGTTTTTGCGGTCCCTGTTACCGGCACATAGAAGTGCTCGAAGAACCAGCTCTGGGTGGCCAGGCGATCAATATTGGGCGTCGGATTGATCGGGTTGCCGTAGGCCCCGACGGCGCTGGTACCCAAGGATTCCAGCATGACGAACATCACGTTCGGTGGCCGCGAACCCGCTACTTTGTAGGGTTGTGGTGCCTGATGACGGACGAAATTGAGGGTTTGCGGATCGGGCTGGTCGACCCCAAGGTAATTGGCCATCGCCGCGTAGTGTTCGCGTACCTGCGCTTCGTCATAGCGCGACTGGCCGACCTTGACTGTGTCGTAAAGGAAAATCACCGGGTTCAGGCCCAACGCGGCAACCTGGTTATTGCCCGAGAAGAATGCATCGCTCCAGCGCAACGGGACGGGGTTTTCAAGGTTCATGTTTTCGACACGACCTAAAATGCCCAGCAGCACCAACACGACCATCAACGCGCCACCCCATGTCGCGGAGAGCGGGTGAATGCGTTTGCGGGGGCGGTCCAGCGTGACGCGCTCCAGGCGCACCAGCGCCAGTACCACCAGCACGACCGTTACCAGCCAACCCAGTGAAATCCAGATAACCGGGTAGGTTTGCCAGACCATGTCGCGGGATATTTGCGCATCTTCGATGAAGCGCAGCACGGTGGCGTTGATCCTCACGCCCAAGTAGGCGTAATGACCAAAATCGATGATGTAAATCAGCAGCAGGACGCTCAGGGCTGCGACCAGGTATGTGCGTGCGATCAGGCGCAGCAGACGGCTGCCGATCAGGTTCCAGCGAGGAATCCAGGCCAGCAACGCCACCGGCAACATCACCAGGATGGCCAGGCGCAGATCGAAACGAAAGCCGATCCCCAACGTTTCCAGGACGGCTTTTTCATCGATCAGGGCTTTGGCGTCGAAACCGGAAAAGCCAAAAAAGAACACGACCCTGAGCACTGCAAACAGCACAAACGTAATCGCTGTCGCGCCCAGCCAGTAATGTAAACGTCTCGATTGCAGCCAACCCATCCATGTTCCCCTGTTAAAAAGTCGTTAAATCAAACTGATTTGGATATGTCACTCATTGCACCGCGTTTGCTTGACCGGCGGTTCGTCCAGCGCGTGGCCAGCATCAGCAGTGCGCCGCAGCAATACAGACCCAGCAGTGGATCAATCAGGTAGTCCCAATAGTTTTGCGAGGGTTTTATCCCCGCGATAAAGGCCAGTGTCGCGCTGGCCAGCATCACGACTGCCAGGCCGTTGCGTAGGTAAAACAGACCCAGCGTCAGCAGCGCGAAGACAATCAGCATGGGGCGTGGGCTGTAGCCAAGCCGATAGGGGTCCAGATCACTCAAGCCCAGGGTTGCCGGGTAGAGCACCAGGGCCATCGCGGCGAAGAGGACCAATACGCTGGTTTTACTCCGCGCAGGTGGCAGGATTTCCAGCCGACGCAAACAGCCCCACGCCATGAACACCATGGAAGTGATCGCAAGGTCATCAATGTAGCTGCGCAAATACGCAGCCAATGACAAGCCGTCCAGCGGGATGAAGCTGACTGCCAGCAACGCGGCCAACAGTGCGATTCGCGCGGTTTTTTGCAAGCCGAAAGACGGCAGCACCAGGAAGATGATCATTGCGAAGCTGACATGGGCTTGCCACAGACTGATCATTTCAGACGCTCGTTTAGCCACGCATCGTTGAACGTGACGTGCTTGATGAAGGTGTTGTTCCAGGAATAAACCAAGTGATACATACCGTCGGGACTGCGGATGAAATACGGGTATTCATATTCGAATTCACACCCTTCGCTTTTACAGACGCGGTTGTCGAGGTTATCCAGGAACTGCGCCTCCAATGGTTGGCGAAGCGCACCACTGGAACCGCGGAATTCTTTGCCGATGATTTCCTTGTAGGCCTCGGGAGAAAACGGAGCGCCCTGTGGGTCAGGTGACTTGTCCAGATCCCGCAACGAACGCCAGTCGTCCATTTTTGCGTCGGTTCCATAAAGGCTCAGCTTGAAGCGGCCCTCTTGCAGGTCGTTGAGAGCCACCAGCAACCCATGTTCGGGCGTCGCGATGGCGGCCAACGATGAGTTCGGATTCGAGGGATCGAGCGGATAAGGTTCGCTCCAGGTTTGTCCGGCATCTTCCGTGCGAGTCGCCAGAACACGGTGGTGGGTGTTGCCGGCATAACGCAGCAAGGCGATGCCGCGCTGCCCGTCGAGCGGAACCACCGTGGGTTGCAATGAATTCGTGCCGTGGCTGATGCGGAATTTGTCGATCACATCGCCGTCTGAGCTCAGGTAGAGGTACTCGGCAAACTTGCCCAGAAATTCATGGTAGACCGGCAAGCCAATGGAGCCGTCGACATGAAACACCGGTGCCGAACGGACCAGGGTGCTGATGTTCAGGAAGGGTGAAGTGATCAGTTGGCGTGGAGCGGACCAATGTTCACCAAAATCGTCTGAAACCATCACATTGACCGCACTACCGGCCCAGCCACCCATGGACACGGACACGTAGAACAACCACAGACGATTATCCGGAGCGAGTGCAACCACCGGATTACCCAGCTTGCGAATGTATTTCTTGGTGCCCTGTTGGGTCGAGCCCCGAGTGGCCAATACCTGCTCAGCACCCCACTCGCCGGTTTTCACGTCGAAACGGGCAGAGCGCACCTGCACATCGGCAGCGCCTTCGCGAGAGCCAGCGAACCAGACTGTCATCAGGCTACCGTCAGGCAACGCTGTTACCGCCGAGGAATGCACGAAGTCGACGAGCCCGGATGAGGCGAAACGACTGGTATAGATGGGCTTGGCCACTTGACCGGCCACGGCCATCACCGGACTTATCAGGGCAAAGGACGAATGCGTATTGGCAGGATTAACAAACCAGGCGGTCGCGAACAGGCAGGAAAGTGCCAGGTAAGCACCTAGGGCAGGAATACTGGATAGTTTGGTGGGCATAATGAAGGCTGAACATCTAGACCAGATCAGGCACCGTAACCTAACACCACGTAGTACAAGATCGGATTTAATGATTTGTTATTTTGTAACTAAATATTTGTAGCGCTTTTCATGTCGAAGAACTTGGATCCAATTGCTACTTTACCGCTGAACCGAGGGCGAGCCCGTTGGACCGATTCCAGGAAATGCAAGTCTTCGCGGCCGTCGCTCAAGATCAAGGCTTTTCGGCCGCTGCGCGGCGTTTGGGCATGTCGGCCGCCAGTGTCACCCGGGCGGTGGCAGCACTGGAAAAACGCATCGGGACGCTGCTGCTGACGCGCACCACCCGCAGTGTGTATTTGAGTGAGGCGGGTCAGCGTTATCTCGAAGATTGTCGGAGGATTCTCTCTGAGGTGCAGGAAGCCGAGGATTCGGCGGCAGGCAGTCACGCCCAGCCCCGTGGGCTACTGACAATGACCGCGCCAGTGCTGTTTGGTGAACTGTTCGTCACGCCGGTGATGGTGGGTTACCTGACTCAGTTCCCTGAAGTCTGCATCAATGGCTTGCTGGTCGATCGAGTGGTGAGCATGGTCGAGGAGGGCATTGATGTAGCGGTGCGCATCGGAGAGCTGCCCGATAGCAACCAACATGCGATTCGGGTTGGTGAGGTGCGGCGGGTCATCTGTGCGTCGCCGGAACTTCTGGCGACCCAGGGTCGGCCTCGACACCCGCAAGATCTGGCCCAGGCACCGATTATTGCGACGTCCGCCATCGGTCAGATGAGAACCTGGCCATTCCTCGAAGCGGGAGAGCCATTGAGCGTTCGACATGAGCCGCGTCTGGTGGTGACGTCGAATCAGGCAGCCATCACCGCGGCATGCCTGGGTCTGGGATTTACCCGAGTCCTGTCTTATCAGGTAGCGAGCAAAGTGGCGGACGGTGAGCTGGAAATCATCCTGGCAGATTTTGAACTGCCTCCATGGCCCATCCATGTGGTTTATCAGGGCGGCCGCAAAGCCTCGGCGCGGGTTCGCAGTTTTGTGGACTTTACGGTAAAGGCGCTACGCGAGCATCCGGCCTTGCAGGGCTGATGGTTTATTGCGCTGGTTGAAATAATGGATTGCGTTTGCTGGTTATTCTGTTGTTTTGGTGGCTGATGGAAGATAGCTCCTACTGGCGCTGAACATTACTTGACTGCGCCATCACCCAGCGGAGTCGACCATGCAAGCGATCAAACTCTACAACTTCCCACTTTCCGGCCACGCTCACCGTGTGGAGCTGATGCTGTCCCTGCTGCAACTGCCGACCGAGCTGATCTTTGTCGATCTGGCCAAGCGCGCGCATAAACAGCCGGACTTCCTCGCACTCAATGCTTTTGGACAGGTTCCGGTTATTGATGACCAAGGTGTGGTGTTGACCGATTCCAACGCGATTCTGGTTTATCTGGCGCACAAGTACGGTAACGGCCGCTGGTTGCCAGCCGACCCGGTCGGTGCGGCCAAGGTTCAGCGCTGGTTGTCGGTGGCTGCCGGGCCGATTGCCATTGGACCTGCCCGGGCACGGCTGATCACGGTGTTTGGCGCGTCCTACGACGCGCAAGAGGTGATCGCTTATTCCCACGAATTGCTCAAAGTGATCGATCAGGAACTGGCCGCAACGTCGTACCTGGTCGGCAGCGAGCCAACCATTGCCGACGTTTCGGCTTACAGCTACATCGCTCATGCACCCGAAGGCAACGTATCCCTTGAGGACTACGCCAACATACGGGCCTGGCTGGCGCGGATCGAAGCCTTGCCAGGGTTTGTCGGCATGCCGCGCACTGTTGCCGGTCTGCAAAAAACTGTCTGATGCTTTCGGCCCGGCACAGTCGGGCCGTTCACACTGCGCCGATGACGCAGGGGAGAAGCCGTTATGGACCGTACGCCTTGGCATGCTGGCGAGAAACAGTTGCAGGCTCACATTGGTGTTGCCGACCGAATGGAGACGCTCGGTCATAGGGTTATTCGCAATAAGATGCCGGACCAGCACCGCACGTTCTATGAGCAACTGCCGTTCATGCTGTACGGCGCGGTGGATGCCGACGGTAATCCCTGGGCCAGTATTCTTGAAGGGCAACCGGGCTTCGCTCACTCGCCCGAGCCCGGCCTGCTGCAATTCAACGGGCTGCCAGGCGCTGATGATCCTGCGCAATTGACGGAGGGCGCGGCAATCGGCCTGCTGGGGATCGAACTGCACACCCGTCGCCGCAACCGCCTCAACGGCCGGGTCGGCGAAATGTCCGCGAGCGGCTTCGGGGTGACGGTGGAGCAGTCCTTCGGCAATTGCCCGCAATACATTCAATTGCGCCAGTTTCGCTCGGTGCCGCTGGCGGACCCTGCGACTCGCATCGCGCAGCACCTCACCGGGCTGGATGATGCGGCCAAAAACATGATCGCCGGCGCCGATACCTTCTTTGTCGCCAGTTACGTGGACGTCGATGGCCAACGTTCGGTGGACGTTTCTCACCGTGGCGGCCAGGCCGGTTTCGTACAGGTGGAAGGCAATCGCCTGACCATTCCGGATTTCGCCGGCAACCTGTTTTTCAACACCTTGGGCAATCTGCTGATCAATCCCCGGGCCGGTTTGCTGTTTATCGATTTCAATTCGGGAGACCTGCTGCACCTCAGCGGTCGCACCGAAGTCATTCTCGAAGGCCCGCAGGTCGAGGCGTTTCAAGGGGCCGAGCGCTTGTGGTCATTCGAGGTGGAAAGCGTGGTGCGTAGGCCCGCTGCCCTTGGTTTGCGCTGGCGCTTCGACGGCGTGTCACCCACCAGTTTGCTGACCGGCACCTGGGAGCAAGCCAAGGCCAGACTGCAAGCCCAGGCGTTGGGCGATCGTTGGCGGCCGCTGCGGGTGGTGCGCGTCGAAGCGCAAAGCCACAACATTCGCTCGATCTATCTGGAGCCTGCCGATGGCGCCGGGTTGCCGGTGTTTCAGGCCGGGCAGCATTTGCCTCTGCGGTTCAACATTGCAGGCGAGGTGCATATCCGCACATACAGCCTGTCGAGTGCACCGTCCGATGATTTTTTCCGCATCAGCGTGAAGCGTGAAGGTGTGGTGTCCTCGCACCTGCATGAGATTCGCGTGGGTGATCTATTGGAGGCGCGCGCGCCTCAGGGGCATTTCACCGTGGCGCCGCACGAGCGTCGGCCACTGGTGCTGTTGGCCGCCGGGGTAGGCATTACGCCGCTGCTGTCGATGCTGCGGGAGGTGGTTTATCAAGGTCTGCGCACCCGCTACATTCGGCCGACCTGGTTTTTTCAGAGTTCGCGCACGTTGGCTGATCAAGCGTTTCGCCCTGAGCTGGATCGCTTGCTCGACGACGCCGGTGACGCGGTCAGGATTGTGCGCCTGCTCAGTCAGCCGGAATCCGAGGCTCGTGAGGGCGAAGACTACGACCTGACCGGGCGGATCGATACCGCGTTGCTCAAGACCATTCTTGAAGTAGAGGACTACGATCAGCTGGATTTTGTCCTCTGCGGCCCGGGAAGTTTTACCCAGGGGCTGTACGACAGCCTGCGTGCACTGGACATCCGCGATTCACGAATTCACGCCGAAACCTTTGGCCCGTCGACCTTGCGTCGGCAGCCGGACCCGGACGCTGTGGTGATTGAACAACCGCCTGCCGCGACGACTTCGGTACCGGTGGTGTTCGAGCGTTCGGCCAAGGAGGCACGCTGGAACCCCGACGGCGGCAGTTTGCTGGAGTTGGCGGAAAGCCGTGGGTTGCGCCCGGAATTCAGTTGCCGCGGTGGTTCTTGCGGTACCTGTAAGACTCGCCTGATCAGTGGCCAAGTGAATTATCCACAGCCGCCAGCGGAGGTGCCGGACGACGGACACGTGCTGATTTGCTGTGCGATTCCGGCGCAGGGGTCGCAGCCTTTGGTCCTCGACCTGTAGCATCTGCCGGACAGCCTGCGGCCGTGGCTACAAGGGATCAGATTCGTTTATGTATTTTTTAGCTCGACTGTCGGCCTTGCTGGCGGCGCTAGTGCTGCTCAGCGGTTGCGAGCGACAGGACGCGCCACCGCTCGATCAGCAACTCTATGTCTGGCAACGGCAATGGACGCCGGCTCACGAAGCGGCGCTTCAGGACAGCCGCGCCGATTTTTCGACCCTGCGGGTTCTGGCGTTACAGGCATTTCCTCAGGCGGGATGGAGCCGGGCGCGGGTTGATCCGGCGCTGCTCAAACGTGATGGTCGGCCGCTGATCGCGGTGATTCGTCTGGATGGCCAGCTCAAGTCGCTGGATCAGGACGACGTCAGCGCGCAGATCCTGCAGGTGATCGGCGATTGGCAAGGGCAAGGGCTAGTCCTTTCCGGCGTGGAAATCGACCACGATGCCGGCAACGCTCGGCTACCGGCGTATCGGAAATTTCTCACGCGTTTGCGCACAGTTCTGCCGACCTCTTTACCGCTCAGTATTACTGCGTTGCCGGCCTGGCTCGACAGCCCCGAATTGCCTGCATTGTTATCCACAGTCGACAGCAGCGTGTTGCAGGTGCACGCGGTGAGCGATCCGCGTCTTGGCTTGTTCAACGCGGATCAGGCCCGTCAATGGACCAGCGCCTGGAGCCGCATTACCTCGAAACCTTTTTATCTGGCGCTGCCGGCCTATGGTGTGGCGGTGTTGCCAGGGGATAGCGGCGCTCCGAGGGTGGAAAGTGAAGTACCCATCGAACGTGGCGGCAAACGCCGGGAATTGCTGGCCGATCCGCAGCAACTGAGCCGGCTCGCGACCGAATTGCGCAACGACCCACCGGCTCATCTGGCGGGCCTGATCTGGTTTCGCCTGCCGCTGACCAACGACCGCCGGGCCTGGAGCCTGACGACCCTGAGTGCCGTGGCTCGCGGCGATGCCTTGGCCAGTCACTTGGGATTGAAACTCTCGGTGCACGACGGCCTCTATGACATCAGCCTCAACAACCAAGGCAATCTCGACAGCGCTTGGCCCGAACGCCTGACGCTGGCGGTGCAGGGCTGTGATGGCGCTGACGCATTGGCCGGTTATGCGTTGCAACAGAGCCCGGATCTGCTTACCTTCACCCGCCTGCGCGACGGCCGATTGCCGGCCGGTGGGCAGCGCGCCATCGGTTGGGCTCGCTGCACAAAAATTGATCAAGGAGGTTCGCATGTTTACCCGTAACTGGCCTCGCCATCTGCTCTGTCTGAGCCTCAGCTTGCCGCTGGGTTCGGCGTTGGCCTGCGGGCCGGATTTCCCCATGCGCCTGCTGGACAACCGTGGCCAGTCGCTGGCGGAGCTGCCGGAAGGCAACTTCAACGTCGAGATCAACCGCCTCGGGCATGCCATCGCCGGGTTGAAAAACATCTCCGCAACCGCCTACAGCACGGATGCGCCCGATTACGCAGAACAGCGGGACAAGGCCGAACAGGCGGGTTTGACGACTGAACAGCATGCGCTGGTGAAACAGCTTCGCAGCCTGACCGATGCCCGGCAGGTCGAAGAGCAGGGCACGAACCTGCCGGCTGAGCTCAAGCTTTATCTGGCGGGTGCCGTGGCGTTTGCCGCTGGTGATCATGGGCTGGCGGCCGAGTACTTCCAGAAGGTGCTGGCGCTGCCGGCGGATCAACGTCCGTTGCGCAGTACCTGGGCCGCTTACTCGTTGGGTCGGGCGCTATTTGCCATGAATTCAGAAGCGGACGCTGGCCCTGACTGGCTGAATCAATCCCGAAAGGCCTTCGAACAGGCCCGTCAGCTCAGCATCGACGGCTTCAGCGACCCACTGGAGCTGGGCGTCGCCAGCCTCGGCGAAGAGGCTCGCGTCGCCCGCACATCCGGGGACTGGAACAGCGCCATCGAACTCTACGCCATGCAAAACCTGCATGGGTCGGCGGTGGGTTACACCTCTCTGAAGCTGTTGATGGCCGATCTGGCGGCGCTGCCGGAGGATCAACTGGCGGCGTTGCTCAAAGGTAAACCGGTGCAGCAACTGGTAACGGCGTCATTGATCAGCCGCCTGGGCTGGTCATTTGGTGATCAACCGGCGGACGAACTGAAACTGATCAAACTGTTGCAAAACAGTACCCGCGGCAGCCTCGATAACGCTGATCGTCTGGCGGCAATGAATTATCAACAGGGCGACTACGCCAGCGCCAAGGCATTCCTCGAACACGCCGGCGACGGCGGCCTGGCGTGGTGGCTGCGGGCCAAACTGGCGTTGCGCGACGGAGATAAAAACGCGGCGGCTGCGGCGTATGCCAAGGCTGCTCAGGCCTTCCCGCAGAATGAATCCTGGGGTGAGCGGCGCACGCCGGACTGGGATTACGAAACGCTCCAGCCCAAGTGCCGGGTCGAGGGTGAAAGCGCGATCCTGGCGTTGCAACGCGGGGATTACCTGCAAGCGTTTGATCAGCTTTATCGCAGTAAAGCTCTCTATTGGTTCGACGCTGCCACCGTCGCCGAGCGGGTGTTGACCCTCGATGAACTCAAGCAATACGTCGACACCCAAGTGCCGGCGCCAGCGCCGCTCAGTCAGCAGGATCGCGATAACTACGTGCCGTTGTCGGTGGCGGCGAAACTGCGCAATGTGCTCGGGCGGCGTTTGCTGCGTGAAGCGCGCTACGACGAAGCACCGCCGTACTTCGACAGCGTCGATCTGCAAAACAAAGCCAAAGCGTATGGGCAGTTGCGTCAGGAGGCTGAGTCCGCCTGGTGGCCGACTCGACGTGCTGCGGCGTTGTTCAATGCAGCCTCGACAGCACGCGAGTGGGGAATGGAGATTCTTGGCTACGAAATGGCCCCGGATTACGCCACGTTTGGTGGCAATTACAGCCTTGAAAGCAGCGAACTCAAAGTCGGGCCGCTAGTGGCCGAGGGCGAAGTCCAACGTCAGCAGGCTAGCGCTGCCCGGCCCGATCAACGCTTCCACTACCGCTATGTCGCCACGGCATTGGCCAGCCGCGCCGCCGATAACCTGCCTCATACCAGCCAGGCTTTTGCAGCGGTGCTGTGCAATGCGGCGGGCTGGGACACCAGCCTTGAAGAAGAACGCGCCTTCTATCAACGCTATGTGAAAGAAGGCCCGTACGTGGATTGGGCGGTGAATTTCGGTCATCAATGCCCGTATCCCGAGTTCCAGAAGGCCAACAAGCGCTATGTGACCCAAGTCATGGACCCTGCACGCTCGGCACTGCGGCCCTACAAGAAACCGCTGCAATACGGCGGTGTCGTCGTGATCACGGCAGCGGTGCTGTTGCTGATCAGTCGCCGCCGTCGCAAAGCGCAGTAAGGCTCAAGCCTGTTGCACAAAGGTCAGCCGCACCGCGAAGCCGATCAACAGACTGCCAAACAGCCATTGCTGCATGCGCTGAGCCGAGGGACTGCGCTGCAACCAACGGCCGAGCGCAGCACCGGCCAGTGCGTAGGCGCTGTCGAACAGTAAGCCGACGCTGACCAGCACAACGCCCAAGGTCGCGAATTGCGCGAGCACCGGCCCGGCGTGTGGATCGATGAACTGCGGCAGCAGCACCGAGCAGAACAGCAGCGCCTTGGGGTTGAGCAGGTTGGTCAGCAATCCGCGCCGGATTGCGTTACGCCAGCGGGTTTTTTCAATCGTTGCGGCGGCTCCGTTCAGGTTCGGCAGCATCGTGGTCCGCAGACATTGAATGCCGATCCACAGTAAATACGCGGCCCCGGCCAGACGTACCACGTCGAAGGTCCAGGGGGCGGCCTTGAACAATGCGGCCAGCCCCAGCGCCGCCAAGGCCACATGGCAACCTCGGGCGATGCCCAGACCCACGGCGGTGGCCAGCGCCGCGCCTTTGCCTTGGCGGGCACCGGTCTGCAACAGCAGAATCATGTCCGGGCCGGGCAACAGATACACCACTGCAAGCGCCATGAAAAACAGCCAGAGTCCCGCCACGTTGCACCCCATTCGTTGTCGATTCGGTAGGGCCAGTTTAGGGGGGGAGGGCAGGGCAGGTGGTTGCGTAGTTAGCTTCTAAAACGCTTTGGGTTGGCATAACCTGCCACTCAATTGCATGTAAACCATCAGGATCTGCCAAATCATGAAACTGGACGCCTACGACCGCAAGATTCTCGCGGCCCTGCAACGGGACGGTCGCCTGAGCAACGTGCAACTGGCTGACGAGATCGGTTTGTCCGCATCCCCCTGCCTGCGCCGGGTGCGGATGCTCGAAGAAGCCGGGGTGATTCGTGGCTACCAGGCCAACCTGGATCGCGACGAAGTCGGGCTTGGATTGACGGTGTTTGTCGGGGTCAAGGTCGAACGCCACAACGATGAACAGGCAGAGTCTTTTCGCTTGGCCGTGACGGCGTTGCCGGAGGTGATTTCGGCGTTTCTGGTGTCAGGGGAGTCGGATTTTCTGCTGCAAGTGGTGGTGCCGGACCTACGCGCCTATGACCGTTTTCTCACGGGGCGATTGCTGAAATTACCGGGCGTGAGCGATATCCGCAGCAACTTCGCGATTCACACGGTGAAGACGCCGGGGGCGTTGCCGTTGGAACATTTGCCAGCGAACTAAGATCGTTCCCACGCAGAGCGTGGGAACGATCATCAATGAGGCGCCCTACATCTGCGTCGCCATCCCTTCCACATTCATCGCCGCCTGGCGCAAGGCCTCGGAGCGGGTCGGGTGTGGATGGCAGGTCAGGGCAATGTCTTCGGCGGAGGCGCTGAACTCCATGGCCACGCAATATTCGCCAATCATTTCACTGACGCTCGGACCCACGAGATGCACGCCGAGAATTTCGTCGGTGCGCTCATCGGCCAGTACTTTGGCGAAGCCTTCGGTTTCGTGATTGATCTTCGCCCGGCTGTTGGCGGTGAAGGGAAACTTGCCGACTTTGTACGCACGACCTTCGGTCTTCAGTTGCTCCTCAGTCTTACCGACGCTGGCAAGTTCCGGTTTGGTGTAGATCACGTTGGGGATCAAGTCGTAATTGACCTCTGCGGCCTTGCCGACGATCTGCTCGATACACACCATGGCTTCGTCTTCGGCCTTATGGGCGAGCATCGGCCCTGACGTCACGTCACCGATCACCCAGACCCCGGCTGCTTCGGTGCGGTGGCCCTTGTTGGCAAGCATGCCGCGTTTGTCCGTGGCGAGGCCGACGTTCTCCAGCCCCAGGCCTTCGGTGTAAGGTCTGCGCCCGATAGCGACCAACACGTAATCGGCTTCAATCAGCTCGGCGGTGCCACCGGCGGCGGGCTCGACGCTGAGCTGAACGCCGGTCTCGGACGTGGTGGCGCTGGTGACTTTCGAACTCAATTTGAAGTTGATGCCTTGCTTGCTCAACGAACGCTGAAGGGTTTTACCCGCCTCGCCATCGACACCGGGACAAATCCGGTCGAGGTATTCGACCACCGTGACCTGAGCACCCAGTCGCCGCCACACTGAGCCGAGCTCCAGACCGATCACCCCGGCGCCAATCACCACCAGATGTTTAGGCACTTCGGTCAGCGACAATGCGCCGGTGGAGTCGAGGATGCGTTTGTTATCGATGTCCACACCGGGCAGGGGGGTGGGCTCGGAACCGGTGGCGATGATGATGTCTTTGGCGAGCAGCTCGGTTTTTTCGCCGTGCCTGTCCGTCACGGTGACTTTGCCCGGCCCGTCGATGTGGCCCCAGCCCTTGATCCAGTGGACCTTGTTTTTGCGAAACAGAAACTCGATGCCTTTGGTCAGCCCGGCAACGCTTTCATCCTTTTGCTTCATCATCTGGGCGAGGTTGAGGGTGGGTTTGACCTCGATTCCCAACGTGGCGAATTCCGCACCCATGGCCGCGTCGTAGAGTTCGGAAGCATGCAGCAGCGCTTTGGAAGGCATGCAACCGACGTTCAAGCAGGTGCCGCCGAGGGTGGCGCGTCCTTCAACGCAAACCGCTTTCAGGCCCAACTGGCCAGCTCGGATCGCTGCGTTATAGCCGCCGGGGCCTGCGCCGAGAATCACGACGTCATAGGTGCTCATGCTGGTACTCCTGGATGGAACTGGGACCGGGATGGGTAAACGTAGTTCTAGTTTAAAATTACGAACGTAATATGTGCGTTACAGACTATTTCGGTCAAGGCTTCAGCCTGGCAACAGGTTGAGCGTCCTTAAATAAAACGATTTAGAACGGAAATTTCACGATTTTCGTTATATCGTAACGAAATGTGATGTGAGCAACGATAAACACTGGGGTGGTATGCAAGTCGATCTCGATGTCGATGGGACGCAAGTAGCGGGGCTGCCGCGATTCCAGCAGGCGGTTTTTCAAGGGCGGCGATTGCGTCAGCTCGCAATCGGCCTGGGCGCTATCGCAGCGACCGGCTGGGTACTGGCGTTTTTTGTCGGGCTGTTTGCGCCGCAATCACTGTGGCCAGCACTGCTGATCAGTCAGAGCGCCGGTTTGCTGGTGCTGGTCGCTGGACTGCAATCGGCCTGGTGGATAGCACGGTGGCGCGCACAGGCGATGAACCCCGTGGTGCAAGTGGTCGTTGCTGAGGAATTGGTTGCCCCGGAAGGCTGGTACGAACGGCTGCTGGATCGGATCAGCCGGCAATGGCTGAAAATGCTCGGACATATTGGCGCACCGACGCTGTGGCTTGGCGGTTGGTCGCTGTTGATGTTGTTCAGCATCGAACAAGTCTGGAACTTTGCACTGCCGCCCACCGCTCTGGGATTGTCGGCCAGTGTCGGCGCGGCGATATCGTTGCTGCTGGCTTTTGGTCTGCTGGTGCTGGAACGTCAATTGGCCCAGGAAAATGCAGCGCAATGGCCCGAAGCAGGGCCGTTGGCGCAACTGACGCGGGTAGCGATCATTTGCCTGGTACTCAGCGCCTTGTGCCTGTTGTTCGGCAGCGAAACCTCGATCTGGCCGGTGCGCCTGGCGGTACTGATCAGCTTGCTGCCAGGCTTGGTTGCCGCCGAATTGCTGTTGCGTGCTTTGCTGTCGTTGTTCAGTCCGCAGCGTGAACAACTCGAACCCGCGTTGCTGGCGCGAAGCTTCGTCGCCGATATGTTGCGCTGGCCGCCACAACCTTTGCTGGCGTTGCAGCACGAACTGCACAACCGTTTTGGCATCGACCTGCGACAAATCTGGGCCTTCACTTATATGCGCCGTGCGTTTGTGCCGGTGCTGGTGGTGGTGTCAATTGTCGGTTGGCTACTCACCGGCATTCATGAAATACCGCTGCAGGGGCGGGGCATCTACGAGCGTTTCGGCAAACCGGTGGAAGTTTTCGGGCCTGGTTTGCATGCCGGTTTGCCGTGGCCGTTGGGCCGAGTGCTGAGCGTCGAGAACGGCGTGGTTCACGAACTGGCCACCAGTGTCGGCGAAACCTCGGCGCCGGTGGTGGCCGAGCCTGCCGAAGGCCCCGCGCCAGCGATTGCCAATCGCTTGTGGGACGCCAGCCATGTGAATGATAAATCCCAAGTCATCGCCAGCAGCCGCGCCGACAAGCAGAGCTTCCAAATCGTCAATATGGATGTGCGCTTCGTTTACCGCATCGGCCTGAGTGATCAGGCAGCGTTGGCCGCGACATACAACAGCGCTGACGTGCCGACGCTGATCCGCAGTACCGCCAGCCGAATTCTGGTCCACGACTTTGCTTCGCGAACCCTCGACGGGTTGCTTGGCGAGGACAGGGAAGGGCTCGCCGAAGAGATCGGTCGGGCTGTGCAGACTGACTTGCAGAAACTCGACAGCGGCGTGGAAATCCTCGCCACAGTGGTTGAGGCGATTCACCCACCGGCCGGTGCCGCGAACGCTTATCACGGTGTGCAGGCTGCGCAGATTGGCGCCCAGGCCTTGATCTCGCGTGAGCGTGGCGCGGCGGCGCAGGCTACCAATCAGGCGCAATTGCAGGCCAGCATCGTCCGCGATCAAGCGACGGCCAGCGCCCGCGAAATCAACGCGACTGCCCAGGCAGCCGACCTGAGATTCAGCGCCGAGCAAAAAGCCTACGCCACTGCAGGCCAAGCCTTTGTGCTGGAGCAGTACTTCAGCCAACTGTCCCAGGGCCTGGCCAATGCCAGGTTGCTGGTGCTCGACCATCGTCTGGGCGGCAGCACCAATGCGCCGACCATCGACCTTCGTACGTTCACGCTGCCGGCTGACCCCGCGCCGTCGCGTAAAACCGCTCAGCCAGGAGCTGCCAATTGAGCCAGTCGCACTCTCACGATCACGATGACCATGCGGGCCACGATCACGGCCATGGCGGGCATCACCACGGGCATCACCACCACGGTGACCCGCAAGAGGCGGGGCCGTTCCCTTGGCGACGGATGGGCTGGGCGGCCTTGCTGGTCGCTTTCGCTGTTGCGGCAGCAAGCCTGGTGCAAGTGCGTTCGGGGGAGGCCACGGTGATTACGCGCTTTGGTAATCCGTCGCGGGTATTGCTCGAGCCAGGGTTGGGTTGGCGCTGGCCAGCTCCGTTCGAGGCGGCGATCCCGGTGGATCTACGGCTGCGCACCACGTCCAGCGGTTTGCAGGATGTCGGAACGCGCGACGGATTGCGCATCATCGTTCAGGCTTATGTGGCCTGGCAGGTGCAGGGCGATCCGGACAATGTGCAACGCTTCATGCGCGCCGTACAGAATCAGCCGGACGAAGCGGCACGGCAAATTCGCACCTTTGTTGGCTCCGCTCTGGAAACCACGGCCAGCAGTTTTGATCTGGCTAACCTGGTGAACACCGACGCCGATCAGGTGCATATCGCCGATTTCGAAACGCAGCTGCGTCAGCAAATCGATCAGCAGTTGCTGACCACCTACGGGGTGCGGGTGCTGCAAGTTGGCATCGAACGATTGACCCTGCCATCGGTAACCCTCACCGCGACGGTTGATCGTATGCGCGCCGAGCGTGAAACAATCGCCACTGAACGCACGGCCATTGGTAAGCGCGAAGCGGCGCAAATTCGTTCTGCTGCGGAGCGTGATGCTCGAATCGTGCAAGCCGATGCCACGGTGAAAGCCGCCGATATCGAAGCGCAATCTCGCGTCGAAGCCGCGCAGATTTACGGCCGCGCATATGCCGGTTCGCCACAGCTTTACAACTTGCTGCGCTCCCTCGACACCTTGGGCACGATCGTCACGCCTGGCACAAAATTGATTTTGCGCACCGATGCCGCGCCGTTCCGCGTATTGGTTGACGGTCCGCCGACTCTCGAAAACAAGTCCGGGTCGCAGCCATGAGTTTGGTTCCACGTGGAACAATTGAGCTGAGCAGCCCCTGGATTCAAGCCGGGCGATTGGCCTTTCTCGCGTTGTACGCGGTGACAGTGTTGGCCGCTTTGGCTTGGGCATTTTCCAATGTGCGGCAGATCGACCCGCAGAACCGAGCGGTGGTGTTGCACTTCGGCGCGTTGGATCGCATCCAGAATGCCGGTTTGCTTTTGGCTTGGCCTCGACCGTTTGAGCAGGTGATTTTGTTGCCCGCGGCGGATCGGGTGATCGAGCGTCGCGTACAGGATTTACTGCGCACGGATGCCGCGTTGCAGGCAGATCGTGTGGCGAGTTTCGCCACGCCGATCAGCGATGCGCTCGCCGGCTCCGGTTACTTGCTGACCGGTGATGCGGGCGTGGTGCAACTGGATGTGCGGGTTTTCTACAAAGTCATCGAACCGTATGCCTTCGTCCTTCAAGGCGAACATGTGCTGCCCGCGTTGGATCGGCTGGTCACTCGCAGCGCTGTCGCGCTCACTGCCGCGCGCGATCTGGACACCATTCTGGTCGCGCGACCGGAACTGATCGGTGCCGATAATCAGGCAGCCGAAAGACGTGAACGTCTGCGCGGTGATCTGGTGCAACGCATCAATCAACGCTTGGCCGAACTGACATCAACCGGGCAGGGACTTGGAATCGAAGTGGCGCGAGTGGATGTGCAATCGAGTTTGCCCGGGCCGGCAGTCAACGCCTTCAATGCGGTGCTGACGGCCAGCCAACAAGCGGACAAAGCCGTGGCCAACGCTCGCACTGAAGCCGAGAAACTGACTCAGACCGCTAATGAACAAGCCGACCGAGCGCTGCAAGCCGCCCATGCCCAAGCGAGCGAACGGCTGGCCAAAGCCTCGGCCGACACGGCCACGGTGTTGAGTCTGGCGAAGACGCAACAGCAGGGCACCGACCCGCAAATGCTGCTGCGCATCTACCGCGAGCGGCTGCCAAAAATTCTCGGTCAGGCCGGTTCGGTGACCACGGTCAATCCGAAAGACGATTCCCGCCTGATCATTCAGGGAGCTGCACAATGACCGCCCAAACCGACGCCGCACCGAGCATGTTGTCCTCGGCTGAACAGCGCAGCGCTGCACGCCAATTGACCTTGGCGATGCTCGCACTGGGCTTGCTTGCGCTCGGCCTGATTTGGCGCTGGTTGTCGCCGGAGCAGACTGGGGTGAGCCAACTGCTGCTGGGTTTTGCTTCGTTGTTGGTGGCCGTGCCAGTGATGCGTTCGGCGTGGTACAGCCTGCGTTATCCAAGTTTGCACGGCATCACCGATCAGCTGATCGCTCTGGCCTTGCTCGGTGCCTGGGCCACCGGCGATCTGCTGACCGCTGCGTTACTGCCGATCATCATGATCTTCGGCCACGTGCTCGAAGAGCGCAGTGTCATCGGTTCACAGGAAGCGATTCATGCCCTCGGCAAACTCACCCGCAGCCACGCACGCAAGGTTCAGGCGGATGGTTCCATCGTCGAAGTCGACAACGGCACGCTTAAGGCTGGCGACCTAGTTGAGGTGCGCGCGGGTGATCGGGTGCCGGCGGATGGTCAGGTATTGTCTGGCCAGGCGAGCCTGGACACCGCGTCGATTACCGGCGAATCGGTGCCGATGGAGGCGGGCGTCGGCATGCAAGTGTTTGGCGGTGCGATCAACCTCGACGGCCTGCTGCGCATCCAGGTGACCCGTACCGGCAACGAATCGACCCTCGGTAAAGTCATCGCGCTGATGCAAAGTGCCGAGCGTTCCAAACCGCCGATCACGCGTTTGCTGGAACGCTATGCCGGCAGTTACATGGTGCTGGTGTTGCTGCTGGCCGCTGTGACCTGGTTCATCACAAACGATGCCCAGGCGATGCTCGCGGTGCTAGTGGCGGCCTGTCCTTGTGCGCTGGTGTTGTCGGCGCCCGCTACGGCGATTGCCGGTGTGGCGGTGGCGGCTCGGCATGGGATTCTGATTCGCAGCTCGGCGTTTCTTGAAGAGTTGGCGGACCTGACTTCTCTGGTGGTCGACAAGACCGGAACCCTGACCTTCGGCACCTTGCGCCTGCAATCCATCGACAGTCCTCTTGAGGATCGCAGTCACGTCTTGAAACTTGCCGCCAGTCTTGGTTCCGCCAGCAGTCATCCGGTCAGTCGCGCGCTCGCCGGGTTGGTCACTCAGGAACATTTTCTACTGCTCTCGGACATCCACGAACGCCAAGGGCTGGGAGTGGTAGCAATGACCGAGCAGGGCGAGGCGGCGCTCGGTCGTCCGGAGCTGTTCGCGCAACTGGGTATCAACACCTCCGACGTTCCCGACCACGACGGCCCGATTGCCGGGCTGGCGCTCAACGGTGAATTCCTCGCTTGGCTGTTGCTGGCCGACAGCGTCAAACCCGAGGCGCGGTTCGCCTTGAGCGAGTTGCGTGAACTGGGTCTGGGAAGGCAGTTGTTGCTCACCGGTGACCGGCAAAGCGTCGCGCACACACTGGCTCGCGATGTCGGGATCAGTGATGTTGAAGCTCAGGCCTTGCCCGAGGACAAACTCAATCGCGTGCTCAAGGAAATCGGCAGCGGCTTCCGGCCGATGGTGGTGGGCGATGGCATCAACGATTCGCTGGCACTCAAGGCCGGTGTGGTCGGCGTGGCTATGGGCGCGGGCGGGGCGGACATTGCGCTGGCCTCGGCCGACATTGTGCTGATCGGCAGTGACCTGCGACGGCTGGGCACGTGTGTGCGTTTAAGTCGCCAATGCCGGCAGACCTTGCAGGTCAATGTGATCATCGGTTTGGGCTGGACGCTGGCGATTGTGGCCTTCGCTGCATTCGGCTGGCTCGGCGCTGCCGGGGCGATGATTGCAGCGTTGCTGCACAACCTCAGTACGTTGCTGGTGCTGGGGAACGCCGGGCGTTTACTGCGGTTTCAGGAGCCATTACTCAAGCTGAAGGAGGACGATTGAGTACGGCGGGTGAATGCTCTAAACAGCATGATCGCGGGTGTTTTCAACTTTTCAGAACTGTTCGCCAAATCCGTAGTCATCTAGGTGAGGGCAATCACTTCTATGAATTCGCAACGGTTGGTTCAAGCGCTACGACTCATAGAAATCGGCTATTAAATCGATAGCCTGCTATTTTTCAAGGATGTTCTACCCTCACATCAGACGTCTGAAACAAGGGGGACTATCCATGCTCGCGCAACTTCCACCGGCCTTACAGAATCTGCAGTTACCGCTACGCCTGCGACTCTGGGACGGCCATGAATTCAATCTGGGGCCGACGCCCAGCGTCACCATTGTGGTCAAGGACCCACAAATGGTTACCCAGTTCACCCACCCAAGCCTGGACGCGCTCGGAGCGGCGTTTGTCGAAGGTAAACTTGAGCTGGAAGGCTCTATCAGCGATGTGATTCGCGTCTGCGATGAATGGAGCCAGGCGTTGCTGGGTGATCAAGACAGTCAGCCAGTGCGAACCGTCCACGACAAGGAAACCGACGCGAAAGCGATTTCCTACCACTATGACCTTTCCAACGCGTTTTATCAGTTGTGGCTCGACAGCGACATGGCGTATTCCTGCGCTTATTTCGAGACCGGCAGCGAAACACTCGAGCAAGCCCAGCAAGCCAAATTCCGTCACCTGTGCCGCAAGTTGCGGCTGCAACCCGGTGAGTATCTGCTGGATGTCGGTTGCGGTTGGGGCGGGTTGGCGCGGTATGCGGCCCGGGAATTTGGCGCGAAGGTATTCGGGATCACGCTCAGTAAGGAACAACTGGCCCTGGCCCGTGAACGGGTGACCGCCGAAGGCCTGGATGATCTGGTGGAACTGCAACTGCTCGACTACCGCGATCTGCCCCAGGACGGGCGCTTCGATAAGGTGGTCAGCGTCGGCATGTTCGAACACGTCGGACACGCCAACCTGGCGCAGTACTGCAAAACATTGTTTGGCGCGGTGAAAGAGGGCGGCCTGGTGATGAACCACGGGATCACCGCCAAGCACACCGATGGCCGTCCAGTGGGACGCGGAGCCGGCGACTTCATCGAGAAGTACGTGTTCCCTAACGGCGAACTGCCGCACCTGTCGATGATTTCTGCCGAGATCAGCGAAGCGGGGCTGGAGATCGTCGACGTCGAGAGTCTGCGCCTGCATTACGCGCGTACCCTCGATCACTGGAGCGAACGCCTCGAAGATAATCTGGAAGCCGCTTCAAGGCAGGTGCCTGAGCAGGCGTTGAGGATCTGGCGGCTGTACCTGGCCGGTTGCGCGTATGCGTTTGCCAAGGGCTGGATCAACTTGCACCAGATCCTTGCGGTGAAGGCCCACCCGGATGGCAGCCATGAACTGCCATGGACGCGGGACGATATCTACAACCCATAGTGCCCTGTCTCGCAAATACTGTTTGTGAGACAGGACACTAGAGTATCGGCGAGATAAGCCGGGCGATCCGCATGCCGACCTGTTGCAGTCGGTGGGTCTCCCGGCTTTCTTCTTTGGCGACCTCGTGGGCCTGCGCGAAGTCATCATTGAGCATTTGTTCCACCTCGGCGGCAAACGCGCTGTCGACTGTCAGCAACATCACTTCGAAATTCAGCCGGAACGAACGATTGTCCAGATTGGCGCTGCCGATGGCGCTGATTTCGCTGTCGATCAACACGACTTTCTGATGCATGAATCCGGGCTCGTAGCGGAAAACCCGCACGCCGGCCCGCACCGCTTCAAAGGCATACAGGCTGGAAGCGGCATAGACGATCCGGTGATCCGGCCGTGAAGGCAGCAGCAATCGCACATCCACACCGCGCAGCACCGCCAGGCGCAACGCCGCGAAGACGGCTTCATCGGGGATGAAATAGGGGCTGGTGATCCACACTCGTTCTGTCGCCGCATGGATGGCTTCGACGAAGAACAACGAACAGGTCTCGTAGGAATCTGCCGGGCCGCTGGCCAGCAATTGGCACAGCACGCCGTCGTCCGGGTAAACGTCCGGCAAGATCAGTGGTGGCAGTGAACGTGCAGCCCAGAACCAGTCTTCGGCAAAAGATTCCTGCATGCACGCCACCACGGGCCCACGTACTTGCACATGAGTGTCGCGCCACGGTGCCAGGGGCGGTTTCTCGCCCATGTATTCATCGCCTACGTTGTGCCCGCCGACGAATCCCAGCACCCCGTCGACTACTACGATCTTGCGGTGGTTGCGGAAATTGACCTGGAAGCGATTGAGCCAGCCGCTACGAGTCGCGAAGGCTTTGACCTCTACGCCGGCATCGCGCAATGGCTGGACATAACTGTGGGGCAGGGAGTGGCTGCCGATCCGGTCGTAGAGCAAGTAAACAGCAACACCTTCAGCGGCCTTCTTCAGCAACAGGTTTTGCAGGCGCTGGCCGAGTCGGTCGTCGTGGACGATGAAGAATTGAATCAGCACCGCTTCCTTCGCGGTGCTGATGGCCTCGAAAATCGCCTCGAAGGTGGCGTAGCCATTTATCAGCAAGCGCACTTCGTTGTTCGCCAGGCAGGGCATGCGCCCCAGTTTTGGCATGGCCCTCAAGGACGCATAAGCGTTGGAGGCGCGTGCCGTCAGCGCCTCTTCTACCCAAGGTCGCCAGTTCAACTCGGAGATGGCCTTGCGCATTTCTTCGTTGGCCTGGCGCCGGGCATTGATGTAACCATCGAAGGTGCTGCGGCCGAAGACCAGGTACGGGATGAGTGTCAGGTAGGGAATGAACAGCAACGACAGGGCCCAGGCGATCGAGCCTTGGGCGGTCCGAACGGTCAATACGGCATGGATGGCGGCGATCAGGCCCAGGGAGTGCAGCAGCGCGATCAGATAACCGAAAACATGCGGTCCAAAATAATCCATGGGGCAGCCTTGCTCCTGAAGATTCAATGCTTAACAGACCATGTTCCGTGCAGAATGTCGCTATTTAATTGGCCCATGAACCGAAGCCCGTGGCTGACGTCTAACGGCCACTACTGATCAGGAGTTACTCGATGAACGTTCGTCTGCTGGGTTTGGCCGTTGCTTTTGGTTTAGCACTTCCTGTGGCCGCTCAGGCGCAGATGTTGCAGCCCGGTTTGTGGGAAATGACCACAAGTAACATGAAGGTCGATGACCAGAATCTTCCGGATTTGCAGCTGATCCTTGGCCAGTTGCAGGGCCAGATGACCCCGGCACAGCGTGCGCAGCTGGAGAAGCAGGGCATCACCATGGGCGGCAAGGGGATTCGGGCTTGCTTGACGCCGGAACAGGTGAAGACCAACGACATTCCGCTGACCGATCCGCAGTCGGGCTGCAAGCAGGAAATCACCGACCGCACCGGTAATCAGTGGAAATTCCGCTTCAGCTGCCCGAAAGCGCAGGGCACCGGTGTCGCCACTTTCCTCAGTGATCGTGAATTCACCACCAAGGTGAATGGCACCTTCAATGCCACCGGCATCCAGCAGAAGGGTAGTCTCGATACCCGCGCCGTGTGGTTGGGGCAGGATTGCGGGACCGTTAAGCCAAGAGCTTAAAAGCTTCGCGGGGCAAGTCGGATCGCCGCACCGCTCGCTCCTACATGGCTGTGCGGGGGCGGGCTTGATTCAACCATTCACACACTGCCTCAACCGCCATCCTTCCGAAATCCTCCCCGGTACGGCTACGTACACTCACAAACCCGCCTGCCTGTTCCTTCTCCCCAATGACCACCAGATACGGCACTGTCTGACTGTGCTCGCGAATCTTGTGGCGAACCTTCTCGCTACGCAGATCCGCCCTGGCGCGCACGCCGCTTCGGCGCAATGTCTCAGTGACCGATTGTGCATAACCGGCCTGACGTTCATCCATGCTCACGACGATCACGTGTGGCGGCGCTCGCCAGTTTTCCAGCTCCTGTTGGCAGGACCAGCACGTACCGTAAATCCGTTGCGGAAACGTACCGCTGATGTGATCGAGGGCGAACGCTTGCAACACCCGGGTGGCGGGAACGTGTGGGCCAACCGTCAGGTATTCGAAGTCACCCAGGCGATACAGCGAAAATCCTTCAGATGGCGTCGCTCGGGATGATATTTCCCGGCGACGGATCGAATGGTTGGTCGCTGACAGTGCGCGCATGCGCGCTTCAATCAGCGGCAAATCGGCCGAGGTCAGCAACCGTTCGAAAGCAAACTCATAAAAGAAACCGTCGCCCAATGCCGATCCGGTTTGCAGTTGCACATTCGGATGGAGCTGTTTGACGGCCATGGCCAACATCAGCGCGCAGGAGCGGCGAAGGATCTCCAGACCGTCGGGCTCCTGTGGCGTGACGATGCTGATTCGGGCATCAGCCTCGATCATGAATTCACAGTCCACCAACACACCGTTCACCCGACCGGCTACCGCTGCTTTCGCCAGTCCGGCGCCGATACTCGCGGCAAGCTCATACACGGACAACGGCTGGTCGTATTCACGCAATGAACCGTCAGACAAAGTGATCTGGATCATGGTCGGTGTTCTCGAAAGTTTCGATCACGTGTGCTAGCGCATAAACCGTAGTGGTAAACCCAGGCAGTTGTCATTAAGACGTTTGTCGTGACCGCAAGCAGGGCATTGCGATGGCGGTTGCGAACCGTCACGCAGCCCATGTTCAGAACTCGTTCTGCAGGGCTTTGTAGCCGCGTACCAAATCGACGTTGGTACGCGCCACGTCTTCAGAAAACTCCGAAGCGCTGATGCTCACCGGCGGGAACTGCGACAGGTCGGTAGTGGGCCCGATGCGAGTGGTGGAGGGCACATAGAAGTCTTTGGGCAAGTCGCGACCGTCGACGACCGAGTTGTGTCGTACCACGCAACCGTCACCGACGGAGCAGTTGAACAGCACACTATTGAAACCAATGAACACCCGGTCGCCGACCGTGCACGGACCATGAACGATCGAGCGGTGGGCAATGGAGGTGAACTCGCCGATGGTCACCGCCGCGCCTGACTTGGAGTGGATCACCACCCCGTCCTGGATGTTCGAATTGGCGCCGATAGCGATCGGTTCCATCTCGCCCGACTCATCCACTTCATCAGCGCGAATCACCGCATAGGGACCGACGAACACGTTTTCGCCGATCAGCACTTTGCCACAGATGATTGCAGTTTTGTCCACGTACGCAGACTCCGCAATCACGGGCAGATCACCCGAAGGATTTTTGCGGATCATGGTTTGCTCAACGCATCGTACAGCGTGTTGAGGTTGTATTCGAACAGCCCGGTGAAGGTGCTCGCCGGACCGGTTGCCGCGAGGGCATCGGAGTACAACGTGCCACCGATCTGCGCGCCGCTTTCGTCGGCGATCTGCTTGAGCAGACGGGCGTCCTTGATGTTTTCCATGAACACCGCTTTGACCTTGGCCTGACGAATCTGGGTGATGAGCGCAGCGACTTCGGTAGCTGACGGTTCGCGCTCAGTGGACAGACCTTGAGGGGCCATGAAGTCGATGCCATAGGCTTGTCCGAGATAACCGAACGCGTCATGGGACGTCACGATTGTGCGATTGCCTGGTGGCAGCGAACCGAGCTTGGCCATGGCGTCGGCGAGCAGGGCGTAGATCTGTTTGAGGTAGGCCTGGCTGTTGCGTTCGTAGTCGGCCTTGTTCGTCGGGTCGGCGGCGATCAGTGCCTTGGTGATGTTGCTGATGTACAGCTCGGAGTTCGCCAGATTGTGCCAGGCGTGCGGATCGGGAACGGTCTCGCCGTCTTCATCCAGCGAGCGCGGGATGACGCCATGGCTCGCGCTGATAACCGCCGCTTTGGTCTCGGTGCTGGTCACCAGACGGTCCAGCCATGGCTCGAAACCCAAACCGTTTTTGATGATGAGTCTGGCTTTCAGCAATGCCTTGGCATCGTCTGGCGTCGGCTCGTAAGTGTGAGCATCGGCATCGGGGCCGACCATGTCGGTGATATGAATATGATCGCCGCCGACTTGATGGGTCATGTCGGCGAGGATGCTGAAGCTGGTGACTACCTGAAGTTTCTCTGCGGCGGACAGCGACATCGACAGCATCAAACTGAACAGCACGAGTAAAGCGCGCATCGGGTAACACCTCATTGGGATGTGAGCAAAGGCGGGCGGCGCAGCAAACCGTGCACCGGTCCAAACACCACGGACAGAAGATACAAACCGCCCGCCACCAGCACGATCGCCGGGCCGCTGGGTAGCGAGCAGTAGAACGACAGCAGCAAGCCGAGCCACACCGAAAGGCAGCCGAGCACGGCGGCGATGGCGATCAGCACGGGCAAGCGACGACTCCAGAAGCGAGAGGCGGCGGCAGGCAACATCATCAAGCCGACCACCATCAATGCACCGATCGCCTGGAAGCCGATCACCAGATTCAGCACCACCAGGGTCAGGAATACGCCATGGGCAAGAGGGCCGAGTCGGCTGACGGTTTGCAGAAAGAGCGGGTCTAGGGTGTCGAGCAGCAGCGGCCTGTAGATCAGGGCCATGGCAGCCAGACTGAATCCAGAGACCCACAACATGCCGGTCAACGTGGGCCCATCGACTGCCAGTGCCGAACCGAACAGCAGGTGCAACAAGTCCAGACGTTTGCCGGCGATGCCAAGGATCAGCACGCCAGTGGCCAGGGAGATCGGGTAGATCGCGGCAAGGCTGGCGTCTTCTCGCAGGCCGGTTCGACGGGTGATCCAGGCGGCGAGTCCGGCCATGCCGAGACCGGCACCGAGGCCGCCGATGGTCAGCGCCGGCAAACTCAACCCGGCAAACCAGAAGCCCAGTGCAGCGCCAGGCAGAATGCCGTGAGCCACCGCGTCGCCGATCAGGCTCATGCGCCGCAGGATCAGAAACACGCCTAACGGTGCCGTGCTGCAAGCCAGAACGAGGCCGCCGATTAGCGCCCGGCGCATAAACACGAACTCGTGGAACGGTTGCCAGAGATGAGCGGCAGCGATCATCAAGCCACCTGCGTTTGTGGTTGTTGATGGATCAGATCAATGCTCGATCCCAGGATGCAGCCGCTGCTTTTGATCAGCAGCGTTTGTGAAATATGTTGGCGAACGGCGGCCAGGTCATGGCACACGACGACCAGGGTTCGGCCTTCGGCGTGCCAGGCGTGGATGTGTTTCCAGAGCAGCGCCTGACCGAGTTCGTCGAGGGCAGCGTGGGGTTCGTCGAGCAACAACAGCGGCGCTTCGGTGAGGCTCAAACGGGCGAGCAGGGCGCGCTGCAATTCGCCGCCGGACAGGGCCATCAAGGGGCGCTGTTCCAAACCGCTCAGACACCAGTCTTCCAAGACCGATTTGAGCCGTTGACCGCGGATCTCTGGCGTTTGCTTGCTGCCCCAGAAACCGGCAGCCACCAGCTCCTGGAGGCTGATAGGGAACTGCCGGTCCAGGTGTTGTTGCTGGGGGAGAAATGAGAGCGAACCCTTGCGTGGAACATCCA
This sequence comes from Pseudomonas sp. ANT_H12B, assembly GCF_008369325.1. GTDB lineage: Bacteria > Pseudomonadota > Gammaproteobacteria > Pseudomonadales > Pseudomonadaceae > Aquipseudomonas. The sequence continues at coordinate 76,618 of NZ_VOBI01000018.1, read as the reverse complement.
GCACGACTTTTCCCGTCAGTGGCTTTAGCAGACCCCCGATGACTTTCAACAGGCTGCTTTTACCCGAGCCATTGGCGCCGATGATGGCAGTCAAACTGCCCTTGGGAAATTCGAAATCCACGGCGGGCGTCAGCGGTTGGCCCGGCGCACCCCAACGCAACGCTTGGCAACGGATCATGCAACCTCCCAATTCCATCGGCTTTCGGCGACGGCATCGTGGGCGTGGAGGCTTTCGGCATGGACGACTCGCAGGTGGAAGGCGTTGACGCCGGGGGAGCGTTTCAAGGCCAGATTCAAACGTCGCGCGGCGTCTTCGCAGAACATGAGGTTTTGACCATTGGCCAGGGCGAATGCTTGTTCGTCGGCGCGTTTTACTGCGGTTTGAACGGCAGTGCCGAGCGCTGCTTCGGCGTCGTCGATGATCGCGATAAATGGCAGGTCATCCAGACCGTCGTCTAAACGCAGATGCAAATTCGCATTACTGCGTTGACTATGCGGCGTCGCGACGATGCCTTTTGTGGAGCCGAGCCAAGCCAACACATCGGCATGTTGCAGTGCCCGGTTGGCGAAATCATCGATGAATTGCTGCTGAATCAGTTGCCGGGAAAGGGCTGCTGAACACGGGCAGGTTGAGGAATAAGGAACGTCGATTTTTAGTTCCACGTGGAACATCGAGTTTTTTAAACGTGCTTCGATGCTCACCGGATACTTTTTCCAACCGGCTAATGGGCTGATCAGCGCCGGTCTTTTGAGCAGCAAATCGGTATGAATTTTCAAGTGAGCGCTGTTCGACAGGCCTTCATGGGAATCAAGAAAACTCTGCAACACTCGCCGCATCAAGGCAGGTGTGAGGTTTTTCTGTTCGAGCATTTCCAGCGCCAAGTACAGCCGCGACATATGAATGCCGCGCGCTTCTTCATCGTCGAGGCTCACGCCGGCGTCGGCCGTTGCACTCAGTCGTTGGCCATCGAATAAAACCGGAAGAGCAATGCCGCACATGCCCACCCACTCAAGTGGCAGGGCTTGGCGTGAGGCCTGCGCGGCGATATCCGGCAGAGTCAGCGCATTCATGAGCAAGTCCATCGTGGGGATCGATTTCAAATGTTATGTTATTACATCAAATTCGACCATGCCTTTTTCATGAACGGGCTTTCATCATGTACAGACGTCACTTGCTCAGCCTGATACTGGCCAGCGCGGCTTTCGCTTTACCCTTTGGCGTTTGCGCCACACAAATTCGCATCGCGCGCCTCTGGCGTTCGGATAACAAGCTGCGATTGGTGTTCGACCTCAGCGGCCCGGTGCAGCTCAACAGCTTTCTGTTGCCGCCACAGGGCGGGCAGGGGCATCGACGGGTGCTCGACTTGAAGGTTGCTACGCCAGTACATATTGCGGCGGCACCTGAGGCGACAATCGATAAGGCTCACCCCAAGCGCGACATCATCGTGGTGGTCGACCCCGGTCATGGAGGCAAAGATCCAGGCGCGGTCGGCGCCAAAGGCGAGCGTGAGAAAGGCGTGGTGCTGTCCATCGCTCAGCTGTTGGCTAAACGACTGAAACGCGAGAAGGGCTTCGACGTAAAGCTGGTGCGCAACGCGACTTCTTCGTGCCGCTACGCAAACGCGTGGAGATTGCCCGCAAGCACAACGCTGACATGTTCATCTCGGTGCATGCCGATGCTGCGCCGCGGCTCACCGCGTCAGGGGCGTCGGTTTACTGCCTGTCGGAGGGCGGCGCGACTTCGGCCACAGAGCGCTTCATGGCGCAACGGGAGAACGGCGCAGATCTGTTGGGCGCTACCAGCCTGCTGAACCTCAAGGACAAGGACCCGATGCTCGCCGGGGTGATTCTCGACATGTCGATGAATGCGACGATTGCGGCGAGTTTGCAGTTGGGCAGCACAGTGCTCGGGAGTCTGGCGGGCATCACGACGTTGCATCAAAAGCGTGTGGAACAGGCGGGATTCGCGGTGCTGAAATCGCCGGACGTGCCATCAATCCTGGTGGAAACCGGGTTCATTTCTAACGCTCGCGACAGTCAGCGACTGGTCACAGCACGTCATCAGCCGGCCGTGGCTGATGGTTTGTTCGAAGGATTACAGCGCTATTTCCAGAAAAATCCTCCGGTAAACAGCTACATCGCCTGGCAGCAAGAGCAGAAAAAGAATCAGGCTTAACAGCCAGCGATTCGGCTGCAGATGAACTTGCCGCTGCTGCCACCAGAGCTGGAAAACCGATTGATGGTGGTCCAGCCGACGCGGCGGTTGTAGCCAACCCAGGCTTCGCCATCGGAAGCGAGCCCGGTGAAGAACGTGAGTTGGCCGTAGCGACTGTTGGTCTGCACCCAGTGGCGTTTTGTAGCCGCTTCGAAACCCCGCAGATAGATCGTGCTTGCGACAGTGTTGACGCTATAGGCGTTGCCGTCGGCGTCCACACAGGCAAGCAGATTGGCGCTGCGCGTGCATTTGGCCAGGCTCGGCGTTTGCGCCATAGCGTCGGCGGCCGCCAGTAATGCAAGGCTCATCAACGCCACTTTCAGAACAATACGCATAGGATTTCTCACGGACCGAACGGGCTTGAGCATCGTGCCATTTGTCGTTGTGGGCAAGAGGGAGTGGCTTGTTTGCATTGTTATACTATAACATCTAAATAAGCCCGACACTGCGACCGGGCATCCCTTATGAGGAATACCTGATGCCCAATCGGCTCCCTGTCACCGTCCTGTCGGGCTTTCTCGGCGCAGGCAAAAGTACGCTGCTCAACTACGTGCTGCGCAACCGCGACAATCTGCGCGTCGCCGTGATCGTCAATGACATGAGTGAAATCAACATCGACGGCAGCGAAGTCCAGCGCGATGTCACTCTGAATCGTGCGCAAGAAAAACTCGTGGAGATGAGCAATGGCTGCATCTGCTGCACCCTGCGCGAAGACTTGCTGGAAGAGGTGAGCAAACTCGCCAAGGATGGTCGCTTTGATTATTTGCTGATCGAATCCACCGGCATTTCCGAGCCGATGCCCGTAGCAGAAACCTTCACCTTCCGCGATGAAGAAGGGCAGAGCCTGGCCGACATCGCCCGGCTCGACACCATGGTCACCGTGGTCGATGGCATGAACTTCCTGCTCGACTATCAGGCCGCCGAAAGTCTCGCTTCCCGTGGTGAAACATTGGGCGAGGAGGACGAACGCTCGATCACTGACCTGTTGATCGAGCAGATCGAATTCGCCGACGTGATTCTGATCAGCAAGATCGACTTGATCAGCCGCAGCGAACGCCAGGAGCTGATCGCGATCCTTGAACGGCTTAACTCTCAGGCAGAAATCATCCCGATGGTCATGGGCGAAATTCCCCTGAACAAAATCCTTAACACCGGTCGTTTCGATTTCGAAAGGGCCTCTCAAGCGCCAGGCTGGTTACAGGAGTTGCGTGGCGAACACGTGCCCGAAACCGAAGAGTACGGCATCGCTTCGACAGCCTACCGAGCCCGCCGACCATTTCATCCGCAGCGCTTTTTCAGTTTCATCGACCGCCCGTGGGTGAACGGCAAATTGCTGCGTTCCAAAGGATTTTTCTGGCTGGCGAGCAAGCACATGGACGCCGGTAGCTGGTCCCAGGCCGGCGGTTTGATGCGCCACGGTTTCGCCGGACGCTGGTGGCGTTTCGTGCCGAAACCTCAGTGGCCGCAGGACGAAGAAAGCACGGCAGGGATCATGGAAAACTGGACCGCAACCACTGGCGATTGCCGCCAGGAACTGGTGTTCATCGGCCAGAACATCGACTTCGCGCAACTCACCAGCGAACTCGACAATTGCCTGCTGTCCGACGATGAAATGGCGTTGGGTGTCGAGGGCTGGCGACTGCTGCCAGATCCATTCGGCCCATGGTTTGAAGAGGTAGCTGCCTGATGTTGGCGCCTCGTCTGAAACTGCGGCCGATCATTCATCAGGTTCAAGGTGAGATGCCGCAGACGCTGGCGCGAATACTGGATGACGGTGTAAACCTCGCTGTTTGGCAACGCCAACTCCCGGCGCATATCGCTAATTTCGGGCGTTTGCTGCTGTCCCTGAACGAGCCGTTGGCCGAGTCGCTGGTCCTCGAACTGCCCAGCGATGACAGCGAACCCAATCTCCACGGATTGGCCTCGGGGTTCAGTGATCTGGAAGGTTACGAAGGTTTCATCGTCGACGTTTCCTGGCTGATCAGCGCCTTCGCCTGTTTACTGGGCGCCAAGCGTATCGGCCTGCGCCTGCGAGTCCTGGATAAGGCTATGTGCCCGCGTTTCCACGTCGATCATGTGCCGGTACGGTTGATCACTACTTATGCCGGGATTGGCAGCCAATGGCTGAAGGAAGGGGCGATGGATCGCCGGCAATTGGGCAAACCCGAAGCCGAGCCCAAGGACGACTCGTTGATTCAGCAAGTCGTCAGCGGCGACGTGGCGCTGCTCAAGGGTGAAAAATGGCACGGCAACGAAGGCTTCGGCCTGATCCACCGTTCGCCGCAACCGGCTCCAGGTGAGCGCCGCTTGATCGTGACACTCGACTGGCTGAACTAACGGCTCAAGGTTTGAGCCAGGTTCCCTGGCTCTTGGTTTCGCAAAACGGCTTCAGATACGCCGCATCCGTGGCTACGCCGTAATAGTGAATATCCTGCTTGTAAGGCATATTGGCGACTTGGGCGTCGCTGCACACGCCGAACGCGCCGGAGGGGCATTGGTCGACGTACTGCACCTCGACCTTTTGGCCCGGAAGGTTTGGTTGACAGAAGCCGTCGGCGAAGAGCTTTTCCGGGATGTTGCGGTTCTGCTGGCAGACTTTCACGTCGAGTCGCTCAGCCGTGCTATGTACCACACATGCCTGTGCCAGCGCCTCGCCGGAGCAGAGCGCCAGCAGCAACGGCAATCCCATCAACCGCATTCTTTACCTCCTCAGAAAAATTCGATCATGTTGCAGAACATTCCCACACACGTCATTGCTGGCCCTTTGGGGGCCGGCAAAACCAGCCTGATCAAGAACCTGATGATGCAGCGGCCGGGGGGTGAGCGCTGGGCGGTGCTGATCAACGAATTCGGCCAGATCGGCCTCGATGCTGCGCTGCTGACGCTGGACTCTGATGGTATCGCACTGGGTGAAGTGGCCGGGGGCTGTTTGTGTTGCGTCAATGGCGCGCCGTTTCAGATCGGCCTCGGGCGTTTGCTGCGCAAGGCACGGCCGGACCGGTTGTTCATCGAACCTTCCGGGCTGGGTCATCCGGCGCAGTTGCTCAGGCAGTTGAGTGAGGCTCCGTGGGCTGGCGTGTTGGCGGTGCAGCCCAGCGTGTTGGTACTGGATGCCCAAGCCCTTGCTGTCGGCAAAGCACTGCCTGAGTCGCAACAGGAAGCGTTGAGCAGTGCTGGTTTGTTGTTGCTGAACAAATCCGAAAATCTCGATGAGGATGATCGCCAGCGAATTACCGCGCAGTTGCCTTCTCGTCCTGTGTACTGGACGGAGCAAGCCGTCTTGCCATTGAGCAAGTTACCGGGACTTGAAGCCCGGCCTATGGCGGGTGTGGATAACTTCATCGTGCCCAAAGGACTGGCACAGATGCCGGCCATCTGGACCGATCCAGCGCTCCCGATTTGCTTGAGCCAGGAACAGGAGGGCGGTTGGAGCGTTGGCTGGCGTTGGCATCCGAGCCAGACATTCGATGCCACACTTTTCGCTCAGTGGCTTGGAAGCCTTGCCTGGCGGCGGGCGAAGTTGGTTATCCACAGCGCGGACGGTTGGGTTTCGGCGAATGCGCTGGATAACTCGGCGCTGAATTGGCAAGCCAGCGAATGGCGGCGCGATTCGCGTATCGAGCTGATTTTCAGTGGGCCGCAGAATGTTGAAGCACTGCAAAAAAATCTAACCGACTGTCGATCAAATTCTAATTAAAACGCTTGGGTTCACGGACGCCACTTGGTGTGTTCCTGGCGCCACTGGCTCAGTTCGATCACCTCGGCGCGGGGCTTCGCCACATCGACCACCGCAGGGGTGTCATCAAACGGCATCGGGTAGGGCGCCAGTTCGATTTGCGCACTGTGGGCGCCGAACTGGGTGATGGTGCCGTTGTGGCGGGTTTCGCCCGTCACAGTGAATTCGAAGTTATACACCCGGGCCAGGCGCCGCCGACCGTTGGCATCCTTGATGAACGCGATTTTTTTCAATGCCACGTTGCCGTCCAGTAACTCGATCTCGAGTTTGCTGCAATGCTGCTTGACCCGCTCCAGCGCGCGCTCGCGCAAGCCGTGGTTGTGCCATAGCCACGCGCCACCGGTGGCGAGCAGCATCAGCACGAAGATATTTCCGAGAGTCAGCATCAACAGATTGCTCCAACAAGATAGTGTCAGCTTAACTGCGTCGCCGGTCTGTCGTACAGGCTGCGTTTAGTCGCATACTACGCGGCTCGAATTTCAATCGTTTTACGGAAAACTCACCGCATGAAACGTACGCCGCATCTGCTCGCCATCCAGTCCCACGTGGTGTTCGGCCACGCTGGCAACAGCGCCGCGGTTTTCCCGATGCAGCGGGTCGGGGTGAACGTCTGGCCGCTCAATACCGTGCAGTTCTCCAACCACACCCAGTACGGCCAGTGGGCCGGCGAAGTGCTGGCACCGCACCAGATTCCAGAATTGGTCGAAGGCATCGCTGCGATTGGCGAACTCGGCAACTGCGATGCGGTGTTGTCTGGCTACCTCGGCAGTGCGGCCCAGGGCCGGGCGATTCTGACGGGCGTGGCGCGGATCAAGTCAATGAATCCCAAGGCGCTGTACCTGTGTGACCCGGTGATGGGCCATCCAGAGAAAGGCTGTAGCGTGCCGGCGGAAGTCAGCGATTTTCTGTTGCAGGAGGCGGCTGCTGTGGCGGACTTCATGTGCCCGAACCAGCTGGAGCTGGACAGCTTTTCGGGGCGCAAGCCGCAATCGCTGTTCGACTGCCTGGCCATGGCACGAGCGCTGCTGGCGCGCGGGCCGAAGGCGGTGCTGGTCAAGCATCTGGACTATCCTGGCAAGCCGTTGGACGTTTTCGAGATGCTGCTGGTGACGGCCGAAGACAGCTGGCATTTGCGCCGGCCGCTGCTGGCGTTTCCGCGTCAACCTGTGGGTGTCGGCGACCTGACATCCGGGCTGTTTCTGGCTCGCGTACTGTTGGGCGACAGCCTGGTAGCGGCTTTCGAATTCGCCGCGTCGGCGGTGCATGAAGTGCTGCTGGAAACCCAGGCTTGCTCCAGCTATGAGCTGGAACTGGTCAGGGCGCAGGACCGGATTGCCCATCCGCGGGTGCGGTTCGAGGCGACAGCGATCAGTCTCTGAACGGCGTAGACCCCATCGCGAGCAAGCTCGCTCCCACACAGATCTTCAGTGGACACAGAAATTGTATCCGTCGTAGATCACTTGTGGGAGCGAGCTTGCTTGCGATGACTCACTTAAGAACCCCATCAAACTGACTAAACAGTTCAGGCGTCGCCCTTGATTTCCTGATAGCGCTTTTCCAGTTCCTGACGAATCTGCCGACGCTGCTGGGCCTGCATGAAGCGACGCTTGTCTTCGCTGTTCTGCGGTTGCAATGGCGGTACAGCGGCCGGTTTGCGCTGGTCATCCACCGCGACCATGGTGAAGAAGCAGCTGTTGGTGTGGCGCACCGAGCGCTCGCGGATGTTTTCGGTCACCACCTTGATGCCCACCTCCATGGAGGTGTTGCCGGTGTAGTTGACCGAGGCCAGGAAAGTCACCAGTTCGCCGACATGGATCGGCTCACGGAAAATTACCTGATCCACTGACAAGGTCACGACGTAGCGACCGGCATAACGGCTGGCGCAGGCGTAGGCCACTTCGTCGAGGTACTTGAGTAGGGTACCGCCGTGAACATTGCCAGAGAAGTTGGCCATGTCGGGGGTCATCAATACCGTCATCGACAGTTGGGCGTTTCCGGGTTCCATAGCGTTCTCACGGTTCAAGGCAGAATTTCGGAAGGGCGGCACCTCTGCGGGGCCTGGTCGGTTTTTTCAAACCACAGTTATCGGGACGCCGGGCGAGTCGCCGCCGTCACGCCGGATCGATCTGTTTCCATATATTGCACCGCCTTTCTGCCGGAAGTCGCGGTGTTACCCTTCAAAAGCCTATCCCGAGGGCAATTCCTACACGTAAACCGGATTTTTACTCTGTTCAATCAGATCTTTCTCGCGTCTGGCGATTGAGCAATCGTTACCCAAGGAGCCCACACCATGCATGCCATCAGTTTTATTCAGGATTTGGCAGTGATCATGTTGGTCGCAGGTGTGGTGACTGTGTTGTTTCATCGCTTCAAACAGCCGGTGGTCCTTGGCTATATCGTCGCCGGCTTCATCATGGGCCCGCACACGCCGCCGTTCAGCCTGATTCACGACGAAGAAACCATCAAGACCCTGGCCGAGCTCGGGGTGATTTTCCTGATGTTCAGCCTGGGCCTGGAGTTCAGCCTGCGCAAACTGTTCAAGGTGGGCGCCACTGCCTTCATCGCAGCGTTCCTGGAAATCGTGCTGATGATCTGGATCGGCTACGAAATCGGTCGCTGGTTCGACTGGAACACCATGGATTCGTTGTTCCTTGGCGCGATCCTGGCAATTTCCTCAACCACCATCATCGTCAAGGCGCTCAACGACCTGAAGATGAAAAACGAGCGCTTTGCCCAGTTGATATTCGGCGTGCTGATCGTCGAAGACATCCTTGGCATCGGCATCATCGCCTTGCTGTCGAGCATCGCGGTCAGCGGTACGGTGAGTTCCGGCGAAGTGTTTTCCACGGTCGGCAAGCTGTCGCTGTTCATGATCGTCGCGCTGGTCATTGGGATTCTGTTGGTGCCGCGTCTGCTGGCCTACGTGGCCAGGTTCGAAAGCAATGAAATGTTGCTGATCACCGTTCTCGGCCTGTGTTTCGGTTTCTGTCTGCTGGTGGTCAAACTCGAATACAGCATGGTGCTCGGGGCGTTCCTGATCGGCGCAATCATGGCCGAGTCCCGGCAACTGTTGAAAATCGAGCGGCTGATCGAACCGGTTCGCGACCTGTTCAGCGCAATTTTCTTCGTCGCCATTGGCTTGATGCTCGACCCGATGATTTTGCTGCAATACGCGTGGCCGATCGCGGTAATCACCGTGGCCGTCGTGCTTGGAAAGATGTTGTCCTGTGGTCTCGGCGCCTTTATCGCCGGCAATGACGGACGAACCTCACTGCGGGTCGGGATGGGTCTTTCGCAGATCGGTGAGTTTTCCTTCATCATCGCCTCGCTGGGCATGACCCTGCAGGTCACCAGTAACTTCCTCTATCCGGTGGCTGTGGCGGTCTCGGTGCTCACTACGCTGATGACGCCGTATCTGATCCGCGCGGCCGACCCGCTGTCGATCAAGCTGGCTGCTGTCATGCCGCAACGCCTTAGTCGGGTATTGGGAATGTACGGCGAATGGCTGCGCAGCATCCAGCCTCAGGGCGAGGGCGCTCTGCTGGCGTCGATGATTCGACGGATTCTGTTGCAGGTAGGGGTCAATCTGGCGCTGGTGATTGCGATCTTCTTCGCGGGCGCGTACTTCGCCGAGCGTATATCCACTTATCTGCAAGACTGGATCAGCGACCCGAGCTGGCAGAAAGCGTTGATTTGGGGCGGGGCGTTGCTGTTGTCGCTGCCGTTCCTGATCGCCGCCTATCGCAAGCTCAAGGCGCTGTCGATGCTGTTGGCGGAGATGGGCGTGAAGCCGGAAATGGCCGGCCGCCACACGCAACGTGTGCGCCGGGTGATCGCCGAAGTGATCCCGATCCTCTCGCTGCTGGTGATTTTTCTGCTGCTGGCAGCCTTGTCGGCCAGTATTCTGCCGACCAACAAGTTGCTGATGCTGATCGTCGTGGTCGCGGCCGCTGTAGCGGCGCTGCTCTGGCGCTGGTTCATCCGCGTGCACACGCGGATGCAGGTGGCGTTGCTCGAAACACTGGACAACCACAAGGATTCGTCCGGGCATTGACCACGCGAGGCGTCAGGCGGATCAGCTCTCCAGCCAGACGTCCCGCGCCCAGTGCCACACCGATTCCCAGGTTTCTTCGGCGACCAGCTCTTCTTCGGCCAGCCACAGCACCACGGTGCCGTCTTCTTCGACCAGGTAGTAGTTGTCACCGTCCTGGCAGATCGGAATCATGCTGCGATCAACGCCTGCATCCCAGGCATTGGCGGCAACGTCTGGCAGGTAAGTGTGGGATTGTGGGTCGGTGACGGTCACCGGCTCCAGGCTGCCGTAGACGACGTCGCTGACGGTCAGCAAAAATTCTCTGAAGACAAACGGAATGTCGATGAACAGTTGTTCTTCGATTTCCACCAGTTGATCTTCGTCGGGCAACTCCAAGGGGACCGGTACCGGTTCGTTGGCTTCACGCAGTTGTTCGATGATTTCTTCCACGTCCGGGATCCTCTTGCTGTATGGCGCGGTTTAGTTGGGGCGGTTTATACAGTAGCTCGCTATAGATGCAACCGCGAAATAGAAAACCCCAGCCGAGGCTGGGGTTTTTATTACAACATGCTTAACGCGGGAGGGATCAGCCGTTTTGGCGGATACCAGCGACCAGCCAAGGCTGGTTCTCGCCCTGCGGACGTTCCATGTTCCAGCTTTCGCTGAACACTTCGCCCTGGTCGAAACGCGAGGTCTTCGACACGCCGGTGAAGGTCAGGGTGGCGATGGTCTTGTCGGCACGATCATCCACGCCGTCCAGTTGAACATTGAGGTTATCAATGTAGGTGGACTGGAAACCTTCGCCCAGATCGGCACGTTCGCGCTTGAGGAACTCCAGCAGTTGTGGGGTCACGAACTCGGAGATCTTGTCCATTTCATTGGCGTCCCAGTGTTGCTGCAGGGACTGGAAGTGGTTGCGGGCCGCTTCAATGAAATTGTTTTCATTGAACCAGGCTGGCGCATTGATCACCGGACGAGCGGCAACAGGAGCCGCCGAGCCGCCGAAGATCGAACCCATCGCTGTAGGCTTCTGCTCGAACGTTTCACGCTGCATCGGTGCGCCGGCTGGAGCCAGTTGCTCTTGCTGCTTGCGACGACGGGCGGCGATGAAACGGAAGACCAGAAAGGCGATGACCGCCATGATCAGGATGTCGAAGATCTGCATACCCTGGAAGCCGCCGCCCATGAACATGGAGGCCAGCAGGCCACCGGCAGCGATACCGGCCAGAGGGCCGAGCCAGCGCGAAGCACCGCCGGCCTTGGCGGCAGCGCCAGCGGCACCGGCCGCGCCGGCAGTGGCAGCAGCGCCACCTGCGGCAGAAGAAGGAGCCATTTGGCTGGTCTGGTGAGTCGGCGCAGCGCCGGAGCTCTTGCCGCCACCAAAGCGCTTGGCGTTGGCGTCGAGGCTCATCGTCAGGCCGATGCACAACGCCATGGCGATGCTAAGAAAACGTTTCATAAAGGGAATTCCCATTTGTGGAAGGCACGCGCGCCATGTTGCACAGCTGAAGTGTTACTGGCTAGCGGCAGAGTGTTTCGGGCTTTTGCCTGACAGGTTGTGTTCAGCTTCAGTCAGCGCAATAAGGCCTGTTAACTTTGGTCCGTAGGACGAGTGGATTAGTTCTGTAGGAAGGGTGAACCCTGTGGGAGCGAGCCTGCTCGCGAAGAACGAAAACGCGGTGTTTCTGACAAACCGCGTTGCTGCCTTCGCGAGCAGGCTCGCTCCCACATTGAATCACGGGCAGGCTTTAAATCGCTTCGAGCTTTGCGTAACCCAGCATCAGCCATTTGCTGCCTTCGCTGAAGTTCACCTGCACCCGAGCCTGAGCCCCGGCGCCTTCGAAGTTCAGGATCACACCGTCGCCAAACACCGAATGCCGTACGGTCTGGCCGAGGCTGAATCCGGTGTCCGGGATCTCGCTGCCGCCAAACAGGCTGCTGGAACTCTGCTGCTGGCCACCGCCGAACGGACGGCTGACACTGTTGGACAGCCGCACTTCCTGGATCAGGCCTTTCGGCACTTCACGTACGAAACGCGACACCTTGTTGTAAGTCTCGCTGCCGTACAGGCGTCGGGTTTCAGCATAGGTCATCACCAAGTTCTGCATGGCCCGGGTGATGCCGACGTAGGCCAAGCGACGCTCTTCCTCCAGACGGCCGGGTTCTTCCAGGCTCATCTTGTGCGGGAACAGGCCTTCTTCCATGCCCACCAGGAACACGTAAGGGAATTCCAGACCCTTGGCGCTGTGCAAGGTCATCAACTGAATGCTGTCTTCGTGCTCGTCGGCCTGAGTATCTCCGGCCTCCAGTGACGCGTGACCGAGGAACGCCGCCAATGGCGTCAGGTCTTCGTCTTCTTCAGCATTTTCGAAGTTGCGCGCGGCGCTGACCAGCTCCTCAAGGTTTTCGACCCGGGCCTGGCCTTTCTCGCCTTTTTCCGCTTCGTGGTAGGCGATCAACCCCGACTGCTCGATGACGGTTTGGGTCATCAGGTGCAGCGGCATCTCCATGCACTTGGCGGCGAGGTTCTCGATCAATTCGATGAACGCGCCAAGGGCGCCAGCCGCACGACCGGTCAAGCCTTTATTGGCGACCAGCAGGCGCATGGCTTCCCACATCGACACATCACTGTGGCGCGCGTGGTCGCGAATCGCTTCGACGGTTTTTTCGCCGATACCGCGGGCCGGAACGTTGATCACTCGCTCCAGCGCTGCATCGTTGCCACGACCTTCCAGCAAACGCAGGTAGGCCATGGCGTTCTTGATTTCTGCCCGTTCGAAGAAGCGCTGACCGCCGTAGATACGGTACGGAATGCGCTCGCGCAGCAGGGCTTCTTCCAAAACGCGGGATTGGGCGTTGGAGCGGTACAAAATCGCGATATCACTGCGAGCCAAGCCGGTTTTGAGCGCGCTTTCGATGGTTTCCACCACGTAGCGTGCCTCGTCGTGTTCGTTGAACGCGGCGTACAGATTGATCGCTTCGCCTTCGCCGCCATCGGTCCACAGCTCTTTACCCATGCGCCCGGTGTTGTTGGCAATCAGAGCGTTGGCTGCCTTGAGGATCCCGGCGGTGGAGCGGTAGTTCTGCTCAAGACGAATGGTTTCAGCATCCGGAAAATCGTCGGAGTACTGATAAATGTTTTCGATTTTCGCGCCGCGCCAGCCGTAGATCGACTGGTCGTCGTCGCCGACCACCATCAGGCTGTCGCCGCCCTTGGCCAGCAGTCGCAACCAGGCGTACTGCACGGCGTTGGTGTCCTGGAACTCGTCCACCAGAATGTGCCGGAAGCGCTTCTGATAATGCGCCAGCAAGCCTGGATGATCGCGCCACAGGTCGAGGGCACGCAGCAGCAGTTCGGAGAAGTCGATGACGCCTGCGCGCAGGCACGCGGCCTCGTAGGCTTCATAAATGCTGCGCATGGTGGCCAGGAACAGATCGCCGCTGGCTTGAATGTGTTGTGGACGCAGACCTTCGTCTTTCTGCCCGTTGATGAACCACTGGGCTTGTCGAGCCGGCCAGCGTTGCTCGTCCAGGCCCAGCTCGCGGATCACCCGCTTGACCAGCCGCTGCTGGTCGTCGCTATCGAGAATCTGGAAGGTCTGGCTCAGGCCGGCTTCCTGCCAGTGCGCCCGCAGCAAGCGGTGCGCCAGGCCGTGGAAGGTGCCAACCCACATGCCGGCCGGGTTAATACCCATCAACTGCTCGATGCGATGGCGCATCTCGGCAGCGGCCTTGTTGGTGAAGGTCACCGACAGGATTGAGTGAGGCGAGGCGTTTTCGACCTGGATCAACCAGGCGATACGGTGCACCAGCACTCGGGTTTTACCGGAACCAGCACCGGCCAGGACCAACTGACGACCCACGGAGGCAGCTACGGCCTGGCGTTGAGCATCGTTGAGGGAGTTCAGCAGAAGGGAGAGATCATCGCGCATCGGGGCATTCTAGGGGGCGGCGTCACACCGGGCAAACCCCGCATTGCTTTAGCCGATGAAAGATAGGTGCAGGACGACCGGTCAGTCACCGGCTGCAAGCGTTGGCGGGGCTCGCTTGGCAGCTTTTACGCAGGCGTGAGCAGTCGAGACTTTTGTCTATTTTATGACCTGGGGCAGTTTGGTCCGGGCCTTTGCTTGTGTATGCTCCGTCGACGTTTCGGGCTCATGCTCATCTTATAAGAACAAGAACATTGCCTATGACCCTCAGCTCCGACCTGTCGGGCCCCACTGTGGAGCCCCGGGTTATCCGTAAACAGTACGCCATGGAAATGGCGGTCGAACGCACGCGTCTGCTGTACCAGGGCTCGCTGCTGCCCACTCTGTTCATGCTCATCAATGGTCTGGTCTGCGCCGGTTTGCTCTGGAGCCCGCAGCGCTACTTCCTGGTCAGCGTCTGGCTGGTGTGGTTGTTATCGCTGGTGGCGTTACGAGTGATTCAGGTAGCGGCCTTCGATTCGGCGATACCCAACCGTCAGGCCCATCCGATCTGGCGTCGCATGTTTTTGCTGGGTTCGGCCTTGACCGGCCTGACCCTGGCCGGCGCCGGCATTGCGCTAGTACCCGCCGATAACTTTATGCAACAAGCCTGGGTGTTCGGCCTGATCGGTGCGGCAGCCCTCTCGGCCAGCGTTGCGTACGCGGTCAGCCTGCCAGCGTTCCTGTCCTTTACCTTGCCCTGTCTGTTGCCGGCCATTGGCTATCTGTTCTGGGGCGGCGATGAACAAGGCCAGGGTTGGGGCTGGTTTGGCCTGATATTGCTGGGCGCGTTGAGCGTGGTCGCCTGGCAGGTCAACCGGCTGATCGATAGCGGGCTGTTGCGCCGTTTCCAGAATCAGGCGCTCATCGAGCACTTGCAGCAGGCTCAAAGTTGCAGCGACCAGCTCAATCAAAAGCTGGCCAAGGAAATCGACCAGCGCCGTCATGCTGAAGACGAGTTGCGTCAAATTCAGATCGATCTGGAAAGTCGCGTCGCCCAGCGCAGCCTGGAACTGGATGCTGCCATTCAAGCCCTGAGCAAGAGTGAAACGCGCCTCGCCCTGGCGTTGAAGGCCAGTGAGTTGGGCTTGTGGGACTGGAACCTGCAAACCGACGAAGTTCATCACACCCAGCTTCAGGAGCTGTTTGGCCTGGAACCGGAACTCGTGACAGCAATGCTTCGCCACCTCAAGCCGCGGCTGCACCCCGATGACTTGCCGTCGCTCAAGCGTGCGCTGGTCGAGCATTTGAAGGGGCGCAGCGACGACTACCAGATTGAGTACCGCGTGCGCCACGGCGATGGTCATTGGGTCTGGATCGAGGACCGAGGTCGGGCGGTTGAGCGCGGCGAAAATGGCCGGGTGATCCGCATGGTCGGCACCCGTCGCGACATCAGCGTCAGCAAGGCTTTGGAAGAGCAGCGGCAACTGGCCGCAACGGTGTTCGAAGCCGCCAGTGAGGGCATCGTGATTTTCGATCCGAATTACGCGCTGATTGCGGTCAATCAGGCCTTCAGCCGAGTCACTGGCTATGACATTGATGACATGATCGGGCGCAACGTGGTCGAGTTGCCGTGCAGCCGCGATGCCCGCCGACACTACGCGGCGATTCGTCAGGCACTGGAGCAGCACGGCAGTTGGCAGGGCGAGCTGGTAGAAACCCGCAAGAATGGCGAGTTGTATCCGCAATGGTTGCAATTGAACGCTGTGCGCGATACTCGGGGAAATGTAAGTCATATTGTGGGCTTCTTCGCCGATCTGTCGGCTCGGCGTGAATCCGAAGAGCGTATGCGCTACCTCACCCATTACGACGAACTCACAGGACTGGCCAACCGTTCGTTGTTCCACGAACGACTGCGCGAGGCTCATCAGCGGGTGCGCCAGGGCGGTCGGCGCAGCCTGGCGTTGCTGCACATCAATCTGGACCGATTCAAGCTGCTCAACGACAGCCTCGGCCACGAAATCGCCGATCAACTGTTGCAGAAAATGGCTCGGCGCCTGGTCAACGCGCTGCCGGAAGCGGACACCATCGCCCGGTTGTCCGGCGATGAATTTGCGGTGCTGTTCGATGCATACGGCAACCTGTCGAGCCTGGCGCGGGTGGCGACCCGATTGTCGACCAAACTGCGTTTGCCGATCACCGTCCAGGGGCATGAACTGGTGATGAGCGCATCCATGGGCATCAGTCTCTTGCCGGACACCGCGCGGGAGATTTCCGCGCTGGTCAGCCAGTCGAACATGGCCATGCAGCATGCCAAACATTTGGGCGGCAACAACTTCCAGTTTTACACCGACAGCCTGCAAGCCAGCACGCTCGAGCGTTTACAGCTCGAGAACCAGTTGCGCAAAGCCATCGAAGAAAAGCAGCTGAAAGTGTTTTATCAACCGAAACTCTGCCTCGCCACCGGCCGGCTGAATGCCGCCGAGGCGTTGGTGCGCTGGGATCACCCGACCCTGGGCCGAGTGCCGCCGGGGGACTTCATTGGATTGGCCGAGGAAACCGGGCTGATCAGCGCTATCGGCGAGTTCGTGCTGCGTCAGGCCTGCTGGCAAGCCTGTGAATGGCAGCGTCAGGGATTGGAGCCGATTCGGGTGTCGGTCAACCTGTCGGTGCATCAACTGCGGCAGGGAAAACTGGTTAGCCTGGTGCGTCAGGTGCTGGAGGAGACCGGTCTGGCGCCGCACCACCTCGAGCTGGAACTCACCGAAAGTCAGTTGCTGGACAGCGTCGAGCACATCATCGCGACCTTCCAGCAATTGCGTGATTTGGGTGTGAAGTTGGCGATTGATGACTTCGGCACCGGGTATTCGTCCCTGAGCTACCTCAAGCGCATCCCTGTGGATTACGTGAAGATCGATCAGGCGTTTATCCGCGGTCTGGGGGAGGGTAGCGAGGACGCGGCGATCACCCGGGCAATCATTGCCATGGCGCACGGCTTGTCGCTCAAAGTGGTAGCCGAGGGTGTGGAGCGGGCAGAACAGTTGGAGTTTTTGAAAGCCGAGCACTGCGATGAAGTGCAGGGCTATTTGATTAGCCGCCCGGTCGAAGCCGATGGCCTGGCGGCGCTGTTGCGTGCGGACGCGAAACCCTTATAGGGGCTACATGGAGCGCATGTGGCGTGAAATGGGGACATCGAGTTACGCATTGAGCAGGCAAAAAGCCGATTCATGTAGTATAACTACAAGCTTGCTACATCCCCGGCACCTGCCAATAACAAAGAGTCCAGCCCTTTGAATCTGCTGCAACACATCGCCCAGTCACGCCACCTCTTACGCAAGTCGGAGCTCAAGGTCGCCGACCACGTGCTGCTTGATCCTGCGGCGGTGATGCACAGCTCCATGGCCGACCTGGCCCACAACGTGGGCATTAGCGAACCGACCATCGTGCGGTTCTGTCGCGCCATCGGTTGCTCCGGTTTCCAGGATTTGAAGCTGAAACTGGCACAGAGCCTGGCTGCCGGCGCGAGCTTCGGACAGTTCGCGATTCATGAAGACGACTCGGTCGCTGACTACAGCCTGAAAATCTTCGACACCACCCTGCACACGCTGATGGAGGTTCGCGAGAAGCTCGATCCGGTGGAGTTGCAGCGTGCCGTGTCGCTGATGTCGCAGGCCCAGCGGGTCGAGTTCTATGGCTTTGGCGCGTCGGGTGCAGTGGCGGCCGATGCCCAGCATAAGTTCTTCCGTTTGCTGCTGACGGCAGCGGCGTATTCCGACCCGCACATGCAGGCGATGTCGGCGGTGACGTTGAAACCGACCGACGTGGCGATCTGTATTTCCCAGTCCGGGCGTTCCAAAGATTTGTTGATCACCGCCAATCTGGTGCGCGAAAGTGGCGCCTCGCTGATCACCTTGTGCCCGAGCCAGACACCGTTGGCCGAGTTGTCGACCGTCAACCTGGCGATCGATGTGCACGAAGACACTGAGATCTATACGCCGCTGACCTCGCGCATTGCCCACCTGGTGGTGATCGACGTGTTGGCGATGGGCGTGGCCATGGCCCGCGGGCCGAGCCTGGTCAATCACCTCAAGAGCGTCAAGCGCAGCCTGCGCAGTTTGCGGCTGTCACCTAAATCGGTAAAAGCGCTGGACGACTGACGTCGTCGTAAGGTCGTTCCGACCTTAATCGCTAGCAGGCTCGCTCCCACAGGACCGAGTTGTCCTGACGGACGCGCTCCCCCTGTGGGAGCGAGCTTGCTCGCGATGGCGTTCTCAAAAACGCCAAAGATTCACATCCCTGTAACCCACCCGCCGCCAAACCGTCATCCCTCGCGCCTATCTTGAAACTCCCGTAATCGCCTTGGGAGACTCGAAATGGCCCAGCCCTACGAAGAACGCAACAGCGCCGTCAGAACCCGTCGTCAGCAGGAAGACCAGCGACGCATGGAGTTTCGCCGTGCTATCGAAGATCGCTGCGAACGTCGCCAACTGCTGGCCGAGATCGGTGATTTCCCTGAGCTGGAGCTCAACTACTGGCAGGCGGCACCGGCAACTTCCCGTCGAAGCGCTCAACCAGCGCGCTGATCTGCACCCGTTCGCTGCGAATAAACGCAAGGAATGCGTGAGCCACCGGTGACAGGCGTTTGGCCTTGGCCTGCACCAGGCACCAGCTGCGGTACAGCGGCAGCTCGTCGACCGGCAACTCGATCAATCCGCCGGTCGCCAATTCAAGGTTCAGGGCGTGACGCGTCAACAGCGCCACGCCCAGACCCGCCACCACACATTCACGCTGGGCTTCGGCTGATGAGACTTCCTGGGTCTGGTTGAAGTGCACGCGTTTCTCTTTGAAGTACTCTTCGCAAGCCATCCGCGTCCCGGAGCCGAGCTCGCGCATCAGCAGGGTGTAGGGCTCAAGATCCTGCAAGCGCAGCGGGCCCATGTGGCACAGCGGATGATCCGGTGGCGCCACGGCAACGATCGGGTTGTTGAGGAACGGCAAGAATTCCAGCCCCATGTCCTGCGGCACCATCGACATAATCACCAGATCGTCACGGTTGTCTGACAGGCGTCGAATCACTTGTCCGCGATTGACCACTGTCAGTTGCAGGTTCACTTCCGGGTGCTGGCGCTTGAACGCGGCAAACAGGTGCGGCACGAAATATTTGGCGCTGGATTCCACCGCCAGTTTCAGCTGGCCCTGCAACGATCCCTGCATGTCCGAGAGCTGCATGTCGAGGTTTTCCAGACGCCCGAATATGTCCCGGCTGGCGCGCTGGAGCGCTTCGGCCGCTTCAGTCAAATAGAGTTTTTTGCCGACGTAATCGAACAAAGGCTGACCAATCAGCTCCTCAAGTTGACGGATCTGTAGGCTGACGGCAGGTTGTGTGAGCGACATTTCTTCGGCCGCGCGGCTGTAGGACCTCAAATCACAGACTTCGTTGAAGATCTGCAATTGACGCAATGTCAAACGCATCAAGGACTTACGCATGTTCTAGGTGATCTCGCTGCAGGCTGAAGCGTCAACTATAAGTCTTTACTTATGCCTGACCCAATAATTAATCATTTTTGTTAATCCCTTGTGGAGGCTAGTGTGGAGCTGCGACCAAATTGAAACATTTGGTCACGCGTCGACCTGGTCTAGCAGGTCGTGGGTACCACCGGCTCAAGGGAACCTCCAAGTGATAAAAAAGATCCTGATCGCCAACCGTGGTGAGATTGCCGTACGAATCGTACGTGCCTGCGCCGAGATGGGCATTCGCTCGGTTGCGATCTATTCCGACGCCGATCGCCATGCGTTGCATGTGAAACGCGCGGACGAGGCTCACAGCATCGGTGCCGAGCCACTGGCCGGTTACCTGAACGCGCGCAAACTGGTGAATCTGGCGGTGGAAACCGGTTGTGATGCATTGCACCCCGGCTACGGCTTCCTCTCGGAAAACGCTGAACTGGCGGACATCTGCGTCGAGCGCGGCATCAAGTTCATCGGTCCATCGGCTGAAGTGATTCGCCGCATGGGCGACAAGACTGAAGCCCGTCGCAGCATGATCAAGGCAGGCGTGCCAGTCACCCCGGGGACCGAAGGCAACGTCGCGGACATCGCCGAAGCCTTGGTTGAAGGCGACCGCATCGGTTATCCGGTCATGCTCAAGGCAACTTCCGGTGGTGGCGGCCGTGGTATCCGTCGCTGCGACAGCCGAGAAGAGCTTGAACAAGCATTCCCTCGGGTCATTTCCGAAGCCACCAAGGCCTTTGGTTCGGCGGAAGTGTTCCTCGAAAAATGCATCGTCAATCCAAAACACATCGAAGCGCAGATCCTTGGCGACAGCTTTGGCAATGTGGTGCACCTGTTCGAGCGTGATTGCTCGATCCAGCGCCGTAACCAGAAGCTCATCGAGATCGCCCCGAGCCCGCAACTGACCCCTGAACAGCGCGCCTACATCGGCGACCTGTCGGTGCGCGCAGCCAAGGCCGTGGGTTACGAGAACGCTGGCACCGTGGAGTTCCTGCTCGCCGAGGGCGAGGTGTACTTCATGGAAATGAACACCCGGGTGCAGGTGGAACACACCATCACCGAAGAAATCACCGGCATCGACATCGTGCGTGAGCAGATTCGCATCGCCTCCGGACTGCCGCTTTCGGTGAAACAGGAAGACATCCAGCACCGCGGTTTCGCGCTGCAATTCCGGATCAACGCCGAAGACCCGAAAAACAACTTCCTGCCGAGCTTTGGCAAGATCACCCGTTATTACGCACCCGGCGGTCCCGGCGTGCGTACAGACACGGCGATCTACACCGGCTACACCATTCCGCCGTTCTACGACTCCATGTGCCTGAAACTGGTGGTGTGGGCGCTGACCTGGGAAGAGGCAATGGACCGTGGCTTGCGCGCCTTGGACGACATGCGTCTGCAAGGGGTCAAGACCACCGCCGCGTACTACCAGGAAATCCTGCGTAACCCGGAATTCCGTAGTGGCCAGTTCAACACCAGCTTCGTTGAAAGCCACCCTGAACTGACCAACTACTCGATCAAGCGCAAACCCGAAGAGCTGGCCCTGGCCATCGCCGCCGCCATCGCCGCCCACGCAGGCCTGTGAGGAATAGAACAATGAGCAAGCCCCCTGTTTCTAAAAAGATAAACGTTACCGACACAATCCTGCGCGACGCCCACCAATCGCTGCTCGCCACCCGCATGCGCACCGAAGACATGCTGCCGATCTGCGACAAGCTCGACAAAGTCGGCTACTGGTCGCTGGAATGCTGGGGCGGCGCGACCTTCGACGCCTGCGTACGCTTCCTCAAGGAAGACCCGTGGGAGCGCCTGCGCCAACTGCGCGCCGCGTTGCCTAACACGCGTCTGCAAATGCTTCTGCGTGGCCAAAACCTGCTGGGCTACCGCCACTACAGCGACGATGTGGTCAAAGCCTTCGTTGCCAAAGCCGCGGTCAACGGCATTGACGTGTTCCGCATCTTCGACGCGATGAACGACGTGCGTAACCTGCGCGTGGCCATCGAAGCGGTCAAAGCGGCCGGCAAACACGCCCAGGGCACCATCGCCTACACCACCAGCCCGGTGCACACCATCGACGCGTTCGTGGCGCAAGCCAGGCAAATGGAAGCGATGGGTTGCGACTCGGTGGCGATCAAGGACATGGCTGGCCTTCTGACTCCGTACGCCACCGGCGAACTGGTCAAGGCTTTGAAATCCGAGCAGTCCTTGCCCGTGTTCATTCACTCGCACGACACCGCTGGCATGGCCACCATGTGCCAACTCAAGGCCATCGAAAACGGCGCCGACCACATCGACACTGCGATCTCCAGCTTCGCTTCGGGTACCAGTCACCCAGGCACTGAGTCGATGGTCGCAGCCCTTAAAGGCAGCGAATTCGACACGGGTTTGAATCTGGAATTGTTGCAAGAGATCGGTCTGTACTTCTACGCCGTGCGCAAGAAGTACCACCAGTTCGAAAGCGAGTTCACCGCCGTCGACACCCGCGTTCAAGTCAACCAGGTACCGGGCGGGATGATTTCCAACCTGGCCAACCAGTTGAAAGAGCAGGGCGCGCTGAACCGCATGGGCGAAGTGCTGGCCGAAATCCCGCGCGTTCGTGAAGACCTTGGCTTCCCGCCGCTGGTGACCCCGACCTCGCAAATCGTCGGCACCCAGGCGTTCTTCAACGTGCTGGCCGGCGAGCGCTACAAGACCATCACCAACGAAGTGAAACTCTACCTGCAAGGCGGCTACGGCAAGGCGCCAGGCACCGTGAACGAAAAACTGCGTCGCCAGGCAATCGGTAGCGAAGAAGTGATCGACGTGCGTCCGGCTGATCTGCTCAAGCCGGAAATGACCAAGCTGCGTGCCGAAATCGGCGCCTTGGCCAAGTCTGAAGAAGATGTGCTGACCTACGCCATGTTCCCGGACATCGGCCGCAAGTTCCTCGAAGAACGCGCCGCCGGCACCCTGACTCCAGAAGTGCTGCTGCCGATTCCTGAAGCAGGCGGCGTGGCCTCGGCCGGTGGCGAAGGCGTGCCGACCGAGTTCGTCATCGACGTCCACGGCGAAACCTACCGCGTCGACATCACCGGTGTCGGCGTCAAGGCTGAAGGCAAGCGTCACTTCTACCTGTCCATCGACGGCATGCCGGAAGAAGTGGTGTTCGAACCGCTCAACGAATTCGTCAGCGGCGGCACCAGCAAGCGCAAGCAAGCCACTGCGCCGGGTCACGTCAGCACCACCATGCCGGGCAACATCGTGGACGTGCTGGTCAAGGAAGGCGACACCGTCAAAGCCGGTCAGGCCGTGCTGATCACCGAAGCGATGAAGATGGAAACCGAAGTGCAGTCAGCCATCGCCGGCAAAGTCACCGCCATTCACGTGGCCAAGGGCGACCGGGTGAACCCGGGCGAAATCCTGATCGAGATCGAAGGCTGAGTTAACAGCCTCGATATACCGCTTTAAACCTCGGGGGGGCATGTGCTCCCCTTTTTTTGCCCGGTGTTTGGGTGAATCGCTTTCCCGCAGACACCTTTACTCAACTGTGGGAATGGGCTTGCTCGCGAAGGTCGTGTGTCATGCAACATCGATGGCGACTGACACTGCGCATTCGCGAGCAAGTCGAATCGTCGCATCGCCGCTCCCACAGGTACTGTGTTGAGTCCGTGAGGGCAGCGAGGGTTCATCAGAACGCCATCCGCCACTGCCCCGTTACGCCATGGTTTCGGCTGTCAGTGCCGATCTCTGTTAAGGCTGACGGCAAGTGTATGTCTAGCTGACAAACCAAGATCCAGCCCTGCATCCAGCTTCAGGCTGTCGCGATCCAGTGACGCACCGGAAACGGTGTAGTTTTTTCCGCCCGTTGCCAGTCGTTGGCGGGTATCGCTATAGACGTCCCCGTAAGTGTGTTTCCAGGCGGCGCTCAATCGCGGCGTCAGTTGCATGCCATTATCCAGCGTGTTGAGCCTGGCCAGGCGCAGGCCAAATGTGCTGTTCATGTTGTTCTGGTTTTGGCCGTGGACTTTCAGCGCCGCGGCGCCACCTTTTTCCGTGTAGCCGTCGCGCTGATAGCGTTGGTAGCCAAGGCTGGCGAACGGTTCGATGCTGACGTTGGCGCGGCCCAGGTTGTAGCCAACTTCGGCGAAGGCTTGCTGGGTGCTGGCATCGTAACGACCTTCGGGGCGATCGCTGAAACCTTTGAAGGCAACTCGTCGTTTGGTGCTGCCGTCGTGATTGCTGTAGGTCGCGCCCAGGCGCAGCGACATGGGGCCACTTTGGCGCAGGGCATAGGCTCCCAGGTGCCAGCTGTCGAGATCTCCGTCGAGCCCGTGGCTGTCCAGTCGAGTTTCGGACTTGCCGCCCATCACACCGATGCGCCATTCGTCATCGATGCCCCAATCCGCGCCCAGGACTAGACCTTGGGTTGAGTATTTCAGAGCGTCATAGTCGCGATCCAGCGTCCCGCCATGACCCAGTGCTTGCAGCCAGACTCTGCCGTGGTCATCGCTGCCGGTGGCCAGGCGTGGTGCGCTGGTTCGGTTGCCCGGCCTGTTATAGCCGCTGGCGCTGTCCATCTGGCGCATGGCCGAGAGCATCGTTGCGCTGATTGGGCTGTCACTGTTCAGAGTCGCCTTCGCAAGGTTGGCGTTGCCGCCGCCGGCCAGTTGTTCGATAGCCCGGGAGGCGGTTTCCACGCTGGAACCGAGCAGGGTCGTGACGGCGGCATTTGCAGTAGTGGATGGAGCCTGCGCCGTTTGGCTGGCTTTGGGCTCTACGATACTGCGGGCGAGTTCCTTAGCATTTTTTTTGGTCGCAAGATTTTCGATAGGCACATCGTTACGAGCATAGGTCAGGCCGACTCTCGTTTCGTCACTGTAATCCAGGCTAGGGGTCATGAAGGCTAAATCATTGAGGACCTCTCCGAACTGGCCCTCGATCTTGCTGGCTTCGATGACGGTGTACTGACTGGTCTGCGGATAATCACCCTGAACCGCGACGATTTTCAGGGTCGCACCACCGAGATTGGCAGTGCCGCCGACTTTGATCGTTTCGCCTCGGCCATCGGTAGTGACCTCGTAAGCCAGTACGCCAGTTTTGGAAAAGCTCAAGTCGCCTTTGACTTTTGGGGCGCCGTGCAATCGATCAACGTTGACCTGGCCGGAAACCTCCAGCCCGCCGACTGTCCCTGAACCTGCAAATGTACCGCCGTCCGCGACTGCCACATCCCCCTTTATGTCGCCATTGTTGAAGAGCTTTCCAATCGTAATCGCCCCACCTTCGATTTTTCCGTCATTGGTCAGGATGCCGTCATTGAGCACCACCACACCCTCGCTGAAATCTCCGGTACTGGTTAGCGTCCACGATCCCTGCGAAACGTACAGGCCATTGAAGTTGCGAGTGTTCCCCAATTGGCCCCCGTCTGTGCCATCAAGCTGTATGACGTTAGTTCCTTTACCTCCATCAACCCGACCTTCGAAACTTCCACCATTCTTGACGATGATGAGGTCATTTGTGGCGTCCAGCTTCAGTGAAATACCTCGTTTGGCGGGTTGCAGCGAATCAATCTTCTTCGTAACAGTGCTGTCCGACTCGATAAACGCTATACGCCGGGTCAGCGGGTGCGGCTCGGCATCAGGCTGCCCGGTTTCTTCTGCGAGGTTTGTCGGGTCGGCTTGTGTTGATAGCTGCTGCGCGTTTGCAAATTCAGCGCAACCCAACGCAAGCGCAATGGCCAACGCCAAGTGTTGTGGGCGATATTTGTGTTGAACGGGCATCGAGTCTGACCTCTTTTGATGAGAGGCCAAACTCTAAAGAGAAGGCTATAGCGACCGATGTCGGTCGGTTCCGGCAGGCTTGCAGGCGGTGTCAGATAGTGATGTAGAAAATGGCCACTCGCTTGTGGGCGACGGTTTTTGGCCCTTCGAGCTGACGACCTTTCTTACAACCAATCGAGACGCAGCCGGCTATCGCAAACTCAAAAACTCATCTGCCACTGCCCAATCAACCCGTGATTGCGGCTGTTGCTACCGATCTCGCCACTGTAACCAACGCCCACCGAATGCCGTGCCGAGATGCCCAGATCCAGCCCGGCCTCCAGTACCAGACTGTCACGATCCAGTGAACTGCCGTCGACACTGAACGCAGTACCGCCGACCACAAACGCCTGACGAGTCGAGTTGCTGACATCACCATACGTGTGCTTCCAGCCAGCCGTCATACGCGGCGTCAGGCTCATGCCGTTCTCCAGAGAACTCAGGTGCGCCAGGCGCAGACCGAAAGTGCTGCTGAAGTTGTCTTGTGTTTGCTGGTCGACCTGAAGCGCTGCAGAACCTCCTTTCTCCTGGTAACTGTCGCGGTGATAGCGCTGGTAGCCAAGGCTGGCGAAGGGTTCGGCGCTGAGGCGGCCGCTGCCCATTGCGTAGCTCAGTTCGGCGAAGGCTTGTTGGCTGTCGGCGTCGTAATCGCCTGTTGGTCGATCATTGAAACCATTAAAGGCAACGGTGCGTTTGTTTTCACCTCGATGGCCGCTGTAGGCCGCGC
Source organism: Pseudomonas sp. ANT_H12B (assembly GCF_008369325.1). Lineage (GTDB taxonomy): Bacteria > Pseudomonadota > Gammaproteobacteria > Pseudomonadales > Pseudomonadaceae > Aquipseudomonas. The sequence continues at coordinate 50,696 of NZ_VOBI01000018.1, read as the reverse complement.
CGAGACGCAAGGCGAAAGCACCGCTTTGACGCAGGGCATAGACGCCAGCGTGCCAGCTCTCGACGTTGCCATCGACCCCCTTGGCATCCAGATCGGTTTTCGAATAGCCACCGAGTACGCCCAGGCGCCATTGCGGATCGAGCGCCCAGTCGGCACCGAGTACGCTACCTTTGGTGCGTTGCTCCAGGCCGCTGCTGCCGTGTTCGCCGTCGAGTTTGCCGTAGCCGCCGATGGCCTGCAGCCAGAGCCGGCCTTGCGCATTCGGGTCGTTGAGATTGCGTGCTTCGGAAGGTACGCCCGTGGAGGCCAGAACCGGGGTGTCTCGCTGATTCAGTCCGACCAGCAAGCCTGAGCCGCCGCCCACTTGTTGCATCGCCGACAGCATGCTGCCACCGATCTGGCTGCTGGCGCCGAGGGTGGCGCTGGTCAGGTTGGCGTTGCTGGCGCCGGCCAGTTGTTCGATAGCCGCGCCAGCGGTGGCGTTGGTGGTGTTGAGCAACGCATTGTAGAGCGCGTTGTTTTTGCCGAGAGAGGCGAGGCTGTTGGCGGCGCTGCTGCCGTTGCCGGTGAGCGCGAATTCGTTGAAGGCGACATCGTTGCGGGTATAGGTCAGGTCAACCTGGGTCGGGGTGTAAGCGAGTGTCGGCGTGAGGAATGCGTAGTCGCTGGTGACCTTGCCGAAGGTGCCATTGATGCTCGCAGCTTGCAAAACGGTGTAATGACTCTGCCAGGGATAGGTGCCGCTGCCGGGGTTTACCGCCAGGGTTGCGTCATTCAGGTTGGCGCTGCCGCCGACTATCACAGGGGCGCTACTGCCGTCGGCGTTGACGCCATATGCCAGGGTCGAGCCGCTGCCCATCGTCAGGTCGTGGGTGATGGTCGCGGTGCCGAGTTGAGTGTTGGTCTGCAAGGTACCGTTGACCCACAAATTGCCCACTGAACCGCCGCCGGCATACACACCGCCCTGGTCGACTGTGAGGGTGCCGGCGATGCCACCCTGGTTGATCAATGTCGCGCCATTGCGCACCGCGCCGCCGTCGCTGAAATCACCGTTGCCGGTCAGTGTCCACGCACCTTGCCTGACCTCAAGCCATTCAACGTTGCGACTCGCGCCGAAGCTGCCGCCCGCCGCGTCGTCCATCACCACGCGGTCGTAACCGCTGCCGCCGTCGACCACGCCGACGAAGCGGCTGGCGTTGCGCAAGGTCAGGCGGTCATTGCCGCCTCCCAAGTCCAGTGCCAGGCCGTTGCTGCCGCTGATCGTGCCGCCGTTGATGACGCTGTCGGCGAACTCACCGACGAACTTCACGCCAAAACCATCGAGGCCCTCAATGGTGCCGAAGTTTTCCAGTGTGGTCGCTGCCACGCCCGAACCGCCGCTGCCATCGTCGACCAGAATTGCGCTGTTGGCGCCGCTGATCAGCGCGCCTTTGGCGTTCAGTACATAGCCGCCGCCCAGCGCGATGCCTTCGCTGCCGTTAGCGAAACCGCCCTTGTCCACGCCGCCCGCGCCGACACCCTGAACGGTGCCGAAGTTTTCGATGTGGGCGAGCTTGTCGATGTCCACGCCATCGCCGTCGCCATTAGGTTGCAGCCCGGAGTAAGCACCGGTGATGGTGCCATGGTTGATGACCGTGCCGTCGCCATCGGAACCGAAACCCGAACCGTTGCGACCGGTGATCTCCCCGTAGTTGACGAGCGTGGCACCGAGGTCGGTGGTGATGCCGTGACGGCCACCGGAAATGCTGCCGAAGTTGGTCACTGACACACCGGTCGCGCTGTCGATGTCGATACCGTCGAACTTGTCGTCAGCGATGCGAGAGTCGCCAGTAGAAATTTCGCCGTAGTTGGTGATCGTCGCGTTGGCGCCGGTCTTCATGCCGTCGCTGGCGTCCCCACGAATCAACCCACCCAGACGGTTGATGATCGTCGTTTTGACGCCTGCGCTACGCAATGCATCCAGGTCCAGACCTTGGCCGGTGGTTGAGCGGATGATGCCGCTGTTGTCGATCAGCAGGCTGCCGCTGGCGAAGTTACTGTCGATACGCAGGGCGTCGTTGAAACCAAGAATCTGCCCGCCAGCGCGGTTATAGAGGCTGTAGTTGCGCGCCTGGGTCAGGTCACCGCTGCTGTCGATGGCCCGGCCGCCAGTGGAAATAATCTTGCCCGAGTTATCGATCACCACTCCGGCGCCACTGGTGCTGTCCTTCAAACTGACGGTCTTGCTGGCGTTGGTGATGCTGCCCGGCGCCGAGATTGTCAGCGTGTCGCTACCGCCGAGGGTTTGCGCTGCTGCGGTGGTTGTGTCGATCTGCACGGTTTTGGCGTGGGCGGCAGTGGCGCTGATCAAGAGCGCGATGATGAGCGACGGACGCTGGGGCGAGAAGGGCATGACCGGACAGCCTTTTTGTTATAAGCGGGCCGTCTTGTATAGCGGAGGGTTTTTACAGAATGATGTAGGCGTTTCACTCGGATCTGCATTATTTTGCGCACTGGCTCAAGGCACTCTTGAAATAGGCGAAGCGGTCCGTCGATTACGGGTAGAGGTCACAGGTTTACACCAGACCCAGTTTGCGGAAATGTGCAAAATCTCGGTGCGCACGCTGGCCCATATCGAGCATGGAGAAGGGAGCCAGACGCTGAAATCGCTGAATGCAGTGTTCAGACCGTTTGGATTGAAGATGGGTGTGGTGCGGGTCGGCGCGACTTGGGCTGAGATAGCGTCCTTCGACAATCATCAAAAGCTTCGCGGGCAAGCCTCGCTTCTAGGGATCTGAATCGATGCACGCAAAGTGACCGACGATTAACCGTAGGAGGCGAGCTTAACCGCGAAGGCGTCCACCCAGTCGCCAATGAATTACCCGCGGCACTGCGCCAACGTTTTCACCTGCCCCGAATCCGTCTGGTTTTCATCGCTCAACCACCGCTCAAACCCCGCGCCAATCACCGGCCATTCCGAGTCCAGAATCGAATACCAGGCCGTATCCCGGTTCTGCCCCTTGACTACCATGTGCTGGCGAAACACCCCCTCAAAACTGAACCCCAACCGCTCGGCTGCATATTTGGAGCGGGCGTTGCCGTTGTTGCACTTCCACTCCAGGCGCCGGTAACCCAAGGCGAACGACTCCTTGGCCAGCAAATAAACCGCCTCGGTACTTTTCGGTGAGCGTTGCATAGATGCGCCGAAGGTCACGTGGCCGATCTCAATACGACCTTGTGCCGCAACGATCGACATCAGGCTGAGGATGCCTTGCACATCGCCGTTCGCACGATCAATCACGGTGAAGAAATACGGATCGCTGTTGGCCGCGTGGTTGTTCAGCCAATCGTTGAATGCACTGCGTTCCGGGAACGGCCCGTAAGGCAGATAATCCCAGAGTTTCGGATCGGCGCCCGGTCCTTGCAGAGCGTTCCACAACCCGTCGGCATGACGTGCCGGGTCGAGTTTTTCCAGGCGGATGAAACGCCCTTCGATGGTTTGGACCGAGGGAGCTGGTGCGCCTTTCCAGTCCGCAAGTGAAGTCGACATGCTGTTCTCCTTGAACCTTAAATGGCTTTGCGAAACTGAATGAAACCGGGGCGTTCGGCGACGCGCTCGTAGAGCTGGATCGCGGTGGCGTTGGTTTCGTGGGTCAGCCAGTGGACCTTGCAGCAACCGTCCTCTTTGGCAGTGGCGTAGACGAATTCGATCAGCTGCCGACCGACGCCCGTGCCGCGGGTTTCGGGCGTCACCAGCAAGTCTTGCAGGTAGCAGGCGTTTTCGATGCTCCAGTTCGAACGATGGTAGATGAAATGCACCATGCCCACCGCTTTGCCGTCGGCCCAGGCAAGGGCTGCGTGGGTCGGTTCGCTCGGGTCGAGCATGCGCTGCCAGGTGCTTTGGGTGACCGCCTCGGGCAGTTCGGTGTTGTAAAAGCGCAGGTAGGCTTGCCACAGCGGCAGCCACGCGGCGTGGTCGTCGGCGCTGACCTGGCGAATCTCGATCTGACTCATGTTCATTCCTTAACGCATCAAGTGGGCGAGGGCCTGGTCGTGGGCATCAGGGCTGGCGGCGAGCCCCTCGCGCACACCGGCGATGTCTGTTGAACTGCGGTTCTGGCTGAGCTTGCGTTTGCCCTCCAGACGCTGGATCGGCAACGCGAAACCGACGATGGCCTTGAGCATTCCATCAATGTAGTCGGCGGGGGCATCGGCGACTTTCCATGGACTGGCGCGACCCGCTTCATGACGATCAGTCAGGGCGCTGACCAGATTGCGCAGGCGATCGGCGTCAGTGAAAACCTCGGCCGTGCCATACGCGTGCACGGCGACGTAGTTCCAGGTCGGCACGACTTTGCCGTGCTCGGCTTTGCCCGGGTAGAACCCGGGGCTGACGTAAGCATCGGCCCCGACAAAAATCACCAGTGCTTCGGCGCCGTTCTGCAGCTCTTTCCACTGCGGATTGGCCTTGGCGAAGTGGCCGTAGAGGGTGCCATTCGGGCCTTGGTCGGTACTCAACAGCAACGGCAGATGACTGGCTTGCAGGCCTTGTTCGCCATGGGTGACCACCATGGCGAGGCGAGTGCCGAGCATCTGTTGCTGCAGCTCGTGCAAATCTTTGATGGCGAAGTTGCTTGGCGTGTACATGGAAATATTCCTTGGCGAATGCCTGCATCCTAGGCAGGCTATTGGTCTGTTGTAAGAGCCATTACCGGCCAATTTCATAGGTCCAATGTCATGAGCAGCGAGCCACTGTCCTTGTCGTTCAACCCTGCAGGTATCGAACTCGACCGCCGTCAGGGCTTGAGTCGTCAGCTGTATCAGGCATTACGTGTGCGCGTGTTGGACGGACGACTCGCCAGCGGTACGCGTTTGCCAGCCAGTCGGGATCTGGCGGCGGCATTGGCGATTTCACGCAACAGTGTGGTGCGTGCCTACGACCAGCTCTATGCCGAAGGCTTCATCGAGGGGCGAGTCGGCGACGGGACCTACGTTGCGCAACTGCCTCAAAGCGTATTACCGGTAAAAAAACTATCCACAAAAGTATCCACAGGGTTGTCAACAGGGTTACCCACAACCTTATCCACAAATTGGCTCGATTTACCTGTGGATTCATCCAGCAAAGTTATCCACAGCGGCGCTCTGGGGCGCGTTGAAAAGAACCATTTACCCACGCCGCCGAGTGGTCCGCCGCGCGCTTTTCGGGTCGGTGTTCCAGCGTTTGATTTGTTCCCCTTTGAGGTCTGGGCCAAGCTGAATGCGGCTTTCTGGCGCAAACCGGATTTGCAGCAACTGTGCTACGGCGACCCGGCAGGCGATGCGCGCTTGCGTGGGCTGATTGCGGCCTATTTACGCAGTTCGCGCGGCATGCAGTGCACGGCTGAACAAATTGTGATCACCAGTGGCGCGCAGCAAGGCATCAGCCTTTGTGCACAGCTGCTGGTGGAGCCGGGCGACGGGGTGGCGATTGAAAATCCGGGCTATCGTGCGGCGGGTCATGCGTTCGCCGTCGCCGGGGCAAAATTGCACGGGGTGGCGGTGGATAGCGAGGGCATTGATTGCAGCGAATTGGCGCAACTCAGTGATTGCCGTCTGACGTATGTCACGCCATCGCATCAATACCCCACCGGCGTGGTCATGAGCCTCGCTCGTCGTCTGGAGTTGCTGGCCTGGGCCGAGCGCACGCAAGGCTGGATCGTCGAGGACGATTACGATGGTGAGTACCGCTACAGCGGCGCGCCACTGGCGCCGTTGGCGGCACTCGATCGCCAGGGTCGCGTGTTGTACGTCGGCACGTTTGGCAAGGTCGCTTTTCCGGCGCTGCGTCTGGGCTATCTGGTACTGCCGCCGGGGCTGGTCGACGCGTTTTCGCAGCGGCGTGCTGTGGACGTGCGGCATTCGGAAGTCAGCACTCAGGCGGTGATGGCCGAGTTCATGGCTGCCGGACATTTTCAGCGGCACATCCGTCGCATGCGTCGCGCCGCGCTGAGTCGGCGCAATTGTTTGTTGGCGCAGTGGCCGAGCAACATTGCTGGCGTCGGCAACCTGCCCAACGTGATGGCTGGCTTGCACCTTGCCGTCCCGGTGAGCAGCGTGGCCCGCGAATGCGAGTTGATCGAAAAAGCTCAAAGCGTTGGTGTCGAGGTCAACGGTTTGAGCAGTTACTGGTTGCCCGATTCGCAGACCCCACTGGACCGGCGCGCCGGTCTGGTGCTGGGGTTTGCCGCCGTGCCAGAGCCGGCGATCAAAGCGGCTCTGACCCGGTTGCGCGAAGTCTGGGGCGACTGATCAATCTTGCGGTTCAGGTTTCACAAACAGGTCCCGCACCATCGGATTCAGGATTCGCCGCAACGCGTTGTCCACCGCATCGAAGTTATCCAGTTCCTGACGCGTCTTGACCGGCAGCTCTTGCAGAAAGCCGTCGGCGAACTTGAGGTGCGCGGCCGTGAATCGATCATCCGGATCGGTCAGGTTGTCGTAGTGGAAGTGCGCGACCCACAACGTTTTTTTCTGGTGTGTCTTGTCCAGGATTCTGTATTCCTGAAAGAAGTCTTTGCGTTGTTTGGTCTTGATGCGGCTGCGCGGGTCTTTGACGATCTCGACCTGGCCGTTGTCATGCAACCATTTCAGATAGGCCTCCCGGGGTTTGCGCGCCATAAGCATGGCGCCGTAGACGCTGATGCCTTCGCGGCGGGTTCTCGCGGCACCTTCACGCAAATCGGTGCCCAGGGTCCCCACGGGAAAGTCGGCGCTTCTGCGAGCCATTACCGCATTAACGTGAGTGGCGGCTTGATCAAGTTGTGTCGCCTGTTGATCGAACAGGTCTTTCATGTCCGCCGGAATGCGCCAGGGGCGCTGGGCGTCCTTGCGCAGACGCTTGATGAAGGCATCGAGATCAATGATCAGCAACTGCCCGTTAGCGATGACGCCTTCATCGTTCAGTGCCACCGACTGCACCGGCCGCGTGGTCGCTGTCTTGAGGATGGGGACGTCTTCGACAGCCTCCGGTTTTTCCGTAGATGGGGTCTTCTGCGTCTCAACGATTCGTGGTCGGGACTTGCTCACCTTGCCGATGGCGCGTGAGGTGGAGGGCACCGGTTCGAGTCTGGCCATCGCGGCTACCGGTACTTCTTCAGGTTCCGGTAGCAACTTGAGCAGGCGGTTGCGCGCCAGTTGATGAAATTCGCCAACCAAGGTCTGAACACGCTGGAATCGAACTGGCTCCAGCTGATCGGACGAGCTGGCAAACAGCTCCTGAAGGCGCCGTTCGGCATCGGCGAGGCGGTCAACTATGGCAGTGAGTTGGTCGACAGTCAGTGGCGAGGTCTGCGCAGCCCGAACGGTACTGCGTCGCTCAACCAGGGAGTGACCTGCGTCAGCGGCATTGTCAAAAATCTGGATGACGAGTTGACGCACCTCGGACAAATCGCTACCGGGCACTTCAATCAAGCTGAGCTCGGTCGACATGCCGATTTCATTGGCGTCAAGGTCGTAGCGAGAGAATGAAGGCAGTAACCTTTTCAGATCATCGGCGACCTTGCGGGTGGTGCCGGTATGGCTCATCAACCGGTTCAGCGATTTGTGCAGTTGACCGAGACGGTCGCTCATTTCATCGCTGACGGCGATGGCTTTTTGTGCAGCCTCCATTTGCGCGGCACGGGATCTCGTTTCCCCGGATTCCGACAGGTTGAGCTGGGGTGCAACGATTCTCGCGTATTCGCGCAACTTCATTCGCATCCAACCGCTGAGGAAGCGATGCTGTTCAACGGTGAGGCGCATCAGCTGAGACTGGTAAAACGGACCTGCGCCGCCCGCTTCGCGCCACTTTTCGAGGTCTTCGAGCGCCTGGCCATACCCGGTGGCCAACTCATCGGCCTTGGTGATGTAAGCGGTGATCTCTTCCTCGGACAGCGTGACGGATACGTCGTTGGAATCCAGGGATTTCAAGGTGTCGTCCAGGCTGGCTTTGCGAGTGGCTTCCTGCTCAATGAACTGGTGCAGTGCTGCCCACGCTTCATCCTGTCTTTTGGTTCTTTCACGCCGCAGGGCTGCGATCCGGCCGGTGGGCCCACCGCCGCGTAACCGCAGTTTCAGATCCCAGTGCCAGTAACCGGCCATTTCGTCGAACTTCAAGCCGAAGCTGGGGTAGGTGGGATCCTTCGGGTCGAGGACGAACGCCGGTTCGTCTGCTTCGGCACTGACCTCAAACCATCGCGCACCGACCTTGGCGTACTGCTTTCCCTCAAATTCGTAGACATGTTGGGCATTGGGCTGCGCACCGTCGGGCAGAGACGGTGCCGGTACCTTGAGTCGCTCGATGTTATTTAAAAACTGTGTTCCTGCACTGATTCGGGTCGGCCTGGCGGGCGCCAGGGCAGAGAGATGAGCCTCAGGCAGTCTGGCGTTCAGCGAAGTCGAGTCATGCGTGACGGTGGGAGCCTCTGCGGAGACGGGCACAATGAGTTGTGCCTCGTCCATGAGCACGTCTTTTGACCCAGCGCCTTCGCCGAAGGGACGGGAAAGCCGAATTCGCCGTGCCGCGAATCGTTGTGTGAGCAAAATGCCCAACGTCAGCAACACATCGCCGATCGAAGACCATTCCACAACCGTATCGCCGCGCTCATGGGCATCCAGAGCCTGTTGGATCTGGGTGATGCTTTGCCAGACCCAGACAGCGGTGCCCGCCGGACCGCTGAGGAAGTTGGCTGCCACACCGAAAAGCGCCCAGCCGCTGTCCGCCAGCAGTGCCCAGCGACGTTCGGCGTTCGAGGTCGATTGGCGGTCGGCCAGCTCGGCCATGGCCTGGCTATTTCGGGTGAACAAGGTGGAGAAAATATCGCCACTCAGAGGCGTATCTGCCAGATCGACGGATGCGGTCAGGTCGAGGCGGGCAAACGGTTCGAAGGCCAGTTCGGTAATCGTCCAGAGTGAAGGTATTCCGCTGGAAAACACGTATTGGGCGTAATCGAAACTCAGTGCACGGGTGGGCAGCCAGGCGAGTATCGAGTCGCGCAGTTCACCCGGCTGGTAAAACGCGTACAGCATGTTTTGCTCGGATGGAAACTGGCGCAGTGGTTGATCCAGCAAGGGCCGATACAGCAGGCAGGGCCCGTTGGAGCCCTTGCGCGGGCCAATGATGTACATGTTCGCGACGGTGTCCGGCGTGTTGCCGAGACGGTAGCGGGGCATGAACGCCAAGGGGCGAATCCGTATGGGCCATTCGGTGGATGGCGAGTTTTTTTCGATCGACTCCATCAGTTGGCAGACCTGACGATAACCCCGCTCATCGACGTCACCCTGACGCTTGAGTTTGCACTCCATCGCCAACATTCGCAGGAGAAACGGCAGCTGACGGCTGTAGCGGAGTTTGTGGCGCCGAGCCTGCTCTGAATCATCGATGAGCGTGCGCTTGATCAGTTGTGGATAGGTTTCGCCGATGTTGATCTCGTTGGCGATGCGCAGCAGGAACGTGACCGTTATCCAGTCTGGTGCAACTGCACCATCGGCATAGGCCACCGTCGCGCTGTAAGGGTTGGTGTTTTGCAGGGCGAATTCGCCGAGGGTTTCGACGCTGATGTTGCGTGGGTCGGGCAGGGTGAAACCGCCCGCTTCGAAGCTGTGGGTGACGGTGATTTGGAGGTCATCCAGACGCAATTCCACCGCGGTTTTGTCGGTTGTGTTGGCTGTGTCGGCGACGATGGCCTCTCGCATTTTTTGCTGGGCATAGGGTTGAATGAGCGGGATATCCTTGACGTCGAATGCGTCGCTGTCAGATGCACCTCTGAGGCTTCCCAGGTCGATCAGGCAGCTGCTATAGGCCTGGATATCGTCAAGTGAACCCGCCCATAGCCATTCGGGGATCGCATTTTCCAGTTGTTCAACACGCGCGTTGTCCCTGGCGCTGATCGTGCTGCTTTCGTCCCGCGGGGGAGCAAATCCGGCAATGGGCGAGCGACTGCCCGGATCGAGTGCATCGATGGACTCAATCTGGCACCCCACCAGTGCCCAGACCATGGCATCGAAAGCATTTTCCTCGGGTTCATAAAGTCGCCATTTAAGGCTCTGGCCCTTCAGTTCGATGCCGATTCGTACCGGAAGGATGGCGCCCAGTTGCGTCATCGAATTGAACGATTCATAACCATCGGCGATGGTGTACATCACGATCAATTCACGGCTGCCCAGCGTCGCGGTCAGCACCAGTGCGCCGGCCAGCATCAGGTGCTGGGTCTTGCTGCTCTCTGCCAGTTCAAAGACGAGATCGATATCAAGCAGGCAAGCGCGGACGTTCGACAGTTTGCTGCCGGAGGTTTGGCGTGATGCCTTGTCGGGGGACTGTGAAACGAGCCGCGCCAGAGCGCATTCATCCGCATCCCAGCCCGTGACTGACTGGACGTTCAGGGCTTCCTTCAGTGTGTCGGAGATCACCTGCCAGCGAGGTAGCTGTTCCGTGATTTGATTCCAGTAGTCCAGTTGGCTTCGTTGAAAGCCGATGAACAGCACCGGTGCGCATTCGTTCAGCAGGGTGGTGATCGCGTCCATGCTCACCGGTAGATGGATTGGCTCGACGGCACGGGGTGTGAGGGTCAGGAAGTGTTCGCCTTCGATATAGTTGGCCGAGGTTTGGTCGAAGGCCTGGCGTACCAGTGCGTCGGTCAACCTTTCGAAATGGCTGCTATCGGTCACGAGCTCCTCGCCCTGCTGGCGCCAGATCGGCGACATCAGCATGGCTTTGTCGGGGTCGATGTGTTGCTCGGGGAAGCTTTTTTTCAACGCCTTGCGCAATAGATGCGTAGCGGCGTCATGCAGGGTCGGACCGCCGCTGGTCTGTTCCACCAGACGGCTTTTGTTCAGCAGTAAGGACGCTGCGTTCGTTCGGGTTGTTTCGCTCATGGGATCGGAACCGGTTGGGATGGGTAGGGCGGCAATTGCCGTCTGCAACCGAAAGTACCCAGGCACCCACCGGGTCAGGTGGTAGATATGTATTGTGTGCAAAAGAAGCCCGCACTCGGCGGGCCTCCATGTCACAAGTGGGTCAAGAGAAGAACATCGCCGCGGCTTGCGCGCGGCTGATGGCGCTGCGGTGGATGGCGATCAACTCTTGATTACTGCTGCTTTCCCGCCAGTCATAGGCACCACCCAATCGTCGCTGTTCGACGGTTTTCAAGTGGGCGGCAGTGAATGATTCCAAGGCATCAGTGGGGCTGGCGTAGTGAAAGTGCGCGTACCACAGAACCTTCCTGGTCTGCTTGTCGAGGACTTCATACTCCGTCAGATAGTCTTTGCGTGGGCCTTTGAGCCGGCGGCGCTCGGTGGCTTTGCCGATCGTCACTTCACCTTTGCTGTTCAGCCATTCGACCCGCGCCGCAGTCGGGGCCTGCTGTTTGGTCATGTCGATACGGGTGGCGCGGCCCTTGGCGTACAACGCGGTGGCTTCGCTATCGAGTTGCTGACGCAGGGCCGTGGCCGAAGTGCCTTTACTTTCGGTGTGATTGCCAGCGGTCAGGGCCTGATCGATTTTGTCCATGGCCTCGCGCAGTCGCGCGGCATGGAGGTAGTAAATCTCCTCTATTTCCGTTGGATTGCGTTGCGCCCGTCCAATGTGTGACTGGGTGCGCTGCTTGAATGCCGGCAGTTCATCGAGCAACTTCTGGCCAGCCAGGAGACTTTTCGGCAGATCGGGTTTTGCTTTCGGTGGAGCAGGCGGTTTGGCCGGAACTCTTTCCACCCAGACGCCCGGCGATTTTTCGTGAAAGGTCGCGATCACCTTGCCCGTCAGCGGCGTCACCACATCGACCAGATCGCTTTCCTGCCCGCCTTCACTGCGACGCGGCTGACCAACGAGAGTGCCCTGATAGCGTGTCTTGATGATTTTCCTGGTCGGTGTGGCAGGTGTTTTTGACGGGCCGGCAACCGGTTCCACGAGGCGTTGTTCGCGCAGCAGAGTCGAGAGCTGTTGCACCGCGTCCTGATGGAATTGCGCGACGCGTTTTTTTATATGATCGAGGCGGTCGGTGATCAGGTGTTGCGGATACTCAGCAACCATGTCGACGAACCGCTGATCGATCACGTCGAACTGCTCCACCAGATTGTTCAGCGCCTCAACGCGTTCACCAAGCTGGTTGAAGCTGTCATCCGCGCTCAGATCCACCGCACTCTGAATGTTCAGTGCGGCATCTTCGATCAGGCTTTCCAGCGCCACTCGGGCTTCTTCCTGGGATTCTCCAGGCTCAGTCTTGAGGCAGAGTTCCTGGCCCAGCGTGATTTGCAGCATCTTCAGGTCGTGCAGCGAGAAAGGTGGGAGTTTGGCTTTGTACTCACGGGTGACCTCGGCGGCTTCTTTGCCCAGCAGGCTGAGTTCAGCGAAGCGGTTTTGCGCGAACTCGACTTTGTCGATGATGCCCTGAGCCAGGTCGGTCATATGTTCAAAGGGTTCGGAACGGTCGGTCGCGGCATCGCTCTGGGGCTCGTCGAGCAACTCCAGGGTGACACGCAGACTCTCGCGAAATGCGGGGTAACGTTCGTCGAGCCAGGCATGGTTGAGGAACAGTTGCAGGGAAATCCGGTCGAGCATCGCGATACGGTAGTTGGGTATCGCTTCAAGCAGATTCAGCGCCTTCAGGTTTTCGATGTGGGCGCTGTAGTCGGTCACTTGTGAATCGAGGGTGTCGAGAAATTCCTGGCGTGCACTCTCGGCAGTCTCTGGCGTGGCATCCAGCATCGCCCGACGGACATTGACCAGTTGCAGCCGCTTGCCCGCCAGACCGGCTTCGAATGCGGCGATGCTTTCTTTCTTCTGACGCAACTTTTCCTGGTTCTGCTTTTGCAATTGCTGGCGTCGACTTTTCAGGCCGCCACCGCGCAGGCGCAAACCAGGATTTACAAACCATTTGCCACGGGCAGTGCTGATCAGTAGCGGCCCAATGCGCGGCGGTTGCTGGCGCGAGTCGATGATCAGCACATCGTTTTCGGCATTGAGCTCCACCTCAAACCAGCGCGTATCAACCTGGGCGTACCAGGTTTTGCCGTCGCCGCTCAGGTGCTTGTGCAAGCCCTCGGTCTGCGCGGCGGCAAGTGCTTGCGGTGGGTTGATCTTGAAGCTTTCAAGTACGGTGAAAAGATCCGCCGGGGCTTGATTCAGTGCGCCGAAAGTATGCAGTGACAGCTCATGACCGGGCGGCAGTTCATGGCTGGCAATGTCGGGTAGACGGGTTGCGCGGATAATGCCCGGCGCGATTTTTTCCGCCTCTGGCAGCAGCGGTTTTTCGCTATGGGTAGCAGACGACTTCCGTTGCGGTTTTTGGCGCATGGCGGCTTTATGGGCGAGCACCATGCCGAGCGACAGCAAGATATCGGCCAGGGCCGTCCAGGCCAGTGGTGTTTGCTGTTGCTCCTGAGCATCGGCAACGTCTTGCAGGTCATCCATGATCTGCCAGATCCACGCTGCAGTACCGACACCGCGCCCCAGAAACGGCAGCGCCGCATTGAACAGCGCCCAGCCGCCACGCTTGAAAGTGGCCCAACGCGCCTCGGCGTTGGACACCGATTGGCGATCTGCCTGGGTGATCAGCGCCTGGGCGTTGGCGGTGTACAAGGTTTTCAGAACGTCGTCTTCGATCACTCGATTGCCCAGTGATACCGGCCCGGTCATGTCCGGAGACAGCGTGGGATCGACCAGTAATTGCGGCACGGTCCACACCGACGGCAGCGCGCCCGGAAACACATATTGCGAGTAATTGAAGCGCACGCTGTCGGGCAACCAGGCGAGCACCGACTGGCGCAATGTTCTCGAATGTTTGATCGCGTACAACAGATTGGCCGGCGACGGGTATTGCAACAGTGGCGGGTCGAGCAGTGGACGGTAGAGCAGGCACGGTCCCTTATCCTGATTTCCCGGGCCGATCACGAACATGTTGACCACCTCGTCGGCGGTGGTGTCTGTCTTGTTTCCTGTGATGAACGCGAGTGGGCGGATCACGATGTCCTGGCCGTCGACCTTCCGATCGACCTTTTCCACTGCCAGCGCTGCAACGACGTAGCGATAGCCCTGCTCATCAATCCCGGTTTCACCGCGGATTTTGTGTTGCAGCGCCAGCAAGGGCAGTTCGAGAGGCAACTGACGGTTGTAAAGCTGTTGCAGCTGCGAGGCTTTTGCGGTGTCGTCGATCAGTCGGCTTTTGAGCAGGGCCGGATAGGTTTCACCGATGTTGACAGAGGTGACCAGGTTTTCCAGGTAATCGAAGGTCATCCATTGCGGCACGGCAGCTCCGTTGCCGTAGCGCACTAATTTATTTCCCAGCGGTAGAGCCGCCAGATTTTGCAGCGCCAACTCCACGAGCGACAGGGTCAGCGTTTCTTCATGCTCCGGCGGGACAAACGTGCCCCAGACCACCACGCTGGTCACGGTGATTTCGACGTCTTGCAAATTGAAGTCACGGGTTGGCACCTGGCTGATCTTTTTCTGCAACTCGTCCAGGGTGAATGTCTTGATGCCTGGAATTTCGCTTTGAAAGGTTTTCCCGGCGTTTTGATACTGCACGGTGACCAGATCAAGCAGATGTCGGCTGTATCGAGTCTGGTCGGCGGGCGATGCGTGTTCCAGCCACTGCGGAAGCGAATGTTCCATGTGTGTGAACCGGGGCGCTCGTTGCTCGTCCTGCGGCTCCTGGCTATCGGCCGCAACCAGTCGTGACAGAAAAACCGAGTCGCCCGGATGCTGAAAATTATCGATCTGTCCGATCGCCTGGGCTTCCAGCGCGATCAGGGTGCAGGCCTGGTGATCGAAAAAGTTGCCTTCCGGTTCGAACAGGCGCCAGTGAACCTGAATGCCGGTGGCGTCATTTTCAACCGGCCATTGCATCGACTGACTCAGCGCATCGAACGAATCAAAGCGTTGAAAACCCTTGGTGATCGAGTGGGTGAGGATCAGTGTGCGTTCGCCCAGAGTGCCTACCAGCACCGCGGTTTCGAGGATGTTGAGATGTTTGCGAGCGGCATCGTCAACAATGTCGAGGTCGAGGTCGAGGTCGATCAGGCAGGCGCGGGTCTGGTATTTGTCGCCGGGTAATCGCGTGGTCTTGTCCGGGTTGTCGAACACCGCGTGCGCCATTGCCCGCTGGTCATCATCCCAGCCGTTGCTGACGCTGACGTTCCACAGTTGCTGCAAGGTTTTGGAGAGTTGGTGCCAGCGCGGCTGAGTGGAGTTGGTGGGTTCGCTCCAGTAGTCGAGCTGCTGTTGCTGATAGGCGGTGAACAATAACGGGGCGAGCTCATTGAGCAGGGCGCCGATCACCTCGATCGACACCGGGAGCTGGGTAGGGGGCTCGACACCGGGTTGTGCGGTGAGGAAATTTTCATCATCGATGCAGGTTATGGCCGTGCCGGACAAGGCGAGCCGAACCAGCACATCGGTTAGAGACTCGTAGCGACAAGGACCGGCCTCGATGCGTTCGCGTTCGATCAGCCAGGCCGGTGTCGCGACCATGGCCAGGCCCGGGTCGATATCCAGTTGTGGGTACAGCTGCGCGAGTGCAGCAAGCAAGGCATTCGAGGCGACTTCGGTGAGCGATGGGCCGCTCACGAGTTGGGTGAGTACATCGACAGCGCTGGGCGCGGAGGTTTCGGGCATGACCATATCCTTGTCTGATGGTTGAGGTCGCTGTGAGGTACAGCGCTGGATCAGGGCAAGGTAGTGGTCGGGCCAGGGCATTTGGCGGTAGATAAATATCGCAGGCAAAAAAAGACCCGCATCACGCGGGTCTTTGGTTCAGCGGTTTGATCACGTCCCTGATTTGATTTTGGTCCAGGCCCGGGTCCGCGCACGCTCGGCATCACGCGGCAGCGGTTGCAGGGTGTAGAGCGTGCTCATCGCGGTTTCGGTCGGGTACAGGTTCGGGTTGTTGCGGATCGCCGGGTCGACCAAATCCGTGGCGTCCTTGTTCGGGTTTGGGTAGCCGACGAAGTCGCTGACCGGCGCGATCACCTGCGGTTGCAGCAGGTAGTTGATGAAGGTGTAGGCGTCTTCCGGGTTTTTTGCGCCCTTGGGAATCGAGAGCATGTCGAACCAGATTGGCGCACCTTCTTTCGGCAGGCGCATGTCGACGATCACACCGTTCTTGGCTTCCTTGGCGCGGTTGGCCGCCTGGGAGAAGCTGCCGGAATAACCGACCGCCACGCAGATGTCACCGTTGGCAATGTCGGCCATGTACTTCGAGGAGTGAAAGTAGGTGACGTACGGGCGGATCTTCATCAGCAGCGCTTCAGCCTTGGCATAGTCCGCCGGCTTCTTGCTGTTGGGGTCCAGGCCCAGGTGTTGCAGGGCCAGCGGGAGGATCTCTGACGGTGAGTCGAGCAGGGCCACGCCGCACTGCTTGAGCTTGCTAATGTTCTCTTCCTTGAAGATCAGGTCCCAGCTGTCCACCGGTGCGTTGTCGCCCAAAGCCGCCTTGATCTTGTCCGGGTTGAAACCGATCAGAATGGTCCCGTACATGTAGGGCACGGCGAATTTATTGCCCGGGTCGTTGGCTTCGATCAGCTTCATCAGCTTGGGGTCGAGGTGGTTCCAGTTCGGCAGCTTGCTGCGGTCCAGCGGCTGGAACACGCCGGCTTCGATCTGCTTGGCGAGGAATACGTTGGACGGCACGACTACGTCATAGCCGGAGTTGCCGGTCAGCAGCTTGGCTTCCAGTGTTTCGTTAGTGTCGAAGATGTCGTAGACCAGTTTGGTCTGGGTGTTCTGCGCCTTGAAGTCTTCCAGGGCTTTGGGGGTGATGTAGTCGAACCAGTTGTAGACGCGCAACGTTCGTTCTTCAGCGTGTGCAGCGGCACTGAGCACCATGGCGCTCAGGGCTGGAACGATAAGACGCTTGAGCCTTTTCATTGTTCTATTTCCTCATTGAGCGCTTTCAAAACCTTCAAGAACGTTCACGGCATTGATGCCGATTTCTTCTACCGCGTAACCGCCTTCCATCACGAACAGCGTGGGTTTGCCGAGGGCCTCGATGCGCTTGCCCATGGCCAGGTAGTCCGGGCTGTCGAGTTTGAACTGGGAGATCGGATCGTCCTTGAACGTGTCGACACCCAGGGAGACGACGATGATCTCGGCGCCGTAGTGTTCGATCTCTTTACAGGCTTGTTCCAGCGCTGCGCTCCAAGTGTCCCAACCGCTGCCGGCGGGCAAAGGGTAGTTGAAGTTGAAGCCTTCGCCAGCACCTTCGCCCGGCTCGTCTTCATAGCCAAGGAAGAACGGGAACTCGGCTTCCGGATGGCCGTGAATCGAGGTGAACAGTACGTCGCTGCGCTCGTAGAAAATCGACTGGGTGCCGTTGCCATGGTGGTAATCGACGTCGAGGATCGCGACCTTTTTATGGCCCTGATCGAGGAACGCCTGAGCGGCGATTGCGGCGTTGTTGAGGTAGCAATAACCGCCCATCAAATCGCTGGCAGCATGGTGTCCCGGTGGGCGGCACAGGGCGAAGGCACTGCGGGCGCCGCGCTGGATTTCGGCCTGGGCAGTGAGGGCAACTTGCGCCGCGCTGTATGCCGCTTGCCAGGTGCCGGCGGTGATCGGTGCGCCACCGTCGAAGCTGTAATAGCCGAGCTCGCCGTGCAGGCTGGTGGGCTTGATGCGGCGCAGGGTGCGGGCCGGCCAGGTGTAGGGCAGCAAGTCGCCGTCGGTGTTGAACTCGGTCCACCGGGCCCAGGCGCCTTTGAAAAAGTCGAGGTAGGCGCGGCTGTGGATGCGCTCGATCGGACCGAGGCCGAAATTCTGTGGTGCTTCGACGGGGCCGAGGTTCTGGTGTTGCACCCGGGCCAGCACGTGGTCGGCGCGCGACGGCATTTCGAAGCAGGGCTTGAGTTGCCCGTCTATCAATTCACAACGGCCGTGGTGCAGGTGGTGATCGTCCGAGTAGATCGTCAGCATTTTGTTGTTCTCCGCAGGCTGATTCGGTTGCACACAGTCTTGCGGCGCGGATGATTTTGGAGAACGGCAGGAAAGGCCAAAAGGGGATCGATATGGCCAAAAGAACTGACCGAAATTCGCCCCTTCTTAGCGCGAGCATGCCCGATTGTGAGCATGGAATGCCGAAACTGTGGGAGCGGGCTTGCCCGCGAAGGCGGTGTTTCGGCCGCTGGAGATGTGTCGGATGTACCGGCCTCTTCGCGGGCAAGGCCGCTCCTACACGTGTTATCCATGTGGCCGGAACTGGCTGGGTGCCACACCGCTCCAGCGCACAAACGCATGGCGGAAACTTGCGGTCTCGCTGAAACCCAGCGCCTCGGCGATCCGATAGATCGGCAGTTGATCCTCGCAAAGCATTTGCTTGGCCTGTTCGAAGCGCAGTTCATCAAGCAATTCCTGATAACCGCACCCCAGGTCCTTGAGGTGTCGCCGCAACGTGCGCGCCGAACAGTTCATCTGCTCGGCCAGGCCTTCCAGCCCAGGTGCGGCGTTCAACTGCGCGCCGAGCAATTGCCGAATCCGCCCCAGCCACGCCTGACGCCCGGTGAACTCGGTGTTCTGCTTGCGGCAGCGTTCGGCCATAGCCTGATGGGTGATGACATCGGCCAGCGGCAGCGGCTGGTCGAGCCAGCGCCGGTCGAAAGCAAACGCGTTGTCCCGCCTCCCAAAGTGCAACGGGCAGTTGAAGTGTTGGGCGTAAGTCGCTTCATAGTCGGGTGCGGCGTGTTCGAAGCGTGTGGCCCGCAACGGCAGCGGATGCCCGAGCAGGTCGTTGCAGATGACTTTCAGCGACACCAGACAGAACTCGGCGTTGAACACCGCGAGCGCCGGGTTCTCCCGATAATCGGCGGCGACGAACCAGACACGCTCACCGTCGTCTTCCAGGCTCAATTCGAAAAGTGTTCCCAGCAGCGCCGGATATCGCATCGCCAGACGTAACGCGTCACCGAAGGTGGCACTGGTGAGCAACGCATAACCGAGCATGCCGTAGGACGAAACGTGCATGCGCCCGCCCAATTCCAGACCGATATCGCGTTTGAGCGCGACAGCGTTAGCGCAGACCTGCATTTCCTGGTTGGTGGTGATACGCGTGTCGGCCCGGTTCAGATCCGCCGCGTTGATACCACTGCCAGCCAACAGCGTTTCGCTGGACAAGCCTTCGGCCTTGAAGGTGTCGAGCACCAGGGAGACGGCGTTGAGGGTGGTGAGGTGGGAGTGGAGCATGGGGATGTTCCAGCCTTGGGATGGCTGAAACGCAGCAAGTTACATGCCTGATGAGATCCTGTGGGAGCGAGCCTGCTCGCGATGGCGGTGTGTCAGTCAGCATCAATGTTGGATGGACGGCCGCTATCGCGAGCAGGCTCGCTCCCACAGGGTTTTGCAGGGTGTCAGCTCAGTTCGCCGCAGAGGTCGAATTCTACTAGCTGTCGTACTTCAGAAGTTTCCAGCCCTGCACCCAACAGCGCGTGCAACTTGCCGAATGCCGCCTCGCGCGTCATGCCACCACCGGACAACACGCCGACACCACGCAGACGACTACCGGCCTCGTAAACGTCCAGCTCGACGCCACCTTCATGGCATTGGGTGACGGCTACCACCACAACACTCTTGTCCCGCGCCCGCTCCAGGCTGGCGAGAAACTCCGGGTTATCGCTCGGCCCGGTGCCGCTGCCGTAGCACTCCAGCACCAGGCCTTGAATGCCGCTGTCGAGCAGGCCGTCGAGTATCGCGGCGCCGATGCCGGGGAACAGCGGCAGCACAGCGACTGTCGTCAATTGTTTGATCTTGCGGTAATGCAACTCCACTGGCAGCGCTGGCGCCTTCACGCCTGCGCCCTGACGCTCCAGGCGTTTGAACGGATGACGCCCGAAACTGCGCACCTTCGCGCAACGGGTCGGGTCCAGCAGTTCTCCGTGGAAATACAGATGAACGCCCGGTGCCAGACCTTGGCCCAAGGCAACCAGCGCGCCGCTGAGGTTTTCCCAGGCATCGCTGTCAGTTACGCCGGCCGGCAGCATGGAACCGGTGAACACCACGCGGGCCTGCAGGCCGAGCAATTGAAAGCTCATGGCTGCGGCGCTGTAGGCCAAGGTGTCGGTGCCGTGCAGGATCAGCACGCTGTCGCAGCCCTGCACATCAACAGCATCGACCACCGCTTCACGCAGTTGCTGCCAGTAAACCGGGGTCATGTTGGCGCTGTCGATCAGCGGCGACATCTCGCGAAAGCGCCATTGCGGCACCACGAGTTCAGGTTGGCTGTGCAGATACTCGCGCATCCGCGCTTCAAAACCGGACGCCGGAGCCAGGCCATTGGCGCTGGCTTGCATACCGATGGTGCCGCCGGTGTAGAGCACCATGACGTGCTGTGCGGCAGGGTAGGTCGAGGAATTCATGGAGACTCTCCGAGAACAATGAGTTCCATTGTGGGAGCGAGCCTGCTCGCGAAAGGGTCGGAACATTCAACATCAATGTTGACTGTCAAACCGCCTTCGCGAGCAGGCTCGCTCCCACATGGGATTGCGCACTTTAACCGATCAGCGTTGCGCTGCGGGTACGCCTTGTGGCTCAGCTTCAGCCTTTGGGGCCGCGGCTGGAGGATTGGCTGGCCAGGCGTTCAAGTCCAGGTCCAGATCCGGGAATTTGCTCGAATCGAACACCGGCGTCTTGATCCCGGCCGCACGCTGGTCGTCGTAGTCACGCAGGATGCGCATGCCGACCTTGAACAGCAGGAACAACGCGATCAGGTTCACGAACGCGAGCATGGTCATGGTGATGTCGGCGAAGGCGAATACGGTGCCGAGGTTTTCGATCGCACCCCAGAAGATCAGCACCAATACCAGCGCGCGGTAGCCGATCAGCGCCTTGCGGTTTTCACCGATCAAAAAGCGCAGGTTGCTCTCGCCCAGGTAGTAGTTGTAGAGGATCGAGGTGAACACGAACAACGACAGGGCTACGGAGATGAAACTCCGGCCCCAGTTACCGACCACGGCAGCCAGCGAGTTTTGGGTCAGGGCAATGCCGTCGCCTTCGAAGCCCGGGGTGTAGAAACCCGACAGCAGGATCAGCAATGCGGTGCAGGTGCAGATCACGAAGGTGTCGAGGAACACGCTGAATGCCTGGACCACACCTTGTGCCACCGGGTGCTCGACCGACGCGACGGCGGCCACGTTAGGTGCACTGCCCAGGCCCGCTTCGTTGGCGAATACGCCACGTTTCACGCCCATGACGATGGCACTGCCAATCAGGCCGCCGAACGCCTGGTCGAGACCGAAGGCACTTTTGACGATGGTCATCAGCATGGCTGGAACGTGGTCGAACTGAAGCACGATCACGTAGAGGGTCACGCCGATGTACACCAGGGTTTTCACCGGCACCAGCAGGTCGGCGACCTTGGCGATCCGCTTGATCCCGCCGATGAACACCAGCCCCAGCAATACCGCCAGGGCCAAGCCTGTGTAGGTGGTGTCGAGGCCGAACGCGTTGTTCAGGGAGTGGGTCACGGCGTGGGATTGCAGGCCGTTGAAGGCAAACCCGAAGGTCACCAGCAACAGGAACGCCATGATCATGCCCAGCCAGCGTTTTTGCAGGCCGTGCTGGATGTAATAGGACGGGCCGCCACGGTACGTGCCGTCGGAGTCGCAGCGCTTGTAGAGCTGGCCGAGGGAGCATTCGAAGAAGCTGCTGGACATGCCGACCAGCGCGGTCACCCACATCCAGAACACCGCACCCGGGCCACCCAGGGTGACGGCGATACCGACACCGGCGATGTTGCCCGCACCGACGCGGCCGGCGAGGCTGAGCATCAGGGCCTGGAACGAACTGAGTTGACCGGCGCTGCTTTTGAGGCTGTCGCGGAACACCGCAAACATATGGAAGAAGTGACGCAATTGAACGAAACGCGAGCGGATCGTGAAGTAGCTACCGAGCCCGACAATGAGCACGATCAGTACTTTCCCTGAGAGGAAGTCGTTAATGACTTCGAGCATGGAGTATTCCTCGCTGTTTTTGTGTAGGCAAATGCTGGGCGAGCCGAAACATCGCGTTACACCGAGTTGCGCATGGCAAAACAGGTGAGGCGAAAGTTCGTCCCGATTTCATATTGCGGGTTTGTTATTAGTTCGGGTTTCGCATGGGTTTGGGCCTCGTTACCGACGACCGCTCACGCGAAGAGGGGCGGCACTATACCTATGAGTGTGCCGTCCGTCTGCACGGTTGTGGTGCAAGCGATGTAACGAGGCTTTGAAACACCTGACCCTTTGGAGGTCCGGTTCTTGTGGGAGCGGGCTTGCCCGCGATGCTGGCGCCGCGGTTTTTCAGGTACACCGCGTTATCGTTCATCGCGGGCAAGCCCGCTCCCACAGGTTCTGTTTTGCTGCCAAAGAGTTAAAAAAAAGGGCCTGGGGAATAAATCCCCAAGCCCTCAAAAGGTGAGAGGTGTCTAGTCCCTCGACCTGGTGAGCGTGGCTCTTGGTGCGCTTGGTTAAAAGAGCAAGAGCCGGCGTTGCGTTCGGTTAAGCCTTCAGAGGCACCAGACGCGGAGCAATCATGTTTTCCGGGCGCAGTATGTCGGCGAGCATTTCGTCGTCGAGCAGGCCTTCTTCGCGCACCAGTTCCAGCACACCGCGGCCGCTTTCGAGGGCGATACGGGCGATGCGGGTGGCGTTTTCATAGCCGATGTACGGGTTCAGCGCGGTGACCAGACCGATCGAGTGTTCGACCAGTTCGCGGCAGCGCTCTTCGTTGGCGGTGATGCCGACGATGCAATGCTCGCGCAGCATGTCCATGGCGCGTTGCAGCAGGCGGATCGAGTCGAAGATCTTGAACGCGATCAGCGGCTCCATCACGTTCAGTTGCAGTTGGCCGCCTTCGGCCGCGATGGTCAGGGCCAGGTCGTTGCCGATGATCTGGAAAGCCACCTGATTGACGGCTTCCGGGATAACCGGGTTGACCTTGCCGGGCATGATTGAGCTGCCTGGCTGACGCGCTGGCAGGTTGATTTCGTTGATGCCGGTGCGTGGGCCGCTGGACAGCAGGCGCAGGTCGTTGCAGATCTTCGAGAGCTTGACCGCGGTGCGCTTGAGCATGCCGGAGAACAGCACGAAGGCGCCCATGTCGGAGGTGGCTTCGATCAGGTCAGCGGCTGGAACCAGCGGTTGACCGCTGATCAGTGCCAGGCGCTGAACGGCCAGGTGCTGGTAACGCGGGTCGGCGTTGATGCCGGTGCCGATCGCGGTGCCGCCCAGGTTCACTTCGGTCAGCAGTTCCGGTGCCAGCGTTTTGAGACGCGCCAAGTCTTCGCCCAGCGTAGTAGCGAAAGCGCGGAATTCTTGACCCAGGGTCATCGGCACGGCGTCTTGCAGTTGTGTACGGCCCATTTTCAATACGTGGCTGAATTCCTGGCCCTTGGCAGCGAATGCCTGGATCAGGCTGTCGAGGCTGGCCAGCAACGCATCGTGACCCAACAGCAAGCCTAGACGGATCGCGGTCGGGTAGGCGTCGTTGGTAGACTGCGCCATGTTCACGTCGTTGTTCGGGTGCAGGTATTGGTATTCGCCCTTCTGGTGACCCATGGCCTCCAGCGCGATGTTGGCGATGACTTCGTTGGCATTCATGTTGGTTGAAGTGCCCGCGCCGCCTTGAATCATGTCTACCACGAACTCTTCGTGGAAATCGCCGCGGATCAAACGTGCACAGGCTTCGCTGATGGCAGCGTGCTTGGCTTCGCTCAGGTGGCCCAGCTCGCGGTTGGCGTCAGCGGCGGCCTGTTTGACCATGGCCAGGCCGACAACCAGCTTCGGGTAATGCGAAATCGGAACGCCGGAGAGACGGAAGTTGTTCACCGCTCGCAGGGTCTGGATGCCGTAATACGCTTGAGCAGGTACTTCGAGTACGCCAAGCAGGTCTTTTTCTGTGCGGAAAGATGCAGCGGAGGACATGATAGAAATCATCTCGATAGGGACCCGGTCGGTGCCGGAACACTGCAAATGCTAGGCTTGTGGAGAATTTTGGGCCAATGCTGTTAAACACTAGCCTATGCACATTCGGCATAATGCCCATGTGACGCCGTATCTGCGGCGAGCGTGTGACCTAAATTGGTGCGTGTCCGGGAGGCCGTGATGAACCTTGAAAGTAAATGGCTTGAGGACTTTAGCGCCTTGGCCGCCACCCGCAGCTTCTCTCAGGCAGCGGAACGACGCTTCGTGACTCAGCCGGCGTTCAGTCGGCGGATCCGCAGCCTCGAAGCCGCGCTGGGGCTGACGTTGGTCAATCGCTCGCGCACGCCAGTCGAGCTGACGGCAGCGGGGCAATTGTTCCTCGTCACCGCGCGGACCGTGGTGGAGCAACTCGGCGAAGTGCTCCGCCATCTCCATCATTTGGAGGGTGGGCAGGGGGAGGTGATGCAGGTTGCCGCCGCTCACTCGCTGGCCTTGGGATTCTTTCCGCGCTGGATCGCCCAGCTACGCAACGAAGGTTTGAACATCGCCACACGGTTGGTGGCGACCAACGTTGGCGATGCGGTGCATGCGTTGCGCGAAGGCGGTTGCGATTTGATGCTGGCTTTCTATGACCCGGACGCAGCGATGCAGATGGACCCGGAAATTTTCCCGTCGCTGCACCTTGGGCAGACCGAGATGCTCCCGGTCTGCGCCGCGGACGCCGACGGCAAGCCATTGTTCGATCTGGAAGGCGAGGCCAGCGTGCCGCTGTTGGCCTACAGCGCCGGTGCGTTTCTCGGGCGTTCGGTGAACATGTTGCTGCGCCAACGGGCGCTGCGCTTCACCACCATTTATGAGACCGCCATGGCCGACAGCCTTAAAAGTATGGCGCTGGAAGGTTTGGGCATTGCCTGGGTTCCCCAGCTGAGCGTGCGCGCCGAACTGGCTCGTGGCGAACTGGTGGTCTGCGGCGGCCCGCAATGGCATGTGCCGTTGGAGATTCGTCTGTACCGCTGCGCGCTGGTGCGCAAGGCTAATGTGCGGTTGTTGTGGCGCAAACTGGAGGGTGGTGCGGCTGGTGGTGGTTCGTAATGGTGCGCCGTTTGGAGCCGATACTGACGACTCCAGACGTTGTTTATTTATGGAACATTCTTCAAAAAGGCATTGATTCTTTCCCGGTTTGCATCGGTGTAAATATTGCAGTTGCTGGTCAAGATATTTGGACTCGGAACCATGTAACTGTCACACCACCAAGCACTCCGAAAGAGCACTTCACCGTTCTCGTGCGAGGCATCCAGCATGTGCCCAACTTCATGACCTACAATGATTGTGCTCTTGAGTGAGGCAATACCTACTTGCTCACCAACGCCCGCTATGCCGCCTACGCGACTGTTTAATGAATTACGGGTCAGCAGTAGAAATTTTGTAGTTTGCTGATAAGGCAGGTTTTGTTTGTTTCTATATTGGATTGCCAGTTTACTCCAGCTTTGGTAAGTAGCCTGTTCGTCAGAATTTTCATAAGCGAAATCAGTATAGGTGGGCTGGTGTCGAATAAATTGAACCGACACGCGCCGTCCAGTGGTCCCTTCAATCTCTTTAACCATGGGCAGGAAGTGTTTCGCATAAATTTCTGATTGTGACTCTGCTATGTCGTCGTGAATGAACGTATGGATGAAAATCGGCATTTTATCCACGGGTAGTGCTTTGAACGATCGTATTTGAATCTGAGGCTTTACAGGTGCCCAGGAAGTATCATCAATGGCGATGGTTGCCTGGGCAGTAAAGGCAATGAATACACTGCCAAATAATGCAAGTGTCAACTTTAATAATGCTGGCATAAAAAACTCTTTGTAAGGGATGGTTGTTGGTCATTAAGTTATATGTGGCCTGTCATGGAGAAAGTCACATACATCGTGGTTCTTGATTATTAATGGATTCGCACTTGGTTTCGTAGTCTGGTTGTGTATCAGAGAGTGTTAGGGGGCATTCTCTTTGTTGTTTTTCAATAAAAGAGTTTGATTGTGGAGAACTTCGTCTAGGGCTGATGTGAGTATCATCATTAAAGCGAAGTGCTCGCTGACTTTAGAGTCAATAAATTCTGATGGGCGGGTAAAGAGACCCGTCATGACAGATGGTCGTAGAAGGGGCTGTTTATCTGCCTCATTACGGTATACTGCGCGGCCTTCGGCCGGTTCGCCCGGCCTTAATTCGTACACTCAAGCCACGCCGGATATCCCGCGTGGCTTGTTGTTTTTTGACGCGCCTGCGGGCGCCCAGAGAGAAGAGGCACGACGATGAGCGCACTGGTTGGCGTGATCATGGGCTCCAAGTCCGATTGGTCCACCCTTAGCCACACCGCCGATATGCTGGAAAAGCTCGGCATCCCTTACGAGGTGAAAGTGGTCTCCGCCCACCGCACCCCGGACCTGCTGTTCCAGTACGCTGAAGAAGCCGAGGCGCGTGGCATCGAGGTGATCATCGCCGGTGCCGGTGGCGCGGCCCACTTGCCAGGCATGTGTGCGGCCAAGACTCACCTGCCGGTGCTGGGTGTGCCGGTGCAGTCGTCGATGCTCTCGGGCGTCGATTCGCTGCTTTCCATAGTGCAGATGCCTGCGGGCATTCCGGTCGCCACCCTGGCCATCGGCAAGGCCGGCGCGATCAACGCAGCGCTGCTCTCGGCGAGCATCCTGGGCGCCAAGCACCCGCAGTTCCACGCGGTGCTGAAAAAATTCCGCACTGAGCAGACAGACAGCGTCCTGGAAAATCCAGACCCACGCATCGCCTGAGGTTGTTGACGATGAAGATCGGTGTAATCGGTGGCGGCCAGTTGGGCCGCATGTTGGCGTTGGCGGGTACTCCGCTGGGCATGAACTTCGCTTTCCTGGACCCGGCGCCGGATGCTTGCGCAGCTGCGTTGGGCGAACACCTGCGGGCCGATTACGGCGATCAGGACCACCTGCGCCAGTTGGCCGATGAAGTCGATCTGGTGACTTTCGAGTTTGAAAGCGTCCCGGCCGAAACCGTGGCGTTCCTCTCGCAATTCGTCCCGGTGTACCCGAGTGCCGAAGCCCTGCGCATCGCCCGTGATCGCTGGTTCGAGAAGAGCATGTTCAAGGACCTGGGGATTCCCACCCCGGCGTTCGCCGACATCCAGTCGCAAGCGGATCTGGACGCCGCCGTGGCTTCCATCGGTCTGCCGGCCGTGTTGAAAACCCGCACCCTGGGTTATGACGGCAAGGGCCAGAAGGTTCTGCGCAAACCTGAAGACGTGGTGGGTACGTTCGCTGAGCTGGGCAGCGTGGCTTGTCTACTGGAAGGCTTCGTGCCGTTCACGGGCGAAGTTTCGCTGATCGCCGTACGTGCTCGTGATGGTGAAACCAGGTTCTATCCGCTGGTTCACAACACCCACGACAGCGGCATCCTCAAGCTGTCCGTGGCCAGCACCGATCACCCGCTGCAAGCCTTGGCCGAAGATTATTCCAGCCGTGTGCTCAAGCAGCTGAATTACGTTGGCGTGATGGCGTTCGAGTTCTTCGAAGTCGACGGTGGCCTCAAGGCCAACGAGATCGCCCCGCGTGTGCATAACTCGGGTCACTGGACCACGGAAGGCGCCGAGTGCAGCCAGTTCGAAAACCACCTTCGGGCCGTTGCCGGTCTGCCGCTGGGTTCGACGGCCAAGGTCGGCGAGAGCGCGATGCTCAACTTCATCGGCAAAGTGCCGGAGACCGAGCAAGTCCTGGCCATTGCCGATTGCCATCTGCATCACTATGGCAAGGCGTTCAAGGTCGGTCGCAAGGTCGGTCACGCCAACCTGCGTTGTGCGGACCGCGAGACGCTGGCGGCACAGATCCTCAAGGTCGAAGCGCTCATCGCCGAATAAACAGTTTCATGTGGCAGCGGCGGAACCATTTCGGGGCCGCCGTTCTCTCATGGCAGGATGCCAAAGTCTGACTAGGCTTTGGCAAGGACACAGCCATTCAATCAGAGGGAAATGCCATGGGAATTATCGGAACCATCTTTATCGGCTTGATCGTCGGCCTGCTGGCTCGCTTCCTGAAACCGGGTGATGACAGCATGGGCTGGATCATGACCATCCTGCTCGGTATCGGCGGTTCGCTGGCGGCCACATACGGCGGCCAGGCCCTGGGCTTCTATCAGGCCGGCCAAGGCGCAGGCTTCCTTGGTGCGCTGGTGGGTGCCGTGATCTTGCTGGTGATCTACGGCTTGATCAAAAAGAACTGATTCAGGCGACAAAGCCCTCTCTGCCGAGCAGCCGGAGAGGGCTAGAATGTTCGGCGTTGCACCGTCCTTTCCTTTGCCGAGCACCTCCATGCGCCGTTTGATGTTCACTCTTCTTTTACTGGGTACAGGCCTTGCCCACGCCGGCGAACTGCCGGAAACCGACTGGCTCGACCTGATGCCCAAGTCGGACCAGAAAGCCCTCGAGGCCATGCCCGAAATCGACCACAACTCCCCCGAAGCCAATGGCACCTTTACCGAAAAGGGTGGCATGAAACAGAGCAAAGGCTTGCCGGCGGTGATGTATTCGACCAAAACCGTGCCGTCGATGAACGACAAGAACATCCGCATCGGCGGTTACCCGGTACCGCTGGAATCCGACGCCAAGGGCCGCAGCACGCTGTTCTTCCTCGTGCCATACCCGGGCGCCTGCATCCACGTGCCGCCACCGCCGCCTAACCAGTTGGTGCTGGTGCGTTATCCGAAAGGCTTGCAGCTGGATGACATCTACACACCGCTGTGGGTGACCGGCACGCTGAAGATCGAGAAGGTCAACAACGACCTGGCCGATGCGGCGTATGCGCTGGATGCGGCGAAGGTGCGGGTAGTGCAGGAATCAGATTTGTAGGTGATCCAAATGTGGGAGCGAGCCTGCTCGCGATGGCGGTTTAACAGTCAACATAGATGTTGGATGTTATGGCCCTATCGCGAGCAGGCTCGCTCCCACATTGGGTATCTGGTGTTAGAGAGATTTGCTGGCGATGCTCACACCGAGGGTATGGCTTGCGCCCGGCGCTAGGCTCACCACATCATCCATCACATTCGCCGTTTCAATGCACAGCATGCGCTGCCAGCCATCATCGGCCATGTCGCTGAATGCGGCAGCGCGGTCGATCCACGGGTTCCAGATCACCGCCGAGCGTGAGCCGCTGCTGGTCAGCTCGATGCGCCGTTCCCACGCCGGATCGACAATGCTCAGCTTCGCCGGGGTATTGAGGTAGATGCGGTCGGTCTCGCCGGCAAAACCCAGCTCGCCGGTCTGGGTAGCGGTTTTCCAGTCGTTCAGCGTGTCGATGTAGCTCAAGTCATCCAGCCCTTCGATATGCACCTTTCGCACATCGCTGACCGCGAAGTAGCTGTGCAGCGCCTGGCTGATGGTCACTTTCTCAGTGCCCTGGTTAAGGCTGGTCAGGCTGATATGCAGTTGTTCATCCAGACGGATGCTCAGCTTCAAATCCACCTGATGCGGCCAGCCCGGCAGGCCGCCTTCGGGGTAGGGCAGCAAGAACTCCACTTTCAGGCTTTCGCCCTCCGCTTCAATGCCGCCCAGTTCCCAGTCCATCGCCCGAACCAGGCCATGTGCTGTCGGCGGTTCGTTGCTGACGCGCATCGCTTGAACACTTTGCGGGTTGCGCCCGAAGTTGCCGAACCAAGGCCAGCACACCGGCACACCCGCGCGGATGCTCTTGCCGGTCTTGAACACGGCCTCGTCGTTGAGCCAGATCAGCGGCGGTTGCCCGGCCAACTGATAACTGAGGATGTGCGCGCCTTGCTGGGCCACCAGCAATTCGGCCTGACCATGGCGGATGCGCCAGCAGTTCAGTTCATTCAGTTTCACGGCTTCAACGTTGGGTGTGCTCATGGGACAGCTCTCGATCAGGAACAATGACTGCAATGGACCGCGAAACGGTCGCCGGGTTTAACGCTTCCTGTTTTAACGAGCCCTGGGCGGAACCGAACGGGTGCGACCGCTGCCGTCGATGGCGACGAACACGAATACCGCTTCGGTCACCTTACGCCATTCGCTGGACAGCGGATCGTCGCTCCACACTTCAACCATCATCTGGATCGAGCTGCGGCCGATTTCCAGCGCCTGGGTATAGAAGGAGAGCTGAGCGCCCACCGCGACCGGAACCAGGAACGCCATGCGGTCGATCGCAACCGTGGCCACACGACCACCCGCGACTTTGCTGGCCATTGCTGTGCCGGCCAAATCCATCTGCGCTACCAGCCAACCGCCGAAAATATCGCCAAAGCCGTTGGTTTCGCGCGGAAGCGCGGTAATTTGCAGGGCAAGGTCGCCTTGCGGGATCGGATCTTCTTGTTCGAGCTCTATCATGCCGGGGGTGCCTCTGACCCGTGACTCTTTATTGGTACTTCAGGTGAATAGCCGTCTTCGGGAAAAACGATTCAGCCCGAACATACTACGTTCGTCACGTTTTTCGTAAGGCGCCTAAAGGGAATCTCTGCGAAACCGACTGAGCCAAGCAATTATCTTGCCTGGCATCCAGCGCGTTTTCGCACAGCAACCCCTTAAAAATGCTGCATGGCCGCGAGTATATCGATCGGTAGACTCCGAGACGACCGTCCGGTTCTCAATTTGACTGTCGAATACGCACCTCTATGTGCTTTTTCGAACAATTTGTTATCGTGCCGGACCTGCCCAAGCCTCAGCCAGCGTTGTTGGGGTTGCAGATCCGACTATAAGAGAAGCCTTGCCATGACCACAGCGCCCTCGAGCATCGCGCAGCCCACTCAATCCGCACGTCCGCTGACCCGCAGCGATTACAAGACTTTGTCGCTGTCTGCGCTGGGCGGTGCGCTGGAGTTTTACGACTTCATCATCTTCGTGTTCTTCGCCACGGTGGTCGGCAAGCTGTTCTTCCCGGCCGACATGCCCGAGTGGCTGCGCTTGATGCAGACCTTCGGGATCTTTGCCGCCGGCTATTTGGCTCGGCCACTGGGTGGCATCGTCATGGCGCACTTCGGCGACCTGCTGGGGCGCAAGAAGATGTTCACCCTGAGCATTTTCATGATGGCGGTGCCGACCCTGATCATGGGCCTGCTGCCGACTTACGCGCAGATCGGCATGTGGGCGCCGATCCTGTTGCTGCTGATGCGGGTGATTCAAGGCGCTGCGATTGGCGGTGAAGTGCCGGGAGCGTGGGTATTCGTTTCCGAACACGTGCCGCAGCGGCATATCGGCTACGCCTGCGGCACCCTGACCAGCGGTCTGACGGCTGGCATCTTGCTGGGCTCGCTGGTCGCCACCGCGATCAACAGCTTTTACACGCCGGTAGAAGTTGCCGATTACGCTTGGCGGATTCCGTTCCTGTTGGGCGGTGTATTCGGTTTGTTCTCGGTTTATCTGCGCCGCTGGTTGCACGAAACCCCGGTGTTCGCCGAGCTGCAATTGCGTAAAGCCCTGGCCGAAGAGGTGCCGCTGCGCGCGGTGTTGCGTGACCATCGCGGTGCGATTCTGATTTCCATGCTGCTGACCTGGTTGCTGTCCGCT
The DNA here is from genome assembly GCF_008369325.1 of Pseudomonas sp. ANT_H12B. Classification (GTDB taxonomy): domain Bacteria; phylum Pseudomonadota; class Gammaproteobacteria; order Pseudomonadales; family Pseudomonadaceae; genus Aquipseudomonas. The sequence goes on along the minus strand of NZ_VOBI01000018.1, from coordinate 19,288 downwards.
GCCATTGTGGTGCTGATCCTGATGACCCCGACCGTATTGCAGACGGTCTATCACTTCTCGCCAACCACTGCCCTGCAGTCCAACAGCGTAGCGATCGTATTCCTGAGCTTTGGCTGCATCATCGCCGGGGCTCTGGCGGATCGATTCGGTGCGGGACGAGTCTTCGTGTTCGGTTGCGCCGCATTGCTGGCCAGCTCATGGACCTTCTACCACAGCCTGGCTGACCATCCCGACTGGCTGTTCCCGATGTACGCCCTGACCGGCCTGCTGGTGGGCACCATCGGTGCGGTGCCATACGTGATGGTCAAAGCGTTCCCGCCGGTGGTGCGTTTCAGCGGCCTGTCGTTCTCCTACAACGTCGCCTATGCCATTTTTGGTGGCCTGACGCCGATGATCGTCAGCCTGCTGCTCAAGGAAAGTCCGATGGGGCCTGCGTACTATGTGGCAATCCTGTGCGGAGTCGGGATTTTGGTGGGTGCGTATCTTTGGAGGAAGGGGCGCTAAACCATAAACGGACAAGGCTTTCGCCAGTGCGAAAGCCTTGTCTCACATTCGCCTGACGGCAAACGTGCTCCGCGTAAAAGCATATCCTGTAAAGCGTCTGCTGCCTGTAGCGGCGCAATTACTTGATGCTCAATCATCAAGTCCAGTGACCAGAGCGCGCCATGCACCTGCAATCCATCTTTTTGTGCCTGACGCCTCAGTTTTCCGTCACCCGTCAGTAACGGGCGGCCTGTTTCCTGAGCAAGCAGGTAACACGAGACGTCCGCCAGAGAACTGTTGTTGTGCTCGACTTTGAGGCTGAAGAGTCGAAGCACTTCTGGTCCATCGAAAGATTCAACAATCAACCCATGGGCGAGCAATTCGTCATGGGGGAAATCTTCGAGTTCATGCAACACGAAATCCGTACAACAAAGTTTGAACGGCAGTCTGAACATCTGTTTCAGCAGTCCGGCGTTCCTGAAGTCGATCCAGATATTCGTGTCGCTAATGTAGATCAGACTCATGCACTCTCCAGTGAGCCCAAGAAATTGGGATCAAGAGCGCTCACTGGTTTGCGTAGAAGTTCAGCTGCACGAGATTTGGTGATCAATCCTTCAGCCAGTCCCCAGAACACCAACGATTCAAAACGTTGCGGCGGTTTGCATGGCATCGGCTCCGGTTCGGCCTTGCGCCAGCCATTTGCACTGAATTGAATTGTGAGGGATTTGTAGCCCCCATCGCTCAATAAATGCAGATCCTTGAGGCGCCGCAAAGCGGCGTGCATCGAAATTCCGTATTGGCGTTTAGCGATAAGCAGTTCGCGCGGATGAACCCGCGAACGAGGATGGTTGCCGAAGTCGCTGGTGACGCCTTTTGCCGGATAGAGAAAAGCGCCTGCAAAACGATGGCAGCAGTTTTCTTTATCTCGCTCTGGCATGTCCTCAGGCAACTTCATGACCCAATGCCCGAGTTCGTGGGCAGCGGTGAAGCGTATGCGTTCGCCTGGGCGCTCTGCATTAAGGGCGATCAAGACGTGGCGACCATCACCGGTAGCGGCGCAGGCGCCGTCGAAGTCGTCCGGCCCTATGAGCATCGCTACCTTGATGCTGTGCTCTTCCAGTTGCTCGGTCAGGTTGGAAATTGGATCGCTACCAATTCTCCAGTATTCGCGCAGGGCTTCGGCGGCGTGTTCAGCCTCCTCGATAGAGGTAACGGGCAACATTTGCGCTGGGGTGGAGGGAGTCTGGATGTCTGCCGGGTCAAAGCATTCTTCCAGAGCAATGTAGCGCTCAAGGTGTTCTCGAATCTGTTCTTCGACTTGAACCTGGCGATACTTCGGCATTTTCGCGAGTTTACGAAACTCCAACGGTGCCAGCGGCACGGCGTCCGCACGAAAGAAGTATTCGGGGCTGACCTGAAGGACCTTGGCCATTTGCAGCAGGCGAGACGAATTAGGGGTGCTTAACCCCTTCTCGTACTTACTCAGGCCTTGCTTGGTGATGTCGCCAAGCTTGAGCGCTAGAGCATCAAGGGACATGCCTCGCAGCAAACGGGCACGGCGAATTCGGTCGTTGATCATGAGTTCCTCTCTTGGTTGACAAGGCTATATTTTAGTTTCGATTTGTCAACCTCGCTTCGGTGTCTCGGTGCTTCTGCATTTTGAATGGTGGCCTTTCATCCAATTGTCATATTTCAGCCATAGAGTGTTCACACGGCCTGCTGATACTAGGCCCCGACTTAACACACCTATCTGCTAGGAGTAAGGCATGAAACTGAAGCGTTTGATGGCGGCAATGACTTTTGTCGCTGCTGGCGTTGCGACCGCCAACGCGGTTGCCGCTGTTGACCCTGCTATCCCGAGCTACACCAAGACCACTGGTGTGTCGGGCAACCTGTCCAGCGTCGGCTCCGATACCCTGGCCAACCTCATGACCCTGTGGGCTGAAAACTACAAAAAAGAATACCCGAACGTAAACATCCAGATTCAGGCTGCCGGTTCTTCTACCGCGCCACCTGCGCTGACTGAAGGCACCGCTAACCTGGGCCCGATGAGCCGCAAGATGAAGGACAACGAGCTGCAGGCCTTCGAAACCAAATACGGCTACAAGCCAACCGCAATCCCGGTTGCCGTGGATGCCCTGGCTGTCTTCGTTCATAAAGACAACCCGATCCAGCACATGACCATGGAGCAAGTCGACGCGATTTTCTCCTCGACTCGTCTGTGTGGCGCCAAAGCCGACGTGAAAACCTGGGGTGATCTGGGTGTGACCGGCGACCTGGCCAACAAGCCGGTTCAACTGTTTGGTCGTAACTCGGTATCCGGCACTTATGGCTACTTCAAAGAAGAAGCCCTGTGCAAAGGCGACTACAAGCCAAACGTCAACGAACAACCTGGCTCGGCTTCGGTCGTGCAGTCGATCAGCTCCTCGCTGAACGGCGTGGGTTACTCGGGCATCGGCTACAAGACCGCTAGCGTGAAGACAGTGGCTCTGGCCAAGAAAGGCAGCACTGAATTCATCGAAGACACCGAAGAAAACACCCTGAACGGCAAGTACCCGCTGTCGCGTTTCCTCTACGTTTACGTCAACAAAGCCCCGAACAAGCCTCTGGCCCCGCTGGAAGCCGAGTTCGTGAAGCTGATTCTGTCTAAACAGGGTCAGGAAGTTGTGGTGAAAGACGGCTACATCCCGCTGCCAGCCAAGGTTGCTGCAAAAGCACTGGCTGACCTGGGTCTGCAAGAAGGCAACAACGTAGCAAAAAAGTAAAACCCTGATCCGAGGCTAACCTCGGATCTTTGTGGGAGCGTGGCTTGCCCGCGATGGCCGTAACCCGGTCCTCCGGCAAGCCAGGGCTCTTGCTCCCACACCTCTAATTTTTCACTCCGCTGCCAGTTCCCACGGGCGGCGGATTTGTTGCGTCACTGCATTGTCATCTTTCTGTCATACAGGATCGCTAGGGTGTGCGAATGAATGATCTGGCCAATTCCACCATGACTACAAATCCCCCCAAGCGAATTGACTTCAATACGCCTGAGCTACAACGCAAGCGCCGTATTCGTGCGCTCAAAGATCGCCTGACCCGCTGGTACGTCCTCGTGGGCGGCCTCGCCGTTCTCGGCGCGATCACGCTGATCTTTTTCTTCCTGGCTTACGTTGTCGCGCCGCTGTTTCAGGGTGCCGACCTGACCGCCAAGGACGCCATCACGCCTGCCTGGATGCACGACGCTGGCAAGCCGCTGATGATCTCCCTGGAAGAACAGAACCAGGTCGCCATGCGGGTTTCCGACAAGGGCCAGGCGTTGTTCTTCGATATCGACAGTGGCGCTGAACTCAAGCGTGTCGATCTGTCGATTCCGGCCGGCACTACCGTGACCTCCATCGGCGAAGACCAACCGGGCCATCCCTTGGTGGCGGTCGGCTTGTCCAACGGCCAGGCGCTGGTGTTCCGTCACACTTATAAAGTCAGCTACCCGGACGGCAAGAAAACCATCTCGCCGGCCATCGAATACCCGTACGGCGAAACGCCGATCGCGCTGAACGAGGCGGGCGGAGCCCTGGAGCATGTCAGCCTCAACGCGACCGATACGACACTGATGCTGGTCGGCTCCACCGGTGCGCAGCTCAATGTTTTGTCGCTGACCAGCGAAGAAAACATGATGACCGGCGAAGTCACCAACGAGCAGAAGCGTATTGATCTGCCGCAAATGACCGAGCCGGTGAAGAACATCTTCGTCGACCCGCGTCAGCAGTGGCTGTACGTGATCAACGGTCGTGCTCAGGCCGACGTGTTCAGCCTGCGCGACAAGAGCCTCAACGGTCGCTACAAACTGCTGGATAACGGTGAAACCGAAATCACTGCCGCCACCCAACTGGTCGGTGGTATCTCGCTGATCCTCGGCGATTCCAAAGGTGGTTTGGCCCAGTGGTTCATGGCCCGCGATCCGGATGGCGAGCTGCGACTGAAGCAGATCCGCACCTTCCAGATGGGCACCACGCCAATCGTTGAAATCACTGCTGAAGAACGTCGCAAAGGCTTCATCGCCCTCGACGCTTCCGGCAAGCTCGGCGTGTTCCACAGCACCGCGCACCGCACGTTGCTGGTGGATCAGGTGGTCGACGGCCAAGGTGTCTTTGGTCTTTCGCCACGGGCCAACCGGGTGATCGTGGAGGCGGGCGGCAAGCTTCAACCGCTGCTGCTCGACAACCCGCACCCAGAGGTTTCCTGGAGCGCGTTGTGGAGCAAGGTCTGGTACGAGAACTACGACGAGCCTAAATACGTCTGGCAATCGACCGCCGCCAACACTGACTTCGAACCCAAGCTGAGCTTGTCCCCGCTGACTTTCGGTACTTTGAAAGCCGCGTTCTACGCGATGCTGCTGGCCGCACCACTGGCCGTCGCCGCTGCTATCTACACCGCGTACTTCATGGCCCCGGGCATGCGCCGCAAGGTCAAACCGGTGATCGAACTGATGGAAGCGATGCCGACGGTGATCCTCGGCTTCTTCGCCGGCCTGTTCCTCGCTCCGTATGTAGAAGGACATTTGCCGGGCATTTTCAGCCTGCTGCTGTTGATGCCGATCGGCATCCTGGTCGCCGGTTTCACCTTCAGTCGCCTGCCTGAATCGCTGCGCCTGCGGGTGCCAGACGGCTGGGAAAGCGCGATCCTGATCCCGGTGATTCTGTTTGTAGGCTGGCTCTCGCTGTACATGAGCCCGTACATGGAAACCTGGTTCTTCGGCGGCGACATGCGCATGTGGATCTCCCACGACCTGGGCATCACCTACGACCAGCGCAACGCTCTGGTGGTCGGTCTGGCCATGGGTTTCGCGGTGATCCCGAACATCTACTCCATCGCCGAAGACGCCGTGTTCAGCGTGCCTCGCGGTTTGACCCTCGGCTCCCTGGCCCTCGGTGCCACGCCGTGGCAGACCATGACTCGCGTGGTGATCCTCACTGCCAGCCCGGGCATTTTCTCGGCGCTGATGATCGGCATGGGCCGTGCGGTCGGTGAAACCATGATCGTGCTGATGGCCACCGGTAACACCCCGGTCATGGAAATGAACCTGTTCGAAGGCCTGCGCACCCTGGCGGCCAACGTTGCGGTGGAAATGCCCGAGTCGGAGGTCGGCGGCAGCCACTACCGCGTGCTGTTCCTCTCGGCGCTGGTGCTGCTGATGTTCACCTTCGTCATGAACACCCTCGCGGAACTGATTCGTCAGCGTCTGCGCAAGAAATACTCGTCGCTTTAAGAAAGGTAGAAGTCTGTGAAACAGAACTCCCTGAAAGGATGGTTCAAGAGCGGCGCCCCCGGCGTCTGGATCAGCGGTGGCGCGGTGTCCATCGCGGTCATCATGACCATTGGCTTGCTGGCAGTGATTGCCGTGCGCGGTCTGGGCCATTTCTGGCCGGCGGACCTGGTGCACGCCAGTTACGACGTACCGGGCCAGGCCAATCACCTCGTCATCGGCGAAGTGGTGCAGAAAGAACAAGTGCCGCGCGAGCGCCTGAAAAGCGCTGGCCTGCCGGTGCCCGATGTTGGCCCGGAATTCATGACCCGCGAGCTGATCAAGGTCGGCAACCGTGACCTGAACGGCAACGACTTCACCTGGATCGTCGGCGAGTGGCTGACCAATCAGAAGACTCCCCCCGAGTTGATGACCATCGAGCGTCGTGAGTGGGGCAACTTCTACGGTTACCTGGTCAACGTCAAACAGGACGGCAAGGTCATCGCTGAAGGCGAAGCGGCATGGCCTGAGCTGCAGGCCCGCGTCGATCGCGTCAACAAACTCGCCGCAGAGCTCAAGAGCCTGGAAAAATCCGACATTGGCGCGATCAACGCCGGCCTTGAGCGAGTCCGCCTGCACGGTCGCAAACTGGAACTGGCCGGGACGATGGACGCTACCGCGCAAGCGGACATGGAGTCCGAGCGTGCCGAACTGAACGCGCGTTATCAGGACATCGAAGCCCGCCTGAACGACCTGCACGCCCAGTTCAACCGCGACAGCCTGACGGCCCGTGACGCGAACGGCAAAGAGGTCGAAATCGGTATCGGCAAAGTGGTTCACGCCTATCAGCCGAACGCCATGAACACCTTCACCAAGATCGGCTTCTACTTCAGCAAGGTCTGGGAGTTCTTGAGCGACGACCCGCGTGAAGCGAACACCGAAGGCGGGATCTTCCCGGCGATTTTCGGCACCGTGATGATGACGTTGATCATGGCGATGATCGTGACCCCGTTTGGCGTACTGGCAGCGGTTTACCTGCGTGAATATGCGAAACAGAACACCATGACGCGTTTGATCCGCATCGCGGTGAACAACCTGGCGGGCGTTCCAGCCATCGTTTACGGTGTGTTTGGTCTGGGCTTCTTCGTCTATGTGCTGGGCGGTTCGGTCGACCGGTTGTTCTTCCCTGAAGCGCTGCCGGCGCCGACCTTTGGTACGCCGGGCCTGCTCTGGGCGTCCCTGACCCTGGCGCTGCTGGCGGTGCCGGTGGTGATCGTGGCCACGGAAGAAGGCCTGGCGCGGATTCCTCGCACGGTGCGCGAAGGCTCGTTGGCCCTCGGCGCAACCAAGGCTGAAACCTTGTGGAAGATCGTGCTGCCGATGGCCAGCCCGGCGATGATGACCGGCATGATTCTCGCCGTGGCACGCGCCGCCGGTGAGGTGGCGCCGCTGATGCTGGTGGGTGTGGTGAAACTGGCGCCATCGCTGCCGCTGGATGGCAACTACCCGTACTTGCACCTGGACCAGAAGATCATGCACTTGGGCTTCCACATTTATGACGTCGGCTTCCAGAGCCCGAACGTCGAGGCCGCACGGCCGCTGGTGTACGCCACGGCGCTGCTGCTGGTGCTGGTGATCGCCACGTTGAACCTGTCGGCCGTTTATATCCGTAACCACCTGCGCGAAAAATACAAAGCGCTGGATAGCTGATTCATGCAGCACTGATTTCTATGTGGGAGCCAGCCTGCTGGCGATGGCATCACCGCGGTTTACAGATTGACCGCGTCGCCTGAATCGCCAGCAGGCTGGCTCCCACAAAAACCGAACCGAATTTGTTAGCACAGGGAGCCTCCCATGCAGCACGAAACACATACCCACGGCATCAACATGTCTGCCCTGGGCCGCGACAAACAGAGCTTGAGCCTTGAACAGGAAACCGTCGCGATTGAAGTGCCGGGCCTGAGCCTGTTTTACGGCGACAAACAAGCGCTGTACGACGTCAGCATGAACATCCCGAAACAGCGTGTGACTGCCTTCATCGGCCCGTCTGGCTGCGGCAAGTCCACACTGCTGCGTACGTTCAACCGCATGAACGACCTGGTGGATGGCTGCCGCGTTGAAGGTGCGATCAACCTCTACGGCAACAACATCTACCGCAAGGGCGAAGACGTGGCCGAGCTGCGTCGTCGTGTTGGCATGGTGTTCCAGAAGCCGAACCCGTTCCCGAAAACCATCTATGAAAACGTGGTTTACGGCCTGCGCATCCAGGGCATCAACAAGAAGCGCATCCTCGACGAAGCCGTCGAGTGGGCGCTGAAAGGCGCGGCGCTGTGGGACGAAGTCAAAGACCGTCTGCACGAGTCGGCACTCGGCCTGTCGGGTGGTCAGCAACAACGTCTGGTGATCGCTCGTACCATCGCCGTGGAGCCGGAAGTGCTGCTGCTCGACGAACCGTGCTCGGCACTCGACCCGATCTCCACGCTGAAAGTCGAAGAGCTGATCTACGAACTGAAATCCAAGTTCACCATCGTCATCGTGACCCACAACATGCAACAGGCCGCCCGGGTTTCCGACTACACGGCGTTCATGTACATGGGCAAACTGGTGGAATTCGGCGACACCGACACCCTGTTCACTAATCCGGCGAAGAAGCAGACCGAAGACTACATCACGGGTCGCTACGGCTAGGAAGCTGTTGTTGCTCACTGAACTGACGCTGCGGTCCACCGCACCTTACCGGACGCTCCAAGGACGCCAACATGATTAGTAAAGAAGGCCTTACCCATCACATCTCTGCGCAGTTCAACGCTGAGCTCGAGGAAGTGCGCAGCCACCTCCTGGCCATGGGCGGGCTGGTGGAAAAGCAGGTCAACGACGCGGTGACCGCGTTGATCGAGGCCGACTCCGGCCTGGCCCAGCAGGTTCGTGAGATCGACGACCAGATCAACCAGATGGAACGCAACATCGACGAAGAATGCCTGCGCATTCTGGCCCGTCGTCAGCCGGCAGCGTCTGACTTGCGTTTGATCATCAGCATTTCCAAGTCGGTGATCGACCTGGAGCGCATCGGCGACGAAGCGACCAAGATCGCCCGCCGCGCCATCCAGTTGTGCGAAGAAGGCGAAGCGCCGCGCGGTTACGTCGAAGTTCGCCACATCGGCGACCAGGTGCGCAACATGGTTCGCGATGCGCTGGACGCGTTTGCCCGTTTCGACGCCGACCTGGCGTTGTCGGTGGCGCAGTACGACAAGATCATCGACCGCGAATACAAAACTGCGTTGCGTGAACTGGCGACCTACATGATGGAAGACCCGCGCTCTATCTCGCGTGTCTTGAGCATCATTTGGGTGCTGCGTTCCCTGGAGCGGATCGGCGATCACGCGCGCAATATCTCGGAACTGGTGATTTACCTGGTGCGCGGCACCGACGTGCGTCACCTGGGCCTCAAGCGCATGAAAGAAGAAGTTGAAGGCACAAGCGGCGAAACCGTTAATGTTCCGGGCAAAGTTGACGATAAGTAAGATTGCCCAAGTAAAAGCGCCCGGCCTTTTGGCCGGGCGTTTTTGTTTGTGGTTTTTGAATTCGAACGCAGCACCCGCGAACGAAAAGTCCCGGCGTGACTGAAGGTTTTTGGCAATGTGCCATCAGCAAAGCGGTATGCTTGCCGGGATTTTTTAAAGGGGTTGTGGATGAGTAAGGTCAGTGTGTTGGTCGTGGACGATGCGTCGTTCATTCGTGACCTGGTGAAGAAGTGCCTGCGCAACTACTTCCCGGGCATCCGGATCGAAGACGCAGTCAACGGCAAGAAGGCTCAGTCCTTGCTGACGCGGGAAGCGTTCGACCTGGTCCTGTGCGACTGGGAGATGCCGGAAATGTCCGGCCTGGAACTGCTGACCTGGTGCCGCGAGCAGGACAATCTCAAGACCATGCCCTTCGTGATGGTGACCAGCCGTGGCGATAAAGAGAATGTCGTGCAAGCCATTCAGGCCGGCGTTTCCGGCTACGTCAGCAAACCGTTCACCAACGAGCAGCTGCTGACCAAGGTCAAGCAGGCGCTGAACAAGGTGGGCAAGCTCGATACCTTGATGAACAGCGCGCCGACCAAAATGAACTCGGCGTTCGGCAACGATTCCCTGAGCGCATTGACCGGCGGCAAAGCTGCCGTGGCTGCACCAGCAGCGGCGCCAGTCAACCCGTTCGCCAAACCTGCCGCCGCCGCACCGGCCCCGGCGGCCGCTGCGTCTCGCGGTCTGCTCAACAGCCCGCCGATCAAGCCTGCAGCGTCCTCCGCCGCGCCAACGGGTGGTCGTGGTCAGGGCCAACTGCGTCTGCCGAACGGCATTGCGCAATGCGTGATCAAGGCCTTGAGCCTCAAGGAAGCGCTGCTGGTAGTGAAACGCACCGACACCCTGCCGCAAGTACTCGACAGCGCCGTGCTCGACCTGGAGCAGGGCGATAACGCCGAAACGGCCCGTCTGAACGGCTACCTGCACGCCATCGTCGCCCACGAGCAGAAGCCCGACAGCGAGTGGCTGCAGCTGACCTTCCGCTTCGTCGACCAGGACGCGCAGAAGCTCGACTACATCTCCCGCCTGATTGCCCGCGGCACGGCGCAGAAGCACTTCATTCCTGGCGCGTAAGATCAGCGTCGTCTGACGCTAAGGCATCGCGGGCTAGCCCGCTCCCACAGGTACAGCGAAAACCTTGTGGGAGTGGGCTCGCCCGCGATGGGGCCAGAACAATCACCGCCCATCTCCCGCACACCCCATTTTGAAACATCTGCCAACTACCCGGGTCCATTGCAGCTGCTAGGCTCCTTCCCAGGCCTTACTCGACAGAATCCTGCCCATGCTCGCGCGCCTGCTGTTTCTCTGTGGTCTCTTCATGGCCTCCACCTCGGCTGTGGCCATGACTATCTACAAGTCCACCGACGCCAATGGCGTGGTCTCCTATAGCGACCGTCCCACGAAGGGCTCCAAGGTGTTCGTTTTTCGCGATCGCATGGAAGAGCACCTTGAGCGTCAGGTGTACCTCGACATCAAGAAGCAGAAGGGCATGGACGGTGTGTACGTGCGCAATGACCTGTATGCGCCAGTAGAGATCGAACTGAGTTTCACCGGGTTGAAGAACGTCAGTGGCGCGCCGAGCCGACCGATTCGCCGGGTGATGCCGGCGCGCAGCAACATTCGTCTGGCGCTGCTCACGGCTACCCAGGCCGGAAGGCCGCTGGCGTATACCCCGAAGTTCGAATATTCCCTGGGCGACCCCTCAGGCACCGCCATGGCCTACCGATACCCGCTGCCCTGGCGTGGCGGGCCGTTTCGGCTGAGTCAGGGTGCCAATGGTCAATACAGCCACTTCGGCCCCAAAAGCCGTTACGCCATGGACATCGCCATGCCTGAGGGCACCCCGATCATTGCGGCGCGGGGCGGGGTAGTGGTGAAAACCGAGAATAAGCAGACCGGGCGCGGCAACGATCCGTCGGGCAACTTCGTGCGGGTGCTGCACGACGACGGGACCATGGGTGTTTATCTGCACTTGCAGCGAGGCTCGGTGAGCGTTCGCGAAGGGCAGCGGGTGGCGGTGGGCAGTGCGCTGGCGCTGTCGGGCAATACCGGCAACAGCAGCGGGCCGCACCTGCATTTTGTGGTGCAGCGCAATACCGGGTTGGGGCTGGTGTCGATTCCGTACCAGTTCAGTCAACCGGTGGGGGCGTTGCCCAACTTTGCGTTGGGCAAGCAGTGAGGTGTTGCCTGTTCTGACGCCATCGCGGGCAAGTCGACTTGGATTAGCCGATCAATCGAGCATCAACACCTTGGCCAAAATAATCTTCGGCCCTTTCATCTTCTTGATGATGATCCGCAGACCTTCGACTTCCAGCACTTCTTCCTCTTCCGGCACCCGCTTCAAGGTTTCGTAGATCAGCCCGGCGAGGGTTTCAGCCTCGATGTGGTCCAGGTCGATCCCCAGCAGCCGTTCGACCTTGAACAGCGGTGTGTCGCCCCGCACCAGCAGCTTGCCCGGCTGATAGGCGAGGATCCCGCGTTCAGCCTTGCGGTGTTCGTCCTGAATGTCGCCAACCAATACTTCCAGCACGTCTTCCATGGTCAGGTAGCCGATGATGTTGCCATCGGCCTCCTCGACCAGCGCGAAGTGCGAGCCGCCCTTGCGGAACTGTTCCAGCAACTGCGACAGCGGCATATGCCGCGACACGCGCTCCAGCGGACGGGTCAATTCGGCAAGGTTGAACGATTCGGGAATGTGGTCCAGGGCCGCCAGTTCCAGCAGCAGATCCTTGATGTGCAGCAGGCCGACAAACTCTTGGCTATCGCTGTCGTACACCGGATAACGGCTGAATTTGTGGCGACGGAACATCGCCAGGATTTCCTTGAGCGGCGCGTTGAACTCCAGCGTCACCAGGTCTTCCCGGGAATTGGCCCAGTCGACCACTTCCAGCTCGCCCATTTCCACCGCGGAGGCCAAAACGCGCATGCCTTGGTCGCTCGGGTCCTGGCCACGGCTGGAGTGCAGGATCAGTTTGAGTTCTTCACGGCTGTAATGGTGCTCGTGATGAGGGCCGGGCTCACCCTGGCCAGCGATCCGCAGGATCGTGTTGGCGCTGGCGTTGAGCAGGTAGATGGCCGGGTACATGGCCCAGTAGAACAGGTACAGCGGCACGGCCGTCCAGAGCGACAGCAACTCGGGTTTGCGGATGGCCCAGGATTTCGGCGCCAGTTCGCCGACCACGATATGCAGGTACGAGATGACGAAGAACGCGGCGAAGAACGACACGCCTTTGATCACTTCGGCCGACTGCACGCCGACGGCTTCAAGCAGCGGTTCGAGGATGTGCGCGAACGCCGGCTCACCGACCCAGCCAAGGCCCAGGGAGGCGAGGGTGATACCCAATTGGCACGCCGACAGGTAAGCATCGAGCTGACTGTGAACGGTGCGCAGGATGTGTCCGCGCCAGCCGTTTTTTTCAGCGATGGCTTCGACCCGGGTCGAGCGCAATTTGACCATGGCAAATTCCGCCGCAACGAAAAAGCCGTTGAGCAAAACCAAGATCAGAGCAAAAAGAATCATGCCGAAATCGGCGAAGAGTGTCGCGAGGGTCAAGCCAGGGGATGGGTCCATGATGGGGTTTTGCGGGTTCCGTGTATTCAAAAAAAGAGGAAATGCGGTGCCTGAAGGGCAGGCACAAGTCAGCCAATGTAGCGGCTGACTGGGCGATTGCCTAGTGGCGAGTGCTGGCCGGTATCAGTCGGCGGCGCTGATGACCTGCGATTTGGTCACTTGGGCCGGGGCGAAATGGCAGGTGAACGTGCTGCCGTGGCCCGGCACACTGCTGATTTCCATCCGCGCACGATGACGCAGCAGCACGTGTTTGACGATGGCCAGTCCCAGGCCTGTGCCACCGGTGTTGGAGTTGCGGCTGGAGTCGACGCGGTAGAAACGCTCGGTCAGGCGCGGCAGGTGTTTGCTGTCGATACCGATTCCGGAGTCCTGCACGCTCAGGTGCGCACCTTGCTCGTCACCCCACCAGCGAATGCGGATATTGCCTTCGGCCGGCGTGTACTTCACCGCGTTGAACACAAGGTTGGAAAACGCGCTGCGCAACTCGGCTTCGCTGCCCTTGAGCAGAATCGTCGGATCGGCTTCCAGGGTGATTTTCTGATTGCGCTGAGCAGACAACTGCTGAGCGTCGCACTTGATCGATTGCAGCAATCCGTCAATGGCCACCGGCTGATTGTCGGACGGGTAATCAGTGGCTTCCAGTTTGGCCAGCAGCAGAAGGTCGTTGAGCAAGGTCTGCATGCGTCCACCTTGCTGCTGCATCTGCTGCAAGGCACGGGACCAGCGCGGGTTCACTTCTTCAACGTTGTCGAGCAGGGTTTCCAGGTAGCCGCAGATCACCGTCAACGGCGTGCGCAATTCATGGGAGACGTTGGCGATGAAGTCTTTGCGCATCTGTTCCAGCTGATGGATGCGCGTGACGTCGCGCACCAGCATCAAGTGTTCGTTGTTGCCGTAGCGGGTGATGTACAGCTGAATACGCAGGCGATCGTTGATCGGTGAAGGGATTTCCAATGGCTCGGCGTAGCTGTCCTGCTCGAAGTATTCCTTGAAGCGCGGATGGCGCACCAGGTTGGTCACCGGCTGGCCGCTGTCTTGCGGCGTCTTGAAGCCGAGCAGGGTTTCGGCGGCGCGGTTCCACCATTCGAGGTTGCCGTCGCTGTCGAGCATGATCACCGCATCTTTGAGCGCGGCGGTGGATTCCTGGACCCGGTCGATCACCGCTTGCAGCCGCCCGCGCACCCGTTGGTCGCGGCGTTGCAGGTGGTAGATGCTGTCGAACACCTCGCCCCACAGGCCATAGCCATCGGGCGGTGCTTCATCGGGTTTGTGCAGGCGCAGCCATTCGTGCAGACGCAGCAGTTGCTTGAGCGTCCAGGCCAGGTAAAGTCCCAGGCCCGCGGCGAGGCTCCAGCCGTAATAGCCGGAAATCAGGCCGATCACCAGGCAACCGGTCACCAGCAAAAGCATGTGGCGGATCAGGGTGCCATGCCAGTTTTGGTTCACTTGAACGCGCGTCCTTGTCAGCTTGTCGGGCGGGAAAGGTCCGGGTCAGGCCTTGGTGGAAAACCGGTAACCGGTGCCGCGCACGGTTTGTACCAGATTTTCGTAAGCCTCACCGAGGGCTTTGCGCAGGCGCCGGATGTGCACGTCGACGGTGCGTTCTTCGACATAAACATTTCCGCCCCAGACCTGATCCAGCAACTGGCCACGGGTGTAGGCGCGTTCCTGGTGGGTCATGAAAAATTGCAGCAGACGGTACTCAGTCGGGCCCATCTCGGCGGGTTTGCCGTCGATGGTCACGCGATGGCTGATCGGGTCCAGCAGCAAACCGCCGACTTCGATCGGCGTTTCGCCATCGGTCGGGCCGGCGCGGCGCAGTACGGCTTTCAGACGCGCAACCAGTTCTCGGGGGGAAAAGGGTTTGGTGATGTAATCGTCGGCACCGACTTCCAGACCCTGGATCTTGTTGTCCTCTTCGCCCTTGGCGGTGAGCATGATGATCGGGATGTCCCCGGTCAGCTCATCGCGCTTGAGGCGTCGGGCCAGCTCGATGCCGGAGGTGCCGGGCAGCATCCAGTCCAGCAGGATCAGGTCCGGCTTGCGGTCGACAATGATGGCATGGGCCTGTTGGGAGTTCTCAGCCTCCAGGCAGTCATAGCCGGCCATTTCCAACGCAACGGCGATCATTTCGCGAATGGGCGCTTCGTCGTCGACGATCAGAATGCTCCTGCCAACCATGCGTTAATCCTCTTGTCATTTAACTGTCTTGCGCCGCATTAGATAACGGAATTATTGCAGTCGTGTGACAGTATTTTAGTCGACCGGCGATTGTCATGAACCTGGGCTAAGCTCTAAGTCCGAATCCTGACAACCACAAAAGGAAGGTTTCCATGAAGCACATCGCTCAATCCTGGAAGGCGCTGCTGATCACTGCTGCGCTAACGTTGCCGACAATGGCCTTCGCCGCAGAACCGGGCATGGTTAAAGACGGCATGTTGGTCGACCACAAAGGCATGACGTTGTACACCTTCGACAACGACACCGGCGGCAAGTCGGCGTGCACCGGCAAGTGCGCAGAAAACTGGCCACCGCTGAAAGCCACCGCCGCCGACAAGGATGAAGGCAAGTGGACCATCATCACGCGTGACGATGGCACGAAGCAGTGGGCGTTCGACGGCAAGCCGCTGTACTACTTCGTGCAGGACAAGAAGCCTGGAGACATGACCGGCGACAAGAAAATGGACAAGTGGCACATCCTCCAAGGGCCGAAAATGTAAGCGTATTCAGAAGCGGCAAGCCTCGCTCCTGTAGGAGCAAGGCTTGGTCTGGGCGGCAATCCGACGATGGCCGCAGTCGTCTCAACGCAATCCATAATCCAGCACAATCCCGACAAAAATCGCCAACCCGGCCCAATGGTTGTGCAGAAACGCCTTGAAGCAACGCATCCGGTCCTTGCCACGGGTGTACCAGAACTCCCACGCAAAACAGCCCGCCGCCGCCAGCAATCCGAGGTGGAACCAGCCGCCGAGCTCGAATTTCGCCCCGGCCAGCACCAGGCAACCTAGCGCCAGCCCCTGCAGAATCAGGATGATCACCCGGTCCGCCTCGCCAAACAGAATCGCCGTGGATTTAACGCCGATTCTCAGATCGTCGTCGCGGTCAGTCATCGCGTAATAGGTGTCGTAGCCCACCGTCCACAGCAGGTTAGCGATCCACAGCAACCACGCGGCCGCAGGAAGCCCACCGGTTTCGGCGGTGAACGCCATCGGCATGCCCCAGGAGAACGCCGCGCCCAGCACCACTTGTGGGTAATAGGTGTAGCGCTTCATGAACGGATAAGTGAAAGCCAGTGCCAAGCCACCGAACGACAGCCAGACGGTTTTCGCGTTGGTGCACAACACCAGCAGGAAACTCACGCCCATCAGCAGCGCAAAGAACACCAGCGCTTCTCTGGAACTGATCTTGCCGCTTACCAAGGGCCGCTGTTCGGTGCGTTTCACGTAGCCGTCGACCTTGCGATCCGCCCAATCATTGATCACGCAGCCGCCAGCCCGGGTCAGCACCACGCCCAGGACGAAAATCACGATATTGGCCAGCGACGGCGAACCTTTACCAGCGATCCACAGCGCCCACAGTGTCGGCCACAGCAGCAGATAAATGCCGATCGGTTTGTCCATGCGGGTCAGCTGAATGAAATCCCAGGCCCGTGGATTCAAGCGATTCAGGGACTTGAGCAGGCTCTGGTACATCAGCAATTCTCCGGATGGGCGCGGGTGGCGTTCCACAGGGTCGGCAAGAAAATTTCGGCCACCAGCACGCTCAAGGCCCCACGGTCGAAACGCGAACGGCGGCCCCACAATTCAGGTGCCCGGGACTCCACCGGCAGCCACTCCTGAGGATAGTGACAAACCTCAATGGCGCGCCGTTGAAATGCCTGATCGCAAAACAGCAATTCGCCCAGAGAGCGGCTGCCCAACTCGTCCATGTGCAGGCCGTCGCCCTGCAATGCACTGCGCGCCGCCACGCTGCGGGCAAACACCCAGGCTTCGCCGTGGCCGCGCAGGTACACCTCCCGCACCCAGCCCTCGCTGCCTTCGGCCAGGTCCAGTGCGGCGCATTCGTCGGAGCGCAGTGATTGCCAGCCTTCGAAGAGTGGCGTGACGCTGAAGCCGTCATTCGACAGGCGGATCAGCCGTCGGGTCAAAGAGCCTTCGTCGAACAGCCAGTCGAGGGTAGACGTGTCGGGGAGGGGCGCGAGTTGGCTTTGGGGAAGCCAGAATGGAGGTTTTGAGTGCGGCACAGTGAGTCATTATTGGCAGCAAATGAGGCGGCGAGCTTACCATGTCAGTCGGTGATTTTGATTGATCCGCCCCCTCGTTGCGCCGAACAGGCTTGCATCTGCCGGGCCCGATCAGTACAAAACGCCCCTGAGCCGGACGGCAACATTCCAACCATCGACCGTTCGCGCCGGCAAAAGTCTGAATCCTGAGGATGTACCTGAATGAAAAAGTGGCAATGTGTGGTCTGCGGCCTGATCTATAACGAAGCCGACGGCTGGCCG
The DNA here is from genome assembly GCF_008369325.1 of Pseudomonas sp. ANT_H12B. Lineage (GTDB taxonomy): Bacteria > Pseudomonadota > Gammaproteobacteria > Pseudomonadales > Pseudomonadaceae > Aquipseudomonas. The sequence goes on along the minus strand of NZ_VOBI01000018.1, from coordinate 1,940 downwards.
GATGACGGCATTGCGCCGGGCACCCTGTGGCAGGACGTGCCGGAAGACTGGCTGTGCCCGGATTGCGGCGTGGGCAAGATGGATTTCGAAATGATCGAAATCAACTAAGACTTTAGAGGAGTAAGGAATGAACGCACCTGTCGTGATCGTCGGCACCGGGCTGGCTGGCTACAACCTGGCCCGGGAGTTTCGCAAACTCGATGGCGAAACCCCGCTGCTGCTGATTACCGCAGATGACGGACGCTCCTACTCCAAGCCGATGCTCTCCACCGGTTTTGGCAAGAACAAGGACGCCGATGGCTTGAGCATGGCCGAACCCGGCGCCATGGCCGAGCAATTGAAGGCCGAAGTACGCACCCACACCCGTATCAGCGGCATCGACCCGGGCCACAAGCGCCTGTGGATTGGCGAAGAGTCGGTAATCTACCGCGACCTGATCCTGGCCTGGGGCGCGGAAACCGTACGGGTGCCCATCGAAGGTGATGCGGCTGACGCAGTGTTCCCGATCAACGATCTCGAAGACTACGCACGCTTTCGCGCGGCAGCGGCCGGCAAGCGTCGGGTATTACTGCTCGGCGCCGGCCTGATCGGCTGCGAGTTCGCCAACGACCTGATTGTCGGTGGCTACGAGGTGCAACTGGTTGCACCGTGCGAACAGGTCATGCCGACCCTGCTGCACCCCGCGGCAGCCGCTGCGGTCCAGGCCGGTCTGGAAAGCCTGGGCGCACGCTTCCACCTCGGGCCGGTGCTCAATCGCTTGCAGCGCGTCGCTGACGGGTTGCAAGCGCATCTGTCCGACGGCCAGGTGATCCCTTGCGATGTGGTGGTGTCGGCCATTGGTCTGCGTCCGCGTATCGACCTGGCGGCGGCTGCCGGCCTGCAGGTCAATCGCGGCGTGGTGGTCGACCGTCATTTGAAAACCTCCCACGCCAATATCTACGCCTTGGGCGATTGCGCCGAGGTCGATGGGCTGAATCTTTTGTACGTCATGCCCCTGATGAGCTGTGCGAGAGCGCTGGCACAAACCCTCGCCGCAAACCCTGTGGCGGTCAGTTATGGCCCGATGCCCATCACCGTCAAAACGCCGGTCTGCCCATTGGTGGTTTCCCCTCCACCACGGGGTTTCGAGGGTGTTTGGACCGTCGAAGGGCAGGGCGCAGACATCAAGGTGCTATGCCGCGATGCCAGCGGCAAACTGCTGGGTTATGCCCTGACAGGCGCGGCGGTGATGGAAAAACTGGCCCTGAACAAAGAGCTTCCGGCACTGCTGGCGTAAATGCCGGTCGTTCTGTCGGAATCACCCCGCTTTTGCCCCTACAAAGGTCGCGCCGAGACTGGCGCGGCTCTTCTGTGCGTGCCATTCTCACTCCCGTCTGCCGCAGAGTAGAGCATCTGCGGCGCTTTGGGCGCTGTTCCAACGAGAACAGCACGGACATAACAACAAAAAACCGTCAAGGGGCTTCACTAATGCGTAAACCAGAACTCGCCGCAGCAATTGCTGAAAAAGCAGACCTCACCAAAGAGCAGGCCAACCGCGTTCTCAACGCCGTTCTCGAAGAAATCACCGGCGCTTTGCACCGCAAGGACAGCGTCACGCTGGTGGGCTTCGGTACCTTCCTGCAACGCCACCGCGGTGCCCGCACGGGCAAAAACCCGCAAACCGGTGAGCCTGTGAAAATCAAGGCAAGCAACACCGTTGCCTTCAAACCAGGCAAGTCGTTGAAAGACAGCGTCAATCCGTAACACGCGCCGACTGCCCGCCTGGCGGGTGAGCGGAGTAAAAAATGGGCACGCCAATCAGGTTGGGTGCCCATTTTTTTGGTTCTTCACGGAATCCCGGGAAACACAGAAACAAGAACGCCGATTTGATTGATGATGTTCGTGCGAGCAAACACATCTAACAAACCGGCGTTCTTATGCGCGATATTAATACTTTCCTT
>NZ_VOBI01000017.1 GCF_008369325.1 Pseudomonas sp. ANT_H12B | reverse complement strand
CCATAGAGCATTGGAACCACCTGATCCCATCCCGAACTCAGCAGTGAAACGATGCATCGCCGATGGTAGTGTGGGGTTTCCCCATGTGAGAGTAGGTCATCGTCAAGATTAAATTCCGAAACCCCTATCTGCGTATGCAGGTAGGGGTTTTGTTTTGTCCGCAGGAAAGTTCGTACAGCAACATCGGACGGCTCCCGGCTGTCACAGTCTCCCGACAATGCTAAGGTTCGGCCCTAGCTTTAGTATTTTCCCAAGGAAGCCTTTATGCCGGACGCGACGTCCCTCAGTGCTGGTTTTATGGTGGTTCACGGCAACCGCCTGGATGAGTTGCGCAGCCTGGTGGTCAGCTGGATGCGGCGCTACCCGCTGGCTCCCTTGGAAAATGAAATCGCCCTGGTACAGAGTAACGGCATCGCCCAGTGGCTGAAGCTGGCTCTGGCCGAAGACCCAGAAGAAGACGACATGGGCGGCTGCGGAATTGCAGCGGCCATCGACGTGCAACTACCGGGCAGCTTCATGTGGCAGCTGTATCGCATGGTTCTGGGGCGTGACGAAATCCCGGTCAAATCGCTACTCGATAAAGCCCCTCTGACCTGGCGCCTGATGCGCCTGCTTCCGCAGCTGATCAATCAACCGCACTTCGAGCCACTGCAACGCTTCCTTACCAATGACACCGATCTACGCAAGCGTTACCAGTTGTCCGAGCGACTGGCGGATTTGTTCGACCAATACCAGGTCTACCGGGCTGACTGGCTCGAAGACTGGGCAGAAGGTCGTCATCAATTACGAAACGGTAGAGGCGAAGCCAAACCCCTGACCCCGGCCAATTGCTGGCAGGCAGAGTTGTGGCGTGCACTGTTGCTGGATGTGGGAGAGCAAGGCATGGCGCAAAGTCGTGCCGGCGTACATCAACGGTTTATCGAACGCATCAACAGCCTCGACATGGCGCCCAGTGGGTTACCTTCTCGCGTGATAGTTTTCGGGATTTCTTCTCTTCCCGCTCAAGCCCTGGAAGCACTTGCCGGACTCGCCCGATTCAGCCAGGTTCTGCTTTGCGTACACAACCCATGTCGCCACCATTGGGCAGACATCGTCGCCGATAAAGACCTGTTACGGCATCAATACAAACGCCAGGCTCGCAAGAGCGGTATGCCTGTTGTGCTCGACCCGCAAACCCTCCATCAACATGCTCACCCGTTATTGGCGGCATGGGGCAAGCAGGGGCGGGACTACATCAATCTGCTGGACAGCTACGACGATCCCAATAGCTATCGCTCGGCATTTCGCGATGGGCGCATCGACTTGTTCAGCGATAGCCAGCCACAGAACATGCTCAACCAGCTACAAGACGACATTCTTGAATTACGTCCCCTGAGCGAGACTCGCGAACGCTGGCTCGCTGTCGATCCGGTGAAGGACGAATCGATCCGTTTTCATATCGCTCATAGTGCCCAGCGCGAAGTGGAGATCCTCCACGACCAATTACTCGCGCGCTTCAGCGCCGATCCATACCTGCGTCCTCGCGACGTGATCGTTATGGTTCCGGATATCGACAGCTATGCACCGCATATTCGTGCTGTGTTTGGTCAACTCGAGCGTCATGACCCGCGCTTTATTCCTTTCACGCTCGCGGATCAAGGCCAACGCGGCCGGGATCCGCTACTGATTGCTGTCGAACATTTGCTCAAGCTGCCTGACAGTCGTTTCCCCGTCAGCGAGATCCTCGATCTGCTGGACGTTCCTGCACTGCGCGCCCGCTTTGGTGTAGAGGAGCGTGATCTACCGACCCTGCACCGTTGGATCGAAGGCGCCGGCATCCGCTGGGGAATGAATGCCGAGCAACGTGCGGGTTTGGGATTGCCTGAAGAGCTGGAGCAAAACAGTTGGCGTTTCGGCCTGCGCCGGATGCTGCTCGGTTATGCCGTTGGCAGCGCCAGTGCCTGCGAAGGCATTGAGCCTTACGATGAGATCGGAGGCCTGGATGCTGCGCTCATAGGTCCTTTGGTAGCGTTGCTGGACGCGCTGGAGATTGCCCATCAGGAACTGACTCAACCTGCACCGCCGAAGCTATGGGGCGTTAGATTGCAAGCGTTGGTGCAACTGTTCTTCCAGGCCAGTAATGAGCATGACGACTACTTGCTGGCCCAGCTCGAAGAGTTGCGCGAAACCTGGCTCGAGACCTGCGAGTCAGTGGGCTTGCATGACGAACTGTCTTTGACCGTGGTCCGTGAAGCTTGGTTGGCAGGCCTCGATCAGGGTCGCCTGTCCCAGCGTTTTCTGGCTGGGGCGGTTAACTTTTGCACCTTGATGCCTATGCGAGCGATCCCGTTCAAACTGGTCTGCCTACTCGGTATGAATGACGGAGATTACCCGCGAGCGCAACCGCCGCTGGACTTCGATCTCATGGGTAGCGACTACCGTCCGGGTGATCGTTCCCGCCGCGAGGATGACCGCTATTTATTGTTGGAAGCCCTGTTGTCGGCACGTGACCAACTCTATATCAGCTGGGTCGGCCGCAGCATTCGAGACAACAGCGAGCGCCCGGCTTCGGTACTGATTGGTCAGCTTCGCGATCACCTTGCAAGTGGCTGGCGATTACACGTCGCCAGTGAAAACCTGCTTGAAGCCATGACTCAGGAACATCCACTGCAACCCTTCAGCGCCCGGTATTTTCATGAAGGTGATGACCTGTTCAGCTATGCCAGTGAATGGCAGGTGCTCCATCAAGTCGGTGAACACGCGACTGAGATCGAGGCTCTTGATGCCTACGTTCAGGAAGAGCCGTTGAGCCTCGGTCAATTGCAGGATTTCCTGCGTAATCCCGTGCGACACTTTTTCAGTCAGCGGCTCAAGGTGTTCTTCGAAGCGGCTGAAGCACCCCCGGCCGATGAAGAGCCATTTGTACTCGATGCTCTCCAACGCTATAGCCTCAGCGACAGCTTGCTCGAAGCGGCGCTGAGGCAACTGGATCACGCCGATCAGGCGCTTGAGGCTCAGGCAAAGCGTCTGCAAAACAGTGGGCTATTGCCCATGGCCGGTTTCGGCGAATGTCTACAGCGAGAGTTGATCGAGCCATTGCCGGATCTTTTGCAGCGTTACCAGCAGCTCCTCGCATTGTGGCCGACACCGCTGACCAGCGCGCTGCCAGTGAATCTGGAACTACAAGGTCTGCGCCTGGAAGGCTGGCTCAGTGGCCTGCATCAACGTGCAGACGGCGGCTTGTTGTCGGTCACCACTATTCCCAACAGTATCGGTTCGATCAAGACTCGCAAGTGGCATCGTCTCACGCGACCTTGGGTCAATCACCTGGTTGCCTGCGCCAGCGGGATGTCGATGACCACCGCGTTGGTGGCCAGTGACGATAGTCTGCTGCTGGCGCCTTTGGAGGAGGGAATAGCACGTCATGTCTTGAGTGACCTGCTGCAAGCATGGCAAACGGGCATGTGCCAACCACTTCCGATTGCGGTGAAAACAGCTTTCGCGTGGCTCTCTCAAACGGACCCGGGCAAAGCCGACGACGCCGCTCGTAAGGCCTATGAAGGTGACGGTCAAACCACCGATGGCGAACGCCGCGAAAGTCCGGCACTCGCCCGGCAATTCGCCGACTACGATGCTCTGACTGCCGCAGAGACCTTCCCTGATTGGTGTAACGCTTTATACAAACCGATGCTTGAAACCCCCTGGCGTTCATTGACCAGCGAGGAGGCGCGCTCATGACTACGAAAACACCGTTGGCCCTGGCATTCCCCCTAAGCGGCAGCCAACTGATCGAAGCCAGCGCCGGTACCGGCAAGACCTTCACCATTTCCGCGCTTTACCTGCGCCTGGTCCTCGGCCACGGCGGCGAGTCGAGTGGTTTTGGGCGTGAACTGTTACCGCCACAAATCCTCGTTGTGACGTTCACCGATGCCGCCACCAAAGAGCTTCGCGAACGTATTCGAACGCGCCTGGCCGAAGCGGCTCGGTACTTTCGCGATGAGACGAAGGCTCCCGATGGCCTCATTGCCGAACTGCGTGATCAGTACCTCACCGAGCAATGGTCTGGCTGCGCAAACCGTCTGGACATCGCCGCGCAATGGATGGACGAAGCAGCAGTCTCAACCATCCACAGTTGGTGTCAGCGCATGTTGCGCGAACACGCGTTCGACAGTGGCAGCCTGTTTACCCAGACCCTGGAAACTGATCACAGCGATCTACTGGGCGAAGTCTTGCGCGATTATTGGCGCCTGTTCTGTTACCCGATGCAAGGCGATGCGCTGAATTGGGTGCGCGGTAATTGGGGTGGCCCGGCGGCACTCCTGCCGCGAGTCCGCGGTTTGTTCGCCAGCGAGCGCGACAGCATTGAAGGCAAAGAGCCCGCCGAACTGATCATCGGGTGCCTGCAGGAGCGGCGAGCAGCCCTGCTTGAACTCAAGATGCCTTGGCGCCAGTGGGCGGACGAGTTGCTTGCCATCTGTCACCAGGGTGTCGCGAGCAAGAGCGTCGATGGTCGCAAGATGCAGGCGCGTTACTTCGAACCCTGGTTCGAAAAGATCCGGGTCTGGGCCGAAGACGAATCCCTCGAGCAACTGGATATCGGTACCGGTTTCACGCGCCTGACTCCCGACGGGATGGCCGAAGCGTGGAAGGGGGAAGCTCCCCGTCATCCGGGGCTGGACGCCATGCCCGGTCTCAAGACCAGGCTCGATGGTTTGCCCACCCCCGATGCCGCTGTGCTGCAACATGCTGCCCAGTGGGTCGGTGCACGGTTTGAAGAGGAGAAACGTCGTCGCGCGGAAATGGGCTTCGATGACATGCTGCTACGCCTGGATGCCGCGTTGCAATCAGAGGGTGGCGAGCGCCTGGCCACCTTGATCCGCGAACAATTCCCGGTGGCGTTGATCGATGAATTCCAGGACACCGACCCGGTGCAATACCGGATCTTCGAGAGTATCTACCGCATTGAAGACAACAACCCCGAATGCGGTCTGTTCCTGATCGGCGACCCGAAGCAGGCAATCTACGCATTCCGCGGTGCCGACATCTTTACCTACCTGCGCGCCCGCCAGGCTACCGCTGGCCGCCTGCATACCCTGGGCACCAACTTCCGTTCCAGTCATGGCATGGTCAATGCGGTGAATCATATATTCGAGCGCGCCGAGTCTCGCGAGTCCGGGCGCGGCGCATTCCTGTTTCGTGAAAAGAATGGCGAGAACCCGGTACCGTTCCTGCCCGTCGAATCCCAGGGACGCCATGAAGTTCTGCAGATAGAAGGTCAGGCCGTACCCGCCCTGAACATCTGGCATCTGTCCGGCGAGCAGCCATTGTCCGGCGCGATTTACCGACAACAACTGGCTGCCACCTGCGCCAGCGAAATCACTGCTTTGCTCAACGGGGGGCAACAAGGTCGTGCGGGTTTCATGGCGGACGGCAAGGACCTCAGAGGCTTGCTGCCAGCGGATATCGCAATCCTGGTTCGCGACGGTAAAGAGGCCCAGGCCGTGCGCGGTGAACTCTCCGCGCGTGGCGTTCGCAGCGTTTATCTATCGGACAAGGACTCGGTGTTCGCCGCCCAGGAAGCCCATGACCTGCTGACCTGGCTCAAGGCCTGCGCTGAGCCGGATGTCGAGCGCCCACTGCGAGCCGCGTTGGCCTGTATCACGCTGAATCTTTCGCTGGCTGAACTGGAACAGTTGAATCAGGACGAACTGGCCTGGGAAGCGCGGGTCATGCAGTTCCGCGGTTACCGCGAGCTATGGCGCAAGCAAGGCGTGTTGCCAATGTTGCGGCGATTGCTGCATGACTTCCGGCTACCCCAGGCATTGATTGCGCGCAGTGACGGCGAGCGGGTGCTGACCAATTTGCTGCACCTGTCCGAGTTGCTGCAACAGGCGGCCGCCGAACTCGATGGTGAGCAAGCGCTGATCCGTCATTTGTCCGAGCACCTGGCGTTGTCCGGTCAGGCCGGCGAAGAGCAGATCCTGCGCCTGGAGAGCGACGAGCAACTGGTCAAGGTCGTGACTATTCACAAGTCCAAGGGGCTTGAGTATCCCATGGTGTTCCTGCCGTTCATCTGTTCGGCTAAACCGGTGGACGGCAGCCGTTTGCCGTTGTATTACCACGACGTCACCGGCAAGGCCCAAGTGACTTTGACGCCGACGCCCGAGTTGATCGCTCAGGCCGACGATGAACGTCTCGCCGAGGACCTGCGCTTGCTTTATGTGGCCCTGACCCGGGCGCAACACGCCTGCTGGCTTGGCGTCACTGATCTCAAGCGCGGTAATAACAACAGCTCGGTGCTGCACTTGTCAGCATTGGGTTACCTGTTGGGCGGCGGTGCACCATTGGCCGAGTCGGCAGGTTTGAAGCGTTGGCTGGAAGACCTGCAACAGGGCTGCCCGGCGCTCAACTACAGTGAAATGCCTGAGGCGACCGCCGAGCACTACCAACCGCCGCGTAACGAAGCGACTTTGCTCGCTCCACTGATTCCCAAACGCAAAGCCAGCGAAAACTGGTGGATCGCTTCCTACAGTGCCCTGCGCATTGGCGACCGCATGAGTGTGGGCACTGATGAAGCGCCGGAGAACCCGCAAGCGCAAAAACTCTTCGACGACGAACGTCTCGATCCGCAAGCGCCACGAGAAGTGGTTGCTGGCGGTGCCGATATCCATCGTTTCCCTCGTGGCCCGAACCCCGGCACCTTTCTACATGGTTTGCTTGAATGGGCCGGTGACGAAGGTTTTGCCACCACCGCGCAATCAGTGGAAGACGCTATTGCCCGCCGCTGCAACCGCCGTGGCTGGGAGGGCTGGATAACGACCCTGAGCGACTGGCTGCAACACCTGCTCATATCACCGCTGCATATCGGCGGCGGGCAGGCACCTGTGGTGTTCGAGCAATTGACCCAGTACCGGGTCGAGATGGAGTTCTGGTTTGCCAGCCATAAAGTCGATGTACTCAAACTCGATGAACTGGTGCGTCAATACACTCATAACGGTGTTGCCCGGGTCGCTGCCGAGCCGGTGCTGCTCAACGGCATGTTCAAGGGTTTCATCGACCTGACGTTCGAACACGATGGTCGCTACTACGTTGCCGACTACAAATCCAACTGGTTGGGTGTCGATGACGTGGCCTACACCGAGCAAACCATGGAGCAGTCGATCCTCGACAACCGCTATGACCTGCAATACGTGCTGTACCTGTTAGCCCTGCATCGCCAGCTCAAGGCGCGGCTTGCCGATTACGATTACGACCGGCATGTCGGTGGTGCGTTGTATCTATTCCTGCGCGGTACGCGCGCGTCCAGCCAAGGCGTGTATTTCGCCCGTCCTCCAAGAGAGCTGATCGAACGTCTGGACCGGCTGTTTCAAGGCAAGCCAGAGCCCAAGGCCGAACCCGTCTGGGAACAGGGAGTACTACTATGAATCGCACCTTCGCGGATTTGCTGCCCACGTCACTGGCCGCCGAAAGCCTGGCGGATCTAGCGCCGTTAAGTCGCGCCGATGACTTGTTGCTGTTGCTGACGCGCTGGGTGGAGCGCGGTTGGTTGCGAGCGCTGGACAAGGCCTTCGTCGCCTTTCTACATGAGCTCGCTCCTGACGATGATCCGCTGGTGCTGCTGGCTGCTGCGTTGACCAGTCATCAACTGGGCCACGGCCATGTCTGTCTGGATCTGTTCGAAACCCTGAAGGAGCCGGACTTCGCCCTGTCGCTGCCACCGGAAGGTGATCTGCAAAGTGGTGCAATGTTGCTGCCGTCGCAATTGCTTGAGGCGCTGGACGGTGCCCATTGGTGCAAGGTTCTGGCCGCCAGCCGTTTGGTCGCTTTGGCGGTCGATGGCCGAGAGGAGTCGCAGCACCGGCCATTGGTACTGTCGGGCAAACGCCTGTACCTGCGCCGTTACTGGGCGTACGAACGGCGCATCGACAACTCACTGCGCCAGCGCCTGGCGCAAAGCGAAACTACACCGAGTGATTTGCCTCAACGCCTTGCCGGTTTGTTCGGTGTCGCGAAGCCCGGCGAAGTGATCGACTGGCAAAAACTCGCCTGTGCCCTGGCGACCCGCAGCGCCTTCAGCATCGTCACCGGTGGCCCGGGGACCGGCAAGACCACGACGGTCGTGCGGTTGCTCGCGTTGCTCCAGGCGCCAGCAGTGGAGTCTGGCAAACCGCTGCGCATCCGTCTTGCCGCCCCCACCGGTAAAGCCGCGGCGCGGCTGACGAAGTCCATCAGTCAGCAGGTCAGGACCCTGGAAGTCGATGAGGTCGTACGGGCCAAGATCCCGTCGGACGTCACCACCGTGCACCGCCTGCTCGGTAGTCGTCCCGGCACGCGACACTTCCGTCACCACGCGGGCAATCGCCTGCCTCTGGATGTGTTGGTGGTGGACGAAGCTTCCATGATCGATCTGGAAATGATGGCCAATCTGCTCGACGCGATGCCGGCTCATGCCCGTCTGATTTTGCTCGGTGACAAGGACCAACTGGCGTCGGTCGAGGCGGGAGCCGTGCTGGGCGACCTGTGCCGCGATGCCGAGGCTGGTTGGTACAGCCCACAGACCCGGCAGTGGCTGGAAGCGGTCAGCGGCGAAAACCTGGATGCCAGCGGTTTGCAGGAAGACACCCAAGGCACTCATCCATTGGCCCAGCAAGTTGTGATGCTGCGCCACTCACGCCGGTTCGGCGAGGGCAGCGGTATTGGCCAGTTGGCTCGCTGGGTCAATCAGCAACAGCCAGAGGAAGCCCGCAAGTTGTTGGCGGCGCGAAGCCACGGCGATGTTTTTTCGCTGCCGCTAAAGGGTGAACAGGATCGGGCACTGGAGCGCTTGCTGCTCGAAGGCCATGGCGATGGTCCGAAAGGTTATCGGCATTACCTGAGTCTGCTGCGACAGCTGCGGCCACCGCTCGGCTGCACGCTTGATGATCCACGCTGGATCGAGTGGGCACGTCAGGTGCTACAAGCCTTTGATGCTTTCCAGTTGTTGTGTGGCGTACGCAAAGGACCCTGGGGAGTGGAAGGGTTAAATCAACGAGTCACCGACGCGCTGCTCAAGGCCAGGCTGATTGATAGCGATCAGCAGTGGTACGAAGGCCGGCCAGTGCTGATGACCCGCAACGACTATGGCCTGGGTTTGATGAACGGCGACATCGGCATTGCCCTCAAACTGCCGGAGCGTGATGGCCCTGAATCAGGTCGACAGGTGCTGCGTGTGGCTTTCCCGCGCAATGACGGTCAGGGCGGTGTGCGTTTTGTCCTGCCGAGCCGGCTCAATGATGTCGAAACCGTGTACGCCATGACCGTGCACAAATCCCAGGGCTCGGAGTTTGCTCACACGGCGTTGATTCTGCCGGACGCCCTGAACCCGGTGCTCACCAAGGAACTGATCTATACCGGAATTACCCGGGCCAAAAACTGGTTCACCCTGATCGAGCCGCGTACCGGCGTGTTCGAAGAAGCCGTGCGGCGCAAGGTCAAGCGCTTGAGCGGGTTGATGCTTGAGTTGGAGGAGGGCATCCAGCCGAGTGATTGAAATGGGCGACACCAGACGACGGAAACTGTCCGAAGTGGCTCTTGCTGGCATTGGCCGGTTGCCAGACGCCACCGCAAAAGGGTCTGTCCCCGGCGCAAATCGCAGTGCTCAAACAGCAAGGTTTTGAACTGACCGATGAAGGCTGGGCGTTTGTCAAGGTCCTGGCCACGGTCGGCATGAAAGAACAGAACATCCAGCTGCGCGGTCTCGGTAGCACTGAGCCCGTTACTTCCACCGACACTGCTGCTGGTTGGTCCCTTCAATGAGTCACTTGTCATTGACCATATTGACGGCAACCCGAACAACAATCATCCGAGCAATCTACGACCACTGACTTTTCACGAGAACATGGGCAACCGGGTCGTGGGTCTTCAAGGTCGCAAGATGCCCAAGAAGGATGCAGACCTCCCCGTTGGTGTGACCCGTGACAATCATTACACCGCAGGTGAACGCTACATCGGGAAGACCACCATCCGTGGGGTCATCCATCGGGCCACCTTTGAGAACCCTACCGCTGCGCAGCATTGGCTTGCCGCAGTCAGAGCGAACCACTTGGGTGACAAGGCCCGCCGTGATTCTGAAGGGGTCCATATTGGGGCGCCTCAGTGGAAGAAAGGCAGGTAATAACCCTACACCTATAATCACCCTCACTATGGCTATGAGAGCCTTCCCTGAGAGATACCTAAAGATCACCTCTGAGGCTAAGTAGGCATTCATTATTATGATTCCATCCTTAGCTTCCTTCTTTAAGGAGGCCCTATGCGATTCCACTTCGTACTTGATGGTCTCAATCCTGAGCAGACCAATTCATTATTGTCTATCGAATCAGCTATGACTGGCCGATCAGCCACCGCAGTGTTCAACCTGAAGTCCCTTGATGTCTTCACCAGTCGAGACGCAGAGAAAGCCAAGGCGTTTGTCTCAGACAAGCTTGGAGCATTCCACATGGAACCCCTTGAGGGTCTACTGACTGCTACCGGTCTCAACCTGATCGACTTCTACCATGTAGTAAAAGGTGTCCCGGTGGTCCTCAAAGCTCGCCCAGTAGTCACTCCGCAATAACCCAATCGTCGCCACGGTTGTCCTCAAAGATGCCTCTCAGGTCCGCCATAGCCTGTTAGTCCATCAGCATTAAACAAAACCAAACCAAGAACCTTTTGATCGACCTTGGAAGATGCCCATGCGGCTCCCTCCTTGCCGTCTTGTCGTGCGCGTCTATGGCGCCAAGGTCGATCAAAGGGTCACCTCACAGGAGATCCAACACCATGCAAATCCAAATCACAAACGTCCTGAAGGATGAAGTCACCGTGTCCGGCCAGACCCTGACCCAAGCGGCCACCGATGTGTCTGCCTACGTGGAAGCCCTGACCGAGGCCCTCGACGATTACCTCAACGGTGACGAGTGGCGCCAAGCGGCCATTGAGCACACTCCTTGCGAGTTCCGCCCGGCTGGCTCTGAGGCCACTGGTCAACAAATCATCACCATGGCTGATCGCTCTGTCACCTTTGATCCCCGTAAGAACTGGGACAACCAGACCATTACGAAAGGGGCAGTCCTGGCCGGGTCTGTGATCTTCACTGAGCCCACCGATAAAGCTTTGGTCATCAGCAAGCGCTTCACCATCCTCGACCACAACCTAATGGCGGGCTTCACTGAGGGCTCCTTGCACCAGACCGGCGAGAAGCTGTTACGGGACATCGAGCATGAGGCCGCTGGCAAGATCGCTGGCATTCTGGCTACCGCTCCAAGCACCGAGAGCTTCTCCGAGACGAAGCCGACCGGCAAGCCTACGGACATCGCAGAGGGCCTCATCGACCTCCTAACCATGCACATCAACCAGACTGTAGGCATCTCTCTGTCTGACTTCGTGGTCATGCTCCCCGCGTCGTTGTTGGCCGTTCTTGAGCGTGCTGCTCAGCGTGCAGGCGTTGAGGACATTGAGAGCCTTATCGGCACCTCTGTGCAGCCATACGCGGGTACTGACTACGGTCTGTTCCTGCTGCCTAAACACTTCACCTCGTTGAGCTACCGCGAAGGTCGTAACGGTGACGTATGGAAGATCCAAGCGACCCGCAACGGTGCCCACCAGTGCTGGGACATCGAGATCATGGCTGTCGTGGACATCGTTGCTAACGGTAAGGTCCGTGTGAAGTTGACCGCTGATGGTCTCCAGACCGAGGCTGTGGCGTTCCCGATGATTACCCGCATCACCTTGGCGTAGCTTTAGCTCGCTACTGAGCTAATCGTAAAGAGCCCCGTAAGACCGACCCGAGAGGGACCGGCAGGGGCCTTGCTTCAACCCTTCGCCCGTCGCTGGGCAATCTCAATCAAACACAGTCTTTCTGTTTGCTCTCTGTGCCACCGATCAGAGCCCGTCATGGGGTCTGTGTGCTGGTCTGTGGGAGCGAACTCAGAGAGCAAACAAAAGGAAATCATGAAATGACAATCGACATCCAACACAAGCACGCCTCTCACGTCATCATCATTGAGGGTAAAGCCTTCAAGGCTAACGACTCCGGTTTGTGGGACCTGACTGACATCTGGCAGACCCTCAAGCTGCCCAAGGGTAAAGCACCAGCACAGTGGCGAACCAAGCAAGCTCAACGATTGATAGACATGCAAAATTTGCAGGTCATCCAAGGCCGTGCTGCCCAGACCCTTGCGACCAAACGAGCAACCATTGAGTTTGCTGGCTGGGTCTCCGAGGAATTCAAGGACATGGTCTATGACGCCTTCGAGGCGATCCTTGAGATGCCTGAGGTTGCCTTACTGGTAGCCGACAAGATGCGCAGCATGGGAAACGACCATAGCGCTGCCATCCTTGAGCGTCACACCTTCAACGACAAGTGCGACTGGAACGCCATCAAGCGCCCTCACAAGAACACTCAGGAGGGTCTACGCGCTGCCGTGGCAAGAGGCACCATCACCAAAGCATGGGCCATTGAGCTTGGCCTTAAGGCGCTTTAGCGGCCATCGCAAGGCCAAGACTAAACAAGCTGAAAAAGCTTCGTGTCGATCAATGAGGACCAATCAATAAGACCTCTTTGAGGTAGTTTGGCGACTATGCTGGTTCACTATTCTCGCTTCGTTAAGGGCGCCGTAATGAGCTTCACCCTCAGCTACACATATAAGGACAGACGGGTGGTTACCCAAATGGCGGTCGACGACCTGACTCCCTATGCAGCTGTTTATTATGCGTTATTCCAATCAGGAGCTTCGACCATCGAGCCTCAGCAAAACTGGCCGAACACCTATGAGGGCATCCTTGAGCTGGCCAGTAAGTTAGGGCTAACGGATATTCGCTTTAACCAAACCGATCAATAACTCAAAGGAGAACCCAATGGACACCCTACAGGCTGCCTATCTGGTCTGTGTGGCTGCCCATCTGGCTCTTTGGCTTTATGGGCACCTCAAGGGACCTTAACGAGAATCTGACAGAAAAATCTGAGAGACCACCTCATTGCTACTACAAGCTCAGGTTCCCCCGTGTGGCCTCGCGCAGGCGCTCACAGATGCCCGCATGGGGTCCTTATCGCGCCTGTGTGCGCCACTGTAAGAACCCTTCTGACTGTCACAAGTGGTGTCACAACCACTGTCACAAGTCGTTGCCAAGAGCCTTGTGAGGCCGTTACGATGAGCTTCCTTTGCTACCTGTAGACTCTCAGTCTGCGAACAGTAGGACCCGCGTTTCGCCCAGCAACAACGGGCGATTGAGCTCAGTGACCTCCCGGATGTAATCCCACAACAGGGTAATCCGCTTGAGCTTGCGCAGGTCCTCGCGGCAGTACATCCAGAACTGTCGGGTGATGTTGATTTCCTCCGGCAGCACCGGCAGCAAACGTGGGTCCTGAGCCGCCAGGAAGCATGGCAGAATCGCCAGTGACCGCCCTTGCTGCGCCGCCACGAATTGCGCGATCACGCTGGTGCTGCGCAGATTGGCACTGGCGCCGGGCAGCACGTTGGCCAGGTATAACAGCTCCGAACTGAACGCCAGGTCGTCGACATAACTGATGAATGAATGTTTCCCCAGGTCGGATGGGCGGCGGATTGGAGGGTGCTTGTCCAGATAGTCCTGGGTCGCGTACAGCTGCAATCGGTAGTCGCAGAGTTTGCAGCAAACGTACGGCCCATGTTCCGGCCGCTCCAGAGCGATGACGATATCCGCCTCGCGCTTGGACAAGCTGATGAAGTGCGGCAACGGCAGAATGTCCACCGAGATCGCCGGGTAGGCATCGACGAAATGGCTCAGTTGCGGGGTGATGAAGAAGCTGCCGAAGCCTTCGGTGCAGCCCATGCGCACGTGTCCGGACAACGCCACCCCAGACCCCGACACTTGCTCGCACGCCATGTGCAGCGTGCTTTCAATGGCCTCGGCGTAACCCAGCAATCGCTGGCCCTCGGCGGTCAGGACGAAACCGCTGGTCCGGGATTTCTCGAACAGCAACGTGCCCAATGCCGCTTCCAGAGAACTGATGCGCCGCGATACGGTGGTGTAGTCGACCGCCAGGCGCTTCGCCGCGGTGCTGGCCTTGCGGGTGCGGGCGACTTCAAGGAAAAACTTGAGGTCATCCCAGTTCAACGAGCCTAAGGACGTGATGTTTTTTTGCATGATGGACCGGCTTTTATGTGCGTTCTTATTAGAAGTTTGCACATCTATACTCCAAAAACAGTCCGACAACCAATTCGCGACACACGCCTCATCTCAAGGCGACTTACTCGCCTTGGCTCCCAAGATAGCTCTCTTAATAAGAACAACGTCCCGGAGACCAAACATGAACGCTTCGCTCACGCCAAACGAAACCACTGTCCAAACGGTAAAGCTGCTGATCGACGGCGAGTGGGTCGAGTCCCAGACCACCGAATGGCACGACATCATTAACCCGGCCACCCAGCAAGTGCTGGCCAAGGTTCCGTTCGCCACCGCGCAGGAAGTGGACGCCGCCATCAGTGCTGCCCATCGCGCCTTCCAGACCTGGAAGCTGACGCCGATCGGTGCGCGGATGCGCATCATGCTCAAGCTCCAGGCGTTGATCCGCGAACACTCCAAGCGCATCGCCGTGGTGCTCAGCAACGAACAGGGCAAAACCATCGCTGATGCTGAAGGCGATATTTTCCGCGGCCTGGAAGTGGTCGAACACGCCTGCTCCATCGGCAGCCTGCAAATGGGCGAGTTCGCCGAAAACGTTGCTGGCGGCGTCGATACCTACACCCTGCGTCAGCCGATCGGCGTTTGTGCTGGCATTACCCCGTTCAACTTCCCGGCGATGATTCCGCTGTGGATGTTCCCGATGGCCATCGCCTGCGGTAACACCTTCGTACTCAAACCGTCCGAACAGGACCCGATGTCGACCATGCTGCTGGTGGAACTGGCAATCGAGGCCGGCGTGCCGGCGGGCGTGCTCAACGTCGTGCATGGCGGCAAGGATGTGGTGGATGCGCTCTGCACTCACAAGGACATCAAGGCTGTTTCCTTCGTCGGTTCGACGGCGGTCGGTACTCACGTTTACGACCTGGCCGGCAAACACGGCAAACGCGTGCAATCGATGATGGGCGCGAAGAACCACGCCGTTGTGCTGCCGGATGCCAACCGCGAACAAGCGCTCAATGCGCTGGTCGGTGCCGGTTTCGGTGCGGCCGGGCAACGTTGCATGGCCACCTCGGTGGTGGTGCTGGTGGGCGCGGCCAAGCAATGGCTGCCAGACCTGAAGGCGCTGGCGCAGAAACTCAAAGTGAATGCCGGCAGCGAGCCGGGCACAGATGTCGGTCCGGTGATCTCCAAGAAAGCCAAGGCGCGGATTCTGGATCTGATCGAAAGCGGCATCAAGGAAGGCGCCAAGCTTGAGCTGGATGGTCGCGACATTACCGTCCCAGGCTTCGAGAAGGGCAACTTTGTCGGCCCGACTCTGTTCTCCGGCGTGACGCCCGAGATGCAGATCTACACCCAGGAAATCTTCGGTCCGGTGCTGGTGGTGCTGGAAGTCGCTACCCTCGATGAGGCCATCGCACTGGTCAACGCCAACCCGTTTGGCAACGGCACGGGTCTGTTCACTCAAAGCGGCGCGGCGGCGCGTAAATTCCAGACCGAAATCGACGTCGGCCAGGTCGGTATCAACATCCCGATTCCGGTGCCGGTCCCGTTCTTCAGCTTCACCGGTTCGCGCGGTTCCAAACTCGGCGACCTGGGGCCGTATGGCAAGCAAGTGGTGCAGTTCTACACTCAGACCAAGACTGTCACCAGTCGCTGGTTCGATGACAACAGCGTCAACGACGGTGTGAACACCACCATCAATTTGCGTTAAGGAGCCGGACATGAAAATCGCTTTTATCGGTCTCGGCAACATGGGCGCGCCGATGGCGCGCAACCTGATCAAGGCCGGCCATTCGCTACGACTGGTCGACCTGAACAAAACCGTTCTGGCTGAGCTGGAGCAATTGGGCGGCAGCATCAGCGCTTCGGCGCGTGAAGCCGCTCAAGGTGCAGAACTGGTGATCACCATGCTGCCGGCCGCGGTGCATGTGCGCAGTGTGTGGCTGGGTGAAGACGGTGTGCTGGCAGGAATCGGCAAAGGTGTGCCAGCGGTGGATTGCAGCACTATCGATCCACAGACTGCACGCGATGTTGCGGCGGCCGCCGCCAAGCAAGGCGTGGCCATGGCCGATGCGCCAGTCTCCGGTGGTACTGGCGGTGCAGCGGCCGGGACGCTGACTTTCATGGTCGGCGCCACCCCCGAACTGTTCGCCACCCTGCAACCGGTGCTGGCGCAGATGGGCCGCAATATCGTCCATTGCGGCGAAGTCGGCACCGGGCAAATTGCCAAGATCTGCAACAACCTGCTGCTGGCGATCTCCATGGTCGGCGTCAGTGAAGCGATGGCGCTGGGTGATGCACTCGGGATCGACACAACGGTGTTGGCCGGGATCATCAACAGTTCGACCGGGCGTTGCTGGAGTTCGGAGATGTACAACCCGTGGCCAGGCATCGTCGAAACGGCGCCGGCCTCGCGCGGCTACACCGGCGGCTTCGGTGCCGAACTGATGCTCAAGGATCTGGGGCTGGCCACTGAAGCGGCACGTCAGGCGCACCAACCGGTGGTGCTTGGCGCGGTGGCCCAGCAGTTGTATCAGGCGATGAGCCAGCGTGGGGAAGGGGGCAAGGACTTCTCGGCGATCATCAATAGCTATCGCAAACCCCAATAGAACCTGTGGGAGCGAGCTTGCTCGCGATAAGGGCCTGGCAGACAACATTGATGTGTCTGACACACCGCTATCGCGAGCAAGCTCGCTCCCACAAGTACTGGATGTTCCTATCGACATTTACCGGGAAATCACGTCGTGTGATCTCCCGGTTTTTTTGCATCAGGCAAACACGAAATACTTGCGCACGGTTTCAACCACTTCCCACGTGCCTTTCATGCCCGGCTCAATGACGAAAATATCACCGGCGCGCAGATGGATCGGCTCCTTGCCCTCTGGGGTGATGATGCAGTACCCCTCGCGGAAATCGCAGTATTCCCACTTCACGTATTCCACATACCACTTGCCCGGCGTGCAGATCCAGGTGCCCATGATCTTGCTGCCGTCTTCGCTGGTGTAGGCGTTGAGGTTGACGGTGTGCGGATCGCCTTCGAGTTTTTCCCATTTGCAAGCGTCGAGTACCGGCAGCGGGTGAGTGTCGCGAAGAACGGTAATAGGTGCGGTCATGTGGACTCCGGGCAGTGGGTCTAAGAACTGAAGTCGCACCCTATAGCGCCCGTTCACCGGTCAGTTGTCTGTGGTCGACATTGAGCTGTCCAGAAACGCGCATTGCCCTCAAAGACTGTTCAGCGGGCAATCGAACCTGCTCTGTTCGAGGCTGGCTTCGAACTCGACCAATTGCGAATGCTGAAGGCGTGCAGTAAGGCCTTGGCGTAACCGGGCAGCGCTGTAAAGTCCCGAGCACAGAGCAAGAGTTTGCGCTGGGCCCAGGCTTCTTGCAGGGCGAAGCGCTTGAAGGATTGTTCACCGCGCCAGCGCTCAACCGCTGCGAGGGGCACGATCGCCAGCCCCGCGCCCCGACCTACCATGCGTATCACGCCATCAAAACCGTCGGCGCGGATGCGGATCTGCAGGCGGGAGCCGGTGTGCAGAGCCTGTTCTTCAAGGTATACGGCAAGGGCGCTGTTGGCGTTTAGTCCTACGTAGTCGTGGTGCAAGGTGTCGCTGAAACTTAACGATTCGAGATCGGCCAAAGGATGGTCGCGGGGTAGGATCAGTACTAGCGGGTCGTCGCAAAAAGCGCGGGTCTGTAGGCCATCGGTGTCCACTGCGTCGGACACAATACCCAAGTCCGCTGCACCCTGGCGCAGGGCGTGAGTGATGCGGGTGCTGGGCAGTTCTTGCAGGTCGATGTCGAGATTGGGATGGTCGCGCAGAAAGTCCGCGAGCAACTCGGGCAGGTATTCTGTGATCGCTGTGGTATTGCACAACAGTCGCACCTGGCCTTTGACGCCGTTGGCGTATTCGGCCAGGTCTTGCTGCATGCGCTCGGCCTGCTGCAGAAGGAGACGGGCATGCTGCGCCAGTGCCTTGCCGGCGGGTGTCGGTGTGACACCGCGACGACCGCGGTCGAGGAATTCGATACCTAGTGAAGCCTCCATGGCGCGGATGCGTGCACTCGCCGCCGCCAGGGACAGATGACTGCGGGCCGCGCCGGCGGTGATGTTGCCGCTGTCGAGGATGTTCAGGTAGAGGCGCAGGTCGGTCAGGTCGAAGTGCATGGCAGCAAGCTCGGAATAGGTGTTGCCTGATAGGACGCTTTCGCGAGCAGGCTCGCTCCCACAGTAGACCGAGTCAGCCGGAACGACTCGGTCACCTGTGGGAGCGAGCCTGCTCGCGAAAGCGTCAGTAAAAACGACGAAGCTTTAAGCCTCTTGCTGAGCAAGAGGCTGCCTCAGTATATGGCAGATTTTCAAGCAGCCAATCCAGGGCCACGATAGCGCCATGAATACTCTCGCAGCGTTTTATCAAAATCTCGGCCTAGCCCTTTCATTGATGGTCATCGCAACCTTCCTGCTGGCCGGAATGATCAAGGGTGTGATCGGCCTCGGTCTGCCGACGATCGCGATGGGTTTGCTCGGTCTGGCTATGGCACCGTCGCAAGCTGCCGCGTTACTGATCATTCCTGCAACGCTGACCAACGTCTGGCAACTGGCATTCGGGGGACATTTGTCGGGGCTGGTGAAAAGGCTGTGGCCGATGCTGTTGGCGATCTTCATCGGCACCGGTGCTGGCACGCTTTGGATCGGCATGGCCGGTGGTCATTGGGTCGTGAGGGGATTGGGCGCTGCGCTGTTGCTCTACGCATTGAGCGGTTTGTTCCTGCCGACCATGCGTGTCGGCAGTCACACCGAGCGTTGGCTCGGTCCGCTTTGTGGTGTGGTGACTGGCGTCATCACCTCGGCCACCGGCGTCTTCGTGATTCCGGCGGTGCCTTACCTGCAAGCGCTGGGCTTGAGCAAGGATGAACTGGTGCAGGCGCTGGGGGTGTCGTTCACCGTTTCGACCCTGGCGCTGGCCGCCGGCCTGTTATGGCGCGGCGCGCTGGGCGGTGGCGAGTTGAGTGCCTCGTTGCTGGCGCTGATCCCGGCAGTGCTCGGCATGTTGCTCGGCCAATGGCTACGCCAGCGGATCAGCGCCGTGCTGTTTAAGCGGGTGTTCTTCATCGGCCTTGGCGTGCTCGGCGGCCACTTGTTGATCAGCGGGTAGCGGATGACGGGCTGAGCATGTCGATGGCGCGGATATCGAAATCCTGCTCCAGGTACTCCATGCGCCTGTCGCGGAACTGCTTCATGTGCGGCAGGTTCGAGTGCACATCAAGGTGGGCCTGGGACTGCCAGATCTCGAAGAAGATAAACAGGCTCGGGTCCTGCTTGTCGCGCAGCATGTGGTACTCGATGCAGCCGGGCTCGGCACGACTCGCTTGCACATAGCCGCTGAAAAACGCTTCGAAGGCGTCGGATTTTTCCGGGCGGGTCTTGGCGTGCAGGATGAAGCCTTGCATTTCACTCATCAGAAATTTCCTCAAGTTCAGAATCGGCACAAGTGTATGGCAACAATCGCCTGTTGATTCGTGCGTATTGGTCAAATGAATTTTGTGTATTCGGCGCTTATTCCGCGCGAGGCAGATCGATATTCTGCCGCCATCGAATTCCAACCTTCCGAGACCTTTCATGAAAAAAGTTCTGTTACTCAATGGCGGCAAAAAATTTGCCCACTCCGATGGCCGTTACAACGCCACCCTGCATGAAGCTGCACTGAGCGTGCTGGATCGCGGCGGTGTCGACGTGAAAGCCACCTTCATCGACGAGGGCTACGACGTCGCTGAAGAAGTCGCCAAATTTCTCTGGGCTGACGTGATCATTTATCAGATGCCTGGCTGGTGGATGGGCGCGCCCTGGACCGTCAAGAAGTACATCGACGAAGTCTTCACCGAAGGCCACGGCAGCCTCTACGCCAGCGATGGTCGCACCCGTTCCGACGCGTCGCAAAAGTACGGCAGCGGCGGTCTGTTGCAGGGCAAGCAATACATGCTTTCGCTGACCTGGAACGCGCCGCAGCAAGCGTTCGACGACCCGACCGACTTCTTCGAAGCCAAGGGTGTGGACGCCGTTTACTTCCCGTTCCACAAGGCCAACACCTTCCTCGGCATGACCGGTTTGCCGACGTTTTTGTGCGTTGACGTGATGAAACGCCCGAATGTCGAAGCCGATGTCGCGCGCTATGAGCAGCATCTGACCGAGGTGTTCGGTCTACTGGCGTAAGGTTCCTTTTGCCCCGCATCCAGCTACTATCAAGCCAGTTTTGAATGAGGGGCATCCGTGAAAGCCAGATCCGATGAGTTGCAGATTTTCGTCTGCGTGATTGAATGCGGGTCGATTTCCGCTGCGGCCGAACAGGTCGGGCAAACGCCTTCGGCGGTCAGCCGTACGCTGTCGCGGCTGGAGGCGAAACTCGACACTACGCTGATCAACCGCACGACGCGGCGCATGGACCTGACCGAGGAGGGCAAGTATTTCTTCGAGCACTCCAAGCTGATCCTGGATCAGATGGATGAGCTTGAAGAACGCTTGTCATCACGCCAGCAAACCCCGTCCGGGCGTCTGCGGATCAACGCTGCATCCCCCTTTATGCTGCACGCCATCGTGCCGTACATCGATGAGTTCCGCCGTCTCTATCCAGACATTCAGCTGGAACTCAATAGCAACGACCTGATCATCGACCTGCTCGAACAAAGCACCGACATTGCCATCCGCATCGGTACGTTGGCGGACTCGACCTTGCACGCCCGCTCCCTGGGCTGCAGCCCGCTGCACATCGTCGCCAGCCCGGTTTACCTGGAACAACACGGCGCACCTGCGCAGGTGGCAGACCTGGCCGGGCATACGCTGCTGGGCTTTACCCACAACGAAGGCCTCAACCAATGGCCGCTGCGATACGTTCATGGCGATCGTTGGCCGATCCAGGCGTCGATCAGCGCGTCCAGCGGCGAGACGATCAGGCACCTGGCGCTGGAGGGGCAAGGCATTGCCTGCCTGTCGCATTTCATGACCATCGATGACATCCGTGCCGGGCGTTTGCAGGTGTTGCTGGCGGATTTCAATTCGGGTTATCGCCAGCCGATCAACGCGGTGTACTACCGCAACTCGCAACTTGCCCTACGGATTCAGTGCTTCCTGGACTTCATCCAGGGCAAATTGGCGGCTTACGCGAATGCGGATTTCAAGGGCTGATCCGTGATCCCTGCGCAAGAGTGAATTGGGCAAGGCTGCCTGTTTCCTTAGGCACCGGTCCTCGATACTGGCTGCATCACTTATTAACGCAGGGAGTTTCTCCATGAACGTATTCGTCACCGGCGCAGCCGGTTTTATCGGCGGCTCCATCGCCACGGGTCTGGTCCGTGCCGGCCACAAGGTTACCGGTCTGGTGCGCAGCGCCGAACAGGCCAATGAACTGAGCGTACTGGGCATCACCCCGGTCATCGGCACTCTTGACGACAGCGCACTATTGGCCGATCAGGCCCGTGCCGCCGACGCCGTGATCAACGCCGCCAGCAGCGACCATCGCGCTGCGGTGGAAGCGCTGCTCAACGCACTGCGCGGCTCTGACAAAGTGTTTCTGCACACCAGCGGTTCGAGCATCGTGGGCGATGCCTCGGGCGGTAAATCCAGCGACACGATCTATTACGAAGACAACCTGCCGGAGCCGACTGTCGACAAGGCCGCTCGCGTGGCCATCGACAACCTGATTCTTGCCGCTGCGAAAGACGGTGTGAACTCGGCCGTGATCTGCAACACGCTGATTTACGGCCACAGCCTGGGCGTGAAGCGCGACAGCGTGCAGTTGCCGCGCTTGCTGAAACAGGCACGTAAAAGTGGCGTGGTTCACCATGTCGGTACTGGCCAGAACATCTGGTCCAACGTGCACATCGAAGACGTGGTTTCTCTGTACCTGTTGGCGCTGACCAAAAACGTACCGGGCACGTTCTACTTCGTCGAAAGCGGTGAAGCGTCGTTCATCGACATGACCACTGCGATTGCTCAAGCCTTGAACCTGGGCGAGCCGCAAGACTGGCCGCTCGCGGACGCCGAAGCCGAGTGGGGTTATGAAATGGCCAACTATGGCTTGGGCTCCAATAGCCGGGTTCGCGGTAAAAAGGCGCGTGAAGTGTTGGGCTGGGTGCCGAAGCGGACTTCGGTGATTGAATGGATTCGGGACGAGATGGTTTGAGTTCGCTTTAGACCGCGTCATCGTTCATCGCGAGCAGGCTCGCTCCCACATTTTGATCTGCACAGGACACAGATTTTGTGTCCGACGAAGGTCCACCGTGGGAGCGAGCCTGCTCGCGAATGCATTTGCGAAGTCTCAACAACTGGCCGTGCCGCGCTCAATTCCGTAACATCCGCACCCTCTTTTCCGGCCGCTTCCTGAGGCCTGTATTGTTGGGTAAGCCATGAAACCAAAACGTCTGCGCGCTGATGTCCTGGCCGGACTCACGACCTCTTTCGCCCTGCTACCCGAATGCATTGCCTTCGCGCTGGTGGCCCACCTCAATCCGTTGATGGGGCTTTACGGGGCTTTCATCATTTGTACGCTGACCGCGCTCTTCGGCGGACGACCGGGCATGGTGTCCGGCGCCGCCGGGTCGATGGCCGTGGTGATCGTCGCGCTGGTGGTGCAGCACGGCGTGCAGTACTTGCTGGCCACCGTGTTGCTGGGTGGTTTGATCATGCTCGCGTTCGGTCTGTTGAAGCTGGGCAAACTCGTGCGCATGGTGCCGCACCCGGTGATGCTGGGCTTCGTCAACGGCCTGGCGATCATCATTGCCCTGGCCCAGTTGGAGCACTTCAAGAGCGGTGAAACCTGGCTGAGTGGTACGCCGCTGTACCTGATGACAGGGTTGGTGGCCGTGACGATGGCCATCGTCTATCTGCTACCGCGTCTGACCCGCGCGGTGCCGCCGGCGCTGGTGGCGATTCTGGGCGTCGGGCTGGCGGTCTACCTGCTCGGCCTGCCAACCCGCACCTTGGGCGACATGGCGCACATTGCCGGCGGCCTGCCGAGCTTTGCCCTGCCAGACATCCCCTGGAACCTGGAAACCCTGCGCATCATCGCCCCCTACGCGATATTGATGGCCATGGTCGGCTTGCTGGAAACCCTGTTGACCCTGAACCTGACCGACGAGATCACCGAGAGCCGAGGTTACCCTGATCGCGAGTGCGTGGCGTTGGGGGCGGCGAACATGGTCTCCGGTCTGTTTGGCGGTATGGGTGGCTGCGCCATGATCGGGCAAACCGTGATCAACCTCAGTTCAGGTGGGCGCGGTCGGCTGTCCGGTGTGGTCGCCGGGGTCCTGATTCTGTTGTTCATATTGTTCCTTTCGCCGCTGATCGAGCGCATCCCGCTGGCCGCATTGGTCGGCGTGATGTTTGTGGTGTCGCAGCAGACGTTCGCCTGGGCCTCGCTGCGGGTGCTGAACAAGGTGCCGCTGAACGACGTGTTGGTGATCATCGCAGTGACGGTCATTACGGTGTTCACCGATCTGGCCACTGCGGTGCTCTGCGGGATCATCATTGCGGCGCTCAACTTTGCCTGGCAGCAGGCTCGCGAGCTCTACGCCGACAGTCATCTTGAAGTCGACGGCAGCAAGCTCTACCACTTGCATGGCACGCTGTTCTTCGCCTCAACCACACCTTTCCTCAATCAGTTCGACCCCGCCAACGACCCCGCCGTAGTGACGATCGACTGTCGTCATCTGAGTTTCGTCGACTACTCGGCGATAGCGGCGCTAAAAACGCTGCGAGAGCGTTACGCCAAGGCCGGCAAACACCTGCGCGTGCTGCATTTGTCTGAACGCTGCAAGAAACTGCTCAAGCGCGCCCGCGTTAATCACGACTGAGACTGACAACTGATCGTTCCCATGCTCCGCGTGGGAACGATCAGCGTGAGGGCGATGAAAGTTCCACTGTCCAATTTTCATATCCACCGCCCCCGCATGTCTCTGCGCGACAACCCTTATCCCTCCACGAAAATTAGTTTCACCTCGTTTGAAAATCACACCTCGAAATGTTTTATGAGTTTCACAACCCATTCGACGTGACCCTTTCGAGGAGTACCGCATGACGCCTTCTTTCGGCTATTGGCTGCTTGTTTACGCCGCCATCGCCATCATCGCGCTGATCGTTCTGATCGCCCGCTACCGACTTAATCCGTTCATTGTGATCACCCTGGTGTCCATCGGCCTGGCGCTGCTGGCGGGGATGCCGCCGTCGGGCGTGGTGGGTGCTTACGAGGCCGGGGTGGGTAAAACGCTGGGGCATATCGCGCTGGTGGTCGCGCTGGGCACGATGCTCGGCAAGATGATGGCCGAGTCCGGCGGTGCCGAGCAGATGGCGCGTACGCTGATCGATCGCTTCGGTGAGAAAAACGCGCACTGGGCGATGGTCTGCATCGCTTTCCTGGTAGGTCTGCCACTGTTCTTCGAGGTCGGTTTTGTTTTGCTGGTGCCGATCGCATTCACCGTGGCGCGGCGCGTGGGCGTTTCGATTCTGATGGTCGGTTTGCCGATGGTGGCCGGACTCTCAGTGGTCCACGCCCTGGTGCCGCCGCACCCGGCGGCGATGCTGGCGGTGCAGGCCTATCAGGCCTCGGTGGGGCAGACCTTGCTCTACGCGATTCTGATCGGGATTCCGACCGCGATCATCGCCGGTCCCCTGTACGCCAAGTTCATCGTGCCGCGCATTCAACTGCCGGACGATAACCCGCTGGAACGTCAGTTCCTTGAGCGTGAACCGCGAGACAGCCTGCCGGGTTTTGGCATCACCATGGCGACCATTCTGTTGCCCGTGGTGCTGATGCTGCTCGGCGGCTGGGCCAACCTGATTTCCACGCCGGGCAGCGGGTTCAACCAGTTTCTGCTGTTCATCGGCAACTCGGTGATCGCCTTGCTGCTGGCGACTTTGCTGAGCTTCTGGACGCTTGGCCTGGCCCAGGGTTTCAACCGCGAATCGATCCTCAAATTCACCAACGAATGCCTGGCACCGACCGCCAGCATCACCTTGCTGGTGGGCGCGGGCGGTGGCTTGAACCGGATTCTGGTGGACGCCGGCGTCACCGATCAGATCGTCAGCCTGGCCCAGATATTCCACCTGTCGCCGCTGCTGATGGGCTGGCTGTTTGCTGCATTGATGCGCATCGCCACCGGTTCTGCCACGGTGGCCATGACCACCGCGTCGGGGATTGTTGCGCCGGTGGCGATTGGTCTGGGTTATCCCCATCCAGAGCTGTTGGTGCTGGCGACGGGCGCGGGGTCGGTTATCTTTTCCCACGTCAATGACGGCGGCTTCTGGTTGATCAAGGAATACTTCAACATGACCGTTGCCCAGACTTTCAAGACCTGGACGGTGCTTGAGACCATTATCTCGGTCGTCGCCTTCGGTCTGACCGTTGGCCTTTCTTACTTGCTTTAGCCGGAGCCGCCCGCCATGGACATCCTCTACCAGATCCGCGTCCGTCAGGATTCCTTCAGCGCGGGCGAAGGACGCATCGCTCGGCTGATGCTCGACGACGTAGGATTTGCCTCTGCCGCCAGTCTCGATGAGCTGGCGCTGAGAGCGGAAGTCAGCACCGCCACGCTCTCGCGTTTTGCTCGCACCGTGGGCTGCCGCGACTTGCGTGACCTGCGGCTGCAACTGGCCCAGGCCAGCGGCGTCGGCAGTCGGTTCCTCGACCCGGCGGGCACGCCCGAGCAGTCGGCGTTTTATGGGCAGATCGTCGGCGATATCGAGTCGACCCTGCGCCAGCATCTGTCGGCGTTCGATGAATCACGTTTCGCCGGTGCGGTGAAGCTGCTGAGCAAGGCGCGGATGATTCACGCCTTCGGCATGGGTGGTTGCTCGACGTTGTGCAGTGATGAATTGCAAGTGCGGCTGGTGCGATTCGGCTACCCGATTGCGGTGTGCCACGACCCGGTGATGATGCGCGTCACCGCCGCCAGCCTCGATGCCGAACGCGCCGTCATTGCCTGTTCGCTCACCGGCATCACCCCCGAACTTCTGGAGGCCGTCGAGTTGGCGCGCAGCTACGGGGCGCGAATTCTTGCCATCACCCGGGCCGACTCGCCGCTGGCGCAATTGGCCGATGTGCTGCTGCCGCTGCAAGGGGTCGAAACCTCGTTCATCTACAAACCCACGGCGGCGCGCTACGGCATGTTGCTGGCCATCGATGTGCTTGCCACCGAACTGGCGCTGGCTAACCCTGAAGACAATCAAGAGCGTCTGCGGCGAATCAAACTCGCCCTGGACGACTACCGCGGCGGCGATGATCACTTGCCGTTGGGAGACTGACATGATGTACGACACGCTGATCCGCAATGCCCTGATTATCGACGGCAGTAACGCGCCCGGTTATCCCGCCGACGTGGCAATTCTGAACGGCCGCATCGAGCGTATCGGCGACTTGCACGACGCCAGCGCCACCGAAGAAATCGACGCTGCCGGTCGGGTGCTGGCACCGGGTTTCATCGACGTGCACACCCATGACGACACCGTGGTAATCCGTCAGCCGCAAATGCTGCCCAAGCTCAGCCAGGGCGTGACCACGGTGATCGTCGGCAACTGCGGGATCAGCGCTTCGCCGGTGAGTTTGCGCGGCGATCCGCCAGACCCGATGAACCTGCTCGGCACCGCGGCGGCGTTCGTTTATCCGAAGTTCAGCGATTACCGCGCGGCTGTCGAAGAGGCTAATACCACGCTGAATGTCGCGGCACTCGTCGGCCACACCGCGTTGCGCAGCAATCACCTCGACGACCTGTTTCGCACTGCCACTGCGGATGAAATCAGCGCGATGCGCGAGCAACTTCGTGAAAGTCTTGAGGCCGGTGCGTTGGGTTTGTCCACAGGTCTTGCGTACGCCAGCGCGTTCTCGGCTTCCACTGACGAAGTGATGCAACTGACCGAAGAGCTGACCGCCTTCGGCGCGGTCTACACCACGCATTTACGCAGTGAATTCGAGCCGGTGCTGGAGGCCATGGACGAGGCGTTCCAGATCGGTCGTCATGCGAAAACGCCGGTGATCATTTCCCACCTCAAATGCGCTGGCGCCGGGAATTGGGGGCGGAGTCCGCAGCTGCTGGCGTCCCTCGAACACGCGGCGAAAACCCACCCGGTGGGCTGCGATTGTTACCCCTATGCGGCGAGCTCCTCGACCCTGGACCTCAAGCAAGTCACCGATGCCCATCGCATCACCATCACCTGGTCAACGCCACACCCTGAAGTGGGTGGCCGTGACCTGATGGACATCGCCGCCGAATGGGGCGTGCCGTTGCTCGATGCCGCCCGCCAACTGCAACCGGCAGGCGCGGTGTACTACGGGATGGATGAAGCCGATGTACGAAGAATCCTCGCGCATCCGCTGTCGATGGTGGGCTCTGACGGCTTACCGGAAGATCCGTTTCCGCATCCACGCTTGTGGGGCGCATTCCCACGCGTGCTCGGACATTTCAGTCGCGACGTGGGGCTGTTTCCGCTGCACACCGCCGTGCACAAGATGACCGGGTTGTCGGCGGCGCGATTTGGCTTGAAGGAACGTGGCGAAATCCGTGTAGGGCATTGGGCGGATCTGGTGTTGTTCGACCCTGCAACGATTCGCGATGTCGCGGACTTCAATGATCCGCAACGGGCGGCGGAAGGGATTGATGGGGTGTGGATCAATGGTGTTTTGAGTTACAGCGACGGTCAGGCGAACGGAAGAAGGGAAGGGCGGTTTCTGGCGCGGGAAGGGGATTTACGTGACGGGTTTCAGTAACTATTCCGAGTGCTGCGTCACAGTGATGGCACATTGAGATTAAAGAAAGCCATCATCAAGCCGAAGTGCTGACATCTCGCCCGGCTACACTCTGGGCCTTATCAGTCTGGGAGCAACTCCATGAGCTTCGGCAAAACCACCCCGATCCTGCGGATTTTCGATGAAATCAAGGCCGTGGAGTTCTACGTCGACTTCCTGGGATTCACGATCGACTGGCAGCATCGTTTCGAGGCTAACTTCCCGTTGTACCTGCAAGTCTCCCGTGGTGAGTGCGTGTTGCATCTGTCCGAACATCACGGCGACAGCACACCGGGCTCGGCGTTGCGAATCGAGACGGATGAGCTGGAGGCGTTTCAGCAGCAATTGCTGGCTAAGGAATATAAGTTCGCACACCCACAGATCCAGGCCATGCCGTGGGGTAGCCAGGACATGACCATCAGCGATCCGTTCGGGAATCGGTTGATGTTTACCAATTCGATTTGTGTGTAAGGCCGTTCGGCAGCTCTGCGAGTTTTGATAGGGCAAGGTATGTTAGCCTCAATCAATGATTTCATTGATTGCAGGAGGCATCATGGCCAGCATTACGATTCGAAACCTGGATGATCAGATTAAGGAACAGCTGCGCATCGCAGCGGCCCACAATGGGCATTCAATGGAAGAGGAGGCTCGCCTGATTCTTGGCAGAGCCCTGGCTACTGTTGATCGCGCAGGAGGGCTTGGAAGCCGAATCCGCAACAGGTTCAGCGCCAGTGGTGGGGTTGAGCTCGATCTTCCTTCGCGTCACGAACAAGCGACAGCGGTGGATTTCTCCGAATGATAGTGCTCGATACCAATGTTCTTTCAGAGTTCATGCGGGTCGAGCCTGAAACTCAAGTACTTGCCTGGGTTGATGCGCAACCGGCGATGGAATTGGCAATCAGTGCTATCACTGTGGCAGAGATTCTCCATGGCATTGCCCGACTCCCGTTTGGTAAGCGCAAACAGAAATTTGAAGCTCATGCGATGGCGATGTTCGAAGAGGACTTTGCCGGAAGGATTTTGCCTTTTGATGCTCACGCCGCCGTGGAGTACGCGACGCTGGTTGCTGGCTGTGAAGCTAATGGGCGGACGGCGTCGATGGCCGATGCGCAGATTGCCGCAATCTGCCGAAGCCACGGAGCTCCTATTGCCACTCGCAATGTCCGGGATTTTGAGTTTCCTGGCGTAGAGGTGATCAATCCGTGGCAGGCCTGATACTGTCGGTGGCGGCAAGGACGGTAAAGGTGACTGATCCATTCGGTAATCGGTTGGTGTTTACCAATGCGATTTGTGTCTGAGCTTTAGATAGCCATCGCGGGCAAGCCCGCTCCCACAGGTTCAGCGAATAACCTGTGGGAGCGGGCTTGCCCGCGATTGGATCTGTGATTCAACGCAGACTGAATGTCAGACCCGCACGTGACAGGAGGACACTGGCTACTCAGCCGGGTCGAGTTGATCCAGCGCTCGATTGACCGCCAGCTCGCCCAGCATGATGACTTGCGCAATGCCCAATAGGGAATGGCGTCCCGGCCCATCGGTGTGATCGCCAAGTCCATGGCCATGACATTGGCCGACGCCAACGACTCACACGCATGAACCAGCAGGGTTTCGATAGAGCCCAGGCCCAAGGCGCACAAGCCGGCGGATTCTTACGTACCTGTAGGCGATGGCGCAAGGCGTTGTAGCTTTCATGAAGTAACGCTGACTGCCATTAAACAAGCCTTGCCTTACGAGCGGACCTTTGCGATACACAAAGCCTTGGGTGTTGATCGTTCCCACGCGCAGCAAAGGAATGCAGCCCGGGACGCGCCGCGTCCCATGCCGAAGCGGACGCAGAGCGTCCATTGAGGTATTCCCACGCGGGAGCGTGGGAACGATCAGGTCAGGTGTGATCAGACCCGGAAGTGGCTGACCATCTGCTGCAACTGGCTACCCAAACGTGCCAGTTCAACACTGGACGCTGCGGTTTCATCGCTGGCGGCGGCGGTCTGTTCGGACACGTCGCGCACGTTGATGATGCTGCGGCTGATCTCTTCGGCCACGGCGCTTTGCTGTTCAGCGGCGGCGGCGATTTGCTGATTCATCGACTGGATGTTGGACACCGTGCGGGTGATGTTCTCCAGTGAGACACCGGCCTTGCGGGTCAGCGCGACGCTGCTGTCGGTCAGGACGCGGCTGTTGTTCATCACTGCCGACACCTGTTGGGTGCCATTTTGCAGACCGGCCACCAAGCCTTCGATTTCTTCGGTGGATTTTTGCGTGCGCTGCGCCAAGCCACGGACTTCGTCGGCAACCACGGCAAAACCACGACCGGCTTCACCGGCTCGGGCCGCTTCGATGGCGGCGTTGAGCGCCAGCAGGTTGGTCTGTTCGGCCACGGCCTTGATCACGTCCATGACGCTGCCGATCTTGTCGCTTTCCTGTTGCAGCACGCTCATGGCTTCGGTGGAACGCGCCACTTCGCTGGCCAAGCGTTCGATCTGGGCGATGGCTTCATTCACCACTTTGTCGCCTTCGCGAGCTTCGCCGTCAGCGGCGGCGGCCGCTTGGGACGCTTCTTCGGCGTTGCGCGCGACTTCCTGCACGGTGGCGGTCATTTCGTGCATGGCGGTAGCGACCTGATCGGTTTCGATCTTCTGGCTGTTGACCCCGGCGCTGGTTTGCTCGGTCACGGCCGACAGTTCTTCGGCAGCGCTGGCGATCTGGGCGACGCCGTCGCGGATACCGCTGATCAAGTCACGCAGGGTCACGCCCATGCGAGCGATGCCTTGTTGCAACACGCCGAGTTCGTCGCGGCGAGTCACTTTCACGTCCTGGGACAAGTCGCCGCTGGCGATGCGTTCGACGACCGCGAGGGTGTCGCGCAACGGGCCGGTGATCTGACGGGTAATGATGACGGCAGCAATGATGCCGACCAGCAACGCCAGCAGGGTGCTGATCATTTGCAGAGTGCGAGCCTGAGCGCTTTCGGCGTCACGACGGTCAAGCTGAATCTGATACAGCTGATCGCTCAGGGACACGATGGCGGCACCCTGGTCGGTCATTTCCTTGCGCGCTTGCACCGCATCGTTGTTGGCGTTTTTAAAGGCCTGCAAGGCGCTGCGGTAGTTGCCCAGTGCGGTGTCGAGCTGACGCAGGGCGTCTTGCTCAGTGTCGGCGAAATGCACATTGAGCGGTTTCAGGCTGGCGATGGTCGCGTCCAGTTGGCCGACGGCTTTTTGCTCGGTGTCGGCGTTGGTTGTTGCGATGTAGCCGCGCACTTCGTAGCGGGCCAGCAAGAACGCTTCCTTGGCAGCCGTGATGGCCTGGAATTGCTCGAAGCGCTGATCGCTCAAGGGCATTTGCTGCACGTGGGTATTGATAGTGTCGATCAGCTTGCCAGCGGTCTCGGCATTGGTGCCCATGACGTCGCGAGCGCTGTTACCGGTGCGGTACGCGCTGCGCATTTTGTTCAGGGACGTCCTGTAGGCATTGATGACGGCGCCTTGCTCTTTGAGCAGGTTGAGGTTTTCCGGGCTCTTGAATTTCACCAGCAACGCTTGCTGCTGAGCGGAGAACGCATCAAGGGTGGTCAGTACATTCTGGGCAGCGGTTTCGTCGCCGTTGGTCAGCATGTATTGCAGGCGAACCACGCGCAGCTTGGTCAGGCCACCGTTGAGTTGAGTGATGTCGCTCATCCAGTTGCTGCGGTCAATCAACCCGCCCAGGCTCGTCCAGCCCGTCAGGGCGAGGACACAGGTCAGTGCCAGGACCAGGCCGAACCCCAGGCCCAGTTTCAGGTTCACGCTGATATTGCCGAACCAGCTAGTCATCAAAAATCCTCCAGGAACGTTGTGCTTCTTGATCGTCGGTTGGCTGGAAGATTGTTGTTTTTGGTAGCCAGCAAAGTGTGTAGCAGGACTGTATCGGCAGCATTCGCGAGAGCTGAAAGGTTTTTGTACGACGGATCTGTAACAAAGTCTTTGTGCAATTCTTAAGCTTTTTTTCACATGCGTTTCACCGCAGGCCGACGCGAGTCTCTCTACCCTCGCGGCATCGAATGAGGGTGATGCATGCCGGCGAGGCGGCTTGATGTGGAACTGAGACTGAGTCTGTTCGGAGTAAAACGCTCGATTGATCTGAGCCGTTTTGCCCGCTATCGCAATACGATTGTGGTGCTGGCCTCGGCGCTGCTGGTGATCTCTTTGACGTTATGGCTGTTGCAGCCAGCGGCTGTGCCGGATCTGGCCCATGGCAATGTGGCTGGCGCCCGGGCGTTGGCGTCAGGTTGGGCCAAGGGCGACATGATCGTGCTGGTGCGTCACGTCGAACGTTGCGATCACTCCAAAGCAGCCTGTCTGAGCGGCAACGATGGCATTACCGATCGCTCCCGCAGCGTGGCCGTGGAGGTCGGAGCAAATTTTGAACAGCTTGGGCTTAGCCACGCCGATATCTACAACAGCCCGATCATCCGTACTGCGCAGACGGCCGGCTATATGTTCAACAAGGTGGGGGTCGGTGAAGACTGGTTGATCAGCTGCAAGGGCACCATGCTGCGCGACGCGCTGGCGCACAAGGTGGCGGGGCGCAACCTGATTCTGGTGACCCACAGCGAATGCATGTCGCAAATTGAGAGCGATCTCAAGTTGCCGACGTCCACCCTGGGCTACGGCGCCTCTTTGTTCATCTCGGCTGCAACGCCCCAGAAGCCGCACATGCTCGGGTTCATCGAGGCCTCTGACTGGCGCTCGATGACCACCCAATGAATTCACTCTCCGGATCAGGCCACACCATGCTGACTTCTTCCCGTTACCGCTTTTACTGGGTGAACTTCGGCATTCCTCTGACTTGTGCGGCGGTGGTTTTCCTGCTGTTCGACCTGACCAAAATCGACATCGCGTTCAGCAATCTTTTCTATGATCCGACCACCCGGGTGTTCCCGTTGGAGCAGGTTCATCTGTTCGAAAAAATCACCCATAAATGGGCGCGGATCGTCCCCAATTGGACCAGCGAGATAGCGATCATCGGCGCTTTGTTGTCGTTTGTGTGGCCGCGTCTGAAGGCTGAAAAGCACTCGAAAATCATCGCGTTCCTGGAAAAAATAAGAGTCGCGCCGGTGCTTCGGTTTGCCAGCAAACACCGTCGGGACTTCCTCTACGTGGTGTTCGCGTTCTCCATCAGCACCGGTGTCATCCACTACCTCAAGGGCCACACCAGCGTGTATTGCCCGGTCGAAACAACCCAGTACGCAGGGAAAATCGAACACAAGGAGTGGTACCAGAACTTCGATTTGCTGAAAGTCGCGGGTGACGGTCGCTGCTGGCCGGGCGGGCACGCCTCGGGCGGCTTCACCATGCTCGCGTTGTATTTCGTGGCACGCCGCTACCGCTGGCGCTATTCCAAAGCCGTCATGTACGGGTCTTTGCTGCTCGGATTCGTCTACGGCACGACGCGGGTTCTGCAAGGCTGGCACTACATGTCCCACACGTTCTGGGCCGGGATCTTCGTGTGGCTGGCATGTTTGCTGACGGCGCTGGCATTTTATGGACGAGCGCGGCTGGAGATGCCGGTTTTGCAAAGGGCTGAAGAACCGGTGTTGAAGGCTCAGTCTCAGCCTGCCAATTGAGCCAGGTTTTGAACGGCAAAATCCGTAATCCGAGTAGCGATTGCGGGTTTTTTATTGTCCGGGAAATAGCCTTCGCGAGCAGGCTCGCTCCCACATTTGATTTGTGCGACACGATCAAGTGTGGGAGCGGGCTTGCTCGCGAAGAACGATAACGCAGTCAACCAGACTGAACGCCTGCTTAGCCTTGCGAAAGCGGTCGGGACCAGCGTTGCTCGAGCGTTTCAAAGCGATCGTTGATCAGCGCCGTCAGCACATGATCCTGCCAGCGCCCGGCGATGCTCAGGTACGCCTTGGCGTAGCCTTCGCGCTCAAATCCCAGCCGTTCGAGAAGTCGCGCACTGCGATCATTTGCGGGAATGTAATTGGCCATGATCCGGTGCAGATTCTGCTGCTCGAACATGTACTGAATGCCCGTCTCCAGTGCCTCTTGCATCAAGCCCTGGCCCTGATGCGACTCGGCAATGTGATAACCGAGATAGCAGGCCTGAAACGCCCCGCGCGTGATACCGCTGAAATTGCAGGCGCCGATCATCTGGCCGCTGTCCGGGTCCAGCAGCGCAAAATGCACTGCCAGGCCGACCTCAAAAGCGCTGGCTTGCACCTCAAGGCGCGGGCGGATGCGTTCAGGGCTGTGGTAATCGGCAGGGCGAATCGGTGACCAGCGGGCGAGATGCTTCTGATTGCGTCGGTAAAAGTCGCTTTCCAGCGTCGCCTGTTCAGGGTCGAGCACCACCAGTGTCAGGCGTTTACAGGGCAGGGTCAGCAGTGGCATGGGCGTTCCGGGTCGCGGAGTGAAAGCGCAGCATTACGTGACCAGCGAAAAAACTCAAACCGCCAGCGGTAACGTCACGATGAAGGTACTGCCCTTGCCGTCGCCGTCGCTCATGCCAATGACCGTGCCGCCATGGGCCTCGACCAACTCGCGAACGACCGTCAGGCCAATGCCCAGGCCAGCACCGTTGAAGCCGATGGCATGAACGTCTTGTACAAACGGTTCGAAGACAAACGGCAAGGCCTGAGCGGAAATACCGATGCCGTTATCGCAAATGCTCAACTCCAGCACATCGGCTTCGGCGGTGACCGAGAGCGTGACCGTGCCGCCCGCCGGTGTGTATTTGGCCGCGTTGCCCAGCAGGTTGCCGAGAATTTGCGTGAGACGCACCGGATCGCCGTCTACAGCCAGCGCGCAATCGGGCAGCTCGGCCGTGAAGTGCAAATGTCGGGCAATCATCACCGGACTACAAACCTCGATGGCTTCATGGATGATCTGCACCATGTCCACGATGCGGCAATCGAGACGCCACTTGCCGGTGCTGGCGCGGGAGACGTCGAGCAAATCGTCCACCAGTCGCGACATGTGTTGCACCTGGCCTTCGATCAGCGCCTGCATGCGCGGCAGTTCTTCGCTGGGTACTCGCACCAGTCGGCCGGCGATCATGCTGATGGGTGTCAGCGGGTTGCGCAGTTCGTGGGCCACTAGGGTGAGGATGTTGCGTTGTTGTTCCAGGGTGTGTTCGGCTGATGCTTGCAGGTCTTGCGCGCTGAGGGCCGCGATCACCAATTGCGCGTTGGCTTCACGCATCTCCAGGAACAGTCGTTGTTCTTCCTGAGTGCGCTGGGGTTTTTCTGCATCGGACTGCGCCAGCAAAATCGCCAGCACCAATTGCTGATTGGCCTCGATCAATTGCTCGACCTGCTGGCTGTCGACCAGGCGGGTGTTGGCGTCGCTCAGCTCTTTTTGCAGCGCCGCCAGCACCGCCCGAGCCTCAACAGTCTTCTGGCCGAGCAGGAACAGTTCGCGAGCGGCAGTGGCCATCGCTTGCTCGTTCTTGCCATTGGCCTCACTCATGGTTTTTGCTCATCCGTCGTCTTTGCCCAAACGCTGCCGGGTTGGCCGGCCACCGAGTAAGCCTTCCTGGTCTGGCAACATCTCGCCGATGTGCAAACCGTTATTGTCGATATGGTACTGGCGCAACTCATCGGAGTGAGCGCTGGCCCGCACCTTGACCACGGCCATGATGCGCAGCAAGCGGCTCTGCACTTCAATGTAGCGCTGAACGATGATGGCGTCGGTGAGAAACGCCGTACCGTAAGGGCTGAAACGCAGGTCGGTGTAGCGGTCTTCCAGCTCTGAGGTCATCAACACGCTGACCCCGGCGCTCGTCAACGCAGTGACCATGCGCGACAGCGACTCGCGAAAATCTTCGCGGAAGGTCGGCGCCAGTGCGAGTTCGAAACCCGACAGTGAATCGATCACTACGCGGGTGGCTTTCAATCGGCTGATCTCGCTGAGCAGCAATTGCACGATCTCGTCGATGGACAGGTCCGGGGCGCGGCTGTCCACCAGACCGACCTGTCCGCTCTGGATCAGGCCCGCAAGGGTGGCGTTCTGGGAGTGATTAGGCCGTTGTTCAAACACCGCGATCACGCCGGTTTCACCATTTCTCGCGCCTTCGGCCAGGAAGGTGGACGCTAGAATGCTTTTGCCCGAGCCCGACGGCCCGGCCACCAGCAAGGAATAACCACGGGGCAGGCCACCACCCAGCATCTCGTCGAGCTGTGGCACGCCCATTTTCAGGCGCTTGATGGGGAACTCCAGCGGTGCTTCAGTCGGGTTGAATGGCGCAGGCGCAAAGACCTTGATCCCCGATGTCGCGATACGGAAGGTGTGCAGCCCGGGCAGTGTCGGCTGGCCGCGCATCTTCATGATTTCCATCTTGCGCACCATGGAGTTGCGCTGAACGCTCTGGCGCAGCCAGATCAGGCCATCGGCCACGGTGAAAATCGGGTTGGTGTCGGTTTCGGTGAAGTATTCGCCGATCAGGAAGGTCGTCGCCTGCCAGGTGGTCATCAACATGCCCAATTGCTGAACGAACTGCGGCAGGTTGTTGTTCGGGTTGTCCTGAGTCTGGCTGGCCAGAACCACCGAACGGAACGAGTCGACAAACACCAGTGACGGGGAGTGAGCCTCCACCTCGCTGACGATGCGCCGCAGCACTTCGTCCAGATTCCCGGCCAGGGTGTCGTCGGCCAGGTTGATGTAGCGGATCGACTGGTTGATCGCTTCGCTATCGAAAAAATCGAATTGCTGCTGATAACGCAGCATCTTCAGCGGCGGCTCGCCCAGTACGGTAAAGAACAGCGCCGGGCGCTCAGGTGTCGCCAGGGCGAACATCATCTGATGCGCCAGGGTGGTTTTGCCACAGCCAGGCGGACCGGCGATCAGGTTGAACGAAAACTCCGGCAATCCACCGCCCAGCACCTCGTCCAGTCCTGGCACGCCGGTGGCAAGACGGTTGATAGTCACTTTGGTGCTCATGGCGAAATTTCCTGCGAAGGGGTGTCGCTCAAAGAAGGTTCCCACATGTCACGAAGCAAACGTGTGGTGAGCGAGGGCCCGATGAGCGTGGTCAGCAGCTCGTAAAAGGTAGTCAGCAACACTTCACCGGAAAACAGCGCATCGGCGTCGCTTTGCTCAACGATTACGGACTTGAGGGCAGTCAAATCCATGCCGGACGGCACTCTGTCATAGGTGCGGGCCAGACGCGGATGAGTGGAGGCGCACAGGTGGAGGCTGCGGCGATAAAGCGCTGCAACCCCTTGGTGGCCGATGATGGGCGTGAGGGCTACATCCATATCCTGCAAGGTTGAAATGATCGCCTGGGCGATCCTTGCAATGTCAGCGTCGGGGCCAACACGGTGCGCCAGAGAAGCTACGATCTGGCGGCTCTCTTCGCTTAGCGTGGGCATGGCTTACTGATATCTGAAGGACAGGCCTCGATAGTACACCCGATGGTGCGTTGAGAGTGATTTGCGTCAAACAGGACAAAGCGCAGGCAAAAAAAGGCCCGCGGGAGAGCGGGCAAACCGTAGCTTCTTAAATGAGCGAGCGCAATGCACCGGTTGGACCGGGGCGGTGGGGTGAAGAAAAACTTATCTGCCCCACAGTGCACGGCGCCCCTCCAGCGTTAGCAGTCGTACTTGAAACTCGTCATCACATTGCGCGGCGTACCGTAAACGCTGTACCGGCCTGACTGGCTGTAGTTGAAAACTTCGTCGAATTTGTTTTCGGCATGGGTGAGCTCGATCTTGCCGCTCCAGCCATTGCCCAGTTGCTGCTCGATGGAGGTGAAGAAGCTGGTTTGCTCTGTCTGGTAGCAGCTCGCCCATTGGCAGGGTTCAGGTGCGCTCCGAAACGTTTGATGCATTGCTTGGGGAGCAGCAGTTTCCGGGAGAAAAATTCGAAGAGATTCTGACTTGGGACGGGACGGAAGATATCTTCGCCGACCTTCTCGATCGCTACATTTTGCGGCAGGTATTTCGGGTATGCAGCCGAAGGTGCTAGTCGTCAGGACACCTGCGATCCATACGGAATAAACCCACGCCTTCGCTTATCGTCGTCAAATAAATGGCGTTTTGCGCTGTTAATAACCGCTTGGCGGCAAAATAGACAACCTATTGACAGTCTCCATCTGATCTCCCATTATCCCCCCCGCGTTTTGATGGCTTTGCGCCATAAAAATGCCGTTTTACTACCAGCGCAGCCCACACCGTTAGCGGACTTTGAACACTAGTACCGCTTGAATCTTCAGGAAGAAATTTCATGTTTGTTGAGCGAGTACTGGTCACTGGCGGGGCGGGTTTTATTGGGT
This sequence comes from Pseudomonas sp. ANT_H12B, assembly GCF_008369325.1. Lineage (GTDB taxonomy): Bacteria > Pseudomonadota > Gammaproteobacteria > Pseudomonadales > Pseudomonadaceae > Aquipseudomonas. The sequence continues at coordinate 115,030 of NZ_VOBI01000017.1, read as the reverse complement.
CACACCTTGTTGAAGCATTGCTTGGCAAAGGCTACAAAGTGCGTGTGCTGGATAATTTATCGACCGGCAAAGTCAATAATTTGCCGATGGATAATGCCAATCTGAACCTGGTTGTGGGTGATGTCGCGGACGGCGCGGTCGTGGCGCAGGCCATGCGCGATTGCAGCGCGGTCGTGCACTTGGCGGCGGTAGCCTCGGTGCAAGCGTCGGTGGATGATCCGGTCGGCACCCATCAAAGCAACTTCGTTGGCACCCTCAATGTTTGCGAAAGCATGCTCAAGGCCGGGATCAAACGTGTGGTGTTCGCTTCCAGCGCGGCCATTTATGGCAACAACGGTGAAGGTACGGCGATTCACGAAGACACCCCGAAAGCCCCTCTCACCCCCTATGCCAGCGACAAACTGGCCAGTGAGTATTACCTGGATTTCTATCGCCGCGAACACGGCCTGGAACCGGTGATCCTGAGGTTCTTCAACATCTTCGGCCCACGCCAGGACCCTTCTTCGCCGTACTCCGGTGTGATCAGTATTTTCACCAAAATGGCCATGGCCGAGCAGCCAGTGGCAATTTTCGGCGACGGCGAGCAGACCCGCGACTTCGTCTATGTCCAGGACCTGGTGAGCATTCTTGTGCAGGCTATGGAATCGGACGAACCGGGCTCCGGCGCAGTGAATATCGGCCTCAGTCGTTCCACCAGCCTCAACGATTTGATCACTGAGCTGGGGGGCGCTACTGGCAGTCCTTTGACGGTGACTCATCACGCGCCACGTCAGGGCGACATTCGCCATTCGCGCGCCAACAACGCTCGCCTGCTCGAGCGCTTCAAGCTCCCGGAACCGACCACCATCGGCAACGGTTTAGCGCAGCTTATCCGCAGTCTGTAGCCCGGGCAGTCCACTGCTCGAGGTTCAAGCGGTATTGGTTCAGTCATTTAAAGAGTGAGTTATGGAAATCGTTTTTCGCAGGACGCGTGTCCGCGCGGCCGCCAAGCGACTGTTGGCCGCCTTGGCGCTATTGGTGAGTGGGCCCGCCGTTCAGGCTGGCGCATTGTCGCCACCTTCCAGCGTGGCCTTTTGGTACGCCGATCAACCGCCGATCTCCGAGTTGGCTCAGTTTGACTGGACCGTGGTCGAGTCAGGGCACATGACGGCGGACGATGTCAAAACCCTGCGCAAGTTGGGCAGTCAGCCGTTTGCCTACGTATCGGTGGGCGAGTTCGATGGCAACAAGGCTGAAATCGACAAGGCAGGTTTGCGTAACGCGGTCACCCCGGTGCGAAACGACTCCTGGGACAGCCAGGTGATGGACCTTGCAGCTCCGGCCTGGCGTGAGCATTTGCTCGGCCGTGCCAAAGAGTTGGAGGCGCAAGGTTATGCCGGCCTGTTCCTCGACACGCTCGACAGTTTTCAGCTGTTGCCGCCAGCCTCGCGGGAAGCGCAGCGTGTTGCTCTCGCCAGTTTCCTGCGTGAACTGCACAAACGTCAGCCCACGCTGAAGCTGTTTTTCAACCGCGGGTTTGAAGTGTTGCCCGAGCTTGATGGCGTGGCGGCAGCGGTCGCCTTTGAGTCCATGTACGCCGGCTGGGATCCTGCCGCCAAGCGTTATCGCCCAGTCCCTGAGTCCGATCGCCAATGGTTGCTGGAAGAGCTGCAACCATTGCGTGCCAAAGGCATCCCGCTGGTGGCCATCGATTACCTGCCACCGGAGCGTCGTGAAGAAGCACGCAAACTGGCCAAGCGTCTGCGCGATGAGGGTTACATTCCTTTCATCGGCACCCCTGAACTGGACTCGATGGGCATCAGCAATATCGAAGTCCAGCCGCGCCGAATCGCGCTGGTTTACGATCCACGCGAAGACGAACTGACCAGCAACGCCGGCCACACAATGCTCGGCGGCTTGATCGAATACCTCGGCTACCGGGTCGATTATCTGGCCGTCGACAGCTTGCCGGAACATCGTTTCAGCGGTCTGTACGCCGGCATCATTACCTGGATGGCCAGCGGCACACCGCAGGACAGTTCCGGATTTAACCGTTGGCTCAACAAGCGCCTTGACGAGAATGTGCCACTGGCGTTTTTCGCCAGCCTGCCGATTGAGGACAAGGTGTTGCTCAAGCGTCTGGGGTTGAGTCTCTCGACACCCGCGGGCACTCAAGCCTTGAGCGTCACTTACCAGGACAAGGCGCTGATCGGGGCGTTCGAAGCACCGGTGCAGCCCCGATCCCGCGACCTGACCGCTATCTCTGTACTGCCCGAAGGACCAAAAGCGGTGTTGCAACTGACGGGGCAAAGCGGTCAGACGTTTGCCCCGGTGGCGATCGGCAAATGGGGAGGCCTGGCACTTACTCCTTATGTCCTCGAAACAAACAGCGAGCGCAGCCGTTGGATCATCGATCCGTTCGCATTTCTCCAGGCTGCCCTGCACCTACCGGTGCAGCCACGTCCGGACACCACCACGGAAAACGGCCGCCGAATCGCGACCGTGCACATCGATGGCGATGGTTTCCCTTCGCGCGCCGAAGTGCGTGGCTCGCCGTACGCCGGCAAGCAGGTGCTTGACGATTTCATTCGGCCTAATCCGTTTCTGACCTCGGTGTCGATCATCGAGGGGGAGATTTCGCCGCGCGGGATGTTTGCGCACCTGGCGCGCGAGCTGGAGCCCATCGCGCGCGAGTTGTTTGCCAACCCTAAAGTCGAAGTCGCTACACACACCTTCAGCCATCCGTTCTTCATGGAGCCGGAACTGGCCCAGAAAAGGGAAGATTTCAACCCGGAATACGGCTTGAAAATGGCCATCCCGGGTTACAACACCATCGATTTTCGCCGTGAGATTTTTGGCTCGCGCGACTACATCAACCAACAGCTCACCACCGCGGCCAAACCGGTGAAGATGGTTTTCTGGCCGGGCGACGCCTTGCCGTCGGCGGCCACCATCAAACTGGCCTACGACGCGGGTCTGAAAAACGTCAACGGTGCCTCAACCATGCTGACGAATGCCAAGCCGTCGCTGACCGGCTTGTATCCCTTGTTGCGGCCCACCGAAGGTGGCTTGCAGTACTACGCGCCGATCATCAACGAGAACGTTTACACCAACCTTTGGAAGGGACCGTATTACGGCTTCCGCGAAGTGATCGAAACGTTTGAGCTGACCGACAGCCCGCGGCGTCTGCGCGGCCTGCACCTGTATTACCACTTCTATTCGAGCACCAAGCAGGCCTCGATCAAGGCGATGAGCGACATCTATGGCTACATGCGCGAGCAACAACCCATGTCGCTGTGGATGAGCGATTACCTCGATCGTTTGCACGGCTTGTATCAATCCAGTCTGGCGCGTACGGCCGAAGGCGACTGGCAGGTTCGTGGGATGGATGCCTTGCGCACCCTGCGGCTTGACCCGCAAATGGGCTGGCCGGATCTGCTGCGCTCGCAAGGCATCGCCGGAGTTCGCGATCTTCCTCAAGGGCGTTATGTGCACCTGAGCAGCGATCGCGCGCTGCTGGTCTTGCGTCCTGATCGGGATGACCGACCTGCGCTGGAGGAGGCCAATCTGCCATTGGTGGACTGGAGTTACCTGGATGACCGACGCGTGAGTTTTTCGTTTGTCGGACAGATCGATCTGACCTTCTCGGTACGCTCGACGAGCGCTTGTCGGGTTGAAGTGGATGGGCAGCGTTTTGCAGGCAAGTCATCGGCCGGTCTATGGACATTTCATTTACCAATGAAGCAGGTGAGTAATGGTCAGCTCCTCTGCAACTAAAAATAGCCGTCTGCTCAATCCTTGGGCATTGGCGGTGGTGGCGGTTGCCGTGGGAGGTCTGCTGTGGGCGACCTTCCAGCGCGAAGAAGTGTTCCAGCCCGATGGCCGCGAGCCGGATGCGGTCTCGGCCAATTATGCCGAGTTGCTGTTGGCGGCCCACCCGGATGACGATCACCTGCGCTTGCAGTTGGTCGATCTGTTGATTCGTCTCGGCGATTACACGAAGGCGCGTCAGTACCTGGAGAGCTGGCCCAAACCAGTGCTGGAGGTACAGGCCTACTACCGGCTTGAGCTGGATACATTGGTGGCGTCGAACAGCGAAGACTCTGCCGTGCGGAAGGCGTTGGCAGAGCGTCTGAATAGCTTCGATCACCGCAAACTGTCACTGCCACAATTGCAGAATCTGGCCCGCCTGGCGCTGTCGTTGCAGGCCCCTGCGACTGCCGCAGGCGTCTATGAAGAAATCGCCGACCGTGACTCGACGCTACGCACCGAGTCGCTCAGGTCTGCCGCACAATGGCATTTGGCAGGCGAGCAACCGGGTCTGGCGGCGAATATTTATCTGCGCCTGAAAAGAGAAAGCCAGCAAGCGGCTGAGCGTCGGGAGTACGCTCAATTGGCGTTTAACAGCCTGTTGGCTGACGGTCGCGGCGAGCAGGCCACGCAAGTACTCGTCGATGAACTCGGTCAACTCAAGAATCCGCAAGCCGATTCGGCCTGGCTGGAGCAGGGCGTTGATGTCGCGATTGGGAACAAACGCTATGACCGGGCTCAGCTATTCCTCAAGCAGTGGCGCGTTTTGCAGCCGGATAACACGCAAATTCTCAGGAAGGATTTCAGCCTGCGTCTGGCACTGAACGACCTCGCGGGCGCTTGGGAGAGCGGTCAGCAACTGGTCATCGATGTCCCCGATGACCAGCGGTTGCTGGAGCAAATGGCCCATCTCGGTGAATGGCGTGGCGACAACAACGCCGCGCTGGGTTACTGGATTCGTCTGCTCAAACTGCACGAAACCCCGCAAGTCCGTGAACACGCCTGGCGTCTGGCGAGCCAGGAGTTCGATTTTGATCGGTCGATTCCATTGCTCGAAGAGATCATGGATCAACGGGCGCTGACCGACATTGAGCTCGATGCGCTGATCTACGGCCATGAGTCGCGGGGTACGCCGGTGCAGGCCGAATCCTGGCTGCGCAACTACATACGAAAATACCCCGCGCATCATCTGGCCTGGACGCGGTTGCTGCAAAACCTTGAAAACACCGGGCAGTTCTCGGCCAAAACCGTGGTTTACCAGGACATGTTGAAACGTTTTAGTCTGACTAGCGCCGAGCGGGTCGACTGGGCCCATACCTATCTGGTGCTGTTTGACAATCGCGCGGCTTGGGAAATCGTGCAGGTGAATGACCAAACCATCGCCGATCAGAATTACTGGCGCGTCCGAGCCTATTTGGCCTGGGAACTGGAACACGATGACGAGTTGCAGGTATCCATTGAAAAGCTGTTGACCCTCAAGGGCGCGCTTGACAGTAACGAGGAGACCCAGCTGATCTCGAGTTATCGCACCAGCAATCCGCAGCGCGCTCTGCAATTGGCTGTCGCCAGTTGGCAGCGCGCCCATGGTCCGCTGCGCCTGGTCGACGCGTTGCTGATGGCCCAGGAGCTGCCGGATTGGTCGCAAGTGGAGGCGCTGCTCAAGGACGCCGAGCAGTATCCAGAAATATACGAACAGGCTCAGGTACTGTCGGCCCGCGCTGCCCTGGCGGTGCAGAAGGGGCAGTATGACGAGGCGGAGCGCTTGTATCTGCTGGGTTTGTCGCGCTACCCCGATGACAACCTGTTTCGCGAGCGCTTGATGTGGCTTTACGTCGATCAAGGCAACTCAGCGGCCCTCAAACCGTTGTTGACGAAGTGGCGGGGGCAGGCGCGTAACGACCAGGTCTTGTGGCTGGCGTTTGCCAGTGCCAGTCAGATGTTCGGTCGCGACAGCGAAGCGTTGGCCTGGTATCGCATGTACCTCAAGAACAACTCGCAGGATTGGTTGGTGCAGGCCGCTTACGCCGATGCGCTGTACAGCGCCGGGTATCAGGATGCGGCCCAGCGTCTGCGTTTGAAGCTACTGCGCAGCCCTGAAGGTGAAAACCTTCAACCATCGTCTCAGCGCTACGCGACCTGGCTGCGTCTGATGGCCAGCAGTTATTCGCCACGCATGGCGCAGCAGGAAGTGTTGAAGTGGAAGGACGGTTCGCCGGCCATGTTGCAATTATGGTTTGAGCGGTTGCTGGCGCGTCTCGACGCGACAAACCAGGAAGCGCAGAAAGACGAATGGCTGGCGTGGGCGCGTAGCCAAGGCCTGAAGGTAGAGCGTTATGAGCAGATTCAGCAGGCCCTGCGCAGCCGTAACAAAGCGCAGGTCGAAACGCTGTTGGCCAGCAGCGATCTGAACCCGGCGCAAAGGGCCCAGGCCCTCAATCGCCTGGGTCGGCTCGGTGAAGCGCTCGATACCAGCCTGTCGGCGCTCGGTGACGAGCAACCGGTCGAGGTGCGCGAGCAACTGCGAACGCAGGGAGTGGAAATCCAGGAACGCACGCCGCAAGGAGCACAGCTGTCCTGGCAGGAGCAGGGCTTCGGCGGCATTGATTTCAACGCCCCGCGATTGCAGATTGCGCACAACCTGGGCGATCACTGGTACGCCGATCTTGAGCTGGAACAAGGCTCTTACAGTGGCAGCGATGTCGACTCATCGAAAATCGGCGAGGAGCGTAACGCGGCCCTGACCCTGCAACGCTCGGTGGAGAACGGCAGCTACAAACTGTTCGCCGACACCAGTCAGCGCAAGGACGACGACCGCAATGGCCTGGGTCTTTCCCGGACCTGGCAGTTGGGCGTCAGTGATGAACTGGAAACCGGTCTCGAATGGCATCGCAAGAGCGAAGACAGCGGGCTGATGCGCGCTTTCGGTCAGCAGGACAGCGTATGGCTGGGTGGCCGTCATAGCCTGACCGCCCGTGATCAGTTCAGTTGGGAAGTCGCTCAACGGTCATTTTCCACGCGTGCGGGTGACAACCTCGGCGATGGCCACGCACTGAAAATGGAGCTCAACCACACGCTGGAATTCGCCGGTCCCAACTGGACAGTGCGCAGCGGTGTCGACTATCAGAAAAACCGAGTCAAGAACCGGACACTGGACTACCTGTCCAGCAACAATGGCGGCCCGATAAGCGTTGCGGCCCCGCCTGTACCGGAGATAGACCCTGACACCGGTTTGCCCGAGCCTATCGATCCACTAGACATAGAGACGGTCACGGCCGGCGACTTGCTGCAAAGCCGCTACGGCCAATTGTATTTCGGCAGTTCCTGGCGTCGTGGCCTGCCGGGTGCACTGGTTCGCACCCGACCGCAATACACCTGGCTGGTGGACCTGACGGCAGGCTGGCAGTGGACGGATCAAACGTTTAACTACGGCATCAACACCGGGATCGGCGTTGAAGTGCTGGGTGATGACGAACTGGCCCTGACCTTCGGCTACCAATCTGCGCCACAAGGCGGTGATGGCAAGTCGGGCGGAACACTGGGTGTGAGCTACGGCGTGCGTTTTGGACGCTGATCATGGAATTTCTACAGGAGAAAAACGTATGCAAGCAATTCGTAATCTGAGCCTGGCGCTGGCGGTCCTGGTCGTCGCCGGTTGCGCCAGCTTCACCGATGAAAACAGCCCGAACCTGCCGCGCAATGCGCAGTGGGGCATCGTGCCGATGGTCAACTATTCGCAGACCCCGCAAGCCGGTGAGCGCAGCGAGCAGATCCTGCTCAGCGTACTCAGCAGCCACGGCTTGCAACCACAGGTTTACCCGGTCAGCACTCAGGGCGAACAAGCGTTGATGGATGACAACGAGCGTCTGGCCGGAGCCCTCGATTGGGCACGCGAGCAGAAACTCGATTACGTAGTCGCCGGCAGCGTTGAAGAGTGGCAGTACAAGAACGGTCTGGACGGCGAACCGGCGGTGGGCATCAGCCTGCGCGTGCTTGAAGCCAGCAGCGGTCGTGTGCTCTGGAGCAAAAGCGGCGCACGTGCCGGCTGGTCCCGTGAAAGCCTCGCTGGCACTGCTCAACAGGTGCTCGACAAACTTGTTGGCGCCCTTCGGTTCGAGTGAATGCAATGAATTCCCCACACATGGATTACAGCCTGGCGCCTCGCGCCAGCGGCCCGGTGTCTTGGCTGGAAACCGTTTTGGTGACCGGTCTGGCGATCGGCCTCGGCTTGTGGCTGACCCCCGAAGACCCGTTGCAAATGCACGGTGGCTTCCCTTGGCCGGTTCTGGCGCCGCTGCTGTTAGGTGTGCGTTATGGTTTTGTGCGCGGCTTGTTCAGCGCCAGCCTGTTGGTGATGGCGTTGTTTGCCCTGCGCTACAGCGGGCATGCGGCTTACGCTCAGCTTGAGCCGTCGTTCATTGTCGGCGTGCTGGTCTGCGGGATGCTGGTGGGCGAGGTTCGCGATCTGTGGGAGCGACGCCTGGAGCGTCTGCAGATGGCCAACGATTACCGTCAATATCGTCTCGATGAATTCACTCGGGCGCACCAGATCCTGCGGGTCTCCCACGACCTGCTGGAGCAGCGTGTGGCGGGCAGCGACCAGAGTTTGCGCAGCTCCTTGCTGGGCCTGCGTGAAAAACTGCGGGTGATGCCGGATGAAGGCGATGCGCTGGGCACTCTGGCCGATCCGGTCACTGCGGTGCTTGGGCAGTACGGCGCGTTGCGCGTGGCCGGGCTGTATCGGGTGGACGCGCGTGGAGAGCATGTATTGCCGACACCGTTGGCGACGATCGGGGTCATGGGTTCTCTGGACACCGAGGACGGTCTGGTCAAACTCTGCCTGGAGCGCGGTGAGCTGGTGAGTGTGCGTCAGGAGTTGATCGACGCCGGCGGCTCGGCGCACTTCTCGTCGCTGCAAGCCTGCATTCCGTTGATCGATGCCGAGGGCCGTTTGTTGGCGATCCTGGCGGTTCGGCAGATGCCGTTTTTCGCTTTCCAGGATCGGACCCTGAGCCTGCTGGCGCTGCTCGCCGGGCATATCGCCGACCTGTTGCGCAAAGACCCGCAGGTGCTGCAACTGGCCGACGCCGATGCGCAGAACTTCACTCTGCAACTCAAGCGGTCACTGGTGGACGTCGAGCAGCACAATCTGTCGGCTGGCCTTTTCGCGTTCGAAATGACCCGTACCAACGATGAGTTGACGCGTTTGTTCGAGCGCAGCCAGCGCGGCCTCGATTTGCATTTGCCGTTGCGCAACAACCGCGATCATCAGCTGTTGCTGGTGCTCTTGCCGTTGACCAGCCCCCAAGGCACCGAAGGTTATCTGGCGCGCATCAGCCTGTTGTTGCACGAGCACTTCGGCATTGAAAGTGACATGGACAGCCTCGGCGTACGGGTTCTGCCTTTCAACCTGGAGTCCGGCGGTGAACGCAACGGGCTACGTAATTTCCTGTTCAACGAGTGTGGTCTGAATGATCAGCAAGTGGCTGTTTAGCGGAGCCTTGTTGTTAGAGGCGGGCAGTTGGACCAGTTTGTGGATTGATGTGCCCGAGTCGCATCAATTGCTGGTGTTCACCCTCAGCCATGGCTTGGCCTGCGTGATGTTGTGCGCGGCGGTCTGGCTGTTGTTGCCGGCACGCTATCGTTCGCCGCTGCCCTGGAGCCCGCTGTTTATCTTCAGTCTGGCGTTCTTTGTGCCGGTGCTCGGTACGGTTGGCGTAGTGACCGCGATTTTCCCGGCGCTGTACCTGCCGCGCAAACGCGACAAGCAGGCTTGGCAGGCGGTCGGTATCCCGAGCCTGCCGTATCGGGCGCAACTGCAATTGCATTCGCCGATTTTTGCTGATGGTGGTTTGCAGGACGTGTTGCGTCATGCGCCCGATCCGGATCAGCGTCTGGCCGCGTTGCTGGCGACCAAGCGGATGCCCGGCAAGGAAGCGGTGCCGATCCTCAAACTGGCGCTGGGTGACCCGAGCGATGACGTGCGGTTGCTGGCGTATTCGATGCTCGACAAGCAGGAAAGCGACATCAACTTGCGCATCCAGATCGCCCTCGGGCAATTGCCCGGTGCGTCCGCGCAAGCGGCGGGTGCGCTGCATGGCACGCTGGCGCGCTGGTATTGGGAGCTGGCGTATCTGGGCCTGGCGCAAGGCAGCGTGCACGAACACGTGCTCAATCAGGCCAGCGAACATGCCGAGCAGGGCCTGCAAGCCGGAGAGGGCGGTGAGCTGTTTCTGTTGGCCGGGCGCATCGCGCTGGAGCGCGGTGACATCGAGCGCGCCGAAGTGCTGCTGACCCAGGCTCAGGAAAACGGCATGGGTGCGGCGCAGGTACTGCCATTCCACGCCGAGCTGGCATTCCAGGCCGGTCGCTATCACGAAATTCCAGGGTTGCTCGCCAGCCTTCCCGAGAAAACCCGTCAGCGACCTCCCTTCGCTGCATTGGTGAGGAGCTGGACATGAGTCGCAAGGAAGACGCACCGATTGCTGACATCTGTCTGCTGCTCGAAGGCACCTGGCCCTATGTGCGCGGCGGCGTATCGAGCTGGGTCCACCAGATGATCCTCGGCCTGCCGGAACTGACCTTTTCGGTGATGTTTATCGGCGGGCAGCGTCAGGCCTATCCGACACGGCGCTATGACATACCGGCGAATGTGCTGCACATCGAAGAGGTGTTTCTCGAAGATGCGACGCATCCGACGGACACCCGGGGAACACCGCGGGAGGCCGATCAACAGCGGTTGCTGGATATGTATCGCTTCCTGCATCACCCGGATGCACCGGAACCGGAGTTGGGCGAACGCTTGCTCGACTGCATCGCACAGGGACGCATCACCCTCGACGACGTGCTACGCAGCCGCGCCAGTTGGGAGGCGTTGAGCGAAGGGTATCGCCAGCATTGCGCCGACCCGTCCTTCGTTAACTATTTCTGGACTCTGCGATCGATGCAATCGCCGTTGCTGATGCTCGCCGAAGCATCGCGAAAAATGCCACGAGCGCGGGTGCTGCATTCGATTTCCACCGGTTACGCCGGGCTGCTGGGATGCATCCTCAAGAAGCGCTGGAACTGCACCTACTTGCTCAGCGAACACGGGATTTATACCAAGGAACGCAAGATCGACCTGGCCCAGGCCAGCTGGATCGCCGAGAGTTCCGGTCAGGCGCTGAACCGCAGCCTCGACGCGGGTTCGGGTTACATCCGCACCTTGTGGGTACGCTTCTTCGAACGCATCGGTCAGCTGACTTACAACAGCGCCGACAACATCATTGCGCTGTATGACGGCAACCGTCAGCGGCAGATCAAGGACGGCGCCGACGCGGCTCGCACCCGGATCATTCCCAACGGCATCGACCTGCCGCTGTGGACCGCGGCGCTCGAATCGCGTGCGCCCGGCATCGCTCCGGTGGTGGGTTTGATCGGGCGTGTGGTGCCGATCAAGGACGTCAAAACCTTCCTGCGGGCGATGCGCGGCGTGATCAGCGCCATGCCCCAGGCCGAAGGCTGGATCGTCGGTCCTGAAGAGGAAGATCCCGAATACGTCAGCGAGTGCCGCAGCCTGATGGCCAGCCTGGGGCTGGAGGGCAAGGTGCATTTCCTGGGCTTCCAGCACATCCAGGAAATCCTCCCGCAACTGGGCCTGATGGTGCTGACCTCGATCAGTGAAGCGCAACCATTGGTGATCCTCGAAGCCTGGGCCGCCGGTACGCCGGTGGTCAGCAGCGACGTGGGGTCGTGCCGCGAAATGATCGAGGGTGGCAGTGCTGAAGACCGTGACCTCGGGCTCGCCGGCAAGGTGGTAGCCATTGCCGACCCACAGGCCACGTGTGCCGCGATCCTTGAACTGTTGCGCAGCCCGCAACGCTGGCAGGCCGCTCAGACCAGTGGCTTGCTGCGGGTCAATCGTTACTACACCGAAGCCTTGATGCTGCAGCGCTATCGCGACTTGTATCAAGCAGCCATGGAGAACAGTTAAATGGCCGGGATTGGCTTCGAACTGCGCAAAATCCTTTCGCGCGATTCCTACACAGCAACCTTGCACGCTTACGTGTATGCCGGGTTGATCAGCTCCGGCCCTTGGGTGTTATCGATCGTCAGCGTGATGCTGGTGGGGATCATCAGCCTTGGCTTGCTACTGCCGAATGCCTTGGTCGGGCAGTTCCTGGTGACCGTGACGTACCTGATGGCCAGCTCGTTGATCCTCACGGGCGGCTTGCAGTTGTTCTTCACCCGGTTTGTCTCCGACCGGTTGTTCGAGCACAAGTACGAGCAGATTTTGCCCAACCTGTTGGGTGTGCTGTTATTGGTCACCGTCGGTGCCGGGGTGCTGGGGATTGTCGTACTGGGCCTGTTGTTCGACCAGCCGCTGATCTACCGGGTGCTGGTGTTGTCGAACTTTGTGGTGTTGTGCAACTTATGGCTGGTGATCATCTTCCTGTCGGGGATGAAGGCGTATAACCGCATTCTGCTGGTGATGCTGGTGGGTTACTCGCTGATGGTCGCAAGTGCTTACGTGCTGAGTTTTTTGCAGATGCCGGGCTTGCTGCTTGCGTTGTTGATTGGGCACAGCACGCTGCTGTTTCTGTTCCTCTATGACATCCTGCGCGAGTACCGGGCCGAGAAACTGATCGCGTTTGATTTCCTCGAACGCCGCCATGTGTTTGTCAGCCTGTTGGCCACCGGTTTCTTCTACAACCTGGGCATCTGGATCGACAAGTTCCTGTTCTGGTTCAACCCTGGCACCTCCAGCGCCGTGGTTGGCCCGTTGCGCGCCTCGATCCTTTATGACTTGCCGATCTTCCTTGCATACCTGGCAATCATTCCCGGGATGGCAGTGTTCCTGGTGCGCATCGAAACCGATTTTGCCGAGTGGTACGACCGTCTGTTCCGGGCGATCCGCGAAGGCGAAACCTTGCAGCACATCGGTCAGTTGAAAACCGAGATGACCTTGTCGATTCGTCAGGGTTTGCTGGAAATCTGCAAGGTACAGGGGCTGACGGCGGTGCTGCTGTTCCTGTTCGCACCGCGCTTGCTGGAGTGGCTGGGGATTTCCAGTTATTACCTGCCGCTGTTCTACATCGACCTGATCGGCGTGAGTATCCAGGTGGTATTCATGGCCTTGCTCAACGTGTTCTTCTACTTGGACAAACGCACCGTCGTGCTGGAGTTGTGCGTGCTGTTCGCGGTATTGAACGCCGTGTTGACACTGCTCAGCATGTACCTGGGCCCGAGCTTCTTCGGTTACGGATTTACGTTGTCGTTGCTGATTTGCGTGTTGCTGGGGTTGCACCGTCTTTCCACGGCGCTGGAAGATCTGGAGTACGACACGTTCATGTTGTCGCGCTGAGCAAATTCACGACCGTAAAAAAGGCACTGGCGAATGATCGCCAGTGCCTTTTTTTTGGTTCATCACGGATTGCCGGGAAAGACGCTCCTGATCTTCATGAAAAAGAATTCGCTATCCCGGTAACCGTATGCCATTCGCTTAATGACCTTTATTCGATTGTTTATACCTTCCAACTGACCGGTATGCATCGGCCAGCGAACCCGACTCACTATGCCTCGCCAGTAACCCCTCAGCCGTTTGGCAAACTGGATCAGTGCCGGTATTTCGCTTTCATGAGCATGGCGCAACCATTGCTTCCAGGCCGTTCTCCAGCCCCAGGCGGCCGTTACCGTCGCCAAACTCAATCTGGAATTCACGGAAGTGCGTGCGCCGATTGCCGGTCGCGTGAACCGGACCCTGCTGACCGTGGGCAACCTGGCGGTGGCCGACCCAACCCTGCTGACGTCGATGGTTTCCCAGGATCCGGTCTACGTATATTTCGATCCGGACGAACACAGCTTCCTGCTTGCGCGTGGTCCAGTCAGGTCTGGTGGCTGGCAACCAAGTCGTGATCGCCGCAGGGCAGCGAATTTTCTTCAGCGGGCCGGGGTAATTTGAACTGAAAACGCAAGATATTGAATATAAAACAAATTCTCGGTTTTATTTTTTTGCTGGAATGCCATTTGGAATGCCAGTGAGATTTGCTTTGTACCTTGGAGCTGCGTGATGGAGTCGGCTAGATCAGTCTCGCTTCAATCAGTGTGTGCTTTTTAAGAGCATTGCTGATTGCTTTCTCGATTTCTCTAGTCTTTTTCTTCGTATCAGATTGCAGTGTCGCCTGGTCTCCTTCAAAGCCTGGATCAGCCTGGCCCAAGGTGAGCTCCCACATTGACAGAAGTGTGGCCTGTCGCTCGATCTGTCTCATGGCTTCGCGGTGCTGAGTCTTCCAGCGATCATCAAGCTGCTTCACTCGTTTGCGTTCAAAGTCCAAGGCATCGCGAAGCAACTGCTCTCGTTTGTGGTGTTCCTCAAGCAATTTCCCAGCGCCATTGAGGAGATCGGCGACCAAGGCTGTCTCGGTCATTTCCAGTTTTTTTGCATGGATGCTGAGGGCCTTTTTGGTATCGGTCGGGAGTGTGAACGAGTAGGGCTTCCTTTTCTTGCCTGCGTTCAATGATCGATGTCGATGCTGCCGAAGGGCGTTCCTTAGGCGCGTCACGAACTCTAGGCCGTCACGTGTTTCCTGCAGGTACGCAATCGCGTCAGCAACCATTCCATAGCTAGGATCCTTTCCCCGAGTTACATGTCTGAGACGGGTTTGTATTTTTTCGTCAGGGGATTGCTGCATGTAGCGATAGGCCCACTCCCACTCATCTCCCGCCTTTCTCAGCCATCGCGGCCTACCTGCGTTCCCGGTCATTGCCCGTCCTCCCGCTAATTTTCATTGATCAATTCTAGGGCTTAGTCTCTCCCTTCGCCATCGTTTGTAATCTGTTATTCGTTGCGTTATGCGGTAACGTTATTTGAATTTGTACAGGGTGTATAATCTGTATTTTAAATCTGGATTATTTAAGAATGTCCCTGTGCATCGAGCCCTTCCTACAGAAGCTGACTGATTGCGGACCAGAGGCGCGATTTATATTGGAGGCCATCGCAAGGGGCGGCTCGTGTGGTGGGAGTGACGGCGAGTGCTTCCGATGCAAACCGCTTGCGAAACAGCTCCACATGGTGGAAGGAGTAGTCAGTGCTGCCTTGGGGGAACTCGTGGCGGTTGGTGTGGTGGAACGTTTGGAGTCGGCCCTTGCCGGGAAAGGTCGGCCAAAGGTCAGCTATCAAATTGCTCCGCAGTCGCTTGCGACTCTTGAGGGCCAACCATCTCCACATGCCTCTCACCCGGACCATCTGAAGCGGCTTTTTTCTGGAGCTGATATCCCGGCAGAAATATTGGGGCCGCAGCCGAAGTCCCAGAAGGAGAGGGCGATAGTTACCAGGCTTGGAAAGCCTGCGCCTCCGGGGGCTCGTAGTAGATTGAGCATCTGTAATCGATTGCTGCTGGGGGCGTTGCTCGCGAATGCCGATCAATTTGGTGTTGTGACGGGCCTCAGCAACCTGGACCTGAGGCGACTGACAGGGCTCGACTCCGAGAGTTTGAGTCATCGACTGCGGCGTCTCAGGGGAGTTGGCTTGATCCGCAGCTACGTGCCAGGGGTGACGAGTTCGGTTTTTCGTACCAAGAAAGTCAACAGCACGTATTTCCTCAACCTAAATCATCCAGGCTATGGCTTGAGTGGAGAGGGGGCGGTTCTGGTGCACTGGCTGCCGCAGTCCAAAGTTCGGAATGATGCTTTCGACGTGTTATTGCGGGATGTTCAGGGGTTTCGCCGTCCTCCAGCGCTGAATCGCGCAAAGACGCCCAAGGAGGTTCTTCACTTTCTAGCTCGTGAGCGGCGACCTGTTTTCAATGTCTTGCGGCTCATGCTCTATCGATGCGCGTCCGAATTGCTCTCGCGCCACTGGTTTGATCTGGCCCGTGATGGTTCTGGAGATTATGACTGGCTACGCGATCGGATTGAGGCAGACCTGCAGCCTCCGCTCGGCTTTGGGGCAGGAGAGGTCCAGCCTGATCGGGCATGGGGGGAAATCCTCCGCCATTTCTGCAAGCTGGTAGTGGGGATTGCTCAGACCTACAGAGCGAGATTTGGTGCGGCGAATTGGATTGGGTTTGACTCGGTTGGGCTCTGCATTTTGCCAGTGTTGGAGGGCGAAGGTGACGAAATCATGGTGCTGCTCCTGCAGCCACGGCCGGTGGAGAGTTCCACATGCGCAATTCTGAGAGAGGCTCACCGTGGTGAGTTGGCCCTCGAGAGCTGGGGGGAAGAGTCGGAAATGCCGCTGGAGTATCGCTTCGGTTGCGGGTTGTTGACACCCCCAGCGAGACGGATCCTGAAAAGCTAAGTCATTTTTTACCGCACCTGCAGATCCTCTGAGCCATACAGAGGAGCCCGCTCATGAGAATCATCCGCCTGAAAGAAGTCATCGATTCGACCGGTCTGGCACGGTCAACCATCTACAAGTACATCGGGGAAGGCCGGTTCGTCGCCCCGGTCTCGTTAGGTGATAGAACAATTGGATTTGTCGAAAGCGAGGTCCAAGATTGGATCCTGGCCAGGATCGAGGAGCGTGATCTGGCCGCGAGCGCGTGACCCAGCAAACCATGGTGAGTAAGTCTTTCCATCCAGCATAAACACCATGACCAGCTTGTTGTTGGTCATGGTGTTTATGCCGACTGGTGGTCATCAGCTCTCAGCTAACTCCCACAGACGATGGATTGACAAATTCCCCGGCTGGTTTGGTAATGTTGATCTTCATTGCTCTGTCAGGTCGGGAGCGTTCACTTGAGTCGGAGCTGCATCTATTTATATAGCTCCTAGGTAGACATTCACTACCAATCTACTCGTCATGAAGCACTCATCGCCGACCTATGAATAATCTCCCTATGGTCCAGTCATCGCTGGTTATCAAGGGAGTAGGTCACCGGTTATAAATTGCACAGTCGGTATCTGGTATGTGAATAACCAACCAGGTACTCAACCATGAGCCATAGCAACCTCTATACCAGTCTCCCCCAATCCGATATCGCCATCCAGATTGAGAGGCTCGTCAAGTCCATCGAGCGGCACGACACTCCAGCATTCCGGCTGCCAGGCGCACGCTCAAGGAGCCAGCAGATTGAATCGACCTGGCTTTCCAGGTACTTCAAGCACATCCGGCAAATGATGGACCTGTTCGATGATCGCTGCGCATACCAATACAGTGCGCACCTGCAGGCGTTCTGGGACGCCTGTCAGGACATTGGGCTGGAGCGGAGTCCTACCGGGCCTGTGTGCTTGAACGAGAGCGCTACAGCCTACCTGGACCATCATCGCAGCATGAACGTACTCGTCGAGCGCATCCGTCAGCTAACAGGTGAGCTATGGTATCGCCGAGAGAAGAGAGATCGTCGCGATTTGGCCAGGCAGCAAGCGGACCGTGTCTGTGATTACTCCGACGCGATGCTGGATCGCTACTCGCGGACCCTGATCATTCGGGTCAATCTGTATTACCACCAACAGGTCCAAGTTAGACAGCGGGTCGAGCACGTATTCGACGATCTCGACCGGTTGCTAGCTGAGCGTGAGCGTAACCCGATATATGACCACCTCATTGGCTATATCAGCGCAGTGGAGCAGGGGGAGGATTGTGGCTACCACCTTCATGCCGCTTTCTTCTTCAATGGGAACCAGGTACGCGGGGACATCTACAAGGCTCAGCAGATTGGTGAGTTGTGGGAGCGTATTACTCGAGGGCAGGGCTACTACCACAGCTGCAACCACGACAAGGAAAAGTACAAAGACGAAGACAGCGGAAAGGGCGAAGCCAAAGACAAAGACGAGAAAAAGCGCGGGCTGGGTATTGGCATGATCTTTAAGAACGACCAGGCGATTCGTGCCCATGTCCACTATGCGATGGTTTACTTGGTCAAGGATGCTCAGCACCTGCGGATGAAGCCGCTCCGGAGTAAATGCCTGCGAATGGGGCTGTTAGGCAGCTAGCCCGTCACTGATAGAACCGTGGCTGCAGTTCATCCAGATTCGCTACCACGATCTGCTGCGCTGTAGCTTTTGCGTGCGCCCTAGTCGGATCAATTTGGTCGCGTTGCAGCACGTACTACACAAACGCACCACAAGTATTGATCACAAGCTGGCCGACACTCATGCCAACGTCAGTGTCGAGGATGGCTGTCTGCTCGCCTGCTACTCGCACAGCTGCAATCACGACAAGGGTCAATATAGCGACAAGTGTGGTATCGGTCGCATCCAGAGGGACGATCGAGCAATTCGGCTTAATACCGATGAGGCTATGATGCACCTGGTCAAGGATGATCAGCACTTGCGTCTGAGGCCGGAGGGGGCTCGCTGCCTGCGTAGGGGCACTCTGAGTCGTCTTCGTCGATGCTGAGGGGGATAAGCCCGTTACAGGCGCCTGAGCTGTTACTAAGTCCATTTGGAGTCTTACGAGAGCTCGGCATCAATCGCGAGGGGCGCTTCGAGTGCTGCTTGGGGAGCTGGTCCATTAGGCTAGCGATTCATCCCAATCTCCGCCTCTGCTCTATAGATCACTCCCCGCAGCAGGCGCTTTTCACTTTCGCTGTTTGGTGTACCTAATAGCTGACATAACCGGTCTTGAGCTTTGCGCAAAATCTTTCTTTCTGCCCGTTCTGTTTCGCGAGCGAGATCGTCCAGGTCAATCAGCAGCGCTTGTATCTCGCCGGTACTCATTGCCGCACTTCAGCCAGGCAGCGGCTGCGCAAAGCATAATCTTGGATGGCATAGCAGCGACCGGGGCATCGTGGGCGAGTGCCAGGCAATAGGTTCTGGCATCCGCTTCTGCGATGTTGTAGCAACTGGATGCGTCAGCGGCGTTTGCTGCTGACGTGAATCAAAGCAGCAAGCTTGCAAAATAGCGACTGATCATGGATACGGCTCCTATGGTTGATCCTGTACAAGAAGTTGAGCTCAGGTGGTTTGGGAGAAAAGTTGGTCGAGGCTGCCGCAAGGCGGTAAGAGGATTCGCTTGGTGTGCAAGCAAAAAGGCAGTACCCACAAGCGCATCCCTGGTGACTTGGGAAAGTCAAATACTGCCAGGGGCTGGCTGAAGGTTTCTGTTTTTGGATAGATCAGAACCACATCACCATCTCCGTCGAGATAGCTCTGGCCGTAAGCTTGCAACTGGTAGAAATCGCTTTGATCTAGTCCGTACTTTTCCTTGCTATTGGCTTTCTTTGCATCGACCAGCTTCCACTTGGTGTCGAGTACCAAGCGGTTGGTTTTGGCTGCCTGTACCAGGAGGTCAGGCTTGAGCTGAAACCAGTCCTGCTCCTTATGCCGGACAAGCCTTAGGCTGCGTGTTTGAAGGCGCAGGTCGAGGCCTGGGTTGAGTTGACGGCCAAGGTGTTTGGCGACAAAAGCTTCAAAGACCGCCTCCATTGGGAACAGCAGGGACGGTGCGGGATGCTGGCCCGTGCCAGTGAGCGGTGACTCGTCCTGAAGGATCAGGCGCGCCCAAGCCAATGCTGCATCGTAATGCGCCATGCCGCGATCTGGCCGAACCCTCGCAAAATCCGCGTTGCTTTGGTCTGATATAGGAATGTCGGCGAACACGAAACACAGCTCTCGTGCTAGTTGCTGGCTTGCCTGTGAGGCAGTCCATGTCAGCGCACGCCTGAGGGCTGCGTGCAGTAGGCGGTTTTCCGGTCGGTTGAGGGAAAACTCGTCGAACTCGGTATAGAACCGGTCGCGGCGGCATAGGTTGAGGCGCAGGTGCTGAGCCATGTGTAGCTTGCCGCGCAGGGTAAACAGGTTGTCTTGTTGTGCAAGGTAATCACTGCGTAGGCCGCGCTTGACGGTGTGATCCACAGCCCGCAAGAATTCGCCGATAAATACCTCCATCAGCGGCATGCGGCGGGCTAGTAATTGGGCGCTGCTGGTCTGTATGTGGCGGAAGGAGCCTAGGCAGCGCAGCATCTCGATTAGGAGATGCCGTGCATCTTCTTCACCATTCGTTTTGCCTAACTTGGGCAGCACTTCAATCTGGAAGCCGTTGGGGCAGCGAATTACGCCAACAAAACTCTTAACCTGAATGGCCTTTCGGCCGTGCCGCTGGGTAAGGCGCAGCCAGGTCGCCTCACCTGCTTCGTTGCTGCGTAATGCTTGGGCCTCCAGCCAGGCAAAAACATCGTCCGAAATCTTGCGAAGCCCAACTATATTGGGCGAGCTGGATGGTAAAACAGCCAGAGTGTCGAACTCGAAGATCGTTATGCCCGCCATTTCCTTACCTCTGCCAGGTTGAGGCTTAGTAGATGCCGAGATAGGCGGCAGGCTCGTTATATGCCGAGGGCTGCGCTTGGTAACGACGCTTGGTGGCGTAGCTATCAAGACCGTGATCATTGCCGAAAAGGGTACTTAGATCCTGCTCGTGCGAATCGCTTTCTGTAATGAATTGGGCCGCATCAGGTTTCTGGTTGTCGCCGAGCACTAGCCGAATCTTGCGCCAATCCTCGAAGAAGTACTCCTCCAGCAAGGGGATGATGCGGCTCTTGAATATTTCGGTCAGTTTATTGAATCGGGCAGCCTCGTCAGTTACATCGATCAGTGGAGTGAAATACGCATGGCCGATGCAGTGGTCTCGGTCGTACAACGCCTCAATACGTTCATTAATGCGCTCCAGCATCAAGCGCACGTCGATGTCTCCGGCGTCGGTGGGAACCAAAAGTCCAGCCAAGGGCGCACTGTGGGGTTCGCCAGGCTCTTTCTCTGCGCGGGTGTCGGGCAGCAGTGGTATAAAATCAAACCGGCGACGAAGAGCTGTATCTAGTAATGCCAGCGAGCGATCAGCTGTGTTCATTGTGCCGATGATGTCCACGTTGGCAGGAACTGAAAATGGTTTTCCGGAGTATGCAAGGATGACCTCAGCCGGAGGTGGAGTACCATCAAGTTGGTCGCGCTTATCGGCTTCAATCAGCATGATCAGCTCACCAAATATCTTGCTGATATTGCCTCGGTTGATCTCGTCAATGACCATCGCAAAACGCTTGTCTGGTGTGTTGCGTGCCCGGCGGCAGAGCTCCTTGAAAGCTCCGTCCTTGATTATGTAGGCCACCTGACTTGCTTCGGCATCGTCTTCTTTGGCTTCGTCAGCCAAAACTGGCCGCAAGCCCTCAACAAATTCTTCATAGCCGTAGGATTGGTGGAAGGTAATGAAGCTGAAGCGCTGAACGGAGTCGCTAGCCTCTGGCCCTTGATTGAGCTTATCGACAAGTGCAAATAGATCCGAGCACGCCTCTTGCCAATCGCCCGCAAACTGCCACACCGAGTTCGCTGACTTTTCAAAAATGGCTGATCCAAGGCGGAGCCTCGTGTTGACAGTTGTCGACTCAATGATGGTGTGGTGTTGAAGGGTGCCCCAGAGGGTTTGCTTTATGCCGCTTGTGCGCCCTTTAGCATCTGCGATGGCCAGAATGAATGGATGCTCAGCTAGTTCGGGTACTTTGGCTTTACCTCCTAGGTCATATAGCGCTGCAGCTGCACCCTCCCACCAGGTCAGAGTTGCAATCTTTTCAGCAATAATCTGGCTGCGCCATTCCTCTGTGCTGATCGAGGTTACCTGCTCCTGATAGTCGCGCTTTAGCAACTGCATCAGTGTGTAGGTTTTTCCAGTGCCAGGCGGCCCGTAGTAGATGCGGTTGGAGCAGATTGCGGTGGGGTTGCTGGCCACATGCTGTACCTGAGAGATTGGAGGCAATGACTGAGTTGCGGAGGGGCTGATAACATCTTCGATAGGGTCACCAGCCAATGCTGCCAGTTCGGCTAAATCTGTGCCGAAGAACGGCTTGAGCAAGGTGCTCTCGAACTCCGGCAGGTCGTGAGCAGGCACTTGTTTGAAGGTCGAGCGGTAGTTGGGCGTCCAGCCTTTCTGGCCGCCTTGGTAGCCACCGAGCTTGATGCTCCGCTTCAATATTCTGTAGCGGCGTTGAAGCCAGCCTTCATCTTTGGCGCAGGGGGCCGGATCAGAGATGAACTGGCCGACCAGAGGAAGACTTTCATTACCGTGGCACAAGTAGAACAGGCTTCCGATGGGCGCTTTCTGGAACTCCTTGCCCTGACCTTTAGCGGTATCACTGTGCATTACACCCAGTTCGTCCAGAAGGTACTGCTTGCGCTCTTCGGCGGGAAAATCGCTTAGACCGTGTGAGAGCTTCCAGATTGCCAGATTTTTTTGGCTCCATGCGTCCCATACTTGTCGCCCGAACTCCAGAATACCAACGCCTTCAGGGCGCTTAGCGAGCGTCGCTTTCTGCAACGTTGCCATGCTCTGGCTGGAGGTGCCGCCAACGAATACTGCCAGTGGCGCGCGCTTGAAAATGGCTACGATCACGGGCGTCTGCCGGTTCTGGTAGTGAAAAGCGATCTTCCACTTAAAGGCTTCGCCCAGATGCTCGAAAGACTCGATGGCTTCCAGATCGCCCGTGGCGGCCCAGCCCGCTACCTGCGCCACAAAACTGCGGACTTTTTCAAAGGCAGCTTCGGCCGATGTAGCTAGCGATGAGTACCAGCCGTGTGTTTCTG
Organism: Pseudomonas sp. ANT_H12B; assembly: GCF_008369325.1. Taxonomy (GTDB): domain Bacteria; phylum Pseudomonadota; class Gammaproteobacteria; order Pseudomonadales; family Pseudomonadaceae; genus Aquipseudomonas. Next base: position 92,758 of record NZ_VOBI01000017.1, on the reverse strand, counting down.
AATAGGAGAGTTTGGCGTCGGAGTTTTTGTTTTCACTGTCTTTACGTGAGAACACGCCAAATTTGAACGACGAACCGCCCCAGATGCTACCCAGCTCATCGAGCCGAGATTCGATCCAGTAGGTGAAGCTTTCCTTCGATCCGGCCTGGCTGTATTCGTCCAACGTCATGGTGGCCAGCCGGGAGGCCGGCCAGGCCGACAGAAACTCATCCCACAGGGCGTATTTTTTTTGGAGGTCACTCATCGTGTTCGCGCCTTCCATGTGCGACTACGAATGGTCAGGTCATCGCGCGCTTCTTTTCGCGCGACGGAAAAGAAGCTGAAATTGGTAAGTAGCCACATGTTGCGATCCCTCCCTGGAGTGGTGGGTCGAGCAGTGTGGTGCTCGACGATTGCTCTAGGCTATTACGAATCAAAATGATCTGTAAATGATGCTTTCATGATTTTTAATTGCGGGTGTTGTGATCGCAATTTATGCTGTTCTCGCTTTCACTACGACTAGTCCAATCATGACCACTGAAGCTCTATCGCAGCTAACGCATGCCCAACGCGACCGCTTGGCCTATCTGGAGTTACGCCTGCGATTCATTGGAGAGATTGGTCGGCACGACTTAATTGAGCGTTTCGGTATTCAAACGGCTGCCGCCACTCGCGATCTTGCTACCTATCGTGAACTGGCAGGCAACAACCTGGCGTATGACCGCAGCAGCAAAATCTATACGCCGACCAAAGAGTTTCGGCCGATCTTCACCTTTTCTGCTGACCGGGTACTGGCCTGGTTGGCAGAGGGGTTTGGGGATGGTGAGCCGGCAAACAGTGCGCCGGGGATCTCCTGCGTGACGTCTGGGCGGCTTATCCAGCCGGATATGGACACGCTGGGTATGGTGACGCGCGCCATCTACCATCGCTGCCCTCTGCGAGTGGATTATTACTCCCTGTCTAGCGGCAAGACCCAGAGAGAAATTGTCCCATTTGCCCTTATTGATACGGGGCTGCGCTGGCATGTGCGCGGCTACGACCGCAAGCGCGGTGCATTTCGGGATTTTGTGATTACCCGCATCAAGCGGCCAAAGCTGCTGACGGAGTCTTCTGTCGCTGAACACGAACAACCAGAACAGGATGTCCAGTGGAGCCGAATACTGGAGGTCGAGCTGGTACCTCACCCGGATCAACCGCACCCAGACATCACGGCCATGGACTACGGCATGAGCAGTGGGGCATTGCGTTTACGCCTGCGCGGTGCCACTGCCGGCTATGTACTGCGCAAATGGAGTGTCGACTGCTCGCCTGATCATCGGCTACGTGATCCGGAATACCGCCTTTGGCTGAAAGACCCTCTATTGCTCTATGGGGTTGAAACGGCGTTGTTGGCTCCAGGTTACCGAGCAGGGTGAGCAAGTAATACACCCAAGCAGTGATAAATTACCCTTGGCTCCGTTGCTTCTAATGGCAGGGGTAAGGTCGTTAGGCTCTCTTAGCCTGTCATGGCAGGAAGGCCTCAAGTTAAAAGGAAATGTTTTTCCAATGATCTACAGCCCGTACCAAGCCAAGTATTTTGCTCACTTCTTAACGCGTGAAGGTATCGGTGCCGACGAGTCTTTGACCCAGTCCTTGTCTTCGGCGCGTGTGGATCTGAACCCGCACCAGGTTGATGCGGCTATGTTTGCCTTGCGTTCGCCCTTATCCAAAGGCGTGCTACTGGCAGATGAGGTAGGGCTTGGCAAAACCATCGAGGCGGCGTTAGTGCTCAGCCAGCGTTGGTGGGAGCAGCGCCGAAACCTTCTGTTGGTTGTGCCGGCCTCTCTTCGCAAGCAATGGGCCACGGAGCTCCGTGAAAAGTTCTCATTGCCCTCGGTCATTCTTGATGCCAAGCGCCTTAAAGACTTGGCGGCCAGCGGGCAACCCAATCCCATCGGGCGTAAGGAAGGCATCATCATCGTTTCTTACGAATATGCTGCTCGTATCTCCCATCAGCTGCAAAAGGTTGCTTGGGATCTGGTCGTGTTTGATGAGGCGCACAAGCTGCGTAACGTCTTCAAGGCTGCTAACAATTCCCGAGCAGCGGTCCTGCGCGATGCCTTACTGGGTTGTCAGAAACTTTTGCTTACGGCAACGCCGTTGCAGAACAACCTGATGGAGCTCTATGGCCTCGTTACGATCATTGATGAGGCTTACTTTGGTTCGGAACAGGCCTTTAAGGCCGAGTTCGGCGGCAAGGGTAATCTTGCTGCTATGACCTTACTGCAGCATCGTTTGGAGCCCATCTGCAAACGCACCTTGCGTCGTCAAGTCCAAAAGGCTGGATTGATCAACTACACCAACCGCTTGCCGAAAACCTTTGATTTTACCCCCAGCAAACTTGAGCTGGATCTGTACGAGTCAGTGTCGGCGTACCTGCAAAACCCAGACACCATTGCCCTAGGTAAAAATGGCCGTCACCTGGTTACCTTGTCCCTGCGCAAGATCCTTGGTTCATCCTCATTTGCCATTGCCAAAACCTTAGAAAAGATGGTCAACCGTCTGCAAGCCAAGTTTGTGGTTGATGACGATACCCTGGATGATCTCGATGGTTTTGCCGAAGATGCAGAGGATTGGCGTGATGCTGGTTCTATAGCCGCAACGGAAGCGGATGCAGTCGAAGACCATACGGATGATGATATTGATGAGGTTGATCCGAGAAAACTGCAGGCCGAGATCGCCGAGCTGACTCATTACCGGGATATCGCCATCTCAATTAACGACAACGCCAAAGGGCGAGCGCTCTTGGAGTGCTTGCCCATCGTTATGGCTGAGATAGAAGCCAAAGGCGGTCAGCGCAAGGCCGTGGTATTTACTGAGTCCGTACGCACCCAAGCCTATTTGCGTGATCTTTTGGAGCAAAACGGCTGTGCCGGCCAGACTGTGATCCTGAACGGCTCAAACTCCGACAAAGACAGCGTAGCCCTATACAAAGCATGGCTTGCGAAAAATAAAGGCACTGAGGTTGCCTCAGGCTCTAAAACTGCCGATATGAAAGCGGCCATTGTCGATGCTTTCAAACATGAACGCCCCATCCTCATTTCCACGGAATCCGGTGCCGAGGGTATCAACCTGCAGTTCTGCTCGCTGCTAATCAACTATGACCTGCCCTGGAATCCCCAGCGGATTGAACAGCGTATTGGCCGTTGCCACCGCTATGGGCAAAAGATCGACGTCACTGTCATCAACTTTCTCAATCGCAAGAACCAGGCGGAGGAACGCATTCACCAGCTCTTAGAGCAGAAGTTCAAGCTCTTCGAGGGCGTATTTGGCTCATCTGATGAAGTGTTGGGTGCCATTGAGTCTGGTGTAGATATCGAACGGCGCATTTTGGAGATCGTCCAGACCTGCCGCTCGAATGATGAAATCAATGAGGCCTTCGATCGCCTGCAAGAAGAGTTCAGTGTCGAGATTGATGCGGCCAAACAGGATGCACGAAACAAAATCTTGGCCGAGATGGACGAAAAGGTGATTGAGCGCCTGATGAGCCGCAAGGAGGGCGTTCATGCCGCCCTTGGCGACTTTCGTAGGGCTCTGGTGACCCTTGCTCGCGCTGAACTGCCCGAGGCTCATTTCCATCGAGACCATGCCGAACGTTTTGATTATCAAGGCAACACCTGGTCTACCGAATGGCCTGAGGCAGAGGATAACGGCTGGCGCTTCTTCCGCTTGGGCGACGGAGGTTTAGCTGACCAACTGGTGACGCAGGCCAAAGCGCGATCAACTCCCATGGCCGCACTTGAATTTGACTACAGCGCCTATGCTGGCAACCTGGGGGATGTGGCCAGCTTGCGTGGCCAATCAGGTTGGATGCGACTCTCGCGTCTGTCGCTGCAAACCCCCGCTCGTATTTGGGATGAGCTGATCTGTGCAGCCTTCACCGATGACGGCAGCATGCTTGACCCGAGTACCTCCGAACGCTTGCTGCACATTCCTGCCCGAGAGCTTGGCGCACCTATGGGGCAGTCTCCTGAGACTGAATTGGCGGGCGTTACTGAGGCGAGGCAAACGGTTCTTGTCGGGCATGCGCAAGAGCGTTTGGGCGAGTTTCTCAACGAAGAAGAGGACCGCCTTGATGCGTGGCGTAATGACGCCCGTGTGGCCTACGACCAGCAAATCAAAGAGCTGACTAAGCAGGCCAATGAAAAGAACAAGCTCGCCCGTGCAACCGCTAATTTGGCCGCCAAGCTGGAGCTGCAGCACGAGGCAAAAGCCTTAAAGCGCCAGGTGGATGAGCTGCAACATCAACTCTACACCCGCCTGCGTGAGATCGATAATGAACGCGACGCCATGCTCGACGCCATTGCCGAACAACTTAACTTGACGCCACAGGTGGACCACCTGTTTACGATTCGATGGAGCCTAATTTAATGGCCGGTAAAACCAAACTTGAACTGACCTGGATTGGCAAAGACGAGCGTCCACGCCTCGAGCCGCGCATCCTGATTGAAGAGCCTGAGTTTTCCTATCACGCCGAAATACGGCGTGAGGGAGATCATTTCGACAATATGCTGATACATGGGGATAATCTGCTGGCGCTAAAGGCGCTGGAGACTGACTCAAATGTACGCGGCAAGGTTAAATGTATTTATATTGATCCTCCGTTCAATACTCAGCAAGCATTCCCGAATTACGATGATGGTATCGAACATTCGTTGTGGCTCTCGTTAATGAGAGAGAGGCTAACTATTCTTAGGGATCTTTTGTCTCAGGATGGGACTATATTTATCCATATAGATGATAACGAGCTTGCATATTTAACGGTGATTTCTGATGAGATTTTCGGAAGGGCCAATAGGGTGTCGATTGTAACTTTCAAGCAGGGCTCTGCTACTGGGCATAAGTCGATTAATCCAGGTGTTGTAAGTACGTCGAATTTTATTCTTGTTTACGCAAGAGACAAGAGGTTTTGGAAGCCAAATAGAATATTTGTAGAACGCTCTAGCGGTCGAGATGTTAGATACAATCAGTTCATCGTAAATAAACATGAATCATATCAGGGGTGGAAATTTATTCCTCTGATGAAAGCGTTCGCCGAACACCTTGGTCTGCCGGAAAAGGGGCTTAAAAAGGCTTTGGGGCAAGATTTCGAGGAGAAGATTACTGAGTTTGTCCATGAGAGTGCGGACTGTGTAACTCGTCCTGCTAGGCCCGATTACAATGCTGTAAGTGAAGAAGCGCGTCGAATGATCGATTTGTCTAAGGCCGATCAGTCGCAAGTCCACAGGCTGGTACGTGACGGTGGATTGTCCGACATGTATTTTAAGTCTGGTGAAAGAATACTTTTCTATAAAGATAAACTCAAATTCATTGATGGCGCATGGGTGTCTGGTGAGCCATTAACTTCAATTTGGGATGATATTTTATCGAATAATCTACACAACGAAGGTGGTCTGGAGTTTCCTAAAGGTAAAAAGCCAGAAGCTTTGATTAAACGGTGTATAGAACTAGCAACAGGGACTGGTGATTTGGTTCTTGACTCATTTGGTGGTTCTGGCACAACCGTCGCTGTCGCCCATAAAATGAAACGCCGCTGGATTGTTGTCGAGCTAGGTGATCATGCCAAAACACATATCGTGCCGCGTATGAAGAAGGTTATCGACGGCGCCGATAAAGGTGGCGCCACTGAGGCGGTAAACTGGAAAGGCGGTGGTGGCTATCGCTTCTTTAAGCTCGCACCTTCGTTGTTGCAAAAAGATAAGTGGGGCAATCTGGTGATCAACAAAGATTACCAGCCTGAAATGCTGGCTGAGGCTATATGTAAGCATTTCAATTACACTTACGCGCCATCCGCCGAACACTATTGGATGCACGGTAAGGCCACTGAAAATGCCTTTATCTACGTGACCACCAACAGTTTGACATTCGATCAGCTCAAGACCCTGTCTGATGAGGTGGGTGAAGAGCGCAGCTTGTTGGTTTGTTGCATGGCTTATGAGGGGGCGGGCGATAGCCTGACAAACCTCACCATCAAAAAAATCCCCCGCGTGGTGCTCGATCGTTGCGAATGGGGCAAAGACGATTACTCCCTGAATATTGCCGCTTTGCCGCTGCAGGACGAAGAGCCTGAAGTAGCGGAAGTCCCAGCAGCTAAACCTAAAAAAAATAAATCAGCGGTAGCACAGACACAGACCAGCCTGTTTGACGGTACTGAGGAAAACTAAGATGACTGAACTAAACAAGGATCGTGTAGTTGCCCAAATTAGTCAGCGTCTTTCGTTACGCAAGCCTCAGGCAGAGGCGCTGCGGCGTCTCGATACCATCGTAGGGCTGATTGACCCGAAAAAGGACACCGATCTAGACGCCGCTCGGGAGCAAGTACGCCAGACATTCGGTGAAGTGACTGATGCAGATTTTGCAGATTTTGAACGCAATTTCCCATCGGTGTGTTTCTCGGTTGCCACTGGTGTCGGCAAGACTCGCTTAATGGGCGCCTTCATCAGCTATTTGTACATGATCGGCAAGAGTCGCAACTTTTTTGTTCTGGCGCCGAACCTAACGATCTATGAGAAATTGCTTTTCGATTTTGATCCGCGCAGCCCTAAATATGTGTTTAAAGGCATTGAAGCCTTTGCCCATAACCCACCGTTGATTGTTAACGCCGAAAACTACGAAGAAGGCCGTGGCGTCCGCGGTAACGACCTTTTCGGCCGTGAAAGCGTGATAGTTAATATTTTTAACATTTCCAAAATTGACTCGACTACGAGTGCTGTTAATCCAAAATCTAAGCAGAAAAGTAATGTCCCTCGGATTAAGCGACTGCAAGAGTACATTGGCGATAGCTATTTCTCGTACTTGTCTGAGTTGGATGATTTAGTACTGCTGATGGATGAAGCGCACCGTTATCGCGGTACTGCCGGATTCAAGGCCATTGCCGAGTTGCAGCCGATTATGGGCCTTGAGGTGACGGCGACGCCGAAAACCACGGGTAGCAAACCTCAGTCGTTTAAGAATGTGGTGTACCGCTACGAGTTGCCGGATGCGATGGAAGATGGCTACGTCAAAGAGCCCGCTATCGGCACCAGGGCGAATTTTGATCCCAAATCGGTGGATGCAGAAACGCTAGAGCGCATCATGCTCGAGGACGGTATTAACTACCATGAGCATGTCAAGGTTGCCCTTGAAATCTATGCTAAAAACCACGACAAGCCGATCGTACGGCCTTTTATGTTGGTGGTTACTAAAGACACGGCCCACGCCTCTGAGGTGAGGCAGCTCGTCGAGTCAGATGAGTTTTTTGCTGGTCGCTATCGGGGTCGGGTGATTGAAATTCACTCGAAGACCTCGGGTGAAGAGACCGACGAGAATGCTCAGCGCCTGCTTAACATCGAAAAAAGCGGCGATACGGACATCGTTATTCACGTTAACAAACTCAAAGAAGGCTGGGACGTTACTAACCTGTTTACCATTGTTCCATTGCGTGCCTCAGCTTCCGATATTCTGACCGAGCAAACCTTGGGGCGTGGTCTGCGCTTACCTTATGGCAAACGCACGGGGGTGGCTGAAGTCGATCAGCTCACCGTGATTGCCCACAACCGCTTCAATGAACTGATTGAGTTGGCCAAAACTGCAAACGGCGTTACCAAGAAACTCAAGCAAGTGTTTATTGGTGAGGACGGTGACGTTACCTCAACGAAACCTGAGGTCGTCACTACGCTGAATGTGGTGCAGCACTTGGTGCAATCCATGCTGCCGAAAGCAGAAGGTGGTGAAAAAAGCACTGCCTACCAAATTCCTGCATCCTCAAACCCTGTCGGTGTGGCAGAGACGTCAGCGCCTTTTATTTTGCAAACAGCGCAAGAAGTGGAAGTGGCCGAGAAGGCCCTTCAGATTGTGGTTCAGCAGACCGCTAAACAAGTAGGAAGCCTTGCGGATATCAATAAACCGGAAGTGCAAGCCGCGATTGTTCAGGCCATTCAATCGGAGCAAACACCGCAAGCTGAGATCTTCCCGGTTGAAACGCTGAAAATTGAAGCAATCGTGAAGTCGATTTGCAGTCAGTTCGTTGAGCGAATTATTGCCATTCCGGCATTGACCATCACACCGACCCAAAATGTGTCTTTTGGTTTCAAACCGTTCGCGCTGGATCTTAAACACTGGAACCATCAACCGCTCTCGAACGAGTTATTGATTCAGGTCTTACGCACAGAGAAAACGCAGTCCATTACCGGTGATGCCCATGATGAGCAGCAAGAGTGCCTAGAAAACTATATCGTTGCCAAACTCATGGACTTCCCAGAAATTGATTACGACTCGCACGCCGAGGTGCTTTACCAGCTGGCTGGCCAAGTGGTTGCTCACTATCAGGCCAAATACAATAAGCTCGAAGAGTTGCGTAGTGTGCTGCAAGGCCACTCTCGGCAAATGGCCGATGCCATTTTTTCGGATATGAAGAAAAATATGTGGCGCGGGAAAACCAATTACCGCGTTACCGTGAGTGCCGCCTTCCAAGATTTGCGTCCACAAACTTTCGAGAATGCGGGCAGCCAATATTCATTGGATTTCCGCCAAGCACCGCCAAAGCTGAACGAGATCAAACGTTATATTTTTAGCGGTTTCAGTAAGTCCTGCTATCCACTGGCTAAGTTTGATTCAGATACGGAACGTAAACTGAGCGAAATTTTAGAAAAAGAAAACGGCGTTAAGCTGTGGATGAAACCCGGCCCCAACCAATTCAAGCTGTATGACTCAGATGGCTTGCCTTACCAGCCGGATTTTGTGGTTGAAATGCAAGACCGCATTTTAATCATTGAAACCAAGCGCGCGGATGAAATTAACGATGCGGTGGTATTGCGCAAAGCAGAAACCGCAGCGCTTTGGGCACATATCGCCACTGAGTTCCATGCGAAGAAAACTGGCGGTAAGCCGTGGTCTTATTTATTAGTGCCACATACGGACGTGGTCGGAAACTCTACGTTGGCGGGTCTTGCCGCAAAATACACGCGCCAAGCAGACACTGAGCTTTTGACTCGCTATGAGCTATCTAACGAGCTGGATGTAGCTCTGCATACATAGGTCAGCCACGCAAAAAGGGTAGCTTCGGCTACCCTTTTTTTGCTGCTCATGGATGAGCCGTAATGCGTACTTTGCAGTAAATCCAACACGCCACAACCACGACCAGAATGAGTGGCGGAAATCGCACTATCAGAATCACCAGCAGCAACACTGTAAAGCAGCCCGCAAGGATGCCGGCAAATACGAATACTGCCGTAATGGTTCGCAGTAGTTGCTTCATTTGAGCTTCCTCACAGAACCCCAAGTTCTGCCATTGAATTGCAACCCTCACGCCCAACCACGATGTGGTCGAGCGTACGTACCCCCACAAGACTCAAGGCCTCCTTTAACTTTTGGGTAAGTACACGATCTGCCTCACTGGGCTCGGGGTCACCGGAAGGATGGTTGTGTACCAGGATCATCGCTGCAGCGTTGTATTGCAGCGCAATCTTCACCACCTCTCTTGGGTAAACGCTGGCACCATCCAGCGTGCCTCTGAACAGTTCGTGAAAGCCCAGCACCTTGTGTTTGCTGTCTAGCATGAGTAAGGCAAAGACCTCATGTTCGTAATCTGCGAGAAGTGTTTGCAGGTGGCTGAATACCTCTTGGGGTGAAGTCAGAGCCCGCCCACGACGCAAGCGCAGATTGGCCAATTGTCTGGCCATCAGCAGAATGTCGTCTTCGGTCACAGGGGATTCAACTTCATACGCGCCCGCCGTTTCGCTGGCTTTGAGTTTGTGTAATCTCATCTTCAGCTCCGTTGGCTGTTGGCCGTGTTAGTGGTTGAGTGATTGATGCTGGGCTTCGAGCTTCTCAGCCAAGCTGACCTTGTTGATGGTGACTAGGGTTGGTGTGGGCGCAGGCGGTGCAGTGCTTTCAGCGGTAAAGAACTCTTCAATCAAAGCGCCGCTATCTTCTTCGCTGTCCTCGAATGCACCGTTGGCAAAGCCACGTCGAGCTGCCTCATCCAATGCGTTCTGATCGAAGCCGGTGCTTAGCCGCTGTTCATCGAGATTGTTGGCAGCCTGCAGCGCCTCAGCCATGTTCATGCCACCGCTTACAGTCAGGTCGACATAGAAAATCGGCGTACCATGGCTCTGGCGAGTCGACTTTCCGCGTAGGCGCAATTCCAGCGGCAGGCATGCCAGCCGATTGCCGGAAATTGCCTGGAAGTAATGCAGCCGAGCGGCCAGTGTGCGGATGCTGTTAAATCCAGTGGTGCGGAACACGAAGCTGCCGAGCGGATCATCATCACCGATCAGCACGTTCAGCCGACCGTAGGGTTTGCAAGCGCCACCTTTGGCCAGCGGGCAGGCATCCGGCGATGGGCAGGGCAACGACTGCATGCCGTCCTGGGTGACACGCTTGCAGGTCTCGCCATTGCCGACGCAAAGTGGCCTGCCAGACTGCCGGTCAAAGAGCGTGTAGTCAGCGCGGAAGTTCAGCTCAGGCTCGTTGAATAGCAGGCGCACCGGGATGCTGCGCAGTTTGTCCTGCTGACTTTTGCGCAGTTCCTCATTGAGCGGGTGCAGTAGCCAACCGTCCCTCCCTTGTACCTGCGAAGTAATGGTGAACTGATCATCTTTCTCCGGCAGGCGTTTGCCGTTCTTCTCGATGACCTTGCCGATGGAAATTCTGCCCAATACGGGCGGGGTTATTGCCAAACCTTTGAGCATGGTGATTCTCCTGAAAATGGAAAAGGCCAGCCACGCAGAACGAACTGCATGGACTGGCCAAAGAGAGGGAGTGGTTGAAGTTGGTGAGAGTCAGCCGACCAGAAAGCGCCGCGCCCCGGTTTTTAGCAGCGGGTATTTGGCCTGCAGATGGGGCTTTTCCTTGAGCAGTTGCGGCACGTCGAGACCGATGCTGTTTTTGGCTTTGCGCCAGCTGATAAAGCCGTTGCTGAACTCAGCTCGGGTCGCTTCCCCCATGGCTTGCTGCAACAACTGCTTGAGCTGGGCTTCGCGCGTTTCCTTCTCGCTGATGTACTGGCGTACAGCTTTGAGCTCCAGGTAGGCCGCTGCCAAACCGGCGCGGCCACTGAAATCGACGGTCTGGCCGTTGTCCTCTGGGTATAGAGCGCGCAGCGCCGTTTCAGCCGAAGCAGAGCCGTCGGCTGGGGGTGGCGTGTCGGTCTCGACGTAGTGCCAGAACTTACGCTCCAGCTCGATCAGGCGGGCAATCATCTGCTCGTCCCGTTCGATGCGGTGGATCTCCAGCGTCTGACCACCGAGCAATACCGCTACATCCGCCGCTTGCTTGCCGGTGACCGCGAGCTGGTGCATTACCTGCAGTTGCACATACTCGGGCACGCCTTCTTTCCAGAGGCGTGCGCCGTTTATGCCGGCTGTCTTGCATTCGAGGATCTGCACATCGTCAGCACCGATTACCTCTCGGTCGATATTGGCGAGCATCCAGGACAACTCAGGGTTTGGATGCTGTAGTACGGCGTTGATGCGCCGTACGCGTTTGCTGGTGCGCTTGCTGTAATGCCAAGCCACGATCGGCTCCAGCACATTGCCCCAGTACATCGGGCTTTCCTCATCGTGCGGATCGGCCTTAGGCAAGGTGGTATCGCGACCTGTTTTCTCCAGCCATAGCTCTAGCTGCGACTTGTAGGGATTTAGGCCTACTGCAGCGCCGGCATCCGAGCTGCCGATGCCCTGTTTACGCACCATCAGCCAATCTTCACGCGGTAATTCCTTGGTACTGATTAAACGCAGCGCCGGGCGCGGCTTGCTGGCGCGGCTCAACGGAGTAGCTTTCATAGCGTTCACCTTGTGGACATAGAAACGCCCGATCAGCAACCAAGCTGATCGGGCGTTATGGGGTGGAGGAGGTAAGCGGTCAGGCGACCAGTTGCAGAGCGGTGTCCAGGGCGCGTTGCTTGATCTGCGCGCCTTGGCCGAACCAGGCCGAGTCCATGCGGTACTCGTTGCTGCGGGCGCGGCGCTCGTGATCGACAAACTCGGTCACGGCATTGAGCAGGCCCCATGCGGTGCCACGTGCCGAGTCGAGCTGACTGCCCCGACCACGACCCTCGTACAGTTCCTGGACCTTGCGCAGGGCACGCTCGTTGGGCAGAACCTCCGGCAGAGCACCGGTCGGATTGGTTTCGCACAGCACGTTCATGAAGAAGCCCAGTGCCTCATGCCACTGCACCTTGCGTTCTGCCAAGGCGCGCATGCGGTACATAAAGTCGTCCCATTGCGAGACGGCGATACCGAGCTGTTTCTTTACCGCCTTGGGATCGAAGCGCGTGTTGTGCGGCACCTTGATCGCGCGGCTGGTGCCGTCTAAGGCGATGGTCAGTGTGTTATTGCACACCACCCGGAGGGTGGTGGGTGTCGCGGTAGTCGCAAGGGTGCCGTCGCAGGAAGTTGCCAACAGCAGGTAGCCATTCACTTGGTCGTTACCCTTGAGCGCTGCACCTTGTCCGGTACGCGCCAGCGCCCAGAACTTGCGGCCACCTTTGAGCACGCCGGCTGTTTCCAGCTCGTAGCCAGAGACCTCGGTCAGGTCTCGGTAGAACTCCAAAACTTCCCTTGGCTGCACGGTGTGATAGCGATTGGAGACCACTGATAGCGGTGCCTTGGTGTCCGAGCGGAACAGTACCTTCTGTTCTGGGTACGAGTGAATAGAACCCAGATGAGCAATCGCATCTGCCTTGAAATGTACGGGGCTTTCCTGGATTTTCCAGTCCATGCCGGCTTCGCGTTGCCAGACCTCGATGGGTTGTTTCTGAGTGAGCTGATTGCCCAGGCCATGCCATGGGGCTGCGCCCGCGTAGGCCATTGTTTCGACGAGATGAGCCATGGTTGAGATTCCTTTAGGTGCACGCCGGCATAAAGCGCTGAGCATGCTCAGTCCCGGTAATGATTGATGAGGTTATAAGCTAGGAGGTTGTTTGGATGTAGGCAGGTTGAAGCGATGACCACAGAGTAGGCAGAGGTTGTGGGCCAGGACGTGGCGGTCGAGCGATTCGCCCAGCTGCGCGCCGAGCGTGCAACCACCGACCCCACCGGCCAAGCCGCCGAGGATGGCACCCGATACGGAGCCGAGCATGACGCCGACAGGCCCGGCGATAGAGCCAATAAGCGCACCAGCCTGACCGCCAGTCAGTGCAGCACTTACGCCACGCGCAGCACCGCTCACGGTGCCGATGGCTGCGCCGATTTTCATGGCGTGATGGAAGGAGGCGACTTTGGGGGAGTGACAGCGAGGGCACTGCAATGACATGGGGCGAACCTCTTTGGTGGTGATGTCATTTCAGTTATGTAGGGCTAAGTTTTTTTTGAATCGAATGGCTGTGCTGAGAGCGACTTATCCAAGGTCGTAACGGGCTGCAGTCGGCAGTGGATTTAATCCTAAGTTGCCTGTTGCGTGGGGCAGAATGCGACCAACAGCCGAGAGTCGTTAGTGGCAAGCACGTTGCTGGTTTTTCTTCGGGCGTTACCCCGGCAAAGCCATGTGGCTTATTGCAATCAACAACATGTAGGATCGATTGGGTGCCCTAGGCTTTTCTATAGGAGCGTATCCCCATATTTCGGTTGAGAGTCGCATCAATGCCAGAAGCAGCCCCAGCTATCCCCGTATACGAAGGCATCACGCTCCGGTTTCTGGAACTCTGCCAGTTTCGTCGGCTGGGTAAGGTTCAGTTGGATATCGACAAGAAAACGACGATCCTGGTCGGCGCGAACAACAGTGGAAAGACCTCGGTCCTTGCCGCTCTGCGCCACTTCGTTGCGGACGGATCCCCATTCGGCGCCTTCGACATCAGCCTATCTCAGTGGCCAAAACTGCGAGCTCTTGGCAAAGCGTGGGAAGCACTGACCGAAGACCCATTAACAGTAGTCGGGCCTGAAGAACTGTGGAAAGAGCAGCTCCAGACACTTCTTGCGGCCATGCCGACGTTAGACCTCTGGTTCGATGCAGAGGCCGGAATGTATCACTATGTCGCGCCATTCCTTTCCAAGTTCAGCTGGAAAGGAGGTGCCGTCGGGGTTCGTTTACGATTGGAGCCAGCCGCCAGCGTTGATGAGCTCAAGCAGCTGGCCTGGGCGTATCACTCTGCGCGCTCGCCGGTAAAGGATATGGGTGCGGACTCGTTAGCGTGGCCCATTGACCTTCTTGATTTCTGGCTGCGTGAGCCATCGAAGCTCGGACAGGTTCGCGCATACAAGCTAGATGCAAATAACAACCCTATTGCGGGTTTCGCGGCCTATGCCACTCAGGCACTCGCTGCAGATGCCTGTCCAATTGAGCGTAAGCACCTTTCGAGATTGATGCGCGTTGACTTTGTCGCGGCCCAGCGTGGGCTCGGAAGCGAAGAGGCAGATTCACGGTCTGCCTCGGGGCCGCATCGGGTTGGCATGTTTTCAAACCAACTTCTCAAGTTTGCGCGACAGCACTTGAACGTTGCCAGCACCGGGCATGGCCAACGTGCTGACCTTATCAAGGCCGTGGCTGAGGCGCAGAGAGACTTAGACAAGAAGATTCACGAAGCCATCGCCGATTCTGTTGAGGAAGTGAGGGAACTCGGCTATCCGGGTCTGAATGACCCACAAGAAATTCGCTTCCGTACGCGCATCCAGACGGCTGATCTGCTCGATCATGGAACCGCTGTTCAGTACAGCATGCAAAAGGAGTCATTCGAAGAGCTCCTTCCCGAATATTCCATCGGGCTCGGCTACCAGAATCTCCAGTCCCTCAGCTACCAACTGGTTTCCTTCAAAGCCGCCCGGCTCAAACCTGAAAAAGGCTCTCCTGCACCCGTTCACTTAGTGATGATTGAGGAGCCTGAGGCGCACCTCCATGTTCAGGTGCAGCGCATCTTCCCCGGCAAGGCGCACAAGCTCATCAGCCCGACAGAGAAAAACGCGCCAGCCCTCAAAAGCCAGCTACTCATTAGTACCCATTCGAGCCATCTTGCTCATGCGGAGAACTTTGACCGGCTTCGATACGTTCGCCGCATCGCGAAGAGCGCGGCGAACCCCATGCCAACAACCGAAGTGGTCAACCTGGGGCAGGTCTTTGGTGATGACAAAAAGACCCGTCAGTTCGCGGAACGCTACTTCCGCGTTCAGCACACAGACTTGCTGTTTGCCAACGCAGCCATTTTCGTTGAAGGCGTTGCAGAGCGCATGTTGGTGCCGCTTTTCATTGAACGCGACTTCAAAACACTGAACAGCCGCTACGTGTCATTTCTGGATATCGGAGGGAGCCATGCTCACCGACTCAAGCCACTCGTCGAGAAGCTCCGGATTCCTACGGTCATCATTACCGACATCGACCCCTCCGAAGAAAAGGAAGGTAAGCCTAAGAAAAATGGTGAGCCGACTAAAAAGCTCGTCGCGGTTGCGAATACGGGGCAAGCTGGACTTTACTGCGGCAACCCGACTCTTCGTGGCTGGCATCCGAAGCTGCAGCAACTCGATGATTTGAAGAACCCGACTGACGCTCAATTGGTATGGAATGAGATCGCAGATTGCCTGGTGCGTTTCGCCTGGCAGTTGCCTGTCGCCGAAGCTGACGGCGGCTGGCCCAGCACGTTTGAAGACTCACTCGTCCTCACGAACGTGGCTTGGTTCAAGGGCCTGATGGATGAGAAATTCGATGAGAGTGGCGTGGAAATTGAAGCCCCGACAGGGGCACTTGGCTCTGTCTCAAAAAGGGCGGCTGAGGCTGGAAGCTTTCCAGAGCTGCTAGGTGCACTTCACACACTCATGCACAGTTCGTTCGATAAAGGGGACTTCGCCGCGAGTATCTTTGAAATGGTCTCGTCGGATGAGCCAGTCGTATGCCCAAAGTACATCGCGGATGCCCTGGCCTGGCTGCAGGCGCAGCTTGAGCCAAATCAGGAATCGATGGTATGAGCGCGATCCCTAACGTTGCCAACAACAACCGAGATGCTGGGGTCGTCGAAGAAATCTGCGGGTATCTCACGGAGGATCCTCCGCGCAGCTACTTCCTATTTGCCGGCGCGGGCTCTGGGAAAACACGTACGCTTGTAGAGGTGCTACGTCGGATGACGGGTGTCGTGGAGCACGAGAAAGGCAGCTGGTTTGCGCGGCACTTGAGGATGTACGGGCGCTCGATACGCGTGGTCACGTACACGAAGAACGCGGTCGCGGTCATTCGCGGGCGCCTCGGTGACAACGATTTGGTAGGGGTCTCCACTATCCACGCGTTTTGCTGGGAACTCATCAGCGGATTCAACGATGATATCCGCACGGCGCTCATCGCACTTAAGGAGGCTCAGTTCGAAAAGGAAACGGCGGAAGCGCTAGCAAAGCCGAGGGGAATCACGGCGGCAAAACAGCGGGACCTGGATGAAATCAAGGAGGACATAGAAGGGTTCAGGGGGACGGATGTGTTCATTTACCATCCGGACCGAGAGACGTATGGTCCCGGTGCGCTTGCCCACAAGCATGTTCTCGACGCAACGGCCTGGCTCCTCAAGAACAGGCCTACGCTCCAGACTATCCTCAAAGACCGTCACCCTGTGGTACTCATCGATGAGTCGCAAGACACGATGAAGGGCATGTTGGATGCCTTGATGGGGCTTGCGGAGCCAAGGGGGAGTGGCCTGACTCTCGGACTGCTCGGCGACCATCGGCAGCGGATCTATACCGACGGGCATTCGGATCTTCCGAGTTTGGTTCCTCCGAACTGGGCGACGCCGGAACTGCAGATGAACCATCGCAGCCAGCGCCGAATTGTCACCCTCATCAACAGCATTTGGGAAGCGGAGCTCGCGGGTCGGACTCAACCTGCGAATGGTGTAGAACAGCATTCAAGAACCGAGAAGACGGGAGGGGTTGTCCGGCTCTACGTCGGTGACACGTCGCTTTCTCCAGAAAATAAGGTTCTCGGTGAACGCTGGTGCGCAGACCAGATGCGGGAGGTGAGCGGGTCAGCCGCCTGGAGCCAAGGCGAGTACCAGTTGCTCGCATTGGAACACAAGCTCGTCGCAACGCGCGGCTCGTTTCTCGAAGCGTTTGGCGCCATGGCCCTGCTTGACCCGAATGCTGCCGCACCTACTGGAAGTGGCGAAAACAAGGGGCCTGCAGCAGTACAGGTTCTATTGAACGAACTTGCCCAGCTAGAGGCGTGCGTTGGTGCTGATGGCGCTGTTGATGAGTTCAAGGCCACAGAGGTTTTTCGGCGCTACGGCCGTCTCGATGAGATGCCCGAGAACACGGAGGAGCGAGCAAGCCGCGTCGACGAAATGCTTCAAGCCATTGAAGTTTTCGCCGCAGCTTGTGCAAATCCGATTTCGACCGTGGAAGAGGTGCTTGAACCGGTCTTGAGAGCAAAGTTGTTTGAGGTTGATCATCGTATCTCGGCGGCATACGCAGACAAGTCGCCCCCACCTCCAGTGCCCGGTAGAGGCGAAGAGGAGTCCAAGCAGGACCGGATGCGCCGTGGCTGGTGTGCACTGTTCGATTCCCCTTGGAATCAGTTACAAAAGTACCGCACCTACCTCGCCGGGAATTCAGTGCTGGCCACCCATCAGGTCGTCAAGGGCTCTGAGTTTCTCCATGTCATGGTTGTGATGGACGACAAATTAGCTGGCGGCAACCAGATTTCCTACGACAAGATTTTTGGTGGAACGGAACTCAGCAAGACGGACAACGATAACGTAGGGAAAGGCAAAGAAACTACCATCGACCGTACTCTACGACTTCTGTACGTTACCTGTAGCCGTGCCCAGGAGTCGCTTGCTCTTGTGCTCTGGTCATCCGATCCTGCAGCAGCGCTAGCGCGAATTAAAGACAACGGCTGGTTCGCTGACGGGGAATTTGAAGCGATTCCGTAGACTGCTAACCGATGACATAAGTGTTTTCGAAGCGCCCTCCTCTCGGTGTAAGCAGTTACAGGCGGAAGATCGCTTGTGGCCGATATTAGCCCTTTATCAGCGTATCGATACGACCTTTTTGTCCCGGCTTTCCTTGATAGCTGACACGGAGAGGTTGCCAGTGGCAGCCTCTTGGATGTGCTCGCTCCACCAGGCCATCATTGGCCGTCTGCGCTCGATATAGTCCGCCCGGTTATAGGCGCTGCGCACCTCGTCCTTGTCAACATGGGCAAGTGCCACCTCGATCAGTTCAGGGTCCCAGCCGCGCTCGTTGAGGATGGTGCTGGCCATTGAGCGCATGCCATGGCTAACCAGGCGGCCTTCGAAGCCCATGCGCTTTAGCGCCATGTTGGCGGTTTGGCTGTTGCAATGGGTCCGCGGATTCCGGTCCGCAGGGAACACGTATTCCCGGTGCCCGCTGTAGGGTTTAATTGCCTCCAAAAGCGCGAGTGCTTGATCAGTAAGCGGCACGATGTGTATACGTCGTTTCTTCATGCGCTCAGCAGGAATCGTCCAGATACGCTTTTCGAAGTCGATGTCGGCCCAGCGCGTTGTAGCAGCCTCTGCTGGGCGAGTCATAGTGTTGAGCTGCCATTCGATCAGACAGCGCGTAGTTCTTTTTATGCTGGCATTGGCAATTGCCACCATGAGCTCTTTCAGCTCATCGGGAGCAAGCGCCGCCATGTTCTTCTTTTTCGGTTTCTTGAAGACAGAACGAATCCCGCTAAGCGGGTTTGCGTGAATCAGTCCCGAGTTGACCCCGTGAATCATGATCTCGTTGAGTCGCTGACTCAGCCGCTTGACTGTTTCCAGGCTACCTTTGGTTTCAAGTGGTCGGAGTAAGTTAATGACCTGAGGGGCGCTGATGGCTGCAAGCGGTGTGCTGGCCAAGTCCGGGAAAACGTGCAACGTCAACGAGCGCCAGATGTCCTCGGCATAAGCTGGTGTCACTGCATCCTTCTTCAGTTCATACCAGGACGTCGCAACATTCTGAAATGTGTGCTCAGTTTCAGCTTGCTTTGCTTGCAGCACTGCATCTCGTTGATCTTTAGGATCGAGGCCTTGGGCAAGTACTTCTCTCGCTGCAATGGAACCCTTTCGTGCCTGCGCTAACGAGACTTCAGGGAAGGTACCTAAGCCCATGTTGATCCGCTTCTTCGTCACGGGGTGTCGATAGTTGAAGTTCCATAGCTTAGAGCCATTGCTTCTCACTCGCATTTGAAGTCCGCCGCCATCAAATAGGACGTAGTCTTTTTCAGCAGGCTTGGCAGATTTGATTTTGAGTTCAGAGAGGCGGGTAGCTTGTGCGCACATTGGCATTCCAGAATTGATTTTGGCATTCCAAAAATTAGCACCTAAGGGCTTGGAATGCCATTTGGAATGCCAAAAGGCGTGGCTGCTCATGGACGTCAGTGGACCCCGGTAGCGCTGAAAGCCCCGAATTTACTGGATTTCAGGCACAAAAAAAGACGTCCGTGGACGTCTTTAGATGTATAAGTGGTGGAGCCGGGGGGATTTGAACCCCCGTCCGCCAGTACTCCGCTGTCGGTACTACATGCGTAGCCGTGTCTATTAAGTTAACCCTCAGCGACCCGACGGGCAGGGTGCTTTGGGCGAGTTGTGTAAGTTTTAGCCGCTTCGTCCACAACGTACTGCACGGCGATTCTGTTCTATATGACAATCACTTTGGGTTTACAGACATCCCCTGATGATTGCTGGACCCGAAGGTACCAGGAGGGAAGGGCTAAGGCTGCTTACGCAGCGAGAGCGTATTCCCCGTAGGTTTCGTCATTGGCAACTATAGAAAGTTGCAACAGTGGATTTACGAGTTCTGTTACCAACTCGGCATGCACCTAAAGTTTCGCAACCGGCGTCGAATCCTAAACGGCCCCGAGCCTGTTGCTCTGTGAATCAAAGTGAGCAACAAGCCTGCGCAGTGTACGCCAACACACGTCAGAAGGCCAACCCGAAGGTTGGCCGCTCCTGACTATGGGTTGGGCTCGTTGGACAGTTTGTCGGCACGCGACAACGCCTGGGTGGCCTCGGTGACACATTTCTTATCATCGCCGGCGGCCTGCGATGCCTGGGCGCTGGCAAGCAATCTATTGAGCTCCATCTTGGTGTTTTCGGAGGTCGCCGGCAGCGAGGTCACTTTGTCTCTGAGTTCTTGCACCTTGGCGGTACAGAGGTCGTTGTCCGCAGCGAACACGGGAGAGGCCAACATTGCAGCGCTAATGAACAGACCAGCGAGTGCGGTACGTTTCATAGGTATTCTCCTGAACTGATGGTCTCGGTGCTGCCGTATGGACTGGCTGCTCTGCCGAGGTCGTAATAAGCCACGTTCATTGGGGCCTAATTAAATGACTACGCCGCTGTACAGGAATTCGGTTTTTTTTTTGAAAGGCTATGAAAAACCCGCTTATCGGGTGAAAAACGCACTAAAAAGGGGCGCAATTGCCCCTTTTAACTGGTGAAAATGCTTCAGGCCGACTTGGCCTGAGTGACGCGGTCGACCAGATAAACCAGCCCGTGGTAGTCAATTCCACCGTGCTGTGTCAGACCAATCTCACAGGTACGACTGGTAGAAATCCCCTCACTGCACTGCTGCACTGCATCCTTGAGCGTGCGCAGCGAATGAGCATTCAGCTCGGGCGTGGTGAAGCCTTTGTCACCGGCAAACCCACAGCAGTGGATGCCTTCGGGAATGACCACGTTTTTGCTGCACTTGCGCGCCAGATCGATCAGCGCCTGGCTCTCGCCAAGATGCTGAGTGCTACAGGTGACATGCACCGCGATCGGCGCTTCCTGCGGCGTGAAGTCCAGTCGATCCATCAAATGCGTACGGATGAACCGCACCGGGTCGTACAGGTCCAGGCGAACATCGCCAAGGTCCTGGGCCAGACGCAAGGTGCAGGGGCTGGTGTCGCAGTAGATGGGATCGAGCCCGCCGCGACTGGCGTGCAGCAAGGCGCCGATCAGTTCCTGGCGTTTGTGTTCGCCCTGTTCGGCGTAACCCTTGGACGCGAACGGCTGACCGCAGCAGAGGTTGTCCAGGTTGTCCGGGAAGACCACTTGGTAACCAGCCTTTTCCAGCAGCCCACGGGTTTTGTCGTACAGCGACATCTGCTCTTTATCACCCGCCGCCGGGCCCATTGCCCGCGACACGCAGGCCGCCAAGTACACCACTCGAGGGCGTTCGTCCGACACGGTGGGGCTGAAGCGAATGGCTTTTTCAGGCTGCGGCATGGCGTTTGTCCATTGCGGGACCTGACCTTTGGATAAGCGCGTCAGTGTCGCCGAAAGCTTCGCCAGCCGTGGCGCCCCCAGCAGCATCCGTGCGCCGTTGGCCACATGCAGAGTGAAGCGCGCACCTTGCAACGCGGTGGCGAAATTGCCTTCCAGCCAATTGGCAGTTTTCGTATGAGTTGCCTTACGACTGCGGAGCTTTTTCACCAGCTCGCCGGTGTTAATTCCTACAGGGCAACGTTGTGCGCAGAGGCCGGTGGCGGCGCAGGTGTCGATGCCTTGGTATTCGTAAGCGGCTTCGAGTTCGGTGGTGTCGACGCCTGCGCGTTTCTTCGCTTGAATGTCGCGCCAGATCACGATGCGCTGGCGCGGGCTCAGGGTCAGGCCTTTCGACGGGCAGACCGGTTCACAGAAACCGCACTCGATGCACTTATCCACAATCTCATCGGCGGCCGGCAACGGCTTCAGGTGCTTGAGGTGGATCTGCGGATCCTCGCTGAGCACCACGTCCGGATTGAGAATGCCGTTAGGGTCGAGCAGGCGTTTGAGCTGCCACATCAGCTGATAGGCATCGCTGCCCCATTCCAGTTCGACGAAAGGCGCCATGTTACGGCCAGTGCCGTGTTCGGCTTTCAATGAACCGCCGAACTCCACCGCTACCAGTTGCGCCACGTCGTCCATGAACGCCTGATAGCGTGCGACTTCTTCCGGGTTGTTGAAGCCTTGGGTGAAGACGAAGTGCAGATTGCCTTCCAGCGCGTGTCCGAAAAGGATCGCTTCGTCGTAGTGATGTTTGTCGAACAGCTCGATCAGGCGGTTTACGCCGATGGCCAGTTGTTCAACCGGGAAGGTCACGTCTTCGATGATCACCGTGGTGCCGGTTTTACGCACGGCGCCGACGGCGGGGAAGGTGTCCTTGCGAATCGCCCAGAGCCGGGCGTTCTCCACTGGGTCTTCGGTGAAGTCGACTTGTTTCTCCACCGGGAATGAGGTCAACGACGCCATGATTTGCGCCAGTTGTTCCTGCAGCAACGTGGACGATGCAGCGCGGGATTCGATCAGCAGCGCGCAGGCATTGTTCGACAGCTGTTGTACGAAAGCCGGCATGCCGGGTTTGTCCTGCACTGAACGCAAGCTACGGCGGTCCAGCAGTTCCACGGCGGACACCGGTTGGCTTTTCAGCACGCTGACGGCGTTGCAGCAGGTCTCCACGTCCGGAAAAACGATCAGCGCCGAGGCCTTGTTCGGATGATCGATCACCGTGTCGTAAGTCACCGCGCTGATAAACCCGAGCGTACCTTCGGAGCCCACCAGCAAGTGGCTCAAGATATCCACAGGCTCGTCGAAATCCACCAGCGCATTGAGTGACAGCCCGGTGGTATTTTTCAGACGGTATTTGTGGCGAATTCTCGCCGCCAGTTCGGCATTGGCGCGGGTCTCGCGGCCCAACGTTGCCACGCGTTCAAGCAGCGTCGCGTGGCTCTCACGAAACGCCGCAACACTCGCCGCATCTTCGGTATCGAGACGGCTGCCGTCGGCCAGCACCAGACGAATGCCAGCCAACGTGTGATAGGTGTTTTGCGCCGTGCCGCAGCACATACCGCTGGCATTGTTGGCGACGATGCCACCGATTTTACAGGCATTGATCGACGCCGGGTCCGGGCCGATCTTGCGCCCGAACGGTGCCAGCCATGCGTTGGCCTGTGCGCCGATCACACCCGGTTGCAGACGGATTTGCGTGCCTTGGCCACGGATCTCGCGACCGTTCCAGTTATCCCCCAGCACGATCAATACCGAATCGCTGATGGCCTGGCCGGACAAGCTGGTGCCGGCGGCGCGGAAAGTCACCGGGACCTGATCCCGCTGCGCGAGTTTGAGCAGCGCTACCACTTCATCTTCGGACTCGACGCGAATCACCAGTTTCGGAATCAGCCGGTAGAAACTGGCGTCGGTGCCGAAGGCCAAGGTCGACAGCGGGTCGTCGAAACGTCGCTCCTGAGGAATCAGTCGCTGCGCATCTCGCAGGAAAGTCGCAGGTAGATTCATTGGTCCTCCAGGATCATGACCACGAGGTCTTTCGGACCGTGAGCGCCGTAAGCCAGAACTTGCTCGATGTCAGCGGTTTTTGACGGGCCGGACACCAGCAGGGCGTTGGTCGGCATGCCTTGGGCCCACTCGAATTCCTGCTGCACTTGATAGAAGTTGTCGCGGATTTCACTGGCCTTGAGCAGGGCGAAATGCACGGGCGGCACCAGGCTCATCAGGCGCGGTTCTTCCCGCGTCGGCCAGAGAATCAGGCTACCTGTGGCGGCAATTGCGCCGAGAGTGCCGGTCAGGCTGGCCGGCGTGTCGTTGAACAACTCGGCTTTCCATTCTTCAACTGGACGGTCGTAGGATTTGAGCGTTGGCAGATCAGGATTTTTCGCCCAGTGCTGAGTGACGCGTTGCCCGTGAAGTGTAGTCGGTGCAATCAACAAACTCGGCAACTGACGGTCCCGCAATAACTGAGCAAGCAACGAAGGCCAGCCATCGCCGGACGTCAGGTGGATTTCGGTGTGCACCGCTTCCATCAGTTTGCGCAGCTGCGGGATGCGTTGCTCATCGGTGTAGGTGTAGGGCGCCGTCACCAGTTCGACGTCGAACTCGTCAGGCACCGGCGTGGTGCCCGTCAGACTTTTGCGCAATTTGCCGAGGATGTTTTGCTTGGCGCTCATCAGCGATCTCCCTGTTTGGCCAGATGTTCGCGGGCCATGTCATGCAGTGAGCGGGCAGCGGGTTTCGGTGCGCTGTGGTTTTGCGTCCACGGGCCGACATTGCTCGGTGCAAGAGCGCGCAAGCGAGTGGCGAAGAAACCGAACAGGCGATAAAGCGTCGGCGAGCTGTTGAGCTTCGCCCAAGCATTCCAGATAAACCGTTCTTTGCGCGAGTACTTGCTGCCTTGGCCGCGCATCACTTGGTGAGGGCTGTCCGGGGCTTTGACGTTCTCTTCCCGTAGGCGACGCAGCAGCGCCGGAATCGGAATTTTTACCGGACAGACTTCACCGCAGGCGCCACACAGCGACGAGGCACTCGGGTGGTCCGGGACTTTCGCCAGGCCGACCATGTGCGGGGTGATGATTTTTCCGATAGGCCCAGGGTAAACCTCCCCATAGGCGTGGCCGCCGATTCGAGTGTAGACCGGGCAATGATTCATACAGGCGCCGCAGCGGATGCAGTTCAGGGTCTGGCGCAGTTCGCTGTCGGCGAAGGCCTGGCTGCGACCGTTGTCGAGCAATACCAGGTGCACTTCCTGAGGGCCGTCGAGTTCATGTTCCTTGCGTGGGCCGGAGATCATGTTGACGTAGGTGGTGATCGGCTGGCCGAGGGCTGAACGGGTCAGCAGTGACAGCAGCGGCACGACATCACGCAGGTTTTCCACGACTTTTTCGATGCCGGTGACGGCGATGTGCACCGGTGGCACGGTGGTGGTCATGCGCCCGTTGCCTTCGTTTTCCACCAGCAGCAAAGTGCCGGTTTCGGCCACGGCGAAGTTGACGCCGGAGACGCCGATGTCCGCTTCGAAGAATTTCTGCCGCAAGACCTTGCGACCGATCTGAATGAGTTGGTCAACGTCCTTGGTGTATTCCACGCCAAGTTTGTCGTGGAACAAGGACGCGACCTGACCGGCGTTCTTGTGGATCGCCGGCATAATAATGTGTGAAGGCTTCTCATGGTCGAGCTGGACGATGTACTCGCCCATGTCCGATTCCAGGCATTCAATGCCCTGTTCAGCGAGGAAGTGATTCATTTCCATCTCTTCGCTGACCATCGATTTGCCCTTGATCACTTGCCGCCCCTCGTGAGCGCGGATGATCGAGAGGACGATGCCATTGGCTTCGTCCACCGTTTCCGCCCAGTGCACTGTCACACCGTTGCGGGTCAGGTTCTGTTCAAGCTGCTCGAGCAGGTCGGGCAACTTGGATAACGCACGGGCGCGGACAGCATTGCCCAGCGCTCGCAAATGTTCTCTTTCGTGGGCATCGCTGAAGGACGCTGCCCGTTTTGTCATCAGCGAATCCATCGCCGTGCGAAAGTTGTTTCGCAGTTGCTTGTCACCCAACGCCTTGTGAGCCCGGGTGCGAAAATCTTCTTCCACGGCAACCGTAGGAATAATCGCGGAAGCGTTCATAGAACACCTCCGGTTCGCTGCCAAAGGAAGCTGGCCAGGTGTTGGCCGCGCAACGCTTCCTTCTGTTTTTCCAGCGAGCCGTTGATGTTCATCAGGCAACCGCAGTCGGCACTGAGCACCTGGTGCGCGCCGGATTCCTTCAACGACCGGGTCTTGTCAGCCACCATCGCGCCGGAAATGTCTGGCATACGGACGCTGAAAGTCCCACCGAAGCCACAGCATTCGCTTTCGTGACTGTGATCGACGCGTTCTACGTTGCCCAGCTGCGCCAACAACTCGCGGCCGTGCAGGTGGGTGTTCATTTCACGACGTGCCGAACACGACGTGTGCAACGCCACTTTCACAGGTGTGCCACTGTCCTTGAGCTGCACCTTGCAGACAAACAACAGGAACTCGGCCAGTTCATAGGTCCGGGCAGCCAGCGCCTGAACCTGTTTCAACGTTTGCGGCTCGTCTTTGAACAAGTCGACATAGTGTTCGCGCAGCATCCCGGCACACGATCCCGACGGCACCACCACCGGATAGTCCCCGGCGAATAGCGCCAGTTGCGAGCGCGCCACGGTCCTTGCCTGCTCGGTATAACCCGAGGTGTAGGCCGGTTGTCCGCAGCAGCTTTGCCCCTGTGGATACTCGACACGAATGCCTTCGCGTTCCAGCAAGTGAATCGCGTCCATCCCAGCTTCGGGGTAGAACAAATCCACCACGCAAGTTCCGAACAGGTAGACCCGTGACGGTTTCTTGCTGGGGTATTGCCGAGGCTCGGGCAGTGGCGGGGCGACGCGGGTCGCATTCGGCACTGCGTTGTAAAAAAGCTCGCTCATCAGGCGTGTCTCTCGGCCGGTTACCCGTCCGCTGAGACTGCTGAATATAGAGAGGCAAGCTTTCAGCAGCCTTACAGACCGGGTTGTGAATAGCTGACGCCGAAATCTTGGTCCGGCGTCGGTTTTTTCGGTGTTTTCTGTAGTCCCTAGTGCACCAGCATGCCAGTGAGCCAATAGGCCTGGATGTAGGTGATCAGGCCGACGATCGTTGCGAAGAATAGGCTGTGCTTGAGGGTGAAGCGGAACAGATCCGATTCCTTGCCCACCAGGCCGGTCGCGGCGCAGGCCACGGCGATCGATTGTGGCGAAATCATCTTGCCGGTCACGCCACCGCTGGTGTTCGCCGCTACCAGCAACACATCGCTGACGCCGATCTGGTGCGCGGTGGTCGCTTGCAGCGAACTGAACAGCGCGTTGGACGAGGTATCGGAACCGGTCAGGAACACGCCCAGCCATCCCAGGAATGGCGAGAAGAACGGAAAGGCTGCGCCGGTGCCGGCCAGTACCAGAGCCATGGTCGAAGACATGCCTGAGTAGTTGGTGACGAAGGCGAATGCCAGCACCATGCCGATGGACAAAATCGGCCAGCGCAGCTCGTAGAAGGTCTCTTTCAAAGTGGTCAGACCAGTTCTGATATTGATCTTCAACACCAGCATCGAGATCAGCGCCGAGAAGAAAATCGCCGTACCAGTCGCGGAAATCGGGTCGAGTTTGAACACCGCCGGAATAGCGGTTGGTGCGGTCACGATCGGTGCAACCTTGATCACCAATTGATCAAGGTGCGGGATGGCGATATTAAACACCCAGCTGTACATTGAGCCGCCAGCGGCGAACATTGCCTTGAACGGTTTCAATGTCCAGATGGTGACCAGCACGGTGAGGATCAGGAACGGTGACCAGGCTTTGAGAATTTCACCGAAGCTGTACGGCGACGCCACGGTGCTGCGTGGCAGGCCGAAACCGCCAGCGCTGGCGCCCACCACGGAAGCCGAGACGGCACCGACGATGTGTTGGCCGGCAGCGCGTTTTGGTTGCCAGACTTTCAGGAACAGGGTCAGGGAAATCAGGCTGGCCAGGGCCGAGGTGATGTCCGGCAGTTCCGGGCCGATGAAGTTCGACGTGAAGTACTGGGTGATGGCAAAGCTCAAGCCGGCCACCAATGCTGCCGGCCAGGTTTCCCGCACGCCGCGCAGGCCATCCATCATGAACACCAGCCAGAACGGCACGAACAGCGACAGCAGTGGCAGTTGGCGACCGGTCATGGCGCCAATCTTGAACGCGTCGATGCCAGTCACTTGCCCGGCAACGATGATCGGAATACCCAAGGCACCGAAGGCCACTGGTGCGGTGTTGGCGATCAGGCACAAACCTGCGGCGTACAGCGGGTTAAAGCCCAGTCCTACCAGCAGCGCGGCGGTAATCGCGACCGGCGCACCGAAACCGGCGGCACCTTCCAGGAAGGCACCGAAGCAGAAGCCGATCAGCAACACTTGCAGGCGCTGGTCATCAGTGATCGACAGCACCGAGCTGCGGATCACTTCGAACTGGCCGCTCTTGACCGTCAGTTTGTAGAGGAACACGGCTGCCACGATGATCCAGGCAATCGGCCACAGGCCGTACGCGAAGCCATATCCGGCGGCGGCGAAAGCCATGTCGACTGGCATCTGGAAGGCGAAGATTGCCACCGCAATAGACAACGCCAGGGTGATGCTACCGGCCACATGGCCTTTGAGGCGGAACACCGCCAAAGCCAGGAAGAAAAATACGATGGGGATAACGGCTGCGAGCGCGGACACGCCGAGACTGCCGAGCGGGCTGTAGAGCTGTTGCCAGGTTTGCATATGGGGTGGCCCCTAATTGTTGTTGGTCAGGCACTGATCAGCGTTCTTGGTTAATTGGTAATACCAATTTACAATCGCTGTTGGCTAGGGTAAAAGCGTTGTAGGCGGCGTGTCAATTTGCCGACCTAGAACTTTTGTCGAATAAGCGGTGCAGAGGTCATCTGAGCCGTTTGATCAAACGCTATCTGATTAGGTGCTGGCACAGCGCTGATAGGCCAGAATAGAGGCCCCGGCGAGCCGTCGGGATCGTGGAGAATTGAGTTATGGGCTTTGATCAGATTCGTCAGCGCCGTTTGTCTGACGATATTGTCGAGCAGCTCGAGGGGATGATTCTCGAGGGCACGCTGAAGGCGGGTGAGCGCTTGCCGGCCGAACGTGCGTTGGCCGAGCAGTTCGGCGTGTCACGCCCTTCGTTGCGCGAAGCGATTCAGAAACTGGCGGCCAAAGGCTTGCTGGTCAGTCGCCAGGGCGGCGGCAATTATGTGGTGGAGTCGCTGGGGTCGACCTTCAGTGATCCGTTGCTGCATCTGCTGGAAAGCAACCCTGAAGCGCAGCGCGATTTGCTGGAATTTCGCCACACCCTGGAAGCCTCCTGCGCCTATTACGCGGCCATGCGTGCTACGGACGTAGACCGCGAGCGGCTGACCACGGCCTTCAACGAATTGCAGGACTGCTATACGCGCCACGACGAGGTAAGTCGGGCGGAAGAGGGGGCGGCAGATGCGAAATTCCATCTGGCGATTGCGGAGGCCAGCCACAACGCGGTGTTGCTGCACACCATTCGTGGGTTGTTCGACCTGCTCAAACGCAACGTGGTGACCAATATCGGCGGGATGTACAAACAGCGCACCGAAACCCGAGACATGCTGATCACTCAGCATCGGGAGCTGTATCTGGCGATTATCGAAGGAAGGGCGGAACAGGCTCGGGAAGTTTCCAGCCGACACATCTTGTATGTGCAGGAAGTGCTGGAAGAAGTGCGTCAGGAAGTGCAGCGCATGGCCCGGGCGGAGCGGCGTAAAAGGATGTAATGATCGTTCCCACGCTCTGCGTGAGAATGCATCCCGTGACGCTCCGCGTCACAAAGCGAACGCAGAGCGTTCATTGCTGAATTTCCACGCAGAGCGTGGGAACGATCAGAGCAAGGAATTAATCTTCCTTACCCTTGTTCCGCACCGCACGCTGCAACTCACGACCGGCGTCGCGTTCGCGTTCGGTATCACGCTTGTCGTATTCCTTCTTGCCCTTGCCCAAAGCGATCTCGCACTTGACCATGTGCTTGCTCCAGTACCAGGACAGGCACACGCAGGCGTAACCTTTTTGCTGCACGGCAGTGGCCAGCTTTTCCAGCTCGCGCCGGTTGAGCAGCAATTTGCGGGTGCGGGTCGGATCAGCGATGACGTGAGTGCTGGCGGTCATCAGGGGCGTGATGTGGCTGCCGAGCAACCAGGCTTCGCCATCCTTGAGCAGCACGTAACTGTCAACCAGTTGCAGCTTGCTTGCCCGCAGACTTTTTACTTCCCAGCCGGCCAGGACCAGACCAGCCTCGAACTTATGCTCGATGAAGTAATCGTGTCGCGCCTTTTTATTTTGCGCGATGGTCCCTGTTGGGTGTTTCTTCTGTTTAGCCATAGGGGCGGCATTATAGGGAGTTGCAAGCAAGTCGGCTACGGTATCGCTACGTGCTTGAGCAGGTTGATTGAATCCCGGACAATGCGGCCTCTTTTTTGAACGCTTGGGCGTGATAACGATGTCGACAGACAAGGTTTCTGTCCACGGCAGTTGGGCTAGCCGCTGGGTCTTCATACTCGCCGCGACCGGTTCGGCCGTGGGCCTGGGTAGCATCTGGAAATTCCCGTACATGGTCGGCGTCTATGGCGGCGGCGCCTTTGTGCTGATGTTCCTGGCCTGTATCGCGCTGATCGGTGTGCCGGTCATGTTGGCGGAAACCCTTATCGG
Source organism: Pseudomonas sp. ANT_H12B (assembly GCF_008369325.1). GTDB lineage: Bacteria > Pseudomonadota > Gammaproteobacteria > Pseudomonadales > Pseudomonadaceae > Aquipseudomonas. The sequence continues at coordinate 62,851 of NZ_VOBI01000017.1, read as the reverse complement.
CCGACGTGCCCGGCAGAGTCCGGCCAACGCCTTGAAGGTGCTGGCGCTCGAGGCGGGGCATTCGCCGAAGTGGTCCTGGGGCGCATTCGCCGGGATGATCACGGCGTTGCTGATCCTGTCTTTCTATAGCGTCGTCGGCGGCTGGTCGCTGGATTACATCATCGACATGGGGCGCGGCGACTTCCAGGGTGTGACGGCTGATCAGGTCGGCGTGTACTTTGGCAATGTGATCGCTGATCCGTGGCGCCTGACACTTTGGCACACGATTTTTATGCTGCTGTCGGCGGTGGTGATCGCTAAAGGCGTGGTCGCCGGGCTTGAACGCAGCCTGCGGATCATGATGCCGCTGTTGTTCGTGATGGTGATCGTTCTGCTGGGCTATAGCATGACCACCGGCCACTTCATGGAAGGCGTGCATTTCATGTTCGACTTCCACCCGGAAAAAGTACTCGAAGGCTTGCTGCCCGCCATGGGGCACGCGTTTTTCTCCCTGAGCGTAGGTGTCGGTTCGATCATGATCTACGGTGCGTATCTGCCGAAGAACTCGTCGATTTCCGGCACCATTGTCGGTGTGGCGCTGCTCGATACTTTCGTTTCCCTGGTGGCCGGTCTGGCGTTGTTTCCGATTGTGTTCGCCGCAGGCCTCAACCCGAGCGAAGGCCCTGGCCTTATGTTTGTCAGCCTGCCATTTGCCTTTGGTAACGTAGCGTTCGGCCAACTGATGGGCGTAGTGTTCTTCGTACTGGTGGCGATTGCAGCCTGGAGTTCGGCCATTTCCCTGCTCGAGCCGATGGTGGCTTACCTGGTTGAGCGAACAAAAGTCAGTCGTGCCTGGGTCACCTTTTGGCTGGCATTCATTTGCTGGTTTGTCGGTCTGGGCACGGTGTTTTCCTTCAATATCTGGAAGGAGGCCAAGTTTTTCGTGAACGAAGGCGGGATGTTCCATCTCTATCAATGGGGAGCGGCCGGCGGCCTGGACTTCTTCGGCGTGATCGATTTCTTCACCTCGCGGATCATGTTGCCACTCGGTGGTTTGTGTTTCGTGGTGTTTGCAGGTTGGGTGATGGGCCGTGAAGCGGTGCGCGACGAATTGTCGATCCGCAACCCGGTATTGTTCACCCTGTCCCTGTTCTTGATGCGCTATGTGGCGCCCATCGGCATTCTCGTAGTGTTTGCCGCCCAGCTGTGGAAGTGACGCTGACATGACGACACACATTCAACGTTCGGCCCTGCTGCCGTACCCGGCACAAGCGCTGTATGACCTGGTCAACGACGTGGCGCGTTATCCTGAATTCCTGCCGTGGTGCTCGTCGGCAGAAGTCCTGGAAAGCTCTCCCGACCATATGCGCGCCAGCGTCGGCGTGGCCAAGGGTGGGCTCAGCCAGCATTTCGTGACGCGTAATACTCTGGTGCCCGGTCAATTGATCGAGATGAATCTCGAGGAAGGTCCGTTCACTCAGTTGCATGGCATCTGGGTGTTCAAGGCGTTAACCGACAAGGCCTGCAAAATCAGCCTGGACCTGTCGTTCGATTACGCCGGGCCGATCATTCGCGCGACCTTGGGGCCGTTGTTCAATCAGGCGGCCAATACGCTGGTAGATGCATTTTGCCAGCGGGCCAAGCAGATACATGGTTGAGGCCGTGATCGAGGTCGAGGTGGTGTATGCCGCCATCGATCGTCAAATGCTCCTGTCCGTGACGGTGCCGACAGGAACGACCGTGCGGGCGGTTTTGTTGGCGTCAGGTGTGGGCCAAGAGTTTCCGGAGCTGGAGCTGGCCGATTGCCCTGTCGGGATTTTCGGCAAGGTGATCGCGGATCCAGGCAGTCATCTGGTCCGAGCAGGGGATCGCATCGAGATTTACCGGCCATTGCTGGCGGATCCGAAAGAAGTCCGCCGGCTACGCGCCGCCAAGGCTGCCGAGGCGAAAGCGCGGAATCAGTGATCTGGTCAAGCGCCAGACAATAAAAAACCCGGACATACCGGGTTTTTTATTGCGTCGCAAATTATTGCGGCGAAGTTTCCAGGGGTTCTGGACTTGGGACTGGAACGGTTTCTACACCGTCTACGTCCTTCTGGATCTGATCCAGCAACGAGCCTGGCTTGACCGGTTTTTCCGGTTTCGGCTTCTCGGCGTTTTCTGCAGGCTCAGCGACTGTAGTGCCGCTGTCCTTGCCGAGAATGGCTTCGTCACGGCTCACCCCTGGCATGAAATCACCAGAGAGGCTGACAAGTTGATCATTTGGGTTGAAGATAACGCTAATGCGTTCCTGTTGGCGTTCACCGCCACCCGGTTGCAGGCTATACAGATAATCCCAGCGATCGGCATGGAACGTGTCAGTCAGCAGAGGGTTGCCCATGATAAACCGTACTTGCCGACGGGTCATTCCCGGGCGTAACTGGTCTATCATGTCCTGCGTGACGACATTGCCCTGCTGGATGTCGATTTTGTAAACCCCGGGGAATGAACAACCGGCGAGTGCGAGCAGTCCCACAAAGGTGAAACTGGTTAGCAAGAGCTTGGTGTTTTGCATCGGTGGGCGACTTCCACTATCTTGGCTGGGACAACGTAAACGCCGATCATACCCGCATTAAGAGAAGCTGCGAAGCAGCATCGCGAGAAAGCTGACCATGGTTGAAAATAGCGAACTACGAAAGGCCGGCCTCAAAGTGACCCTTCCGCGGGTCAAAATTCTGCAAATGCTCGATTCCGCCGAGCAGCGCCACATGAGTGCCGAGGATGTCTACAAGGCGCTGATGGAGGCTGGTGAGGACGTCGGTCTGGCCACGGTTTACCGTGTACTGACCCAGTTCGAGGCAGCTGGCCTTGTGGTGCGGCACAACTTCGACGGAGGCCATGCGGTCTTCGAACTGGACGACGGCAAGCATCACGACCATATGGTTAACGTTGAAACCAGTGAAGTGATCGAATTCTTCGACGAAGAAATCGAGCGCCTGCAGAAAGCAATCGTCGACAAGTATGGCTTCGAGATGGTTGATCACAATCTAGTGCTGTATGTGCGCAAGAAAAAGTAAGCATGTCGCGTGAACCTACGGTTCACGAAACGAGCGAAGGCGACCCCAGGGCCGCCTTCGTGCTTTCTGCCGGTCTTAAATTTTCGCAGTGACGACCATCTTCTTGGCGTGAGCCAGGGATTCCTTGGTGAGGTCGATGCCTCCCAACATCCTCGCCACTTCTTCGACACGATCATTCTTGCTCAGCTTGGAGACGGCGGTGTGAGTCGCATCCTCGCCGCGCACTTTGTGTACGAATAAATGCTGATGACCCTGCGCCGCCACTTGCGGCAAGTGAGTCACCGTCAAAACCTGTCCGCGTTCCCCGAGTCGGCGCAGCAACTGGCCAACGATCTCGGCGGTTGGTCCGCCGATGCCCACGTCCACTTCGTCGAACACCAGGGTCGGTACGCGCGAGGTTTGCGCGGTGATCACCTGAATCGCCAGGCTGATCCGTGACAGCTCGCCGCCCGAGGCTACTTTTGCCAGGGCTTTCAGAGGTTGCCCCGGGTTGGCGCTCACGAGCAGTTCTACTTGTTCGAGTCCATTGGGCAGCAGTTCATCGCTGCCATTGGGGCGCAGTTCAATGCTGAAGCGCCCGCCGGGCATGCCCAGTCGCTGGATTTCCTGTTCTACGGCGCAAGCCAGGCTGCTCGATGCCTGATGACGCAAATCGCTCAACTCACGGGCCTTCTCCTGATAATGACGGGCATAGGAGGCCAGTTCATCGCTCAGTCGCTCGATAGATTCGTCGTTGGCATTCAGGGTTTCAATTTCATCCAGCAAACGCTGCTGCATCTCGGCCACTTCGGTCGGCTGGATGCGATGTTTGCGCGCCATGGTGTAGATCGCATCAAGGCGTTCTTCCAGGTATTGAAGACGCGCCGGGTCAGCGTCGAAGTTATCCAGGAAGCGGTTCAGCTCACCCACGGCTTCTTCGACCTGGATCTGCGCGCTGGTCAACAGGCTGCTGGCCTCACCCAGTGCGCCGATAGAGTTGTTGACGCTCGATAGACGGTTGAGGCTGGCGGTGAGGGCGTTCAAAACATTGCCGGAATCACTCTCGCTGCATTGTTCGACTACTTGCCGACAGATGCCCAGCAGGGTTTCGGCGTTGGTGAGGTTCTTGTGTTCCTGTTCCAGCTGTCCCAGTTCGTTTTCGCCGAGGCCGAGGTTTTCCAGCTCTTCAAGTTGATAGCTGAGCAATTGATGGCGTGCGCGCTGCTCGTCGCCGGAGTTGGTAAGGCGCTCCAGTTCCTGGCGGGTCTGGCGCCAGCGTTGGGCGGCCAGGTGTACCTGGCGGGCCAGGTCCGTTGCGCCGGCATACTCGTCGAGCAGGCGGCGGTGGGTATCGGTCTTGAGCAGGGATTGGTGTTCGTGCTGGCTGTGAATGTCGATCAGCAACTCGCCCAAGGCCTTGAGATCGCCGAGGGGGCAGGGCGTGCCATTGATATAGCCGCGCGAGCGTCCTTCTGCGGTAATCACCCGGCGCAGGATGCACGGGCCATCGCTCTCCAGATCGCGCTCGGCCAGCCAGGCGCTTGCTTCGGGAATGTCGACCAGGTCGAAAGTCGCCAGGATATCGGCCTTGTCTGCGCCGGGTCGAACCACGCCGCTGTCGGCGCGATCGCCCAGGGTCAGGCCCAGGGCGTCGAGCATGATCGACTTGCCGGCGCCGGTTTCCCCTGTGATCACGCTCATCCCGCGATCAAGTTCGAGATCGAGATGTTCAACAATGGCGTAGTTATGTACGGACAGGTGCACCAGCATAAAGGCCGCTCCCAGGCTTTAGGTCTGGTTATTTATACAGTGTTTTGTTTCTGGCTGACAATGCCCTCTTTTAGCTCGATTCGCTTGATCCGACGAAATCCTTAGCGCATCGAGGAATGACAATGCAGTTGTTTTTGTAGGGTTAATGATCAAGCCCCCTTGAAGCTGAATTTTGCGGCCCCATATAGCTGGGCAGAAGCGCGAGTTGAGCTCGCGGACGATATTGAAAGGAGAAATCTATGGCTGACGAACAGACAGTGGATACGCAAAATCTAGACGCCAACCAAGGCCCCGAGGCTTCGGGTGAAGACCTGGTGGCTCGTGTACAAGTGCTCGAAGAGCAACTGGCAGGTGCGCAAGATCAGGCTTTGCGTGTTGCCGCCGATCTGCAGAACGTCCGCCGCCGCGCCGAGCAGGATGTAGAAAAGGCTCACAAATTCGCGCTGGAAAAATTCGCCGGCGACTTGCTGCCGATCATCGACAGCCTGGAGCGTGGTCTGGAGTTGTCCAATCCGGATGACGAAAGCATCCGCCCAATGCGCGAAGGCATCGAACTGACCCTGAAAATGTTCCAGGACACCCTGAAGCGTTATCAGCTGGAAGCGATCGATCCGCATGGCGAACCGTTCAACGCCGTTCATCACCAGGCGATGGCCATGCAGGAAAGCGCCGACGTCGAGCCTAATAGCGTGCTCAAGGTGTTCCAGAAGGGCTACCAGCTCAATGGTCGCCTGCTGCGCCCGGCCATGGTCGTGGTCAGCAAGGCCCCTGCACCAGTTTCGCCTTCGATTGACGAGCAGGCTTGAAATTAGCCGCAAGGCCCCCATTTAGAAGTCAAGCGTTTAAGTGCTACCGCAGTTAGCCACCACTGCTGCGGCAACCAAATCCAAAGTTTCGGGAGAGTGAACATGGGCAAAATTATCGGTATCGACCTGGGGACTACCAACTCCTGCGTCTCCGTGCTTGAAAACGGCAAAGCCAAAGTTATTGAAAACGCTGAAGGCGCGCGTACCACGCCGTCGATCGTCGCTTACGCCAGCGATGGCGAGATCCTCGTTGGCCAGTCGGCCAAGCGTCAGGCTGTGACCAATCCGCATAACACCCTGTACGCGGTGAAGCGTCTGATCGGTCGTCGCTTTGATGAAGAAGTGGTTCAGAAAGACATCCAGATGGTCCCTTACAAGATTGTCAAGGCTGATAACAACGACGCCTGGGTTGAAGTGAACGGCCAGAAAATGTCGCCGCCACAAATCTCGGCTGAAATTCTGAAAAAAATGAAGAAAACCGCCGAAGACTACCTCGGCGAGCCAGTGACTGAGGCGGTGATCACCGTTCCGGCTTACTTCAACGACAGCCAGCGTCAAGCCACCAAAGACGCCGGCCGCATCGCGGGCCTGGACGTAAAACGTATCATCAACGAACCAACCGCGGCCGCTCTGGCTTACGGTATGGACAAGGCGAAAGGCGATCACACCGTGATCGTTTACGACTTGGGCGGCGGTACTTTCGACGTTTCGGTTATCGAAATCGCTGAAGTCGATGGCGAGCACCAGTTTGAAGTGTTGGCCACCAACGGCGACACGTTCCTGGGCGGTGAAGACTTTGACATTCGTCTGATCGACTACCTCGTTGACGAATTCAAGAAAGAAAGCGGCATGAACCTTAAAGGTGACCCGCTGGCCATGCAGCGCCTGAAAGAAGCTGCCGAGAAAGCCAAGATCGAGCTGTCTTCGAGCCTGCAGACCGACGTGAACCTGCCGTACATCACGGCAGACGCCACTGGTCCTAAGCACTTGAACGTGAAAATCTCCCGCGCCAAGCTCGAAGCGCTGGTTGAAGACCTGGTTCAGCGCACCATCGAACCTTGCCGCATCGCTCTGAAAGACTCCGGTATCGACGTTGGTGCCATCAACGACGTGATCCTGGTTGGCGGTCAGACCCGTATGCCCCTGGTTCAGAAGCTGGTGACCGAGTTCTTCGGTAAAGAAGCACGTAAAGATGTGAACCCGGACGAAGCCGTTGCCATGGGTGCTGCTATCCAGGGCGCAGTATTGGCCGGTGATGTGAAAGACGTCCTGCTGCTCGACGTCAGCCCGCTGACTCTGGGTATCGAAACCATGGGCGGCGTGATGACTGCGCTGATCGAGAAAAACACCACGATTCCTACCAAGAAATCGCAAGTGTTCTCGACTGCCGACGACAACCAGGGCGCCGTGACCATTCACGTGCTGCAAGGTGAGCGTAAGCAAGCCGCACAGAACAAGTCCTTGGGCAAGTTCGACCTGGCCGAGATTCCACCAGCACCACGTGGCGTGCCACAGATTGAAGTGACCTTCGATATCGACGCCAACGGCATCCTGCACGTAGGCGCCAAAGACAAGGCTACTGGCAAGACTCAGTCGATCGTGATCAAGGCCAACTCCGGTCTGTCCGAGGAAGAGATTCAGCAGATGATTCGCGATGCTGAAGCCAACGTCGACGCAGATCGCCAGTTCGAAGAGCTGGCTACCGCTCGCAACCAGGGCGATGCGCTGGTTCACTCGACTCGCAAAATGGTCGCAGACGCTGGCGATAAAGTGACTGCTGAAGAGAAGACTGCAATCGAAGCGGCTGTTGTTGCTCTGGAAGCCGCTGTTAAAGGCGACGACAAAGCTGCAATCGAAGCCAAGGTTGAAGAACTGTCGAAAGTCTCCGCTCCAGTGGCGCAGAAGATGTACGCCGAACAGGCTCAGCCTGCTGAAGGCGCTGCACCGCAAGGCGAATCGGCTGAGAAGGCTGACGACGTTGTCGATGCCGAGTTCGAAGAAGTCAAAGACCACAAGTAAGTTGTTGGTCGCCCGGTTGACTGCCTTCAGGCGGTGACTGGTAGGATGTCGCCGCGCGGGAGCTTGCTCCCGCGTTGGCGTGTCTGGAGTTAGCGAATTTTTACAGCGTGCGACAAGGCTCGTGTGTTGGCGGTATGGCCGGGAATGCTCCTGCTTTTCGAGCCGAAAGTACCGCATCGAATCAAAGACCAGGATCGTTGAATTGACGTGAGTTGGGTCCGGGCCTGTATTGGGGCTCAACGAGTTTGGCGAAGCTCAGGAGGGGTTTGCCGAACGTCCTTAAGAGTGCAAAGACTTATGGCAAAGCGTGACTATTACGAAGTATTGGGTGTTGAGCGTGGCTCAAGCGAAACAGACCTGAAAAAGGCCTACCGTCGCCTGGCGATGAAGCACCACCCGGACCGTAATCCCGATGACAAAGCATCGGAAGACATGTTCAAAGAGGCCAACGAGGCCTACGAAGTACTGTCCGATTCCAGCAAGCGCGCGGCGTACGACCAGTACGGTCATGCCGGTGTCGACCCGAGCATGGGTGGCGGCGGTGCCGGGTTTGGCGGTCAGAACTTCTCCGATATCTTTGGCGATGTATTCAGTGACTTCTTCGGTGGCGGTCGCGGCGGTGCTCGTGGCGGCGCTCAGCGCGGTAGCGATTTGCGTTACACCCTGGAGCTGAACCTGGAAGAAGCGGTGCGCGGTACCACCGTGAATATCCGCGTTCCGACACTGGTCAATTGCAAGCCGTGCGACGGTTCGGGTGCCAAGAAAGGCTCCTCGCCGATCACTTGCCCGACGTGCGGCGGTATCGGTCAGGTGCGCATGCAGCAGGGCTTCTTCTCGGTGCAGCAGACCTGCCCGCGTTGCCATGGCCAAGGCAAGATCATTTCCGATCCGTGCGATTCCTGCCACGGCGAAGGGCGTGTCGAAGAGTACAAGACCCTGTCGGTGAAAGTGCCGGCCGGTGTCGATACCGGTGACCGCATTCGCCTGTCTGGCGAAGGCGAGGCGGGCGCCCAGGGTGGCCCGACCGGCGACCTGTACGTGGTGATCAATGTGCGTGAGCACGCGATCTTCCAGCGTGACGGCAAGCACCTGTTCTGCGAAGTGCCGATCAGCTTTGTCGATGCGGCGTTGGGCGGCGAGCTGGAGATTCCGACCCTTGATGGTCGAGTCAAACTGAAGATCCCTGAGGGGACTCAGACCGGCAAGCAGTTCCGTGTTCGTGGCAAAGGCGTTGCGCCAGTACGTGGTGGCGGCGCCGGTGATTTGATGTGCCGCGTGGCGGTCGAAACCCCGGTCAACCTGGGTCGTCGTCAGCGTGAATTGCTGGAAGAGTTCCGCAGCTCGCTGGCGGATGACAACAGCCATTCGCCGAAAACCACTGGTTGGTTCGAAGGCGTGAAGCGCTTCTTCGGCGATTTGTAAGGAGGCAGGCATGCGACGTATTGCGGTGATGGGCGCTGCCGGGCGCATGGGCAAGATTCTGGTCGAGGCGGTGCAGCAACGCGCGCCGCTGACCGGGCTGACGGCGGCCATCGTGCGCCCCGGCAGCACGCTGATTGGCGTGGATGCCGGTGAGCTGGCCTCGTTGGGGCGTATCGGCGTGACTCTGTCCGGTCACGTGGAGGCGGTGGCTGAAGAGTTTGATGTGTTGATCGACTTCACGCTCCCGGAAGTCATGCTGAAAAACCTGGCGTTCTGCCGTAAAGCGGGCAAAGCCATGGTCATCGGTACGACCGGGCTGGATGCGGCACAGAAGCAGTTGCTGGCCGAGGCGGGCAAGGATATTCCGATCGTGTTCGCGGCCAATTTCAGTGTCGGTGTGAACCTGTCGCTGAAACTGCTCGATATGGCGGCTCGTGTGCTGGGTGATGAGGCGGATATCGAAATCATCGAAGCGCATCATCGGCACAAGATCGATGCGCCTTCAGGTACGGCTCTGCGCATGGGTGAAGTGATCGCCAGTGCACTGGATCGTGATCTGCAGAAGGTGGCGGTTTATGGTCGTGAAGGCCATACCGGTGCCCGCGAGCGGGAAACCATTGGCTTCGCTACCGTTCGCGGTGGTGATGTGGTCGGCGATCATACGGTGCTGTTCGCCTGCGAAGGCGAGCGTCTGGAAATCACCCACAAGGCTTCCAGTCGCATGACCTTCGCCAAGGGTGCGGTGCGTGCCGCATTGTGGCTAGACGGCCGTGAGCCAGGTCTCTACGACATGCAAGACGTGCTCGATCTGCGTTAAGATGTGCCCGAAATCGGGTTCAAACCCAGGTTTGAGCCCGGTTTTACTCCGCCAAGCGACGTCCTGTCGCATTCTCCGGCCTTTAAGGCTCATTGGCGGTAGACCAAAAATGCCTTTTTCTGTAAGCTACAGCTTTAGTGTGTCCACTAAAAGCGCGCAGAATTATTCGGTGAAGAAGCGGGGTGACGTGTCCATACGTCACTCCGCTTTTTTACAACCTGCGATCGCCCTTTCAGGCTTTATTTACGGGAGGTCTTCTTGACTAAGCCAGCCATACTCGCCCTTGCTGATGGCAGCATTTTTCGCGGCGAAGCCATTGGAGCCGACGGTCAAACCGTTGGTGAGGTGGTGTTCAACACCGCAATGACCGGCTATCAGGAAATCCTTACCGATCCTTCCTACGCCCAACAGATTGTTACCCTGACTTACCCGCACATCGGCAACACCGGCACCACACCGGAAGACGCCGAGTCCAACCAAGTCTGGTCCGCTGGCCTGGTCATCCGTGACCTGCCGCTGGTTGCGAGCAACTGGCGTAACACGATGTCCCTGTCTGACTACCTGAAAGCCAACAACGTTGTGGCAATCGCCGGTATCGACACCCGCCGCCTGACACGCATCCTGCGTGAAAAGGGCGCGCAGAACGGCTGCATCATGGCCGGTGACAATATTTCCGAAGAAGCCGCCATTGCCGCCGCTCAGGGTTTCCCTGGCCTCAAGGGCATGGATCTGGCGAAAGTCGTCAGCACCAAAGAGAAGTACGAGTGGCGCTCGACTGTCTGGGACTTGAAAACCGACAGCCACGCGACCATCGAAGCCTCCGAACTTCCGTACCACGTGGTTGCCTACGACTACGGAGTCAAGCTGAACATCCTGCGCATGCTGGTCGAGCGCGGTTGCCGTGTGACCGTGGTGCCTGCACAGACGCCAGCTGCTGAAGCGTTGGCATTGAAGCCGGACGGCGTGTTCCTGTCCAACGGCCCTGGTGACCCGGAGCCATGCGACTACGCGATCCAGGCGATCAAGGACGTGCTGGAAACCGACATTCCGGTGTTCGGTATCTGCCTCGGTCACCAACTGCTGGCCCTGGCCGCTGGCGCCAAGACTCTGAAAATGGGTCACGGCCACCACGGCGCCAACCACCCGGTCCAGGATCTGGACAGCGGTGTGGTGATGATCACCAGCCAGAACCACGGTTTTGCGGTAGATGAAGCGACCTTGCCAGCCAACGTCCGGGCGATTCACAAATCGCTGTTCGACGGCACCCTGCAAGGCATCGAACTTGCCGACAAGAGTGCCTTCAGCTTCCAGGGACACCCTGAAGCCAGCCCTGGCCCGAACGACGTAGCACCACTGTTTGATCGCTTCATCAATGAAATGGCCAAGCGACGCTAATCGCTCGCCTTGATGTAGCAAAGCTTGAGGGCGGCCCCGACACACGGTGGCCCTCTCAGGTCTTCAAAGATTGAACAAGACGGCTTGCCGACTGACCTGCGGATTTGAGTGACAAACCCATGCCAAAACGTACAGACATTAAAAGCATCCTGATTCTCGGCGCTGGCCCGATCGTGATCGGCCAGGCCTGCGAATTCGACTACTCCGGCGCCCAGGCCTGCAAAGCCCTGCGCGAGGAGGGTTACCGCGTCATCCTGGTGAACTCCAACCCTGCGACCATCATGACCGACCCGGACATGGCCGACGCGACGTACATCGAGCCGATCAAGTGGCAGACCGTTGCCAAGATCATCGAGAAAGAGCGCCCGGACGCGCTGTTGCCAACCATGGGTGGCCAGACCGCTCTGAACTGCGCACTGGACCTGGAGCGCGAAGGCGTTCTGGAGAAGTTTGGCGTAGAGATGATCGGCGCCAACGCTGACACCATCGACAAGGCTGAAGACCGTTCGCGCTTCGACAAGGCAATGAAATCCATCGGCCTGGACTGCCCGCGCTCGGGTATCGCCCACAGCATGGAAGAGGCCAACGTGGTTCTCGAGAAGCTTGGCTTCCCGTGCATCATCCGTCCGTCCTTCACCATGGGCGGCACCGGTGGCGGTATCGCTTACAACCGTGAAGAGTTCGAAGAAATCTGCGCCCGCGGTCTCGACCTGTCGCCGACCAAAGAGCTGCTGATCGACGAATCCCTGATCGGCTGGAAAGAATACGAAATGGAGGTTGTCCGCGATAAGAAGGACAACTGCATCATCGTCTGCTCGATCGAAAACTTTGACCCGATGGGCGTGCATACCGGTGACTCGATCACCGTGGCTCCGGCACAAACCCTGACGGACAAGGAATACCAGATCATGCGTAACGCCTCGTTGGCGGTACTGCGTGAAATCGGCGTGGAAACCGGCGGCTCCAACGTCCAGTTCGGCATCTGCCCCGACACTGGCCGTATGGTCGTGATCGAGATGAACCCGCGTGTATCCCGCTCTTCGGCCCTGGCCTCGAAAGCCACTGGTTTCCCGATCGCGCGTATCGCTGCCAAGCTGGCGATCGGCTACACCCTGGACGAGTTGCAGAACGAAATCACCGGCGGCGCTACTCCTGCGTCCTTTGAACCGTCGATCGACTACGTCGTCACCAAGCTGCCACGCTTCGCCTTCGAAAAATTCCCGAAAGCCGATGCGCGCCTGACCACTCAAATGAAGTCGGTCGGTGAAGTCATGGCCATCGGTCGGACCTTCCAGGAATCCCTGCAGAAAGCCCTGCGCGGTCTGGAAGTGGGCGTTTGCGGCCTGGACGAGAAGCTCGACCTGAGCAATCCGGAAAGCATGAGCATCCTCAAGCGCGAACTGACCGTGCCGGGTGCCGAGCGCATCTGGTACGTGGCTGATGCCTTTCGCGCCGGCCTGTCGGTCGAAGACATCTTCGGCATGAACATGATCGATCCGTGGTTCCTGGTGCAGATCGAAGATCTGATCAAGGAAGAAGAGAAGGTCAAGACCCTGGGTCTGGCCAGCATCGACCGCGACATGATGTTCAAGCTCAAGCGCAAGGGCTTCTCCGACATGCGTCTGGCCAAGCTGCTGGGTGTGACCGAGAAAAACCTGCGTCGCCATCGTCACAAGCTCGAGGTGTTCCCGGTCTACAAGCGCGTTGATACATGCGCGGCCGAGTTCGCCACCGACACCGCCTACATGTACTCGACTTACGAGGAAGAGTGCGAAGCCGCGCCTTCGGGCCGCGACAAGATCATGATCCTCGGCGGCGGTCCTAACCGTATCGGCCAAGGCATCGAGTTCGACTACTGCTGCGTTCATGCGGCACTGGCGCTGCGCGAAGACGGATACGAGACCATCATGGTCAACTGCAACCCGGAAACCGTATCCACCGACTACGACACCTCTGATCGCCTGTACTTCGAGCCAGTGACCCTGGAAGACGTGCTGGAAATCTGCCGCGTCGAGAAGCCAAAAGGTGTGATTGTCCAGTACGGCGGCCAAACCCCTCTGAAACTGGCTCGCGCCCTGGAAGAAGCTGGCGTGCCGATCATCGGCACCAGCCCTGACGCCATCGACCGTGCCGAAGACCGTGAGCGCTTCCAGCAAATGGTTGAGCGCCTGAACCTGCGTCAGCCGCCGAACGCCACCGTGCGCAGCGAAGACGAAGCGATTCGTGCTGCAAGCAAGATCGGTTACCCGCTGGTGGTTCGTCCGTCCTACGTACTGGGCGGCCGCGCGATGGAAATCGTCTACGAAGAAGAAGAACTCAAGCGCTACCTGCGTGACGCGGTGAAAGTGTCCAACGACAGCCCGGTGCTGCTCGACCACTTCCTCAACTGCGCCATCGAAATGGACGTGGATGCAGTTTGCGACGGCACCGACGTGGTGATCGGCGCGATCATGCAGCACATCGAGCAGGCCGGCGTTCACTCTGGTGACTCCGCGTGCTCCCTGCCGCCGTACTCGCTGCCTGGGCACATCCAGGACGAGATGCGCGAACAGGTCAAGAAAATGGCCCTGGAGCTGGGCGTTGTCGGCCTGATGAACGTGCAATTGGCGCTGCAAGGCGAAGACATCTACGTCATCGAAGTCAACCCGCGCGCTTCCCGTACCGTACCGTTCGTGTCCAAGTGCATCGGTGTTTCCCTGGCCATGATCGCGGCTCGCGTGATGGCCGGTAAAACCTTGAAGGAAATTGGCTTCACCAAAGAAATCATTCCGAACTTCTATAGTGTGAAAGAGGCGGTGTTCCCATTCGCCAAATTCCCTGGAGTGGACCCGATCCTGGGTCCAGAGATGAAGTCCACCGGTGAAGTGATGGGCGTGGGCGACACCTTCGGCGAAGCGTTCGCCAAGGCCCAAATGGGCGCCAGCGAAGTGCTGCCGACCGGCGGTACCGCATTCATCAGCGTGCGTGATGACGACAAGCCACTGGTTGCAGGCGTGGCCCGTGATCTGATCAACTTGGGCTTCGAAGTGGTCGCCACTGCCGGTACTGCCAAGCTGATCGAAGCCGCGGGCCTGAAAGTGCGTCGTGTGAACAAGGTGACTGAAGGTCGTCCGCACGTGGTCGACATGATCAAGAATGACGAAGTCACCCTGATCATCAACACCACCGAAGGTCGTCAGTCGATCGCTGACTCCTATTCCATTCGTCGTAATGCCTTGCAGCACAAGATCTACTGCACCACTACCATTGCTGCTGGCGAAGCCATCTGCGAAGCGCTGAAGTTCGGCCCCGAGAAGACCGTGCGCCGCTTGCAGGACCTACACGCAGGATTGAAGGCATGATCAAGTACCCAATGACCGTCAAGGGCGCGAAAGCCCTGGAAGAAGAACACGCTCACCTGACCAAGGTCGTCCGCCCGAAGCTCAGCCAGGACATCGGCACGGCCCGCGAGTTGGGTGACCTGAAGGAAAACGCCGAATACCATGCTGCTCGCGAGCAGCAAGGTATGGTCGAGGCGCGGATCCGCGACATCGAAGGCCGCATGCAAAACGCGGTGATCATTGATGTCACGACCATTCCTCACACCGGCAAAGTGATCTTCGGCACCACCGTTGAAATCGCCAACGTCGAAACCGATGAAAGCGTCACTTACCACATCGTTGGTGAGGATGAGGCTGACTTCAAACTCGGCAAGATTTCGGTCGGCTCACCACTGGCCCGCGCCTTGATCGCCAAGGAAGAGGGTGACGTGGTTGCCGTGAAAACGCCCGGTGGCGTTATCGAGTACGAGATTGTCGAAGTTCGCCACATCTAAACGCAGGCGCCCGCTACGTGCGGGCGCCATGCTTTGGCAGCTGACTCTGATATTGTGGGTTGGCGGCCTGTGGCTGCTACACATTGGTCTGCTGCCGGTGCTGATCGACGAAATTGCAGGCATGCTGGATGCGCTGATGGTGGTATTTGCCGCAGCGTGTGTGATTTTTCAGGCTTTGGTGCTGGTTCAGGCCGAGGGCCTCGCCAGTCTATGGCGCGATATTCGTGGGCAACTGCTAATGATGGCGCTGTATGCGTGTGCGATGTTTTTCGCCGTGCGCTTCGGTTGGCCGGATGCAGTGCGTTGGCAGGTGTTCAGTTACCTGATTCTGGGGTTTTCCGGGCTGGTGCTGGTGTTGCAGCCGGTGCCTGGATGGAGCGGCAGGGTGCGCGAAGCACACCCTTGACCCTTGCCATCACTTGAAGCGATGAACGTTCGACAGCTGCTTGTTGACGCTGAAGTTCTTGCGGTAAATCAGTGCCATCTTGCCGATGACCTGAACAAGGTCCGCTTTGCCGACCTTGCACAGTTCTGCAATGTTCGCCAGGCGTGACTCGCGATCGAGGATGTTGAGCTTGATTTTAATTAGCTCGTGATCCGCCAAAGCGCGTTCAAGTTCGGCTAACACACCTTCAGTCAAACCGTTGTCAGCCACAGTCAAAACTGGTTTCAGATGGTGGCCAATGGATTTGTACTGTTTCTTCTGCTCTTGAGTGAGCGGCATAATCTGACCCCTGCGTCTGATCTTGTAAAAAGCGGCGGCCAGTTTACCCGAGCGAGTCCGGGACCGCCCAGTTAATCACGACCCGTTTTATTTTCGAGGTGGCCTGTGGCCCGTTCCAAGACAAGCCTTAAGTGGCTGCAAAGACATGTCAATGATCCCTATGTGAAGCAGGCGCAGAAGGATGGTTACCGCTCGCGTGCGAGTTACAAGCTTCTGGAGGTCCAGGAGAAATACAAACTGATCCGTCCAGGTATGAGTGTTGTCGACCTGGGAGCGGCGCCCGGCGGCTGGTCGCAGGTCACTAGTCGGCTGATCGGTGGTCAGGGGCGTCTGATCGCCTCGGACATCCTGGAAATGGACAGCATTCCGGACGTGACTTTCATCCAGGGGGACTTCACCCGGGACGACGTGCTCGCTCAGATCCTTGAAGCCGTTGGTAATTCGCAGGTGGACCTTGTGATTTCCGATATGGCCCCCAATATGAGTGGTACGCCTGAGGTGGACATGCCGAAAGCCATGTTTCTATGTGAGCTGGCTCTTGATCTGGCGGCTCGGATACTCAAGCCGGGTGGTAATTTCGTGATCAAGGTGTTTCAGGGCGAAGGGTTTGATGCTTACGTGAAGGACGCTCGTCAGAAATTCGACAAGGTCCAGATGATCAAGCCGGACTCTTCCCGTGGCAGTTCCCGCGAGCAATACATGCTGGCTTGGGGCTACCGCGGCCGTAGTGAGTAAATCGAGGTTTTTTAGCGGGTCGATAGGATTTTCGTATTTCGCCCCGTGAGCATTAGCGAATATTGTGTAGAAAGTGTTTCACAAAGGGTTACAGACGGCGCCTGCCAGAGCCGTAGGTAATGTAGTAAGTTAGGCCGGTGAATATCATGCGAAGCGCGCGCCAGTAGCGGAGCTTGCTTCAGAGGGTAGTTAATTGAACGATATGGCAAAGAATCTGATCCTGTGGTTGATCATCGCGGCTGTCCTTGTGACGGTGATGAACAACTTCTCCAGCCCTAACGAGCCGCAGACCCTCAACTATTCCGACTTCATCCAGCAGGTCAAGGATGGGAAGGTCGAGCGCGTAGCCGTGGATGGCTATGTGATTACCGGCAAGCGCAACGATGGCGACAGCTTCAAGACCATTCGTCCGGCAATCCAGGACAATGGCCTGATCGGCGATCTCGTGGACAACCACGTCGTGGTCGAAGGCAAGCAGCCTGAGCAGCAAAGCATCTGGACTCAACTCCTGGTCGCAAGCTTCCCGATCCTGGTGATCATCGCCGTTTTCATGTTCTTCATGCGCCAGATGCAGGGCGGTGCGGGCGGCAAGGGCGGACCGATGAGCTTCGGCAAGAGCAAGGCGCGCCTGCTCTCCGAAGATCAGGTAAAAACAACCTTGGGTGACGTTGCCGGTTGCGACGAAGCCAAGGAAGAAGTCGGCGAGTTGGTCGAGTTCCTGCGCGATCCGGGCAAGTTCCAGCGTCTGGGTGGCCGTATTCCTCGCGGCGTGCTGATGGTCGGTCCTCCGGGTACCGGTAAGACCTTGCTCGCCAAGGCAATTGCCGGCGAAGCCAAGGTGCCGTTCTTCACCATTTCCGGCTCCGACTTCGTTGAAATGTTTGTGGGTGTCGGTGCAAGCCGTGTTCGCGACATGTTCGAACAAGCCAAGAAGCACGCGCCGTGCATCATCTTCATCGATGAAATCGACGCCGTCGGTCGCCACCGTGGCGCCGGCATGGGCGGCGGTCATGACGAGCGCGAACAGACTCTCAACCAGTTGCTGGTAGAGATGGATGGCTTTGAAATGAACGACGGTATCATCGTGATCGCTGCGACCAACCGTCCGGACGTACTGGACCCTGCGTTGCTGCGTCCGGGCCGTTTCGACCGTCAGGTTGTCGTCGGCTTGCCGGACATCCGTGGTCGTGAGCAGATTCTCAAGGTTCACATGCGCAAAGTGCCAATGGGTGACGACGTCGCTCCAGCGGTGATTGCTCGTGGTACCCCTGGCTTCTCCGGCGCCGACCTCGCCAACCTGGTGAACGAAGCCTCGTTGTTCGCTGCTCGTACCGGCAAGCGCATCGTCGAGATGAAAGAATTCGAGCTGGCCAAAGACAAGATCATGATGGGCGCTGAGCGCAAATCGATGGTCATGTCCGAGAAAGAGAAGCAGAACACCGCTTATCACGAGGCTGGCCACGCTATCGTCGGTCGTGTCGTGCCTGAGCATGACCCGGTCTACAAGGTCTCCATCATTCCGCGCGGTCGTGCGCTGGGTGTGACCATGTTCCTGCCGGAAGAAGATCGCTACAGCCTGTCCAAGCGTGCATTGATCAGCCAGATCTGCTCGTTGTACGGCGGCCGTATTGCTGAAGAGATGACCTTGGGCTTCGACGGCGTCACCACCGGTGCGTCAAACGACATCATGCGTGCCAGCCAGATTGCACGGAACATGGTGACCAAGTGGGGCCTGTCGGAAAAACTCGGTCCGTTGATGTACGCCGAAGAAGAGGGTGAAGTGTTCCTTGGTCGCGGCGGTGGTGGGCAAGGTGCAAGTTTCTCCGGTGAGACAGCCAAGCTGATCGACTCCGAAGTGCGCAGCATCATTGATCAGTGCTATGGCACGGCGAAGCAGATCCTCACGGATAACCGCGACAAGCTCGACGCAATGGCTGATGCCTTGATGAAGTACGAAACGATCGATGCTGAACAGATCGACGACATCATGGCGGGTCGTACGCCTCGCGAGCCTCGCGACTGGTCAGGAGACGGCACCGGTACTTCCGGAACACCTCCGAAGGTGCAGGATGAGCGTCCGGAAACACCTATCGGCGGTCCAGCTGCTGACGTTTAAGGTTTGAAATGACTTTTGTTCAGTCCTCAACCCGGTTGCCTTGTAGCAGCCGGGTTCTTGATTTGGCCCAGACGCATGTCATGGGTATTCTCAATGTCACTCCTGATTCATTCTCTGACGGCGGCCAATACAGCCAGCTAGATGCGGCCTTGCGCCATGCTGAGGCTATGGTGGCGGCTGGCGCGACGCTGATCGATGTCGGTGGTGAGTCGACCCGGCCTGGCGCCAGGGCGGTTTCCCCGTTGGAAGAGCTGGAGCGCGTAGCACCCATCGTCGAACGAATTCATCGCGAACTGGACGTGATTATCTCGGTTGATACCTCCACGCCAGCCGTCATGCGTGAAACCGCTCGGCTTGGGGCAGGGTTGATCAATGATGTGCGTTCGCTTCGCCGCGATGGCGCCCTGGATGCAGCCGCGGCCACTGGTCTGCCGGTCTGTCTGATGCATATGCTCGGTGAGCCGGGCGATATGCAGGACAATCCCCAGTATCAGGACGTTACGAGGGAAGTGGGTGAGTTTCTGGTCGAGCGCATGGCTGCTTGTGCTTCGGTAGGGATTCCGGTTGAGCGGATCATTCTTGATCCGGGCTTCGGCTTCGCCAAAACCTTGCAGCACAATCTAAGCTTGTTCAAGCATATGGAAGCCTTGCATGCCTTGGGGCGGCCCCTGTTGGTTGGGGTTTCGCGAAAGAGCATGATCGGTCAGGCATTGAATCGCCCGGTCGGAGAGCGCCTGTATGGCGGTCTGGCGCTCGCTGCGCTGGCTTCGCTCAAGGGGGCGCGTATATTGCGCGTCCATGATGTAGCGGAAACAGTGGACGTGATGCGGATGATCGCCGCAGTGGAATCAGCCGAATAAGAATGATGGAGCACTTATGACTAAGAAATACTTTGGCACTGACGGCATTCGTGGTCGGGTCGGTGAATACCCGATTACTCCTGACTTCATGCTCAAGCTCGGTTGGGCTGCGGGCATGGCATTCCGCAAAATGGGCGCCTGCAAGGTATTGGTAGGCAAGGACACCCGGATTTCCGGCTACATGTTCGAATCGGCGCTCGAGGCCGGGTTGACGTCGGCAGGGGCTGACGTAATGCTCCTGGGCCCGATGCCGACGCCGGCAATTGCGTACCTGACCCGTACCTTTCATGCCGAAGCCGGCATTGTGATCAGTGCCTCGCACAATCCTCACGATGACAACGGCATCAAGTTTTTCTCCGGAAAGGGCACCAAGCTTCCGGATGAAGTCGAGCACATGATCGAAGAGTTGCTCGACACCCCGATGACGGTGGTCGAGTCGAGCAAGATCGGCAAGGTATCGCGGATCAACGACGCCTCGGGTCGTTACATTGAGTTCTGCAAGAGCAGCGTTCCGACCGGCACCAGCTTCGCGGGCCTGAAGATCGTGATCGACTGCGCTCACGGTGCGACCTACAAGGTGGCGCCTAGCGTGTTCCGTGAACTGGGTGCTGAAGTTGTCGTTCTGTCGGCGCAACCAAACGGTCTGAACATCAATGACAATTGCGGTTCGACCCATATGGGCCAGCTTCAGGCGGCCGTACTGGCCGAGCACGCTGATCTGGGTATTGCGTTTGACGGTGATGGTGATCGGGTCCTGATGGTCGATCACACCGGCGTTATTGTCGACGGTGACGAATTGCTGTTCATCATTGCACGCGATCTGCATGAGCGTGGCAAATTGCAGGGCGGTGTAGTCGGCACATTGATGAGTAACCTGGGGCTGGAACTGGCCCTGGCTGATCTATCGATTCCTTTTGTGCGCGCCAACGTTGGCGACCGTTATGTCATTGCTGACCTGCTGGAGCGTAATTGGCTGTTGGGTGGCGAGAACTCCGGGCACATCGTCTGCTTCAATCACACCACCACCGGTGATGCGATTATTGCGGCGCTGCAAGTGCTGATGGCGCTGAAGACGCGTTCTGAAGGGCTGGCTCAGTCCCGTCAGGCACTGCGAAAGTGCCCCCAGGTATTGATCAATGTGCGTTTTGGCGGTGGTGCAAGCCCCCTCGATCATCCGTCGGTCAAAGAGGCCGGCGAGCGCGTTACCCAGGCTATGGCAGGTCGTGGACGCGTGCTGTTGCGCAAGTCGGGGACGGAGCCATTGGTGCGCGTGATGGTCGAAGGCGAGGACGAAACACAGGTCCGCGGCTACGCCGAAGAGCTGGCGAAACTGGTTACTGAAGTTTCTGCCTGATTTCGGCTTGCCAGCCTTGATTGTGTTGGGTAACATCTGCGCCCACTTTGACCGACGAGGTACAGCATGCGTCGCCCTATGGTAGCTGGTAACTGGAAGATGCACGGTACCCGCGCCAGCGTCGCTGAGCTGATTAACGGCCTTCGTCATCTGGCCTTGCCGAGCGGTGTTGATGTAGCGGTATTCCCGTCTTTCTTGCATGTCAATCAAGTGATTGATGGTCTGGAAGGCAAGTCGATCAAGGTCGGCGCGCAGAATGCTGCGGTGGAATCCAAACAAGGTGCATTGACCGGTGAGATTGCACCGAGTCAGTTGGCTGATGAAGGTTGCTCCCTGGTGCTCGTCGGGCATTCCGAACGCCGCCAGGTCATCGGCGAGAATGATGAAACACTCATTCGCAAGTTCGCAGCGGCACAGGCATGTGGCTTGATTCCGGTGTTGTGCATAGGGGAAACCCTTGAGCAGCGCGAAGCCGGTAAAACTCTTGAGGTTGTCGGGCATCAGCTAGGCAGTATCATAGAGGCGCTGGGTGTTGGTGTCTTTGCAAAGGCAGTAATCGCTTACGAGCCAGTCTGGGCCATTGGTACCGGGCTGACTGCTTCGCCGCAACAGGCGCAGGATGTGCACGCAGCCATTCGCGCGCAGTTGGCGGCAGAGAATTCTGAAGTCGCACAAGGTGTGCGGCTTCTATACGGCGGCAGCGTGAAGGCGGCCAATGCGGTCGAACTGTTCGGCATGCCGGATATCGATGGGGGGCTCATTGGTGGAGCTTCCCTGAATGCAGATGAGTTCGGTGCGATTTTTCGCGCCGCGGGAAACTGAAAAAATGCTGGAAACAGTCGTAGTCGTTTTTCATCTGCTGGGTGCATTGGGCGTAGTTGCTCTAGTATTGCTGCAGCAGGGTAAAGGTGCGGATGCTGGTGCGTCTTTCGGAGCAGGTGCTTCAAATACTGTGTTCGGAAGCCAAGGTTCCTCTACCTTTCTTAGTAAGTTTACTGCTATACTTGCCGCCGGTTTCTTCATAACCAGCTTAGGGTTAGGTTACTTTGCTAAAGAGAAAGCTCAACAGCTGACTCAAGTAGGTTTGCCAAACCCGGCAGTGTTGGAGGTTCCAAAGCAACAACCGGCTTCTGATGATGTCCCGGTGCTTCAAGAGCAAAAGTCGGCTACTCCAGCGACTGACGTGCCTCCAGCTCAAGAGCAAAAGTAAGAAGGGTTTCAAACGTAGTATTGCCGAGGTGGTGGAATTGGTAGACACGCAACCTTGAGGTGGTTGTGCCCATAGGGTGTAGGGGTTCGAGTCCCCTTCTCGGTACCAATTATCAGGAGAGCCCGCTGTTGCGGGCTTTCTTGTAGGTGGAAGGTTACATTGACCCTGTCAGGGATCGGTCGTATACTTCCGCCCCAGCTTTGTCGCGGGGTGGAGCAGTCTGGTAGCTCGTCGGGCTCATAACCCGAAGGTCGTCGGTTCAAATCCGGCCCCCGCAACCAGTTTAAGGAGCCCCTTTTAAGGGGCTTTTTGTTAGCTGGACACTTTCAACGCCACTATTCGACGGCGTTTCAAGGATGGGCGTTTCGCCCATTTTTTTATTTTGCACAGCATGCACATACATGCACGAGGGGGTTCAGGTGTCGAGCAAGCTAGAAGAGTTGCAGGCCTTGCTGGCCCCGGTGGTCGTGGCCCTAGGCTATGAATGCTGGGGTATTGAGTTCTCGGCTCAAGGTCGCCACTCAATGTTGCGCGTTTATATTGATAAAGAAGGCGGAGTGCTGGTGGACGATTGTGCCATCGTCAGCCGTCAGATCAGTGGTGTCCTGGACGTTGAAGATCCAATCGCCGTTGAATATACCCTTGAAGTTTCCTCGCCTGGCATGGAACGCCCACTGTTCACTATTGAGCAGTTTGCAAAATTTGCCGGTGAACAAGTGAAGATCAAGCTGCGCTCGCCCTTTGAAGGACGACGCAACTTTCAGGGCCTTCTGCGCGGTGTAGAAGAGCAGGACGTCGTGGTGCAGGTTGAAGACCATGAGTTCCTGTTGCCGATCGATATGATCGACAAGGCCAACATTATTCCCAGTTTTGACTGAGACGCGGATCCCGCGGATCCAATGGCTTGCGAAAGGCGAGGCGTACGATGAGCAAAGAAGTACTGCTGGTTGTTGAGTCGGTATCCAATGAAAAGGGCGTACCGGCAAACGTAATTTTTGAAGCGCTGGAGCTGGCCTTGGCCACTGCTACCAAAAAGCGTTTCGAGGACGAAGTCGATCTGCGTGTGGAAATCAATCGCCACACCGGTGCTTACGAGACATTCCGTCGCTGGACGGTCGTCGAAGAAGCAGACCTGGACGATCCGGCCATCGAAACCTGGCCGAGCAAGGTTGCCGAAACGCATCCTGGTGCCCAGGTTGGTGATGTAGTCGAAGAAAAGATCGAATCCATCGAGTTCGGCCGCATCGCTGCACAGACTGCCAAGCAAGTCATCGTGCAGAAGGTTCGCGAAGCCGAGCGCGCTCAAGTTGTTGATGCCTATCGCGAGCGCCTGGGAGAAATCATCTCCGGCACCGTGAAGAAAGTTACCCGCGACAATGTGATCGTCGATCTGGGCAACAACGCTGAAGCGTTGCTCGCTCGTGAAGACATCATCTCTCGCGAAACTTTCCGGGTCGGCGTACGTCTGCGTGCGCTGCTCAAGGAAATCCGCACCGAGAACCGCGGCCCGCAGCTGATCCTGTCGCGTACCGCGCCGGAAATGCTGATCGAGTTGTTCCGCATCGAAGTGCCGGAAATCGCTGAAGGCCTGATCGAAGTAATGGCTGCGTCCCGTGACCCGGGATCGCGTGCCAAGATCGCGGTCCGCTCCAAGGACAAACGCATCGACCCGCAAGGCGCTTGCATCGGTATGCGCGGTTCGCGCGTCCAGGCAGTGTCGGGTGAGTTGGGCGGTGAGCGTGTGGACATCGTCCTGTGGGACGACAACCCGGCTCAGTTCGTGATCAATGCAATGTCGCCGGCTGAAGTGGCGGCAATTATCGTTGACGAAGATGCCCATGCAATGGACATCGCCGTTGGCGCAGACAATCTGGCTCAGGCCATCGGTCGCGGTGGTCAGAACGTGCGTCTGGCTAGCCAGTTGACTGGCTGGACCCTGAACGTGATGACCGAATCGGACATCCAGGCTAAGCAGCAAGCAGAAACCGGCGATATCCTGCGCAACTTCATCGACGAGCTGGAAGTCGACGAAGACCTGGCACAGGTGCTGGTAGATGAGGGCTTCACCAGCCTGGAAGAGATTGCCTACGTACCGTTGGAAGAAATGCTCAACATCGACGGCTTTGACGAAGAAACCGTCAACGAGCTTCGCGCTCGCGCCAAGGATCGTTTGTTGACCAAAGCCATCGCTACTGAGGAAAAGCTGGCAGACGCCCATCCGGCCGAAGACCTGCTCTCGCTTGAGGGTATGGACAAGGATTTGGCGATGGAACTGGCGGTGCGCGGCGTAATTACCCGCGAAGACCTGGCCGAGCAGTCTATTGACGATCTGCTCGACATCGACGGCATTGACGATGATCGTGCCGGCAAGTTGATCATGGCCGCCCGAGCCCACTGGTTCGAGTAATTAGGCGCGGCCTGAGGAGAGAAGTGCATGACGCAAGTCACGGTGAAACAACTGGCCGATGAGGTCAAAACACCGGTAGAGCGCCTGTTGCAGCAGATGCGTGAGGCAGGTCTGCCGCACACCGCCGCCGATGAAGGTGTGAGCGATAGTGAGAAGCAGTCTTTGCTGACTCACTTGAAGAGCAGCCACAAGGCGAAAGTGGAAGAACCGCGCAAGATTACATTGCAGCGCAAAACCACCAGCACCCTGCGTGTTGCTGGCAGCAAAAGCATCAGCGTTGAAGTACGCAAGAAGAAAGTCTTCGTACAGCGCAGCCCGGAAGAAATCGAAGCCGAGCGCAAACGCGAACTGGAAGAACGTCGCGCAGTAGAAAATGCTGCTCGTCAGAAGGCTGAAGAAGAAGCCAAGCGTCGCGCCGAAGAAGAAGCGCGTCGCCAGCCTGCTACTGCGCAAAACGCTACTAACGACGCTGTCGCAGCTCCTGCTGCGGTTGCCGAGCCAGTACGTGAAAGCGCTCCGGTTGTGGCGGCTGCACCGGCACCTTCTGCTGACGTTCGCAACAAGCAGAACGAACAGCGCCGTCCGGACAAACCACGTGCCGACGATAACAGTCGTCGTGGCAGTGGTGATGGTGAGCGTAAAAACGCTCCACATCGTGCTTCGGTCAAAGAGAAAGCGCCTGCTCCACGCGTTGCCCCACGTACTACCGACGAAGAAAGCGATGGCTTCCGTCGTGGTGGTCGCGGCAAGGCCAAGCTGAAAAAGCGCAACGCTCACGGTTTCCAGAGCCCAACCGGCCCTGTCGTGCGTGATGTGCAGATCGGCGAGACCATCACTGTTGGCGATCTCGCCAATCAGATGTCGGTCAAGGCTGCTGAAATCATCAAGTTCATGTTCAAGCTGGGTACTCCAGCGACCATCAACCAGGTGCTTGATCAGGAAACTGCTCAGCTTGTGGCTGAGGAGTTGGGCCACAAAGTGACCCTGGTCAGCGACACCGCCCTGGAAGATTCCCTGGCCGAGTCCCTGAAGTTTGAAGGTGAGACGTTCTCCCGTGCGCCGGTCGTGACCGTAATGGGCCACGTTGACCACGGTAAGACGTCGCTGCTCGACTATATCCGTCGTGCCAAGGTAGCTGCTGGCGAAGCCGGCGGTATCACCCAGCACATCGGTGCGTACCACGTTGAAACTGATCGCGGCATGGTCACTTTCCTCGACACCCCTGGTCACGCCGCGTTTACCGCAATGCGTGCCCGTGGTGCCAAGGCGACTGACATCGTGATCCTGGTCGTTGCAGCGGACGACGGCGTGATGCCGCAGACCATTGAAGCGGTCCAGCACGCCAAGGCGGCCGGTGTTCCACTGGTTGTTGCCGTGAACAAAATCGACAAGCCGGGCGCTGATCTTGATCGCATCCGTAGCGAACTGTCGGTTCACGGCGTGACTTCGGAAGAGTGGGGCGGCGACACCCCGTTCGTATCGGTTTCGGCGAAAGTCGGTACTGGCGTGGACGAGTTGCTCGAAGCTGTTCTGCTGCAAGCTGAAGTTCTGGAACTGAAAGCGACTCCTTCGGCTCCTGGCCGTGGCGTCGTGGTTGAATCGCGTCTCGACAAAGGTCGTGGCCCGGTTGCTACCGTTCTGGTTCAAGACGGTACCCTGCGCCAAGGCGACATGGTGCTGGTCGGTTCGAACTATGGCCGTGTACGTGCCATGCTCGACGAGAACGGCAAGCCAATCAAGGAAGCCGGTCCTTCCATCCCTGTCGAGATCCTCGGCCTGGACGGTACCCCGGACGCTGGCGACGAGATGAGCGTGCTGTCGGACGAGAAGAAAGCCCGTGAAGTGGCTCTGTTCCGTCAAGGCAAGTTCCGCGAAGTCAAACTGGCTCGCGCTCACGCCGGCAAGCTGGAAAACATCTTCGAAAACATGGGTCAGGCAGAGAAGAAGACGCTCAACATCGTCCTCAAATCCGACGTCCGTGGTTCGCTGGAAGCGTTGAACGGTGCCTTGAACGGCCTGGGTAACGACGAAGTGCAAGTGCGTGTTGTCGGTGGCGGTGTCGGTGGTATCACCGAGTCCGACGCCAATCTGGCACTGGCCTCCAACGCTGTACTGTTCGGCTTCAACGTGCGTGCCGATGCTGGCGCTCGCAAGATCGTCGAGCAGGAAGGTCTGGATATGCGTTATTACAACGTGATCTACGACATCATCGAAGACGTCAAGAAAGCCCTCACCGGTATGCTGGGCAGCGATGTTCGCGAGAACATCCTGGGTACCGCTGAAGTGCGCGACGTGTTCCGTTCGCCGAAGTTTGGCGCGATCGCCGGTTGCATGGTTATCGAAGGTGTTGTGCACCGTAACCGTCCAATCCGTGTACTGCGTGACGACATCGTTATCTTCGAAGGCGAGCTGGAATCCCTGCGCCGCTTCAAGGATGACGCTTCCGAAGTACGTGCCGGCATGGAATGCGGTATTGGCGTCAAGAGCTACAACGACGTCAAGGCTGGCGACAAGATCGAAGTCTACGAGAAGGTTCAGGTTGCTCGCAGCCTCTAACTCGCGCACTTCAAGGGCCACGATGAGCCGCTGCATGCAAATGCGCGGCACAGCGTCAGGACTCTAAACGCAACGCCCGGTCTGGCTTTTGTCAGGCCGGGCGTTTGCCGCTTTCAGACCCCACGGGTTTCACCGTGTGGCAGTAACAGGTAACAAGACATGGCAAAAGAATACAGCCGTACCCAACGTATCGGCGATCAGATGCAGCGTGAGCTGGCACAGCTGATCCGTCGTGAAGTCAAAGACCCGCGCGTCGGCCTGGTCACCATTACCGCTGTTGAAGTCAGTCGCGACGTTGGTCACGCCAAGATCTTCATCACGGTGATGGGGCAGGACAATGCCGAAGACATCGCGCAAAGCATCAAGGTGCTCAACTCCGCCGCCGGTTTCCTGCGCATGCAGTTGGCTCGCGAAATGAAGTTGCGCAGCGTTCCACAGTTGCACTTCCATTACGACGAAAGCGTCGTGCGTGGTGCTCATCTGTCGGCATTGATCGAACGTGCGGTAGCTGAAGACAATCAGCATCCGGTTGCGGCAGAAGCCGAAGACACCAAGGAGTAATCGGTGGCTCAGGTCAAACGTATCCGTCGTAATGTCAGCGGCATCATCCTGCTCGATAAGCCGTTGGGGTTCACCTCCAACGCGGCGTTGCAGAAGGTCCGCTGGTTGCTGAACGCCGAGAAGGCCGGGCACACCGGCAGTCTCGATCCGCTGGCCACCGGCGTGCTGCCGTTGTGCTTCGGTGAGGCCACCAAGTTTTCGCAATACCTGCTCGATTCCGACAAAGCTTATGAAACCTTGGCGCAACTGGGCAAGACCACCACCACGGCGGATGCCGAAGGTGAAGTTTTGCTGGAGCGCCCGGTGACCGTTGGTCGCACTGATGTCGAAGCTGTTTTACCCGGTTTTCGTGGGCAAATCAGTCAGATACCGCCGATGTACTCGGCGCTCAAGCGTGACGGCCAGCCGCTGTACAAGCTGGCCCGTGCAGGCGAAGTAGTGGAGCGCGAACCGCGTTCTGTTACTATTGCGCGCTTGGAATTGCTGGCCTTTGAGGGTGATACTGCGCGGCTTGCGGTGGATTGCAGCAAAGGCACCTATATCCGCACCCTGGTGGAGGATATCGGTGAGCAACTCGGTTGTGGCGCTTACGTTGCTGAACTGCGACGTACCCAGGCCGGGCCTTTCACGCTGGCGCAGACTGTCACGCTTGAAGAGTTGGAAGCGGTACATGCCGAAGGCGGCAATGAAGCGGTCGATCGCTTCCTGATGCCATCGGACAGCGGCCTGCTGGATTGGCCGCTGTTGCAGTTCTCGGAGCACAGCTCGTTCTACTGGCTCAACGGCCAACCGGTGCGAGCCCCGGATGCACCGAAGTTCGGCATGGTACGGGTACAGGATCACAACGGTCGCTTCATCGGTATCGGTGAAGTGAGCGAAGACGGGCGCATCGCGCCACGTCGACTGATTCGGTCAGAATGACCGGACGAGGGTGGCTGTTAACAGGCACGGTCACTCCTCATTTTTAGATACAGGGATTTGTCCCTGGCCTGTTGAAGCTGTTTCTTTGAAACAGTTTCCTGATAAAAGGATTGCCTCATGGCTCTCGACGTTCAAGAAAAAGCTCAAATCGTAGCTGACTACCAGCAAGCTGTTGGTGACACTGGTTCGCCAGAAGTGCAAGTTGCACTGCTGACCCACAACATCAACAAGCTGCAAGGTCACTTCAAGATCAACGGTAAAGATCACCACTCCCGTCGTGGTCTGATCCGCATGGTAAACCAGCGTCGTAAGCTGCTGGACTACCTGAAAGGCAAGGATCTGGGCCGTTACCAGGCTCTGATCGGTCGCCTGGGTCTGCGTCGCTAATAAGCGATTGCGCTAGAGGTTGGTTGTCTGTCGTACGTCAGTGGGTTTCCCGCTGGCGTATGGCAGGCTCCCAGCCTCAAGTTTTATCTGGACACCCGCTTTACCTGGACAATGACAGTCGGGCCGATTCCCGACGTTGCCCAAGAATTTCGCAAGAAGACAAGTTCCCCAAGAGCCACAAAAGAAGGTAGGACACCGTGAACCCGGTAATCAAAAAATTCCAGTTCGGTCAGTCGACCGTTACCCTCGAGACTGGCCGTATCGCCCGTCAGGCCTCCGGCGCAGTATTGGTCACCGTTGACGACGACGTCAGCGTATTGGTGACTGTGGTCGGCGCCAAGCAAGCCGATCCAGGCAAGGGCTTCTTCCCTCTGTCCGTTCACTACCAGGAAAAGACTTACGCTGCCGGTAAGATCCCTGGCGGTTTCTTCAAGCGTGAAGGCCGTCCTTCCGAGAAAGAAACCCTGACTTCCCGACTGATCGACCGTCCGATCCGTCCGCTGTTCCCAGAAGGCTTCATGAACGAAGTGCAGGTTGTCTGCACCGTCGTTTCCACCAGCAAGAAGACCGATCCGGACATCGCTGCGATGATCGGTACTTCGGCTGCCCTGGCCATCTCCGGCATTCCTTTCGATGGCCCGATCGGCGCTGCCCGCGTTGCGTTCCACGAAAACACCGGCTACCTGCTGAACCCGACTTACGAACAACAGAAAGCTTCGAGCCTGGACATGGTCGTTGCCGGTACTTCGGAAGCCGTGTTGATGGTTGAATCGGAAGCCAAAGAGCTGACCGAAGACCAGATGCTGGGCGCGGTACTGTTTGCTCACGACGAGTTCCAGGTTGTGATCAACGCTGTTAAAGAACTGGCTGCCGAAGCTGCCAAACCAACCTGGACCTGGGCTCCACAGCCTGAAGCCACCGCTCTGCTGGGTGATATCCGCGCCCAGTTCGGCGACGCGATCTCCCAGGCTTACACCATCACCATCAAGGCCGACCGTTACGCTCGTCTGGGCGAACTGAAAGACCAGGTGGTTGCCAAGCTGTCCGGTGAAGAAGGCCAGCCGACTTCCGCTGAAGTCAAAGCTGCTTTCGGCGAAATCGAATACCGCACCGTTCGCGAAAACATCGTTAACGGCAAGCCACGTATCGACGGCCGCGACACCAAGACCGTACGTCCTTTGAACATCGAAGTCGGTGTTCTGCCAAAGACCCACGGTTCGGCTCTGTTCACCCGTGGCGAAACCCAGGCTCTGGTTGTTGCAACACTGGGCACCGCCCGTGACGCACAGCTGCTGGACACCCTGGAAGGCGAGAAAAAAGACCCGTTCATGCTGCACTACAACTTCCCTCCGTTCTCGGTAGGTGAGTGTGGTCGCATGGGTGGCGCTGGTCGTCGTGAAATCGGTCACGGCCGTCTGGCCCGTCGTTCGATTGCAGCCATGCTGCCTGCTGCCGACGTGTTCCCGTACACCATCCGTGTTGTGTCGGAAATCACCGAGTCCAACGGTTCGAGCTCCATGGCTTCGGTCTGCGGCGCTTCCCTGGCTCTGATGGATGCCGGCGTTCCAATGAAGGCACCGGTTGCCGGTATCGCCATGGGTCTGGTTAAAGAAGGCGAGAAATTCGCCGTCCTGACCGACATCCTGGGTGACGAAGACCACTTGGGCGACATGGACTTCAAAGTAGCCGGTACCGCCAAAGGTGTGACCGCGCTGCAGATGGACATCAAGATCAAAGGCATCACCGAAGAAATCATGGAGATCGCTCTGGGCCAAGCCCTGGAAGCGCGCCTGAACATCCTCGGTCAGATGAACCAGATCATTGGCCAGTCGCGTACCGAACTGTCGGAAAACGCTCCGACCATGATCGCGATGAAAATCGACACCGACAAAATCCGTGATGTCATCGGTAAAGGCGGCGCGACCATTCGTGCGATCTGTGAAGAGACCAAGGCTTCGATCGACATCGAAGACGACGGCTCGATCAAGATCTTCGGCGAAACCAAGGAAGCGGCTGAAGCTGCACGTCAGCGCGTTCTGGGCATCACCGCAGAAGCTGAAATCGGCAAGATCTACGTCGGTAAGGTTGAGCGCATCGTCGACTTCGGCGCATTCGTCAACATCCTGCCGGGCAAGGACGGTCTGGTTCACATCTCGATGCTGAGCGATGCTCGCGTTGAGAAAGTGACTGACATCCTGAAAGAAGGCCAGGAAGTGGAAGTACTGGTACTGGACGTGGACAACCGCGGCCGTATCAAGCTGTCCATCAAAGACGTAGCAGCAGCCAAGGCTTCGGGCGTTTAATCACTCCCCGCGCCTGACTGCTTCAACGTTATAAAAAATGCCCCGCAGTGAAAGCTGCGGGGCATTTTTTTGTCTGCGAAAAAATGAGACGAGTCATGAAGTTGCCTGACCCTAAAGTCAGTGCTAGGTTTAGCCCACTGCCCGTGTAGCTCAGTCGGTAGAGCAGCGCACTCGTAACGCGAAGGTCGCAGGTTCGATTCCTGTCTCGGGCACGAGCGACACGTTGTTTTCAAATGATCCCGAATGGTTCTGAAGGCCAGATAAACCGGGCTTCAAACGGTTTTTTGCGTCAGAGAGATCCTTGATGATCCAGATCCATCTTCCATTCCCCAGATCAAAGAGAACGCCATGACCGTTAAAGAATTGACCCAAGAAGCCAGACACGCAGAAGCGCTGAAGAAGTATTTGCTGGAGTCGCCCCAGCTAGCCGAAGAGATCAAGGACTTGCCCGCCGACGATCAAAAAGACCAGATCCAGTGGGCATTCGAGGATGAGGCAGAGTCTCAGGGCTTGCAGCCGTGGGAGCTGTCGCTCAAGTACACCTCAACCCCTGAAGAGTTCGAGGCTGCGCGCCTTGTTCTGCACAAGGAGGCTGCCGAGGTGTTGGGCGTCGAGTGGGAAGAGTACTGCGAGATGAATAATCTGGTAGTCTGATAAAAACGCCAGCCTTCGTGAGGCTGGCGTTTTTCATTCAACGAAGCACGATCAAAGGCTCAGGCGCATCGACAGATCCACTGCCTTCACATCCTTGGTCATCGCACCGATCGAAATGTAGTCCACCCCGGTTTCGGCAATCGGCAGCAACGTGCTTTCGTTGATACCGCCGCTGGCCTCCAGTTTTGCCTTGCCGTCGTTCAGGCGCACCGCTTCACGCATGTCCTCCAGGCTCAGTTCATCGAGCATGATGATATCGGCACCGGCCGCCAGGGCCTCTTTCAGCTCTGCCAGGCTTTCCACTTCGATCTCCACCGGTTTGCCCGGGGCAATCTTGTGCGCAGCCTTGATCGCTTCAGGGATGCCACCGCAGGCCGCGATATGGTTTTCCTTGATCAGGAAGGCGTCATATAAGCCGATGCGGTGGTTGTGGCAACCGCCGCAGGTAACGGCGTACTTCTGGGCCAAGCGCAGCCCCGGCAGGGTTTTGCGGGTGTCGAGCAACTTCACCTGAGTCTTGGCAACGAAATCCGCCAGATACTGCGCGCGAGTGGCCACCCCAGAGAGCAATTGCAGGAAATTCAGCGCACAGCGTTCGCCGCTCAACAGCGAGCGAGCCGGGCCTTCGAGGTGAAACAGTACCTGATTAGGTTTCACCCGTTCGCCATCGCGCACTTGCCAGTGCACCGCAACTCGCGGGTCCAGCTGCCGAAACACTGCATCCACCCAGGCTGTGCCGCTGATGACGGCGGCGTCGCGGGTGATGATGGTGGCTTTGGCCAGGCGTTCGGCCGGGATCAGCTGTGCGGTGATGTCGCCGCTGCCGATGTCTTCGAGTAACGCGCGGCGCACGTTGGCTTCGATTTCGGCGGTCAAATCGGCGAGACGTAGATTCGGCATAACGGACTCCACAAACAAAGTGGCCCGATTATAGGGCCATGGCGCGGGGCAACCCAAGGCATCAGAGACCTTTCCATCGCTGCGAAACCTGCATTTGGTCGATTCGCTGGAGCAATCGACACTCAGCATGGGTCTCTTAGAAACGTCTATTTGAATGGAAAGCGCAGAGTCTGCTGGTGCGGGGGTTACTTTTTGCAAGATAATCCGCCTTGCATTTGACGTCATGACTTTGACGCGATTGCTTTTTGGCTTGCGCATTCGATCTTTCTTACCGAACCGAAGACTCACCGTTTCAGGAGGCTGGATGCACAACGACGGGAATGTAGTGCCTTTGCACAAGGCGTCTACCGACCAGGCAACTCACTCGCCGCTCGCCCGCTTGCCGGTGATTCTGCTTCAGGTTCGCGACAAGGTCGCTCAGCAACTCAGGCAGGGTTTGCAGGAACTGTTTGATAACGCCGACGACACTCTGTTCGAAATGGCCGATCGGGCCCGTAACGACGTTGAACAAAACATCTTCTTCGAAGCCATGCGCGACTTGCGCCTCAAACGCAAAAGCATCGAACGGGTTTTTCTCGAGCAATTCTTTGAGGCTTTTGTCAGCCTCACCCAATACGACGTCACACAAGCGGCCTTGCCCCAGGCCTTCGACGCTTCGGCGCCGCAGCCCAATGACGATCTGGAACGCAACGTGGCGGTGGACGCCATGGTCAGCAAAGTGTTGAGCCGCGACGGTTTCGCGCTCGGTCAACTGACGGCACGACTCAGCGCGCTGCTGGGCAGGGAGCTGGTCGATCAACACAACCCCGTGGGACCGGCGCTGCTCTGCGAGTACTTCTTGCAGGCGGGACGCAACCTGGGCGTAGAGATCAAGGTCAAGTTGATCATCCTCAAACTGTTCGAACGCTACGTACTCAGCGACGCCGATCAACTCTACGCCGAAGCCAACCAACTGCTGATCGCCTCGGGCGTGCTGCCCGATCTCAAGCCCGCCCCCGCACGCCGGGCTTCCGATCATGCGGCCGCCAGTGTCCGTGCCGAAACTACCGAGGCTGACACTCGCGCCAACGGCGTGCAGATCGACGACAACGTGCAAGAAGTCTTCGCCGCGTTGCAGGAACTGCTGTTGCACGTTCGCGGCAGTGTTGCGCCGACGTTGGAAATCAGTGCCCAAACTCAACCGATATCCACGCGCGACCTGATGCGCCTGCTCTCGCACTTGCAGCAATATGTGCCGGCGCCGCAGGCTCAAGACGACTTCGACCTGCGAAACCAGCTCGAACAACTGCTGACCCGCGTCAGCGTCAAAAGCGGCAAGTCGCGCGTGGTCGGGGTGGCTGACGAAGACGTGATCAATCTGATCGCCATGCTCTTCGAATGCATTCTCGATGACCGTAACCTGCCGGATTCACTCAAGGCATTAATCGGTCGATTGCAGATCCCGATGCTGAAAGTGGCGGTTCTCGACAAGAGCTTCTTCAGCCGTAGCACCCATCCGGCCCGACGGCTGCTCAACGAAATCGCCACCGCTGCCATGGGGTGGGGCGAGTGCGATGACCATGAGCGTGACAGTCTGTACCTGCGCATCGAGCAGGTTGTGCAGCGCTTGTTGAACGACTTTGTCGATGACCCGGCGATCTTTTCCGAACTGTTGGCGGATTTTCTCGCATTCACCAGCGACGAGCGTCGTCGCAGCGACCTGCTGGAGCAGCGTACCCGTGATGCCGAGGAGGGGCGCGCCCGGACCGAACTGGCTCGTCAGCGCGTTGAGCAGGTACTGAACCAGGCGTTGCTGGGCAAACTGCTGCCGCAAGGGGTCGTGGTGTTTGTCCAGGACGCCTGGAGCAAAGTGCTGCTGCTGACGTGTTTGAAGCACGGCGATCAGTCGGCCGAGTGGCACGCCGATGTGCAGACCATGGAGCAATTGATCTGGAGTGTGCAGCGTCACGACGAACCCGACGCCAGTCTGCGTTTATTGGCACTGGTTCCGGGGTTGCTCAAGTCCTTGCGCGACGGGTTGAGCAGTTCGGCATTCGATCCGTTCGCCACCAGCGAGTTCTTCAGTGAGCTGGAGGCCCTGCACGTTCAGTTGTTCGAGCGTGCGGGGCAGAAAAATGAACAGCCTGGCGATGCGCCGATGATGGTCGAAGTTTTGGAAGAAATCATTCTGCGCACTGCCGACGAAGGGCCGGTCGAGACGACCTCTGTTCGTTTGCCTGCCGATGAAGCGTGTCTGCTTCAAGTCGATCAGCTGCGCCCGGGTTGCTGGGTCGAGTTTCAGGAAGACGAGGAAAATACTTTGCGCTGCAAACTGGCGGCGATCATTGAAGCCACCGGCAAATACATTTTCGTCGACCGCACCGGGATGAAAGTGCTTGAACGAAGCCGCACCGGGCTGGCCCTGGAATTGCGCAGTGGTGCGGTGCGCACCCTCGATAACACGTTGTTGTTCGACCGGGCCCTGGAGTCGGTGATCGACAACCTGCGGCGTCTCAATCACGGCAAGTGATCGCGCCCCGAGGGTCTATCGCGGCATACTGGGCACCAACACAGTCGTCGTCGAAGGAACCTGTATGCAGTTGGACCCCGCGAGTGGTTGGTGTCAGGGCGTGCGTTTATGCCACTCACCCAACTTCAATGCGCGCCCCACGGGCGAAATTTCCCTGCTGGTGATCCACAACATCAGCCTGCCGCCGGCACAGTTCGCCACCGGCAAGGTGCAGGAGTTTTTCCAGAATCGTCTGGATGTCACGGAGCATCCCTACTTTGAAGGGATTGCTGACCTGCGGGTATCTGCGCATTTTCTGATAGAGCGTGACGGCACTGTCACTCAGTTTGTCTCTTGTCTTGAGCGTGCCTGGCACGCCGGTGTCTCGAGTTTTGAAGGGCGCGAAACCTGTAACGATTTTTCCGTGGGCATCGAGCTTGAAGGCACGGATGATCTGCCGTTCACCGACGCTCAATATCAAGCGTTGACGGCGCTGACCCTCCAGCTACAAAACGTTTTCAAGGCCATCACCGCACAGCGCATTTGCGGGCATAGCGACATCGCACCCGGACGTAAAACCGATCCGGGGCCCGCGTTCGACTGGGCCCGCTATCGCGCCGCTCTGGCAAAAGAGGAACAACAATGAGTTTTCTGGTGTTGCTGTTGGCTGTCTGGATCGAGAAGTTCTCGGCCCTGCGCCATCGGGTCCAACGTGATGGCGGTTGGGTCCGCGAGCTGCACAAGCTTGAATCCAGTGCGCGCCTGGCGAAAAGCCCGTGGCTGGTTTTGGTGGTGCTGGTGTTGTTGCCGGTGGCGCTGCTGGGTTTGCTGTTGCTGGTGCTGGACCCGGTGGCCTATGGTCTGCTGGCGTTGCCGGTGCACCTGCTGGTGGTGATTTACAGCCTGGGCCGTGGCGATCTGCTGGCCGGTCTCGGGCCGTTTCGTGATGCCTGGCGTCGGGAAGATCTGCAAGCCGCCGCCCATGTGGCCAAACGCGACGTCGACATCTGCGCCGACAGCGGCGAGCAATTGCTCGAACGGGTCGAGCTGCACCTGTTGTGGGAGGCTTATCAGAGTTTTTTTGCGGTGATTTTCTGGTACTTCCTGCTCGGACCGGTCGCGGCGCTGAGCTATCGACTGCTGGCTCTGGCCGAAGAACACGGGCAGAACCCGGCCGTGGTCGAGCGCGCCGCACAACTGCGTCATGCGTTCGATTGGGTGCCGGTGCGCCTGTTGGCGGCGAGTTTTGCATTGGTCGGCAACTTTGTTGCGGTCGGCCGGGTAATGGTGCACGAGCTGCTGAATTGGAACATCAGCGCTGCTCAGCTGATCGAAAAGGTCGGGCTGGTGGCCGGTGAGATCCCGGCCCCGGTGGTCGGCCCGGATGGCATCAACGACCTCGACCGGATCTGGGAATTGTTGCTGCGCGCGGCAGTGCTCTGGTATGCCGGGTTTGCGTTGTGGACCGTCCTGATGCGCTAACCCTCGTAGCAGCCAGCGGTCGGTTCATGTAGCTGCCGAAGGCTGCGTTCAGCTGCGCAGCAGTCGTAAATCCTGATTGCGCGGTGAGCCTGACAAACCACAATGCCTGAGCTAACGACTGCTTCGCCGCCGAACGCAGCCTTCGGCTGCTGCTACCCGTCGCGGGCATCTCGCCGTTAACCTTAAGTTACAAAACCTCCCGCCGATTTACGTTATACAGAGCTGGCGCCGAATAGTGGCTATCTGCTGTCGACCCGCGCCTGCCAATAAAAATAAGAAATCAAAGGGAGACTTCCAGTGAAGAGCTTGCTCTATCCCGCCGTCGCGCTGATGAACCGCCTGAGCTTCGGCATGAAGTTCAGCCTGATCAGCGTGCTGTTCCTTGTGCCGATGCTGGTGACCAACTTCTATCTGGTGCGCGATTCCTATCGTGAATTCCAGGGCACCCAGGTCGAACTGCAGAGTCTCGACCTGTTGGGCAGCAGCCTGATGTTACGGCGCGATCTGGAAACCCTGAACAACCTGGTGCAGATCAACGTCACGCTCGGTCAATCGGGCAAGGCCGGCAATGTCGAGTCGCAGATCAGCAGCCTGGGGCAACGTGTGTTGAGCCGGTTGCAAGGGCTGACGGCGATGACCACCGACCCGGAACAGATCGCTGTTTTCGATGCCAAGCGCGATGAAATGATCGCCGCTTTCAAGGCCCAGCAAGCGGAAAATTCCCTGCAAAGCAAAAGCGCAATGATCGGCAAGTTGCTCGGCAACGCCCAGATTTTCAGCCAGATCATCGCCAGTCAGGCCGGCCTGAGCCGCGACACTCAGAGCGACATGCGTCAGCTCAGCGAACTCATCACCAACGTCACGCCGCCCGTGACCCAGCTTCTGGGCGACGGGCGGGCGATGGGCTCTTTTTCCCTGGGGCAAGGGTTTCTCAATTCGTCGTCGAGTACCCGTTTTGATGAGTTGCTGGCGCAGATCGAAAAACTGCAGGCCGAATATGCCCTGAAGTTGCAGGACGCGCTGGGCTCCAGCAAAGCGGCACGGGAA
This sequence comes from Pseudomonas sp. ANT_H12B, assembly GCF_008369325.1. Classification (GTDB taxonomy): domain Bacteria; phylum Pseudomonadota; class Gammaproteobacteria; order Pseudomonadales; family Pseudomonadaceae; genus Aquipseudomonas. The sequence goes on along the minus strand of NZ_VOBI01000017.1, from coordinate 25,089 downwards.
ACCCTGGCCGCTCAGGCCGATAGCAGCAAGGCATCGTTGAAAAAGGCCAGCGAACTGTTCGAAGAGCAGGTAGTGATGGCCGACACGCTGGATGCGCCATGGCAGGGCTTTTACGATCAGGTCACGGGTCTGATGGACCAGACCTACCAACTCAACGAAGCTACCCTGAAGTTTCTCGGCACCCAGTTGCAGCAGCGACTGGAGCAGAACCGCACGCATATGGTCTTGCAGGCGGTGGCGCTGTCGGTGGTGTTTGTGTTGATTTTTTACCTCTACGGCGGCTTCTACGCCTCGACCCGCACCACCCTCAAGCGCCTTGGCGCGGTGATGGACAAGGTGGCGGCGGGTGACATGACGCAGACTTTCAGCGCCAACAGCCGTGATGAACTGGGCGAATTGGGCGAGGTGTTCAACGGCACCGTAAAGAAAATCCATGACCTGATCGAGCGAGTGGGGCAGACCGTCGGCGAGGTCGAGCGCCAGGCCGGGCAGGTGCAGAACGTCTCCGCCCAAAGCAACCAGGCCGTGGCGGGGCAGCGCTCGCAGATCGAGCAGGTCGCCACTGCCATGAACCAGATGTCGGCCACCTCCCTTGAGGTGGCGCGCAGTGCCGCCGCAGCGGTGAGCAGTGCCCACAGCGTCAACGACGAGACCATCAGCGGTCGCGGGCTGGTGGCGTCCCAGCAGGGCAGCATCGCTGCGCTTGCCAGTGAGATCGATCAGTCGGTGTTGGTCATTAATCAACTGGCCAGCGACAGCCAGTCCATCAGTCGCGTGCTGGAAGTGATCAAGAGCATCGCCGAGCAGACTAACCTGCTGGCGCTCAATGCGGCCATCGAAGCCGCGAGGGCCGGTGAGCAGGGCCGTGGTTTCGCGGTGGTGGCGGACGAGGTCCGGACCCTGGCCAAGCGTACCCAGCAATCGACCGAAGAAATCGAGCAGATGATCGCCAAGCTGCACAGCGGTGTCGGTGCTGCGGTGAAGGCCATGGGCACCAGCCATCAGATGGCCAACGGTACCGTGGGGCAGTCGGAAAAGGTCCAGCAGGCGCTGGAAAATATCCTCGGCGCAGTCGGCATGATCGTCGACCAGAACCAGCAGATCGCCGCGGCGGTGGAACAACAGACGGCTGTGGCGCACGACATTGACCAGAACATCGTCGAGATCAACCGCGCCGGTGAGCGAACCGCCGAAGGCGCACACCAGACCGAGGATGCCAGTCGTGCGTTGTCAGCTCAGGTGGTGGAGCTCAAACAGATGATCAGCGCGTTCCGGGTCTGAAAAACACCCCGAGGCAAATGTGGGAGCGAGCCTGCTCGCGACGGCGGCATAACAGTCGACATGGATGCTGAATGTTAGACAGCCTTCGCGAGCAGGCTCGCTCCCACAGGAGTCCGTGTTACCAGTTGAACAACTCACAGGCATTGGCCGTGCTGGCGTCGGCCAATTGCCCGGGGCTGATCGCCATGATCCCGGCCAGTGCCGAGCAGATTGCCGGCAAGTGAGCCGGGCTGTTGCGTTGACCGGGAAACATGGCGGGCGCCATGTCCGGCGAGTCGGTTTCCAGCACCACCGATTCAAGCGGCAGTTCAGCAAGAACGCGGTGCATGCGCAACGCCTGCGGCCAGGTCGCGGCGCCGCCCAAACCCAGTTTGAAACCAAGCTTGATGTACTCGCGAGCCTCTTCCTTGCTGCCGGCGAAGGCGTGGATGATGCCCGCGCGTTTCAACTTGAACCGCTTGAGCGTCGCAATCACCGCCGCATGACTGCGTCGAACGTGAATCAACGCCGGCAGATTGAAGTCCGCCGCCAGTTGTAGCTGCGCATCGAACAGCGTTTGTTGACGTTCGCGATCCAGGGTTTCGATAAAGTAATCCAGACCGATCTCGCCCACTGCACACAGCTGCCGATGGCCGGCTAACCGAGTCAGCCAGTCGCCGAGTGCTACCAGGTCTTCAGGGCGATGATCGTCCAGATACACCGGATGCAAACCGAGCGCCGCATGCAGATCGGGATCGCTTTGCACCAAATCCCAGACCCGTTGCCAATTGGCCTGATAAACCCCCAGCACCACCATCCGCCGCACCCCGAGGGCGCGGCTTTCGGTCAGCAGCGCCTGTCGATCCTCGTCGAAGTCCGGAAAATCCAGATGAGTGTGGCTGTCGATCAGCTCCACGATTCAGTCCTGGCGAATACGCTGCTTGAAGGTCCGCGCGATGGCCTGCACGCCGGGTTGGTAATCGGACTGCTCGATGGCGGCCAGCGCCAGTGCCAAAGCTTTATCGGCAATCAGCTGATGCTGCTGGGCCATGGCGTTTACCGGTAGCGGCAGGAAGTCCAGCAACTGCGTGTCGCCGAACGTGCCGAGGCGCAGCGGACGGGTTTTAAGCGGGAAGTCGTGCAAGGCATCGAACACGCCTTGAAGCAGCACATAAGAAGTGGTCACCAGCGCATCCGGCAAATGGCCCAGACGCTGTAGCAATTCTTCCATCAACTGTTTACCGCATTCGCGGCTGAACGACTCGCCGTGTTCGATCAGGATTTCGCCTTTGAAGCCGGCCAATGCCTCTTTGAAACCGGCGGCCCGTTCCTGGCTGATGCTCAGCTCGGGGCGGGCGCCGATCAGCGCGATCTGCTTGGGCAACGGGTCCAACAGGCTGCGGGTCAATTGCAGGCTGGCCTCGCGGTCGTCGCTGATCACCGAGCAGAAATGCTCAGGTTCCATGACCCGGTCGATGGCGATGATCGGAATGCCCTTGGCTTGCAACTGACGGTAACTGTCATCAGCGGCCGGCAGGCAACTGGCGACGATCAACGCGTCGCAGCGCCTGGCGCGGAATAGTTTGAGCAATTGCCGTTCGCTGTCCGGTGCATCATCGGAACTGGCGATCAGCAGTTGATAACCGCGAGCCCGGGCGCCTTGTTCAAGCAACTTGGCGATTCGTGCGTAACTGGGGTTTTCCAGGTCCGGCAGAATGAAACCCAAGGTGCGGGTGTGCCGACTGCGCAGCCCGGCGGCCTGCGGGTTGGGTGTGAAGCCATGTTGTTCGACGACCGCGCGCACGCGCTCGACGGTGGCACTGCTGATGCGTTGCTGTTCTGCCTTGCCATTAATGACATAGCTGGCGGTGGTAACGGACACACCGGCCAACTGGGCGATATCACTGAGTTTCAACCCGGGAATTCCTTGTTTTTTCGAGCTTGCCCCGACATTTTCGCCAATCCTACCCGATTCAGGCGGACGATCATTGTCTCAGCGCATCCGACAATTGGGCTTCAAGGATGAGACATTATCGAGTAACGTGCCAATCATTCTAGATTAAACGTTTCAGCAAGCGTATTTTCTACGTTACGGGCTCCATTGTCGGTTCTGCCGCGAAACCGTCAAAACTGCCTCCTGAAAAGGTTTGTTTAAGAGCCTAAGCTGAATCATTCAAAACAATACCTGGCGTCCCAAGGCGCCAAAAAGGAGAAAGCATGCTCGAGCTCACCATAGAGCAGATTTCCATGGGGCAGTCGGCTGTGGATAAATCCGCAGCGTTGCACTTGCTGGCCCAGCATCTGGTCGCCGATGGCCTGGTTGACGAGGGATACCTCGCCGGTTTGCAGGCGCGCGAAGCCCAGGGCTCGACCTTTCTCGGTCAAGGTATTGCCATCCCACACGGTACGCCCGAAACCCGCGATCAGGTGTTTTCTACCGGCGTGCGGCTGATGCAGTTTCCTGAGGGCGTGGATTGGGGCGATGGTCAGATCGTCTACCTGGCGATCGGCATTGCCGCCAAGTCCGACGAACACCTGCGCTTGCTGCAACTGCTGACCCGCGCCCTCGGCGAGACCGATCTGGGCCAGGCACTGCGTCGCGCCAGTTCTGCCGAAGCCTTGTTGAAACTGCTGCAAGGCGCGCCGCAGGAATTGGCGCTGGACGCACAGATGATTGGCCTCGGGGTGTCCGCCGATGATTTCGAGGAGCTGGTCTGGCGGGGTGCGCGTTTGCTGCGTCAGGCCGATTGCGTGAGCAACGGGTTCTCTGCCGTGTTGCAACAAGTCGATGCGCTGCCCCTGGGCGATGGCTTGTGGTGGTTGCACAGTGAGCAAACGGTGAAACGTCCGGGGCTGGCCTTCGTCACTCCGGACAAACCCATGCGCTACCTCGGCCAACCGCTCAGCGGTCTGTTCTGCCTGGCCAGCCTCGGTGAAGCTCATCAAGCCCTGCTCGAACGCCTTTGTGCGCTGCTGATCGAAGGGCGTGGCCACGAATTGGGCCGCGCCACCAGCAGCCGTAAAATCCTCGAAGTCCTGGGCGGTGAACTGCCGGCCGATTGGCCCAGCGCTCGCATTGCACTGGCCAACGCCCACGGCTTGCATGCGCGCCCGGCAAAAATCCTCGCGCAACTGGCGAAAAGTTTTGAAGGCGAAGTTCGCGTGCGCATCGTCGACGGCCAAGACAGCGCAGTGTCAGTGAAGAGCTTGAGCAAACTGCTGAGCCTCGGGGCCCGTCGTGGTCAGGTGCTGGAATTTGTCGCCGAACCCAGTATCGCCGCCGATGCATTGCCGGCCTTGTTGGCAGCCATCGAAGAAGGGCTCGGTGAAGAAGTCGAACCGCTGCCCGCCGTGAGCCAACAGCGCGAAGTGTTTGCCGATGTCGCCGAAGTGCTCCTCGCGCCGGCGTCCGGCAGTCAGGTTCAGGCCATCGCCGCCGCGCCGGGCATCGCTATCGGCCCGGCGCATATTCAAGTGCTGCAGACCATCGATTACCCGCTGCGTGGTGAGTCCGCCGCCATCGAGCGCGAGCGTCTCAAGCAAGCATTGACTGACGTTCGTCGCGACATCGAAGGCCTGATCGAACGCAGCAAGTCCAAGGCGATTCGTGAGATTTTCATCACCCACCAGGAAATGCTCGACGACCCGGAACTGACCGACGAAGTCGACACCCGCCTCAAGCAAGGCGAAAGCGCCGAGGCGGCATGGATGGCAGTGATCGAAGCGGCAGCCAAACAACAGGAGTCGCTGCAGGACGCCTTGCTCGCCGAGCGCGCCGCCGACTTGCGCGACATCGGTCGTCGAGTGCTGGCACAGCTCTGTGGTGTCGAAACCCCGAGCGAGCCTGAGCAACCGTACATTCTGGTGATGGACGAAGTCGGTCCGTCCGACGTTGCGCGTCTCGATCCGACCCGCGTCGCCGGTATTCTCACGGCTCGTGGCGGTGCTACCGCTCACAGTGCGATCGTGGCCCGCGCCCTCGGTATTCCGGCACTGGTCGGCGCTGGCGCGGCAGTGTTGTTGCTGGCCCCGGGCACGCCGTTGCTGATTGATGGTCAGCGCGGTCGTCTGCACGTAGACGCCGACGCGGCGACCTTGCAGCGCGCCACTGAAGAACGCGATTCCCGCGAACAACGTCTGAAAGCGGCTGCCGAACAACGCCATCAACCGGCACTGACCACCGACGGCCACGCGGTCGAAGTGTTCGCCAACATCGGCGAAAGCGCGGGTGTCACCAGCGCAGTGGAGCAGGGCGCCGAAGGCATCGGCCTGCTGCGCACCGAACTGATTTTCATGGCCCACTCGCAAGCACCGGACGAGGCCACTCAAGAAGTCGAATACCGCCGCGTGCTCGATGGCCTGGCCGGACGCCCGCTGGTGGTGCGCACTCTCGACGTCGGTGGCGACAAACCGCTGCCGTATTGGCCGATCGCCAAAGAGGAAAACCCGTTTCTCGGCGTGCGCGGTATTCGTCTGACCTTGCAACGTCCGCAGATCATGGAAGCGCAATTGCGCGCGTTGCTGCGGGCCGCCGACAACCGTCCGTTACGCATCATGTTTCCCATGGTTGGCAGCGTTGATGAATGGCGTCAGGCGCGGGCCATGACCGAACGTTTGCGTCTGGAAATTCCGGTTGCGGATTTGCAACTGGGGATCATGATCGAAGTGCCATCGGCGGCATTGCTGGCGCCGGTGTTGGCCAAAGAAGTCGACTTCTTCAGCGTCGGCACCAACGACCTGACCCAATACACCCTGGCCATCGACCGTGGTCATCCGACCTTGTCGGCCCAGGCTGACGGCTTGCACCCGGCGGTGTTGCAACTGATCGACATCACCGTGCGCGCAGCCCATGCGAACGGCAAATGGGTCGGCGTGTGTGGCGAACTGGCAGCCGATCCGTTGGCGGTGCCGGTGCTGGTCGGTCTGGGTGTGGATGAACTCAGTGTCTCAGGTCGCAGCATCGCCGAGGTCAAGGCGCGCATCCGCGAACTCAGCCTGACCCAGACCCAAATTCTCGCCCAACAGGCCCTGGCCGTGGGCAGCGCGGATGAAGTGCGCGCATTAGTGGAGGCTCTGTAATGGCCAAGATCCTAACCCTGACCCTGAACCCAGCGCTGGACCTCACCGTTCAGTTGCCACGCCTTGAACCCGGTCAGGTCAACCGTAGCGACGAAATGCACACCCACGCCGCCGGCAAGGGTGTGAACGTGGCGCAGGTGCTGGCAGACCTCGGGCATCAGGTCACGGTCAGCGGTTTCCTCGGTGAGGACAACCTGCAAGCGTTCGAAGCCCTGTTTGCCAAGCGCGGTTTTGTCGACGCGTTCATCCGCGTGCCCGGCGAGACTCGCAGCAACATCAAACTGGCGGAAAGCGTTGGTCGCATCACCGATATCAACGGTCCCGGACCCTTGGTGAATGAGGCGGCGCAGCAGGCACTGCTTGATCGACTTGATCAGATTGCTCCCGGTCATGATGCAGTCGTCGTTGCCGGCAGCCTGCCTCAAGGCATCAGTCCTCAATGGTTGCAGGCGTTGATCCTGCGCCTGAAAAATCTCGGTTTGAACGTGGCGCTGGACACCAGCGGCGAAGCGTTGCGCGAAGCGCTCAAGGCCGGGCCGTGGCTGATCAAACCCAATACCGAAGAGCTGGCCGATGCGTTGGGTTGCGAGGTGGTTTCGGTCACCGCCCAGGCCGAAGCGGCGAGCCGCTTGCACGCGCAAGGCATCGAACACGTGGTGATCTCCCACGGTGCCGATGGCGTGAACTGGTTCAGTGTCGGCTCGGCGATGCACGCCACGCCGCCCAAAGTCAGCGTCGTCAGCACGGTCGGTGCAGGTGATTCGTTGCTGGCGGGCATGCTCCACGGTTTGCTCAGCGCCGACACACCTGAACAGACCCTGCGCACCGCCACCGCGATTGCTGCGATGGCGGTCACCCAGATCGGTTTCGGCATCGGCGACGCCGCGCAGTTGGCGCAGCTCGAACAGGGCGTGCGCATGCGCACCCTGACAGAACAATAAGAGGGTTTGTCATGAAGTTAGCCATTGTTACGGCCTGCCCGAACGGCATGGTCACCAGTGTGCTGTGCGCCCGTTTGCTCGATGCAGCGGCCCAGCGCCAGGGCTGGAGCACCAGTGTCGAAGTCAACGATACCGCGCACCCGGAACGTCAACTATCGGCGGCCACCATCGAGGCGGCCGAGTGGGTATTGTTGGTGACCAGCACGCCTGTGGATATGTCGCGATTTGTCGGTAAGCGGGTGTTCCAAAGCACTCCGGCGCAAGCCCTGCAAAATGTTGAAGCGGTGCTGCGTCGCGGTGCTGAAGAAGCACGGATTTACGTTGCCCCCGAAGTTGTAGTTGAGCCAGCGGTTGTCAGTAAAAGTGCTCCGCGCCTGGTCGCGATCACTGCATGCCCAACCGGCGTCGCCCACACCTTCATGGCTGCCGAAGCCTTGCAGCAAGCGGCCAAGCGTCTGGGCTACGACCTGCAAGTGGAAACCCAAGGCTCGGTCGGTGCCCGCAATCCGCTGAGTGCAGCGGCGATTGCTGACGCTGACGTGGTGCTTCTGGCCTGCGATATCGAAGTCGCTACCGAGCGTTTTGCGGGCAAGAAGATTTTCCGTTGCGGCACTGGCATCGCTTTGAAACAAGCTGAAGCCACGCTGAACAAAGCCCTGGCCGAAGGCAAGCAGGAAACAGCTGCGACTGGCGGCAAAGGTCCCGTCAAGCAAGAAAAAACCGGGGTCTACAAACACCTGCTGACCGGTGTGTCGTTCATGTTGCCGATGGTGGTGGCGGGCGGTCTGATGATCGCCTTGTCGTTCGTGTTCGGCATCACCGCATTCAAGGAGGAAGGCACCCTCGCGGCGGCATTGATGCAGATCGGCGGCGAGACCGCGTTCAAGCTGATGGTGCCGCTGTTGGCGGGGTACATCGCCTATTCGATCGCCGACCGTCCGGGCCTGGCGCCGGGGATGATTGGCGGTCTGTTGGCAAGCACCCTGGGTGCCGGTTTTATCGGCGGGATCATTGCCGGTTTCATCGCCGGTTACGCGGCGCAGGCGATCAATCGTTATGCGCGCTTGCCGCAAAGTCTTGAGGCGCTGAAACCAATCCTGATCATCCCGTTGCTGGCGAGCCTGTTCACCGGTCTGGTGATGATCTACATAGTCGGAAAACCGGTAGCCGGAATGCTCGAAGGCCTCACGCACTTCCTCGACAGCATGGGCACCACCAACGCGATTCTGCTCGGTGTGTTGCTGGGCGGGATGATGTGCGTGGACCTTGGCGGGCCGATCAACAAAGCCGCGTATGCGTTCTCGGTGGGGCTGCTGGCGTCGCAAAGTTATGCACCGATGGCCGCGACCATGGCCGCCGGCATGGTGCCGCCGATTGGCTTGGGCATTGCCACGTTTATTGCCCGACGCAAGTTCGCCCAGACCGAACGCGAGGCCGGTAAAGCGGCGCTGGTTTTGGGGCTGTGCTTTATCTCCGAAGGGGCGATTCCTTTTGCCGCCAAAGACCCGCTGCGGGTGATCCCGGCGAGCATTGCCGGTGGTGCGCTGACCGGTGCGTTGTCGATGTATTTCGGCTGCAAACTGATGGCGCCCCACGGTGGGTTGTTCGTGCTGGCGATCCCGAATGCGATCAACCATGCGCTGTTGTACCTGCTGGCGATTGTGGCCGGGAGTTTGCTGACGGCGGTGGCGTATGCGTTGCTCAAACGGCCTGAAACCGTAGAGCTGGCGCTGGAGCCGGCCAACGCCTGACACCCAACCCTGTGGGAGCGAGCTTGCTCGCGATGACGGTTTAACATTCAACGAAAATAGTGACTGTTAGACCGCTATCGCGAGCAAGGGGTCTGCTGTGTTGGCAGATTTCTTTGTCCTGTCCCGGTAACGTCGCCATGCTTCATTTTTCTTTGAATCCTGGTAAGCCCTGAGCTGCACGCCATTCCTTCACCGTCCGTGTCACACCCTCGGCGGAATTATCTTGCCCGGGTTCCGGGTAGAACATTAGGTCAGTGCCATCTGGGTGGCCGGTTAGCTTTCTGAACTGCGCCAGCAACTCGCCAAGCTCTTCGTCTGAGCCCACTTTGTTGATGGCACGTATCTTTTGAATGAAGCTAATAAATTCTGTCTCGGTGTAATCGGAAATGTTTGGCATGGTGTGCCTACTTCGTCCTGTGCTGGTTGATATGGTTCTTAGGGGTGTTCACTCGCAAGTTATCAACGTCGTAGACTGCACCACCATCGGCAATTCGTTCGACGTGGTGTAGCTCGAAAGTACCCCGGTTTCCAACGGCCTCTTTCTCACGAACAGCGGGGGCATTACCTGACATTAAGCGGTCTTGAGCGTCTTCATTAAACTGGCTGAAAAGCGCCGGGTCATTCCTTACGGCTGTCCAGAATGCAGTTCTGAATTGGTTGAAGTTTTTAAATTCGCGCCCTCGCAGTACATCTGCAATTCGTGTTGGGATTGGTGCACCTAATCCAGCGTTCGCACCAGCCAGCCAAATCCCTGCCACATCCTCACCCACCCCTGTAACGCCACCCGGCTCATACCGAGCGTTGAGCACGATGTAAATCGGTTCAAGCCCCGCATCCGCAGGAAACCAGACGATCGCGTCCTGATACTCGGGCGGATGCTCCGGGTTCATCAGTATCTGGTCAGCCTGCTCGGTGGGTGGGTAGACCCAGATCGTCGGCAGCGGCGGGGCGCCTTCCAGGGCAGGGACCTTCGGGGCGTTGTCAGGATCTGCCGCGGGCGTCCAGGTCAGGCCAATGCCGTTGCCGAGGTCGGCGACGAACTTTTCACCTTCCTGTGTGGCCTTGATGACCGGGACGAATTCCCAATCCTTCTTCCCTCCAGTGTAGAAACCGTAAGCGCTGACGGAACCGTCGGGCAACGTCTTCACGTTCACACGGACGCGAGTTCGTCCCTTCTCCAACAGCGCGTATTGCTCGTTTTTGTAGAAAGCGCTGTCGGGCGAAAGGGTGTTCGGCATCAGTAGCGCCACGGTTCCTGTCGCGGCACCCGCCGTCACCGCCGAACCAGTCAAGGCAAGGGCGAGCGAACCGCCAAGACGTTGCGCCAAGATGTTGCCCGTTGCTGAGCCGGCTGCCCATTTGAGCGGTGCACCTTCGGCGGTAATCGCTGCGCCGGTGCCAAGCACGGCCCACAACCCGTAGTCAGCCAGTTTCTCGACGGGGATAAACCCGGCGGGGTTGTCGTGATTGATGACGCCGTCGGGGAGGTTGCAGCTTTTGGCGAATACGCAGCCTCGTGTGGCGAACTGTTTGCTCTGTTCGACTTCTTTGAAGATGCGATCTTCATAAGCCTGTTGCCGGGCGAGCATGTCGTCGTAGGTCTTTTGCCGGGCTTCGCGTTCGGCGATTTCGGTCGGGGTCATGTCGCGCAGGAAGCGAACGCCGATGCCGCTACCGCCGCCACCCGTTACATGTTCCCAGACTTGAGGGATGTCCTTGTCGCGTGCCATAGGCGTCCTTTTCCGCGTGTGTCCGGAGTAGCCTCGAACCTATCCGGGGCGCTCGGGTGTTGGCGCTAGGACGTTTCCTAAAAGCGGCGCTGAAATTTCCTATTTCATGGTGTTGCAGGGGGGGAGGTGGTGGCGAATCAGCACGACCGCGTTATCGTTCATCGCGGGCAAGCCACGCTCCCACAGGGATTTGCGGTGTTGGCTGATTTCTGTGTCATGCCTGAGTCATCCAGCCATGCTTAAGTTTTCCTTTTTCAGGGAGAGCACCATGAGCGAATTCGATCTCGGCCGCCGTCGTGTCATACAAGCCGTCGGTGCGGGGCTGTTGTTGCCGGGCCTGGCGCCAGCGGTGATTGCGTCGGTCAAGGATCGCCCGCAACTCACCGATGGCGTGCAGTCGGGTGACCTGCTGGGCGACCGGGCAATGATCTGGAGCCGCAGCGACCGTCCCGCGCGGATGGTGGTCGAATGGGACACCCGCAGCCTGTTCACCAACCCTCGGCGATTCGTCTCGCCTCTGGCCGATGCCCGCACCGACTTCACCGCCCGTGTCGAACTCACTGGCCTGCCCGCCGACCAGGCGATTTTCTATCGTGTGCATTTCGAAGACGCCCAGAGTGGTGCCGCCAGTGAGCCCTGGTTTGGCCACCTGCGCAGCGTGCCCCAGACCCGGCGCAACATTCGTTTCGTCTGGAGCGGCGACACCGTCGGCCAGGGCTTCGGCATCAACCCGGACATCGGCGGCATGCGCATCTACGATGCCATGCGTTTGCGCCTGCCAGACTTCTTTATCCACAGCGGCGACTCCATCTACGCCGACGGCCCCGTACCTGCGCAGCTCACCACCGAGAGCGGCCGCGTGTGGCGCAACATCACCACTGAAGCCAAAAGCAAAGTCGCCGAAACCCTCGACGAGTATCGCGGCAATTACCGCTACAACCTGATGGACGAAAACATCCGCCGCTTCAATGCCGAGGTCCCGCAGATCTGGCAGTGGGACGATCACGAAGTAGTGAACAACTGGTCGCCGGGCAAGCAACTGGATGAACGCTACAAAAGCAAAGATATCCACAGCCTGGTGGGCCGCGCGCGCCAGGCCTGGCTTGAATACGCACCGATGCGTTTGCAGAGCGCCGATAGCGGCGGGAGGATTTATCGCCAGCTCAGTTACGGGCCGTTGCTCGATGTGTTCGTGCTCGACATGCGCAGTTATCGTGGGGCCAATGACGACAATCTTGGCGGCGCCAAACCCTTCCTCGGTCGAGAACAACTGGACTGGCTGAAGGCTTCGTTGAAAGCCTCCAGTGCGCAATGGAAAGTCATTGCCGCCGACATGCCCATCGGCCTTGGCGTATCGGACGGTGAAGTCAGCCCCGGTGTGGCGCGCTGGGAAGCCGTGGCCAACGGCGACCCGGGGCCGGCCCAGGGACGTGAACTGGAAATCGCCGAGCTACTTGGTTTTCTGCGGGCGCAAACAGTGCGCAATTTCGTCTGGTTGACGGCGGATGTGCACTACTGCGCGGCGCACCATTACCACCCGGATCGCGCTGCGTTCCAGGACTTCGAACCGTTTTGGGAATTCGTTGCCGGGCCTTTGAATGCGGGAAGTTTCGGGCCTGATCAGTTGGATAAAACCTTCGGTCCTGAAGTGGTGTTCGAGAAGGCTCCGCCAGCGCAGAACACCTCGCCGTTTGCCGGGTTTCAGTTTTTTGGCGAGGTGAATATTGATGGGCAGACGGGGGAGATGAGTGTGGTGTTGCGGGATCTGGATGGGGTTTCTGTTTTCGAACAGAAATTGCAGCCAGTCTGATAGAACCACCCCTCACCCCAGCCCTCTCCCCAGAGGGGAGAGGGGGAAAGGGAGCAGATTTGTGTTGTTTTCGAAACCTGAGTTCGACTCGATTTTTCAGGTCGACGTGTAACGTGAGACACCTCGGTCAGTCCCCTCTCCCTCTGGGAGAGGGCTAGGGTGAGGGGGCGATGTTCGATTCGCCGCAATCTTCAGGATCTGCTCAAACACTTCACTCATCCGCTCAATTACCTCTAGATTGCTAAACCGCACAACCTCAATACCTTGTTGCTGAAGGTAAAGCGTTCGACGCTGGTCATGTATTTTTGCGGCCGTCTCGTAATGCTGACCACCATCCAGTTCGATGGCCAACTTCAGTTCCGCGCAATAAAAATCCAGGACGTACGGCGGGCATGGAAACTGCCGACGGAATTTCAGATTGGCGATTTGCCGAGAACGAAGTTTTTGCCAGAGCAGCAGTTCGCAGTCGGTTTGGTTGGCGCGCAGATGACGGGCGAATTGGCGTTGGTTGGAGGAGGGGCGGATAGGCATGCTTCACGTCCGTGTGAAGGGGGATGGAGGTTTTACTGTAGTCGGGATTTTGTGGATGATTTGAAATTGACCCCTCACCCCAGCCCTCTCCCCACGGGGGAAAGGGAGCAGACCGGGGCCCTTTCAGAACCTGAGTTCGACTCGATTTTTCAGGTCGATGTATTACGTGAGACACCTCGGTCAGTCCCCTCTCCCTCCGGGAGAGGGCTAGGGTGAGGGCTCTTTCAGTAGACGTCGCGGCGGTAGCGACCTTGCTCGATCAACCGGTCGACCTCTTCAATCCCGAGGATTTCGTTGAGCGCGTGATCCACCCCTGAAGCCATTCCCTGCAAGCTGCCGCAAATGTAAATAACGGCACCGTCCGCCAACCATCTCTTCAGCTCATCGGCCGACTCACGCAGTCGATCCTGCACATAAATCTTCTCGGCCTGATCCCGCGAGAACGCCAGATCCAACCGTTCCAGATCCCCCGAAATCAACCAGTCTTCCAGCTCATCGCGGCACAGGTAATCGTGTTCACGATGACGCTCGCCAAACAGCAACCAATGACGTTGCTGCCCATCGGTAATCCGCGCCTTGAGCAAGCTGCGCAACCCGGCCAGCCCTGTGCCGTTGCCCAGCAAAATCATCGGCACCGGTTCAACCGGGAGGTGGAAACCGCTGTTGCGTCGTACGCGCAGGCTGATGGTGCTGCCCACGGGCGCGTGTTCGGTCAGCCAACCGGAACCGATGCCCAGGCGGCCATCGGAATGCAGCTCTTGCCGCACGATTAGCTCTAGCACGCCGTCGGCGGCAATCGAGGCGATGGAGTATTCGCGCATGGCCAACGGCACGAGTGCATCCACCAGCGCTTGCGCATGCAAGCCCACCAGGTGGGTGCGGTTCTCGGGCAGTTGTCGACTGGCGAGGGCTTGCTCCAGTGGTTGTGACAAGTCATCGAGCGTCACCGTGGCGCGACCGGCGATGCCCAGGCCATCGAGGAAATGCTCGATCGCCCACGGGCAATTGCGCGGCAACACTTCAACCAGATCACCGGCCAGCCAGCTGCTGGTGGTCGGGGCGGTGAGGCCCAGCAAGTACACCCCCGAGCTGGTGCTGTCAGGGTTGAGCAATTCGCGGCGGGTCAGGGTCCAGTTGTCGTAACGTGGCGCTTGCCAGGTGTCCACGGGCGTCTGTCCGGTCAGCTGGCCGAGTTGCTGCTGCCAGTGACGCAAGGCGTAAGGGTCGCCGCTGTCGACTTCCACCGGGGCGAACAGGGTCTTGCCGCCGTGTTCGCCCAGCCAGGTGTGCAAACGTCGGGCGAAACCGCAGAAGTGCTGATACTGCCGGTCACCGAGCCCGAGTACGGCGTAGTTCAGGCTGTCGAGGCTCAGCGACCGGTTCAGTACCTTGCGTTCGAAACCCCGGGCGCTGTCCGGCGCTTCGCCATCGCCGAAGGTGCTGACCACGAACAACGCGTTGCTGGAATCACGCAAATCCTGCTCGCTGACATCCGCCAGCGGCTGAACCTTCACCGGCAGGCCGGCAGCCTGCAATTGTCCGGCGGTCTGCCAGGCCAGTTGCTCGGCAAACCCGCTTTGGCTGGCGAAACCGATCAACCAGGCCGGTGCATCGCTGCCCGGTTGTTCGAGACCTTTGCGAGCGTCCTTGATCTGCTTTTTCTTGCGTCGACGATCGAGGTACAGCAACCAGCCCGTGACGAAAAACAGCGGCATGGTCAGCGCACTGATCGTGAGGATGATCCGCCCGACGATGCCGAAGTAGCTGCCGACGTGCAGCGCATAGAGGCTGGTCAGCAGTTGCGCCTTGAAGCTTTTGTCGGCGTAAGGGGCATGCCGTTTGATGATGCCGGTGGCAGGGTCGAGGGTGATCTGATTCAGCGCTCGATCATGGGGCGAGCCGTCCAACAGATAAAACACGGTTGCCGGTTGCCCGGCCACGGGCGGCATGCGGATGTTGTAGGCGCTCAGTGCCGGACCGGCAGCGCTGTAGATGCTGCTCCACATCGCCGCGTAATCGGCGCTGGGCGCCGGACCGCTTGGCGCAGGGCCACGACCCGTCCGGACCCGCTCGTTCTGCGGCGAGTCGGAAAGCAGTCTGGTCAGGCCTTTGTTGTACCACTCATAGGACCAGGACAACCCGGTGAGCGCTGCCAGGAGATAAAACACCAGGCACCAGGTACCGGCCACCGAGTGCAAATCCCAGTTGAAGCTGCGGCCCTTTTTCTTCCAGTCGAGCGTCAGCCAGGCGCGCCAGTTGTTCCACTGACGAGGCCAGCGCAGGTAAAGGCCGGAGAGGCAGAAGAACAGCAGAATCAGCGTGCAGGCACCGGTGATCTGCCGACCGGTATCGCCCATGGCGAGGAAGCGGTGCAGTTGCAGCATCAGGCGGAAGAAGTCCTGGCCGGTGGCATCGCCCATGAACTCGGCGGTGTACGGATCGAAGTAGCGCATCTGTCCGCGGCGCTCGCCCGGCGGCGGGGTGAAAACCACCCGCGCGGCGTTACCGCTGTCGGTTTCGACCCAGAGCATCGAGACTTTCTTGCCCGAGGCACCCTCGATTTTCTCCACCAGCTCAACGGGCGGCAGGACGCCGGCGACCTGCTTCTCGACCTTCAGCACAGAGGGATTCAGCGCGCGCAGGATTTCATCCTGAAACGACACCGTCGCCCCGGTGATGCCCATCAGGGCCAGGACCAGTCCGGCGCTGATGCCGAAAAACCAGTGCAACTGGAACAGGGTTTTCTTCAACACGTCGCTCGCCTTGTTCGTTCGAAATTGTCATCACGGCGCGCAGTATGCCGTGGGTTGTCGAGAAAGATTCTTTCTTACGCACAAAAGCCCCGTTCATGTAGATGAACGGGGCCCTGGATTCACGCTTCTATCAGAAGTGGAAGTTGGCACTCAGCAGGGCGGTACGACCCGCCGCCACGTGGGCGTAGTGCGTCTGGAACACCTGGTCGAAGTAACGCTTGTCGGTCAGGTTCTGCACGTTGAGTTGCAGGTCGACGTTCTTGGTCAGCGCGTAACTGGCCATTGCGTCGTAGCGCCAGTAGGACGGAATCTCCACCGAGTTGGCGACGTTACCGAACTGCGAATCGACGAAAGTGGCACCGGCGCCGACGGTCAATTTGTCTGGCACCAGGTCGTAGGTCGACCAGAACGTGAAGTTGTTCCGCGGAGTACTCGGCATGTGGTTGCCTTCATCGGCCGCGAGGGTGGTTTTGACCACTTCGCTTTCCATGTAGGTGTAGCCGCCGAAGACCTTCCAGTTGCGGGTCAGCTTGCCGCTGTAGCTCAGTTCCACACCATTGACGCGCTGCTCACCGTCCAGCACTTGCGTGGTGGCGCCATCCGGATCGTCGATACGGGCGTTGGTTTTCTCGGTGCGGAACAGTGCGGCGGTCAGCGACAGGTCGTCACCGAAGAAGTCCCACTTGGTACCGATCTCGTAGTTGCGGTTTTTTTCCGGATCCAGGTCGCTGTTGTTCGCCGCCAGTTCCAGACTACCGTTGCCGCTGGTTTCACCGGCCGGGTTGCTGGAGGTCGAATAGGCCGCATAGATGCTGCCGTTCGGCAACGGGTTGTAGACCACGCCGATCTGATAGTTCACCAGATCGCTGGTGTTCTCGCGGTCGAAGCTACCTGCCGGTGCGCCACGGCCGGCGTTGGCGAAACCGCTGGATTGAGTCTGGTAGTTGTCGTAACGCAGGCCCAGGTTCAGGGACCATTGCTCGTTGAACTTCAACGTATCGAACACATAAGCCGCAGCGGTTTTGGTGTCGGTGTCGGTGAACGCGGCGCTGTCAGTGATCGTGCCGTTCCAGTTATCCCCCGGCGTCGGCTTGTACAGGTTGGTGCAGTCGCCAGAGTTGAACAGGGCGCGGTTGCAGGTAGTGCCGCGGGCAGCCGAGGTCAGGATGTACGGACGGTTGTGGGTGTCTTGATAGGAAAACTCAAGACCGGTGACCAGGCTGTGCTCGATGGCGCCGGTGTTGAATTTGGCGCTCAGGTCGGTCTGGTTGATCCAGCCGCTGGACGTCGAGTTACGGTTTTTGGTGCCACGGTACACACTGCCATTGACCACGTTGCCCTTGCTGTCGTCCGGGTTGGTGACGATGTAGTCGAGGGTCGAACGGGACATGCGGAAGCTGTTGGACAGGGTCAGGTCTTCATTCAGATCGTGCTCGATCTTGATGGTGCCGCTGTCATTGGTGGTGTTGCGGTAGTCGCGGCTGGTGACGCCGTAGAAGTTGTCGCGATCGACATGCACAGGCTTGTCGACGTTGTACTTGCTGCGGTTAGGGCTCAGGGTCAGCGGAATGCCGTAGTCCGGCATGTCATCGGTTTCGACGTGGTAGTAGCCGATCGTCAGGCGGGTGTCAGTGCCCAGGCCAAACGCGAAGGAGGGTGCCACGCCCCAGCGGCTGACGTCCACGCCATCACGGCCAGCGACATTGGCTTCGTGCTTCATCAGGTTCAGACGCAAGGCCGAGGTGTCGGTCATCTGCTGGTTCAGATCGAGGGTGGTGCGCTTGGTCTGGTCCGAGCCCCAGGTGAAACCGCCGTTGTAGGCATTGCCCAGCTTGGCGGTCTTGCTCACCAGGTTCAGGCTGCCACCGGTGGAGCCGGCGCCGGTGAAGGCTGAGCCCGGGCCCTTGCTGACTTCGATCGATTCGACGTTGAAGATCTCGCGGCTCTGGGACGCCGGGTCGCGCATGCCGTCGATGAATACGTCGCTTTCGGCGTTGAAGCCGCGAATGATCGGACGATCGCCGGCCGGGTTGCCACCTTCACCGGCACCGAACGTGATACCGGGTGTGGTACGCAGCGCGTCGACCAGGCTGGTAGCGCCGGTGTCGCGAATCACTTGTTGCGGAATCACGGTGACGCTTTTAGGCGTTTCGCGCAGGGGGGCCGTGTATTTCTTGGAGGCCGAGGTATCCGTCTTGTAGGAGGTTTCGTCCTGAGCTTCGCCGGTGATAGCAGTAGCGCCAAGGGAAATTACGTTGTCCGGTGCTTTTTCATCGGTTTTCTCAGCGGCGAAAACCATGTGGCTTGCGGAGCCGGCGGTGATTGCCACGCCAATTGCAGACGCGAGCAAACGCGGTGAACTGACCGGTAATTGTGATTGTTGGCGTGACATGAGAATTCCCCTCCCCAAGGATTTGAGGCCGCGGAATATAGGGTAAACAGGTATTTGTATCAATTGCGAAACGTTACTATTCGCGACAAATTTACATTCTTTACAATTTGTCCTTACGGTTTTTGCTGTTTCGTTCGTCGTAGGGGTTTTACACAGGCAATAAGAATCAATACCATTGGCGCCCCTTTGCCTTCAGGTGTCATCCCATGCTGCTGCACATTCCCGGCGTGTTCGCGAAAGAAGAAGTGCAGCGCATTCGCGAGGCTCTGGAGCAGGCGGATTGGGCCGACGGCAAAATCACCGCCGGTTACCAGTCAGCCAAGGCCAAACACAATCTGCAGCTGCCTGAAGGTCACCCGTTGGCCAAGGAGGTCGGCGCGGCGATGCTGGAACGGCTGTGGACAAATCCGCTGTTCATGTCCGCCGCGTTACCGCATAAGGTCTTCCCTCCGTTGCTGAACTGTTACACGGCCGGTGGCAGTTTCGATTTCCACATCGATAACGCCGTGCGCCAGCCCAAGGGCAGCATCGAGCGCGTGCGCACCGACCTCTCGGCGACACTGTTCTTCAGCGAACCTGCGGACTACGACGGCGGCGAACTGGAAATCCAGGACACCTACGGCACCCAACGGGTGAAGTTGCCCGCCGGCGACATGGTCCTCTACCCCGGCAGCAGCCTGCACAAAGTCAACGCCGTTACCCGCGGCACCCGCTACGCCTCGTTCTTCTGGACCCAAAGCCTGGTGCGTGAAGACAGCCAGCGCGCGCTGCTGTTCGAGATGGACGGGGCGATCCAGCAACTGACTCAGGACATGCCTGATCACCCTTCGCTGATCCGTCTTACGGGTACGTACCACAACTTGTTGCGTCGCTGGGTCGAGGTATGAGTTATCAATTGCGCCGTGAGGAAATCCTCGACGGTGATCGCCTCAAAGCCATGCTCGACGAAAGCCCGGCGCGCGCGGCACAGGCGATTTTGATCGCCTCCCGCGAAGGTGTACTCGATGCTCAGGCGTTGCTCGGGCAGATTCTGCTGGATGGGCAGGGCATCGAGCAGGATCAGCCGCTGGCCTTGCGCTGGTTCGAGATCGCCGCCCAGTGCGGTCACTTGATGGCGCGCAACATGCTCGGTCGTTGTCATGAGCATGGCTGGGGTTGCGTTGCCGATGCTTCGGTCGCTGCGGGGCATTATCGCCAGGCCGCCGAAGCCGGACTGGATTGGGCGATGTACAACTACGCCAACCTGCTGGCCACTGAGCGCGGCGTGGTTGAAGATCAGGCGCAAGCGCTGAATCTTTATCGCCGCGCCGCTGAATTGGGCCATGCGAAGTCGATGAACCTGCTGGGGCGTTATCTGGAAGATGGCAAGGTTTGCCTCGCTGATCCACTCGCGGCACGGCAGTGGTATCAGCGATCTGCCGAAGGTGGGGATTTTCGGGGGCAGTTCAGTTACGCGGCGGTGCTGGCCGATGAGGGGCGAGTCTATGAAGCACTTGGCTGGTTGCGCAAGGCGCTGGTCGGGGGGAATGTGAATTTCTTGCGGGTGAGCAGTGAGTCATTACTAGACGCACATCATCCGCAAATTCGTGAGATGGCTGATGCTTACCGGCAGCGATTTTCCCAGCTGGCCGGGCTGTAACGGTTTATCGTTACTTCTATCTTCTTAATAACGAAGTTGTCTTGACACGCAGGGTTGCGCAATAAAGAGCATCGCACAACACGGCTTATTATCTTGGTTCCTATGACATAAAGGTCTGGCGATAAAGTATCCGCCGGGTTTTTGCCGTTGTTGTTTAAGTGAGTGATTCGGTCAGTAAGTTTGTGGGGTTCATCTTTAAGTTATGACGTCAAGTCGGTGAGGGCGATGTTTCTCTTGTGGCTTGTCTTAATTTTATATATTTGAACTCTGGTGGATAACTGTGGTGCTGTATTAAGGTCTTTTTGCGCGATATCTGTAATTGAGTGGAGTAAACACTCATCAGTATCGATGGAAACATAAACTTTATATACGTCCGAAGAAGACAAGGAGTCTCTAATGGAATTCAAGGTGGACGATAAGATCGTCCAAGCAGCGGCGCAAGCGCCAAAAGTATTTGTGGAAGCGTCAATTGGCGATGGTGAGGTATATATCCGGGAGCCCGGAATGCAGCTGACCGCACAGCAGATTGTCAGTCTGAGGAAGTATGAAACTTTAGGGTTGTCTCTTCCTGTTCGGCTGCAAGATGTTATTGCGTATCTAAATTATGGCGCAGGTGATGAAGGGGGTGTGGGACTTAAGTCCAGGGATTTTCTACGCACATTCACAATGACATATGATCATGCTAAACGCTGGTCGCCATTGCGCGAGAAGATAATGCTGACAGGCACCGACCTTAAAGTTTTCGGTGGTAGCATTATCAGGATTGGCAAAGGAATTGTAGAGGTCTATGAGGATCTCAAAGCATCGAAATATCTGGAAGAGCACAATGTCAACACGCCGGAGGAGTATCAGAAACTTAAAGCCAAGATTCCGAATCTTCCCGATCTTGGCTTGCCTGAGGGTGATGTTCCAGACATCAAGGCATACCTCAATGACATGCTGGCGAAGGTCAAGTTATGTCATGACAAGGCCGAGAGGGTTAGAGCCGAACTGGATAGCTTTGGCACTGATATGCGCGCGGAAGTGTTGCCGGAAATAAAGTTGCGATTAGAGTTTGTTTCCAAAAATACGTATCAGGCTGATATTCAGGTCCTGCAAGCTGAAATTGACCAACGCTCGAAAGAGATTGATGAGCTCAATAAGCAATATGACCAACTGGTACAGGAAGCGATCAAGTCGGCAGCGACCTTCAATATTGGCGGGTTGATTCTCGGCATCTATCAGGGTGTCAAGGCTGAAAAGATACGCAGTGAACGAAATAAACTGAAGGAAGGGCAACAAGCCGCTAATCAGAAAATGGCCAGTAAAAGCCAGACACTGAACTCCTTGAACAAGGTGCGGGATGACCTTCAGAATCTGAGCTACGTTACTATCGAGGCTGAAGTCGCGACTCAAAATCTTATGCTGGTATGGAACGCGTTGGCTACTTATATCAATGCATCTGTCCAAGAGGTCGATAAACTGGAGGAGGCAACTTCTTTGCGGCGATTTAAAAATCAGATACTCAGCATCATTGATCCTTGGGAACAGATAAAAGTAAGTTCTGATCAATTGCTGGCTGTGTTTGCAGAGGCGGATAAGGAATATGGGAATAATCGTTTGACTTTCAGGAGTAGGGTGCAGATGTTTTCGCTATTTGATAATTCGGGTAATTCAGTTTTCAATATGGCGAACTTGCGTGGCCATGATGCCGCGGTGCAAGGAACGAACACCACTGCACAAATGCTCGTCGAACAATACGATTACTTACCTGGCACTGTCAGAACAATGAATAGTCTGGCGATGACTATCAATAAGATAACGTCTGATCTGCGCAGCCAGGCGCAGACAAGCAGTATCAAATTGGAACGTGCGGAGAAAAAACTGAAGGCCTATCAGGCAGAGCTTGAGTATCCGGACGATGTGGACGAGGTTCGTGAGGATATGGAAGCGGAACTCAAAATTGTATCCAATGCAATGTCCGCACAAATTGAAGATTTAAAAAGTTTTCATGCAAGTATCAGCTCTCCCTATGACAGAACTGCCTCGGAAAAATGGGTTGTTTCGCTGCAGCAGGATCGGGCATTCGCTGAAGAGCTAAAAACCAAATCCGAAGAAAAATTGGCGGAGCTGACAGAGCAGATGAAGTCCGTGTCCGAGGCGATTGACTTGATCGGGAAAGCAGGAGTCGAAAAAATTGGTAAAGAGGCGCAGCTATCACTGGAAAATCTAAAAGCACTGGGTATGGCGCCGCCACAGATTCAAGTCGCATTGTTGGCCGTTGATACGATTAAAAAAATGATCTCTGGTATTGGTGAGGCCATTTCGTATCTCAACATGCTGGCGGCGTACAACAGGCTCAAGGATAAAGCGGGCGATCTGAGAGTGCAGTCGCGAAAACACACTAAAGATATCGCCCAGATTGATGGGAAGATTGAATTGGTACAGACGCTGGACAAGCTGGACGATGGGCGCTGGGAATACGTGAATGAATTTTCAAATCTGGTTGCCGACGTTGAAAAGTTTTCTCGCGAATTCAAGCAAGATAAGTCGCTGCCCGTCGAGTTGCGAGCGGATACCGCAATTGCCCGGATCGCAGACGTTGTTAAATACATGAAGACTATTCAGCAGTCATAAGGAGTCGAGGGGGTGGGCCGTACGCCCACCCCTTCTAAAATGAAAGATGAATAGACTTGCCAATGAATTTACCGCGGCGCAGCGGCGTGTATTCGATCGTTACACCAACTTCCTTGGTTCCCTGCAGCCGACATTCAACAGTATACCGGTTGCTTTTGAGCGCCGTAGAAATAGCGGCCATCAACTGGCGGTTCTGGCCAAGGATTCGCGCTTGAAGAATGCACCGTTTAATACGCGATATCTACAAGAGCTTTGGGGGCGCACTGAAGAAGCCAAGCGTTTATGCAGCACTTATGTTGAAGATCTCGCAACGTTTGCCCGCGAATCTTTAGAAACTACCAGGAGAACTTCCAGGAACGAACCCGTTGGTCAAGTGGATTTCAGGTTGTACAGTTTGTCCAGGTCCCCGACCTGGAAGTTATTTCCGCCAAAGGATGTACGAGACTTGGTTCACGAATTGTTTCTTCGATTTGATGAGCTAAAAGCTGCGATACAACAACTGAAATATACGATCACGGAGCTGTATGTTGAGTCGTTTGGACTGAAATCAGTATTCACGCGGGCGATGGACCATCGAACCTGTAATTGCCATCCACAACCGACTGTTGCGGAAGAGTTGTTTCGCGAGAATAATACTGCACCTGTCTGGGACCTCGCTTACTCTTCCAGGGACGCTGTGGTCAGGGCAGCAGAATATAAGGCCGATATTGCAGTGTTATTTGATGGGTTCGCTTCTGTTAACTCGCAGATGGGGCTGTTCATCGAGGAAATGTATCAACGTATAGAGGGCGCGATCAACGAACTGTTGCGGGCAAAGAGTGTGTCCAGACTCGGGGAGTTGAATTTTAAATTGGGCGCGACTATTGAGGGCGCTAATGAATGTATGGCAATGATGGACCACGTTGAGTCATGGCTGCGGAAATAAAAAAGGTCCATGTTTTCATGGACCTTCTATCTTGTGATATCGCTTACACGTAAAACGATTTCAGCGGCGGGAAGCCATTGAATTCAACCGCGCTGTAACTGGTGGTGTAAGCACCGGTCGACAACCAGTACATACGATCACCGATTGCCAGGTTCAGCGGCAAACCGTATTTGTAGTTTTCGTACATGATGTCGGCGCTGTCGCAGGTCGGGCCGGCAATGACCACTTCTTCCATCTCGCCTTTCTTTTCGGTCCAGATCGGGAACTTGATGGCTTCGTCCATGGTTTCGATCAGGCCGGAGAACTTGCCCACATCCGTGTACACCCATCGCTCTACAGCGGTACGGGATTTACGCGCCACCAGCACCACTTCACTGACCAGGATGCCGGCGTTGGCGATCAACGAACGGCCCGGTTCCAGAATGATTTCCGGCAGGTCGTCACCGAAGTCTTCCTTGAGGAAGCGGATGATTTCTTCAGCGTAGGTTTCCAGGCTGTTGGTGCGGGTGATGTAGTTGGCCGGGAAGCCACCGCCCATGTTGATCAGCTTGAGAACGATGCCGTCTTCTTCTTTCAGGCGTTCGAAGATCACTTTGACCTTGGCGATCGCCGCGTCCCAGACGCTGATATCGCGCTGTTGCGAGCCGACGTGGAACGAGATGCCGTACGGCACCAGGCCCAGGTCGCGAGCGAGGATCAGCAGGTCCATGGCCATGTCGGTCTGGCAGCCGAATTTGCGCGACAGAGGCCAGTCAGCGGTGGTCGAGCCTTCGGTGAGGATGCGCACGTAGACTTTCGAACCCGGTGCAGCCTTGGCGATGTTGCGCAAGTCGGCTTCGGAGTCGGTGGCATACAGACGCACGCCCTTCTCGTAGAAGTAGCGAATGTCTTTGGATTTCTTGATGGTGTTGCCGTAGCTGATGCGATCCGGACCGACGCCCTGGTTCATCACTTTATCGAGCTCGTAGATCGAGGCGATGTCGAAGTTCGAGCCTTTCTCTTTGAGCAGGTCGATGATTTCCACGGCCGGGTTGGCCTTGACCGCGTAGTAGACCTTGGCAAATTCGAAACCGGCGCGCAGGTCGTCATAGGCCTGGCTGATCATCGCGGTGTCGATCACCACGAACGGGGTTTCTTGTTTGTCGGCGAACGCCTTCATTTTGTTGAAGGTATCGCGCGCGAAATAGTCTTCGACGTTGATCGACATGCTGGGAACTCCTACTGGCAAACTGAAATTAACAATGGGTGCAAATGAACGTCCTCCGTATCCCCACTTTGGTTCGCCTACTTCCCAAGGCATGTCGCCGAAAGCAAAAAGGCCATGGGAAGCGGTGCTTTCCCTTGGCCTTGCTGTCTCGTCGTCAGTACTTGAGCCGGATGGATCGTTTCCAGCATGGACGTTCGGCGCGAACTTTAGGGCGTGAGGGGCTTGAGATCAACAAAAAATGTCGCGTTTTTGCACGCATCCGTCGTGCGGTCCCGGACAGCTACTGATGTAACCGACCTGCATGACAGTGTGATGTTCCCTTCAATGCTCGTTCCCACGCTCTGAACTGACCCCACAAAGTTGGACGTTTACCCATCTATGCCTGAGCGGCCTGAGTTCTGTATTCAACAGGACTCAGGCCGTTTAGCTTCAGTCTGATACGCGAGTGATTGTAA
>NZ_VOBI01000016.1 GCF_008369325.1 Pseudomonas sp. ANT_H12B | reverse complement strand
CCGATCTCTCGTTAGCGGGAGGCGAATTCTACAGCGTTACTCGCTGCTGTCAACACCTCTTTTACACCGCTTTCGACCGAGAAGATCGAATCGTTAAAAGAGTCAAACAACCCTACTCTTTCAACTCTTTCTGGGCTTCGATGACCTGAAGCAACTCGCTGTCGAAAACTGCGCAACTCATTGTTTACCAAGGAGTTTTCCGTTTCGACTGCGCCGGAAGTGGGGCGAATTATAGACTTCCAGAATCTGCCGTCAACACCTATTTTCACAATTCTGTCATATAGGTCAAAAAAGCCCGAAAACACAAAGGCCGAGTCCTAAGGGGCTCGGCCTTCTGCCCTTCTACTTACAAGCTAGGGAATGCGAACTGCGAAGCTTCATGGCTCGCACGCTGCGGCCAGCGCTGGGTAATCGCCTTGCGACGGGTGTAGAAACGCACGCCATCCGGGCCATAGGCATGCAGATCACCGAACAGCGATCGCTTCCAGCCACCAAAGCTGTGATAAGCCACTGGCACCGGCAACGGCACGTTAACACCGACCATGCCGACTTCAATCTCATCGCAGAACAACCGCGCCGCTTCCCCGTCGCGGGTAAAGATGCAGGTGCCGTTGCCATACTCGTGATCGTTGATCAACTGCATCGCCTCTTCCAGGCTGTTAACCCGGACAACACACAGCACCGGCCCGAAGATCTCTTCTTTATAGATGCGCATCTCTGGCGTGACGTTATCGAACAGGCAGCCCCCCAGGAAGAACCCCTCCTCATGACCTGCCACGCTCAGACCACGACCATCAACCACCAAAGAAGCTCCGGCCGACACGCCGTCTTCTATATAGCCACTGACTTTGTCGCGGGCCTGACCGGAAACCAGTGGCCCCATGTCCAGACCGCACGAAGTCCCGGCACCGATTTTCAGCGCCTTGATCTGCGGTACCAACTTGGCCACCAACGCATCCGCCACTTGGTCGCCGACACACACCGCCACCGAGATCGCCATGCATCGCTCACCGCAGGAACCGTACGCCGCGCCCATCAGCGCGCTGACCGCGTTATCCAGATCCGCATCCGGCATCAGCACCGCATGGTTCTTCGCGCCACCCAGCGCCTGGACGCGTTTGCCGCGCTTGGTGCCTTCGGCGTAGATGTATTCGGCAATCGGCGTCGAGCCTACGAAACTCAACGCTTTGACTTCCGGCGCTTCGATCAGTGCGTCCACTGCTGCCTTGTCGCCGTGTACCACACTCAGCACACCTTTAGGCAGACCGGCCTCGATCAATAGCTGAGCGATCAACAGCGTCGAGCTCGGATCACGCTCGGACGGTTTGAGGATGAAGCAGTTACCGCAGACGATCGCCAGCGGATACATCCACAGCGGCACCATGGCCGGGAAGTTGAACGGAGTAATACCCGCCACCACGCCCAATGGCTGGAAGTCCGACCACGCATCAATGTTCGGGCCGACGTTACGGCTGTATTCACCTTTGAGAATTTCCGGCGCTGCGCAAGCGAACTCCACGTTCTCGATACCGCGCTTGAGTTCACCGGCAGCATCTTCCAGCGTCTTGCCGTGCTCTTCGCTGATCAGTTGAGCGATACGCGCTTCGTTCTGCTCCAGCAGTTGCTTGAAGCGGAACATCACCTGCGCACGTTTGGCCGGCGGAGTGTTGCGCCAGGCCGGGAACGCAGCCTTGGCCGAGTCGATGGCTTTCTGAATGGTTTCGCGGCTGGCCAATGGCAGCTTGTGAATCGCCTGGCCGGTCGACGGGTTGAACACATCGGCCGTGCGAACGTCTTCGGTCACCAGTTCGCCATTGATCAAATGCGGGATGAGGCTCATGCAGTGCTCCAGAAAAATTGTCCACAGGCGCCCATCAAAGGACTCCTTTATATAGAAGGGAAAATCAGTCGATCTTGTTCAGCACTTCGCCGACCGCGTCGAACAGACGATCAAGGTCTTGCGGCTTGCTGTTGAAGGTTGGGCCGAACTGCAGGGTGTCGCCGCCGAAGCGCACGTAGAACCCGGCTTTCCACAGCGCCATACCGGCTTCGAACGGACGCACGATGGCATCGCCGTCACGCGGCGCGATCTGGATCGCACCGGCCAGGCCGTAGTTACGAATGTCGATAATGTTTTTCGAGCCCTTCAGACCGTGCAGCGCATTTTCGAAATGCGGCGCGACTTCGGCCACGCTCTGAACCAGGTTTTCCTTTTGCAGCAGGTCGAGTGCTGCCAGGCCAGCGGCGCAAGCCACCGGGTGCGCGGAATAGGTGTAGCCGTGCGGGAACTCAACCGCATATTCAGGCGTCGCCTGGTTCATGAAGGTCTGGTAGATCTCGGAGCTGGCAATCACCGCGCCCATCGGGATCGCGCCGTTGGTGACTTGCTTGGCGATGCACATCAGGTCCGGGGTCACGCCGAAGCTGTCAGCGCCAAACATCGAACCGGTACGGCCGAAACCGGTGATCACTTCGTCGAACACCAGCAGGATGTTGTGCTGATCGCAGATCTCGCGCAGACGCTTGAGGTAACCCTGTGGCGGAACCAGTACACCAGCGGAACCGGCCATTGGCTCGACGAATACCGCGGCGATGTTTGAAGCGTCATGCAGTTCGATGAGTTTGAGCAGTTCATCGGCCAGGGCGATACCGCCCTCTTTCGGCATGCCACGGGAATAAGCATTGCTTGCCAGCAAGGTGTGCGGCAGGTGATCGACGTCCATCATCGCCTGACCGAACATTTTGCGGTTGCCGTTCACACCGCCAAGACTGGTGCCGGCGATGTTAACGCCGTGATAACCACGGGCACGGCCGATCATTTTGGTCTTGGTGGCCTGGCCTTTCAGTCGCCAGTAAGCACGAACCATCTTCACCGCCGTATCAGCACACTCGGAACCCGAGTCGGTGAAGAACACGTGGTTCAGATTGCCCGGGGTCAGGTCGGTGATTTTCTCGGCCAACTGGAACGACAACGGATGGCCGTATTGGAAACCTGGCGAGTAATCGAGGGTGCCGAGTTGCTTGGCGACCGCTTCCTGGATTTCCTTGCGAGTGTGCCCGGCGCCGCAAGTCCACAGACCGGACAGCGAGTCATAAACCTTGCGCCCCTTATCGTCGATCAACCAGCTACCTTCCGCCGCGACGATCAGTCGCGGATCGCGCTGGAAATTACGGTTGGCGGTGTAGGGCATCCAGTGAGCATCGAGCTTTAGCTGGCTGGCCAGGGAAGTCGAAGCGGTTTCAGGCAAATTCATGGGCAAAACCTCGCAGGGCAATAAGCGACATAGAGATCAAAAGCGTTCTTGCAGCTAAATTGACACGGGGATAAAGTCGGTGAAATCCAACTCTTCTAACGTTCAGTCAGGTCACCACTAAACTATGAGCAGCCGTCGCCCCGATCCGCTGGCGCAAGTCAGTGACTTTGATATCCGTTTGTTGCGCATCTTCCGCAGCGTAGTGGAGTGCGGCGGCTTCTCCGCGGCGGAGTCCGTTTTGGGCATTGGCCGTTCGGCCATCAGTCAGCAGATGAGCGATCTGGAACAACGCCTCGGTCTGCGTTTGTGCCAACGCGGTCGCGCCGGTTTTTCCCTGACTGAAGAAGGTCGCGAGGTCTATCACTCGGCGTTGCAGCTGTTAAGTGCACTGGAAAGTTTTCGCACCGAGGTCAACGGTCTGCACCAACATTTGCGTGGCGAATTGACCATCGGCCTGACCGATAACCTGGTCACCCTGCCCCACATGCGCATCACCCACGCGTTGGCGCAATTGAAGGAACGCGGGCCGGACGTGCAGATTCAGATCCGCATGATCGCGCCCAATGAAGTCGAGCAAGGCGTACTCGACGGTCGCCTGCACGTCGGCGTGGTGCCGCAGGCCAGCGCGCTGTCGGGGCTGGAATATCAACCGCTGTATAGCGAGCGCTCGCTGCTGTATTGCGCGGTCGGTCATCCGTTGTTTTATGTCGACGATAAACAACTGGATGACGAGCGCCTCAACAGCCAGGACGCCATCGCCCCGACCTTCCGTTTGCCTGCGGAAATCCAGGCGCATTACCAGGCGCTCAATTGCACCGCCAGTGCTTCCGACCGCGAAGGCATGGCGTTTCTGATCCTGACGGGGCGCTACATCGGCTACCTGCCGGATCACTACGCCAGCCTTTGGGTACAACAAGGTCGATTGCGCGCGCTTAAGCCCAAAGCACGGTTTTATGACCTGAGCCTTGCATCGGTCACCCGCAAGGGCCGTCGCCCCCACTTGGTGCTGGAAAGTTTCCTGGAGAGCCTGGCCGCGACGCGCTAGAAAGGCATTTATCAAGTCAGCACTTGTCTGAAGTCTGTGGGTGCGCTATCAACGCACTCGTTGCACCCACCTACCTGTTCGGAAGTGCCTATGACCTTTGAAGTCCCTGCTCACGGTGGCAAACCTGCCAGCCGCATTCGTCAGAAGAACGAAGAGACCATCATCAAAGCCGCCGAAGACGAGTTCGCCCGTCACGGGTTCAAAGGCACCAGCATGAACACCATCGCCCTGAATGCCGGGTTGCCCAAGGCGAACCTGCATTACTACTTCACCAACAAACTCGGTTTGTACGTGGCGGTGTTGAGCAACATCCTCCAGTTGTGGGACAGCACCTTCAACACCCTGACAGCCGAGGATGATCCGGCCGAAGCGCTGACGCGTTACATCCGCGCCAAGATGGAATTCTCCCGTCGTCAGCCGCAAGCCTCGCGGATCTTCGCCATGGAAGTGATCAGCGGCGGCGAATGCCTGACCGAGTATTTCAACCAGGATTATCGCGCCTGGTTTCAGGGCCGGGCGGGCGTGATCCAGGCGTGGATCGATGCCGGCAAAATGGACCCTGTAGACCCGGTCAACCTGATCTTCCTGTTGTGGGGCAGCACCCAGCATTACGCCGATTTCGCCACGCAGATTTGCCGTGTCAGCGGTCGCACCAAGTTGACCAAACAAGACATGGAAGATGCCGGCAACAACCTGATCCGCATCATCCTCAAGGGCTGCGGCCTGACGCCAACGATTTAAGACACTTATGCCTTTTACGCTCAGCGGTTTCTGCGAGTACCGCGAAGAGATTCGCAAAAGCCGTTTCATCACCTTCGCCGCACCGATCAGCAGCCCTGCTGAAGCCCAGGCGTTCATCGAACAGCACAGCGATTTGAATGCCTCGCACAATTGCTGGGCCTGGAAACTTGGCGACCAATACCGCAGCACTGACGATGGCGAGCCCGGCGGCACCGCTGGCCGGCCGATTCTGGCGGCGATCGACGCCCAGGATTGCGATCAGGTCGCTGTGCTGGTGATTCGTTGGTATGGCGGCATTCAACTCGGCACCGGTGGCCTCGCCCGGGCGTATGGCGGTGGCGCCAACAAGTGCCTGCAAGCGGCGCCGAAGGTTGAGTTGATCAGCCGGGTGCCGGTGAGTTGTGCCTGTGCATTTGGTGAGTTGGCACTGGTGAAGATTCGGGTGGCGGAACTGGGCGGATTGGTTGTGGAAGAAACGTTCACGGCCAACGGCGTAGAGTTGCAATTGGCGATCGGCGAAAGCCAGATCGATACCTTGCAAACGCAGCTGGCGGATTTGAGTCGCGGGCGCATTCTCTTGCAGCATTAATCGCACCAACACCGCCCACGCCCCTTTCGTCGACGTCACTTACTTGCCCACATCTACTGTGCACCCGGCTGTGGATAACCTGAGCACATCCGGCTGTAACCCTTCTGTCATGCGGCTTTGCGGGCTTTGATCACTTTTCGTCCAACGCACATCAAAAACGCTAAATCCACACAAAAACAAACAGTTAGAGCGGTTTATCACCTTTAGAAGAAAGCCACGCAATGCTTATGCCCGAGCTTCAGGCTTGCGCACAAATACTGTGGAGCAATCTGTGGATAACCCGTTCATGGCTGTCGCCGTCCCATGTCCGGCATGGCTTGCTGCGGGTTGCTCGTTTTTTGACCAAAACACCCTGAACAAAACCGGAGCCTGATCAACGGCTTCGCGCTCAAGTGGTGCCTGACTCGCCGCCGAGGGCTGCTGCATTCTGTTTATCAGCCACAAGCTCGGTGAAGTTCGCGCGTTGTGCCACAGTGCTACGGTGTTGCGCGGCGGTCAGGTGGCCGGGCATTGCGTGCCGGCCGAGTGTTCGGATCGGCAACTGGCACAGTGGATGGTTGGCGAAGCCGCTGCGCTGATTACGGATTATCCGAAAGTCACTGGGGCTAATGCATTCCTGAACGTGACGGGATTGTCCTGGCACAACCCGGACCCGTTCGGCTGTTCGCTGAAGGACATCGACCTTACCGTGCGCAGCGGTGAAATCGTCGGCATCGCCGGGGTGGCCGGCAATGGTCAGGACGAGTTGCTGGCCTTGCTCAGCGGCGAAGAACGATTGAGCCGCAACGATGGCGCGACGATCAGTTTCGATGGCCAACCGGTCGCCCATTTGCGACCCGATACACGACGCAAACTCGGCCTGGCCTTCGTGCCCGCCGAACGCCTGGGCCATGGCGCAGTGCCGGAACTCAGCCTGGCAGACAACGCCTTGCTCAAGGCTTTCCAGCAAGGATTTATCAGCAACGGGTTGGTCCAGCACGGCAAGGTCGAAGCCTTGGCCGAGGAGATTATCCGCCGCTTCGCAGTGAAGACACCCGACACCCGGACATCGGCGCGCAGCCTGTCCGGCGGCAACTTGCAGAAATTCATTCTCGGGCGGGAAATCCTCCAGCAACCGAAATTGCAGTGGTTGCGCACGCGTTCAATGCCAATGAAATCCTCATCAGCATCATGCTCAATTACATCGCCCTGAACCTGCTGCTGTTCTGTGTGCA
Source organism: Pseudomonas sp. ANT_H12B (assembly GCF_008369325.1). Classification (GTDB taxonomy): domain Bacteria; phylum Pseudomonadota; class Gammaproteobacteria; order Pseudomonadales; family Pseudomonadaceae; genus Aquipseudomonas. Next base: position 153,057 of record NZ_VOBI01000016.1, on the reverse strand, counting down.
TGGGCCGCTGAAGGACCCGGCCGGGTTCAACTTTCCGGAGTCGGCGATGTTTGGCGACGCCAGCCGTTTGCCGCTGTTGATGGAGGATGTCCGGGTCCTTGCTCGCGTTGGTGGCGGTGTGGGTGTTGCTGCAGAAAAGCTTCGTCGGTTTCCAGATCAAAGTGCTCGGGCTGGACAAGCGCGCCGCCGGTTTTGTCGGCTTTCGCGAGAAGCGGCTGATTTGGCTGGTGCTGTTGATCAGCGGCGGTTTGGCCGGACTTGCAGGGGTTTGTGAAGTCACCGGGCCAATCGGCCAATTGGTGCCGCAAGTTTCGCCGGGTTACGGCTATGCGCGATCACCGTGGCGTTTCTCGGACGCCTGAATCCCAGATGAGCATGAATCTGCCGCAAGCCATCACCCAATTGTTCCAGGGGATGATGCTGTTTGGGGCGGTGATCGGTTTTATCGTCGCATTGAACAGCGGCAATCTCCGGCTCGGCGTGTTGCTGGCGATGTTGCCGTATGTGGCGACGATTTTGGTGTTGGTGCTGTTGTCACGCGATGCGGTGCGTACGCGGTTGTATGCGCCGGTGTCGTTGGGGAAACCGTGGCAGGCCGGGCATTAGAGACTGGCCGGGCTGGCCTCATCGCGGGCAAGCCCGCTCCCACAGGGTTCTGCAGCGACCAATAATCCTGCGGGCAACTCGGTCACTGTGGGAGCGGGCTTGCCCGCGAAGGCGTCCGGACAGGCAACACCTGAACAACGCCCCACGCCAATTCAAATAACAGGAAAATGACTAACAAAGAGCTGGCGCCATGGAGCAAGGCATACAGCTGCCAAGTGGCAAACAGGAATCTGCCCACTGCGTCATACCGCCCATACACCTGCTGCGGATCCCGAATCCGCAGCACCGCCCACACGCAGACAATCGACCCCAACAGATTCGCCATCAGCATGTGCATCGGCGCAAACGCCGGCAACTCACCGGGCAGGTCGAAGGCCTGACTCACACTCGCTAACAGTCCATGTAACGCCGCAAAACTCCACGGTGTGACAAACGCCACCGTGACGATCAAGTCGTACCACGCGCTGCCGCGCACCAGTTGACGATATTGCGTTGAAGTCCACATCCGTCTTGCTCCAGAAAATCAGGGAGCAACAAGGCTAAAGCCTGGAGTATGCTCCAGGGTCAAGCCCTCTCGAGACGTCATGATGCGCATCGGTGAATTAGCCCAGGCCAGCGCTGTCAGCCGCGACACACTGCGTTTCTACGAGCAGCGTGGCTTGATCGCCGCGCAACGCAGCGCCAACGGTTATCGCGACTATCCAGCGGACATGGTGCAACTGGTGCTGTACATCAAGACCGCTCAGCGATTGGGCTTTACCCTCGGCGAGATCGGCAACAGCGTCGCCGCGATAGGGCAGTCGCCCGATCCGGACAGCGCCGTCACCCAATTGCTGCAAGACAAACTCAAACTGATCGAAAACCGAATCGACGAACTCGGCGCGCTGCGTCAGGAGTTGCAGCAACGACTGGGTCAACGTTGTCCATTGAATCCGTGATTCTCATTTATCAAGGAAGCCACTTATGTCTACGGTAAAAACCGCACTCATCATCGGCGCCTCCCGAGGCCTGGGCCTCGGTCTGGTGAAAACCCTGCTGGCCGACGGTTGGCAGGTCACCGCCACCGTACGTAACCCGCAGAACGCCGAAGCCTTGCAGGCTTTGGGCAAGGTTCGGATCGAAAAACTCGACATGGACGATCAGCAAGCCGTCATCGCCCTGAGCCAGCAGCTCAAGGGTGAAGTGTTTGACCTGCTGTTCGTGAATGCCGGGGTCAAAGGCCCGGACGTTCAAACGCCGGGCGGCGCGACCCTGGCCGAAGTCGGCCAACTGTTCTTCACCAATGCAGTGGCGCCGATCAATCTGGCCCAGCGTTTTGTCGGGCAGATTCGTCCGGGTACCGGCGTGCTGGCGTTCATGAGTTCGGTGCTCGGTAGCGTCACCATACCGGATTCGCCGGAGCTGGCGTTGTACAAGGCCAGCAAAGCCGCGCTGAACTCGATGACCAACAGCTTCGTCACTCAGTTGGGCGAGCAGAAACTCACCGTACTGTCTCTGCATCCGGGGTGGGTGAAGACCGACATGGGCGGTGAAGGCGCCGACATCGATGTGGAAACCAGCACGCGTGGGTTGGTCGATCAGGTGAATGCATACACCGGCAAGGGCGGGCATCATTTTGTGAATTACCGGGGTGAAACCATTCCCTGGTAATCACCGCCGCACCCTGTGGGCGCTGGCCTGCCTGCGATAGCATCACCTCGGTATTGCTGAAAGACCGAGGTGCCTGCATTGCGGGCAAGTCGAATCGTCGCACCGCCGCTCCCACAGGGGTTTTGCATCATATGGTCGGGCGAGGCTTGCCCGCCGGCTGGATTTGTTTGAAACTCCGCACCTCGTCCCCCGCGGCGTCCCTGGATCAGCAGACAGGGTAATCACTGAGCTGGCTAACCTGAACCCAACTTTCAGAGGAGCCGGCCAACATGCCTGCGACCCGTACCTGGCTAAAAAATCCCCTCGCGATCTTCACTGCCAATGGCCTCGATGCCCGTGGCGGTCTGGTGCTGCAAGACGGTTTGATCGTCGAAGTGCTCGCCACTGGCCAGCAACCGTCCGCGCCCTGTGGACAAGTCTTCGATGCCCGCGAGCATGTGATCCTGCCGGGACTGATCAATACCCATCACCACTTCTATCAAACCCTGACTCGCGCCTGGGCGCCGGTGGTCAATCAGCCATTGTTTCCGTGGCTGAAAACCCTCTATCCGGTGTGGGCACGCCTCACGCCTGAAAAACTTGCCCTCGCCAGCAAAGTCGCGCTGGCCGAGTTGCTGCTGTCCGGCTGCACCACGGCGGCCGATCACCATTATCTGTTTCCCGAAGGTCTGGAAAACGCCATCGACGTGCAGGTCGAGAGCGTGCGCGAACTGGGTATGCGCGCCATGCTCACGCGCGGCTCCATGAGCCTCGGTGAAAAGGACGGCGGCCTGCCTCCGCAGCAGACCGTGCAGGAAGGCGAAGTGATTCTCGCCGACAGCCAGCGCTTGATTACCGAGTACCACGAACGCGGCGACGGCGCGCAAATCCAGATCGCCCTTGCGCCCTGCTCGCCGTTCTCGGTGACCCCGGAAATCATGTCGGCCAGCGCCGAACTGGCGAACACACTCGACGTGCGCCTGCACACCCACCTGGCCGAAACCCTCGATGAAGAAGACTTCTGTCTGCAACGCTTCGGCCTGCGCACCGTGGATTACCTGGACAGCGTCGGCTGGCTCGGCCCACGCACCTGGCTGGCCCACGGCATCCATTTCAACCCGGATGAAATCGCTCGCCTCGGCACCGCCGGCACCGGTATTTGCCATTGCCCGAGCTCGAACATGCGCCTGGCTTCCGGCATCTGCCCGACGCTGGACCTGACTGCCGCCGGCGCGTTGCTGGGCCTGGGTGTGGACGGCTCGGCGTCCAACGATGCATCGAACATGATGCTGGAAACCCGTCAGGCGCTTTACATTCAGCGGCTGCGTTATGGCGCCGAGAAGATCACGCCGGAATTGGTTTTGGGTTGGGCGACCAAGGGTTCGGCGCAGTTGCTGGGCCGTACCGATATCGGTGAACTGGCGGTGGGCAAGCAGGCGGATCTGGCGCTGTTCAAGCTCGATGAGCTGCGCTTCTCCGGTAGTCATGATCCGGTTTCGGCGTTGCTGCTGTGCGGTGCGGATCGGGCGGATCGGGTAATGGTTGGTGGCAAATGGCGGGTGATCGACGGGCAGGTTGAAGGGCTGGATCTGAAGGGGTTGATTGCGGATCACAGTCAGGCGGCTCGGCAGTTAATCAGCGGCGCCTGACCCAACGCTATCGCGGGCAAGCCCGCTCCCACAGGTTTTGCATCGACCTTGTGGGAGCGGGCTTGCCCGCGATGCTTTTAAAGCCCTAACAGCGACAACATGATGAACGTCGCAAACAGCACAAAGTGGGTCATGCCTTCGATAGCATTGGTTTCGCCATCGTTGAGGTTGATTGCGCTGACGATCAGGGTGAGGAAGATCATCACGGTCTGCACCGGGGTCATCGCCATCTGGAACGGTTGACCGGTGTAGAGCGCCATCGCTTCCATTACCGGCACCGTCAGGATCACCGTCGACAGCGACGCGCCCATGGCGATGTTGACCACCGACTGCATGCGGTTGGCCAGTGCCGCACGCAACGCGGTCAAAATCTCCGGCGCCGCCGAGATTGCCGCCACCACGATCGCCGTAATCACCGGCGGTGCGCCCGTGCCTTCCAGGCCCAGGTCGAGGGTCTTGGACATCACCTCGGCCAATGCGCCGATCACCACCACGCCGAACACCAATGTCCCGATGCTCAATGCCAGATTGACTGGTTCCGGCGCTTCGGCCGGCTCCTTCTTGCGGCGTTTTTCCGGGTAGCTGTAGCTGAAAAAATAACTGTGCGGCCCGACCTGCATCCTCAGAAACAAGGTGTAAAGCACGACCATCGCACCGATGGTGAAGGCCGAATAGAGCTTCCAGTTGGCCTCGGGAATGAACTCCGGTACTACCATGGAAACGCCCATCGCGGTGAGGATCATCACGCTGTAGCTGCGCGCCGAGTCATCGTTGTAGGACTGTTCGCCATGCTTGATCCCGCCCATCAACGCAGCCAGGCCGAGGATGCCGTTGATGTCGAGCATGACCGCCGAGTAAATCGTGTCGCGCACCAGCGTCGGCGACGCTTCGTTGCTCATCATGATCGCCAGGATCACCACTTCCACCAACACTGCCGCCAGGGTCAGGATCATCGTGCCATAAGGGTCGCCGACTTTTTCCGCGAGCAGTTCGGCGTGATGGGCGACGCGCATGGAGGCGATGACGATGAACGCGACCAGCACCAGGCCGGCCGTCAGCGCGATGGGCTGGCCGCTATGCAGCATCCAGTGCTCCATCGGGTAAGCGCCGCAAGCGGCGAGCAGGGCCAGCAGCAGAAACTTTTCTTGCTTGAGGAGTGTGAGCATTGCGGGCCTTTTTTCCGATTGGAGCGAAATCGGTGTGATGAGCTACTGACTGCGGGGCGGCGCTAACGTTTCGTTACACCTTAGCGCACCAGTGGATGGCGGCCGTGTCAGGCCATGCACTTTTATTGGCCTTGCGGGCCTCTTCGCGGGCAAGCCCGCTCCCACAGGACCTTCAGCGTTTTCAAAGATTGTGTATGAACAGCCTCCCATCATCGACATCGGCTCGCTCGACACCGATGACGCATCCGCCTGGCAATCAATCGCCACGCAAATCGACCGCGCCTGCAGCGAGTGGAGGGGTTTCTACATCAAGGGCCACCCGATCACCGCGTCGCGCATCGACGCCGTGCTCGACTGTGCCAAACGTTTCTTCGCGCTGCCCACCGCCGAAAAACTTAAGATCGACATCACCCAGACCCGCCACCACCGCGGTTCAAGGCGCCGGCGCCCACACCGATTACGGCGCGTTGGAGCAACGACCGTTACCTGTCGACGCCGCACCGGGTGATCAGCCCGCTGGGAGTGGATCGTTACTCGATCCCCTTCTTCGCCGAACCGCACCCGGACACGCCAATCGAATGCCTGCCCGGTCGTCAGGATGAACGGCACCCGGCGAAGTCTCCGCCCACCACCTGTACACAATTTCTGCTTTCGCGCTTCGCCGACACCTACGCTTATCGACGGGAACAGCAAGCGCTGTGATGAACCGGCTGGTCAGGTTTTACTAATTGTTTGCACGGGCATCTGTAGAATGCCCGCCATCTGCACCTGATGAGAAAAGACTATGTACGACTGGCTGAACGCCCTGCCCAAGGCAGAACTGCACCTGCACCTTGAGGGCTCGCTGGAGCCTGAGCTGCTGTTCGCCCTGGCCGAACGCAACAAGATCGCCCTGCCGTGGAGCGACGTCGAAACCCTGCGCAAGGCGTATGCCTTCAATAACCTGCAAGAATTTCTCGACCTCTATTACCAGGGCGCCGACGTATTGCGCACCTCTCAGGATTTCTACGACCTGACCTGGGCTTACCTGTTGCGATGCAAGGCGCAGAACGTGATTCACACAGAACCGTTCTTCGACCCGCAGACTCACACCGACCGTGGCGTGCCGTTCGAAGTGGTGCTCAATGGCATCGCCGCCGCATTGAAGGATGGCGAGCAGCAACTGGGCATCAGCAGCGGTTTGATCCTCAGTTTCCTGCGTCACTTGAGCGAAGAAGAAGCTGAGAAAACCCTCGATCAGGCACTGCCCTTCCGCGATGCGTTTGTCGCCGTCGGCCTGGACAGTTCCGAAATGGGTCACCCGCCGAGCAAGTTCCAGCGCGTGTTCGATCGTGCCCGTCACGAAGGTTTCCTGACCGTCGCTCACGCCGGTGAAGAAGGCCCGCCCGAGTACATCTGGGAAGCCCTCGACCTGCTGAAAATCCAGCGCATCGACCATGGCGTGCGCGCCATCGAAGACGAGCGCCTGATGCAGCGGATCATCGACGAGCAGATCCCGCTGACCGTGTGCCCGTTGTCGAACACCAAGCTTTGCGTGTTCGATCACATGTCCCGGCACAACATTCTCGACATGCTTGAGCGTGGCGTGAAAGTGACCGTGAACTCGGATGACCCGGCGTACTTTGGTGGGTATGTGACCGAGAACTTCCATGCGCTGTATACCGATCTTGGCATGACTCAGGATCAGGCCAAGCGCCTGGCACAGAACAGCCTGGATGCACGGCTAGTGAAACCCTAGTAAATGATCGTTCCCACGCTCTGCGTGGGAACGATCATCAGGCAACCGCTTCGCTCAACTCTTCCAGCGTCTTGCCCCGCGTCTCCATCCCGAACAGCCACACCACCCCCGCCGCAATCGCAAAGCACATGGCCCCCAACGCAAACACCCCGCCCTGCCCGGTAATCGGGAACACCAGCCCCGTCACCAACGGCCCCAGCAACGACCCCACACGACCAATCGCCGAAGCGAAGCCCGAGCCGGTGGCCCGCGCGGATGTCGGGTACAACTCCGGGGTGTAGGTGTAGAGCACCGCCCACATGCCGAACAGGAAGAATTGCATCAGAAGGCCCGAAGCGATCAGCAGGCTGACGTTGCCGCCAAACACCGCGCTTTGCCCATAAAGAAACGCCATCACCCCGCCGCCGAGCAACGTGACCACGCACACCGGCTTACGCCCCCAACGCTCTACCAGCCAGGCGGCCATCAGGAAACCGGGAATCCCGCCCAGGGAAATCAGCACGGTGTAATACACCGACTGGGTCACGGCAAACCCCGACTGTTGCAGCAAGGCACTGAGCCAGGAGGTCAGGCCGTAAAAGCCGAGCAAAGCGAAAAACCAGACGCTCCAGATCATCATCGTGCGCTGGCGGTACAGCGGCGACCAGATCTGGCGCAATGCAGAAAAGAAATTGCCCGGCTCACTCGCCACACGTGGCAGGCGAATCGGTGCAGGAAGCTCCGAACGTCCCAATGAAGCCCTGACCCGATCCTCGATGCGCAGCAATACCTTGTCCGCCGCGTCATGGCGGCCAGCCTGTTCCAGCCAGCGCGGTGATTCAGGAATAAAAAAACGAATTGCCAGCACAAACACCGCCGGCACTGCCAGGACGAGGAAGATGTCCCGCCAGCCAATCACCGGCAGCAGGAAATAAGACAACACCCCGGCCGCGACGAAACCCAGCGGCCAGAAACCGTCCATCAAAGCGATATAACGTCCACGTCCTTTGGCCGGAATCAGCTCGGAAAGCATCGACTGTGCGATAGGAAACTCCATGCCCATGCCGATCCCCAGCAGGATTCGGAACAACGTCAGCGTTTCGACCGTCTGGGCCGTGGAGCACAGGTAACTGGCGATGCCCCACAACACGATGCTCCACTGGAACACCGGTTTGCGTCCGAAGCGGTCGGCCAGCATGCCGGACAGTGACGCCCCCGCCACCATGCCGAAAAAGCTCGAGCTGGCGAGCAACCCGGCCTGTGCCGAGCTCAGGCCAAACTCGGTTTTGATCGAGCCGAGCAGAAAAGTCATCATCGCCAGATCCATGGAGTCGAAGAAAAACGCCAGGGCAATGATGATGAAAATGATGCGGTGATAACCGCTGATGGGCAGTCGTTCCAATCGTTCTGCCGCGCTGAAGCCTCGTATTTCCATGTCACATCCCCCAACCGAAAGTCCCTGGATCGAGTGTGCGCGATAGCGACCGGGGGTTATTGCTGGATGCGACCTGTCCACAACTCAGAGCGACGTCTGGGACTCCAGGCCCCGGACGTCGTGCTCAACGGGCTCTAAAGCGATACTTCCAACTCGTTTTCCTTGGCAAAACGATGGATTTCACGCTGCCCCGAGGTGGTGATCTGCAAGGCTTGCGAATGATTGGGCAGGCTCAACCAGCCGGACTGCATGAACAATTGCAGCAATGCCGCCCCCAGGGAGCCGCCCATGTGCGGGCGTCTTTCGCTCCAGTCGGGACACGCGCAGGCGACTTTGCCGTTGCGATGAGCCAGCGCCTGGATGAATACACCGCGAGAGGCCAGTTGCGTGGAGCCCTTGTGAGTGATCATGACCCGCTGATCGAACTGTTCGATCCAGCCCGCATCCAGCAGGCGCTGGTAAAGATCGGCGGCCAGGGTGCCGCCCAAATGATCATCGCAAAGCCTGGCACGCAACAATGACGAAGGAGCCGCCGGAGGTCTGCTGGTGGGCGTCGTGCGTTTGAAAATGTCCGGGAGTTCACGTGGCGTGCTGACCAGGGTGGCGCTGGCCAGTGCTTCTATCGCGGCACCGACTTCGGGGGCGGCAAGTCGGAAGAACCGCTTGCGCCCGCGGGATTCGACTTTCAACAAACCTCCGGCGGACAAACGCCCCAGGTGTGCACTGGCCGAAGACGGTGACAGGCCGGCCAACAATGCCAGCTCTTCGGTTTGCCGCGCCGAGCCGTCCATCAAGGCCCACATCATTGCGCTGCGCTTTGGGTCAGCCAGCAACGTGGCGATCTGGCTGATGCAAGGTGCATGTTCCATGTATTCACTCCCTGTTGAATCGTTTCGTCTACTGCTCAGAGACATCTTGACCAGTAATGTGTCGTCGGCCAAGACGTGGAAACCGCCATAAACCGGGCAAAGCCACCCACTCACACAGGCCGTTGCTTCGCAGATTTTGCAACGCTGCGGCGAATGACCGTGGGGCCTGGCCGACTCGGACGTGGACTCGCCATTGCGAGATCGACGGTGAGTACATGAGGCGGTCGCTAGTATATGCGGGTTAACCGCTGGTTCCTGCCCACGGGAAACCCTAGGTGCTGATAGTTCCTGAGTGAAATTTCTCTATTTGCCTGCGACTAATGATCGGCACCCGATAAGTTCGGATATTGACTGCTTAACCGAGTGCATCGGCTGGCGAGCATTTCGCGCAAAAGGTTCACAGGCTTACTCAACTGTGCGCGATGGGCGCACAGCAGATTCAGCGGTGCGCGCTCACAGAGCAGCTCCGGCATGAGCACTTTCAATCGACCGGCCAGCACATCGGCGGCCACATCGAGCCAGGATTTGTAGGCGATCCCGGCACCCGCCACGGCCCATAGGCGCACGACATCGGCATCGTCACTGAAGCGATCACCGCTGACGGTCAGGCTGACCTCGCGCTTGCCGTCGTGGAAACTCCAGTGATCGTGGACCCGGCTGCCGAGCATGAACAGCAGGCAATTGTGCTGAGCCAGTTGCTCCAGTTGCCGCGGCTCGCCATACCGGGCCAGGTAACTCGGCGCGGCACAGAGGACGCGGCGGTTCTGCGGGGCGATGGGCAACGCCACCAGGCTTGAGTCTTCCGGCTCGCCGTAACGCAGGGCGATGTCCACCGGTTGGCGGAACAGGTCGGCGATCCGGTCGCCCAGCAGCAACCGCACGGTGAGTTTCGGGTGCTCACGCTGAAACTCGTCCAGCCACGGCAGCAGCAGGTTTCGACCAAAGTCCGAAGGCGCCGACAGCTGCAAAACACCGCTGACCTGATCCTGACCGCTGGCCAACAGACGGCGGCCCTCATCCAGATTGCTCAGGGCGGCCCGAGCGTACTCCAGAAATCCTTCGCCTTCAGCGGTGAGCCGCAGGCTTCGGGTGGAACGGGCGAGCAATCGGGCGCCGAGTTGCTGTTCGATGCGCTTCAAGGCCGCACTGGCCACCGCCGCCGACATGTCCATCCCCCGCGCCGCCGCGGACAGACTGCCCAGGTCCGCCGCCCGAACGAACAACTGCAAGTCATCGAAACGCAGCATATTCAAACCCGATTATCAAAAAAATAATGAAAGAGACTGCTCTTTTAGCGGGTTTTATCTTCCATAGAAATAGCCAATCATCTGTCCCATCGAAATCATCCCGCTCCCGGAGTCGAACATGTCGCAGCCGTTTACCGCCATCGCCACCCTCATCGCCAAAGCCGGCCAGCAGGACACCCTCGAACAGCACTTGCGCGCACTGCTGGAACCGACCCGCGCCGAGGCCGGTTGCGGTCAATACGACTTGCACCAGGATCTCGCCAACCCTCAGGCCTTCTACATGATCGAGCGCTGGAGCAGTGACGAAGCCCTGCAAGCCCACGACGCCAGCGCGCATATCCAGAACTTCCGCGCCAAGGCCGGCGATTTCCTCGAACACTTCGACCTCAAGCGCCTGCGCCCCCTGGTCTGATCTTCCGCTCATTACTTTTTCAGGAGTCTCCATGAAAGCCATTGCCTACTACGCCTCGCTGCCGATCAGCGACGAAAAATCCCTGCAAGACATCGAACTGCCAGAGCCGGTCGCAGGCCCCAGGGATCTGCTGGTGGAAGTCAAAGCCATCTCGGTCAACCCGGTCGACACCAAGGTCCGCCAGAACGTCCAGCCTGAAGGTGGCGCAGCGAAAGTGCTGGGCTGGGACGTGGCCGGGGTGGTCAAGGCAGTTGGCAGTGAAGTGACGTTGTTCAAGGCCGGCGACAAAGTGTTCTACGCCGGCTCCATCGCCCGCGCAGGCGGCAACAGCGAACTGCACGTGGTAGACGAGCGGATCGTCGGCCATATGCCGAAAACCCTCGGTTTCGCCGAAGCCGCTGCCCTGCCGCTGACCGCTATCACTGCGTGGGAATTGCTCTTCGAACGCCTGCAAGTGCGCGAAGGCAAAACCGATGAAAGCCAGAGCCTGCTGATCGTCGGTGCGGCCGGTGGTGTAGGTTCGATCCTCACGCAACTGGCCAGTCAGCTCACCGGGCTGAACGTCATCGGCACCGCTTCCCGCCCGCAAACCCAGAGCTGGGTACGTGAGCTCGGTGCCGATCTTGTGATCGATCACAGCCAGCCGCTGAGCGAAGAACTCAAACGTGCCGGCCTCGATCATGTGACCCACGTCGCCAGCCTGACCCAGACCGATCACCACCTGGATCAACTGGTCGAGGCACTGGCGCCGCAAGGCAAACTGGCCCTGATCGATGATCCGAAGGCCCTCGACGTCACCAAACTCAAGCGCAAGAGCCTGTCGCTGCACTGGGAGTTCATGTACACCCGCTCGCTGTTCGAAACCGCGGACATGATCGAGCAGCACAAATTGCTCAACCGCATTGCTGAGCTGATCGACGCCGGGACGTTGAAAACCACGGTCGGCGAGCATTTCGGCACCATCAACGCGGCTAACCTGCGCCGTGCCCATGAACTGCTGGAAAGTGGCAAGTCCAAAGGCAAGATTGTGCTTGAAGGGTTCTAAGACGAGCTGACATCGGTGTCGTCCGTCAGTGGACGACACCGTCAGTCAGAGAGTTGAGCGTTGTCACAATAGCGATCGCATTCGGGTCTACAATCGAGGCCTCTGCGATGCAATCTTTTACGAAAGGAGGTCAGCAATGAAGATCCTGATAAAAGAAATGGCAAAATCCCAGTGGCAGGTCCGCCTGGACCAACATGCTGTGACATTCCGCAGCGAAGCCGAAGCTCGCGCCTTCACCCGCACCCTCGAAGCGCGCTTGCACGCACCCCATCAAATTCCCGACCATCAGCAGCGTGCTGCTGGCTGAGTCCATCCTCAGACCTGGGCTTGTGCCAGCGCCCGTGCATTTTGCAATCGTCGGGTGAGCATCGCTACGCTCACCACCAGAATCGCGCAAAGGCTGATGACTATGGCCATCGGCATGGCGCTGCCATCGTGTAAAACCCCGACCAGCGCTGCGGCACCGGCAGCGACGCTGAATTGCAGGCAACCGAGCATCGCCGAGGCGCTGCCGGCGCGGGCGCCCTGCCCGTTCATGGCGCAGGCCGAAGCATTGGGGAGGATGCAGCCGAGGCTGGCAATGCAGATAAACAGCGGAATCAGCAGTGGCCATAACTGCTCGGTGTGCATCGCACTGACGGCGAGCAAAGTCAGGCCTGCACCCAGGTAAATCCACACAGTTCGCGCCAGCAACACCGCCGGGCCACGCTTGGCCAGCAGTCGCGCATTGACCTGTGCCACCAGAATGAACCCCGCCGCGTTGGTACCGAACAGCCAGCCGAAATGCTCGGCCGGCACACCGTAGAGCTTGATGAAGACGAACGGTGAACCGGCGATGTAAGAAAACATCCCGGCGATGGCGATGCCACCGGTCAAGGCGTGGCCCAGGTACACCGGGTCCGACACCAGGCGAGCGTACTGACGCAGCGCGCCCGACAAGGGTTGACGCGGCACGTGGGCCGGCAGACTTTCCGGCAGCCCGAGCGCCACGGCCAGCGCCGCCAATGCACTGAAACCGGTCAGCACGAGAAAGATCGACTGCCAGCCCGTGGTATTGACCAGCAGCCCGCCCAGCATTGGCGCGAGAATCGGCGCCAGGCCCATCACCAGCATCAGTTGCGAAAAGACTTTCGCCGACCCCACCGCATCGCACTTGTCGCTGACAATCGCCCGCGCGATGACCATCCCCGCACAACCGCCCAACGCCTGGACGAAACGCGCGCCGATCAACCATTCGAGGTTTGGCGCATAGGCACAAGCCAATGACGCGACGGTGAACAGACCGACACCGGTCAACAAGGGAATGCGTCGCCCGAAACGATCCGCCACCGGGCCGTACGCCAGTTGACCGAGGGACAGGCCAAGGAAATATGCCGCCAGCGTCAGTTGAACGTGTTTTTCATCGGTGCCAAACGCGAGCGCCATCGCCGGGAACGCCGGCAGGTAGAAATCGATCGCCAGCGGGCCGAAAGCGCTCAGCGCGCCAAGAATCAAAATGGTACGGAAGTTCATCAGGCATCCAGTGGGGCGTAGGTCCGCAACGCGACAGTCTAGCCGCGCGTGGACGCCTTGAACATTCTGTTAGGTCGCTAACCATTAAAAACCCTCAGGCAACTGATGCCTGCCCGCTAAAACTCAGAATCTGTGGGAGTGAGCTTGCTCGTGATGGCAGTGGAACATTCAACATCTCAGTGACTGTTCTATCGCTATCGCGAGCAAGCTCGCACAGGGATTGCGCCTGACCTCAGGCAACTTTGGCGTCGTAGCCTTCTTCGGTGATCGCGGCGATCACCTGTTCGGTTGTCAATGCGCTTTCAACGCCAACTTCCTTGGCTGCCAGATCAACCCGCACGCTGGCTGCGGGATCTTTGGCTTGCAATGCCTGGGTGATCGCTCTGATGCAGTGACCGCAGGACATGCCTTGAACGTTGAACACTTGCATGGTGTAGCTCCTTTAATGAGGTTGCGAGCAGTCTCGGGCTTGCCACCATGGCAAGGTCAAGTTCTGAAGTAATCTGCCGGGCTGGCAATCGGCGCCGCGCTCGGCCAAGCTGCGCCCATCAATGACTCGACCTCAGGAGATTCAGCCATGCGCTGGTCAGCTCTCAGCCTGTTTGGCTTCCTCAGCCTGTTTGCCGCGACACCTTCGGTTCAAGCCGCCGGGGAGGACTATGGCGTATTGATCATTTCCCGCGAGCGCCTGGAAGTTGCGACCTCCTGCGAGATCGGCGTGTACATACACGATCAGCTGTCGGCGCGGTTGTTCCAGGAACAGAGCACCTCGTTCAACCTGCCGCCGGGCAATGTGTCCTTGCGCCTCAAACTGCTGCCGGGCCAGGCACCGGGTTGCAATCCGGGCATGCTCGCACCGGGTTCGCAGAACATCACGCTCAAGGCCGGTGACGTGTTGAAGTTCCGGATTGCGATGACGCAGGAAGGGATGTATCTCAAGCCTGCGGCCCTGGACTATTGATGATCGTTCCCACGCAGAGCGTGGGAACGATCATGCTGCGGTCTTTTGATCTGAATCATGGCGCTTGACCTTGCCCGCATGGCAAGGTTGATCCTGTAGGCATCTTCTACAGGGAGCGCGACCGATGTCCGAATCCACCACTTTCGATCTGCCGATTGCCGGCATGACCTGCGCCAGTTGCGCTGGCCGTGTCGAGCGAGCCTTGAGTAAAGTCATCGGCGCCTCCGCCGTCAGCGTCAACCTCGCCACTGAACAGGCCCGGGTTCAAGCGCCCAGCGACAGCCTCACGGCGTTGATGGACGCCGTGCACCAGGCCGGTTACAGCGTGCCGCAGCAGAGCCTGGAATTGAGCATCGACGGCATGACCTGCGCCTCCTGCGTCGGCCGGGTCGAACGTGCGCTGGCCAAGGTGCCGGGGGTCAAAAGCGTCAGCGTCAACCTGGCCAATGAACGTGCCCACCTTGAACTGCTCGGCCAGATCGATCCGCAAACCTTGATCGGTGCCGTGACAAAAGCGGGTTACAGCGCCAGTGTCTGGGAAGTCGAACACCCGCAAACCGACCATCAGCAACAGCGCCTGCACCGCGAGCGTTGGGCCTTGATCCTGGCGATCGTCCTCGCTTTGCCGCTGGTGTTGCCGATGCTGCTGCAACCGTTCGGCGTGCACTGGATGCTCCCGGCCTGGGCGCAATTCGCGTTGGCCACGCCGGTGCAATTCATCTTCGGCGCGCGTTTTTACGTCGCGGCCTGGAAAGCCGTGCGCGCCGGTGCCGGCAACATGGATTTGCTGGTTGCGTTGGGCACCAGCGCCGGTTATGGCTTGAGTATTTATGAATGGGCCACCGCCGCCGGGCGCATGCCGCACCTGTATTTCGAAGCGTCGGCGGTGGTGATTGCACTGGTGCTGCTGGGTAAATATCTGGAAAGCCGCGCCAAACGCCAGACCGCCAGCGCTATCCGTGCCCTCGAAGCCTTGCGCCCGGAACGGGCGATTCAGGTGATCGAGGGTCGTGAGCAAGATGTCGCCATCAGCGCCTTGCGCCTCAATGATCTGGTCATGGTCAAACCCGGCGAACGCTTCCCGGTGGACGGTGAAGTGGTCGAAGGCCAGAGTCACGCCGATGAAGCGCTGATCAGCGGCGAAAGCCTGCCAGTGCCCAAACAACCCGGCGACAAAGTCACCGGCGGCGCGATCAATGGTGAAGGCCGATTGCTGGTTCGCACTCAGGCGCTCGGTGCGGAAACCGTACTGGCGCAGATCATCCGCCTGGTGGAAGACGCTCAAGCGGCGAAGGCGCCGATCCAGAAACTGGTGGATAAAGTCAGCCAGGTGTTCGTGCCCGTGGTTCTGTTGCTGGCATTGGCCACCTTGGTCGGTTGGTGGCTCTACGGCGCCCCCATGGAAATTGCATTGATCAATGCCGTCGCGGTGCTGGTGATCGCCTGCCCTTGCGCTCTCGGGCTGGCCACGCCGACAGCGATCATGGCCGGGACCGGTGTAGCGGCGCGTTACGGGATTCTGATCAAGGACGCCGAAGCGCTGGAACGTGCTCATGAAGTCAGCGCGGTGGTCTTCGACAAGACCGGCACGCTGACCTCGGGGACGCCGCGTATCGCTCATTTGAGTGCTGTCGATGGAGATGAAGCCACCCTGCTGCAAATGGCTGGCGTCCTGCAACGCGGCAGTGAACATCCGTTGGCCAAGGCGGTTTTGGACGCTTGCGCCGAACGCAATTTGACCGTGGTCGATGTCACTGACAGCCAGTCGCTGACCGGGCGCGGCATTGCGGGCACCCTCAATGGTCGGCGGTTGGCGCTGGGCAATCGTCGTCTATTGGAAGAGAGCGGTTTGAACGCAGGTGAATTGGCTGATTCGGCCACCGCATGGGAAACCGAAGGCCGGACCCTGTCCTGGCTGATCGAACAAAGTCCCGAACCTCGGGTGCTGGGCCTGTTCGCCTTCGGCGACACCCTAAAACCCGGTGCACTGCAAGCCGTGCAACAACTCAACGCACGCAACATCAGCAGCCACCTGCTGACCGGCGACAACCGCGGCAGTGCCAAAGTGGTTGCCGAGGCCTTGGGCATCCGCGATGTCCACGCCGAAGTGCTGCCGGCGGACAAAGCGGCCACTGTGGCCACGCTGAAGAAAACCGGTGTCGTGGCGATGGTCGGCGACGGTATCAACGACGCCCCGGCCCTGGCCGCCGCCGACATCGGTATCGCCATGGGCGGTGGCACCGACGTCGCCATGCATGCGGCCGGGATTACCCTGATGCGCGGCGATCCACGGCTGGTTCCGGCAGCGCTGGAAATCAGCCGCAAGACTTACGCAAAGATTCGGCAGAACCTGTTCTGGGCCTTCGTCTATAACCTGATCGGTATTCCGTTGGCGGCGTTCGGTTTTCTCAATCCGGTGCTGGCCGGTGCAGCCATGGCGCTGTCGAGCGTCAGCGTGGTAAGCAATGCGCTACTGTTGAAAACCTGGAAACCCAAGGATCTGGAGGACACTCAATGAACATCGGCCAAGCGGCCCGCCAGAGCGGCCTGAGCGCGAAGATGATCCGTTATTACGAATCCATCGGCTTGCTCAAGGCTGCCCATCGCACCGACAGCGGTTACCGGGTGTACGGCGACGACGACCTGCACACCCTGGCGTTCATCAAGCGTTCCCGGGACTTGGGGTTTTCACTGGAAGAGGTCGGCAAACTGCTGACGCTCTGGCAGGACCGCCAGCGCGCCAGTGCTGATGTGAAGGCCTTGGCCCGCCAACACATCGACGAGCTGAACCAGAAAATCCGCGAACTCGGCCAACTACGCGACACCCTGCAGGACCTGGTTGAACACTGTCACGGCGATCACCGCCCGGACTGCCCGATCCTCAAAAACCTTGAGTCGGGCTGCTGCGCCGAACCCGCGCATCCCTGATTGCCAACCCCTTCAACACCAACAAGGTGCTGAGGGGAATGCCGTGGAACAGCAGCACCACGGCACCCGGCGTCCACCACGAATAGAACGGTGCGGCGATCAACATACCAACGCCGAACCCGGTCATTTGCAGCAGGGTCAGGAAGCTGAATATTGGCAGGCGCAAGCTGTCCGGCTCACGTTGCAGCCGCGACATCAGGCCGACTTCCGAGAAGCCATCACCCAATCCTGCCGGCAGCGAGAACAGCAGCAAACCGTAAAGGGTCTGCTGCTGGAACATCAGGATAAAGCCGCAGGACATCAGCAATACGCCGAAGAAAAACCGCCGCTCAAGGTGCACGTTTTCCGAGCCTTTCATCCGGCTGGCGATCCGTGCGCCGATGAGTTTCCCACCGGCCCAGACCGCCAGCATCAGCCTCAGCGTGGTGCTGGCGGACTCGGGCGTCAGCAGTCTGGAAATAATCGGAAAACCGACGTTATGCGCGGCACTGCCAAGGGTGTCGGCCATGGCAACCGCGAGCATTGCTGCCACCACCGGAGTACTGCGCAAGCCTTGGCCCAGGGCCGACCATTGACCCCGCCCATCGGCTGGCTCGGCACTGGCTGCTGGCCCGGTAAACCGCAACGGCACGATAAATAGCGCGGCCAGCAGATAAGTAATCACGTTCAACGCAAACACCGTTTCAAAGCCAAACGCGGCCACCAAAAGCCCTGCCACCAGGCTTCCACCCACCATGGCTGCCGACGACGCCGACGTGATCCAGGCGTTGGTCTTGAGCAGTTGCTCACCGTTGATCAGGTGCGGTAACTGACTGTTGAGACCGATGGCGAACATCGAATTGCCGAACCCCAGGCCGAAGGCAATCACCGGTAACAGCATCGCTTGCTGGGAGACTGGCAGTACCAGCAACAGGCCTAACAGCCCGGCGCGCAGGAGGTCGAAGGCAATCAATGGCATGCGCCCGGTCCAGCAACGATAAAACGCCGTGGCTATCAGGCTGGCAAAAATGCCTCCGGCCACGCGGCTGGCGAGGAAGATGCCGACGCTCATGGCGCTGTCGCTGAGGAGGTAGACGTACGTGGCCAGGGCGACCATGTTGAGGAAGGCGCCGAAGTCCGAGATCAGACGGGCGGCGACGATCAGTTGGGCGTTGCGGGTGGAGTTCACATTCAGTCCTTGAGTGTGGAGTGCTTTCGAATGCGGCCAGTATGTGGGAGCGAGCCTGCTCGCGAAAGCTGACTGTCAGGCAACATTGATGTTGGATGTGATTGCCTCATCGCGGGCAAGCCCGCTCCCACAATGATCTCCGGCACACACAATTTTGTGTCCGACACCGCTCCCACATTGAATCTCCAGCGCTTGGATATTTCGCTGGCAGGCACCCACAAAAAACCCGGCCGAAGCCGGGTTTTTCGTTAACCGATCACTGCATCCACGGCGGAGGCGGTTCTTCGGTTTTGCCAGGTGGCGCATCGTCAGCCGCGCGCACCGCTTGCTTGCGCTCTTCATCAAGGCGTGCGGCCTCGATTTCGCGGATAACACCGCCCACGTCCGCCAGCTCTTCCGGCTCGTCAAACTCACCGGTCAAGATGCTGGCCGGGTGCAAGGTGCCGGCCTCATACAAGGCCCACATTTCCTTGGCGTACTTGGTCTTTCTCAATTCCGGAGCAAATCGTCCGAAGTAAGAAGCCATGTTGCCCACATCCCGCTCCAACATGTTGAACGCGTGGTTGTTGCCCGCCGCATCCACCGCTTGCGGCAAGTCGATGATCACCGGGCCGGTCGGGGTCAGCAGCACGTTGAACTCGGACAGGTCACCGTGCACCAGACCGGTACACAACATCAGCACGATCTGCGAAATCAGAAACGCGTGGTATTCGCGCGCCTGATCCGGTTCCAGCACCACGTCGTTCAGACGCGGCGCGGCATCACCGTACTCGTCGGCTACCAGCTCCATCAGCAGCACGCCTTCAAGGAAGTCGTAAGGCTTTGGAACCCGCACGCCAGCGCCGGCCAGCCGGAACAAAGCCGCCACTTCGGCATTCTGCCAGGCGTCTTCGGTTTCTTTCTTGCCGAACTTGGAGCCCTTGGCCATTGCTCGAGCCTGACGGCTGTTGCGCACCTTGCGACCTTCCTGATACTCGGCCGCCTGACGAAAACTACGTTTATTCGCCTCCTTGTAGACCTTCGCGCAACGTAACTCGTTACCGCAGCGCACCACATAAACAGCTGCTTCTTTACCACTCATGAGTGGGCGCAGCACCTCGTCGACCAGACCGTCCTCGATCAGGGGTTCAATGCGTTTTGGAGTCTTCATCAGCTTTTATTGGGGGTCCTTTATTACCAAACACGCGAAAGTCATTCGTTATACGGCAATCCACTCATTCGGGGGAGGGGTTGCCGACCTATGAACGTTCCTGAGAACGTTTAGAAGCACACAAAGTGCCAGAAAATCCGGCAAACCCGACCACCCTGAGCGGTCACCCAAAATCATAGCCAAGCCTGCGTCACTTGTTGCGTAAGGGCAATGAGGGTTTTGGCGACAGAAGCTGACACCTCTATTCATACCCTTCGTAGGATTTTTCTTAATAGACTTCAATTTCCGTCTCCGCCAGCCGAAGTCATCAGAGACAAAGTGATTTGTCCGACAATCGTTCCAAGAACAAAAACGATGGCGCACTCACGGACCCGGGTCGATCAAACACGTTTACGACTGCCAATAATCCGCGAGTCATCTGCACTGCGTGGGCCTACAAGAGAAATCTGGAGCGCGGATGAACATCAAACAAAAGTTGACCTGGGCGTTTGCAATCATCGCCTGCTTGCCCGTGGTGCTGGTCGCCACCCTCGTTGTGCTGAATTTACGCAGCGATGCCAGGGAAGGTTTCGCCGACGGCAGTGGTCGCGAAATTCGTCAGGTCAGCAATGCCATGCAGCTGTTCTTTGACGGCATCAGCCAGAACGTCGATTACCTGGCGACCCAACCGCTGATCAAAAACTCCGACGACAGCCTCAAAACCTACATAGGCGCCAACGCCGAAAGCATTCCTCAGGGCGAGATGGACAAAAAGGTCTTCGCCCTCCTCCAGGACCTGGGCAACAGCCATCCGTCTTACGCCTACGCCATCCTCGGCACCGCAGCGGGCGGTTATGTATCCTGGCCGGACGATGCAAAACTGAACAATTACGACCCGCGCCAACGCCCGTGGTACAAGGCTGCCCAGGCCAAGCCCGGCAAGCCATTTCGCACCGAGGCTTATTATTGGGCTCAGGATGACGCGACTTACGTCAGCACCGTGCGCACCATCGACAACAAATTGGGCACCAACGGCGGCGTCGTCAGCATCGACGTGACGCTCAAACAACTCACCGAAATCGTCAAACAGATCAAGCTCGGTGAAACCGGTTACCTGATGCTGCTGGAAAACACCGGCACCGTGCTGGTGGATCCCAAGCAACCTGAACACAACTTTAAAGCCCTGAGCAGCCTCGGCGACGGCTACGCGCAACTGGCCAAGGCCGGTAAAGGGCTGGTGGAAGTCGAGCTGAACGGCGAACGCTACATGGCCAACGTCTGGCCGTCGGAGCAGTTGGGCTGGACCTTCATCGGCCTGATCAAGCAGACCGACGTAATGAGTTCGGCCACCCGACTGACCTGGTTGATCGCGATCATTGCCGCTGTGCTGGCCGTGTTCTTCGCCATCGTCGGCGCCAGTTTCGCCAGCCTCATCGTGCGGCCGATCCGCAGCGTGGCCAGTGGCCTGGAAGGCATCGCCCAGGGCGAAGGTGACCTGACCAAGAACCTGCAAATCCGCGGCAGCGACGAAACTGCGCAACTGGCTAACTGGTTCAACCAGTTTCTGGCGGCGATTCGCAATCTGATTCAGAGCATCGGCGGCGCCGCGACCAAGATCCTTGCCACCTCCAAGAGTTCGACCCAGGTGTCCAGCGACATGGCCGAAGCGGCCGGGCGCCAGCGTGAAGCGGTGGACATGGTGTCCACGGCATTCCACGAAATGGTCGCCACCGCCAACGAAGTGGCCCGCTCATGCAGCCAGGCAGCGGAATCGGCCGACAGTGGCCAGCGTCAGGCGCGCGAAGGTCAGCAGCAGATTGATGCGGCCGTGACCAGCGTCGATCGCTTGAGCCAGGAAATCGAACAGTCGGCGCAGTCGATGCAACAGCTGGAACGCGACAGCAACGACATTCAGTCGATCCTCGGGACCATTCGCTCGATCGCCGAACAGACCAACCTGCTGGCGCTGAACGCGGCCATTGAAGCGGCGCGGGCCGGTGAGCAAGGACGTGGTTTTGCGGTAGTGGCTGACGAAGTACGAGCGCTGGCCAAACGCACGGCCGATTCCACCGCGGAAATCGACGGGCTGCTGGGCAACCTCGCCAAGCGCACCAGCCAAGTGACTCAGCAGATGCACGCCAGCCTGGAAGTCTCCCAGCAATCGGTCACCCGCATCGGTGAAGCACGCAGCAGTTTTGGGCTGATTCGTGAGTCTGTGGATGTGATCCGCGACATGAACACTCAGATCGCTACCGCAGCAGAAGAACAGCATCAGGTGGCTGAAGACATCAACCGGCATATCAGCCAGATTCATGGTGATGCGCAATTGGTGGCGGAACTGGCGAACTCGGCGCGGCTGGATTCGCAGAGCTTGGCAGGGTTGTCGAATGAGCTGGATGGCTTGGTTCGACGCTTCAGAACTTGAGATGTTGATCGCTCCCACGCTCCGCGTGGGAACGATCAGTGTCTGAAGAGTTCACCGGGGGTAAACCCGAACAACCCCTTGAACGCCGCAATAAACGCCGAAGTCGAGTCATACCCGCAAGACAGCGCGGCATTGGTCACGCTGTCGCCCTCCTCCAGCAGGCTCAATGACGACAGCAACCGCATCCGCTGGCGCCACCCTCGAAAACTCAACCCGGTTTCGCGCTGAAACAGCCGCATCAAGGTCTTCTCCGAAGTGCCCAAGCGCTGCGCCCATTCCTGCAAGGTCACGTTCTGCTCGGGGTTTTCAATCAGCTCGTTGCACAAGCCGAGCAAACGTTCATGCCGGGGCAACGGCAGGGAAAACTCCACCTGCGGCAAACTCGCCAACTGATCCAGCAATACATTCACCAGCCGAGTTTCCTGGCTATCGCCCTGTGGATACTCCACGGGCAGCAAGCAAAAACGCTTGATCAGCTCCCGGGCCAACGGCGTCACTTCCAGCACCCGACAACGCCCGTCCGCCCACGCGCAATCCTCACGACGCACATACAGGCTGCGCATCTCGGCGCGCATCGAGGTCACCACTTGATGTTCCAGATCGGCAGGAATCCAGATCCCCCACTGCGGCGGCGCAAAGAAACTGCCCTCGGCGGTGTGCACACCGAGCACGCCACTGATGGCGTAGGAAAACTGCACCCAGTCGTGACGATGAGCCGGCGTCCATGAACCGGCGTTAAGACTTTCCACTCGGGCAAACAACGGACGCGGCAATGCCGTCAGCGCTGGAATGGACCGCTCGAGGGAAAGTTGTCCGTTGGACGTCATTGATGAGCCTTATGTCGCAAGACGGTAGATAACGCCGACGTTAGGCTAAGACTTCTTTTCTTACAAATGTATTCGCAACAGAGAATTCCTATGTAGGAGCGGGCTTACCCGCGATGGGGGACGGCTTATCCCGCGTCTCTGTTGTCTGACACACCGCTATCGCGGGCCGCTCCCACAGGTTTTCACCCACGTTCAACGATCAACGCTCGATAATCGCCGTCACACCCTGACCACCGGCAGCGCAGATCGAGATCAAGCCTCGACCCTTGCCCGCACCGTCGAGCAACTTGGCCAGGTTGGCGACAATGCGCCCGCCGGTGGCGGCGAACGGGTGCCCGGCCGCCAGTGAACTGCCTTTGACATTGAGCCGGCTACGGTCGATGGAACCCAGCGGCGCGTCGAGCCCGAGGCGGGTTTTGCAGTAGTCGGGATCTTCCCAGGCCTTCAGCGTGCACAGGACTTGCGCGGCGAAGGCTTCGTGGATTTCGTAGTAGTCGAAGTCCTGCAAGGTCAGGCCATTGCGCGCCAGCAAGCGCGGCACCGCATACACCGGCGCCATCAGCAGGCCTTCGGCACCGTTGACGAAATCCACTGCCGCCGCCTCGCCGTCGCGCCAATACGCAAGAATCGGCAAGCCACGCTCCTTCGCCCATTCCTCACTGCCCAGCAGCACCAGCGACGCACCGTCGGTAAGCGGCGTGGAGTTGCCTGCCGTCAGAGTGCCCTTGGCACTTTTCTCGAAAGCCGGTTTCAGTGAGGCGAGTTTGTCCAGCGTCAGGTCCGCGCGCAAATTGTTGTCGCGGGTCAGGCCGAGGAATGGCGTCATCAGATCGTTGTGCCAGCCTTCGATGTAGGACGCGGTCATTTTCTGATGGCTTTCGAGGGTCAACTGATCCTGTTCGGCGCGCGGAATGCTCCAGGTCTGCGCCATCAACTCGCAGTGCTCGCCCATGGACAGACCGGTGCGCGCTTCGCCGTTGCGTGGCAGTTCCGGGATCAGGTGACGGGGGCGCAGTTGCAGGAAGGTTTTCAGTTTGTCGGCGGTGGTCTTGGCGCGATTGGCTTGCAGGAGGATTTTGCGCAGACCTTCGTTGACACCGATCGGCGCGTCGGAGGTGGTGTCGACGCCGCCGGCAATGCCGCAGTCGATCTGACCCAGGGCGATTTTGTTGGCCACCAGCAACGCCGCTTCCAGGCCAGTACCGCAGGCCTGCTGGACGTCATAGGCCGGGGTGGTCGGCGACAGCCGCGAGCCGAGCACGCATTCGCGGGTCAGGTTGAAATCCCGGGAGTGCTTGAGCACCGCGCCCGCCGCCACTTCGCCCATGCGCAAACCGTGCAGGTTGTAGCGTTCGATCAGGCCTTCGAGTGCGGCGGTGAGCATCGCCTGATTACTGGCGGTGGCGTACGGCCCGTTGGAACGGGCGAAGGGGATACGGTTACCCCCGATAATCGCAACGCGGCGCAGCTGAGTCATGAAAAGCTCCTGGTGAAATATCTGGAAGTTAAACCGAATTCCTGTGGGAGCGAGCCTGCTCGCGAAGAGGCCAGCACATTCAACATCTATTTCGCCTGACACTCCGCCTTCGCGAGCAGGCTCGCTCCCACAGGGTTTGCATTTCTCTGATAGTCCTGCCAAACCGGGGTTCAACTACTCTGCTTTGATCAAGCGTAGGCCTAATCTCGTGGATCGAACGACTGATCGCCATTCGTGGTCCACACTTTGAACCCCAGCTGCTGGAGCGCGTTCCATGTCTGACCGCTATATCGACTTCGCCAATTCGTCCATCGGCCATCGTTTGGTCGGGGCCCTGGGTCTGCCGTCGCCGGTACGACTGGAGCGCTGGCAAGCAGGCCGGCTGCGCCCTGTCGAAGGGGCGCTGTTGTTTGGCGGTGGCCCGCTGACGGAGAAAATCAGCGCCTTCGCCAATCGCCTGACCGACGCGATTTACAGCTACGGCACCGAACCTTCACTGGCCACCGCGTGGATTCCCGGCCACGGCCCCAAACTCAAAGCCGTGGTGTTCGACGCCAGTGACCTGGTGCAGACCGATCAGCTCAAACAGCTGCGCGAATTCTTCCAGCCGCTGGTGAAAAACCTCGATCACAGTGCGCACATCGTGATTCTGGGTCGCGCGCCAGAGACGTTGAGCGATCCGTTCGCCGCCAGTGCCCAGCGTGCGGTGGAAGGTTTCAGCCGTTCGCTGGCCAAGGAACTGCGCAGCGGTGGCACCTTGCAACTGATCTATGTCGGCGACGGTGTCGAGGATCAACTGGAAGGCCCGTTGCGCTTTTTCCTCTCGCCCAAAAGCGCTTTCGTGTCCGGTCAGGTCATTCGCCTGAATGCCTGCGACACTCCCGTCCAGGACTGGACTCGCCCACTGGCCGGCCTCAAGGCGCTGGTCACTGGCGCTGCGCGCGGCATCGGTGCCTCCATTGCAGAAACCCTGGCCCGCGACGGTGCCGACGTCATTCTGCTCGACGTGCAACCAGCCAAGACCGACCTCGAAGCCCTCGCCGCACGCCTCGGCGGGCGCAGCATTACCTTGGACATTTGCGCCGACGACGCCGCCGCGCAGTTGGTCGAGCAACTGCCCGACGGCATCGACATCGTGGTGCACAACGCTGGCATCACTCGGGATAAAACCCTGGCCAACATGACTCCGGAATTCTGGGACGCGGTGCTCGCGGTCAACCTCAATGCGCCGCAAGTGCTGACCAAGGCATTGCTCGACAACGGCACCCTGCACGACAACGGCCGGGTAATCCTGCTGGCGTCCATCAGCGGCATCGCCGGCAATCGCGGGCAAACCAATTACGCGGCGAGCAAGGCCGGGCTGATCGGCCTGGCCCAAGCCTGGGCGCCGCTGCTGAGTGAGCGCGGCATCAGCATCAATGCGGTGGCACCCGGTTTCATCGAAACCCAGATGACCGCGCATCTTCCGTTCGGCGTGCGTGAGGCCGGGCGACGCATGAGTTCGCTAGGCCAGGGCGGCTTGCCACAAGACGTCGCCGAAGCGGTGGCGTGGCTCGCTCAACCGGGTACCGGGGCGTTCACCGGGCAAGCGCTGCGAGTGTGCGGGCAAAGTGTTTTGGGGGCTTAGGCATGATCATCGATTGGCACACACTCAACCGCGAACCGAGTCTGCCGGAGTTGTATGTGCGAGCGGCGACGCGACGCAAAATCACTGGCACCACCCTGCCCGATTCGGGTTTGCGCTGCTGGATCAATGTCGACCCTAAACACCTGGCGGACTATCGCAAGGTCTGCGGTTTTGCCGAGAACGGTTTGCTGCCACCCACCTATCCACACATCCTGGCGTTCGCTTTGCAAATGCAATTGCTGACGGCCAAGGAATTTCCATTTCCGCTGCTGGGGTTGATTCACCTGAGCAACCGCATTCGTATCTTTCGCCCAATGGGCGGCGTGAATCGTGTGCGCGTCAGCGTTCAGGTGCAAAACCTTCAGCCTCATGAAAAAGGCGCGACGTTCGACTTGGTGACGACACTTGACGATCAGTTGGGGGCGTTGTGGGAAGCTGAAAGCCAGATGTTGTGCCGCGCAGTCAAACTCGCAGGCGAGCCCGTCGAAGAAGTGTTGGCATCGACCCTGGAAATGTCAGAAGTGGCCCACTGGAAAGCGCCGTCGGACATTGGGCGGCAGTACGCCAAAGTGTCCGGCGACTACAACCCGATTCACCTGAGTGCCGTCAGCGCCAAACTCTTCGGTTTCCCGACGGCCATCGCCCATGGATTGTGGAACAAGGCCCGTACGTTGGCGGCGCTAAGTGAGCACCTGCCGGCAGCGAATGTCGAGATTGCGGTGCAGTTCAGGAAACCGGTGCGGTTGCCCAGTGAAGTGACGTTGCTGGCCAGCGCTGCGGGGTCCAGTGGGGATTTGCTGTTGGTGGGTGCAGGGGATTTGGAGCATATGGCGGGGCATTGGCGGCCGGTCGCCTGACCCGATCATTCCTGCGCTCTGCATTCGGCTCTTGGGACGCGGAGCGTCCCTGGCTGCACCACGCAGAGCGTGGGAACGATCTATCACTGACTCACTAAATTCAAGCGCGGCTGCGGAAACAGGTTATTCAACGTTTCCAACAACCGCACGTGATAAATCGGCTTGCGAAACAGGTCGAGCACCTGCAACCGCAACATGTCGCTGACATCCTCCATGTCCGCATGCCCCGACGTCACAATCACCGGCAAATGCTGGCGGGACGTGTGCTCGCGCAACCGCTTGATCAACGACATGCCGCTCTCCTCCGGCATCCGCAGATCAGTGATCACCAACGCAATATCAGGGTGGCGCGTCAGGTGTTGCAGCGCGAGTTTGACTGAGGTGGCGGTAAAGCAATTGAAGCCCTCGCCCTCCAGCAACTCCGCCAATTCGAGCAACGCATCCTCCTCATCATCGACCAGGAGAAGCTGTTGGCGTGGAAGTGAGGGAGCGTTCATGGGCAACACCTGCAATGGACGAAGCGCTGACGTTAGAAGCCCTGAGGCGCATTAGCAAGTTACGGTGTACCGCCCAATGCCGTAGTGATTCTTCCGAAGATATTCGTGATCGTAGTGCCCATTCCCGCGCTGAGTCCGGCAATCACCACCGCGACCATGGCTGCAACAATCGCGTACTCGATACCAGAAGCGCCCTCAGTGTCTTTGGCCAAACGTTTGTAAAAAGCGATTTCGGATTTGATCTTCTGAGCAATCTTGGTGAAGGACATGGCAGTTCTCCTGAAAGACGGAGGGTGTTGCACGGTCGCAACATGATTCCCCTTTGCCAGCATCAGCATTGTCGGCATTCCCCTAACCAACAACTGTAAGAACGAATTATCACTAAAGTATTAGTTGTCTTATTGACGCCAAAAAAGTCACGTTTTCACCCTGGCTACTTACTTTCGTTAGTTTCAGTCCCGTAATGGCTTTTTGCTCTAACTGAGCTACCTTCAAATAGCCAAATAGTTCCATGTTCATAGCTGCCTGATTGCGAAGTTGTCTCGTTGGATACGACGAGGTTTGAAGCAGCAGGAAAGGGAGAGCCGTCATGAACAGTCGTATCACTCTGGGCCTGGCCGGTTTGTTTCTGGTGGGCGCCATTATTGCCGGTTACTGGGGCCTCACGCTGAGCCGTCAACCCGTTCCCGAGCCTGTCGTGCAACCCGGGATCGTCACGCCTGCACCCATCGCCCAGACGCCAGCCCCCGCGGACGATCCCATCCGCCAACCGGTGGTGGTGCTGCTGCATGATGTGCCACCGTTCATGCCGATCAGCGCCGCCGACGTGACTCTGGAACAACTCCGTACCGTCCCGGCCGGCAGCCTGAGCCGCCTCGATCAAGCCATTGGCCGCACGCCCTGGCGCGCCCTCAGCGCCGGCACCTGGCTCAATGATGAAAGTTTCGAAGCCGGCGGCAGACTGGCGCGGATGATTCGTCCCGATGAACGCGCCCTCGCCGTCGCGGTGGATGAAGTGATCAATGCCGGCGGGCAACTGACACCGGGGGACTACGTCGATGTGCTGCTGTTTCTGCGCATGGACAACAACAACCTTCAGCCGTCGGCGCAACTGGTGGTGCCGGCCTTGCGGGTGCTCGGAGTAGGCGAACAGATGGGGTTGACCAACGACGGCCAACCCGCAAGCCCGGCCCGCAGCAACGAAGAAAAACTCAGGCAGGAACAAACGCGCGCCAGCGCCCGCAGTGTCTTGCTTGCCGTCCCCGAACAACTATTGAGTCGCCTGATGTTAGCGGCCCAGGCCGGCGTGTTGCGCCTGGCCGTACGCAGCGCCGATGAAAAGCGTCTGTCTCGTTACTGGGCTGGCGAAAGCGATTCATCGGCCAATCTTGCCAGTGCCAACCGCGAGTTGATCCAGTTCAGCCAGCTGGCCATGACGCCCCCACCCAAACCTGTCGTCACCTACGGCAGCACAACACCGCGCAAGTCGAGCGTGGAAGTCATCCGCGGCAACGAAATCACCCAACAAACCCCCTGAATCGAGCAAGGACGCATCTAAATGCGCAGTCGTTCCATGCCCCTGTTTCAAGGCCTGCTCTGGGTCTCTTTACTGAGCGGTGTGCCGCTTGGCGTAACGTTCGCAGCGTCAGGCAATTGCGCCGCGCTGGGTTCGTTGCCTGCGGTGCTGGAAGTCGGTGAAGGGCTGCAACAGGAGGTGCAATCACCGGTGGCGATCACTCGGGTGGCGGTGGGTGACCCGAAAATCGCCGATGTGCGAGTCAACGGTAATCAAGCGTTTTTGCTAACCGGAATGGCCTCCGGCGCTACCAGCCTGATGATCTGGACCGCCTGCGCCAGTGCTCCGCGCCAAAGCATGGTATTCGTTCAGGGCAAGGCCACCGCGGCGATGACCACCGCGACACGATTACCCTCTGATGACCCACTGCTACCGTCGCAAGTACAGACCGACATTCGTTTCGTCGAAGTCAGTCGGACCAAACTGAAAGAGGCCGGCACGTCGATTTTCGGCAAGGGCTCGAACAACTTCCTCTTCGGCGCCCCCGGTACGGTGCCCAACACGGCCGTGACGCCGGGCGTGGTGCCGCTGTTCAACATTGATCCCCGGATCGCGGTGCCCAGCATTCCGCTGCTCAACGACAGTTTCAACATTGTCTGGGGCGGTGGCAGCAGCAAATTCCTCGGCATCGTCAACGCCCTGGAAGGCAGCGGCTTCGCCTACACCCTGGCACGGCCGAGCCTGGTGGCCCTCAGCGGGCAGAGCGCTAGCTTCCTGGCCGGCGGTGAAATTCCGATCCCGGTGCCCAGCGCCAACAGCAACAGCTACTCCATCGAATACAAGGAGTTCGGCATCCGCCTGACGCTCACGCCGACCGTGGTCAGCCACGATCGCATCACCCTCAAAGTGGCGCCGGAGGTCAGCGAACTCGACTACAACAATGGTGTGACCATCGGCGGTACCACCGTGCCGGCGTTCACCATTCGCCGCACCGATACCAGCATCTCGCTGGCCGATGGCGAGAGTTTCGTCATCAGCGGTTTGATCAGCACTCACAACAGTTCGCAAGTCAGCAAGTTTCCAGGCCTGGGCGATATCCCGATTCTCGGTGCGTTTTTTCGCAACTCAGCGGTCAACCGCGAAGAGCGGGAGTTGCTGATGATCGTCACGCCGCACCTGGTTCAACCGTTGGCTGCCAACGCACAACTGCCGTCATTACCAGGTGAAAAGCTGCGCAACTATGACCCGAACTGGTATCGCCTGTACTTCCTCGAAAACGGCAACTTCGATAAACGCAGCGGATTATCGCAATGAGCCAGAGCCAGAACCTGAGCCAGACCTTCCTCGCGATCACGCGCAACAGCACCGACCTTGAGTGGCTGCAAGGCGCCCTCGCCCCGCTGGGCCAAGTGGTCAGCGCTGGCACTGGCAGCCTTGACGAATTGCTGGCGCTAGTGGACGTGACCTTCGCCAGCCTGGTGTTCATCGGCCTGGACCGTGAACACGTGGTGGCCCAAAGCGCACTGATCGAAGGTGTCCTGGAAGCCAAACCGATGCTGGCGATTGTCGCGCTGGGCGATGGCATGGACAACCAGCTCGTGCTCAATGCCATGCGCGCCGGTGCACGGGATTTCGTGGCCTATGGTTCGCGCTCCAGTGAAGTCGCGGGGTTGGTGCGACGGTTGGGCAAACGCCTGCCGCCCGTGACCCCAAACACCCAGCTGGGTAGCCTGACGGTGCTCTACGGTGTGCAGATCAACGCCGACGGCGCGCTGCTCGCCACGCACTTGGCGCAAGTGGTGCAAAAGAGCGGACAGCAAACGCTGTTACTGGACCTGGGCCTGCCACGCGGTGACAGCCTGGCCTTGCTCGGGCTGGAGAGTTCGTTCCACTTCGGCGATGCACTCCGGCACTTGCGGCGACTCGACGCGACGCTGATCGACAGCGCGTTCACCCACTGCGCCGCCGGGTTGCGGATCCTCGCCTACGCCAGCCACGATATGCCGCTGGAACATACCAGCACCGCCGAGTTGTACATGCTGCTCAGCGCCCTGCGCCAACACTTCCAGCACATCGTGGTGAACTTGACTGGCCAGCCGGACAGCGAAGCGCTACGCACCTTCGTCACCCATTGCGACAAGTTGCTGTGGTACACCGATCAGAACGTACTCGACTGCCGTCGCAACCTGGCGGTACTCAACCAGTGGCGGGAAAAAGGAATGAAGCTCGATCACGCCAGACTGCTGGTGGACCGCTACCTGCGCAACGTCGCACCGGATTCCGACACCCTGAGCAAAAGCTTCGGCATGGAGATCATCGCGACCCTCGTCTACAGCCCGGAAGTTCGGCTCAACGCAAAGAATCAAGGTATGACGCTGTTTGAACTGGCCCCCCGCGAAGCCCTGACTCAAAGCCTGGGCGCCCTCGGTTGTCGGTTGGCCAAGCGCTCCGAGGACCTGGCCAAGCCCAAGTCTGGCTGGTTCAACCGGTTGAGAGGTGCGCAATGAGCGGTGAAAAACTCTTCGGTGCCCCTGTGCGCGCCACCAGCGGCAACACCGATCACGAAGGTCTGAAACTGGTGCTGCACCGCTACATCATCGACGCCATCGAGGAGTCCGGCAAAAACCTGCTGGAGGATTCACGGCAGGTGCTCTCGCAATTCGTCATCGACAAGGTTGCCGAGTACATCGCCCGGCTGCACCTGGCGATTTCCCGCTATGAAATGGAGCGCCTGGCCGAAGAAATCGTCGATGAACTCACCGGTTTCGGCCCCTTGGAAGTGCTGCTGCGGGACCCGTCGGTGACAGATATTCTGGTCAACGGCCCGCACCGGGTGTTCATTGAACGCGACGGCGTACTGCATCAAAGCGACCTGCGTTTCATCGATGCGCATCACGTCGAACGGGTCATGCAACGGATTCTCGCGCCCCTCGGTCGACGACTCGATGAGTCGTCGCCAATGGTCGACGCACGACTGCCCGACGGTAGCCGGGTCAACGCGATCATTCCGCCGATTGCGCTCGATGGTCCCTGCCTGTCGATACGTAAATTTCGCAAGGACATGCTCAAAAGCTCGGACCTGATGGCGATGCAAACCATCGATCAGGCGATCTTCGACTTTATTCAGGAGGCCGTGGGCAAGCGCTGCAACATCCTGATCAGCGGCGGCACCGGCACTGGCAAAACCACGCTGCTGAACATTCTCAGCCAGTTGATCAACCCTCACGAGCGAATCGTCACCATCGAGGACGTCGCCGAACTGCAACTGGGCCACCCTCACGTGGTGCGTCTGGAAACCCGACCGCCGAATGCCGAAGGCCATGGCGAAGTGAAGGCCAGTGACCTGATTCGCAACGCCCTGCGGATGCGACCGGACCGAATCATTCTCGGCGAGATTCGCGGCGTCGAAGTGGTGGACGTACTCACCGCAATGAACACCGGCCACGACGGTTCCATGAGCACCGTGCACGCCAACAACGCCCAGGATGCGCTGTTGCGCCTGGAGACATTGGTGGGCCTGACGGGCCGCACCATCGCCGAACGGACCTTGCGGCAAATGATCTGCGCCGCACTGGATGTAGTGATCCAGCTGACGCGCATGCCCGACGGCCGCCGCTGCGTCAGCGAAGTGGTGGAGGTGATCGGCTTGCGCGATGACGTGTATGTCACCAACACGTTGTTCCGGCTCGACCGGCGCAGCGGTTTTGGATTCCTGCGCGAAGCGGTCAACCCCGCCGGCGACAAACTGCGCCGTGAGTTGGCGCTCTCTCCCCCTGCGTACTGAAGGCCACGGCATGCTCAAACCGGTGCTGCTCATCCTCATTTGCCTGGTCTTGCTCGGACTGTCGATCCGCCTGTTTTATCGCGGTTTGCGCCAGACCGGCACCGACCGGGTACTGGCGCGCCTGACCCAGGGGCAACCGCAGCCGGTACTGACGAAAACCTCCTGGGCGGGTCTGGATCGGGCCTTTCTGCGGGCCGGCCTTGGGCGTCCCTCCGAGCGTCTGGGGGTGTGGCTGCTGCTTTGGGCCTTTGGCATCTTGCTCGGATTTGCCGCCGGTGGCTGGTTCGGCTTGCTGGTGCTGTTACTGCTACCGCCGCTGATACTGCGTCTGTATGTCAATTGGCGTTATCAGCGCCGACTCCAGCGCATGATCGAACAACTGCCGCAAATGCTCGATCACACCGTGCGCAGTCTGAAGTCCGGGCGCACCCTGGCCGATGCGGTGCTGGGCGCCATCGACACCGCTGAAGACCCGCTGAAAAACGCCATGGGGCGGGTTCAGCGCAACGTGCAGTTGGGGGTCAGCCTGCCGGATGCCGCGACTGACCTTGCCGAGCTGTATGAGAAAGACGAACTTCGCCTGTTCGCGCTCGGGTTGAAGGTCAATCACCGCTATGGCGGCAATGCCAGCGAATTGCTGGAAAACCTGATCAAGATGATCCGGGAGCGCGAGCAGGCTGCGCGCCAGCTCAGGGCCATGACCGGTGAAACCCGGGTGACCGCGTGGGTCCTGGGCTGTTTGCCGATTGGCCTGGCCGGCTATTTCCTCGCGACCAACCCACATTACTTGCTCGCCATGTGGCACGACGACTCGGGGCAAATCATGCTCGCGTCCGCGTTTGGATTGCAGGTGATCGGCAGCCTGGCGCTCTGGCACATGTTGCGTAGCGTATGAAAGTGCCATTGCTGATCTGCGCATTGCTGTTTCTGGGGGCAACGTTGTTGCTGCTCAGCGGTTTGCTGGAGCACCGTCGGCGGGTTCGCCAGGTGGCACAACGACTTGATGGCAAACTGGCAAACGATCACCGCGTCGATCAGTGGCTGCAAATGCTGGGCAGCAGCCGGATCGGTCAGCGCTCGGTCAACCTGGATAACGAAACCCAGGCATTGCTTAACCGTCTCGGCTGGCGCAGCGCCCGGCGACGGTCACTGTTCGCGGCCTCCCAGATAGGCGCCCCGGTGCTGGCGCTGGCCCTGACTTTGCTGATCCAGGGCGTATTCTTCCCTCACACAGACAACCACTGGATGGCCCCGGTGCTCGCCACCGGCATCGGCTATCTATTGCCCAAACGGTTGCTGGCCGCTGCCGCGCTGCGTCGGCAAAAACAACTGGCGACCGAGATATCCACCTTCATTCCGCTGCTGCGCATCCTGTTCGAATCGGGCATGGCGGTGGAGCAGTCGCTGCGAGTATTGAGCAATGAAGGCAAACAATTATTGCCGGCCCTGACCCATGAACTGCGTCTGGTATTGGTCCGGGTCGATTCCGGCCTGGAACTGGGCGAAGAACTGCACAAAGCCACGCGATTGCTGGCCGTCGACGAGTTCACCGACACCTGCGTCATCCTTGAGCAGTTGATCCATCAGGGGGGCGGTGCGATGAAATCCCTGCTGACCCTCAAGCAATTGCTCGATGACCGGCGCCTGACGCGCTTGCAGGAATACATCTCCAAGATGTCCGCCAAAATGTCCGTCGTGATGATGTTGTTTCTCTTCCCGGCGTTATTGATCGTACTGGCCGGCCCGGGCTTCACCGCCCTGTCCCATGCCTTTGGTTCTTAGAGGGATCGTTATGAAAGCAATAATTGCCGGTTTGATGCTGCTGTTATTAGGCGGTTGCGCGAGCAACGGTGCGACGCCCTGGAGCGCCCTGACCAACACGGCCAGTTGCGCCAAGCTGACTTCCGAGGAACAGCTGTCGCTGAACCTTGCCGATGACATGGCCAATGACGGCAAACTGCACGCCAGCCTCGCCAACCTGCAAAGCCTGCCCGACAACCTCGCCGACGTGCGCTTGCGCAAGGCCAAGGTCTATCGACTGTTGGGCCGCAGCGAAGCCGAGCCGTTGTACCGCAGCCTGCTCGGCAGTTGCCTGGCCGCCGAAGCCGAACACGGCCTGGGCCAACTCGCCGCCGCCAAGGGCGACAACGGCCTGGCACAAGCTCACTTGCAGCGGGCCGCACGGCTAGCGCCGACCGACGAGAAAATCCGCAACGACCTCGGCGTGGTGTACCTCAATCAATTACGCGTCGAGGATGCGCGCTTTGAATTCCTGACAGCCATGGAACTCAAGCAAAGCGATCAACTGGCAGCGTTGAATCTGGTGACGCTACTGATCTACCAGGACGACTGGAGCCGCGCGGCCGAACTCGTCAGCCGTCTCGGCCTGAGCCCTGCCCAAGTCACCGAAGCCCAGGCCCGCGCGCAAAGACTCAAGACACCGAGCAAGTCCGGCCCGACCGCCGTAAACCATGTCGCTGTCGCCACACCGACGATTCAATAAGGAGAGGCTTTTGATGAAAACGACCATCCTCTGCTGCCTCGGCCTGCTGGCCTTGCCCCTCACCGCTCACGCCATCGACCCCGGCCCCGCTTCGGCCCAACAACAGGAAACCGAAGGCTGGCTGCAGCTGCAAAGCAGCAACAAGGCGGCTTCCCAGAAACCGCAAACCTCAACCGCGACCGAGCGCGAGCTGAGCATGCAGCGTTGGTTGAAAAGCTATCAGCATGAGATCCCGGAGTACTTTGATCAGTATGAGAGCGGGCAAGTGGACGGTGGGACGGGGGGGTAGTCTTGATCCAGGCAATTTCGATCGAGACACTTCTTTTGTAGCAGCTGCCGATCAGCTGCTACAGATCGCGTTACGGCTTAACACACTCCAAAAAGTGAGTTGAGGTCGTTACCGCTAATGCGCAGTCACCCCCTGATGCAATCCAGAATGGCTGGGTAACAAAGCCAGCGCCAACTGCGTCCGATTATGCATATGCGTCAGCCGCAAAACCTGCGACACATAAAGCTTCACCGTGTTCTCGGTAATCCCCAACTCACAGGCAATCTGATAATTCGTCTGCCCTTTCCCCACCAACCGCGCCACCTCCAACTGCCTTGGCGACAGGTGACTGAAAATCGCCGGAATCTCAACCCGACCCACAGCGATGACATCCTCATCAGTGAAAACCGATAACCGCGGCCCACGCCGAACCTTATCCAGATCCTGATACAGATCATCGATCGACTCGGCAAGGTACTGCAGCTTCTGATCCAGATGCCCCAGCTGCACACTCTTCTGCCGTTCCTGCAAAACCACTGCCTGACGCGCAATCCCTTCGAGCAACTCACCCAGGTTAATCGGCTTCTGGTAGTAATCGGCAAACCCGGCCCGCAAGGCCTTGATCACATCCTGCTTGTCCGCGCGCCCAGTGAGCATGATCGCTTCAAACACACGGTGCTTGCCGGATAACCGTTGCAGCGCCTGGACCAGTTGAATCCCGTCCAGACCGGGCATGTGCAAATCGCAAAGCACCAGGCCAATCGCTTCGTCTTCATTGAAACGCTCGACGGCCTGATTGCCAGTCTCACAAGACACGCAACGGTAACCGCGGCCTTTAAGAAACTCACAGAGTTCTGCGGCAATAAACGGTTGGTCGTCGACCACAAGGATTTTTACTGCCGAAGAAAGCTTGTTCACGTGCGACTCCCTGCAAGGTCAAAGTTGACCGTTCCTCTACCAGCCACAGGCTGTACAACTACTGAATTGAAAGTAGTCGTACTTTCCGACTCTGTATATAGAACTGTCGGCTAGTGAAACCAGGCAAGTGTGAGCAACAGGCCCACCAATACGAAGGGTGCAAAGGGCTGTTTCTTTGACATTCCAGGCCCCAGGTATCGAAGATGATTTCTAAGCCCTTGGCCCATATGAAGCCAGACTCTTGGCGCCAGCAGCAGCCACAGCACACTGGCCAATCCGGCACCGATGAACACGCCGAGCAGGTGCATGCCGTCTGTCGCCAGCCCCAGGCCGGTCATCAATTTCACATCGCCTGCGCCCAAGCGTCTCAGCGCATAACCGGGCAAGGTGAAAGCCAGCGCCAGCAAAAAAGCCCAGCCGCCCTGCGCCGCCTCGGCCCCCAGCCAGGTCGTGCCCGTCCACAGGAGATACGCCAGCGCCAACGCCGCTGCGCCAAGGGTCAGGCCATTGGCGATGTGTCGTTCTCGAGCATCCTGTGCTGCGCATAGCGTCAGCCAGATCAGTAATACAAAGCTCTGCATCCGGTAAAAAACGTCCGTTTTGGCTGAATGATTCTATGCTGATATCACGTCGTGAATATCAGGGTAGACGCAGTCATGAAAATAGGCCTCCCCCGTAAGCAAAAAGGCGCTGTAGCGATTGAGTTTGCTTTGGTGTTTCTCATCTTTTTCGCCGTGTTCTATGGAATCGTCACGTACAGCTTGCCACTGCTGCTGATGCAATCGTTCACTCAGTCGACCGCCGAAGCGGTGCGCCGAAGCGTGGCGCTGGATCCGAGCAGCCCCGGATACGACATCGCGGTAAAAACCGTTGCCACGACAGAACTGAGCCGACAACTGGCCTGGATTCCTGCCGCACTGAATTTCAATGTCGCCACCGACGCCAGCGCCACCTACGTGGGTGGGGTGTTGAAGGTCAGCATCAACTACCCCACCAGCAAACTGCAGCAGGTCATCCCGTTTCTGAACCTGCCGGGAATTGGCCAAGTACCCAAGCTGCCG
Source organism: Pseudomonas sp. ANT_H12B (assembly GCF_008369325.1). Lineage (GTDB taxonomy): Bacteria > Pseudomonadota > Gammaproteobacteria > Pseudomonadales > Pseudomonadaceae > Aquipseudomonas. The sequence goes on along the minus strand of NZ_VOBI01000016.1, from coordinate 115,824 downwards.
GCCAACCTCAGCGCCAGTTCGAGCCTGCAATTTTGAGTTCCGCAGACAAACTCTTCGGGCGCCTGCTCAACCGCCATCCGCCTCAGCCAGTGGACACGCCAGACACCCTGAGCGTGCAAAGTGTCGGCTTGCAGATGCATCTGGATGCCGAAGGTCGAGTGACTCACCTGACCGGCCCGCTGCGGCATGTGCTGGCCCAGCAGACGCCTGCGGCGCAAGCACCGCACTTGCTCGATTTCCTCATGCCTCACAGCAGCCTCACCGTTGAAGGTTCGCCGGTCGACTGGCAGGGACAGACTCTGGACCTGGACTTTTACAGCCTCAATGGACAACCCCTGCACTTGCGTGGCTGGGTCCAGCCATTGGCCGATGCCTGGCTGTTGCAGTTGCTGGACATCGGCGACTTGTTGCTCGATCGCCGGCAATCACGCAGCCGCGAGCAATGCCAATTACTCGCCGCGCAGATCGGCGAACAGTTGCGCCGCTGCAACCTGACGCGCCTGCCCGAGGTGTTGGTGGAACAGCTACAAGGCCTGGCCCAGCGTTTCCACATGCCCTGCATTGCGGTGGCGCTACTCGATGAACAGGAAGAAGGCTGGCAGATTCATCAGCATTACACGGCTTGCGATGCGCCCCAGCTGTGGCAAAACGCTCAGCGCCTGGGCTCGGGGCTCGACAGCCTGAACGGCTCGGCACCGCAACGCCTGACACCCGCTGAACATCCCCGTTTGCAAGGCATCTTCGGTAATGCCGAAGGGTTCGCGGTGCCCTATCACGATGCTCAGGGTGTGGTCGCCTGGTTGCTGTGTGGCTTTTATCCGGTGCAGCATCAGGCACCCGACCTGAATGATCGCGACTGGTTGCAACTGACCTGCGCGCTGGCAGGCCCGTTGCTTGAGCGCTTGCGCGAGCACCGGCACCATCTGCAACTGGAACGGCTGGAGTCGCTGCAAGCCTTGCTCGGCACCGGATGGTGGGAGGTGTTCAGCGACAGTCGCGAGGTGCAATTGGCGCCGTCGCTGGCCAGCAACCTGAACCTTACGATCGATCGTTTGCCGCTGCACGATTGGCTTGATCGGGTGCACCCCGCCGACCGTGAAGAGTTGAGCAGTCGTCTGCAAGACTTGCAAGACGACGGCACCCCGCTGCTGCTGTGCGTGCGTTTGGCTCAAACGCCGAACTGGTATCGCCTGCAAGGCCAGGTCCTGGGCATCGGTAAAAACCGGCGGTTGGTGGGCTTCATGCTGGACATCAGCGACATCAAAAACCAGGAGCAAAACGCCGCGGCGGCCCATGCCCGGCTGGACAATCTGATCGCCAGCTCACCGGCGGTGATCTATGTGCAGCGCTATGACGAAGGTGCGCTGCAACCGACGTTTTTCAGTGACAGCCTACTGCCGCTGCTCGGCTGGACACTGGCTGATTGCGCGGCGGGAGCCTTGGTTGAAAGGGTGCACCCAGAGGACCGCGACCGGTATTTCGAACGTACCCGACATTTGCTGCGTGAAGGTTCGGTGCGCGCCCGCTATCGGCTGCGCGACAGTCGCGGCGAATACCACTGGCTACTCGATGAAGCCAAGCTCTTGCGCGACGACCTTGGCTTGCCAGTAGAAGCCGTCGGCCTGTGGCTGGACGTCACCGAAGCAACCCTGGCCGCCGAACAGGTGAAACAGAGTGAAGAACGCTACCGGATCCTGGTGGAAGATTCTCCGGCGATGATCTGCCGCTACCGCCCGGACCTGACCCTGAGCTTCGGCAACCGCCCACTGGCGACTTATCTGGAGTGCCAACCCGAGCAACTGCCCGGGGTGAACCTGGGCAGCTGGATGTCACAGGAACAGCGCGAAGCGTTTCTCCAGCGGCTCAGCCGACTCAGCCCGGAATTCCCGGTCAGCACCGCGCAAATCAACCTGCAACTGCCGGGGCGGGAACATGCCTGGTGGGTGTGGTCGGATCGCGGGGTGTTCGATGAGCACGGCCAATTGCTGGAGATTCAGGCCGTGGGTCGCGACAACACCGAGGTCCGTCGCGCCCAGCAGCAGCTCACCCAAAGTGCAAAAATGGCTACCCTCGGCGAAATGGCCACAGGGCTGGCCCACGAAATCAATCAGCCGTTGAATGTGATGCGCATGGCCATCGTCAACGTGCTCAAGCGTCTGAGCAATGGCGATGTGCAAATCGATTACCTGACCGACAAGCTCAACCGCATCGATGCTCAGGTCCAGCGCGCCGCGCGGGTGGTGGATCACATGCGGGTGTTTGGCCGCCGCTCGGAAATCGAGCAGCATCCGTTCAATCCGGCACAAGCCATCGAAGGCACGCTGTCGCTGCTGGCCGAAGGGATGCGCGGCAAAGGGGTCGATCTGCGGGTCAGCGAGACCGGGTTTGACGTGCAAGTGCGCGGTCACGTCGATCAGCTCGAACAGGTGTTGATCAATTTGATGGTCAACGCTCGGGATGCATTGCTCGGCAAACGCGAGGCCGATCACGAGTTCAAACCGTGGATCTCGGTGTACGCCGAGCGTGATGCGTATTCGGTGCGGCTGTGGGTCGAGGACAACGGCGGCGGCATCGATCCGCGGTTGCTGGAGCGGATCTTCGAGCCATTCTTCACCACCAAACCCGTCGGTGTCGGCACCGGGCTCGGGTTGTCTGTGAGTTACGGCATCGTCGAGAACATGGGCGGAAAACTGAGCGTCAGAAACTCGGTCGAGGGCGCACGGTTTTGTATCGAACTGCCGATTGTTGCCGACGATCAGATCACCAGCGTCGCTCGTCCTGAGTGACAGCTGAGGTTGGCGCCGACTTCGACCTTGTTCAGATCGATTCCCAGACTGAGCAGCAGGGTGTTGATCAAGGTGTCGAGTAACGGGCTGAGCACGCTGTTGATCACGTTCACCAGCAATGTGGTGACAGTGTTTAAGACGGCCCCCAGACCAGGGACCAGACTGCCCGTCGGGCCGTACATGTTGACCTTAATATTGGTCAGCGTGTCGGTAAGGCTGCTGACGATATTGCTGGTGGAATAGGAATAGTAGAACGGTGGCTGATTGATCTCCGGCAGGCTGGTGGCCGGCGGTGCGGAATAGACGTGCGGCATGTTGGCGCTTTGTGCCACGGTGGTGTCGGCCATGATATCGATGCCGCCGCCGACGCCTGGAATCCGTGGGTCGCAACTGACAGGAAGGATCAGGAACCGGCGACAGGTTTTCACCCCGATATCGATCACCTTCAACGGTTGCACCACCACGGCGGGCGGCGAGGTGTTGTTGCCGAACGCCGTGTTCGGATCGATCTTGCCGATTTTCAGGGTCACCAGTGAAGTGCTGGTATTGGTGGTCAGGGATTTGTTGGTGGCACTGCTGCAGCTGTAGGCGGTGACGTAACTGTTGGCACTCGCGACGTCCAGGGCGACATCGAGCCTTACGGTATCGGAAAGCGGCACGATCGAGGGTATTTCACAAGCCGCGCCAAGCGCGCAGGTCAGGAGATCGACCAGGTCAAGATCAAACAAGTCATTCAAGATACTCATCAATGGTCCAGCAAGATCAGCCGCCGCCTCGAGCAAAGGTTGAATCGCACTCAGAATGGGTAAATCGACCGACAGCAATGTACGCACCTGAGCGGTTTTCACATAGATCCGGTTGGGCCCCAACGGCGCAAGCGCGGCGTGTTTCGGATTGCCGATGGCCGAGAGCTGTGGCGGCTCCAGAATCTGTATCCGAGCGGTGATTTGCGCGAGCCCCGCGAGGTTGATCGGCACGGTCGCCACCAGGCCGTTTTTCTTGTTGGCCAGTTGCACGAGCGCCTCGATCAAGTCGAACACTTTCAGGTTGGTCCCCAGCGCCGTCACGGTGCTGCCAGCCTCGACGTGCAGCACGTTGCCGAGTACGACGGTGGTTGCGCCTGCCGCGACCTTCAGCGCTTGAAGACTCGCAATGGTTGCGGTCGCGCCGAGTGTGCCGCCGGGGTCCAATACATTGACGGCGGTCTGAATCAGCTGGCTGACGGCAATCGTATTGCCCAATACCTGGTTATACCCGGCAGCGCTGAGGTTAAGGTCGACCTTCAATCGATCGAGGTAACCGAGCAAGCTGATGTTGGTGTTCACCAGTCCGTTCCAGCCCGCCGCGTTGATGTTCAGGTTACCCCCGAGCAAACCACCGAACAGCGCGTTGAGCGTGGCCGATTTGCTGGTGTCGACGCTCAACATCGTGCTGCGCAGGGTCAGCGAAGCCTGCGGTGGCGGTAATGCGGCGACAGCGCTGGCCGTCAGATTGATGGTCGCTGCGCGTGGAGCGCCACCGAACAGGGCGCCGACACCGCCGGCGACACTCTGCTGGACCGAATGGCTGGCGATCACCCGAATGGCTTCGCTCTTGCTCGGGTCGGCGCCAAATACTCGAAGGTTATTGGCATCCAGGGTCAAGGCGCCGCAAGCGACCAGCAGATTGTGATTGGGGTCAGGAAGGGTGAAGCCGTTACGGTTTGCACTGGCGGTGGCATAGACGGTAGCGGTGTTGCCAGCGGTGCAATCACCCCCTCGGGTGGAAGCTTCAAGTGCGGCCATGTCCGCTACGCGCTGCAGGTCACGTTTTTTCAGGTACAAACGACCGCTATCGACCACGACCAGCAAGAACACCAGGGCCATGCCCAATGTCAGCGCCGCCATCAAACCGATCGCCCCCCGTTGCCGGGACGGGCTGCGAAACTGCATACGGGGAGACATCGCACACTCCTTTGCCGGTGCACAGCTGAGGGCTACCTCCGTGGGTGAACAGCAGTGTAGACAAGGGTTTTCGAGATTGCTGGCAACTCGCCACCCCAGACAACAAAAAAACAAGGTGGGAGCGGGCTTGTCTCCGGGCGGCGTTCCGACGAATGCGGTGTATCAGTCAGCTTCAATGTTGACTGACACACCGCATTCGCGAGCAAGCCCGCTCCCATAGGGATTCGATTGTCTATTTGGGTGGGTAGTTGGCGAGAATTCGCCCCACCGTTTCGTGTATCGCCGTGCTGCGATCCGACGGGTTCGTTGTACGGCTGAGTATCTGCTCATCACTGCCGCGCCACACCAGTTTGCCGTCCTTGCCATCAAGCAGGTCGACCTGGATGGTCGCGACCTTGTAGGACACCAGGCGGGTTTCGTTGTACATCGGCCCGCCCCAGTAGCCATTCCACGGATTCCCCCAACCGCCGCCGTAATTAGTGGTCACCTGTTGTTGACGCTCCTCGACGATCAGGTACGTCTGCACATTCAAATCACCCTTGCCACCGGCGGCAGGACGCAAGCCTCGCTGATCCAGCTGATCGGACACCGCCTGGCGAATGCGTTGTTCAGTCAGGTCGCTCTTGATCCGGGGGTCATCGGGGCGATATTGCAGGGCGGGTTCTTTCCAGCTCCAGCTGCGATAAGCGGCGAAGTCGCGGCTGGCGTCGAAGTCATGATTGACCTGGGTGGCGCAGGCGCTGATTAATAGTGCGGCCACTGCCAGTAAAGCGAGACGGCGGAACATGATATTTCTCCGGTTGAAGACATGAACCTGCGCAATGCTTCTCAACAAAAGAAGCTAACTAGGAGGATACGCCGACATCGCCTTTTCTACAGCTTCCCGTATCGCATCGGCACGCTCGCTCTGGTTGCCGCGATTGCTGGTTTCAGCGCTGGCGCTCCAGACCGGTTGACCGCTTTGCGCGTCGAACAGGTCCACCCGCACCACGACGACCTGCTCTTGATAAGTGCGCACGATCGGCACCGTGTTGTACATGCCGTAACCGCTGCCGTAGCGGTTGTAACCGCCATACCCGCCGCCGTAATAACCATAGTCGTCCCGAACCTGACGCAAACGGGTCTCCAGGTGCAGTTCGGCGCTGACAAACAGGTCGGCCGGGCGGTTGTCGTGCAGCGGGCGCAAACCGCGTTGATCGAGGGCATTGCTGACGGCTTCGGCGACCTGCGCCGAATCCGCCCACGCGGTGCCCGGTGGCAGGCGCCCGTTGAGCCAGGCCCAACTGCGATAGCGCCCATAGTCGCGCGGCGCTGCCGGGTAGGCGCTGCGATCAAAGGTGTTGGCCGCTTGTGGCGGTGCCGGCGGCAGGGGTTTGGAACTCGCCACGTAAGGGTTAGTGCCCTGGCAGGCCGCCAACCCCAGACAGATCATCAATAACCCAGAACGGCTGTTCATTTCGCGCTCCGATCAGATCGGCCGACAGATCCAGTGCAAGTAACGCCCAAGCCCGGCAAAGCTTGGGTGGCGACGGTGGGCCAGTTCCATTTCCAGCAAGTCCACCAATTCGGCGCGGGCCTGGAATTCCACCGGCATGTAATCGTGGAAAACACGCACCCCGCTCTGGGTTTCGACCTGCCACAAGCCTTCAAGTTGCGCCGCCAGTTCGCGTGGATCCAGCGGCTGCTGCGGAGTCAGGCTCTGTTTCTCGCCGGCCATGTCGTTCTTGCGCATTTTGCGGAAGTGGCCCTTGAGCAGGTTGCGGTAGATCAGCGCGTCGCGGTTGTAAAAGGCCAGTGATAACCAGCCTTCCTTTGTCGTGAGCTGATGCAAAACCGGCAGAATCGCGTGCGGTTCGGCCAGCCATTCCAGCACCGCGTGACACAGCACCAGATCGTAGGGTTCGGTGAGCTGACCGAGCAGGTCCTGCCACGGCGCCTGAATGAATGTCGCTGTCTGCCCGGCGTCGGCGAAGCGCTGGCGAGCGCCTTCAAGCATCGGCTCGGCGGGTTCGGCCAGCGTTACTTCATGACCGCGCTGTGCCAGCCACAACGACATGTGGCCAAGGCCGGCGCCGATGTCCAGGACTCGCAGCGGCCGGTCCGGCAAGGTTTCGGCCAGATCGGCCTGAAGCACCGCCAGACGGATCGCGCCTTTGGCACCGCCGTAGATTTTTTCGGCGAAGCGGGTCGCCAGTTGATCGAAATGACGGTCGCTCATCAGCTGAATCTCCGTTCACTGTCCGCGAGTTTGTTGCGCACCACTTCATTCATGTCCAACCCCAACTCGCTGCACAGCAGCAGTAGATAGAGCACGATGTCGCCGACTTCCTGCCCGGCGTGGGCGAGTTGGTCCGCCGGCAACTGGCGCGACTGGTCTTCACTCAGCCACTGGAAAATCTCCACCAGCTCGGACATTTCCACGCTCGCGGCCATGGCCAGGTTTTTCGGGCTGTGAAATTGCCGCCAGTCATTGCGGTCACGGATGGCGTGCAGGCGTTCGGTCAGTTCAACAAGGTTCATCGGGCTCTCCTGAAGGCGTATAGCTTCGGGGGGATGAAGAGTGAAGGCAAGTGACGCTTTATGTGGGAGCGAGCAAGCTCACTCCCACAGGGGTTCATCACCCGATCAGATCTCTTTGCGCCATACTCAAACGGTTCCGGCATCGGGGAACTCGCCACCACGATCCATGGCCCAAGGCTCAGACCCGGCAACCACGCCACCACTTTCATCAAGGACGCCCACATGCAGGTAGAAAGTTTTTTCGAATGGCTTGGCCAGGCAATCGGTTCGGTCATTCGTTTCATCGTTGACGGCCTCAGTGGCTTGTTCAATCTGTTGAGTCATGCCGGCAGCAATTTCGTCGAGGGTTTGTCCCGTGCGCTGGGCATGGACACGTCGATCATCAGCATCATCGCGTTGATCCTCGGGCTGATGCTGCTGTGGTCGGCGATTCGAGCCTTTATGAATGCGTCGATCATCATGGGGATTATCTGGTTGCTGCTGGGGTTATGGTTGTTGAGCTGGATAATTCACTAGTGATCCGATCAGGGACGCGGAGCGTCCCGGGCTGCATTCCCACGCAGAGCGTGGGGACGATCATGTCGCTACAATGCCCGCTCCCCAAGGAGCCTGCATGTCCAACCTGATCGCCGACTGGCGCGACCGCCCCACCCATCGCCGGGTCTGGGCGCTCGCCGCGCCCATGATTCTCTCGAACATTTCCGTACCGCTGGTGGCGCTGGTCGACAGTACCGTCATCGGCCACTTGCCCCACGCCCATCAATTGGGCGCCGTCGCGGTCGGGGCCAGCCTGTATACCTTTCTGGCCTGGGGCATGGGTTTCTTGCGCATGGGCACTACCGGTTTCGCCGCTCAGGCTGCCGGGCGCGGGGATGGCGCGGCGTTGCGGCAGATTTTGCTGCAGGGTCTGTTATTGGCGATGGGCCTGGCGATTGTATTGGGAGCGCTGGGTGTCCCGTTGAGCGGCGTTGCGCTGCACTTCATGCAGCCCTCGGCAGAGCTCGATCACCTGACCCGCGAATTTTTCCACACGCGACTATTTGGTCTACCAGCCGCGCTGGCCAGTTATGCGCTGGTCGGCTGGTTTCTCGGTACACAGAACGCCCGCGCGCCACTGGCGATTCTGCTGAGCACCAACCTGGTCAACATCGCCCTTAACTTGTGGTTCGTCCTGGGGCTGGAATGGGGCGTGGTCGGTGCCGCCCGGGCCTCGGTGATCGCCGAATGGACCGGCGCGCTGATCGGCCTGCTGATGACCCGCAACGCCCTGCGCGCTTATCCCGGTCACATCGCCTGGGCTGCGTTGGCGCTGTGGCAGAGCTGGCGACCGCTATTGGCGGTCAACCGCGACATCTTCATCCGCAGCCTGGCGCTGCAATCGGTTTTTTTCCTGATCACTGTGCAGGGTGCGCGACTGGGTGATGCCACCGTCGCCGCCAACGCGCTGTTGCTCAACGGCTTGCTGCTGACCGCTCACGCGCTCGATGGATTAGCCCACGCCGTGGAAGCCCTGTGCGGGCATGCCATCGGCGCGCGCGACCGGGATGCCCTGCGCCGCTCGTTGGTGGTGGCCTGCGGCTGGTCGTTGCTGGCAAGCCTGGGCTTTGCCGTGCTGTTCCTGTTCGCCGGGCATTTGTTTATCGAGATGCAGACCGATATTCAGAGCGTGCGCGACACGGCGTTCCTCTACCTGCCCTACCTCGCCGCGCTGCCACTGATCGCGGTCTGGAGCTACCTGCTCGACGGGCTGTTCATCGGCGCCACCCGTGCCCGTGAAATGCGCAATGGCATGCTGCTGACGATGGTTCTACTGCTGCCATTTGCCTGGGCGATGCAAGGCTGGGGCAACCATGGGTTGTGGATAACTTTCCTGTTGTTCATGTTGCTACGCAGCCTGACCCTCGCCGCGTTTGCCTGGTATCTGCGCAAGAATGACGGTTGGTTTGCAGGATGACAGGATCAGGCCATGGCGCACGTCAGGATTGGCCGTTCTGCCACCAGTTGCGCAAGCTATCGAGACGCTCCTGCTGGGTGATGCCCGACAACGGTTGAACAGGCAAGGCGCCGGGGTGCTGCAAGCGCAGCCATAACCAGCCATCAAGAACGCGGCGTTCACTGAAACCCAGCGCCAGCCCTTCCTGCACATGGCCCCACAGGCTGTGGTAATCGGTGCCGGTGGATTTGCTCCAGTGCCAGGTGTGATGTTCCAGCACGCAGGTTTGCAGTTTTTCCTGCTGACGAGGGCTGAGGTTTTCTTCAACCGCTAACGGGCTGACGGCAAGCCCTGGATTGAGCAACTGCTGCCAGCCCTGGCTGCCAATCGCACGGTCGGCCCAGGTCCCGCCGAACCAGCGCAACTGGCTGATCGGCCCCATCCAGCGACTCAGTTCCCGGGCATCGCAGGCATCGAAAAAATAGCTGGCGGTGTGTGGGTTGTAGTAATTCAACAGGGCCCGATGATGCAGGCCGAAAGTGACCGTGAGCATGCGCCGAAAATGCGCCAGCAACTGCGACGACGACGCCTGACTGACCACCAGCAAACCACGCCAGACATGCGCTTCGCTGTGGCATGACTCGGCCAGCGCAGGGCATGCCCGAAGGTCGATCAGGGCCGGCCCGTGTTCGCGTAATGCTTGCAACTCCGTGCCTTCGAACAACCAGAACCATCGGGCCTGCGCAAACTTCTGTTGCAGCGCAGCACCCGCCTGCGGCGCACCCGGCACATCCAGCAATAGCCATTGCGAGGTCGAGTCGGGTGTCTGGACGGCGATCATGCCGCACCGCTCCGGCCAAAACGCATCATCGTGCGGCAGGTGCAGAGTGCTTGTGTGCAATGGCTGAAACTGCCACCACCGGGCAGCAGGCACAGCAACAGCAATGGCTCGCCCGATCGCAGCCATTGCGGCAAGCCTTCAATGGACGGGCAATCATCGATCGTGCGGACTGTTTCAACTTCTTCCAGAGGCTCTGGCATGTGCACAAAACCGGTAATCAGCGGCTGATCCGGATCGCCCTCAATGAAACTCACCACCACCTCAGTGCCCTCACTCAACGGCGAATCGCTTGCACCTCGCAGTTCTGCGGCCAACGGCAGCCAGCAGTGGCTGGGTGTTGCGCCCTCCCCTTGGTAGAGCCAGTCAAATTGCACGGCAACCGGTCGCGTCGGATCGGGCCGTGGCTCATCGACTTCGACTACCCAGGCCCGTTGCAGGCTGTGCATCCTTGGCTTCGCTGCAGAGTGAGGCGAGACGAAAGGCGCTTCCCAATGAATCGCACGGATCTGGTTGGTGTAGGGCGTTGTTGGGTCCTGGTGCCCCTGGTGCTCGACATGGGTCAGCAGCCAGAGATGATTCCACTCGGCAATCGGATGGCCGGACAGCGGCATCAACTGAGCACTGCGCAACGTCGGCACGTCTGTACAACCTTCGACACTCTGCACAGCGGTGTCCGCGCCCCGCTGAAGCGCGAATTGACGCACCGCCGCTTGCTCGCTCTTAACTTGGAACACCGCACTTTCACCGAGGCAAAAATGCCCTTGGCCATCGCCGAAAACCACGCAGTGCCCGCGCGCATCGTGCTCGAAGTGATAGTGAAGCCGTTCATGGGCGCACAAGCGCTGGAAAAACTGCAGATCCGATTCGCGGTATTGCGTACAAAAATCACGGGGAGGGTAATCGCCGCTCAGTTCGAAGCGCCGATCCTTGCCGGCAATGCCGTGTTCCTTGAGCACCTGACTGAGAATTTGCGGCACCGAGCGAGCGCTGAAGATTCGCTGGCTGTAGCGCTGGGAAAGGCAAGCCAGCTTCGGCCCCAGACGCACGTGGCAGAGCCTGATACCCGTGCCATGGTCACGCTGGACGAGTTCCTGCAATTGTCCGTGGACACCGTTCCCAGCAGGCCCGAAGTGCAGAAAAGCCGGTCGGTACAGCAAGCTTGCAAGGTCGAGTGTCGGGTCATCAATCAGCAGATCCACGTCGAACACGAAAGGTTCGCTGATGGCTTCTCTACCGGTAAATGCCAAGACCTCAAAGGCGTCGGACAGACCTGCTACATCCAGACGAAATGAAGGCTCGTTGACTGGATCGAACATCGGCGATTCTCTACAAGAGGGGCGGCCGGGGATTCTCGCCGAGAGACATGGCCGAGTAGAGTGCCGAAGTACAACTTAGGAAATGGCCTACGCGAAAAGAAGACCATATGGCTTTAATAGCCGGGAGCGTGGGGTGTTTCGCTTGAAAAAAGGGAATCGCCGCACCAGGTCATCGGAAATTTCCGCAGCGCGCGGAGCATTTTCAGACAACCTGATGAGAGCGACGACTTATCTCAAGAGGACAGGTAAGACGAGCGAGTCAGACCCAGACGCAGAGCATCGAGGAACTGAGTGCGCTCGGCGGCGGTGATGCGGGCACTGGCACACTTGTCGCGGTAGTGGGTCATCAGCTCTTCCGGCGACAAGTGCACGTAACGCAGCATGTCTTCAATGGTGTCGTGGGTTTCGATACCCGCGTGATACACGCTGCCGTCGGCATTCTGATAGATGTTCACCGAGTCGGTGTCACCAAACAGGTTGTGCATGTCGCCGAGAATTTCCTGGTAGGCGCCGACCAGGAAGATCCCCAGCAGGTAGTCTTCACCGTCGTTCAAACCGTGAACCGGCAGGCTGGTTTCGATGCTCTGCTCGTCGACGTATTGCTTGATCTTGCCGTCGGAGTCGCAGGTCAGGTCTTGCAGCACGGCACGGCGCAGCGGCTCTTCGTCGAGACGGTGCAGCGGCAGGATCGGCAGCACCTGGCCGATGGCCCAGGTGTCCGGCAGGCTCTGGAATACCGAGAAGTTGCAGATGTACTTGTCGGCCAGCTTGTCGTTGAGTTCGTCGAGCACCTGACGGTGCGAACGCTGACGGGCCTTCAACGAGTTGTGCAGGCGACGGCACACCGCGAAATAACACTGCTCGGCCAGGGCTTTCTCAGCCAAGGTCAGCTTGCCATCGGCGTACTGTGTCGCGATGTCGCTCATGTAGTGAGTGGCGCGCCAGTAGGTCTCGGTGACCATCTCGATGTCGGTCGGGCCCAGCAGGTCAACCAGCCACTGCACGGTTTCCGGCAGCTCTTCCTTGTTCTCGATCTTCGGCACGTCGTCGTTATGCTTCTCGACGTCGGTCACTTGCACCACCAGCATGGCGTGGTGGGCGGTCAGGGAACGGCCGCTCTCGGAGAAGATGTTCGGGTGCGGCAGGCTCTGCGCATCGCAGAATTCCTTGAGCATCCCGACCACGACACCGGCGTAATCGTCCATGTCGTAGTTGATCGAACTGGCGTTGCGCGAGTGCGTACCGTCGTAGTCCACGCCCAGACCGCCGCCGACGTCGATGTGGTCCACCGGCAGGCCGAGGTTGCGCAGTTCGCCGTAGTAACGAATCGCTTCTTTGAAGCCGTGCTGGTAGTCCGCCAGGTTGGCGATCTGCGAGCCCATGTGGAAGTGCAGCAGGCGAATGCCCTGATCCAGGCCAGCGGCGCGAAAACGCTCGACCACCGACAGCAATTGCGCTGCCGACAGGCCGAACTTGGATTTCTCGCCGCCGGTGTCCGCCCACTTGGACGAGGCCAGGGACGACAGGCGCACGCGCAGGCCAACCTGAGGCTTGACCTTCAGCGAGGCCGCTTCTTCGATCACCAACTCAACTTCGGACTCTTTCTCGATCACGATGAACACGTTGTGGCCGAGTTTCTGGCCCATCAGCGCCAGGCGGATGAACTCGCGGTCCTTGTAACCGTTGCAAACGATGGTGCCGCCCTTCGGCGCCAGGGCCAGTACGGCCAGCAGCTCAGGCTTGGAGCCGGCTTCCAGGCCGATGGACACGTCCTGGGTGGCGATGATGTTCTCGATCACCGCTTCTTGCTGGTTCACCTTGATCGGGTACAGCGCGGTGTACTTGCTCTGGTATTCCAGACGCTCGATGTTGGCATCGAACGCACCGGTCAGCTGACGCACGCGGTCTTGCAAAATATCCGGGAAACGCACCAGCAATGGCAAGGACAGGCCGCTTTGACGCAGCTGGTCGACTTGCTCGAACAGGTCGATAGGCGAACTGGTCGGACCGTTCGGACGAACTTCGACGCGACCGGCGTCGTTGATCGCGAAATACCCGGCCCCCCAATGGCGAATCCCGTAAACACTGCGGCTGTCCGCAACTGTCCATTGGCTGCCATCGTCTTTGCGTGTGCGTCGTACGGACATTGAAGTCCCCTATAAAGAAGTCATAGAGCGTCGCCTGGGTTCAGGCCGGCGCAGTCTAAAGAATGTAAATGACGGTTCGTCAACGAGGGGATAGACCTCGCTGACCGCGGTGAGTTTAGAAACCGGTCAGAACAGGCTCTGTGAAAACCATGTTGACGACGCCAGACCTGAAGCGAATCGGGACTGGATCAAGCCGAGGGTGGTTTTCACAGAGACTGCTAGCCGCCGGACTTCTTCGCTTTGAAACCGTGTTTGATCAGCTCGGCCAAGAGTAGCTCGACATGATCGCCCTGGATTTCGATGATTCCGTCCTTCAACGCCCCGCCGGTTCCGCAACGTTTCTTCAACGTCGTCGCCAGGTCCTTGAGTGCGTCTTCGGCCAACGGCACGCCGATGATGGTGGTCACCGTCTTGCCGCCACGGCCCTTGCTTTCGCGACGCACGCGAGCGATGCCGTCGCCGGCCGGGATAACGGTCTGTTTGCAGATGCAGGCATCCACCGGTTTACTGCAATCCGGGCAATGACGACCTGCGTCGGTGGAAAATACCAGGCCACCAAGGGCGGCGAAGGATGCGGCTTTTTTGGCCACCGGCAATCCTCTTGGGAGGACAAAGACTGGTCGCGGCAACCTGGGGGGGAGCCATCGACCGCGAAGCCCCACTCAGGCAGGGGCAGCGCTACTGGACCGATGCCCTACAAATAGAGAGCGTCGGTCCAGCTTGAAAAGGTCGCGCAGTGTAACGGCAAAAAGCCGACTTGCTAAGAGCCAATCGGCGCCAATTTATGCCTCTTTTGCGACGTCTTCCCCACGCGCGCGAAGATAGCGCTTCAGCGCCGCCAGAGAGTCCGGGCAATAAGGCTTTTGCTGAATTTCCAGCAGCACCTGATCAACGGGGATAAAGCGCGCTTCAAGGACTTCTTCGGGTTGCAGGATCAACGGACCATCCCACACCGCCGAAAACGCCGAACACCAGAGCCGATTGCCAGTGTCTTCAAAGAAGAAATGATCATGGGCGGTCAGTTCCACGCCGCTCACGCCCAATTCTTCTTCCAGCTCACGGGCAGCCGACTCGGCGTAAGTTTCGCTGGCGAGCACCATGCCTCCTGCCGCCACGTCCCAGAAACCTGGATAAATGGCTTTGCTCAGGGTGCGCCGATGCACGCAAAGCTCGCCGGCCGAATTGAACAGCATGATGTAAGTGCCGCGCCCGATCAGTCCGCGTTCACGCAGGTCGCAGCGGACCAGGGCGCCGAGCAGGTTGTCCTGCTCGTCGACCCAGGCGATCTGTTCGGCATCCGAGGCCGCGCGGTGGGCGACCTCTCTGGCGTTATCAACCATGACTCAGCCCTGATTGAGCAATTGACGCAGATCGATCACTGCGGCGTTGGCCCGAGAGATGTAGTTGGCCATGACCAGCGAGTGGTTGGCCAGCACCCCGAAGCCGCTGCCGTTGAGGATCATCGGGCTCCACACCGGTTCTTGCGACGCCTCCAGTTCACGAATGATCTGACGCACGCTGACCGTAGCGTTCTTCTTGGCCAGCACATCGGCGAAGTCGACTTCGATGGCGCGCAGCAGATGGGACAAGGCCCAGGCCTGGCCGCGAGCCTCGTAGAACACGTTGTCGATCTGCATCCATGGGGTTTCGACGATTTCTTCGTCAACCTGCGGCACCTGACCCGGGGCCACGACTTCGGTTTTCAATGCAGTGTTGAGCTTGACCCGGCCAACACTGGCCGACAGTCGTTGCGACAACGAACCCAGACGAGTCCCGACGTCACCCAGCCAGTTGTTGAGGTTGTCGGCGCGGGCATAGAACAGCGCGCTCTTCTGGTTAGGATCGGACAGGCGTGTCTGATAGCGACTCAGGGAATTGATGCCTTCCTGATATTCGGACTCGCTGGACGGCAGCACCCAGCTTTTATTGTCGAAGTTGAAACGCGGCTCGGCCTTCGCCAGGTCGGCGTCTTCAGTGGACTGCGACTGGGAACGGGCGAAGTCTTTACGTAAGGCGCGGCTCAAATCGCGAACCTGAACCAGCACGCCATATTCCCAGCTCGGCGTGTTGTCCATCCACAGGCCCGGCGGGAACCGGTCGTTGGAAATATAACCACCCGGTTTGGCCAGCAAAGTACCGGCGACGGTCTTGAGGGTTTCCACCGTGGTGTAGCCGATGACCATTTGCTTGCCTTCTTTCTCGGCCGCCACCTGAGCGTTTTGCTGAACCGCAAACAAAGCAGGCTCCTGGCTCCAATACCAGCCCAGTGCAATCGCAACCAGCAGGTAAAGACCAATCAGAGTGGCCAGCGCCCGGCTGAACAACAGGCCGCCAAAGTAACTGCGGGTGGCCGATTTCGGTTCGGCGGCACGTTCAGGCGCGCTGCCCGCGCGGTTCTTCCAGTCCAGCATGGCGATATCCTTTCAATCACTTGAGTTCATCGGTTCGACCACAACCATACAACAACGTGCCTTAGGCAGGCACCCGCCGTTGGGCTTATGCCGAAAATTACCGCCCGAACATGCGGGCCGTGCTGTTGTGATTGAGGCGCTGCTTATCGCAGGGTTGCTCTTTGAAACACTGGGTCATTATTTGCGCAGGGCGACTAAGGGAATCCCTGACCCTATCAGCCGTAAATCCCGCTGGAATCGTGTCGTCGAAAAATCAGAAACCCCTGACAGTCGGCGCCCGTCGTAGGTAAGGAAATTTCGTAAACATCGACAGGAAAAGCCCTGTAACACCCGATCTACAGGCATCTTCAGATTACAGACGACCCAATTCAGACCGACCGGTCAGAAACTGAATGAAGTCGCTTTGTAGATTATTGACATGCGACACTCATCCAAATGGAAAGAGGTGCTAGCATAGAGCCACCAGTCGACCTCAGCATGCACCCTACCTAGTAGTCAGGATATGACCGAGCCAGAAGACCCCAGCCGTGAGCGCCTCAAGCACCACTTTGCCCAGCGGGTAATTCATCAGGCACGTCAAATTCTTGAGATATGGCAACGCCTTCAATGCAGCGAGTGGTCCACCAGCGACTTATCGGAATTGAGCGAGGCCAACCTGCGTTTGCTGCGTTTCGCCGAGCGTTTCGAACAACCGGAACATACCCAACTGGCGCGCCACATCGGCCAGTCGCTGGAGGCGGTCGACGCCAATCGCGGACGCCTGAGCAGCGGACTGATCACTGACCTCAATCGTTTGATGCAGCGCTTGTCGCGCACTGGCCTGCGTCATGGCGATCAGCTCGAACAAACCTTCCTGCCGCCGTTGCGCAAGCCAATTTACGTGATGCTGCAAGATTACGACCGTGCCGAGCGCCTGGCCAAGCAGCTGGAATTCTTCGGGCTCAGCGCGCAAGCCCTCGACAGCGTTGCGGCGTTTCGCTCTTCGATGGTCGAGCGCCTGCCCGCGGCGATCGTCATGGACGTGGACTTCAGTGGCGCCGGCATCGGCCTGAAACTGGCCGCCGAAGCCCAGGAAGGCCTTGATCACCAATTGCCACTGTTATTTTTCAGCCTGCACGAAACCGACACACCGACTCGTCTCGCCGCGGTGCGTGCTGGCGGCCAGGAATTCCTCACTGGCACCCTCGAAGCGTCGAGCCTGCTGGAGAAGATCGAAGTCCTGACCTGCGTCGCCCAGTACGAACCCTATAAAGTGCTGATCATCGACGACTCCCGAGCCCAGGCCTTGCACACCGAGCGCCTGCTTAACAGTGCGGGGATCGTCACGCGGACCTTGATCGAGCCGATCCAGGCGATGGCCGAGCTGGCGGATTTCCAACCGGACCTGATCATCCTCGACATGTACATGCCGGCTTGCACCGGTACTGAGCTGGCCAAAGTGATCCGCCATAACGATCGTTATGTGAGCGTGCCGATCATTTACCTGTCGGCCGAAGACGATCTGGACAAGCAGCTCGACGCCATGAGCGAGGGCGGCGACGACTTCCTGACCAAACCGATCAAGCCGCGACATTTGATCACCACCGTGCGCAACCGCGCGGCACGGGCACGCAATCTCAAAGCGCGGATGGTCCGCGACAGCCTCACCGGGCTGTACAACCACACGCACATACTGCAATTGCTCGAAGACTGCAGCTTCCGCGCTCGCCGGGAAAACAAGCCGCTGAGTTTCGCGATGCTCGACATTGACCACTTCAAACGGGTCAACGACAGCCACGGCCACCCCATGGGCGACCGAGTGATCAAGAGCCTGGCGCTGTTTCTCAAGCAACGGTTGCGCAAGACCGACTTTATCGGTCGGTATGGCGGCGAAGAGTTCGCCATCGTCATGCCGGACACCAATCTCGAATCCGCCCATAAAGTGCTTGATGAGATCCGTCAGCGCTTTGCCGAAATTCATTATCCGGCTCAGCCGCAGGATCTTTGGTGCACCTTCAGCGCCGGCGTGGTCGAGCTGTGTGAACACTCTGACAGCCTGATGATGGCCAGCCAGGCGGACGAGGCGCTGTACCGCGCCAAGCATGCCGGACGCAATCGCGTGCAGGCCGCGCAGACATCAAAGCAAAGTGCCACCTTTTCATCTGAATGGACCCATTCAGTCATAACCCTGTAACAGAAACGCAATAACTTCAGGCGCTTACCATTCTGCCGTTGGTAGGCCCCCGATGCGTCTGAAGCTGCTGACCAATCTCAACACCCTCCTTTTAGTCGCCGTGTGCGTGGCCCTTGGCGCCACACTTTGGTGGTCACAAAAGGCCCTGGAGCGCCCTTATCTGTTGATGGAGCGTTACCTGGGTCTGTCCCAGCAATTTCAAAATGAAGTCGCACGCAACATCGAGGACTACCTCGTCAGCGGCGATGCCCTGCGCCTGAGTAGCGCCCGCCAGGCCATCGACAGCCTGCAAAAGGAACTCGGCGAGCTGCCACCGGCGTTAGCGCAAACCTTGCAGCCGAGCCTGACAAACCTGGAAGAGTTCAGCAGATCCGACCTGTTGGCGGCCGGAAAACTCGCTGGCGACCCGCAGGCATTGCTGCTTCAAGCCGAACGGGAACTCGGTGCGAGTCTCGATCAGCTCAGCCAATACGCCAGTGGCAACGCGGCGTATCTGGCGCCATTGCTCGCGGCCTCTCAACACCTGGGCAAACTCTCTCTGGCCCGGGACAAATTGGTCAGCAGCGGTCGCAGTGAACTGGCTGCCGATGTCGAGCGTGAAGTCACCAACATCCGCACTCAAGCTGAACAACTGAACGCCTTGCCGCTGCTGGGCGTGACCACCAGCAATGAATCGAGCACGGATGATTTCGCGGCAATGATGGGGCTGGAGAACACCGAAAAAGCCGTCGCCGAAGATGCTGGCGTCGGCCTCAAGCGTGAACTCAACAGCCTCCTCACTCGCTACCCGGCGGAACTGGTGCGCACTCGGGAGCAGATTCAAAAACGCGCCGACCTCAGCGCCGCCACTCACCTGAAAATCACCGCCGTGCAGCAAGCCATTGCCACGCTGGAACCGGAGGTTCGCGCGCAGCACGGGCAGATCCAGAGTGAAGTGCGGCTGATTCAAGGGGTGATGATCGGCCTGATCCTGCTGATCGCATTGCTCATCGACACCCTGCAACGACGCCTGGCCCGTACGCTGACCAACCTGGCGCCGGCGCTCTCGACCTGGGCCGAAGGCGACTTCAGCCATGACATTGAATTGGGTGCGACTAATCGCGAGTTGCATGACATTCAAGCCTCGCTCAATCGCTTGCGTGCCTATCTGGTGGACCTGGTGGGGACCATTCGCCTCAACGCCGAGCAGGTCGCCGGCAGCAGCCGGACGCTGGCTGAATTGAGCAATGACTTGCACAGCGGCGCCGAACATCAGGCCGGCGACACGGCACTGATCCGCGATTCCCTCGGCGAACTCGAAGCGACCATCCAGCAAGTCGCTGGGGATGCCAGTCAGGCCGCCGATGCCAGCCGCCATGCCGGGCTGGCGGTGGAGCATGGGCAGAAAGTCATCGGCCTGAGCCTCACCGGTCTGCATGCGCTGGTGGGTGAAGTGCAAGGCAATGCGCAAATGATCGAACACCTGGCTGAAGAGTCAGCGACCATCGGCGGCGTGCTGACGGTGATCCGCTCGATTGCTGACCAGACCAACCTCCTGGCCCTGAACGCCGCCATCGAAGCGGCTCGTGCCGGGGAAATGGGTCGAGGGTTTGCGGTGGTGGCTGAAGAGGTTCGCTCTCTGGCGCAACGTACCGCCGGCGCTACAGCCGAGATCCAGACCCTGATCGCCGGCCTGCAAACCGCCGCGCGGCAATCGGTGGAAGGTATGCGCGCTCAGGTCGAACACGCCGAAGCGACCGCCAATCAGGCCCAGGCTGCCGACGGTGCGCTGGATAAAATCGTCGGGGCGATCCAGACGATTTCCGACACCGCCGTGCGCATCGCCGATGTCACTGCACAGCAGAGCGGCGCGGTCAGTGAGATCCGCGATCACAGCGAGCGGATTCACCAATTGGGTGGGGATAACTTGCTGCGTATTGGCCAGGGGCGTGAGCAAGGGGAGCATTTGTTGGTACTGGGTGGACGGTTGCATACCGCCGTCCAGGCCTTCCGCGTCTGACAGATCGCCATCGCGGGCAAGCCCGCTCCCACAAGGACCGCGCATAACCCTGTGGGAGCGGGCTTACCCGCGATGACGTCAGCCCGTCCACCACCTATTCCTGTTCTGCACACCCGCCCATCGTCCGCTATCATGCCCTCACTTTCGATACGCGAGATTGTCATGCGCCGTTTGCTTTGCCTGCTGCTGTTAGTGCTCGCCCTGCCGGCCACCGCCGGCGCGTTGCTGGACAGTCGACCCAGTTCGACGCTGGGCTCGATCAACAACAGCGCCGACTTCCTGCCGGTCCGCGAAGCCTTTCAGTTGAGCCTGGTAGAAAGCACACCGCAATCGATCAAGCTGCGCTTCGTCGCGACCGAGGGTTACTACCTCTATCGTCATCGCTTTCAGTTTCGGACCGATCCGGCCGACGTCAGCCTGGGCGCCGCACAACTGCCCAAGGGCGAACAGAAACACGATGAATACTTCGGCGATGTCGAGGTTTACCACGGGGTTCTGGACGTAGAACTGCCACGCACCGATCAACGCGCATTCACCCTCGCCGTGACTTATCAGGGTTGCGCCGACAAAGGCCTGTGCTATCCGCCCGAGACCGAGCGCCTGAACATCGATGGCAGCGGCGACGCATCCACTGCCATAACCTGGAGCTGGCGCGAACTGGCACTGTTTTTCCTCGCCGGCATCGGCCTGACTTTCACGCCTTGCGTGCTGCCCATGCTGCCGATCCTGTCCGGCGTGGTGTTGCGTGGCCAGGTCGGGGGTATGCGCGGTTTTAATCTGTCCCTGGCCTATGTGCTGCCAATGGCCATCTGTTTCGCTCTGCTCGGAGCGTTGATGGGGATGTTTGGCGCACAGCTCAATCTTCAGGCGCGGTTGCAATCGGCCTGGGTGCTGGTGCCGTTCGCAATGTTTTTTGCGCTGTTTGCCTTGGCAATGTTCGGGGTATTCGAGCTCAAGTTGCCACATGCCCTCAGCAGTCGGCTGGATCGGATCGCCGGCCGCACCGAAGGCGGGTCGTTGTGGGGTGCCGCCGTGTTGGGCGTGGTTTCCAGCCTCTTGGTTTCGCCGTGCGTATCGGCGCCGCTGGCCGGCGCGCTGCTGTACATCAGCGCCAGTGGCGATGCATTGGGCGGCGGTCTGAAACTGTTCATGCTCGGCCTCGGCATGGGCGCACCGTTAGTGCTGGTGGGCACCGGTGGCGCGGCCTGGCTGCCGAAAAGCGGGCCGTGGCTGGTCTATGTGAAAAACGCGATCGGGGTTTTGTTGCTGGGCTTGGCAATCGGCTTGCTCAGTCGAGTTCTGCCGGGCCAGGTCACCTTACTGTTGATCGGCTTGCTGGCTGGCGGTGTCGGGCTGTTCATGGGCGCGCTGGAGTTCGTCTACAAACCGCCGAGAAAACGCCTGGGTCAACTGCTGGGTATGTTCCTGCTGTTTTACGCACTGGCCTGTTGGTATGGAGCGTTCAGCGGCCAGACCGATCCGCTCAACCCGATTGGCCAGCCGCGCATCGTCGCGGGCAACGAGCAGCCGCGCGACGTCAGCAACTGGCAAACCATCAGCACGGCGACGGAACTGGACCGTGCACTCGCCGACGCCAAATCTTTCGGCACCCCGCTGCTGCTCGACTGGTACGCCGACTGGTGCATCAGCTGCAAAGTCATCGAACACAAAGTGCTCAACGATGCAAAGGTCGTCGAACGCCTGAAGGGCTATCGGCTGATCCGTTTCGACATGACGGCCAGTAACACCGAGCAACGCGCCCTGCTCGACCGCTACAAATTGTTCGGCCCTCCGGCGCTGATGTTATTCGGCAAGGACGGCATCGAACACGCCGATGTGCGGGTTATCGGCGAGATCAACGCCGCGGACTTCGCCGAACGTGTCGGCAAAGCGAATGACCGATTTTAATACCCCAGTCATATATTTCGCGCAAACATCGGCCATCGTGCTGGCTATTGCATAGAACTGGACAGTCACAAAGGCTTTGCGGCATAGTCGCCGGGTTCTGACAATTGCACACAGATAACAAGGAACAGCAGATGGCGACCCTATTGGTTCTGCACGGACCCAACCTGAACATGCTCGGCACCCGTGAACCGGGCACCTATGGCGCTACGACACTGGCGCAGATCAACCAGGACCTGGAACGCCGTGCCCGTGAAGCCGGCCACCATTTGCTGCACCTGCAAAGCAACGCCGAGTACGAATTGATCGACCGCATCCACGCTGCCCGCAGCGAAGGTGTGGACTTCATTCTGATCAACCCAGCAGCTTTTACGCACACAAGTGTCGCATTACGTGACGCGCTGCTGGCGGTGAGCATCCCATTCATCGAAGTGCATTTGTCTAACGTGCACAAACGCGAACCTTTCCGCCATCACTCTTACTTTTCCGACGTAGCGGTGGGAGTGATCTGCGGCCTTGGCGCCAGCGGTTATCGACTGGCCCTGGAGGCCGCCCTGGAACAGCTTGAAAGACCGGCAACGGCTTGAACAACAAGCGTAACGCCCCTGACCGACCCTTGGGAGTTGATGATTCATGGATATCCGTAAAGTTAAGAAACTGATCGAATTGCTGGAAGAGTCCGGCATCGACGAGCTCGAGATCAAGGAAGGCGAAGAGTCCGTACGCATCAGTCGTCATAGCAAGACCCCGGCTCAGCAGTACTACGCACCGGCTCCAATGCACGCTCCGGCCCCGGCACCTGTTGCTGCTGCCCCGGTTGCTGCTGCCGCTCCTGCTGCTCCGGCCGCGCCTGTTCTGAACGGCACCGTTGCCCGTTCGCCTATGGTCGGCACCTTCTATCGCAAATCTTCGCCAAGCTCGCCGTCCTTCGTTGAAGTCGGCCAGACCGTGAAGAAAGGCGACACCCTGTGCATCGTTGAAGCGATGAAGATGATGAACCACATCGAAGCTGAAACCAGCGGTGTGATCGAATCCATCCTCGTCGAAGACGGCCAGCCGGTTGAGTACGACCAACCGCTGTTCACCATCGTTTGAACCGCGGAGAAACTTTGATGACTGCGAAGTTGGAAAAAGTTCTGATCGCCAACCGCGGTGAGATCGCCCTGCGGATTCTGCGTGCATGCAAAGAGATGGGCATCAAGACTGTCGCTGTTTACTCCAAGGCTGACAAAGAACTGATGCACCTGGGCCTGGCAGACGAATCCGTCTGCATCGGCCCGGCCTCGGCCGCGCACTCTTACCTGCACATTCCGGCAATCATCGCCGCGGCTGAAGTGACCGGCGCTACCGCCATTCACCCAGGCTACGGTTTCCTTGCGGAAAACGCTGATTTCGCTGAACAGGTCGAAAACTCCGGTTTCGCGTTCATTGGCCCGAAAGCCGACACCATTCGCCTGATGGGCGACAAGGTATCGGCCAAGCACGCCATGATCGCTGCCGGCGTTCCAACCGTTCCGGGTTCCGACGGCCCGCTGCCTGAAGACGAAGAAACCGCTCTGCGCATCGGTCGCGAAGTCGGTTACCCGGTGATCATCAAAGCCGCTGGCGGCGGTGGTGGTCGCGGCATGCGCGTTGTGCATAAAGAAGAAGACCTGATCTCCTTCGCCAAACTGACCCGCACCGAAGCTGGCGCGGCGTTCGGCAACCCGATGGTCTATCTGGAAAAATTCCTGACCAACCCACGTCACGTGGAAGTCCAGGTGCTTTCCGATGGCCAGGGCCAAGCCATCCATCTGGGCGACCGCGATTGCTCGCTGCAACGTCGTCACCAGAAGGTTCTCGAAGAAGCGCCGGCACCGGGCATCGACGAGAAAGCACGCGCTGAAGTCCTCGCACGCTGCGTCAAGGCTTGCATCGACATCAACTACCGTGGCGCGGGCACTTTCGAGTTCCTGTACGAGAACGGCGCGTTCTATTTCATCGAAATGAACACCCGCGTTCAGGTTGAGCACCCGGTTTCGGAGATGGTCACCGGTATCGACATCGTCAAGGAGATGCTCAGCATCGCCGCTGGCAACAAGCTGTCGTACACCCAGGATGACGTAGTCATCCGCGGTCACTCGCTGGAATGCCGGATCAACGCCGAAGACCCGAAAACCTTCATGCCGAGCCCTGGCACGGTCAAGCATTTTCACGCTCCGGGCGGCAACGGCGTTCGCGTCGATTCGCACCTGTACAGTGGTTATGCCGTTCCGCCGAACTACGATTCGTTGATCGGCAAGCTGATCACCTACGGCGCAACCCGTGACGAAGCCCTGGCACGCATGCGCAATGCGCTGGACGAAATCGTTGTCGACGGGATCAAGACCAACATCCCGCTGCACCGCGATCTGGTCCGCGACGAAGGCTTCTGCAAAGGTGGAATCAACATCCACTACCTGGAACACAAGCTGGCTGGCGAGAAGCACTAAGTTTCAACCCAATCAACAAAGCCGCCTTAGTGCGGCTTTGTTGTTTCTGAAGATTGCTGATTTCTTTTGAAGCACACAAAACCTGTGGGAGCGGGCTTGCCCGCGAAGAGGCCATCACAGCCACCAAAAGCTTTGCCAGCAAGCCCACTCCCACAAAACCTTCGCGCTCGCGTAAACTTGCGCGCTTCTCGCAGCCCGCTAGGCTGCAATCAATATTTTTCAAAGGTGCCCGCCATGCCTTGGCTGCAAGTCCGTCTCGCCATCAGCCCAGAACAAGCCGAAACCTACGAAGACGCGTTCCTTGAAGTGGGCGCCGTGTCGGTGACCTTCATGGACGCCGAAGATCAGCCGATCTTCGAACCCGAACTCAATACCACTCCGCTGTGGTCCCACACGCACCTGCTGGCCCTGTTCGAAGGCGACACTGAAGCCGCCAGCGTGCTGGCCCACCTTGAGTTGCTGACCGGCAGCCCGCTGCCCGAGCATCACAGCGAAGTCATCGAAGACCAGGATTGGGAACGCAGCTGGATGGACGGTTTCCAGCCGATGCGTTTCGGCCAGCGCCTGTGGATCGTCCCGAGCTGGCACGCCGCTCCCGAGCCTGATGCGGTGAATCTGCTGCTGGATCCGGGCCTGGCGTTCGGCACCGGCACGCACCCGACTACCGCACTGTGCCTGGAATGGCTCGACGGCCAGGACCTCAAAGACTGCAACGTACTGGACTTTGGCTGCGGCTCGGGGATTCTGGCGATTGCCGCCCTGTTGCTGGGTGCCAAGGAAGCCGTGGGCACCGACATCGACGTGCAAGCGCTGGAAGCCTCCCGCGACAACGCCGGGCGCAACAACATTGCCGAGGAGCTGTTCCCGCTCTATCTGCCGGAAGATCTGCCGCAGGTTCAGGCCGACGTGCTGGTGGCCAACATTCTCGCCGGCCCGCTGGTTTCCCTGGCACCGCAATTGTCCAGCCTGGTCAAGCCGGGCGGCCGCCTGGCGCTGTCGGGCATCCTCGCCGAGCAAGGTGAAGACGTCGCCAAAGCCTACGCCCAGGACTTCGATCTGGACCCGATCGCCAATCGCGATGGCTGGGTGCGCATCACTGGCCGTCGGCGCTAGAATGAACGCCCGCATAAACCGGATCGCCGCATGACCGACAGCTTCGTCACTCAGTGCCCGCATTGCCAAACCAGCTTCCGTGTCAGCCATTCGCAATTGAGCGTGGCCCGCGGAGTGGTTCGTTGCGGCTCGTGCTTGCAGGTGTTCAACGCCGCCAAGCAACTGCTTGAGCAACGGGCCGGCAAGGACACGGTCACGCCGGTTGCCCCGGCCATCGTCGAACCGCCGGAACAGCGCGCCATCAGCCAAAAGCAATGGACTGCCGCCGAGCTGGATCTGGACAGCCTGGACCTGGACGAAGAACTCGCCCGGCTCGAGCAACGGGAAATCCAGCCGACCACCGAGTTCGGCCGACAGCGCGAAGACAGCCTGAGCGCCAGCCGCGATAGCGCCGAGCACGACGAAGATCCGTGGGCCGACAGCTTGTTCAGCGAGTCGGCGGCCGATCGGGCACAGACCGCTGAAGCCGACTTGCCGGAACTGGAGCTCGAACCGAGCATACACTCGCGCACCGAACCTTCGCTGTCTCTGGAACCGGTGGATCTGGACGGCGAGCCTCAGCCTCCCCAGCTTCGTCTGCACGACCCACTCGATGCGCCGCTGCATCATGAACGTCTGTCGGCGACCGATAATATCGACGACGACCTGCCTTCGATCGAGCCGCTGCGCAAGCGACGCGAACGCAGCGAGCCGGGAGTACGCGCAGAATCGCTGCAAGACCTGACTGACGACCCGCTGCAACTGGACTGGCAAAAACGCCGCTCACCCTGGGGTCGACGGTTCTTCTGGTTGCTGCTGATTTTGCTTGGCGCCGCTGCGCTCGCCGGTCAGTACGTTGCCTATCATTTCGACGAACTGGCGCGCCAGGATCAGTACCGTCCGTGGTTCCAGCAACTGTGCCCGCAAATCGGCTGCACCGTACCTTCCAAAGTCGACATCGCGAAAATCAAAAGCAGCAACCTGGTGGTGCGCAGCCACCCGGACTTCAACGGTGCGCTAGTGGTCGACGCGATCATCTACAATCGCGCGCCCTTCTCCCAGCCCTTTCCGCTGCTGGAGCTGCGCTTTGCCGACCTCAACGGCCACCTGATCGCCAGCCGTCGCTTCAAACCCGGGGAGTACCTCAACGGCGACCTCGAAGGCATGGCAGAAATGCCTCCGCAAACGCCGATCCACATCGCACTGGATATTCTCGATCCGGGCGCCAAAGCGGTGAATTACAGCCTGAGCTTTCATTCGCCCGAGTGAAACGGTTCAGTGTTACGGCTTTGACGGCATATTTCTGACTTTGACCGCTCGAACCAAACCGCTGGCGATAACAGAATAACTGTTCAGATTTTGTTCAATTCAGCCTTTATCCAGTCATCGAGAGCGGGTATCATGCCAACCCTTTTTCGAACTCTCATGATCCGGCCCCACAACAGGGAAGTCCTATGTCGGCGGTACGCATCGGTCCATACATATTGCACAACGGCTTGATTCTCGCCCCCATGGCGGGCGTCACCGACCAGCCCTTTCGTCAGCTGTGCAAGCGACTGGGCGCAGGGCTAGTAGTCTCGGAAATGGTCACCAGCGACATGAGTTTGTGGAACACCCGCAAATCGCGAATGCGCATGATCCACGAAGGTGATCCCGAGCCTCGCTCGGTACAGATCGCCGGTGGTGACGCACAAATGCTGGCGGATGCGGCCCGGGCCAACGTCGAACTGGGCGCACAGATTATTGATATCAACATGGGCTGTCCGGCGAAGAAGGTCTGCAACAAGGCCGCCGGTTCCGCACTGTTGAAGGACGAAGCACTGGTGACCGAGATCCTGCAAGCCGTGGTGGCTGCGGTTGATGTGCCGGTCACCCTGAAGATCCGTACCGGCTGGGACCGGGACAACAAGAACGGCCTGACGGTGGCAAAGATTGCCGAGCAGGCAGGCATTACGGCGTTGGCGGTCCATGGCCGCACCCGTGCCGATCTGTACACCGGTGAAGCCGAGTACGACACCATTGCCGCGATCAAGCAGGCCGTGTCGATTCCGGTCTTTGCCAATGGCGATATCGATTCGCCGCAGAAGGCCCGGTACGTGCTCGATGCGACCGGTGCCGATGGCCTGCTGGTAGGCCGGGCCGCCCAGGGGCGGCCATGGATTTTTCGTGAGATCGATCATTTTCTGCGCACCGGCGAGACACTGCCGGCACTGGAGCTGATCGAGGTGGAACGCATTCTGCTAGAGCATCTGGCCGCGCTGCACGCCTTCTATGGAGACGTAATGGGCGTACGCATTGCTCGAAAGCATGTGGGCTGGTATCTCGCAACCTTGCCGGGCGCCAGGGAGTTTCGCGCCCACTTCAATCGTTTGGAAGATACGGAAGCACAATGCGCCAACGTTCAGGGCTTCTTCGCCGAACGTTACAAGAGCCTGACAGGGGACGGAGACGAGGTGGCCGCATGACGATGATGACCGAGACTTTAGTGAGTGGAACAACACCCGTGAGCGACAACGTGAATTTGAAACAGCACCTCAATACGCCGAGCGAAGAAGGTCAGACCCTTCGCGGGAGTGTCGAGAAGGCGCTGCACAATTATTTCGCCCACCTTGAGGGCGCTGCCGTCACGGATGTGTACAACCTGGTGCTCTCCGAAGTCGAGGCTCCCCTGCTCGAGTGCGTGATGAACTACGTCAAGGGCAACCAGACCAAGGCCAGCGAGCTGCTCGGATTGAACCGAGGCACGCTGCGCAAGAAACTCAAGCAGTACGATTTGCTGTAAGCATTCAATCAAACCAGAAAGGCGCCCGCGTAAAAACGGTCGCCTTTTTTGCTGACTCCTTTGCTTTTGATGGAAATTGAAATGACCGACCAGACTACCCGCCTGCCGATCCGCCGCGCCTTGATCAGCGTTTCCGACAAGACCGGGATCCTCGAATTCGCCAAAGAGCTTGAAGCCCTGGGCGTCGAGATCCTCTCCACCGGCGGAACGTTCAAGCTGCTGCGCGACAACGGTGTTGCCGCAGTGGAAGTCGCGGATTACACCGGTTTCGCTGAAATGATGGACGGCCGGGTAAAAACCCTGCACCCGAAAATCCACGGCGGGATCCTCGGTCGTCGCGGTATCGACGACGCCATCATGAACGAACACGGCATCAAGCCGATCGACCTGGTAGCGGTCAACCTGTACCCGTTCGAAGCCACCATCAACAAACCAGGCTGCGACCTGCCGACCGCGATCGAGAACATCGATATCGGCGGCCCGACCATGGTCCGTTCGGCTGCAAAAAACCACAAAGATGTGGCCATCGTGGTGAATGCCAGCGACTACGCCTGCGTCCTCGAAAGCCTCAAGGCTGGCGGCCTGACCTACGCTCAGCGTTTCGACCTGATGCTCAAGGCCTTCGAACACACCGCAGCCTATGACGGCATGATCGCCAACTACTTAGGCACCGTGAACCAGACGGCTGACACCCTCAGCACTGAAGGCCGCAGCGAATTCCCGCGCACCTTCAACAGCCAGTTCGTCAAGGCGCAGGAAATGCGCTACGGCGAGAACCCGCACCAGAGCGCGGCGTTCTACGTTGAAACCAAACCGGCCGAAGTCGGTATCGCCACCGCGACCCAACTGCAAGGCAAAGAGCTGTCGTACAACAACGTGGCCGACACCGACGCCGCGCTGGAATGCGTGAAGAGCTTCGTCAAACCAGCCTGCGTGATCGTCAAGCACGCCAACCCGTGCGGCGTGGCCGTAAGCCCGGACGCCGAAGGCGGTATCCGTCAGGCCTACGAACTGGCCTACGCCACCGACACCGAATCGGCGTTCGGCGGCATCATCGCCTTCAACCGCGAACTGGATGCCGAGACCGCCAAGGCCATCGTCGAGCGTCAGTTCGTCGAAGTGATCATTGCCCCGTCCGTCAGTGAAGAAGCTCGCGCCATCGTGGCTGCCAAAGCCAACGTGCGCCTGCTGGCCTGCGGCGAGTGGTCGGCTGATCGCGCCGCTGCGTGGGACTACAAACGCGTCAACGGTGGTCTGCTGGTGCAGAGCCGCGACATCGGCATGATCGGCGCCGATGACCTGAAAGTCGTGACCAAACGCGCTCCGACCGAGCAAGAGATCCACGACCTGATCTTCGCCTGGAAAGTCGCCAAGTACGTTAAATCCAACGCCATCGTCTACGCCAAGAACCGTCAGACCATCGGTGTCGGCGCTGGCCAGATGAGCCGTGTGAACTCCGCCCGTATCGCTGCGATCAAGGCTGAACACGCGGGCTTGCAAGTGCAAGGTGCGGTCATGGCATCCGATGCATTCTTCCCGTTCCGCGACGGCATCGACAACGCGGCCAAGGTCGGTATCACTGCGGTGATCCAGCCAGGCGGCTCGATGCGTGATAACGAAGTGATTGCCGCAGCTGATGAAGCCGGCATCGCCATGGTCTTCACCGGCATGCGCCACTTCCGTCACTAAGTACGATGATCACTGTGGGAGCGGGCTTGCCCGCGATGCAGGCACCTCGGTTTGCCAGGTAGACCGAGGGGATCCTATCGCAGGCAAGCCAGCTCCCACAGAAAAGCATCTCAGCGGTGCTCCACAGAATTCGCGTCATCCGAGGTTTTTTGAAATGAATGTTTTGATCATTGGCAGCGGTGGCCGTGAACACGCCCTGGCCTGGAAAGTGGCTCAGGATCCGCGCGTGCAGAAAGTTTTCGTGGCTCCGGGCAACGCCGGCACCGCCATTGAAGCCAAGTGCGAGAACGTCGCTATCGACGTGCTGGCCCTTGAGCAGCTGGCCGATTTTGCCGAGAAGAACGTGTCCCTGACCATCGTCGGCCCGGAAGTGCCGCTGGTCGCCGGCGTTGTCGATCTGTTCCGCTCCCGCGGCCTGGATTGCTTCGGTCCGACCGCTGGCGCTGCTCAGCTGGAAGGTTCGAAAGCCTTCACCAAGGATTTCCTGGCGCGCCACAAGATCCCAACCGCCGACTACCAGAACTTCACCGAGATCGAGCCTGCCCTGGCTTATCTGCGTGAAAAAGGCGCACCGATCGTGATCAAGGCCGATGGCCTGGCCGCCGGTAAAGGCGTGATCGTCGCCATGACGTTGACCGAAGCTGAAGACGCCGTGCGCGACATGCTGGCTGGCAACGCTTTCGGCGACGCGGGTTCGCGCGTTGTGATTGAAGAGTTTCTGGACGGCGAAGAAGCCAGCTTCATCGTGATGGTCGACGGCAAGAACGTACTGCCGATGGCCACCAGCCAGGACCACAAACGCGTTGGCGACGGCGATACCGGTCCGAACACCGGCGGAATGGGTGCTTACTCCCCTGCCCCGGTCGTGACCGCTGAAGTACACAAGCGCGTCATGGACCTGGTGATCTGGCCGACCGTGCGCGGCATGGCCGAGGAAGGCAATGTCTACACCGGTTTTCTGTACGCCGGCCTGATGATCGACAAAGCTGGTAACCCAAAAGTCATCGAATTCAACTGCCGTTTCGGCGACCCTGAGACCCAACCGGTGATGCTGCGTTTGCAGTCGAGTCTGGTGCTGTTGGTCGAAGCAGCCCTGGCACAAGCCCTGGACAAGGTCGAAGCGCAATGGGATCCACGTCCGAGCGTCGGCATCGTGCTGGCGGCTGGCGGTTATCCTGGCGACTACGCTAAAGGCGTGGCCATCAACGGTCTGGATGCAGCCGCGGCACTGGAAGGCAAAGTCTTCCACGCCGGCACTGCACTCAAGGACGGTCAAGTGGTGACTGCCGGTGGTCGAGTACTCTGCGCCACGGCAATGGGTGCCAGCGTCGATGCGGCTCAACAGCAGGCTTACAAGCTGGCGGCCAAGATTGACTGGGAAGGCTGTTTCTATCGCAAGGACATTGGCTATCGTGCCATTGCCCGCGAGCGTGGCGAAAATCAGGAATAAGAGAACCATTCGGCCAGGCAAGGGCTTCGGGCCCTTGCCGGGCTATTCCGGCGCCGCGCATAGTTATATTCTGGCATCAACCTACGAAGGGATTTCGCCGTGCGCTGGCTCAGGATTGCCATAGGTTTCACCGTCACGTTGCTGACCTTGCTCTGCATGCTCCCGGCCCAGGCCGCGCAAGGCAGTGGATGGGCGGTATTGCTTGATGAACAGGGTGACCTGCAGCTGAGCGACATCCGTTCCACTCGCTACACCAATCAATTCAGCCCTATCGAACTCGACCGTATCACCGCGGCCGAGCCCGATGGCGCGTTATGGCTGCGCTTCAGGCTTGCACCCGGCAAACACGAACAGTTACTGCGAGTGTTCGCGCCGGATCTTTCACACCTCCATCTGTTTGTGCTGGACGGCGAGACGCTGATCGAGCAATTGGACACCGGTACCGGGCAGCGTCAGGCTGAGCGCCCCTTGCCCAGCAGTGACTTCATGCTGCCGCTGCCGCAAAGCGACAAACCACTCGACGTTTACCTGCGACTGGTCTCCGGCCACCAGTTGAGGCCCTATATCACCCTGCAATCGGCGGTCATGACCGCGGCCAATCAGACCCAGACACTGATCTACGGCCTGCTGTTCGGTTGCATCGCGATGCTGATCCTGCACAACCTCATTCGCTACGCCTACACCCGCTCGCGCAGCAGTCTCTGGCTGGCAGGCTGCGAAGTTTTGTTGATGCTCAGCCTGGCGCTGCTGCTGAACCTGGCCGGCCCATGGTTACCGAGCTGGCTTGCGGTACAAGCGCCAGGCGCTTACCTCGCCTTGCTGCTGACGGCACCATGCGGGCTGATGTTCGCCTATCACTTCTTTGCTCCACTCGGCTCACACCCGCTGAACAAGCTTCTGTTGGGCGACATCGTGTTCATCACTGTCTGCGGCCTGCTGCTGTTGTTCGTCAATACACTGCCGCTGAACATCATTACCTATACGCTGGTCGCCCTTGCGGGCCTGACCATGTTGTTCGTCAGCGCCTATCACTGGCAAAAAGGCTATCGCCCGGCGCGTCTTTTCGTGGCGGCCATGGTGGTGTTCAACGCCGGCGCACTGATTATCCTGCCTGCCCTGCTGGGGCTGACCCTGGTGGAACCTCAAGGCCTGATCACCACCTTGCTGGTGTTCATCTGCATCAGCGGCCTGCTGATGAGCATTGCCCTTAGCGAACGCCAGCGCAGCATTACCGAAGATCGTTTCAGCGTCAGCCGCGACCTGGCCGCCAGCAATGCCGAGATCAATGCCAAGGCCGAATTCCTGGCGAAGATCAGCCACGAAATCCGCACCCCGATGAATGGTGTTCTGGGCATGACCGAACTGCTGCTCGGCACACCGCTCTCGGTCAAACAGCGCGATTATGTACAAACAATTCACAGCGCCGGCAACGAACTGCTGACCCTGATCAACGAGATACTCGATATCTCCAAGCTCGAATCCGGGCAGATCGAACTGGACGATGTGCAGTTCGATCTCAACGCGCTGATCGAAGACTGCCTGAGCATCTTCCGCGCCAAGGCCGAACAGCAGAACGTCGAGCTGATCAGCTTTATCCAGCCGCAAGTGCCGCGGGTCATCAGCGGTGACCCGACGCGCCTGCGCCAGACTCTGCTGAGCCTGCTGGAAAACGCCCTGAAGAAAACCGATGAAGGCGAAATTCTCATCGTTGTCGCCCTCGACGAACGCAGCGCCAGACCGCGCCTGCGCATCGCCGTGCAGGACAGTGGCGAGCCCATGGACGCCGAAGAGCGCGATGCGCTGATGCACGCCGAACTGCACAGCAAACACTTCCTGTCGGCCACTCGCCTGGGGGGCAATCTGGGGTTGGTGATCGCCCGTCAGCTGATTCGCTTGATGCAAGGGGAATTCGGCATCAAGAGCGGCGCCAACCAGGGCAGTACGTTGTGGCTGACCCTGCCGCTGGACCCTGACCGCCTCGAACACCCGACGTCCGATCTCGATGGTCCATTGCAAGGTGCACGGGTGCTGGTGGTTGACGACAATGACACCTGCCGCAAAGTACTGGTGCAACAGTGCAGCGCCTGGGGCTTGAACGTCAGCGCTGTCCCTTCTGGCAAGGAAGCACTGGCGCTGCTGCGCACCAAGGCTCACCTGCGTGACTACTTCGACGTGGTCCTGCTGGACCAGAACATGCCCGGCATGACCGGCATGCAACTGGCGGCCAAGATCAAGGAAGACCCAAGCCTGAACCACGATATTTTGCTGATCATGCTCACCGGTATCAGCAATGCGCCAAGCAAGATCATTGCGCGCAACTCCGGGATCAAACGCATCCTCGCCAAACCGGTGGCTGGCTACACACTGAAGACCACCCTGGCCGATGAACTGAACCAGCGCAACAAGGGCCTCGTCTCGCAGCTCCCGCCCACCGGCTCTACCCTGCCGGTGAAGGTACCCAGCGACTTCCGCATTCTGGTGGCCGAAGACAACAGCATCTCCACCAAGGTCATTCGCGGGATGCTGGGCAAACTCAACCTGCAACCAGACACCGCCAGCAATGGCGAAGAAGCCCTGCAGGCGATGAAGGCCCAGCGTTACGACCTGGTGCTGATGGACTGCGAAATGCCAATCCTCGACGGCTTCTCGGCGACCCAGCAATTGCGCGCCTGGGAAGTCGGCAACCAGCGGGTTCGTACCCCCGTGGTGGCATTGACCGCGCATATCCTCGCCGAACATAAAGAGCGCGCGCGTCAGGCTGGCATGGACGGGCACATGGCCAAACCAGTCGAACTGTCGCAGTTGCGCGACCTGATCGAACACTGGGTTGCCCAACGCGATCAGCAGAACCGGGCGGCGACTCAAACCTCCTGAGCCGACAGACTCCGCCGCGCCTGATAGACTCCCCCCCACGACTTCCCTCGCCAGTGAGCTTGCACCATGCTCCACGTGTTATTCAGCGTTTACCTGAAGATGCTGGTGCTCTACAGCCCGTTCTTCGTGTTGTCCTGTTTCATCAGTCTGACCCGCGGTTATTCGCGCAAGGAGCAACGCCGCCTGGCCTGGAAAGTGGCGACCGCCACGCTGGTCTCCAGCGTCTTGCTGTACCTCTTCGGCCGAGTGATTTTCAGTGTCTTCGGCATCACCGTGGACGCCTTTCGTATCGGTGCCGGCAGCGTGTTGTTCATCTCGGCGCTGGGCATGGCTCAAGGCAAGTCGGCGGTTCAGACAGACAACGTGCAACAGGACGTGACCATTGTCCCGCTGACCATCCCACTGACGGTCGGCCCCGGCACCATCGGCGCCTTGCTGGTGATGGGCGTAAGCCAGCCGCACTGGGACGACAAACTTACGGCCATTCTCAGTATTGCCCTGGCCAGTTTCACGGTCGGCGTGGTGCTTTATCTGTCCAACCGCATCGAGCGCATTCTCGGCGACCAGGGTTTGCAAATTGTCAGCCGGCTGATGGGTCTGTTTGTGTGTGCATTGGCGGCGCAGATTATTTTTACGGGAGTAAAAGGTTATCTGGTGCCTTGACGCCCTGCCGGACGACCTTACTTACGCCGACTGAAGCGCTTGACCAGCACTTCTTTTCGATGCGCGCCAAGGTATTCCTCGATATCTGTCTTGATGGCCGCATAACGTGCGGGATTGAAGGTTGCGAACGCCTTTCCGTGAAAAATATCCAGGCTGGAAGTTTTCCAGTCTACAAAAAGAACGCCATCATCATGACTGCCGCCCTGATGATCGACAGCTGCCAACGCGACCAAAATGATACCGTTCGACATTTGCTCGCAAGGAATCGTGGACAAGCGCACGCCTTCAGTATTTTTCGATTCAAGGTTTAACAACTTGATTGCCTCAGGTTCTTTCTTCAATGCAGTCAACGTGGAACTTGAAACAGCACTGAGTACGGACGCACCCGGGATAGCGGCTTTAGCAGCTTCCACAGCCGTCTGGATAATATCGACCACAATATTATCCATTGTGACCTTTAGAGAACGTGCAGCGTATTTGGAAAAACCTTTATCGGGCACAAAACATCCAAGATCTTCCATGCACCGGGTAAATGCATGGTACCAAGCCTTGGGGTCTTTATTACCGGGCACTTCATAGTTCGCCTCCATCTTGGACATGGTGATTATATTTTCAATAATCGCCATATTCTCGAGACTGATGTTGTCGCCATAGCCCACCAGACTATTACCCAGCACCAACGCATCCAGGCCTCTGGTGGGGCTGGACACATCCGACGACACCAGCATTCTTGCGCGCGGTTTGATTGTCGGATGCCGACGCTTTTGAATACAGCGCCTAACGAAATCGACACTTTCTGCCGGGCTAACAGAACTCTCAAAAATACCCACAAACAACACTCCTTTGTTAGTTAATTAAACCCTCATCCTGGGGCCAAATAAAATCTAGCGCAGCTTAAGCACCCCCACAACTTCAATCAGATACAACATATGTAGACTAGCCAACCACTCATTAACTTATTAAAAGCAACAGCCCAACAACACCCAATCATTAACAAGTCAAAGACTCAAACGACCGGGTGTTATCCAACAAGCAAAATAAGTTGGTTACTGTTGAATGGGGATCAGCTTGTCGCCGTAACTACGCGGTGTGTATACCCAGGAGCGACCGTCCGGACGAAGAATTACACGGGTCGTGGAAGACCCGACAAGCACCATGGTCCGCATGTCTACCTGTTCGGGCGTCAATTGACCAAGTGTTGTGACCCGCAAGGTCTGGCCTGGACGACCGATATCGCGCCCCAGCACTACCGGCGTTTCAGGCGTGCGGTGACGGGCGACGATGTCCAATGCCTGGCCCAACTGCCATGGACGCGAACGCGAGATCGGGTTGTAGAAAGCCAG
Organism: Pseudomonas sp. ANT_H12B; assembly: GCF_008369325.1. Lineage (GTDB taxonomy): Bacteria > Pseudomonadota > Gammaproteobacteria > Pseudomonadales > Pseudomonadaceae > Aquipseudomonas. Next base: position 79,486 of record NZ_VOBI01000016.1, on the reverse strand, counting down.
TGCCAGGTCCGCTTGTGCGGCCAGGTCCAGACGCTTCTCGATAATCTCCCAAGGCTTGAGGTTGTCCGACAGCGACAACACACAGAAATCATGCCCCAACGGCGCCCCCGCCTGAGCAGCCGTCGCCAGCGATGCAGAGACACCGGGCAAAATTTCGAGATCGACGTTGTGCCACGAGGCATCGGTGGACTCGTGAAGCGCTTCCAGCACCGCGGCAGCCATGGCAAAAACACCCGGATCGCCCGATGAAACCACCACCACTGAACGCCCTTGCGCCGCCAGTTCGAAAGCGTGACGCGCTCGCTGCATCTCTTCACGATTGTCGGTGCAGTGCATCACTTGATCAGCGCGAAAGGGGCCGGCCATGCGCACATAGGTTTCGTAACCGAGCACATCATTGGCGCGAGCCAACTCAGCCTTGACCGCCGGCACCATCAGTTCGGCAGCGCCAGGGCCCAAGCCGATCACTGCCAGACGGCCTCGAGGACGGCCGATCTGCGATGGGTCCAGCGGCTGCTCTGCGACCGCGATGGCAATGGCGTCATCGCCGAAGATCGAAACAGACTGCCCGATAGCATTGCGCGCCAGTTCACCGACCGAGCCGACATCCCTGGCAAAACGCAGCGGCACAGCCAATTCAAGGGCCGCTTCACGCAGTGCCGGGCTGGCCATTTCGGTGTCGCAGGCAAGCACGCAAGCTATCGATTGAACGGCGATTTTTGCCTCATGCAAAGCATCGCGAATGGCGCCCGGCAAGTTGGCTACGTGGGCACTCACCGCCACGAGCACGTTGCGCGGATAGATCAACAATTCATTCGCCGCGGGCTCACGCTCGGCATGACCGACATGAACAGCCAGTCGCGCCAGAGGATCTTCAGGCAACTGCGCTTGCACCAACCACGGCGCCGCGCCTTCGATGCGCAGCGTCTCACCGGCCAGCAAATCGGAGACAAAGCGTTTGCCCAGTTCCAGATCGCCGAGGGCATAACCCTCAGGCGGGTTGAGCAGGCAGGTACCGAAACGCAATTCACCACTGGTGGTGATGGCCGCTGCCACATCAAGACTGGCCGCGATCTCACGGGCCATGACATTCACTCCGCCAAGACCTCCCAGCAGCGGTACCACCGCGCTGCCGTCTTCGGCAACGGCCAGGACGGGCGGCTCGACGCCTTTTTCCAGGAGCATCGGCGCCAACGTACGGATGACGATCCCGGCGGCGCACAGGGCAATGATTGGCGTGTCCTGTTGATAGAGGTCACGCAGGGTCGCACCGAACTCGCGATAGACGCGGTCCGCGCCGATGACCCGGTCGGCCAGGCCGTGGATCAGGGCGCCGGGGTACACCTGTTGAATTGTGCGCGCGGTCGCGAGGCTGCCATTGCCGAGAATGACAATCGCCGGAACTGGACGGGCCATCAGCCTTGCCACCTTTCACCCGGGACGATAATCAGCGAAAAGTACGGCGAAGACATCGGTTCGACCTGACCCAGCGGGACGATCTTCTGGTTGGCCATGGTTGCGCGTTCAACGTACAGCGCACGCTCCGCGAGACCGAGTTCTTCGAGCACCTGACGGACTTTTGGGAAGTTACGACCCAGCTTCATGATCACGGCGGCATCGGCATCAGCCAGACGACGCTTGAGGTCATCGTGAGGCAGCACGCCGGACAGCACCGACAAGCTCTGATTGCGATAGACCAACGGCGCACCCAACACCGAAGCGCCGCCCAGCATTGAGCACACACCCGGTACGACTTCGGCTTCATAGCGTTCAGCGAGGCGATCGTGCAGGTACATGTAGGAACCGTAGAAGAACGGATCGCCTTCGCAGATCACTGCCACGTCACGACCGGCATCGAGATGCGCAGCGAGTTCTTTGCCGGCCGCATCATAGAAATCACTGATCACTTGTTCGTAGGACAACGGAGCGGGCAACGCCTCGGTCGTCACCGGGTACACCAGCGGCAGCAGGGTTTGTGCATCCTGCAGGTGCGCTTCGATAATGCCGAAGGCATTGCCCTTTTTGCCCTTGGCGACGAAGTACGCCACCACGGGCGATTCGCGTAGCAGGCGCAAGGCTTTGACGGTAATCAGCTCCGGATCACCGGGGCCGACGCCCAGGCCGATCAAACGTCCAGGTTGCTGCATCATTCGATCTCCGTGGCGAGGGCATTGACGGCGGCGGCGGCCATGGCGCTACCGCCCAGGCGGCCTTGCATGATGACGAAGGGCACACCGCGACTGTCTGCGGCAAGCATAGCCTTGGATTCGGCAGCGCCGACGAAGCCCACCGGGAAGCCGAGGATCAGCGCCGGTTTCGGTGCGCCGGCGTCGAGCATTTCCAGCAGATAAAACAGCGCCGTCGGCGCGTTGCCGATCACCACCACGCTGCCTTCCAGATGCGGGCGCCACAGTTCCAGCGCGGCGGCGGAACGGGTGTTGCCCAATTCACGAGCAAGCTCGGGAACGCTTTCATCACGCAGGGTGCAAATGACTTCGTTGTTCGCAGGTAAACGCGTGCGAGTCACACCTTCGGAAACCATCCGCGCATCACACAGAATCGGCGCACCGGCGGCCAGCGCCTCGCGCCCGGCCTTGCCGGCGCCTTCGGAGAATTGCAGACCGTCAATTGCATCGACCATCCCACAGGCGTGAATCACCCGTACCGCGAGTTTTTCAAGATCGGCCGGGATCCGGTCGAGGTTGGCCTCGGCGCGAATGATCGCGAAGGAGTTGCGATAGATCTCCTGACCGTCGCGGATGTAATCAAGCATCAAGGGGGCTCCGTGAGCGGGCGTCGAGCATGGCCGCGACCGCTTCAATAGTAAGATTGCGTGCGTGCAGGGCGCCGAAACCCGGCTGCCCCGCATCGCGAAAATAGAGGTCGTAGTGACCGGGGCCGACGGCCAGCAAAGTGACGGGGGTGACGTGCGCGGCGGCACAGGAGCGCGAGCAACCGCTCAGGTGCACGCTCAGAACATGGCCGTGGTGCTGCAGCAGCGCGGCGAGTTGCAGAGCGTCGTTCTTGGTGTCGGCCAGGCCTTTTGCACACCCCGTCGAACCGGTGCAGGCGATCAAATGGACCAGCGATTGATCGGCCGAACATAGAAAGCCGAGCTGACTCAATGCTTCAGTTACCACTGACGTATCTTCGAGCCGGACGCCAGGAAGCAACAGGCTTTGCCACGGTGTGAAGCGCACGTTCCCGTCACCGTAGACCTTGGCCAGTTGTGACGCACCTCTAAGCATGTGTGGGTCCAGTCGCCCCAATGGCACGCCCGCGCCGATATAGGCGAAGCCATGTTGACGCTGTGGATAAGTGCCAATGTGCAGCGGCATTGAAGCGGTTGCACGATCCCAACCTGCAACGTTGGTCGGGCGCTCACTCAAGCGCCCGGTCAGTTGCGCCATGAAATCCCTGACCGGCAATTCGGCCAACAGGTGACGCATCCGCGTCTGGTCGGGGCGGGCCAGTTCGAGAAACACCTCCAGCACGTTGATCACCAGCTCGTGCCCCAAAGCCTGTGGCACCGCGCCCAGCGGCTCATCGACAGGACATCCCGCAAGACCGAAAGCCAGCATCGGTTCACCGTCCAGTTCGATGGCCGACAACCATAAATCATGAGGATGCATAAGCATCGCCAGTGCTTCACCGCCATCGAGTTGCACTGCGAACTTGGCCGACAGGTCATGCAGATGTGGAAGCGTTTCCAGGCTATGGAGAATCTGCGCGCCCAGCGGCCGGATGTCGAAGCGCATCTGCCGATCAATTCCCGCGCTGGGGCTGAGCATCACGTTGCGCACATCGTCGCCTGCGTCGGTGCTCGGACCCAAACCTGCGTCAAGTAACAAACTGATCAGTGCAGCGTGTTCGTTGCCGATACCACGAATCTGCAGGTTGGCTCGATTAGTCGCCTCGATCACCCCGCCTGCATATTGTTGGGCAGCATCGGCCACTGCGCCTGCCTGTTCCGAGCTAATGGAACCGCCCGCCAGTTTGATCCGACAGATTCCACCGTCCAATGCCTGGACAATACGCAGCAACCCCGGGCATGCCGAAGGGCGTAAGGAAGGAGGCTTCTGACGTGGGCTCACAAGATGACCGGCTGCAGGACGAAGGGTCGCTATTATGCCTGCTTTGCTTGAAAGCATGAAAAGCCCGCGCGTCGCCCGGCTATAATTCCTGCCACCGGCACTTCAGAAGCACAAAGGTGTGGCTCAGCCCTGGGAAGAGGTCAACCTGAGCTTGAATCTGGCCATTCTGTTTTCTTTTAGTTTTTGTTGTATCCGCTGCCTTTTCTCATTCAACCTGGCCTCATTCAACACGAACTCAGCGTAGTGCTGTAAAAGGCTGGCTGAGTCGTCATCCATTTCGAAAAATAGAAACTGCCCGGACTTCACACTGGCCACCAACTTCAATCGACTGACTTGCATTCGTAATTTTCCCGCGCCGTCACGCCAGAAGGGTGTGACCTGAAAGAGTTCGCCTCTGGCCGTTTCCTGATCCAGAGAGTAAATCGCCGGGCCGTTCCCTTTAACCGCATCGAATGAATCGATCAGCAAGTTAATCACGCTGCTGCCAAGCTTGGTATTTTGCCTGGATGACAACGACGTTAAATAGGTCTGCACTACATTGCCGGAAATGGTATCGCGGCGTTGTGTATACGAATCACCCACAGGTTCCCATCCGATCCAGTCAAGACAGCTGCCATAGCTATTGAACCATTGTTGCGAATGGGTGAAACGACTGGCTTCCAGGTCTGCGTTCAATGATGCAATCAACGTGCAATCCGTTACATCATCAAAATCCTGAAGTGACCCGCCCTCCATCGACACTATCGTTGGACCCGTTACAACTGCACTGCGATTTTTATCTTCCATGATTTGATCCTTTAATTTAAATACCACGAAAACTAAGCCAACCCTCTCCCTCTTACAACACCGCATTACAATTCCAAACAAAACCAAACTCGCAAACTTACTTGTATTTTTAACTTGCTCAATCCTGGACTTGAAGGTTATTCAAAACCAAAACAGGCCAACCTTACTGCTAGTCTCCGCGCTATCATATGGACGCCTGTAACGACGCAGGACTTCGCGATTCGACAGAGGATGGACATGACTGCGTGGCTGACCGTAACGGGTATTGGTGAAGACGGTTTCAAGGGCTTGGGCAAAAATGCCCGCCGGGCCCTGATCGGCGCTTCAAAGATCGTGGGCGCCCAACGCCAACTGGATCTGCTGCCACCCTGCATCCGCGGCGAACGCCAGCTCTGGCCTGTTCCGTTCTCACTCGATGCATTGATAGCCATGCGCGGTGAGCCCGTTTGTGTGCTGGCCAGCGGCGACCCAATGTTCTTCGGTGTGGGTGCCAGCCTTGCCCGGCAACTCTCCAGTGATGAAATGCTGATCCTGCCGGCGCCCTCTTCCTGCTCTCTCGCCGCTGCGCGAATGGGCTGGCCGCTGCAGGATGTGGTGACACTGTCGGTGGTCGCCCGCCCGATCGCCGCGCTTAACGCGCAATTGTTCAGCGGAGTTCGCCTACTGGTGCTCAGCAACGACGGCCAGAGCCCCGCCGCGATCGCCGCGCTGTTGCGTGAGCGTGGATTCGGACCGAGTCGCCTCACAGTGTTGGAACATCTGGGCGGCGAAGCCGAACGGCGCGTCGAAGGCATCGCCAACGACTGGGCCGATCCGGCTATCGCCGACTTGAACCTGATCGCCATTGAGTGCATTGCCGAACCGGGTACACCGCGCCTGTCGCGACTGGCCGGCCTGCCAGACTCGGCGTTCAGGCACGACGGCCAACTGACCAAACGCGACGTGCGCGCCATCACCCTCGCCCGCCTCGCCCCGACCCCAGGCGAACTCTTGTGGGACGTCGGCGCCGGCAGCGGCTCGATCGGCATCGAATGGATGCGCGCGCATCCGGGTTGCCGGGCGCTGGCGGTCGAGGCTGATGAAGGGCGACAGTTGCTGATCGAGCACAACCGCGATGCGCTCGGCGTGCCCGGTCTGCATCTGATTCGCGGCAGTGCGCCGCAGGCCCTCGCCGGGCTGGAACGTCCGGATGCGATTTTCATTGGTGGCGGCGTCACCCGCGAAGGCGTGCTGGACACGTGCTGGGCCGAACTCAAACCCGGCGGCCGACTGGTCGCCAACGCGGTGACCCTGCAAAGTGAAATGACCCTGATGGCCTGGCGCGAGCAGCACGGCGGGGAGCTGACGCGCATTCATATCGCTCAGGCCCAGCCATTGGGCGACTTCGATACCTGGCGTCAGGCGCTGCCGATTACCTTGCTGGACGTGGTCAAACCCTTCGATGCGTGACGAAACCGCCGAGCAACCCGCACCGCTGCGCAGCGGCCTGACCACCGGCAGCTGCGCCACGGCCACCAGTCTTGCAGCCGCGCGCCTGTTACTCAGTGGCGCGATGGCGGACGCAGTGGAGATCGTCCTGCCCAAAGGCAAGCAGGTGCAGATGCGCCTGGAGTTCTGTCGGCTGATGGATGGCGGCGCCGAGGCCGGAACCATCAAGGACGCCGGGGACGATCCGGACGTGACCCACGGAGCCCTGCTCTATTCCCGAGTGCGATTGAGCGCCGAGCCGGGCATTCGCTTCAGTGCCGGCAGGGGCGTCGGCACCGTCACCCGGCCGGGGCTGGTGCTGGCGGTCGGCGAACCGGCGATCAACCCGGTGCCACGCAAAATGATCAGCGACCACCTGACGCGGCTGGCGGACGACCTCGGCTACAACGGCGGTTTCGAGGTGACGGTGAACGTCGAAGGCGGCGAGGCGCTGGCATTGAAAACCATGAACCCGCGGCTGGGGATTCTCGGTGGGTTGTCGATTCTCGGCACCAGCGGCATCGTCCGGCCGTTTTCCTGTGCGGCCTACATCGCTTCGATCCATCAGGGCATCGATGTGGCAAAAACCAACGGTTACCTGCACATCGCCGCGTGCACCGGCAACGCCAGCGAAGACACCATGCGCCGAGTCTACGACTTGCCGGAAATCGCCCTGATCGAAATGGGCGACTTCGTCGGCGCAGTGCTCAAACACCTGCGCAAAGTACCGGTGGATAAACTCAGCCTGTGCGGCGGCTTCGGCAAGATCAGCAAACTGGCGGCCGGGCATATGGATTTGCACAGTCGGCATTCGAGCATCGACCTGCCGCAACTGGCCAAATGGGCAGCTGCGGTCGGGGCCAATGAGGCGCTGCAATCAGGAATTCGCGAGGCCAACACCAGCCAGCAAGCGTTGGCGATGGCCAGCGCTGCGGGTATCGCCCTCGGTGATGCGGTGTGTCAGCACGCTCTGGATTTTGCTCGCAGCGTGGTGCCGGCACAGGTTCAGATTGAAGTATTTGCCATTGATCGCCAGGGCGGGATTGTTGGCCATGCGGGAGCTTTTGAATGAAGCGCATTTTGTTGCTCGGCGGTGTGACGGAAGCCTTGGCCATCGCCCGCACGCTTGGGCCGCAACATATCTATAGCCTGGCGGGCGTCGGTCGCGTGCCGACGGATTTGACCTGCCAGATCCGCGTCGGCGGCTACGGCGGTGCCGAAGGTCTGGCGCAGTTCATCCGGGATGAAGGGATCGATCTGCTGCTGGACGCAACCCATCCCTACGCTGCAAAAATCAGCGAGAACGCCGTCACCGCAGCGAAGTTGAGCGGCGTTGCATGCTGGGCCTTGCGGCGCCCGGCCTGGCAACCACAGGCCGGGGATGACTGGCGAGAAATCAGCGACTGGGCCGAACTGATCGCAGCGCTGAAACCTTTCCGACGACCGCTGTTCACCCTCGGTCGCGAACCGTTGCAGCACCTGCATGAAATCCCGCCAGATCAATTCTGGACGCTGCGTGCATTGGACGTTTATCCGGGCAACGAACGTTGCGAAGTCATCGGCGCACGTGGGCCGTTTCTGCTTGAGGATGAACGCAAGTTGTTCCAGCGCCGGCAGATCGACGTGCTGATCAGCAAAAACAGCGGCAGCACCGCCACCGAGCCGAAGCTGCAAGTGGCTCGGGAACGTGGGGTACCGGTACTGGTGCTGAAGCGGCCGGTGTTGCCGGGGGTTGATCAGGAATTCGGGTCGGTTGCCGAGGTGTTGCGAACAATGACAGAACAATTATTAACCTGAGAATACGAGCACCTTAAGACGCCTTCGCGGGCAAGCCCGCTCCCACAGGGTTCTTTGTCTGGCTCTGGGTTTGTGTCCGATGCGGTCAAATGTGGGAGCGGGCTTGCCCGCGAAAGCGTCCTGGCTGGCGATGCAAAGGTTGGAGTACTCATCAACCAGACTTTGCATTGAGCAGCAATGGCAATCCGCAATTCACGACTATCATGAAGGCTATGAAGCCTTGCACTGCGACACCACACCGCACGCGGTCTTTTTACTTATCGGCCCTGATCAGGCTAAATAGCCGCGCCTGATCGCCCACCCAACCGGATTCGTCCCATGTCCCGACAACGGCTCGCAATTGCCTGGATCGCCTGCTTCGCAGTGCTGTTCAACATGCTCGCCATGCCGATGTCCGGAGCGATGGCGCAAACGGCGAAATCACCTGCCGAGCAATTGTTGTGGGGCAGTTTCTGCTCGTCCAGCGGCACGAAGATGGTGGCGATTTCCCTGGGCGACATCGATCCAAAAGCCCCACAGAACGACGATCATTCCAACATGCAGCATTGCTGGTGCTGCTCCGGTTCTGCGCCGCTGGTGGCGTTGCCCGGGCATGTGCCGCAGCTGTATTTCGCGCGTTTCGATGCCAATCGGAGCCTGCCCGCCGTCCTTCTCGATACACCGACGCCGCGCCAGCAATGGCCGAGTCTCAACCCCCGCGCGTCCCCTCTGGTGTGATTTCTTCTCGCAATTGATCTGCGTTTTGAATCGCTCTGGAGAACTGCCATGTTGAATAAACTTATCGTTCTGGCCGCGTTGCTGTTGCCTGCCTGCTTTGCCAATGCGCACGAATACAAGGCCGGCGAGCTGGAGATTGCACACCCCTGGTCGCAAGAGTTGCCGCCCAACGCGCCGACCGTCGCCGCCTATTTCGTGATTCATAACAGCGGTAAAACTGCCGACCGGCTGCTCAGCGTCGACTCGCCGATTGCAGGCATCGCCCAGTTGCACGAGCATGTGAAGCAGAACGATTTGATGAAAATGCAGCAGGTGCCGCGTGTCGAAATCCCGGCCGGAGGTGAAGTCACTTTCGCACCGATGGCGTATCACGTGATGCTGCTGGAACTGAAAGATCGCAGCCTGCTGAGCGACGGCAAACACTTCCCGCTGACGATGCATTTCGAGAAGTCCGGTGATGTGACCGTTGAAGTGTCCGTGCAGAAGAAGCCGCCGGAAGGCTCGCAGATGCACGCACACGCCCAGTAATCGGCAGAGCTGAACACGCCCATGCGCCCGCTTAGCGCCAGGTCATCCGCACCGCGTCGTCAGCCATTGAGCCTGACGCGCGGCACCTGGATCAGCCTGTTCGCCATGTTGATGATCTTTATCGGCCCGCTGATTTCCCAGTCAATGCCGATGGATCAACGCGCCTCCTCGATGTCCATGAACATGTCGATGGACATGAGCATGGAAATGCCGGCAATGGAGCATGCCGACCACGGCGCGCAATCCGCCGCCGAGCACTGCCCGCCAAAAGCCTCACATCACGCGCTCTGGGAAAAATGCGGCTATTGCAGCCTGCTGTTCAACTGCCCCGCGCTTACCGGCGGCCAGTCCTTCGCCGCATTCGACACGCCAAAAGCCACCACCTTCACCACGCCCTCCCCTCGTCTGGGCTACGCCCGGCAAACCTTCTTCCCCGGAGCCCGCACCCGCGCCCCACCCATCGTCGCGTAAACATTCACCCCGATCTCACACGGTCCGCAAAACAGCCAAAGCAACCTGTGGGAGCGAGCTTGCTCGCGAAGAGGGAGTGTCAGTCAACCTTAATGTCGTCTGGCACACCGCTTTCGCGAGCAAGCTCGCTCCCACAGGGATTGCGTCGGATACCGGCCGTGTCGTTTACGACTGTTCGATGGAAATTGTCATGTCCAGGTTTGCTGCTGACACACGCTTGAGCGCTGCCCAAGCCGCTTTTGCCCTGAACGAATCCAGTATTCGTTTCAGGCACGCCACCGCGTTTCTTTGCGGGGCTTTGCTGACACCGATGGTGCTGGCCGATGAACACGCAAGTCACACCGAAGAACTGAGCCCGACGGTGATCACCGCCATTGCGCCGAGCTCGCCACTGACCGTCGTCACCAACCCCAAGGACCCGCGCCAACCGGTGCCGGCCAGCGACGGTGGGGACTATCTGAAAACCATCCCCGGTTTCGCCCTGGTCCGTAACGGTGGCACCAATGGCGATCCGGTGCTGCGTGGGATGTTCGGCTCGCGGCTGAACATCCTGACCAACGGCGGCCAGTTGCTGGGTGCCTGCCCTGGCCGGATGGACGCCCCGACTTCGTACATCTCGCCCGAAACCTACGACAAACTCACCGTCATCAAAGGTCCGCAAACCGTCCTCTGGGGACCGGGTGCGTCAGCCGGCACCATCCTGTTCGAACGTGAGCCAGAGAGTTTCGGCGAACTCGGCACCCGGGTGAACGCCAGCGTATTGGCCGGCTCCAATGGCCGTTTCGACAAAGTCGTTGATGCCGCTGCGGGCGGGTCGCTGGGTTACGTGCGAGTGATCGGCAACACTGCGCACGCCGATGACTATCGGGACGGCAACAACGACACCGTGCCGTCGCGTTATGACAAATGGAACGGCGACGTGGCACTCGGCTGGACGCCAGACGTCGACACCTTGCTGGAACTGACCGCCGGCAAAGGTGACGGCGAAGCCCGTTACGCCGGACGTGGCATGGACGGTTCGCAGTTCAAGCGCGAAAGCCTCGGCCTGCGCTTCGAGAAATCAAACATCGGCGACGTGCTGGATAAGGTCGAGGCGCAGGTTTACTACAACTACGCCGACCACGTGATGGATAACTACACCCTGCGCACGCCGTCCGGCACCGGGATGATGTCTGGTCCAATGGCCTCCAACGTCGACCGCCGAACCCTCGGCGCGCGGATCAAAGCTACCTGGCGCTGGGCCGATGTGCAGTTGATCAGCGGCATCGACGCGCAGACCAACGAACACCGCCAGCGCAGCGCCATGGGCATCGACGTCTACAAGGACTTGCCATACACCAAGGACGCCGACTTCCATAACTACGGCGTGTTCAGCGAACTGACCTGGTACGCCGCCGACCGTGATCGACTGATTACCGGCGCGCGCCTGGACCGCGCCTCGGCCAAGGACTTCCGGCAGACCACCGGTTCGGGAATGATGACCCGCGCCAACCCGACCGCAAACGACACCCGCGCCGACACCCTGCCGAGCGGCTTTGTCCGCTTTGAGCATGACTTGGCCGACAGCCCGACCACGCTCTACGCCGGGCTCGGTCACACCCAGCGCTTCCCGGATTACTGGGAACTGGTTTCGCCCAACTCCGGCCCCGCCGGCTCGGTGAATGCCTTCGATTCAATCAAGCCCGAGAAAACCACCCAGCTCGACTTCGGCCTGCAATACAAGACCGAAGACCTCGAAGCCTGGGCCTCAGGTTACGTCGGACAAGTGCGCGACTACATCCTGTTCAACTACACGCCCGGGATGATGGGCATGACCTCGCAAGCACAGAACATCGACGCACGAATCATGGGCGGCGAATTGGGTGCGGCCTACAAGCTGACCAGCAACTGGAAGGCCGACGCGACCCTGGCCTACGCCTGGGGCAAGAACAGCAGTGACGGCAATGCGCTGCCGCAGATGCCGCCGCTGGATGCGCGTTTCGGTCTGACCTACAGCGAAGACAACTGGAGCGCCGGCGCCTTGTGGAGGGTGGTCGCGGCGCAGAACCGCATCGATCAGAACAAGGGCAACGTGGTCGGCAAGGACTTCGACAAGACTTCGGGGTTCGGCGTGTTCTCGCTCAACGGTGCGTACCGGATCAACAAAAACTGGAAGGTCAGCAGCGGCGTCGACAACCTGTTCGGCAAGGCTTACGCCGAGCATTTGAACCTGGCCGGCAACGCCGGTTTTGGCTACCCGGCCAATGATCCGCAAGCCATCAACGAACCGGGGCGCACGCTCTGGACCAAGGTGGATATGAGTTTCTAAAAGCATCGCGAGCAGGCTCGCTCCCACATGGACGGTGTTGAACCTGTGGGAGCGAGCCTGCTCGCGATCGGTTGCGCAGCAACCGCACTAAACAACAAAACCTACGCCTGGCGGAGCACACAAATGAAACAGCCCAAACCGAATTTCTACAACCTGGCCTGGCGCTGGCATTTCTATGCCGGCCTGTTCGTCGCGCCCTTCATGGTGATGCTGGCCCTGACCGGCATCATCTACCTGTTCAAACCGCAACTCGATCCGTTGATGTACGGCAGCCTGCTGAACGTCCCCGCCGCTCATCACACAGTCGCCGCTGACGACCTGCTCAAGCGGGTGAAAGAGGCGTACCCACAAGGTCAGATCAAACAGTACCTGCCGCCGGTCAATGCCGAACGCAGTGCGCAATTTGTGGTGATCAACGAAGGTCATGAACTGAACGTGTTCATCGATCCATACCACGGCGACATCCTTGGCGAGCAAGACGCGAAGAAGAATTTGCAAGCGATTGCGCGCTCGATTCACGGTGAATTGATGATCGGCACCGTCGGTGATCGGCTGGTAGAACTGGCCGCCGGTTGGGGCGTGGTGTTGGTGGTCTCCGGCGTCTTTTTGTGGTGGCCGCGAGGCCAGGCGGCCGGCATCCTGTGGCCGCGGTTGAACAGCCGCGGTCGCGTACTTTGGCGCGACTTGCACGCGGTGACCGGGTTCTGGGGCGCGTCATTGCTGCTGGTGATGTTGCTCAGCGGCATGACCTGGACCGGGTTCTGGGGCAAGCAATACGCCGAAGTCTGGAATGTCTTTCCGGCAGCGATGTGGGGTGACGTGCCCAAGTCCGATGTCGAGGCGCGCAGCCTCAACACTGCCACCCGCCAGACCGTGCCGTGGGCGATGGAAAACACGCCGATGCCGATGTCCGGCGACCACGCCGAACACATGGCTCACGAAGGTGCGCCAGCCGGCCCCGCGGCGCCAACCATCAGCCTGCAAGACGTGCAAAATATCGCCGTGCAACGCAAGGTCGAACCGGGTTACAGCATCACATTCCCGACCACCGCGACCGGCGTGTTCACCCTCGCGGTGTTCGCCGACGACCCGCGCAACGACGCCACCCTGCATGTCGATCAGTACACCGGTGACGTCCTCGCCGACGTGCGCTGGGAGCATTACGGCAACGTCGCCCGCGCCACGGAAATGGGCGTGATGCTGCACGAAGGCAAGATGTTCGGCACGTTCAATCAGATCGTCGTGCTGCTGATCTGCCTGATGATTTTGCTCAGTGCCGTGAGCGGCGTGGTGATCTGGTGGAAGCGTCGCCCACAAGGCAAGTTCGGCGTTCCGGCGCTGCGCCACGACCTGCCGAAATGGAAAACCGCGATGGTCATCATGTTCGCACTGGCAGTGGCGTTTCCGTTGGTGGGCGCCTCGTTGGTCGTGGTGTGGCTGCTGGATCGCTTGGTCCTGTCACGTTTCAACCGGCAAACTGAATCGGCCTCATCTTCATCATGAAACAGGCGAGATGCTTGGTTTAGAGGGATCTGTAGACTTTCCGTGCTTATCTCCCGGCCACCTTTAGTGTTACTGTATAACGCTAAATGCGCCGCCTGACCCGCAGCCCTGGCGGCGGGTTTTCTTTTGAAGACGTGATTCACCGTCCCGATGACCAAGTACCTCTTGTCCGGTCTCTGCCTGCTCGCCATCAATCATAGCGCTCAGGCGCAGCCGTTGACGGGGGCTTCACTGGCCCGCAACCGCCTGTACACCGACATGGGTCATGGAAGGCGTTGCGTAATACGACGCCTGGATTGCAGATGAATAACCTGTTTGACCGGCAGTATGCGCAAAGCCAATACAATGAGCGCCAGCATGGATCCTCGGCGAACCGCGATCGCTTTTCGTCACCGCTGATTACACCTTTTGATTCAAGGTCCCTATCGCGGGCAAGCCCGCGATGAGGGCGTCAGCAGCACCGAATATTTGATCGTTCCCACGCTCTGCGTGGGAATGCAGCCCGGGACGGAGTTTGCATGACCTCGCTTAACCTCACAAACCTCGCCTGGACACCCCTGGGCCACGGCCACTGTCATCACCAGTTCCAGCTACGTGATGCTTCGCTGCACGTGGCCGCCGGCGAGTTCGTCGGGTTGATCGGACCCAACGGCAGCGGCAAAACCAGCCTGCTGCGTTGCGCCTGGCGCTTCAGCAAACCCGAAAGCGGTGAGGTCAGACTCGACCATCACAACGTCTGGAAGCAGTCCTCACGCTGGTGCGCACAACGCATCGCCGTGGTCTTGCAGGAATTCCCCGACGCCTTCGGCCTGACCGTGGATGAGGTGGTCGCCATGGGCCGCACGCCGCACAAAGGCCTGTTCGATGGCGACACGATCGAGGACCGAAACCTCGCGACCCAGGCCCTGGAATCGGTGGGCCTCACAGGCTTTGAAGACCACGCCTTCGCCACCCTCTCCGGCGGTGAAAAGCAGCGGGTGATCCTCGCCCGCGCCCTGGCTCAGCAACCGCAATTGCTGATCCTCGACGAGCCGACCAATCACCTCGACCCGCGCTATCAGCTTGAACTGCTGCAACGGGTCAAACGCCTGAAGATCGGCACCCTGGCAAGCATCCACGATCTCAACCTGGCGGCTGCTTTTTGCGATCGCCTGTACGTGATCAATCACGGTCGCATTGTGGCCAGCGGCACGCCCAAAGAAGTCCTGAGCGCCCCACTGCTGCACAACGTATTCGGCGTCGAAGCGCTGATCGATGAACACCCGTTGCACGGCTACCCACGAATCACCTGGATAACCCAACCATGACTTTGCGTTCCCTGCTGCGCTCCAGCCTCTCTATCGCCGTGTTGCTGGGCAGCACCCAGGCATTTGCCGAGGCCACTCATTACCCGCTGACGATTCAAAGTTGCAACCGTGAAGTCACCTTCAAGCAAGCACCGAAACACGCGGTCAGCCACGACATCAACATGACCCAGATGATGCTCGCCCTCGGCCTCAAACCACGCATGGCCGGTTACAGCGGCGTGACGGGCTGGAAGTCCGTCACACCCGAGATGCAGACCATCCTCGATGGCTTGCCGGAACTGGCGGCCAAGTACCCGTCGGTGGAAACCCTGCTCAACGCCAACGTCGATTTCTTCTTCGCCGGTTGGGATTACGGCATGCGCGTCGGTGGTGATCTCACACCACAAACCCTCCAGCCATTGGGCATCAATGTCTACGAGCTGACCGAGTCGTGCGCGTTCGTCATGAAGCGTCCGCCGGCCAGCCTGGAAGACACTTACAACGACCTGCGCAACCTCGGCAAAATCTTCGACGTGCAAGATCGCGCCAACGCCCTGATCGCCGAAATGCAGGCGCAAGTCGCCGAGGTGCGCAAGGACTTGCCGGCGGCAAAACCGCGTGTATTCCTCTATGACAGCGGTGAAGACCGGGCCATGACGTCCGGCCGTCTCGGCATGCCACAAGCGCTGATCGACGCCGCTGGCGGGCGCAACATTCTCGATGACGTCGAAGCAAGCTGGACCCGCGTTAACTGGGAGAACGTGGTCGAGCGCAATCCGCAGGTGATCGTGATCGTTGACTACGGCGAAGTCACCGCCGAACAGAAAGAGCAATTCTTGCTGAACAACAAGGCGCTGCAATCGGTGGATGCAATCAAGAAGCAGCGCTTCATCGTCATCCCTTACGTGCAGGCTACGCCGGGTATCGACAACGTGCTGGCGGTTGAAACCCTGGCCAAGGGTTTCCACGGCGAATGATCATTCGTCGCTACGCCTTGTTGCTGATCGCCCTCGGCGCACTGTTGCTGGTGTCGTGCGTGGTGTCGCTGGGCTTTGGCCCGGCGCGAGTGCCGGTGGATGTGGTCTGGCGGATTCTGTTGCACAAACTCTTTGGTTTCGGCGTGCCGGACTGGAGTGCCGGACAGGAACATATCGTCTGGCTGATCCGCGTGCCGCGCATGCTCCTTGGCGCGCTGGTCGGTGCCGGACTGGCGTTGATCGGCGCGGTGCTGCAAGCGGTGACGCGCAATCCGTTGGCTGATCCGCATTTGCTCGGGGTCACCTCCGGCGCCACCCTCGGCGCGGTGATTGTGATGCTGCATGTCGGTGAGATCGTCGGGCTGCTGACGTTGCCGATTGCGGCATTTATCGGCGCGTTGCTGAGCATGTTGATCGTACTGGTGATCGCCAACCGTAACGGTCGGCTCGACAGTGATCGTCTGCTGCTGTGCGGCGTGGCGGTGTCATTCGTGATGATGGCGATCGCCAACTTGCTGCTGTTTCTCGGTGATCACCGCGCGAGTTCCGCGGTGATGTTCTGGATGCTGGGCGGGCTCGGGTTGGCGCGCTGGGAATTGCTGGCGGTACCGGCGGCGAGCGTGTTGCTCGGGTTAGTGTTGCTGCTGGGAATGGCCCGGCCGTTGAATGCGTTGATGGCAGGTGAACAGACAGCCGTGACGCTCGGCTTGAATGCCCGCACTGTGCGGTTGCGGGTGTTTTTGATTGCTTCACTGATGACCGGAGTATTGGTGTCCATTAGCGGCTCAATCGGCTTTGTGGGACTGATGGTGCCGCACATTGCGCGTCGATTGGTCGGAGCTGAACATCGACGATTGCTGCCGGTGTGCGTGTTGCTCGGCAGCCTCTTCCTCGTCTGGGTCGACGTCGCCGCCCGCACTTTGATCGCCCCCGAAGATTTGCCCATCGGCGTCGCCACCGCCGCCATCGGCGGTCTCTTCTTCATCGGCCTCATGCGCCGCCGCTGACGCCCACAACCTGTGGGAGCGAGGTTTGCCCGCGAAGACGGCAGCACATTCAACATCACTGTGACTGACACACCGCTTTCGCGAGCAAGCTCGCTCCCACAAAGGCTCATCGTCGCTCACAGATCCGATTTACGACGCAAATCAGACCTTCATCCACACAGTTGTCGCGAATCAAAGCTCATCACGATCCGGTTTTTCCGATGGGCCGGGGCCTTCAGGTACAACTTTCTGTGCGGGCGGCAGCCATCCAGCACTGATCGGCCCACGACGGTTCCAGAAATCATCGACCTCAAGCACCTGCAGCCGGCTTGTAGCCAGCAGCCTGGTGAAAAACGCAGTAACACCCTCACTCATCCCCCCGTCGAGTACCGCTGATTCGCTCGTCGTGTGGCTGGGTGTGAATTTCAGCAAGGCGCCACCACGGCAAGTCAGGTAACAGCTGGAGCCCGGTGCAGCATTTCTTTTCAGCACCCGCGTACTGAACAGCAAATCGGCCAGCGCTATATTGTCGACGAGTCGCCGATCCAGATCCGTGACGTTGTTAACGATCACATTGACCACTTTATAAAACTGATGAACACCTGCAACCCGCAACCCTTCCGGAAATTCCGGCAGCGGCAGCGGCGGCACGCCCGGTATTTTAACTTCGGCAATCGGGCCACCTGCGCCGGAGTAAAACAGTCGAGTGGCAGCGCGGTATTCACCGCTCGTACCGTCTTCAAGCGGCTCGACAGCCACGAATGATCCAGACTCGGCCTGTACCAGGATCCCGCCCAAAAATTGCCGGCCGGCATATTTCCCGACATGACGCTGGGCCCAACGTGCGGCATCGTCGGCATGGGCGAACACCGGGCTCAATGCAAACCGGTTGTCCTGCGACCACCTCACCAGGCCAATGCCGGTTTTCACACCCTTTGCATCGACCCGGAACGGAGACCAGAACGCACTGCGCACCACCACGCTCAACTCGCCGCTGTGCGTCACCTTGCGCAGGTATTCCAGCAATGGTTCCTGACCGGCTTGCAGTATTTTCCAGTACGCATTGGTCGCGCTGAAACCATTCCACTGCGCGGCTTTGGTTGTCGGCTCGTATCTCAATAGCGCCCCATCCGCACAAGACACATACAGCTTGAGGTAGGTATCGCCGCGAGACGCGGACAGCTTCACAGCATCCAGTCCGCGAGCCAGGTCCATGGGCGTGATAAAGCTGTGATGCAGATCACCCGAGCGCTCAGCCGTCACTGTGGGCATGCATAGAAAAAGGCCATGAACGCTGTAACCCTGCGGCAACAGCTCTTGCGGGAATAGCCGCGCGACGGTGAAGTTACCTTGCGGGCCAGGCACGGGCAGCGTCGTCACATATCGCTCGGAGGTCAACGATTTCAGGATGAACCCAAACAGCAAATCATCGCGAGGTCTGGTGTTTGCGTGGATGTACCGCACAGCGTCGTCAGGCTGAGTACACACCGGACTCAACGCAGGCTCACCGACGGCGAAGCGGCGCAACGCCGGTGCGACAGGGCTGGAGGAGCCCGTCCAGTGCGACAAGCGCCGGGCCAGTCCCCATACTCGGCTTTCCTGGACCACGTACAACTCACCGGCCTTTGCGAGTCGGTTCACGAACTCGCTGGGTGCCAGCTGTCCGGCACGCATCTGCAGCTCAATGGGCGTTTGCCTGATCTGCCGCTGACTGGGGGATGCAAGCGCCTGCCCCAGCAACTTTTCCTCAGCGCTGCCGCTTTGGGTATACCTGATCAGGCTATCGTCCAGACCCATCAGGTATTCCGTGCCGGGTGACAGGGTCGAGACGCCGCTCGCCTCATGCAGGATGGCTGACAAAAAATCCGTGGAAAACATGTTGAGCCAGGTATCCCGTTCCCGGTCAGACAAGGCAAAGACCGGCTCTACCTTTCGACGGGAATGATAGCGAGCGACCACCGTACTGCCCGCCAGAAACTCGCCCTTGCTCACCAGTTCGTCGAGGCGAATCCAGTTCGCCGGAAAATTTTCCACCGCCACCGGCACGGGTAGTGTGGCGACAAACAAGCCATCGGTTCGTCGCAGCACCAGCCCACCGAAGATCCGGTCGCGTCGCGTGCCCAACTGCGCCGAGGCGTAACGCACAGCGTCGTCGCGCCAGAGAAACGCGGGAGTCAGGGAGCGGCGCTGCAACGATGCGTAAGGTTTCCAATTTGCAGAAACAGAACCAGGTTCATCCCAGCACTCGCTACTCGCCAGTACGTTGAGGCTGCCGGCTGCAATCACTTTATTCATGACACCCGGGTAAGGCGGTACCTCGCTGGCCATCAGGGACACCAAAACCCTGGGCCCGACGGTATCCGTCCCCGTAACAAACAATGTCGACGGCGGTGAATACTGATAGTGCAGCAAGGCGCCATCCAGCGTGGCGATGTAGATACTCAGGTTCTGATGGTGAGTCAGTCGCTGGGTGCTCTTGTCGTCGTAGACCGCGACGAACAAATCACTCATGGGAATAAAGTGACGGGCGAACCAGGCATCTGCTGTCGATAGCCCTCCGGGCAGCCAGTGCGCGGAGTAATAAACGCTGTGGATCCGGTACTCGTCGATCAACACTTGTGCGCCGTAATCACTGGCCACGTTCAAGGCATCCAGACGATTGGCGAGTACCGTTTCGGTCGCCACATACTCGTCTCGTTCGTTGTGTTTAAGGACAAAGCCAAGCCCTGCTGCGACGCCCCGATAGTCAGTACAGGCCCAGGCATGCGCGTGCCGGACTGCCCGATCTGGCGTCGGAAGAACCGGCCCGAGCCTTGGCTGAAAGGTTTGAATGGCCGGTTTATCGCCCGGTGGTTCATCACCGAAGACAGTGTCCCGCTGCCCCCACGTATCGCTACCGACCAGTACGCGCAGTTCACCGGTATTGGCCAACTCCGTGAGCACATCGCTGGGTTCCAGGGTATTGGCAGTCAGTTCCTGCGCAATAAGACTGATGCCGTTGCTCTGTACGGCCACCCTGTCTTGCAACTTTCGGCGCGCATCGGCCTTACCTGCATCAGGGCGGTAAGCCAGCAAGCTGTCGGCGGAACCTGAAAGATACGCCACCGATAAATGCGCGTGATTGGCCAGAATCAGCCGAATGTCTTCATCGGTGAACATTTGCGCTGATTTTCGCTGCTCGATTTCATCGTGACCCACGCTGCGGGTATCGCTGACCCCGCGCGATGCATATATCCCCTGCAGTGAATAGCCATCGGCCAGAATGATCGGCGTCCCGTCCGCGGTACGCGGACATAACCTGTCCAGGCTGAACCTGGAGGTGCTCACCGGAACATGCTCAGTGGCAACATAGCGCTTTTGCCGATCTTGCAGAATCAACCCGACGTAACCCTGATCGCGCTGGCTGCCAATGTGCGCATGGGCGAAACACGCCGCATCGTCCGCCGTCACAAACAGCGGACTCAGGCGCCGTGATCCGGCATAAGGCTGCCAGTTCGCTGCGACGCGCCCATTGACATCCCACAACTCACTGCCCTTGAGCACCGACAGTTCCCCCGCCTCCGCTACACGTCGGACGTAGTCACTGGGCTTGAGCGTTCCGGCTTTCAGTTGTTCGTCGAAAACGCTACTGGTCTCCAACGGCAATTCCCTGACATGCACCGAAGGTCGGTATTCCAGCACCGCACCGTCGCGCATCAAGCCATAGACTTTCAGGTAGTCGGCGTACTCCTGCCGATACACATCTTTTTTGCAGAAGCTGATCCCGCTGGCCAGGTCGGCCGGGGTGAAAAAGCGTTCATGCAACCAGGGTTCAAGAGCACTTTCGGCAGCGTCTTCGCCAGGGATGAAATAAAGCCCTTCGAGTTTGAAGTCGAGAACCTCGATCAGCTTGCCCTTCACGTCCATCGGGAAGGTTTCACTCAGCCCGATCTGCGGGGAATTTGGGCTGATGGGGTAGGTGGTGATCCAGTCATCACTGGAAGCAGACTTGAGCACAAATCCCAGCTGACTGGCGCCGAGCTGCGTCGTGACACCCCTGCGTGCCGCTACAATCGCCTCCTCCACCCGACCGGTCACCGGACCGTAAAACGGCTGATCCTCAAGCACCTGCGGTTTACGCAGCGGCACAGCGAGCGTCCAGTTCGCCGGCACTGTTCCCCTGACACCGCCCCACTGCGCGTTGGCCACCAGCACGCTGAGCGTACCCGTCTGTGCCAGTTTCTGAATCAGCACTTCAACGTCACTAAACGGCCCGGCTGGTTTCACTCCGAGTTCGAAGAGCTTCTTCTCCTCGGAGGTTTGAGTCGATTCGTATTTGATCAACGAACCGTCCGGCCCCGACAGATAGTGCCGCTGTCCGTACGAGCCGGGATCCTGCATGTAGCTCAATAGGTGCGCCTGGGAGAAGAAACCGAGGTACAGCTTGATTTGCTCAGTCGTCCAGTGCGGATATTGCTTCTGGATCAGTCCGTGATCGGCGGCACAGGAAAGGTAATAGGCAACCCCGGTGAAACCTTGGGGTTCGAACTGCTGCCGGGAGGTCGTCCCGGTCGAAAGAAACGCATGAAAATCGAAAAACACCCGTCGACCCGCCACCGGCAAAGTTGGCACAAACTTGCCGTCATAGCGCTCAAGAATGACCCCGCCATAGGGATCAGCACGATGCGCACCGATCTGCCGATGCACCCAGTAAGCGGCATCGTCCACGCTGATGAAACTCGGCCCCAGGGCGGGAAACGTTCTCCTCGGTACAGAGGCTGGAGAGTAATCGGTTGGAGTCTTGTTCATGAGCTTCTCGCTTGATCGGGAAACCCGGATGATCAGGATTTTTCAAGCAGCACATGCGGTACATAGTTATCGTCGGCGACCAGGCACCAATGCCGCGCATGGATATGCACCATCGCCCTCCCTCGGCCCTAACCTGGTGCATCCCCCGCAACCATAATCGCTCTGACACGGCATTTCCCTGCCTTTGCCCGACCGGGCACAGCCTTTGCTAAAGACCCTTCAGTAGTCCGCATCTGCCAACCATAAAAAACTTCAACGTTCATGGGGATCGCACAATGAAGCGTCGCAGCTTGATCAAGGCTTTCACACTCACGGCATCCATTGCCGCGATGGGCATGACCTGGACTGTCCAGGGCGCCGAGACCATCAAGGTCGGTATTCTGCATTCGCTGTCCGGCACCATGGCGATCTCTGAAACGTCACTCAAAGACATGGCGTTGATGACCATCGACGAGATCAACGCCAAGGGCGGCGTGAACGGCAAGATGCTCGAACCGGTGGTGGTGGACCCGGCGTCGAACTGGCCGCTGTTCGCGGAAAAGAGTCGCCAGTTGCTGACCCAGGACAAGGTCGCTGTGGTGTTCGGCTGCTGGACTTCGGTATCGCGCAAATCGGTATTGCCGGTGTTCGAAGAGCTCAACGGTCTGCTGTTCTACCCGGTGCAATACGAAGGCGAAGAGATGTCGCCGAACGTGTTCTACACCGGCGCCGCACCGAACCAACAGGCGATTCCGGCGGTGGAATACCTGATGAGCGAAGAAGGCGGCAGCGCCAAGCGCTACTTCCTGCTCGGCACCGACTACGTTTACCCGCGCACCACCAACAAGATCCTGCGCTCGTTCCTGCACTCCAAAGGTGTGGCGGACAAGGACATCGAAGAGGTCTACACCCCGTTCGGTCACAGCGACTATCAGACCATCGTGGCCAACATCAAAAAATTCTCGGCCGGAGGCAAGACTGCGGTCATCTCCACCGTCAACGGCGACTCCAACGTGCCGTTCTATAAAGAGCTGGCCAACCAGGGTCTGAAAGCCACCGACGTTCCGGTCGTAGCCTTCTCCGTGGGTGAAGAGGAACTGCGCGGCATCGACACCAAACCGTTGGTGGGCAACCTGGCGGCGTGGAACTACTTCGAATCGGTCGAGAACCCGGCGAACAAAAAGTTCGTTGCCGACTGGAAAGCCTACGCCAAGAAACACAACCTGCCGGGCGCCGACAAAGCGGTGACCAACGACCCGATGGAAGCCACTTACGTGGGCATTCACATGTGGGCGCAAGCGGCGGAAAAAGCCAAGTCCACCGACGTTGACAAAGTCCGCGAAGCCCTGGCTGGCCAGACCTTTGCCGCGCCGTCCGGCTACACGCTGACCATGGACAAAACCAACCACCACCTGCACAAACCGGTGATGATCGGCGAGATTCAGGCCGATGGTCAGTTCAACGTGGTATGGCAGACCGAGGGGCCGATCCGCGCCGAGCCGTGGAGCCCGTTCATTCAGGGCAACGACAAGAAGCCGGATTATGCGGTGAAGAGCAACTGAGGCGAATCTGGAGTTTGGGGCGGGTCTGAGATCCACCCCTCACCCCAGCCCTCTCCCCACGGGGGAGAGGGGGAAAGGGAGCCGATCTTCATGCTTTTCAAAGCCTGAGTTCGGCTCGAATTTGCAAGTCGCAGCAAGTCGACCAAACACCTCGGTCAGTCCCCTCTACCCTCTGGGGAGAGGGTTAGGGTGAGGGGTCGATCCAAAGCCGAACACAGCTCCATCGGCCGTAGCTAGACAGGGAACACCACCAATGCCCACTGCCCTTTACCGCTTCATCGTCGCCATCGCGCTGTTATTACCGATGGCCGCCCACGCCGGTGACGCCGAAGACTTCGTCGCCGCCAATCCCGTGCAGCAAGCCAAACTTCTGGAACGCTGGGCCGCGCAGCCCGACCCGGCTCGCATCGAACTGATCAACGCCCTGCAGCAAGGCGAGTTGACCGTCGACGGCCAACCGAAAACCCTGCGCCTGAATAACCGCCTGCGGGGTCTGATCGACACCGCGCTGGCCAGCCATCAATTGCTCGCCGCCGACGCCAACACCCGTCTGGCCGCCGCGCAGCAATTGCAGAAAAGCGCCAAACCGGCGCAGCTTGCATTCCTCGACCAGCAACTGGCGGGCGAAAAAGACGAAAGCGTCCATGCCGCGTTGAGCCTGGCATTGGCCAACCTGCAACTGGTGGACACCAACCCGGGCGTGCGCCTCGCCGCTGTTCGCCTGCTCGGTGAAACCGGCGACCCACTGGCTCGCACCCGCCTCGAAAGCTTGCTGCAACCCGGTGTCGAAGCCGACGCCGGCGTGCGCACCGCAGCCGAAACCAGCCTCGCTCAAGTCAAACGCAAACTGCTGATTGGCGAGATGCTCGGCCAGGCCTTCAGCGGTATGTCCCTGGGTTCGATCCTGCTGCTCGCGGCACTCGGCCTGGCGATCACCTTCGGCCTGCTCGGCGTGATCAACATGGCCCACGGCGAGATGCTGATGCTCGGCGCGTACTCGACGTATGTCGTGCAGCTGATGTTCCAACGCTTCGCTCCGCAAGCCATCGAGTTCTATCCGCTGATCGCCTTGCCGGTGGCGTTTTTCGTCACCGCCGCCATTGGTATGGCGCTGGAACGCACGGTGATTCGTCACCTCTATGGCCGTCCGCTGGAAACCCTGCTCGCCACGTGGGGCATCAGCCTGATGCTGATTCAGCTTGTTCGATTGGTGTTCGGCGCGCAGAACGTTGAGGTGGCCAATCCGGCGTGGTTGTCGGGCGGGATTCAGGTGCTGCCGAATCTGGTGCTGCCGTACAACCGCATCGTGATCATCGCCTTCGCGCTGTTTGTGGTGGTGCTGACCTGGCTGCTGCTGAACAAGACGCGCCTGGGCCTGAACGTGCGTGCCGTCACCCAGAATCGCAACATGGCCGCCTGCTGCGGCGTACCCACCGGGCGTGTCGACATGCTCGCTTTCGGCCTCGGCTCGGGCATTGCCGGGCTCGGTGGCGTAGCCCTCAGCCAGATCGGCAACGTCGGTCCTGACCTCGGCCAAAGCTACATCATCGACTCGTTTCTGGTGGTGGTACTCGGCGGTGTCGGGCAGCTGGCCGGTAGCGTCCTGGCGGCTTTCGGGCTCGGCATCGCCAACAAGATTCTTGAACCGCAGATGGGTGCCGTACTCGGCAAGATCCTGATCCTCGCGCTGATCATTCTGTTTATCCAGAAACGTCCGCAAGGCCTCTTCGCACTGAAAGGACGGGTGATCGACTGATGAACCAGCCTCTGATGCTCACGGCCACACAAAAGGCCGGCCCCAAAGTCACGATTGCCGTTGGCGCGGTGATTCTCGTTCTGTTGCTGGCGTTGCCACTGCTGTCGTTGTTGTCGCCGGACAGCACGTTTCACGTCTCGGCCTACACGCTGACGCTGGTGGGCAAGATTCTTTGCTACGCCATCGTCGCCCTCGCGCTGGATCTGGTCTGGGGATACGCCGGTCTGTTATCTCTCGGCCACGGATTGTTCTTTGCTCTTGGCGGTTATGCGATGGGCATGTACCTGATGCGCCAGGCTTCCGGCGATGGCTTGCCAGCGTTCATGACCTTTCTGTCGTGGACCGAATTGCCGTGGTACTGGACCGGCACCAGCAGTTTCCTCTGGTCGATGTGTCTGGTGGTGTTGGCGCCGGGGTTGTTGGCGCTGGTGTTCGGCTTCTTCGCCTTCCGTTCGCGGATCAAAGGCGTGTATTTCTCGATCATGACCCAGGCCCTGACCTTCGCCGGAATGCTGCTGTTCTTCCGCAACGAAACCGGGTTTGGCGGCAACAACGGCTTCACCAATTTCCGCACCATTCTCGGTTTCGGCATCACTGAGCCGGGCACTCGTGCGGTGCTGTTTTTTGCCACCGTGGTGTTGTTGGTGGCGAGCCTGTTCATCGGTTGGCGACTGGCGCAGAGCAAGTTCGGTCGGGTGCTGACCGCCCTGCGCGATGCGGAAAACCGCCTGATGTTCTGCGGCTACGACCCGCGCGGCTTCAAGCTATTTGTCTGGGTGTTGAGTGCGGTGTTGTGCGGTTTGGCTGGCGCGCTGTACGTGCCGCAGGTCGGGATTATCAACCCGAGCGAAATGTCGCCGACCAACTCCATCGAAGCCGCCGTGTGGGTGGCGTTGGGTGGTCGCGGCACGCTGATCGGCCCGTTGCTCGGCGCCGGTGTAGTGAACGGCATGAAGAGCTGGTTCACCGTGGCGTTTCCCGAATACTGGCTGTTCTTCCTCGGCGCGCTGTTCATCGTCGTGACCTTGTATCTGCCCAAAGGCGTGATCGGTCTGTTGAAGAAAAGGGGTGAGCAATGAGAATCACACCAACGGCGGAATTCATGCTCGAACCGGCCTTTTTTCCAGTGGAACCCAACAAAGACTCCGGTAGCAGCCGCGAGGCCATCGGCCTCGGTCAACGCGTCGGCCCCGGCCTCGATACCCGACACGGCACCATCCTGACCCTGGAAGACATCAGCGTCAGCTTCGATGGCTTCAAGGCGTTGAACGACTTGAACCTGTACATCGGCGTCGGCGAATTGCGCTGCATCATCGGTCCCAACGGCGCGGGCAAGACCACGCTGATGGACGTGATCACCGGCAAGACTCGCCCCAGTCACGGCAAGGCCTGGTTCGGCGAAACCCTCGACCTGACGTCGATGAGCGAAGTGCAAATCGCCCAGGCCGGCATCGGTCGCAAGTTCCAGAAACCGACGGTGTTCGAAGCGCTGAGCGTTTTTGAAAACCTGGAGCTGGCGCAGAAAACCGACAAGTCGGTGTGGGCCAGCCTGCGGGCTCGGCTGAGTGGCGAACAGAAAGATCGCATCACTGAAGTGCTGGAAACCATTCGCCTGACCTCATCGGTCAATCGCCCGGCGGGTTTGCTGTCCCATGGTCAGAAGCAGTTTCTGGAGATCGGCATGTTGCTGATGCAGGACCCGCCACTGCTGCTGCTCGACGAACCGGTGGCGGGCATGACCGACGCCGAAACCGAGTTCACCGCCGAACTGTTCAAGAGCCTGGCGGGCAAGCATTCGCTGATGGTGGTGGAACACGACATGGGTTTTGTCGGCTCCATCGCCGACCACGTCACCGTGTTGCACCAGGGCAGCGTTTTGGCGGAGGGGTCGCTGGAACAGGTGCAGGACAACGAGCGGGTGATCGAGGTGTACCTCGGTCGTTAGATTGCAAACACATTCCAATGTGGGAGCGAGCCTGCTCGCGATGACGGCTTCATATTCAACATCAATGTCGACAGACCCACCGCTATCGCGAGCAGGCTCGCTCCCACAGGGTTCTGTGTGGAACAGAAGGAATTTTAAGATGCTGCAAGTCGACAAGCTGCACCAGTATTACGGCGGTAGTCACATCCTGCGGGGCCTGACGTTTGACGTGAAGGTCGGCGAAGTCACCTGCCTGCTCGGGCGCAACGGTGTCGGCAAGACCACCCTGCTCAAGTGCCTGATGGGTTTGTTGCCGGCCAAAGAAGGCGCGGTGAACTGGGAAGGCAAACCGATCACCGCGTTCAAGCCACACCAGCGGGTGCATGCAGGTATTGCTTACGTGCCTCAGGGGCGGGAAATTTTCGGTCGGCTGACGGTGGAAGAAAACCTGCTGATGGGCCTGTCGCGATTTCCCGGTGCTGAAGCCAAGGAAGTCCCGGCGTTCATCTACGAACTGTTCCCGGTGCTGCTGCAAATGAAGCAACGCCGTGGTGGTGACCTGTCCGGTGGCCAACAGCAGCAATTGGCAATCGGCCGAGCGTTGGCCAGCCGTCCACGCCTGCTGATCCTCGACGAGCCCACCGAAGGCATCCAGCCATCGGTAATCAAGGAAATCGGCGCGGTGATCAAGAAGCTTGCGGCCCGTGGCGACATGGCGATTTTGCTGGTGGAGCAGTTCTACGATTTCGCCGCCGAACTGGCCGATCAATACCTGGTGATGTCCCGGGGCGAAATCGTGCAGCAGGGTCGCGGTGAAAATATGGAAGCCGAGGGTGTACGCGGCTTGGTTACTATCTAAGGCTACGATCTGATCCGTAGCGTCCCGACGATAATTAGAAACCATGAATTTACCTGCTCCCACCGCCGTGTTTACCCCGAGCTGGCATGCCGAGCTCGAGCTGGGCTACGCCCGATTCGGCGACAGCACGCGCCCGGTTCAGCGCCGCCATAAAGGCCCGTTGCGGGTGCAAAAGCATCTGTATGCCGAGGGCCCTGAGGTTTGCCAGCACATCATTGTTCACCCGCCCGGCGGGATTGCCGGCGGTGATCGGCTGGACATCTCGGCCAGTGTCGGCACGGACGCCTGGGCGCAAATCACCAGCCCTGGCGCAGCCAAGTGGTATCGCGCCGCAGGGCCCGCCTATCAGCAACTGGACTTGAAAGTGGCGGCCGGTGCGACACTGGAGTGGCTGCCACAAGAGACGATCATTTTCAGCGCCGCCCAGGCTGAACTCAGCACGAGCATCGACCTGGATGGCGATGCCCGGCTGTTTTACTGGGACGTGGTGGCACTGGGTCGCCCGGCGAGCGGCGAGCGTTTCGACCTCGGGCATTTTCAGGCGCAACTGGATATTCGCCGTGACGGCCAGTTGCTCTGGCACGAACGCCAGCGCATTGTCGGCGGCGATGGATTGCTCGACTCGCCGATTGGCCTGGATGGGCAACCGGTGTTTGCCACCCTGTTGGTGACCGGCGAGATCGACAGTGATTTGCTGGAGCGTTGCCGGTCGCTGGGCAATGACGTGCGCGGAGATTTGACTCAGTTGCCGGGCCTGTTGGTTGCTCGGTGCCTGGCCAGTGAAGCGTTGCTGGCACGTGGTTGGCTGATCGATGTGTGGCGATTGCTTCGGCCGGCGTTGCTTGGTCGCGAAGCCGTCCCACCCAGAATATGGAGCACCTGAAACACGATCAATGTGGGAGCGAGCCTGCTCGCGAAAGCGGTGTCTCAGGCAACTCATGTGTTGAATGTGCCGGCGCATTCGCGAGCAGGCTCGCTCCCACAGGTAACGTGTTCACAGTCCGAGTATCTTTTTTATCTGCCCAGATGGATTCCCAACGATGGACCTGACCCCACGCGAAAAAGACAAGCTGCTGATCTTCACCGCTGGCCTCGTCGCCGAGCGGCGTTTGGCGCGCGGCGTGAAACTCAATTACCCGGAAGCGATGGCCTACATCTCCGCTGCACTGCTCGAAGGTGCGCGTGACGGTCGGACCGTGGCCGAGTTGATGCACTTCGGCACCACCCTGCTCAGCCGCGAACAAGTGATGGAAGGCATCCCGGAAATGATCCCGGAGATCCAGGTCGAAGCGACCTTTCCCGACGGCACCAAACTGGTCACCGTTCACCAACCGATCGCCTGAGGCCACGCCATGACTTACCACATCCGCGATGCAGTGCATGCCGACTTGCCGGCGATACGCGACATCTACAACGACGCCGTGCTCAATACCACGGCGATCTGGAACGAGCAGGCCGTGGACCTGGGCAACCGCCAGGCCTGGTTCAGCGCCCGCCAAGCCCAGGCTTATCCGATACTGGTAATCGTCGACGGCGACAACACTGTGCTGGGCTACGCTTCATTCGGTGACTGGCGGCCATTCGATGGTTTCCGTCACACCGTCGAGCACTCGGTGTACGTGCGCGGCGATCAGCGCGGTAATGGCCTGGGCCCGCAATTGATGGCGGTGTTGATTGAACGTGCCAAAGATTGCGGCAAGCATGTGCTGGTCGCCGCCATCGAAAGCGGTAATGCCGCCTCAATTCGACTGCATGAACGGGCCGGTTTCGTGACCACCGGGCAGATGCCTCAGGTGGGCACCAAGTTTGGCCGCTGGCTGGACCTGACCTTCATGCAACTGACCCTCAGTCCTGGCGCGGAACCGCCGACCGCCAACAAGGAGTAATGACCCATGAACGCCGCCCAACTGCGCCGCGTCAATGTTGAAAGCTTTGCGCACTATCGTCAGGGTTTGATTGATCTGCTGCTCGACGCCGTCGGCTATGGCGCCAGTGTCGGGTTCATGGCCGATCTGGACGCCCCTGCGGCCCGCGCCTATTTCGATGAGGTGCAAGAGAACCTGAACAAGGGCAACGTGCTGCTGTGGGTGGTGGTCAAGGACGAGCAAGTACAGGCCAGTGTGCAACTGACCCTGTGCCAGAAAACCAATGGCCTGAACCGCGCCGAAGTGCAGAAACTGCTGGTGCGTGAACACGCACGCCGCCGAGGTTTGGGCCAACAGTTGATGAGCGCCCTGGAAGTCGCCGCTCTCCAGCACAAGCGCGGCATGCTTTACCTCGACACCGAAGCAGGTTCGCCCGCCGAAGACTTCTACAAGGCGTTGGGCTACACCCGCGCCGGTGAAATTCCCGACTACGCCTGCGACCCGAACGGTTGCTACAAACCAACTGCCCTCTACTACAAGATTCTCCAAGGAGCCCATTGATGATTCCCGGTGAATACCAGATCCAGCCCGGTGACATCGAACTCAACGTTGGCCGCCGCACCCTCAGCCTGAAGGTGGCCAACAGCGGCGACCGGCCAATCCAGGTCGGCTCGCATTACCACTTTTTCGAAACCAACGATGCGTTGACGTTCGACCGCGCCGCCAGCCGCGGCATGCGCCTGAACATCCCCGCCGGCACCGCCGTGCGCTTCGAGCCGGGGCAGAGCCGCGAGGTCGAGTTGGTCGACCTGGCCGGGCATCGCCGGGTGTTCGGGTTTGCCGGCAGGATCATGGGCGACCTCGACTGACTGATCGTTCCCACGGTCCCCGTGGGAATGCATCCCGTGACGCTCCGCGTCACATAACGGCGGACGCAGAGCGTCCATGGCGGCATGCCCACGCAGACGGTTCGACGCCTCGACGTGGGAACGATCAATGAAGGAACTGCAATGAAGATTTCCCGTCAGGCCTACGCCGACATGTTCGGCCCTACCGTCGGTGACAAGGTCCGCCTGGCCGACACCGAACTGTGGATCGAAGTGGAAAAAGACTTCACCACCTACGGCGAAGAAGTGAAATTCGGCGGCGGCAAAGTCATCCGCGACGGCCAGGGCCAAAGCCAGTTACTGGCCGCAGAGGTCGTCGACACCCTGATCACCAATGCCCTGATTATCGACCACTGGGGCATCGTCAAAGCTGACGTCGGCCTCAAGGACGGGCGCATCGCCGGCATTGGCAAGGCCGGCAACCCGGATATCCAGCCGAACGTCACCATCGCGGTCGGCGCCAGCACCGAAGTGATCGCCGGTGAAGGCATGATCCTCACTGCCGGCGGTATCGACACGCACATCCACTTCATCTGCCCGCAGCAGATCGAAGAAGCGCTGATGAGCGGCGTCACCACCATGATCGGCGGCGGCACCGGCCCGGCTACCGGGACCAACGCCACCACCTGTACCTCCGGGCCGTGGCACCTGGCGCGCATGCTCCAGGCTGCCGACGCGTTCCCGATGAACATCGGCTTCACCGGCAAGGGCAACGCCAGCCTGCCGGAGCCGTTGATCGAACAGGTCAAGGCGGGGGCTATTGGCCTCAAGTTGCACGAAGACTGGGGTACCACGCCGGCCAGCATCGACAATTGCCTGACCGTGGCCGACCAGTACGACGTGCAGGTGGCGATCCACACCGACACCCTCAACGAATCGGGTTTTGTCGAAACCACTCTCGCCGCCTTCAAGGGCCGCACCATCCACACCTATCACACCGAAGGCGCAGGCGGCGGTCACGCCCCGGACATTATCAAGGCCTGCGGTTTTGCCAACGTGCTGCCGAGCTCCACCAACCCGACCCGGCCGTTCACCCGCAACACTATCGACGAACACCTGGACATGCTGATGGTCTGCCACCACCTGGACCCGAGTATTGCCGAAGACGTGGCCTTCGCCGAAAGCCGAATTCGTCGCGAGACGATTGCCGCCGAAGACATCCTTCACGACCTCGGCGCGTTCTCGATGATCAGCTCCGACAGCCAGGCCATGGGACGTGTCGGCGAAGTCATCACGCGCACCTGGCAGACCGCCGACAAGATGAAAAAGCAGCGCGGCCCACTGCCTCAGGACGGTGAAGGCAACGACAACTTCCGCGCCAAGCGCTACATCGCCAAGTACACCATCAACCCGGCGATCACCCACGGCATCAGCCATGAAGTGGGTTCGATAGAAGTCGGCAAATGGGCGGATCTAGTGCTCTGGCGTCCGGCATTTTTCGGGGTAAAACCGACGCTGATTCTCAAGGGCGGCGCCATCGCGGCCAGCCTGATGGGCGACGCCAACGCCTCGATACCGACGCCGCAACCAGTGCACTACCGGCCGATGTTCGCCAGTTATGGCGGATCGTTACACGCCACCAGCCTGACCTTTATCAGTCAGGCGGCGCAGGCGGCCGGCTTGCCCGAGGCCTTGGGTCTGAAGAAGAAAATCGCGGTGGTGAAGGGCTGTCGTGAGGTGCAGAAAACCGACCTGATCCATAACGACTATCTGCCGAACATCGACGTCGATCCGCAGACCTATCAGGTCAAGGCTGACGGTGTGTTGTTGTGGTGTGAACCGGCGGAGGTGTTGCCGATGGCGCAGCGCTACTTTCTGTTCTGAGGCTGTTCACGGCGCCATGAAAAAGGCCTCGATGCCAGGGCGTCACCTGGCATCGAGGCTGCCGACTTAAACCGGATAGTCGGGGTCAATCGTGTAGGGGATATCAACCCTTTGCAGACCGGCTCGATCCATCGCTTGCTGGGTGAGACTGTTCTCCAACGCCTTCATCTGCTCATTGAGCTGAGTCAACGTCTGCGTGTATTCCGTCTCCGTCATGGTGCGTCCGTCGGCGAACTCGTCTTCACGCTTGCCCAACTCTACAGACAGCGTCTTGATTTCCGCTTCCAGCCTGGTCTTTTGCTCTGTGGGCAGAGCGGCTCCGTCAGCCCGTTTCTGCAAGGCGTCCTGCAACTCTGTGGTTGCATCGATTCGGCGTTTGAAGCCATTGAAGGCGTCTCGATTGGAACTCTCCAGCCAGGTTTTCCAGAGGGGTTGCTCAAGGATTCTCTCTCGCAAAAGATCGCCTTCCTCCAAGGCCAGAACCCGCTCAAACGCCGCATCGATCATCTCTTTCGTTACCCCGGCAATCTTGCGGAACTGCATGCCCCTGGCCTGCCATGGCAGATCCAGGCGCTCCGCCAGATCGGTCATATAAGCCAGATGCACCTCGACCTCGTCGATGGTGCCGGTGATATTGCCAAAACCAGCGAAGCGCATGAACTCCTCGCCTGACGCCAGCATTGCCGCGACTCGTTGACGCGCAATGGCGCCGAGCTCATCGAGCCGGGACTTGCCTCGAGCCAGTTCCAGCAGTTGCGGTTCGATAAGATCTGCACGCTCCAGTGCATAGACCTCATGTAGCAATACCTGCAGCCCCATGGCATTGAACAATTGAGTGCCACCATCGACGCACTCAGTGGGTGCAATCGCCTCATTGAACAACTTGATTCGCAGCTCCGTGTTTTCGGCCATGGCCGTCAGCATGCGCCAGACCTTGGCTGTCAGGTCTGTCTGGTAGCTGCCACCAGCGTTGAAGTCAGCAGATTGTGTGAGCTTTCTTATCTCATTGAAAAAAGCGACAGAGTGAAATTCGTCTTCGACTGCATCCCAGATTTCCTGTCGATCTTGCCATTGCCGCTCCGTCAGCCCCTCCGACCAGTCTGCGCTGTCCATCGTGCCCCGGGGTGGATAAGGACGGTCGGGGTCCATGCCCACCGATTCGATGTAGAGACGCAAGGTGTCCAGATTGTCCGGCGATATCCAGCGCGGCTCCCGACTGATCACTGTGCGCGCCAGCAGTTCGGCGCGAAACGAGCCGGGCGCAACCTCCGGGATGCGACTGATCGGGTTGTTGCGCAGGTCGAGATAAATGTTGCGTGACCGCGATTGCGCAAACAACCCGACAGGCCAACTGTCCAGCCCCGTACCGCTCAGCAGCAGTACCTGCAGATGCGGCATCTGGCTGATGTCCGGAGTGAGTTTCAACGGATTGCCGCGCAACCCCAAAGACCGCAGGCGAGTCAGCTTCTTAAGCCGGGCGACCGCCAGGACGTTCAGCTCGATGCGGTTGTCATTGAGGAACAAGTCAGTGAGATGAATCATGTCTTTGGTCGCTGGTGGAATAGCGGTCAGCAGGTTCTCTTGCAGATTGAGGTATCTCACCCGGCGGAACGAATCAAGGAAAGGCAGATGCTCATCAAGGAGCTCGCTGTTGCGCAGGCTCAGGCTGGTGACATGGTCGAAGTTAGCCTCGAGCCTGGGCAACGTATCCATCAGCCGACCAAGTTGCGAGAAATTGTCCAGCACCAAGGCCTGAGGCATCAACACACCCGCGGCATCGACCCCAAGTGGCCCGGTTCTCTGCCAGCATTGCCTGATCGCTTTATACAGCTGGTTTCTGGCGTGCCACTCCGCAACACCCTCAGGGCTGAACCTGAAGGAAGCTGTTGGCGAATTCATCCAGCGTTGCAGTGTCCGGTTCAATGTGTCGAATTCGGTCTCAAGGATGCTCAAGCGGGAATGGGCCGATCCACCGTCCTGACTGAACTCCGTCAGCAACGCGTCGATCTGTTCATCGCCGAAGCCCGGGTACAACGAACTGGCCCGACGACGTAACCCCCGCCACTCCGGTGTCTGCCGTGCATACCCTGGCATGCCGCCACGCAGGCGCATGACAGCGGGATCGAAAGAAGGTTTGCGGATGGGGTTTTCCAGCAGAATCGGTTCGAGCATGTGGCGAGCCAACGGGTGTGCTCGTACCGTCTGTTCCAGGCGTGTTGCCTCATGAATATCAAACCCCAGCGCTGCCCGTTGCGCATCGGGCAACGCATGCAGTACCGCGGCATACAGATTGTCCTCGCCATGCAGTTGCTCACCGAAGTGGTCGTGCGCCTCGTATTTCCTGCCCTCGCCCAGCACCAGCACTTTGCGGATCGGCGCATCGACCGGCCCGAGGCTATCGCGCAGCGGCCCGTTAAATTCGTAATCACGAATCTCCAGACGCACATCCTTTGGCCAACCGTCGAGGGTTTCAAGCGAGCGAAACATCAGCCGGGAAGTATCGCTGTCGTGCAGATCCTGAAGGTAAAGCCCTTCATACGCGCGTGACAGTCGCAGCTGCTGTTCAGCTTCTTCAGCTTGTCGGGCCAAGGTCAGGGGCACCCGTGGCTTCTCGCGCATATGTTGCAGGTCCGAAGGTTCTGCGTTGTGCAGCAGTTCTTCGGCGGTGCTGGTGGAGAGCCCCGGATAATCCAGTTTGAGCCGTCGTACCAGAGAATCATCCGAACGTTCACGACCAGCGTACAGACGGTCGAAAACGCGTCTGCGGGATTTACGTGCCTGCCCGCCAAGCAGCTCCCGTATGGTTTTTATGCGCGCCTGATGATCTCCGGACAGCCAGTCGCCGAGCAACTGGCGAAGCTTTTGCTCGTCAAGAAATTCCACCACTCGCTCGGGTAGCTTGCCTGCCACCAGGTCTTGCCGACTCAGCCTCAAGGTATGTGCCGGAGAAGCATCGGCATAACCTTCCTTGATCGATGGTCCTGAGAGATCCGGCCCGTCAAAGATTTCAATGGCGTGGCCGTCAGGCCAGCCCGGTAATTCAGTCATGAACCGGGGCACCAGATCGGCCCACTCCTCGTTTATCTTGTTGGTGAGAATTCGATCTGCACAGGCTTCGGCATCGGCGTAGGCATTGAAGCGTTTGACCGTGTCGACCAGCATTGCAGGCGGGTTTTCATGCTCGACATGAAGCCGGCGCAGCGCATTTTCGTGGACACCGCTGACGGTTGAAATCTGTTTCAGTGTCTCATCGGAGAACCCGTCCACCGCCGGTCCCAATCGCCTGAGCAAGCGGATCTTTTCCCATTCCAGCGGCTGATCGAGTTCAGTCTTCCAGCTGCCAGCGCCGTTGTGCTCCAGAAGTGGTTGATAGGCGTCGGGCCGGGTCGGGTGTTGAATGCGATGCTGTCCGG
Organism: Pseudomonas sp. ANT_H12B; assembly: GCF_008369325.1. Taxonomy (GTDB): domain Bacteria; phylum Pseudomonadota; class Gammaproteobacteria; order Pseudomonadales; family Pseudomonadaceae; genus Aquipseudomonas. The sequence continues at coordinate 43,709 of NZ_VOBI01000016.1, read as the reverse complement.
TGCTCGAGTCCTGTTTCACCTCGAAGTGTTTTTCCTCGACTCGCAGCAGCTCGCGCCCTTGATGCTGATAAAGGCCTTTTTCAGTGATCGGTGCATCCTCGGGCAAAACGATCGATTGTTCATAAGGGCGCAGATCCGGATTCCACAACCGCTCCTTGCCGCCGACTTCAACAGGCTTGAGTCCCTCGACGAAGGGAGAAACCTTGATCGGGGCGAGCCTGCCACTGGGCAACACATGCCCGGCCCCCATGAGGGCCAGTTGTGCAAAGTTGATCAGCACCCCATTGAGATAGGTCGAGGCCTCTTCTTTATCGCCTTTGCTCCAGTCCTCGACGCCTTCTGCCAGTTCCGCCAGCATTTGCGCGACCATAATGCCCAGCATCGCCTCACCCAGTCCGGGCACCAGCATCGCGCCGAAATTGAAGACGTTCCAACCGATTGCCAGGTAGCTGGTCAAACGCTTGAAACGGGTTGTGGCGTCCTCGTCGTCGGTCGGCACGGCGATGTGGCGTGCGTCGGCGATGGCTTTGTCGCGGCGCTCGACAAACAGCGTCACCCACAGATCGCCGGTGATGAGGTTGGTGACAGGTTCTGCGTCAGGATTCTCGACCGGGGTTTCACGCCACCACGGGCCCATGTCGAGAGGTTCGCGCTGATGCCAAGTGAGGGTTGTCAGCCGTTCATTGACCCGCGCGAAAAAAACGCCCTTGTCCTTCTGCGCGACAAACCGGCTGAAAAATGTCTGGTATTGCGCATCTCGCAGCTGACCGATCAACGTCTTCATGAACGCTGTCAGCGACGGATATTCTTTCAAAGGATGGTCCGGATCGTCCGGCACATAGGCGATCACCGGGCCCGACAATCGGCTCTGATGATAAAGATCTTCTTTACGGGAAAGTTCCTCCACCACGCCTTGCGGACCATTGGCGAAGAACGCCTGCAACAGCTTGTACTGTTCGAATTCTTTGCCAGGTAGCACGGGGATGCGATGGGACCAGTCGGCCCAGAACTTCCAGGTAGCCGGCGTCAGTGCATCAATCAGTTTTTTTATCTGTGATGGTTCGCTGACCGCGCTGAACAGCACAATGCCGGTCAATCTGAAGCCCATTAGTGATAGTCGATGGCAGTGCAACGGATGATCGTACAGCGCGATGTTGGCGCGGTTTTCACGTACGTCTTCAAGTTTGTCGTACGCGTGATGGCTGATGTCGCTCTTCAACCTCGCAACCAGTGCTGCAACATGAAAAGCCGCTTTTTCACTGGCGCCCGAGTCTTGCTGCAGAGTTGTCCGGGCTTGCGCGGTGACGGGCAGCAGGATGGACTTCAGGTGCTGCTGATACTGACCGCCGATGTCCAGATTCCGGCATAACGATGCAAACCCCGGCAGGGTGAGAACCGGGTCGCGCGTGAGGCTGCCCTGTTCATCGTTGCGGTAGATGCCGGAGCTGTTTCGCCAGGCGTCCTCAGTGGTTTCGGCTTCCTCGAAATTGTGCAGCGCCGCGTCCAGCAAGGTGGATTGCCGGACGCGACTGGCGCCGGTGTCGATACCAAAGATTATTGTGCTCGGGACTTCGAGTTGTACGGTGAGCCCACTGATGTTTTCGACGGTTTTGAAAGTCGTCTGAAGTGCCTGACTGATCAATGGTTCGGCAAACGCATTAATGTCTTGTTGCAAGTTGCCCAGGGTCTTGTCCAATACGCCTTGCAGGCGCCAGCGTTCTTCCATCAGTTGTTTGATGTGCTGAAGATCCCTTTGGTTCGCGCCGCCATACCACTCGGGCATTTCGGGTCTTTGATGCTCAAGGGATTTCAGTATCGGTATCGACGCTTTTTTTATCGCGTTCGGTGTAACGCCAAATACGCGCTCGTAATGAACGCCTTTATTTTCGGCGGGCGAAGTTTCTGGAACGTCCGGTGAGATGCTTCCATGCAAATCAGACACTGTTCAATCCTTGATGACGAGATAGGAATCAACAGCTTATTCACTCCGGTTTTAAAAAAAACGACGAAATAACTGTTAAGCCAATGCCCTGAAAGGCCCATACAGTTCAAAAATCAAGGAGCCTTAAATATATAAATACCACCATGGAATCCCCCGCCTATGCTGCTGCATGAGCGGTCGCGTTTTTCCCGCCAAACGGGTCTACTATTCGATCGCTGTCCCTCGAACCATGCCCAGGTAACCGCCATGCGCCTTTCCGAATTCATCGTGCAACACGTTGACCGCATCGTCGATGAATGGGAGCAGTTCGCCAAAACTATCACCCCGGCTGCCGAATCCATGGATCGGGCCTCGCTGCGCGACCACTCAAAGTCGATCCTGTTGGCGGCTGCGCGGGACATGAGCAAACCCCAGACCGCCAGTGAACAGTTGGCCAAAGCCCGTGGCGAAGGCCCGGAAAAAACCCCGAGCCTGGACGAGGCCGGTGCCAGCCACGGCGAGCTGCGCCATACCGTGGGGTTTGACCTGGTGCAGATGACCAGCGAATTCCGTCACCTGCGTGCCTGTGTGATTCGCCTGTGGGTCAATAGCCTGGACGGCCCCGACCTGGCCTATTTCCAGGACATGATCCGCTTCAATGAAGCCATCGACGAAGCCCTGGCCGAATCCACCGCAGCCTATGCGGAACAGGTCAATCGATCGCGGGATATCTTTTTGGCCATCCTCGGCCACGATCTGCGCGCGCCCCTGCAAGCGGTGAGCATGTCCACCGAAATGCTGCTGCGTAAAACCACTCTGGAAGGCGATGCGCTGATGTGCGCCGTCAGCATCAAGCGTGGCACTCGGCACATGGCGATAATGGTCAGTGATTTGCTGGAGCTGGTGCGCAGTCGTCTGGGCAAAAGCCTGCCCATCGAACCGGCGCCCATGGACCTCGCCGAGACCGCACATGAGGCGATTGCCCGGGCCTGTGCCGGTCAACCCGAATGCGATCCGACAGTGGATATCCAGGGCGATACCCGGGGTGTGTGGGATGCTCGAAGGCTTGATCAGATGCTGCAGAACCTGATCGGCAACGCGTTGCAGCATGGTTCGAAAAAGCGCGAGGTCACCTTGACCCTCAGGGGCGAAGCGGACAGCGTTCGGCTCACCGTGCACAACGACGGAGCTCCGATTCCCGCCGATGCTATCGCGACTATTTTCGATCCACTGGTGCGCAGTGCCGACGAAGAACTCGGCCAGCCATCAACCAGCCTTGGCCTGGGGTTGTTTATCGTCAAGGAAGTGGTCACCGCCCATCAGGGAACGATCGAGGTCAGCTCCAGCGAGGCCGATGGCACGCTGTTTACCGTGGTGTTGCCCAGAAAGGTGTGATGCAGGAGGAACGCGTTATCGTTCTTCGCGAGCAGGCTCGCGAAAGCGTCATGTCTGGCGACACAAAAACATCAGAAAGTTTATTCGACTACCAGACGTCCGAGTCGCTGCTTTAGCATGCGATTTTCGGCCCGCAGTTGCTGGACCTCTTCCAGCAGGTCCAGCGCCAGGGCCACGCCTTCCCACTCCAGCTCCAGATCGTTGCGCAGCTTGGCGGCACGCTTGGCCAGCGCCAGCTCATAATCGTTGAAGCGCCAATCCTTGGGCTGCTCGCCCTGAGGTTCGAGGATGCCGTGCTCGACGATTTCGATCACGTAGACGTCCGACAGATCGGTCGCCTCACAGAATTCTGCCAGGTCCAGTTGAACGATCAGGGGGTTGCTCATGATGGGCTACTCCGTCTCTTGGATCAGAAGTTTTCTCTAGGGTTGAAAGCCGCTTTTTTCGCCAGCTCCTGCCACAGCGCCTTGACCTCGTCGTCCGAGGTTTTAGGCATGACGGCCTTGAGCTGTACAAACAAATAACCGCGATGACCGGCCTTGTTCAGCAACCCATGTCCCTTGGCACGCATGCGCTGGCCATTCTGACTGCCGGCCGGGATCTTGAGATTGATCTTGCCCGTCAGGGTCGGCACGGCAACTTCGGCACCCAACGCCAACTCCCACGGAGCCAGCGGCAACGTAATGATCAGGTTCTCGCCTTCGACGTCGAACTTGGGGTGCGGCGCGAAGCGGATGATCAGGAACAGATCGCCATTGGCCCCGCCACCCGTGCCCGGTGCACCCTGGCCCTTGAGGCGGATGCGCTCACCGTCGGCCACGCCGGCGGGGATCTTCACGTTCAGGCTTTTGCTGGTATTGCTGACGTGCTGGCCGGCAGCGTTGTACTGCGGCACCTGGAAGGTGACCTTCTTCGATTCGTTCGAAAGGGTTTCTTCCAGAAAAATCCCGAGTTCCATTTCCACGTCTTGCCCTCGACGTCCGGCGCTGCGGCCCGACTGTCCACCACCAAAACCAGGGCCACGGTTGCCGAAGATCGAACTGAAGAAGTCCGAAAAATCGCCCGTGTCCTGACCACCACCGAAACCGCCGGCACCACGACCCTGCCAACCTGGCGGACCCTGGAACGGCTGGCCGTGCTGGCCGTATTTGCGCAAGTCGTCGTATTCGGCGCGCTTGTCGGCGCTTTTCAGCGCTTCATAGGCTTCCGAGGCGTCCTTGAACTTGGACTCGGCGTCCTTTTCCTTGCTGACGTCGGGGTGGTATTTGCGCGCCAGTTTGCGATAAGCAGCTTTGATCGTCTTATCGTCTGCGGTCGGTTCCACACCGAGAATCTTGTAATAGTCTTTGAAGTCCATCGAGGGAATCACCATCCGTTATCGATATCGCGCCACTACCGCCAGCATGCGCTCATTGCCAGCCGTCGGGTTGACCGATCTCAAGGTTGTGACCGGGCAGCGCATCAGAAGTTTATATCGGCAGCAGTGGGCGGTTCTTAGGACCGCCGAGGGGCTGCCAGGGCCAATGCAGACAAGTTTGGGGCGAAGGATAGTCTTTCAAGGCGCTAATAGCTGAGATTTAGCGGATAGTCGGCCTTCGAATCTGCGTCGCACTGACATACACTGCGCGGCCGTTTTTTAACCGGAACTCGATAGACATGAAAAACGCATCTCCAGCCCGTGCCTGTGGTATCGACTTCGGCACGTCCAACTCCACCGTCGGCTGGCTGCGCCCCGGCATGGAAACGCTGATCGCGCTGGAGGACGACAAGATCACCCTGCCCTCGGTGGTCTTCTTCAATATGGAAGAACGCCGCCCGGTGTACGGCCGGTTGGCGCTGCACGAGTACCTGGAAGGCTACGAAGGGCGTCTGATGCGCTCGCTCAAGAGCCTGCTGGGTTCCAAGCTGATCAAGCACGACACCAGCGTTCTGGGCACGGCGATGCCGTTCAAGGACCTGCTCGGGCTGTTTATCGGTCAGTTGAAAAAGCGTGCCGAGACCGCCGCCGGTCGGGAATTCGAGGAAGTGGTGCTGGGCCGTCCGGTGTTCTTCGTCGATGACGATGAACTGGCCGATCAGGAAGCCGAGAACACCTTGGTGGATGTGGCTCGTGCCATTGGTTTCAAGGATGTGTCGTTCCAGTACGAACCGATTGCGGCGGCGTTCGACTACGAGTCGACCATCGAAAAGGAAGAGCTGGTACTGATCGTCGACATCGGCGGTGGTACGTCTGACTTCTCGCTGGTGCGCCTGTCCCCTGAGCGCCGCATGCACGACAACCGTCACGACGACATCCTCGCCACCGGCGGCGTGCACATCGGCGGAACCGATTTCGACAAGCAGCTGAACCTGCAAGGCCTGATGCCGCTGTTCGGCTACGGTAGCCGGATGAAGAGCGGCGCCTACATGCCGACCAGCCACCACATGAACCTGGCGACCTGGCACACCATCAACTCGGTGTACTCGCAGAAGTCGACCCTGGCGCTGGGCAGCATGCGTTACGACATCGAAGACACTGGCGGCATTGATCGCCTGTTCAAGCTGATCGACCAGCGCGCCGGCCACTGGCTGGCCATGGAAGTGGAAGAAACCAAGATCCAGCTGACCCACGCCGACAGCCGTCATGTGCCACTGGACCGCATCGAGCCGGGTTTGAGTGTGGAACTGACTCGGGCGCTGTTCGAATCGGCCATCGACAACCTGCTGGAGCGCGTGCGCAACAGCGTCACCCAGCTGTTGAACGACGCCAACGTGCGAGTCGATCAGGTGGATACGGTGTTCTTCACCGGCGGTTCGAGCGGGATTCCAGCATTGCGCAACAGCGTTTCGGCGATGTTGCCGAACGCGCGGCATGTGGAAGGGAACATCTTCGGCAGCATCGGCAGTGGCTTGGCGATTGAAGCGATGAAGCGCTACGGCAACATGGACTGATCCAAAACCGAGGCGCCCCCATCGCGGGCAAGCCACGCGCCCACAGGGTCATGCGCTGCCCTTGTGGGAGCGGGCTTGCCCGCGATAGGGTCAGATCAGGCACCGCTGCTGTCGGATCAAACCATCCCCACCTGCTTCAACTCGCTCTTCAGATACGCGTAATAAATCGGCCCTGCCACCACACCCGGCAGGCCGAACGCGGCCTCGAACACCAGCATTGCCAGCAGCAACTCCCAAGACTTGGCACTGATCTGTCCGCCGACGATGCGTGCGTTGAGGAAGTATTCGAGCTTGTGGATAACAATCAGGTAACCCAGCGCAGCCACCGCCACCCAGATCGACAGCGACAGGCCGACGATGGTGATCAGTGTGTTCGACATCAGGTTGCCGATCACCGGCAGCAAACCGAGCAGGAAGGTCAACACGATCAGCGTTTTGGTCAGCGGCAGCTTGATCCCGAACATGGGTAGTACGACCGCCAGGAAAATCCCGGTGAAGAATGTGTTCAGCAGGGAAATCTTGATCTGGGCGAACACGATGTTGCGAAACGCTTGAACCAACAGGTGCAGACGATCAAACAACGCAGCAGCCAGAGGCTTGCGCTTGGTCAAATCCGGCACCCGCTGCAAGGCAATGATCGCCCCCAGCACCATACCGATCAACAGCGTCACAAACATGTGCGCCGCGTCTTTGCCCACCAACTGCAAGTCGCTGAGGTGCTTGCTCATCCATTCGCCAATCGCCACGCGGAACTCGGCGGCACTGGCCGGCAGATAGGCGTCGATGAACGGCGGCAGTTGCCCGCGCGCGCGGTCGACCACATGCATGAATTTGTCGAGGGACGCGCCAGGATTTTCCGCTTCGTGCAGCAGAAAGCTGATGGCACCGGCAAAGATCAGCGTCAACACACTGACCACTAAAGTCCCCAGCAACGCCACCGCCAGCCAGCGCGCACGGCGGCCTTCGATCAGCCGCTGCAATTGCGGGGTGAGCATGTTGACCAGTTCGAACACCAAGAGACCGGCCAGCAGGCTGGGCAACAGGCGCAGCGGTATTACCAGCAGCAGCCCGCCGAAAATAATGACCCAACTGATTAGCAGCAAGACTTGGCGTTGAGAAAACGTTGGCATACAGCCTCAAAACGAACGGCGTAAAAGGATTGGCAGTCTGCCAGCGTTCCGAGGCCAGCACTAGAGATTGTGTGGGTCGACCTTAGCGGGACTTTCAGCGTTCTTTCAGACCTCATCGCGGGCAAGCCCGCTCCCACAGGGATCCCGGATGTCTGCACATTTTTGTTCAGCACAAATACCGTGTGGGAGCGGGCTTGCCCGCGATGAGGCCGCGATGGTCACCCCAAATATCCGTAGTTATTTTTTCTTCAGGCAATCGCTCATGAAGGCTTTGCGCGCATCGCCCTTGAGTGCCTGGGTGGCGGCATCGGCGTTACAGGTTTTCATCTTCTCTTGCTGCGGGGTCAGGGTTTTGGCGTCATTGGCGGCCGGCGCAGCTTTCAGGCACGTGCTCATGAAGGCTTTGCGCTCATCGCCCTTGAGGCTTTTCGCGGTAGCGTCGGCATTGCAGGTGGTCATCTTGTTCTGTTGGGCAGTGGCGGCGAAGCCCTGGGAGCAGAGCAGCAAACCGATCATCAACAACGGGGCACGCAACATCTTCATGGAGTTTTCTCCTTGTTGCCGCACCGAGGGGCGCGACCTCGTTCTGGAGTGTAGACAAAACCTGTAACACCTTCATCTCCTGCGCGTCCTCGAAGACCCGTCCGCCACGAACAGAATTTAGTGATTCGATTTGGGAGGATTTTTCCAGGCAGGATCAGAATGGGAAAACTCCATGGCAATAACATCATTGTTCCAGTCATCCCCGCCGGCCTGGCGTATGTACATCCTGACATTCGCCCCCAAGTATCTGGCGGACTCAGCGAAATCACACAATGAAAAGGACACGGAAGAGAAATAATAGTGGCTCCGCGGGTCTGTTGTACGATCAGCAGCCACATAGCAAACACTACTCGTCCCCTCTTCAGGTTTTGCCATGAGCAAAACGTTCGAGATTCCACCTTCGACCATGTAGTCATAGGTAAATGGTGGCTCTACAGAATACACACGCATTGAAAATAGCAACCCGACCACCATACTGAACAACAACTTCAATTTCATATTTATCAACTTCCATATTAATATTATTAAAAGACCAACGACATTAAAGTTCACTTTGCATCCGGACTGCACGATGCCGCTGCTCTTTGGCTGTCTTTTCGGAAACAAGAACTTTTTCTATTTCTGCCTTACTGCAAAACATGTCTATTGCTTTTCCGGCATTCAATACACGCCCCTGCGCTACCTTATCTTCCAGTACCGGGTAACGATCAGCTGTTTCCAGCAATGTCGACTTCAGCGCCTGAGCAGATGACGAGGGAGAGCACGACGCCATGACGGCCAATACACCAGAAACGATGGCTGCGGCTTCAGATGTACCAGCACCCGAGGCGAATGCACCGTCCGGCGTCATATAGGGAATGTTCTGTCCGGGAGCAGCAATGTCGACCCATCCACGGCCAAATCGGCTTCCCGACACTGAACCTGAATATAGCTTGGGGTTCTCGCCCTTCTTGTACTGAGCCAAAGCAGCAACTCTGACCACAGGATCCTCCTTTTTCCTGAGGGGCAGCTTGGGTCTGTAGGCCGCAGGCCATATACGCTGCTCGTGGCTGATGCTATCGATACTGGCACTGTCATTTCCAACCGCGGCCACAATCAGCTTGCTGTTCTCACGCCCGATTCGGCTAATTAAATCGATCCAGGCCGTGGCCCGGGAAGCATCGACCTTGCTCTGCCCTCCTGAAACATTGATTATTTTTTCATGTCCGGGAAATCCTGCCTTAAGAGCGCCTGCTGCACTGATGGCGCTGATCCAGCTGTCAGTCGAGGGCGATGGAAAGGTTTTGCGACTGACAATGGACACAGAGGGGAAGATACCCTTGAGGGAAACACCCTCCTTTAACCCTTTATCCGCTGTCGCCCATTTCGAATCGTAAGCAATGATTGAAGCCATCGCCGTTCCATGGATGTAACCGACTCTGCCGGCACTTTCATTGTTCACCGGTCGCGGGTTGCCATCGCTTGTATAACTGAAACTCTCGAAACCCTGACTTTTCTTAAGCCCACCCACAAAGGAAACCCCGGAATCGATGACGGCTACGGAAATGTTTTTAGTATCAACACGCGACTCTTTCAACAAATCAAGATCGAGAACATCAAAATACCATGGCACAGATGCTGACACGCCGGCAGCACTGACCCCAACTAACAAACCAACTAAATATTTCAACACACTCACAACACCTCCTTTATGAAAACATTAAATAACACTGTATTTAAACTTCATAAATAATAAACAGAGAGGCAAAAAAACACTAACGCAGGAGTCTTTCAACTCATGTCAACTTCAAAACTTCTCATTGAAAACCTGACACAAAACTTGATTGAGATTGCACACCGGCAATCAATGTTTTTGAAAAACAAACAGTGTCACCCGGAAATGGCCAACCTGACTCTCAGAGCCCTTTGACTCGCCGGTAATGCTCTGGCGTCGTGCCGGCCTGACGCTGAAACATCGCGATAAACGCCGAACCAGTGCTGTAACCCATGTCGAAGGCGATCTCCTGGATGCTGCGATGGCTGTCCAGCGCTTCGATCGCTGCCAGAAATCGCAAACGCTGGCGCCACTCACCAAAACTCATGCCCAACTCGCGGACAAACTGCCGCGCCAGCGTGCGTTCGCTGACATGGATCTGCGCGGCCCACTCCGACAGAGGCCGGTTATCCCCGGGTTCGCCCTGCAAAGTTTCCAGTATCGCCAGCAGCCCCGGGCTGCTGGCGTAGGGTAAGTAACACTCATGCACCGGCGCCTGTTGCAGTTGATCCACCAGCACCTGAGCCAGACGTTTGTCAGCGGCCTGCTTGGGAATCTTCACATCCCGGGTGGCGAAGTCTTTGAGGATCGCTTTGAGAATGTCGCTGATGGCCAGGGTGCAGGCCTGTTGCGGTAAGTCGTGGCACAGCAGCGGATCAAGACAGACCGCGCGGTAGTTGATCGGCTGATTGCTGTAGAAACTATGTTCAGTCTGTGGTGGCACCCACACCGCGTATTGCGGCGGTGACATGAAGCGGCTGCCGCCGATTTCCATGTGCAACACGCCGTGAGCCGAATACTCCAGCGTGCCCCACGGATGACGGTGCGCAGAGGCAAAGCGGTGCGCGTCAAAGTCGGCATAGCGGAAGTACACCGGGGCCGGCAGTTCGCTGAATTCCAGCAAGTCGATGTGTTTACTGGTCATGCTGTCCGTCATCAGGGGCAGGTTGTCTGGATCGAAGTATAGGCTTGCATCCAGACAGGCGGATAATTGCCCTTCATTAACGTTCTGGTTTTTCTGTTGCAATACGCTTATCCCCTGCTGGCCATTTTCATCTGGGCCGGCAATACCGTGATCACCAAAATGTCGGCCGGAGCGATTTTTCCCGCCGAGATAGGTTTCTACCGCTGGCTGCTGGCCGGGATCCTGTTCACACCCTTCATGCTCAAACCGGTGATCGCCCATTGGCCGGCGATCCGCCCGAATCTGGGCAAGATCTTCGTCCTCGGCGTGCTCGGCATGGCGGTCTATCAAAGCCTGGCCTATTTCGCCGCAGCCCTGACCTCGGCCACCAACATGGGCATCATTCTTTCGCTGATGCCGTTGATGTCGCTGGCCATGGCGATTGCCAGCCTGGGCCAGCGCCTGACGGCCGGCGCGTTGACGGGGGCGGTGCTGTCGTTCGCGGGTGTGCTGGTCGTGGTGTCGTCCGGCAGCCTGGGCGCGCTGCTGGAACATGGGGTGAACCTGGGTGACGCGATGATGCTGATTGCGACCCTGGCCTACGCGATCTACAGCACCTTGCTGAAAAAGTGGCAGCTACGCCTGCCGCCGCTGGTGTTGCTGTATTTGCAGGTGCTGGTGGCGGTGGTGGTGCTGTTTCCGCTGTTCCTCGCCTCACCGAAAACCGGCCTGACCCTGCAGAATATTCCGCTGGTGCTTTACGCCTGCTTGCTGGCTTCGATGATTGCGCCGCTGGCGTGGATGCAAGCGGTGGTGCGCCTGGGACCGAGCCGGACCACGCTGTTTTTCAATTTGCTGCCGGTGCTTACGGCGCTGATTGCGGCCGTGGTGCTGCATGAGCAACTGGCGATGTATCACCTGGTGGGTGGGGTGTTGACGCTGGGTGGGGTGATTCTTTCCGAGCGCTGGACCACCGTGTTGGGCCGCAAGACCGCCGTCGCCTGATCTGACGCCATCGCGGGCAAGCCCGCTCCCACAGGTTTTGTGTCGGCTCTGATTTCTGTGAACAACCGAAAACTGTGGGAGCGTGGCTTGCCCGCGATGAACGATAACGCGGTCTAAACCCCTGCCGCTTTCAACCGCGCCGCATGCTCGACAAACAACCGAACCGGCTCAGCCCCCTTCCCCACCAGCCCCAACGACTGATTGACGATGTCGAAGTGATCCATCGGATACTCATCGCCAATCACCGTCCCAAGATGCGAGCTGTAACGCCCGACCATCCCGTCGCAATGCCCGACTTCACGAACGAAGGTTTTGGCAAATAACCGACAGCTACGGTTAGTCCCATCGAGCAGGTTGCGCCCGCGATCGGTCTTGCCCGGCTGCAAGGTCCCGGACCAGGAGTAGTAACGCACGCCGTTGACCTCTTCCGGACCATGCCCGCCCCAGGTTTCAGGCAAGCCCTGTGGATAACGCTGATTGAACAGCGCCACGCCTTCAGTCGTCAGTGAATGATGGGAAGCATGGACATCAATCGGCAATTTCGGTCCGCGATAACCGGTCTCCAATAACCCCATCAGCGCGCCGATCCAGCGCAACAAAACACTGAGCAAGCGCCCCTTGGCGCTGTCGCCCGGATAATGTTTGTGCAGGTAATCCGCCAGCTCGGAGCCATGATTGGGCCCGGCCACCGAGGTAACCGAGGCGACCTGGTCCGGGCGTTTGGCGGCGGCATAGCGGGCGGTCAGCGCCCCTTGGCTATGGCCGATCAGGTTGACTTTCTCGGCCCCGGTTTCCCGCAGAATTTCCTCGATCCGCGCCAGCAACTGCTCGCCGCGCACTTCGCAGGAGTTAATCGGTGAAACCTGCACCGCAATCACCGTCGCCCCATCCCGGCGCAACGCTGAAATGATCCCGAACCAATAGGGATAGAGCAGCAGACGGATAAACCCGAGCATTCCCGGGACCAGCACCAACGGGTAACGCGTAGCGGAACCTTGCGACATGGGCGAACGTCCTTGTGATCGGTGTGGTGACGCAAGGCTGGATGCAAGACATCAGCCAAGCATCGTCATCGAAGATGACAACTCGACGACCAGTCTATGACATCCGCCTACTTCAACCCCACCACGCCCGCCACGATCAACCCGACCGACACCAGTTTGACCGCCGTCAGGCTTTCGCCCAGTAGCGCGAACCCGAGAAACACCGTGCCCAGTGAGCCGATCGCGGTCCAGATCGGATAGGCAATACTCACCGGCAACTCGCGCATGGCCAGGGTCAGGAAGTAAATCCCGCCCACGGCGGCCACCACGGTGATCAGCGACGGCCAGAGCCGGGTGAAGCCTTCGGCGTACTTCATGCCCATGGCGAAGGTGACTTCGAACCCGGCGGCGACCAGCAAAAACAACCAGGCCATCTAGAACTCCCTGGCCAGCGCCAATAAACGCTGCTCGGCTTCGGCGGCGGATATCTGGAAGGTACGCGCCTCGGATTCCTCACCTTCGGCGGCCACCACCGTGATATCGGTAATGCCGATGAACCCCAACGCCGTTCTCAACAATGGATCGGCATGATTCATCGCCTCAAGTTCGCCACCGGGGCCAAAACCAAAGCCGCCGCGACTGGTGACGATCAATGCCTTTTTGCCCCGCACCAGCGGTTCGTACTGGGCCACGCCGTTGTCCAGGGTGTGATTGAAGGTCAGCCCGAGCCGCACGATCTGATCGATCCAGGCCTTGAGCCCGCTGGGCACGCTGAAGTTGTGCATCGGCGTGGAAATCACCAATAGATCGTGCCCGAGCAACTCGCCCACCAGTTCATCGCTGAACGCCAGGTCAGCCTGCATCGACAGCGGCCGAGCCTCCGGCTCGGGGTAAAACGCCGCGGCGACAAAGGCCTCGTTGACCGGCGGAATCAGCGCCCGTCCCACCTCGCGTCGGGTCAGCTGCGAGTGTGGATGGCTGGCCTGCCAGGCCGAAAGAAACACTTCGGCCAAACGCCGGGAGTGAGAGCGTTCGCCACGGGGGCTGGCGTGAACAGCAAGAATTTTACTCATCTGAATCTCCTTTGGGACTAAACTCAAACGGCTTGTGGCTTGCAGCTTGAAGCGATAGCTGCCCTTCTCCAAATGAGTAAAAATCAGTCTGGATGAATCTATTTCATCCGTGGAGTTTTCAATGTTTGCCTCGTTGCCGCTGACCGCCCTGCGCGCGTTTGAATCCGCCTCACGCCTGTTGAGCTTCAAGGCTGCCGCCGAAGAACTTTCGGTGACGCCAACGGCGGTTTCCCATCAGATCCGCTCGCTGGAAAGCTGGCTCGGCGTGCCGCTCTTCGAGCGACTACCCCGGCAAGTGCGCTTGACCGAGTGCGGCGAACGCCTGTTCCGCAGCCTGCACGGTGCTTTTCTGGAAGTGGCGCAAAGCGTCGACACCTTGCGCCCGCAACGCAGCGGCGCAAGCCTGACGATTTCCACCACCGCCGCCTTCGCCGCCCTCTGGCTGGTGCCACGGCTGGGACGCTTCTACGCCCGGCACCCAAACATCAGCCTGCGCCTTGATACTCATTGCGAGGTGATCGATTTGCATCAGGACGCCAGCGTCGATCTGGTGCTGCGCTACAGCCTCGATGACTACCCGAACCTATATGGCCAGTGTTTGTTCGATGAATCTTTCGGGGTTTATGGCTCGCCCGAGCAAGTCACCCTGGCGTCAAGCCGGGCTCCCACCCTGATCAGCGTGCGCTGGAACAATTCCAAGCTGTACGCCCACGGCTGGGAGGCCTGGTGCGCGAAGTCTGGCGAAACGTGGTTAGCCGGGCAGCCGCCCGTCCGCGAGTACGACGAAGAGCATTACGCGCTGCAAGCGGCGATCGCCGGGCAAGGCCTGGTGCTGGCGAGCAATATCCTGGTGTCCGAAAGCGTGGCCAGCGGTTTGCTGGTGGCTTACAAAGGGGAGGTTCAGGTCGATGGCGCCGGCTACGCCGCTCTGTGCGTGCCGGGACGCGAGCGACATCCGCCGGTCCGGGCGTTTTTTGCCTGGTTGCAGGAAGAAGCGGCGTTGTCAGGGTTGTTGCCAAGATCACAGGCTTCGCCAGCGCCTACAGGAGAACTCATTCCCTTGTAGGCGCCAGCGATCTTTTACGTCCGGCAAATTGCATCAAACTTTTCGCTACGCCCATCACTCACATCTTAAGTAGCGATCACGTCCCAGATGCGTGACGCAAACCGGATTAGCCTCCAGGAGATTGAGATGAGTGACATGCATTTGTCTGATGTAACCACCCTTCGCGAACGTGCCCGCAAGAACGTCGAGAACGGTGCGGTGACCGAAAGCTACAGTGCCGACCGCGAAGAAGTCCTGCGCCTGCTCAACGAATCGCTGGCCACCGAACTGGTCTGCGTGTTGCGCTACAAACGCCACTACTTCATGGCCAGCGGCCTGAAAGCGCAGGTCGCCGCCGACGAATTCCTCGAACACGCGACCCAGGAAGCCCAACACGCCGACCGACTGGCCGAACGCATCGTACAGCTCGGCGGTGAGCCGGAGTTCAACCCCGACCTGTTGTCGAAAAACTCCCATGCCCAGTACGTGGCTGGTCATTCGCTCAAGGAAATGGTCTATGAAGACCTGGTTGCCGAGCGAATCGCCATCGACAGTTACCGCGAGATTATTCAGTACATCGGCGAAAAAGATCCGACCACCCGGCGCATCTTCGAAGACATCCTGGCGCAGGAAGAAGAGCATGCCGATGACATGGCCGACATCCTGAAAGACCTTTAGTCCCTATGACTGATCGTTCCCACGTTCCGCGTGGGAATGCAGCCCGGGACGCTCCGCGTCCCTGCCAAAGCGGACGCAGAGCGTCCATTGAGGCATTCCCACGCGAAGCATGGGAACGATCTTTGTCTACCGGGTGGGTTTGACCGTCACGGGGGCTTTACCGGCCTTCATCTGCTCCAGCAACGGCGCACACTGATTCGGCTCGCCGCCGCTGGGCGCCACCAGCGCCAGCAATCCCGCTGCCGGCGCGGCAATCACGCCCAACGCCACCATCCCCGCACCACGCAAGATCAGCGGCACTGCTTTCACGCCGGCGTCAGGCTTGATGAACTTGCCCCGCACATACAACGGCGAACGCAGTGAAATCAGGCGCCAGCCTTTGGATTCAGGGGTGATCGTCAGGTCCAGTTGCTCAGTCGCCATGTTTGCCGTGCCATCGATATAGATGATCGCGTTCTCGGTATCGAAGACGAACAGACGTGTGGTCGCCAGACCGGTCTTGATGTCGAAGTCGGCGGCCGCGCAGTTGATCTTCACTTCCTTGTCGCCAAAAATTTTGCCGACCACATAGTTGCCGACGTTCAGCCCGGCCAGCTCCATCAACTCGCGGCTGATGGCGCCGTCATTGATCAGCATCTTCAAATTGCCGTTGGCGCTGCCCAGCAGTTTCGCCACCGAATTACCACGACCGGTAATGTCGGCATCACCATTGAGTTCGCCGAAGCTGGTTTTCATCGGTTCGAAGGTCGGGAACAGTTGCTTGAGTTTGAACTTGCGTGCGGTCAGTTTGGCCCGGCCTTCCAATGGTTCGGTTCGACCATTCAGGCGAATCTGCGCATCCAGGTTGCCGCCCGCCACACCAAATCGCAAAGGCTCCAGGCTGAGGACGCCGTCAGTCAGTATCAAGTGGGTGTAGAGATCCTTGAGCGGGAGTTTTTCGCTGTGGACGATGCGTTTGCCGGTGAACTCGACATCGGCGTCCATATCGCGCCAGCGCTCGGTTTTGAACTCTTCGACCGGCAACACCTTGTCCGTCGGCTGCTTGCTTTCACCACCACGGGCCTTTTGCTTGGCGTTGGAGTCGGCGCCGATCAACGGTGCAAGGTCGGCGAACAGCAGTTGATTGGAAACCAGCGAGCCACTGAGTTTCGGCCGTGGCTGACTGGCGACGTAGGCCAGGCTGCCATGGATGTCGCTTTCACCGATCTTGCCGTTGAATTCTTCGTAGCGGAACACCGCGCCGCCCGCTTCATGCAGCTTGGCGATCAAATGCCCGTCGGTCGCGTAGGGCGGTGTGTCCGGCAGGGTCACACCGGTCAGCGGGTAGAGGTTGCCCAGGCTGGTGCCGGCCAGTTTCAGGCGCAAATCCAAAGCGCCCAGGTTCAGTGGATCGGTCAGGGTGCCGGCCAGTTCGACGCTGGTGTCGGCGATTTTCACCTGAGCCTGGAGCGGAAACGGTTGGGTCGCTTCCTGCAGGGCCAGCAGGCCGCCGATCTTGCCTTCGCCCGCGAGTTTCTGTCCGTGGTATTGGCCTTTGACCTTCAGGGCGAACGCGTAGTCCTGCGGTGCGGCGCCTTTTTCCTGCGCGGTTTTCGCCGCCTTGTCGCCGACGATATCGCTGAACGGAATCGGTTTGCCCAGCGGGTCGATGATCAAATCAAGCTGAGTCTTCAGGTTCTGGTCGTCGAGGATCACGTGGCCCTTGTCGAAGCCGATTGCACCGATATCCACTACCCAGTTCGAAGGCTCCGCGTTCGGATCCTTGGGATCGAACGTGAAGGTCCAGTTGGCGCGACCGTCGGCCAGGCGCTGCAGGTCGGCATTGGGCTCGGTGAGGTCGATGCGCGGGATCACCACTCGCTGTGCCAGCAAGGCCAAGGGCGAGATTCGCAACTCGACGCGTTTGAGAGTGACCATCTGCGGTTTTTTCGACCAGTCGGGGTTGCCCAGGCTCAAGTCCTCGGCGACCACGTGCGGCCACGGCACCCAGGCGCGCCAGCCGCCCTCGTCGAGTTCACGCCGCCAGACCACCGCCAGGTTGCCATTAATGGCGAACGGACGGTGCAGCTCTTCGGATACTTTGGCATTGAGTGGCGGTTTGATCCGGTTCCAATCGAAGAACACGATGATCAGAACCAATACGGCCAGCAGGACAACGAGGCTGGCGATGGTCCAGGTAAAAACTTTACGAGTGCGCGTCATTGCACAGGACTCCTGATACGACTGAGCGTCCTGACTGCGACGCACGTTTGAAACGTTAGGCCAGAACCGGCCGGCCATGACATCTAGGACTGGGAAACGGCGCGCAGGTTTAACCAAATAGCCGTTTAACCCTCAAATAATCGTTCGGGGACACACTGCCCCCTCATCCGGCGTTACCGACCCCGCACTTTTACGAGGCGAAAGTGAGTCGAAAATACCCACCTCAGGGCAAAAACCTCCGTCGGAAACGCCCGTTCTAGAGCCTTTTTACGGAACAATCAATTCCGTTGATTATTACCATTGCATTTATGAACTTTTATATCGACTTATCGAGAGTAGCATTGCCCTCGTAGCCACTTTATCGCCCTCCTACGGAGCACCCAATCATGAAACGCCAATTACTGCTTAGCCTTACCCTCTCGATGCTGGCCAGCACTGCTTTTGCTCTGCCGGCCGCTGATCAGGCAACCCCACAAGTCAAATCCACCCACTCGGTGTTCAGCCAGACTGTCGCTGCCGATGGCTCCGACCGCACTCCAGGCCAGACCCTTGCTGAAGGTGGTAACGATCGCCTGAAAGAAAAAGGCCTGATCACTGAAGATGGCTACGACAAAACCCCACAAGGCCAAGCCGTCGCTGCCGATGGTTCGGATCGCACTCCAGGTCAAACCCTTGCCGCTGACGGTTCCGACCGCACTCCAGGTCAAACCCTTGCTGAAGGTGGTGGTGACCGTGTAATCGAACGCAACAGCGGCTTGAGCTAAGCGCATGGCGGTCCTGAAAAAAAGCCCAATCACCGGATTGGGCTTTTGACTTTATAGCCACTGACCTTTTAGAAACTGCAACTTCCCCGCAAGATCCCCCGACAGTCGTTCGACGCCGGCAAAGCCGATTTGCTAAAGTGCGCCGCTGTCCCTGTCCAGAAAACACCTTGCGATGCTGCCCCGCGCCGAACAGAAACAACAGACCCGCAACGCCCTGATGGACGCTGCCCGCCATTTGATGGAGTGCGGCCGAGGTTTCGGCAGCCTGAGCCTGCGCGAAGTCGCGCGAACCGCCGGCATCGTGCCCACCGGTTTCTACCGGCATTTCGCCGACATGGATGAACTGGGCCTGGTGCTGGTCAGCGAAGTCGGTCAGACCTTCCGCGAAACCATCCGCCTGGTACGCCACAATGAATTCGTCATGGGCGGCATCATCGATGCCTCGGTGCGAATATTTCTCGACGTGGTGTCGGCCAAGCGCTCACAGTTCCTGTTTCTGGCCCGTGAGCAGTACGGCGGCTCGCTGCCGGTGCGGCTGGCCATCGGCCGTTTGCGCGAAGACATCAGCTCCGACCTGGCTGCCGACTTATCCTTGATGCCGAAACTGCAACACCTGGACATCGCTGGTTTGAGCGTCATGGCTGATCTGATTGTTAAAAGCGTATTCGCGACCTTGCCGGACATCATTGATCCGCCGGCGCAGGCGTTGCCTGAACATCTGACGCCGCAGGCGAAGATTACCCAGCAGTTGCGATTTATCTTTATCGGCCTCAAGCATTGGCAAGGCTTGGGCAGCACCGAGTAACCCCTGTGCTGATCGTTCCCACGCAGAGCGTGGGAACGATCTGGAGCACGGCGGATGACGATCCGCGCACCAAATTTGCGCACAATCCTCTCCGCACGCACCAACCCCAGCCAAAGCCCGCAACTTCCTGAATCATCCCCCTCCAATCCGACAGGCATTTCCTACGTATCACCCGATTGGCAAGCCCCTTGCTCTAGCCTGACTATTGTCTATTGCTGGAAGCCTTCCGATGCTGGTGATTCATCGCAGAATCGACTCTCAACCCGTCTGGGCCGCCGAGTTGCACCTGACCTTCGAAGCCCGGAGCAAAAGCCGTTTGCGCTGTTTCAGTGCCGAGGGTGAAGACGTCGGGTTGTTTTTGGAGCGTGGTCAGCCTCCGCTATATGACGGCGAATGCCTGCAAGCCGAAGACGGCCGCATCGTCCGCGTCTGTGCCCGCCCCGAACAGCTGCTGCACGTCACGTGTGCCAACGCGTTCGAATTGACACGCGCGGCCTATCACCTCGGTAACCGTCACGTTGCGCTGCAAATCGGTGACGGCTGGCTGCGGCTGCTCGACGACTACGTGCTCAAGGCCATGCTCGAACAGCTTGATGCCAAGGTCGAAAACATTGAAGCCCCGTTTCAGCCGGAACACGGCGCCTATGGTGGCGGTCATCACCACTCGCGCCACGGCGACGAGGATTTCAACTACCCACCGAAACTGCATCAGTTTGGCGTGCGTCTATGAACCCCGCCTGGGCGCTGCTGCGTCTGGCCAGCCCACAACTGCCGATTGGCGGCTACAGCTATTCCCAAGGTCTGGAAATGGCGGTGGATAACGGCCGCGTAAACGATTCCGATAGCGCGCGACGCTGGATCAGCGATCAGTTGCTGCTGAACCTGGCACGCTTCGAAGCGCCTCTGCTGCTCGCCCATTGCGTGGCGGCGTTCGATGAAAACTGGGCCGAGCTGCTGCAACGCTGCGAAGAACACCGCGCCAGCCGGGAAACCCGCGAACTGCATCAGGAGAGCCGGCAGATGGGTTATTCCTTGCAGCAACTGCTCAGCGGTTTACCGGAACTGGACGCACACGCCCGCGCCTTCCTCGAACAGCGCCCCGAACCGCACCTGGCCCTCGGCTGGGCGCTGGCCGCTCGCGCCTGGACCATCAGCCCACAAGATGCGCTGGCCGCGTGGCTCTGGAGCTGGCTGGAAAACCAATTGGCGGTCTTGATGAAAACCCTGCCGCTGGGCCAGCAAGCCGCGCAGCGCCTGACCAGTCAATTGCTGCCGCTGCTGCAAGAGGCTCAGCAGAACGCCAGCCGAATCAATCCCGAACATTTTGGCAGCGCCGCTTTCGGCCTGTCCCTGGCGTGCATGGCCCATGAGCGCCAGTACAGCCGTCTGTTCCGTTCCTAGGGCCTTTTATTTTGGAGAACCACATGAACACACAACCTCTGCGCGTCGGCATCGGCGGCCCGGTCGGTTCCGGCAAAACCGCCCTGACCCTCGCCCTATGCCTGGCCCTGCGCGACCGCTACAACCTGGCCGTCGTCACCAACGACATCTACACCCGCGAAGACGCCGACTTTCTGGTGCGCAACGAAGCCCTGGCGCCGGAGCGAATCATCGGCGTGGAAACCGGGGGCTGTCCGCACACGGCGATCCGCGAGGACGCTTCGATCAACCTTGAAGCCGTGGATCAATTGAACCGCCGCTTCCCGGGGCTGGACCTGATTCTGGTGGAGTCCGGTGGCGACAACTTGTCCGCGACCTTCAGCCCGGAACTGTCCGACCTGACTATCTACGTGATTGACGTTTCGGCCGGCGACAAGCTGCCGCGCAAGGGTGGGCCGGGGATCTGCAAATCGGATCTGCTGGTGATCAACAAAATCGACCTCGCGCCATTGGTGGGGGCATCGCTGGAACTGATGGACAGCGACACCAAGCGCATGCGCAACGGCAAGCCATTCGTCTTCAGCAATCAGAAAACCGGCCTGGGCCTGGAAGACATCATCGCCTTCATCGAACGCCAGGGCTTGCTGACTGCTGCCTGATCACGATCAATATTTATCAACAAGGAAGCTTATCCATGACACTTAAACGCATTTTGGGCGCTATGGCCCTGCTGCTGACCCCAGCCATCGCCTTCGCCCATCCGGGTCACGGCGACAACGGGTTGATCGCCGGTATCAGCCATCCGATTGGTGGCATTGACCATCTGCTGGCGATGGTCGCAGTGGGCTTGTGGGCGGCGCAGCAGAAAGGTGCTGCACGCTGGGCGCTGCCATGCACGTTTGTCGGCATCATGCTGCTCGGCGGGCTGCTGGGTTTTGAAGGGCTGAACCTGCCGGCGCTGGAAAGCGGTATTGCGGCGTCGGTACTGGCGCTGGGTCTGGCGGTGGCATTGGCGGTGCGTCTGCCGTTGAGCGTGGCGGTGGGTGCGACGGCTTTGTTTGCATTGTTTCATGGCGTGGCGCACGGTCTGGAACTGCCGGATATGTCGAGCCCTTGGGCCTATGCCGCAGGTTTTGTGGCGGCAACGGCGGCTTTGCATGCGGCCGGTTATGCAGTGGTTCGAGTGCTGCCGCAAGCGGCGGTGCCGTTGGTTCGACTGGCAGGCGCGGCTTCGGCGGCGACTGGGGCGTGGTTGCTCGCAGGCTGATTTCTCTACCGCCAATGATGGCCTCATCGCGGGCAAGCCCGCTCCCAGGGATCTCTGTCATACACAAAAGGTGTGTTTACAGGCGATCTCCTGTGGGAGCGGGCTTGCCCGCGATGAGGCCTATCAGGCATCACATCTCCCATCTGCTACCATGTCGCGCAATCGCCCCTGCCGTGACGACGCCAGCCAATGCCTCATGTTCCCCGCTCCGCCTCCCAGTCTGAATTGACCGCGCTGTTCGCCTCGGTGCAACAGCACTTTCTGGACGTGATCGTGCCGCTCTGGCAAGGCCCCGGCTGGAATGCCGACATGGCGCTGCCCTATGAGGCACTGGACGCCGAACATCAGCCATTGCCACCGCAACGCTATCGCGCCATGGCCTGCGCGCGGCAGCTGTATCTGTTTTCCAGCCTGATCGGTCAGGTGCCGACCGCCGAAGAGCGCGCCTCAGCGTTGTTTCGTTCCTTGCAGCAGCATTTCCACGATGCCGAACACGGTGGCTGGTTCTACAGCATCGACCCGCAAGGTGCGGCACTGGATCAACGCAAAGACCTCTACACCCACGCCTTCATCCTGTTCGCCTGTGCCCATTACTGGGACAAAGTCCGCGAGCCGCAGGTGGAGTCGGCGCTCAATGCCGCGCTGGAAGTGATCGCGAAGCGCTTCGCTACGGGCGACGGCCTGTACGAAGCCAGCCTCGACCGTGACTGGTCATCGCTGAACAGCGGGCCGCTGCAGAATCCTCTGATGCACCTGGCTGAAGCCTTCCTCGCTACGCTGTCGGTACGCGAAGATGTCGCTGTGCAAGCTGCGCTCGTCGCGTTATGCACAGCCATGCAGAAGCGTTTTATCGATCCGCAACACAGTGTGTTGATGGAAAAGCCGCTGGGGGCTGTGGATAACTGGTTTGAACCGGGGCATCAGTTCGAGTGGTATTTCCTGCTGCAATCTTCACCGTTGCTGCGCGGCTCGACACTGCACAATTCTCTGGAGCGAGCGTTTGAGCTCACCGAGCAACTGGGTGTCGACCAACAGAGCGGCGCCGTGCGGGCGATGCTCGATCTGGAGCCGGGCAACCAACCTCGGGACGCGACTCAGCGAATCTGGGCTCAGGCTGAATACCTGCGTGCCCTGACCCTGCGGCCGGGCAGCGAAGCCGCTGTGCTGCACCAATTGCAGGCGTTGCAGCAGCGCTCTTTGCACGCAGGTGGCTGGTATGAATGTCGTGACGAAAACGGTGAAGTGACCCGTCGGGACATGCCATCGACTACGCCTTATCACTTGGCGACTTGCTATCGCGGGCTCGCCGACTACCTCGCTAACTGAAAGATCGCCATCGCGGGCAAGCCCGCTCCCACAGGTTTTATGTCGTGCGCTAAATGGCGATTCAACACACAACCTGGGAGCGTGGCTTGCCCGCGATAGCCGTTACACGGTCTTAAGCCTTCGCATTACGCTCAATCGCAAACCCGCTCCAGGTCTGGCTCACCGGCATCAGTTCCAGGCTGTTGATGTTGATGTGCGCCGGAGCATTGAGCACCCAGAAAATGGTGTCGGCGATGTCTTGCGGCTGGATCGGCTCGGCACCGGCGTAGGTCGCGTTGTAACGCTCCTGGTCACCGGCGAAACGCACCAGCGAAAACTCGCTTTCGCAAAGGCCCGGCTCGATGTTGCTGACCCGAACACCCGTACCTTGCAGGTCACAGCGCAGGTTCAGGGAGAACTGTTTGACGAACGCCTTGCTCGCGCCATACACGTGGCTGCCCGGGTACGGGTAGTTGCCGGCGACGGAACCGAGGTTGACGATACCGGCGCCTCGACCGTGGGCGATCAGGCGTGGCAGCAGCAAACGGGTGCTGTACATCAGGCCTTTGATGTTGGTGTCGACCATCGTGTCCCAATCGTCCAGATCACACTTGGGCGCCGGGTCCACACCCAGCGCCAGGCCGGCGTTGTTGATCAAACCACGCAGTTTGGCGAACGACGGCGGCAAGCTGACAATCGCCTCCTCCATGGCCTTGCGATCACGCACGTCGAGCACCAGGCCATGGACCTCGGTCTGTTTCGACAACTCGGCGCACAGGGCATTGAGGCGCTCTTCACGACGACCTGTCAGCACCAGTTTCCAGCCAGCTTCGGCAAAACGACGAGCACAAGCTTCACCAAAACCTGAGGTCGCGCCGGTAATAAACAGAGTGTTGGACATCGTGTTCTCCTTGCTTCGGCTGATCGTCAGCCATTGGAATAGAAAATCAGCAGGCAGCATGCCCGGCCCGGCTTCTACCGACAACCGCCGCGGCTCAATTGGACGCCGCCGACCTCTATGCAACTGCCGAAGGCTGCTACAAAGACTTCGCACCTGTACAAAAATCAATCAACCATCGTGATGCCTTAGTCACTGCGGCTTTCAGCCATGTGCGCGCACGTTATCCACAGCCCCATCCACAAATTCCGGGGGCAAGTGGAAAAGGTGGAGCCCGCTGTGTACAAGGCTTTGCGGGCAATTTGGAAATTTTTTTGCTTGACCCTCGAAGTCCTGCCGTGTAGCCCCATGGCAATTTGCACGATTGATGGCAAAACCGACGATGGCGCCAAGCCAGTAACTACGGCACTCAGCCGAGTCTTTCCAGAGTTTAACCACAGACTTATCCACAGGCAGACCGCACTCGTTTCAGTCCACTTTGACCCTCAACAAAAAGGTTGACAAAGCCAGCTCCCGGTCTCGCAAAAACGGCTGATCAAAAAACAACCACCGCTCTACAAGCCGCGTATTCAAAGGCTTTCAGCCAGCTACTCCCACGTTATTCACAGCCAGCTCCACAGCAAACGGGGACAAGTCAAAACCGTGACAAAACAACTATTTGCAGCGGCTTTATGTCGCGCTTTGAGAGCTTGCGAATATTGTTTTCCACAATTTCAAAAAAGCGTACAGCCGACAGGGATTTGTAGTGTTTTGGAGGTGTAAAAAAGCCCCGGCGATTGCGCGCCGGGGCTTGTTGATTACACGGTGAACTCAGTGCCCGCCGAGATAAGCGTTACGCACCTCCTCGTTGACCAGCAGCTCCTTGCCGGTGCCAGTGATACGGATCTCGCCGTTGACCATCACGTACGCCCGGTCCGATAACTTGAGCGCGTGGTTGGCGTTCTGCTCCACCAGAAAGATGGTCATGCCCGTTTTGGCCAGTTCCCGCAGCGTCGCAAAAATCTGTTTCACCACAATCGGTGCCAGCCCCAGGCTCGGCTCGTCAAGCAACAGCAGTTTCGGTCGGCTCATCAGCGCACGGGCGATGGCGAGCATTTGCTGCTCGCCGCCGGACATGGTCATGGCCCGCTGGGTGCGCCGCTCTTCGAGTCGCGGGAACAACTCGAACATGCGTTGCATGTCTTCCTTGGCGTACTTGTCACCGATCGGAATGGTGCCCATCAGCAGGTTTTCCTCGACGGTCATGTCGGGGAACACGCGCCGGCCTTCCGGCGATTGAGCGATACCGTGGGAGGCGATGTAGTGGGACGATTTGTGGGTGATGTCCACACCCTGATAAATGATCTGCCCGTCCGCCGCCCGTGGCTGACCGAAGATCGACATCAGCAAGGTCGACTTGCCGGCGCCGTTGGAGCCGATCAGGCTGACGGTTTCACCTTCGTTGATGTACAGCGAGACTTTCTTCAGGGCCTGGATCGGCCCGTAAAACACATCCAGATCCTTCAGTTCGAGGATGGGTTGGCTCATAGCACCACTTCCTCTTCATCGGCGCCCAGGTAGGCCGCAATCACTTTCGGATCGTTGCGAATTGCGTCAGGGCCGCCCTCGGCAATGACAACGCCGTGGTCCAGCACCACGATGTGGTCGGAAATACTCATTACCATGCCCATGTCGTGTTCGATCAGCACCACGGTCAGATCGTGCTCGTCGCGCAGCAGCCGGATCATCGCGCTCAGCGCTTCGGTTTCCTGAGGGTTGAGGCCGGCAGCCGGTTCGTCGAGACAGATGATTTGCGGCCGGGTGCACATGGCCCGGGCGATTTCCAGACGGCGTTGCTGCCCGTAGGACAGCTCACCGGCCAGACGGTTGGCGCAGTCCACCAGATCGACCACTTCCAGCCAGTAGAAGGCGTGGTCCAGCGCATCGCTTTCGGCCTTGCGGTAGCCCTTGGTGTTGAGGATGCCGGCCAGCATGTTGCGGTTGACCCACATGTGCTGGGCCACCAGCAGGTTTTCCAGCACCGACATTTCCTTGAACAGGCGAATGTTCTGGAACGTGCGCGCCAGGCCGGCACGGTTCACCAGGTGGGTGCCGCCGAACATTTTGTAGTACAACCGGCTGGCGAAGGATTTCGGCGAGACGAAATCGACTGGCTTGAACGACTCACCCAGCAGCTTGATGACATTGGTCTGCTCGCCGCGAATGTTGAGTTCGATTTTGCCGCCGGAGGCCTTGTAGAACCCGGTCAGGCAGTTGAACACCGTGGTCTTGCCGGCGCCGTTGGGGCCGATCAGGGCGAAGATCGAGTTGCGCTTGACCTTCAGGCTGACGTCGTTCAACGCCTTGATGCCGCCGAAGTGCATCATCAGCTTCTCGACCGAGAGTACGACTTCGCTCATGGCGCTACTCCTTTACGCGGGGTCACACCGGTACGGCTGATCCGAATCAGGCCGCGCGGTCGCCAGATCATCATCAACACCATCAGGATGCCGAACAGCAGCACCCGATACTCCGCGAACCCCCGCAACAGTTCCGGGGCGACGGTCAGCACGAAGGCCGCAATCACCACGCCGATGGTCGAGCCCATACCGCCGAGGACCACGATGGCGAGGATCAATGCCGATTCGAAGAAGGTGAATGAGGTCGGGTTGACGAAGCCTTGATAGGTGGCGAAGAACACACCCGCCAGACCGGCCGTCGATGCACCAATGGTGAACGCCGAGAGCTTGACCAGAACGTGGTTCAGGCCCATGGAGCGGCAAGCGATTTCGTCCTCACGCAAGGCTTCCCAGGCGCGGCCGACCGGCATGCGGGTCAAACGGTGCTTGATGTACAGCACGGCCAGCACCACCAGGAACAACACCGCGTAGATGACGAAGTACTTCACGTCCGGGTTATAGGCGATGCCGAAAAACTCATGAAACGGCACCCCGCCCTCTTTAGCCCTTTTGCCGAACTCCAGGCCGAAGAAGGTTGGCAATGGAGCCGCCATACCATTCGGGCCGCCGGTCAGGGACAACCAGTTGTTGAGGATCAAGCGGATGATTTCACCGAAGCCCAGGGTCACGATTGCCAGGTAGTCGCCGTGCAGACGCAACACCGGGAAACCAAGGATGCAGCCGGCCAACCCCGCGGTGATTGCCGCCAGCGGCAGCACCGTCCAGAAGCCCAGGCCAAGGTATTGGTAACCGAGCGCCAACCCATAAGCACCGATGGCGTAGAACGCCACGTAACCCAGGTCGAGCAGGCCGGCCAGACCAACCACGATGTTCAGCCCCAGGCCCAGCAGCACGTAGATCAGCCCGAGGATGACCACGCCCAGCAGGTAGGAGTTGGAGAAAAACGGGAACACCACAGCGACGACGATTATCACCGGAATGATCCAGCGCAACCGGGTTTTGTAATCAGGTGGCAGTACATGCACCCCGGAGCCGGTGCTTTCAAAGCCTTCGAGAATTCTCAGGCCCTTTGGAGTCTGCAGGAACAGGCTCAGGGCAAAGCGGCCCGCCATGACAATGGCGACAATCCACGCCACACGGGTCGTTTCCAGGTTGAAGCCGTAGCCGTCGAGGACCACGCCGACAATCGGGCCGAACACAATCAGGGCGACAAGGCCGGCAAGAATCGCGTCAACCAGGCTTCTTTTGAGATCAATGGTTTTTTTAGTGGTTGAAGACATCGCTTACACCTTCGACACAAGAGGACGGCCGAGCAGGCCTTGGGGCCGAAAGACCAGAACGAGAACGAGCAGCGAGAAGCTGAAAACGTCTTTGTAGTCCGAGTTCACCAGACCAGAGAACAGCGATTCGGAGATCCCGAGAATGATCCCGCCGAGCATGGCGCCAGGTAGAGAGCCGATCCCGCCGAGTACCGCTGCGGTGAACGCCTTGATCCCGATGATGAAGCCTGCGTAGAAGTCGAACGTGCCGTAGTTCATGGTGATCAGCACGCCGGCCAGGGCCGCCATCGCTGCACCAATGATGAATACGTAGGAAATCACCCGATCGGTGTTGATCCCCAGAATCGAGGCCATCTTGCGATCTTGCTGTGTAGCGCGGCACATGCGGCCGAGCTTGGTGTACTTGATGACGTAGGTCAGCAGGGCCATCCCGGCAAACGCTGCGACCAGAATGAAGATTTTGGTGTAGGTCAACTGCACAAAACCCGTGCCGATGTCGACACGCAAGGCCCCCGTGAGCAAGGTAGGAACCCCTTGTTGTTTGGCGCCCTGGGCGATCTGTGCATAGTTTTGCAGAATCAGCGAAATACCGATGGCGCTGATCAGCGGTGCCAGTCGGGTGGAGTTACGCAGGGGTTTATAGGCAACCCGTTCGATGACCCAGCCATACACCGCCGTGACGATGATGGTGAAGATCAGTGTGCCAAGCATCAGCAGAGGGAAGGATTCAATACCGAAGTATGCCAGCAGAGCCAGACTGATCGCCGCGAGGTAAGCAGAAATCATGTAAACCTCGCCGTGGGCGAAGTTGATCATGCCGATGATGCCATAGACCATTGTGTAGCCGATGGCGATCAGGCCATAGACCGACCCGAGGGTCAGGCCGTTGACCAGTTGCTGCAGGAAAATACCATCCATAACGCAATCTCACGCATTTGAGAGACTGCACAGAAGCCGGGTGCGTCGGACCGGGGTTCAGCCGCCGGCGCAAGCGGGTTGTGTGCAGCTCTACGAGAAAAGACAGGTACTGCACGGACATGTTCTTTGATTGCCCGGCGCACACTGCACCGGGCAATTAGCGGTCATATCACTTCTGTTTTTCCAGTTGGTGGTATTTGCCGTCCTTGTCCCACTGGTAAACCACATAGTCGGAGACTTTCAGGTCGCCCTTGGCGTCCCAGGTCTTCTCGCCCATGACGGTTTTGACCGGGTTCTTCTTCAGCCATGCGGCAGCTTCTTCGCCCTTGTTGGACTTGGCGCCATTGAAAGCAGCCGCCAGGGTCTGAACCGATGCGTAGGCGTACAGGGTGTAGCCTTCAGGCTCGGTGCCTTTTTTGCGGAACTCGTCCACTACGGTCTTGCTGTCTGGCAGCAGGCGCGGGTCGGCGCCGAAGGTCATCAGCACACCGTCGACGAATTGCGGACCGCCAGCGGTGGTCACCAGTTCGTCGGTCACGATGCCGTCGTCGGACATGAACTTGACGTCTTTGAGACCTTGCTCACGCAGTTGACGAACCAGAGGGCCGGCTTCCGGGTGCAGACCACCGAAGTAGACGATGTCGGCGCCAGCGCCGCGGATTTTGGTCACGATGGTGCTGAAGTCCTTCTCGCCACGGGTCAGGCCTTCGTACAGCACCGGCTTCACGCCGCGTTTTTCCAGTTGGGCCTTGGTAGCGTCCGCCAGGCCTTGGCCGTAGGTGTCCTTGTCATGCAGGACGACGACTTTCTTGCCCTTGAGCACGTCGACGATGTAGTCACCGGCCACGATGCCTTGCTGGTCGTCACGACCGCACATTCGGAACATGGCGCTCAGGCCGCGCTCGGTAACTGCCGGGTTGGTGGAGCCCGGAGTGATCGCGATGATGCCCGCTTCGTCGTAGATCTCGGAAGCCGGGATGGTCGACGAGGAGCAGAAGTGACCGACCACGCCAGCGACTTTCTGGTTGGTCAGGTCCTTGGCGACCGTCACAGCCTGTTTCGGTTCGCAGGCGTCATCGCCCTTCACCAGTACGATTTTTTCCCCGTTAACGCCGCCCGCTGCGTTGATCGCATCGGCCGCTGCCTGTGCACCCTTCATGTATTGCTCGCCAAATGCCGCGTTGGCGCCTGTCATCGGGCCCGCCACACCGATTTTTACATCAGCCTGTGCAAACGCAGAAACACCCAACGCAGTTGCCACTGCGAGGGCCAAAAAGCCTTTTTTGTAAAACGTCTGGGACATGAGGTGGTGCTCCAAGGTTTTTTTTTAGTTGGCACTGCGACTTCCTGAATGCTCAGAGCAAGGGCCGTGCCATCGGTTTTTTATTCTGAGAAAAGTCGCTGCTTTATTGTTATATCGACTGTTTCGATCCCATTTTCATTGGGCGTGCAACCGTCTAAACCGCGGAAGGTGAAACCATTTATTTTTAAAGGCGCAACCCGCATGCGCCATCATTGCAACCGCGACGCCAAACGACGTGCAACCAGCCTGTAACAGGCTGCGTCACCGAAGTGCACACTGCTGGGGCGGGACTGCTACAACCCGCACCTTTTACAGGCTAGTCGCTGCGCGAAAAAGCGTCGCTTCCAGCAACAAATTTCAACAATCAAATAACGATCCGCAAGCACTGGCCTGCGTGATACAGCGAGAACCCGGCCTCGTACAGACAACTGCGCAATCCCACACCGGCCAATGGCTGCATGGGCGCGAATGGAATCGGTAGTGCCTGAGGATTTCCGTTACACAGATAATCGGCAAAAGCTTTGCCGACCACCGTCCCCGTGGTCACGCCCCGACCGTTGTAACCGGTGACTGCCACTAAACCGGGCGCCGGCTCGAACAGACGCATCAAATGGTCAGGGGTGAACGCGATGCAACCGGTCCAGGTGCACTCCCATTCAACAGGTTTCAAGTAAGGGAAATAGTGTTGCTGAACCCGATCGGCCCAAGCCTTGAGAAACCAGGTCGGCTTTTGATTGCCATTACCCAGGCTGCCGAGCAACAAACGCCCCTCTTTATCGCGACGAACGCTGCTGAGCACCTGACGGGTGTCCCAGGAGCCCTGGCCACCGGGGAGAATCTGCTGCGCAGCCTCTTCGGTCAGCGGCGCCGAGGCCACTTGATAGTAATAGCCGGGGAAGAAATTGCGCCGCAGTTCCGTCCAGTCACCTTCGGTGTAAGCGTTGGAGGCGATGACCACTTGCTCGGCGAGTACCGAACCCTGAGCGGTTTGCACCGACCAGCGTTGCCCCTGACGTTCCAGTCGAGTCACCGGGGAATGATCGAACAACCGGCCGCCGAGGCCAATGGCCGCTTTGGCCAGCCCCGTTGTGTAGGCCATAGGGTTGAGTGTGCCAGCACGTCGATCGAGTAACGCGGCAGCAATCTTTTTGGTGCCCGTTGCTTGCTCACAGGCTTTACCGGTCAGCAGTTCAACCGGCGCGCCGCGACGTTTCCATTGTTCTTCACGACTGCGCAAGTCCGCTTCGCCACGGGCGTTGTGCGCCATGTGCAGCGTACCTTCGCGGCGCAACTGGCAGTCGATGTTGTATTTGTCGATCAGGCTGAACACCAGGGACGGCGCGGCACCGAGCATGCGGTTGAGCTGACTGCCGACCGCTTCGCCGAAACCTTCTTCGATCTCGTCCGGTGGAATCCACATCCCGGCGTTAACCAGCCCGACGTTGCGCCCCGATCCACCATGACCGGCGCGATGCGCTTCCAGCACACAGACACTTTTGCCCTGTTCCAGCAGATGCACCGCCGCCGACAGACCGGTGAAACCGGCGCCGATGACGCAGACATCAACCGTTACCTCGCCCTTGAGCGCCGCATTATCGGGCCTTTGCGGCGTCAGTTTTTCCCACAGACACTCTTCGCGTAACGGCATTGCCAGACTCCAACAGAAACCTAACCAACACACCATTCAATGTGGGAGCGAGCCTGCTCGCGATAGCGTCGGCACATCCAGTATCTATGTGACTGATAAACCGCTATCGCGAGCAGGCTCGCTCCCACAGGGGGATCACTGCTTGGCTCAACCTCAGTCGAACGTAATCCCTTGAGCCAACGGCAACTCCAGCGAGTAGTTCACGGTGTTGGTCTGACGGCGCATGTAGCCGCGCCATGCATCGGAGCCGGATTCACGACCGCCGCCAGTCTCTTTCTCACCACCAAACGCACCGCCGATTTCCGCACCGCTCGGGCCGATGTTGACGTTGGCGATGCCGCAGTCGCTGCCCACCGCCGACATGAACTGCTCGGCTTCACGCACATCGGTGGTGAAGATGCACGAAGACAGACCTTGTGGCACCGAATTGTTCAGGCGCAGCGCTTCGTCGAAGTCCTTGTAACCGACCACGTACAAGATTGGCGCGAAGGTTTCATCGCGGACCACATCGCTCTGTTCCGGCATTTCAACGATGGCCGGCGAAACGTAGTAGGCATTCGGGAATTTGTCTTCCAGCTGACGCTTGCCGCCAAACACTCGGCCGCCTTCGCTCAAGGCCTGCTCCAGAGCGTCCTGCATGTTTTCGAAGCTGTGTTTGTCGATCAGCGGACCGATCAGGTTGCCCTCTAGCGGGTTACCGATGCGGACCTTGGAGTACGCAGCCTTGAGGCGGGTGACGATTTCTTCTTTCACCGATTCATGGGCAATCAGACGACGCAGCGTGGTGCAACGCTGACCGGCTGTGCCAACAGCGCTGAACAGGATGGCGCGAACGGCCATGTCCAGATCGGCACTTGGGGCGAGAATCATCGCGTTGTTGCCGCCCAGCTCCAGAATGCTGCGAGCGAAACGTGCGGCGATTTTCGGTGCCACTTCACGGCCCATGCGGGTGCTGCCGGTAGCGCTGATCAGCGCGACACGCGGGTCGTCGACCAGGGCTTCACCAGCATCGCGACCACCGATGATCACTTGGCTCAGGTGCGGCGGCGCGTCGCTGAAGTTCTTCAGCACGCGGTCGAACAGCGCCTGACAGGCCAGCGCGGTCAGCGGGGTCTTCTCGGACGGCTTCCAGATCACCGGGTTACCGCAAACCAGCGCCAGCGTGGTGTTCCAGGCCCAGACCGCGACCGGGAAGTTGAACGCGCTGATTACACCGACGACGCCCAGCGGATGCCAGGTTTCGCGCATGTGGTGGCCAGGACGCTCGGAAGCGATGGTCAAACCGTACAGCTGACGCGACAGGCCGACAGCGAAGTCGCAGATGTCGATCATTTCCTGAACTTCGCCCAGGCCTTCCTGGGTGATCTTGCCGGCTTCCCATGAAACCAGCTCGCCGAGGTCGGCCTTGTATTCACGCAGGATGTCGCCCAGCTGGCGCACCAGTTCGCCACGGCGTGGTGCCGGGACCTTGCGCCACAATTCGAAGGCATGATCTGCACGACTGATGTGCTGCTCGACTTCAGCCGCGCCTTCCCAGTTCACGGCAGCAATCTGGCTGCCATCGATTGGCGAATGCACCGGCACTTTGCCGTTCTGATACAGGGCCGGGTTCACACCAAGACGATCAAGCAATGCGGCAACCATGGGTCACTCCTCAAGCAGAAAACAGAAAACGTGCAGCCGGAAAATCACGGCTGATCAGGCCCGTAGTTGTAGCGCCCCTGAGACGAGCCAACAAACGACCATTAAGCGAGATATCATTCCGTTTATTCATGCTTCGCATCAACCGGTAAAAGAAAAGCATAGAGCAACAAGAAAAAGGACCACCCATGCTGAATAAACGCTACTTGCCGTCGATCACCGCCCTGCAGTGCTTCGAGGCCGTCACCCGGCATCTGAGCTTCACCCGGGCCGCCGAAGAGCTGAACCTGACCCAAAGTGCGGTAAGCAAACAGGTCGCGCAACTCGAAGAATTGTTGCAGCACTTACTGTTCCGCCGGGTGCGCCGACGCCTGCAAATGACTCCCGCCGGTGATTTGTATCTGGTCGAGGTACGAAAAATCCTCACGCAGGTTGAGATGTCGACCCATTACCTGCGCTCCTACGGCGGTGACACTGAAGTCTTGCGCGTCTCAACGCCCCCGACCTTCGGCGCACGCTGGCTGGTGCCACGCTTGAAAGGCTGGCGCCTGCGCCACCCATCGATCCATCTGGATTTATGCAGCGAGCAAGAAGCCGACGACCTGCTGCAAGGTCGCAGCGACCTGGCATTCTATTTCGGCCAGGGCTCACGGCCCGGCACCGAATGCCTGAAACTGTTCAGTGAAGAGCTGGTGCCGGTCTGCGCGCCCGGCAGCCTGCCAGACACACCGTTCACCGATCCGACCCAGCTCACCGACCTGGTCCTGCTGCAAAACGCCTCCCGCCCCCAAGCCTGGCACGACTGGTTTGATAGTCAGGGCTACCACACCGAGCACAGCTACCACGGCCCGCGTTTCGAAACCTTTTATATGTGCATCCGCGCAGCCCAGGTTGGTTGCGGTGTTGCGCTGTTGCCACGATTCCTCGTGGAAGAGGAATTGGCCGACGGCAAACTGGTCATTCCCTGGCAGCATGCAATGCCCAGCAGCGACGCCTATTACCTGGCGTATCCGGAGCATTCGGCGGAAGTGCCCAAGGTGCGCGACTTTGTGAAGTGGATGCTGGAGCAGATTGATAGCTCGCAAATGTCACAGTTCTAGAGCTGCACACAATACCTGTGGGAGCGGGCTTGCCCGCGAAAGCGTAATACCAGTCAACATGGATGTTGAATGTGCCGACCTCTTCGCGGGCAAGCCCGCTCCCACAAGGGTCTGCTGCGTTCTAAAAAATCGCTGGCATTACCTGCCGCTGATATGCGCCACTAGCCCCATTCATTGAAACCGCTGCAACGTCGCTGCCATGGGCTGCGGCCAGCCTGGAGAATCCCGTTATGAGCGAGAGCGTGTTTGGCGATCGCATCGTGCAGAACCTGCTCGACACCGACTTCTACAAACTGACGATGATGCAGGCGGTGCTGCACAACTACCCTAACGTGGAAGTCGAATGGGAGTTTCGCTGCCGTAACAGCGAAGACCTGCGCCCGTACCTGGCAGAGATAAGGTTCCAGATTGAACGTCTGGCCGAGTTGAGCCTGAGCGCCGACCAGTTGAGTTTCATGGAACGCATCAGTTTCATGAAACCGGACTTTCTGCGTTTTCTCGGGTTGTTCCGCTTCAACCTGCGCTACGTCCACACCGGCATTGAAAACGGCGAGTTGTTCATCCGCCTTCGCGGGCCGTGGCTGCATGTCATTCTGTTCGAAGTGCCTATGCTTGCGATCGTTAGCGAAGTGCGCAACCGTTTTCGCTACCGGGAAGTCGTGCTGGAACAGGCGCGCGAGCAGCTCTACCGCAAGTTCGACTGGCTGACCGCCAATGCCGGTGCGGACGAACTGTCCGAATTGCAGGTAGCCGATTTCGGCACACGCCGCCGTTTCTCTTACCGCGTGCAGGAAGAGGTGGTGAACGTGCTCAAACACGATTTCCCCGGGCGTTTCGTCGGTACCAGCAACGTGCACCTGGCCCGAGAGCTGGACATGAAGCCCTTGGGTACCATGGCTCACGAATGGATCATGGCCCACCAGCAACTCGGCCCGCGATTGATCGATAGCCAGATCGCCGCCCTCGATTGCTGGGTCCGCGAGTACCGTGGTCTGCTGGGGATCGCCCTCACCGACTGTATTACCACCGATGCCTTCCTCAGCGATTTCGACCTGTATTTCGCCAAGCTTTTCGATGGCCTGCGCCACGATTCAGGTGATCCGGTGCTCTGGGCGGAAAAAGCGATTGCCCACTATCACAAACTCGGCATCGACCCGATGAGCAAGACGCTGGTGTTCTCCGACAGCCTGACGCTGCCCAAGTCCCTGGAGATTTTTCGGGCGCTGCGCGGGCGGATCAATGTCAGCTTCGGCATCGGCACCAACCTGACCTGCGATATTCCAGGTGTCGAACCGATGAGCATCGTGCTTAAAATGACCGCCTGCAACGGCCAGCCCGTGGCAAAGATTTCCGATGAGCCTGGCAAGACTCACTGCAAAGACCCGAATTTCGTCGCCTATTTGCGACATGTTTTCCAAGTACCTGCCGCCCTTTCCAACACATCTGGCATTTCAAGCAAGGAGTGAATTCATGCAAGTCGTACAGCGTGAGATTGCTGAGCAGCTCAAGGTTCAACCGCCGTTTGCCAACCAGGAAGCCCTCGAGGCTGAAGTCGTCCGGCGGATTACCTTTATTCAGGATTGCCTGGTCAACTCCGGGCTCAAGACGCTGGTGTTGGGTATCAGCGGCGGCGTCGATTCCCTGGCCGCCGGACTGCTGGCCCAGCGCGCCATGCGCGAACTGCGCACACGCGCCGGTGACGATAGCTACAAGTTCATCGCCGTCCGCCTTCCATACGAAACCCAGTTCGATGAACACGACGCCCAGGCTTCAGTGGATTTCATCGCCCCGGACGAGCGCCACACGGTGAACATCGGCCCGGCGGTCAAGTCCCTGGCCAGTGAAGTCGCGGCCTTCGAAGGCAAGCACGCGGTCTCGGTGGATTTCGTGCTCGGCAACACCAAGGCGCGCATGCGCATGGTCGCTCAGTACACCATCGCCGGCGCGGCTCATGGCCTGGTGATCGGCACCGACCACGCGGCGGAAGCAGTGATTTCTACCCCCCTACACTGAAGTGCACAATCACTAGCGCACTCGCCTCAAGTCCATCCAGAATCTGATCCGTGAGTCATACTCCACACCAAACATCCTGAGTTGATGAGTGGGGCGTCAGATCATGAAAGTGGTTGCTGTACGAGAAAGAGAGCTCGACCTTAGCAATTCAATCCTCGCCAGCGGCCCATACCGTGAGCAGTTCTTAGCTCAGCCAGAGGGCAGTGAACCAAGCGTGAAAGTGACAGGGTGCGCGTTGATCGGTAACGATGAACAGCTTCTGCCCTTGGTGTCCTCCTACCTTTGCCGGAACTACAGAAACACCTTACTTGCGGACAAAACCGTTGTGTCCTATGCAAGGCGTATCTCTTACCTGCTAGATGACCAGAGGAGAAAGCCTGAGTACGAGACCACCGTCAGAGACGACCTCCTACTGAGTATCGGATTAGGTAATCTCGAAGTGTACTTGGGTCGTCTGGATGCTGCGGGCCTAGCCCCCAAGACAGTGCAGGGTCGAGATGCTGCATACAATCATTTGTTCAGCAACCACCTGAGCATCAGCCTTAACGATCAGCCACCTCTCCGGACTGATAATCCTTATGAGCACGGGCCGATTCGCCCTGGCAAGGCACACACAAAAGAAATCGTCCAACCGTGCAGCATGCTTGAGCTTGAACAGTTGATTTTGCATGCACACTCAGAACGAGAAAGGTGCATGCTGCAGTTGATATACGACTCTGGCATTCGAGAGTCTGAGCTGCCTCACATCACGCTTCAGGACATCCGCAATGCACTTGAGTACCAGAAGCTCCAGTATGTTTCCGCTGACAGTAATATCCCGGTGAATGCGGATTACAGTCCGTTGCATATCTTGGGAAGCAAGGGTAGAAAAAATGCAAAAAAGCCTAGGATAACACTCGTCAGTAGGACAACCCTGGAGCGCATCGAGAACTATCACAGAACACCGCTCTACCACCGACATAGCCAGCGGATAAGAGACCCAAGTAAGACGCCTGCGTTTTTCAATTCACATGGGAAGCCCTATACCACCAAGAGCGTTGAAAAGCTTATTGAGCGTGTAAGCAAGCGGGCCCAGAAGGCTGGGAAGACCAAGCGAAAGATCTCGGCGCACAAATTTCGTCATGGCTCGGCGTATCTCCTCCTCACAAGCCCAGATCTGGGAAAGGATTATTTCGAGCGCCTCGGAATGCTTTCGATAGGGCATGGTCACAGCCATTCCACGACATCTGAGGGCTACACCCAGATCCCTCATGACATCTACCAAAAGCTCTGCAAGCCTGACTCACTCATCAAGACCAAATGCGGAGAGATGCAGGTACTGCGCGAGCGGACGACCAAACGAATCAAAACCGGTGATAGAAAGTGATATCTCAGACCACACCCGCCAGTACAGTTTTCACGCTGAACGGATCACTTGAACAAACCAGCGACCTCGCCGTAGTCCCTTACTTTCGTCCGTAAAAACTCCCCAGCAATTTCTGACGCAGCTGGGCACGACATAGCGACGAAAAAGCCTGGCAGGACAACGGCTTAGCTTAAGGGTATGCTAACAGCATACCCTTAAATCATTGATTTACATGGCTTTTTTACTTCAACCTGCTTGACCTTCGCTTCGCTATGGTGTTCATTTCCGGCTACAAACCGGGAGGAACCCTCATGCTGCTCTGTGCCCACCTGTACGCCCAAAGAAGCCAAAAATGAGCACTACTCATCATTCGCCCGATGAGCTAGCAGCAGCTCATGCTCACACCGAAGCCGAGCTCCTCAACCAAGCCAGACGCCCTAAACGTTTGAAATCCGAAGTCACTGTGGCGATTCAGACTTGGGCCACAAGGATCAAAAGCAGCCGCCAATCTCTCTTGAACGTGCAGCTTTCTCAAAGGGGAAAGCTGAGGCCGGCTTACACGTATCTCTTAAAAGAGTTGGAAACGAGCGGCAACACCTTCAACACTAGGGAAGACATCCTCGACTCAATCATCCAGCGAATGATCGAGGAAAAGATCGTGATCCCCGACCACCCCTCAATCGCGAATGAGTGGCGGCGCAAACTTCTCTGCTGGTACGAAAACCTAAGTGAGACAGAGAAGCGAAACATCCCAAGGTTCGGCAATACCATCTCGTCGAAAGCCAGCCTTTACCAGGTTGACGGCATGAAAAACCTGAAACAGGCTCGCGCCAATTTCTCCATCGTTGAACAAACCTTCCAAGAGATCCTCCTCGACCTGACGAACCTTGGCGTAATCAATGCTGATTACAAAAACGGCAAAGAGCAAGCGACTGAAGCCGGGCAAAAAAAACAAGAAGCAAAGCCAAAAGATTCTGTTACCAAGGCGCTCTCTGAGCTCCGGTTGGTCGGACTCTCGAAGTTCGGAGATCTGGCGGAAAACTCCGGTCGCCCCTTCAACAAGCTTCTGCATATGTTCGCCGCCGCGTCGATGAAGTCGAAATCCTCATCCGGCCAGCAAAACTACAGTGACGGCTTCCGGCAGATGGCTATGCATTTGACCGAGGTAGGATTCAAGGGAGGTGAGGATCCTCGTGAATATGTCACGGCCCACTACTTAACGCGGTTCAGGAAGTACCTAGTCGACCAAATGGAATCAGGCACCCTGACGTCGAATTATGCAAATGGGGTTTTGTCCGCAGTCCGCTCAATGTTGAAGCGCACTGTCAAGATTCGAGGCTTTGGCCTTACATCTTTTATCGATGTACAGGGATTCGACACCGGTCGGCAGACCGATATGTATCGCCCTTATCCTAAGTTTACAAGAACAGCGATCCAGCAAGCCTGTGACATGGAACGGCAACAGACCAACGAGTTGGCGAAGAAGTATGTCTCCTTCCATGGCGGCTATGATCCGTTGGACGTGAATGGACACATCGTCAAAGGTATGGCCACCTTAGAAAACGCTCGGTGGATCTTCGAGAACAAACTCGACTGTCGGCCCATCAGCAGGTGGTCGGCGGATGCTGAGAGCAAGTACGAGCACGGCTTCGCACGTTTACTGAGAATCGGGGGGCTTGGGGTCGCGAAAACCTATGCCAGCTGGGGGGTAATCTACCAAATAACATCTAGGACGATTGCCCCTTACATTACTCGCTTGGCACAGGTACGTGTGCCTCCAGTCTACAAGTACGGGGCGATTCGCTGTCGCTACGGCCAGTCTGTTCACAGAGGCCATAGAGAGTCTCCCGACTTCGGTCGACGGCAATACCAACAGGCAAATCGCGAATGCCCTACAGCTCGATGATCTCCAGTGGTACGCGGCTGTGAGCGAGGCTATGGATGCATGGAATGCGGAGCTCTGATGACCCTGAGTTTTCGGTCACGGCGTGCCCCTGCGGGTAAGAGTGCAGAGGCGCAAGGACGTTCTGAAGTGGAATGCCCTGAAGCGGAGAATAGCGTTGCAGAACGCCACTCCGTCTTGGGCTGACCATGAGGCAATTGACGCGTACTACACTGAGGCCAAGCGGCTTTCAGTAATGACAGGTAGTAAGCATGACGTTGATCACATCATTCCTCTTCAAGGTAAGCATGTTTGCGGGTTGCATGTACCCTGGAATCTGAGAGTGATCACGAAAACCGATAACGCCAGGAAGCACGCTAACTGCGATGATGAAGACGTTATAGGCTTTCTGGCGGAGCGTGGATTCAAGATACTCTTTGGTGTTAACAAGCTTAAGCGAGCAATCAAGTTGGGTAAGCGTGAAACGGTTCTGTTCGTCAGTCCCAAAGAACAGATAGTGTTGAGTATTGCATACGCTCAGGGGGAGTTTGTTATCGATACTGCTCCTGAGGGGGCAGTCACCCCGTCAGTGGTTATGACTGCGGTCTCATGACACGGCCAGCCCTGATTTCTAAGAATGCACTATCGGCTTGTCAGATCGAACGCAGTCACTGGTCAAGCCCACTCAATCCCCGTCTCATCCCTAGCGAACAAGGAAAACGACACTATTGCAACACTCGTGGCGTGAAATGGTTCTGACCCTGTGAAATACGTAGAAAATCTCGCAGGCTCGCACGCCCATTACCGTGCTGAAACGTCGCGATCACGTAGCGTGAATTTTCTGTGGTCAGTACCCAAAAACGGCCCTCGCGCTCCGCCTTAATCACGTCAGAAGTCCGGATCAGGTGACCGTCGCCGAACCGTCCATATTGGTCTTTACGGTTGTGACCAAACACGACGCCTAATCCAGCACGAGCCTTTATGGATACTCCGCAGAGATAGGCTGTTATCGGTTTTTCGAAGCCTTGCGCTTTTGCTTTTAGGATTCGTGCGAGATCGAAATCCGTATGTCGTTTTCCATGAAAATCCACATCCAGAGTGTTCAGCATAATTGCGCTCCTTTCGCAGCCCGTATAGCGTTACCAGGAAATCCGCACGGAAACATCTGCGCTGATATCGTGCGGGATTCTTGGTAAATCTCAGGCTGTACGAATCATGTTCGCGTGATAGATCGGACGAAGATTGCTCAGCACATCAGTGTTGAAGCCAGGTTGGTGAGAGCTGTGATATTTGGAGCCTGTCTCGACCTCCAGCAGGCAGACAACACACTCGTGTTGGTCTTCGCCAAGCGTCACCTTGGTCAGTGTCTCCATGCGCCAAGCTCCCGTGCCATTCATGTGGGCGGGAGTGACTACTTGTACCTCTGTGATAATCGTCTCAGCGTCTTGGGAAATCAGGAGTTGCTGAAGCCGAGGTTCGCTGTCGACCATCAGAACTGCCTCTGAAATTCGGCCCTTGGTCTTGGCCTGAACTGTTACGTGATACCAGTGATTACGAAGCACTTTGGATACCTGATGCCATTGGTACTGACCCTCACCGAACATGCCCGGTAGGCCCCGCATGTCGGCGTCGTGTGTTCTAAACATCGTGTGTCCTTGGCCTGAAGGGGCTCCGATATAGAGCGCAGGTTAGAAGAGGGAGAAAACGTCTTTCAGGCTCGCGAGCTGTTCATGACCAGGGCCAATCAACACGTAAACCGTGTTTCTGGTTTCGAATGCAACACCGTCGTGGAAACCGGTGCACATGCTTGAACGAGCCCAATCGCCCCGTTCGAAACGGCCTTGGCTGTCCTCGGCCACGTTGTGAGCAAACAGGATCATCGGGAGCTGGCCCGCTGCATGGCATTTGAAGAGTTCGTCGCGAGTGACTTCAATGCGAAATATTGTCCAGTCGCGAACTAGGCAGTAAGGCTTTTTAGGAAATCGTTCGACTGCTAAAGCTCGAGCTTCGGAAGTACCCGTCAGGCCCTCGAGGGGCGTTCTAGGCCCTTTCATAAAATCGGGCTCTTGGACGCTAGCCATAGGGTTCACCTCAATTAATAACCCGGAAATTGACAATTCAATCCCGTTTGTCTGCGCTCGCCCCTCGTAGGAACCTCTCCGCACGCCAGCTGTGTGGGGTTGGAGACGTCAATCAGATCAAGGGAAGCTAGGCTGAAAGCGCCAGGCGCACCATAATGAGGATGATAGTCCGTGTTATGGTGCTTCGCAATATGGCCTCATCCTCGATTTGCTTGGGGAAATTTCATGGAGGCCGCAGAAGCCCTAGCTGTAGTGGTACGAGCACTGCGCAGAAGAAAGGGTTTTACGCAGGAAAACCTGATCACGATTGACCGTTCCTACTGGGGCCGGATAGAGCGTGGCGAGGTGAACATCACGATTGATGTGCTCATTCGTCTTGCAGCGATAATGGAAGTTGAGCCGGCCTCGCTGATTCTCATGGCAACATCCCTGCAATCTAATGAGCCGTTCGGGGAGGGCCTTAAACGCATTTCCAAACAGCTGAACAGAATTAAAAAAGAAAGCGTTGATCAGGAAATGGAGTCTATGGCACGAGACGGAAAGCCGGCGCCTGGTCGACCCGTCCGATCCGATGCGGCGCAAAAGGCGGCTGAAGCGGATCGCCTCCGCAGTGCCGGAGTAGCGGTGTCCGAAATTGCAGAGAGACTGGATCTGTCGAGATCGACTGTCCGCAGATATCTGAAAACAATCACGTCCAATCAAACTGATTCCGTATGATTTTCCAATGACCAGCTCCCGGCTAAAAATGTCACAGGAAGGACTGCTGTGGAGAACTGCGGTAGCTACGTTGCACTGGGCTCGCCACTAGCCTAACGACCCAGATAGTTAACTGTCGTCTTGAAGCCGAATGCAACGGACGCTCCGAATGATGTGCAAGGCTAATGTCCCCAATACGACACATTAACCATGATTTCTGGGCTCAATGGGCCTATCCGGGCACATTAAGCTGAGCGAGTAACGTGACGAATAATGACGATGGCCTCTGCTGCATGCACGGATATGAAAGCGGAAATAACCTTACGTGTTGTCCCCACAAATAACTCGGCGACTTGCTCGGTCGTGTGGGCTTTCCATTTCATATTTCGTTCCACTCGATTGCCCCATACAGACAACTGATTGACTGCCCTTTCTCAGGGTAACCCTCTCCTTGGATTGCTTTTGGTGAACATGCTAGCGATGATACGGGCATCAAGGAGAGCGTGATGCGGAAGCGGAACCCCGTCACTTGAGGCATCTAGTGTGGTTGCGTCGGTGGGGTAATTCCGAACGTTCCTTGGCCACTTACCATTGTCATATGCAAGTTCGGTGAAAAGCTCCCAATCGTACTGTGGAGCGTCTGTGACAATCACCAGAACTTCGTCAAACGACGCTAGGAACTCGAGCAGCGCTGACCTTGCCTCAATGGTGGGTCGTACATAGCTACTGCCCCACAGCTGCGGAAGCACGATTTCCTTTACGAAATCACTGCAGTCTTCTTCTTTCCAAGCATC
This sequence comes from Pseudomonas sp. ANT_H12B, assembly GCF_008369325.1. Lineage (GTDB taxonomy): Bacteria > Pseudomonadota > Gammaproteobacteria > Pseudomonadales > Pseudomonadaceae > Aquipseudomonas. Next base: position 627 of record NZ_VOBI01000016.1, on the reverse strand, counting down.
GAGCATTTCCACGTAGAATTCGCGCCCATCCTCAGCCACCAATGCGAGTGATATCAGCTTCGCAGCCGCTGAGAGCTTGGTAAACTCGCAATCAAGAAAGACCCTCACCTTGTTAGAACTCCGTAATGACTAGGGCTCGCCTGGATATGGCGCAAGAAGGCCAGCTATGGGAAATGGCCCTCGAGCATCTTGGTTCAGACGGACTGCTCCAGGTGATTGTAGATATGTGGAGTCACGCTGCGCCTCCGCCCAGACCATTGGTTGAACACCTGTCGACCAATGAGGTGAGTCAGGACGTCCTAGATATACTGAAAATAGCCCAAGAGCGAGTCGGTGCATTCGTTGCTGATCGGATACCGCTTCCCAACACAGTGACGCTTTACGCTCGTCACGCCAGTGACCTAGCGGACGGGCTCATTACGCTACTACCGAAGGCGCAGCTTTCGCGAGCCTGGAGGGGCTCCTGTCTCGAAATAGACTTAGGTATTTGACGTCTGATCTGTTGGCGCTGATTGAAAACTGACCCACCCTGCCGATTGAAAAATGACCCAGGACGGATTGCTGATTTTTGTCCCAGCAATTGTGGATAAGCTTAGCAGTAGTGTCCTGGTTGAAAACGCATGGGGC
>NZ_VOBI01000015.1 GCF_008369325.1 Pseudomonas sp. ANT_H12B | reverse complement strand
TCGCTTCTTCATGTACTACAACCGCACCAGACTCCACAGCTACAACAACTACCTGTCGCCAATAGCTATGGAGCAAAAAGCGGCATAAGCACCGTAACCGGTGTCCGGATTTACTTGACCAGTTCAGGCTCGCTCCCAGAGGGGGTTTGAGGTGCACATCGAATACGTGTTCGTCACAGAGCCCTTGTGGGAGCGAGCCTGCTCGCGAAGAGGCCCTCAAGAACACCGCAACCCAGACAGCCTTTTTTTTTGAACAAAAATGAAACCGGTTTCAGAGGTGTAGAACAATGAATAAACCACCCGTTTCCATCAGCCTGTCCAGCTACGGTGCTGACCTGGTTCGCCAACGTGGCCAAGGGTCGTTCATCGAAGTGTTGGCCACCGCCGGCGCTACCCGAATTGAATGGCGCGAAGAACTGCTGACGGTCGAAGACCCGGCGCAACTGGCCGACGCCACCCAGTCCCAAGGACTGGAAAGCGTCTATTCCTCACCGATGGAATTGTGGCTCGCCGGCCAGTCCAGACCCAACCCCGAACTGATCACTGCGCTGCAGCGCGCCCAGGCATTTGGCGCCAAATGGCTGAAGGTTTCGCTGGGGTACTTCACCGACAACAGCGATCTCCAGACCCTGGCCCGAGTGCTGGGCAAAAGTGCGGTGCAGCTGTTGGTGGAAAACGACCAGACCTTGCACGGCGGCCGGATCGAACCTTTTCAGCGCTTTTTCAATGAAATCGAGCAACACAAGCTGCCGGTCAAAATGACCTTCGATATCGGCAACTGGCAATGGCAAGACCAGTCCGCCAGCAGCGCTGCGCGGTTGCTGGGTCGGCATGTCGGCTATGTGCACTGCAAGGCCGTGGCACGCCGCGCCGACGGCAAACTGGTGGCCATACCGCCTGCCGCCAGCGACCTGCATCTGTGGGAACAACTGCTGCGGCACATGGCCCAAGGCGTCATGCGGGCGGCGGAATATCCGCTGCAAGGCGATGACCTGGTGCAGTTGACCACCGAGCACGTCGCTACCCTCGCCCGCCTCGGTCAAACTCGGTTGGAGAGCGCTCATGTCTGAGATCGATATCCTATCGTTCGGCGAAACCATGGCGATGTTTGTCGCCGAGCAGAACGGTGATCTGGCCGACGTTGGCCAATTCCATAAACGCATCGCCGGGGCCGACAGCAATGTCGCCATCGGTTTATCGCGTCTGGGGTTCAAGGTGGCGTGGCTGAGTCGGGTCGGCGCCGATTCCCTGGGCCGGTTCGTGATCGACACCCTGGAGAAAGAAGGCCTGGATTGCCGTAACGTCGCCATCGACACCGCACACCCCACCGGCTTTCAACTCAAGTCACGCAGCGATGATGGCAGTGATCCGGTCGTCGAATACTTCCGGCGCGGGTCGGCGGCGAGCCATCTGTCGCCGCAATCGATCGTTCCTGAATTGCTGAACGCCCGGCACTTGCACGCCACCGGCATTCCACCGGCGTTGTCGGAAACAGCCCGGGAAATGTCTTTCGAATTGATGACCCGCATGCGCGATGCCGGGCGCAGCGTGTCCTTCGACCCGAACCTGCGCCCGAGCCTGTGGGCCAGCGAGCAACAAATGATTAGCGAGATCAACCGCCTCGCCGCCCTCGCCCACTGGGTGCTGCCGGGTTTGAGCGAAGGTCGCTTGCTGACCGGTTTAGAAGACCCCGCCGACATTGCGGCGTTCTACCTCGATCTGGGCGCCGAAGCCGTGGCGATCAAGCTTGGCCCGCACGGTGCGTATTACCGCACCCATCTGGATCAGGGTTTCGTGGCGGGTGTGCCGGTGGAAACAGTGGTGGACACCGTCGGTGCCGGCGATGGTTTTGCCGTCGGCATGATCAGCGCGCTGTTGGAAAACCACAGCGTTGCCGACGCCGTGAAGCGGGCCAACTGGATTGGCAGCCGCGCGGTGCAGAGCCGAGGGGATATGGAGGGGTTGCCTACCCGGGAAGAACTGCCACCCCCCTTGATTGATCGTTCCCACGCTCCTGCGTGGGAATGCCTCTAGGGACGCTCCGCGTCCCTGTGACGCAGAGCGTCACGGGCTGCATTCCCACGCGGAGCGTGGGAACGATCTACTCGATCTACGAATACCGTTACCTGCTGCGACAAAAACAACAAGCTCAGGAGCACCACTATGAAAACCGCAACACTCGCCGCCCGCCGCTGGTGGTACATCATGCCCATCGTGTTCATCACCTACAGCCTGGCGTACCTGGACCGCGCCAACTACGGCTTCGCCGCCGCCTCGGGCATGGCTGCCGACCTGATGATCACGCCAGGCCTGTCGTCGATGCTCGGCGCGCTGTTCTTCCTCGGCTACTTTTTCTTTCAGGTGCCGGGGGCGATCTACGCGCAAAAACACAGCGTGAAGAAGCTGATCTTCGTCAGCCTGATTCTCTGGGGTGGCCTGGCCACGCTGACCGGGATCGTCTCCAACGCCTATTGGTTGATCGTGATTCGCTTCATGCTCGGCGTGGTCGAGGCCGCGGTGATGCCGGCGATGCTGATCTACCTGTGCCACTGGTTCACCCGTGCCGAACGCTCGCGCGCCAACACCTTTCTGATTCTCGGTAACCCGGTGACCATGCTGTGGATGTCGGTGGTGTCGGGCTATCTGGTGCAGCATTACAGCTGGCGCTGGATGTTTATCATCGAAGGTTTGCCGGCGGTGCTCTGGGCGTTTATCTGGTGGCGTCTGGCCGATGACCGTCCGGCGCAAGCCAAGTGGCTCAGCGACCAGGAAAAGCACGATCTGGAAAGTGCTCTGGCCGCCGAACAGGTGGGCATCAAAGCGGTGAAGAACTATGCCGAGGCCTTCCGCTCGCCGAAAGTAATCATCCTGGCCTTGCAGTTTTTCTGCTGGAGCATCGGCGTTTATGGCTTTGTGCTGTGGCTGCCGTCGATCCTCAAGGCCGGCGCGCAGATGGACATGATCGAAGCCGGCTGGCTCTCGGCGTTGCCTTACCTGGCCGCGGTGATCGGCATGCTGCTGGTGTCCTGGGGCTCGGACAAAATGCAGAAGCGCAAACGCTTCGTCTGGCCGCCGCTGCTGATCGCCTCGATTGCTTTCTACGGTTCTTACGCCTTGGGCGCTGAACATTTCTGGTGGTCCTACACCTTGCTGGTGATCGCTGGCGCTTGCATGTACGCACCTTACGGGCCGTTCTTCGCGATCATTCCGGAGATCCTTCCGGCCAACGTGGCGGGGGGCGCCATGGCGTTGATCAACAGCATGGGTGCACTCGGTTCGTTTGGTGGTTCGTATCTGGTGGGCTACCTGAACAGTTCGACCGGCTCGCCGGGTGCTTCTTATCTGTTGATGAGCGGCGCGTTGATGCTCTCGGTGGTGCTGACGATTTTCCTCAAGCCCGGCGCCAGTGACCGGGTGGTGGCCAAGGCCGTTGTACAACCGCCGACGGCGGCTCATTCCTGAATTGAAGTTGAGATGATGACGATGAAAAAGCAGGTTTTGTTGTACAAGAAACTCTCGCCGCTGCTGATGGCTCGCCTGCACGAGCAGACCGAGGTGACGCTGATCGACAACCTCAACGCCGACGGTCTGGCCAAACTGCGCGACGCCCTGCCCCGCGCCCACGGTTTGCTCGGTGCGAGCCTGAAGCTGGATGCCGGGTTACTCGATCTGGCGCCCGACCTGGAAGCCATCGCCAGCGTCTCCGTGGGCGTCGATAACTACGACATCGACTACTTGACCGAGCGACGAATCCTGCTCAGCAACACCCCGGACGTGCTCACCGAAACCACCGCCGACACTGGTTTCGCGCTGATCCTGGCAACCGCCCGGCGCGTGGTGGAACTGGCGAACATGGTTCGCGCCGGCCAGTGGACGCGCAATGTCGGCCCGACGCAGTTCGGCACCGACGTGCACGGTAAAACCCTGGGCATCATTGGCATGGGACGCATTGGCGAGGCCTTGGCACAGCGTGGGCATTTCGGTTTTGGCATGCCGGTGATCTATCACAGCCACACGCCGAAGCCAGCGGTGGAGCAGCGATTCAATGCGCAATATCGAAGCCTGCCGGAGCTGTTGCAGCAGGCCGATTTCGTTTGCCTGACATTGCCGCTGACGGCTGAAACCGAAGGCCTGATCGGGGCCAAGCAGTTTGCATTGATGCGCCGCGAGAGCATCTTCATCAACATTTCCCGCGGCAAAGTCGTGGACGAAGCGGCGCTGATACAGGCTTTGAGTGAGGGGCAGATTCGGGCGGCGGGGCTGGATGTGTTTGAACGTGAGCCGCTGAACCACGACTCGCCGCTGTTGCAGTTGAACAATGTGGTGGCAACGCCGCACATTGGCTCGGCGACCCATGAAACGCGCGAGGCGATGGCCACGTGTGCGGTGGACAATCTGTTGGCGGCACTGGCGGGTGAGCGTCCGAAAAATCTGGTGAACACAAAGGCGTGGAAGGCCTGAACCGATGATCGTTCCCCACGCAGAGCGTGGGAACGATCTATATCTGAATCAGGCACGTCGGGCTTCGAGCAGGTCCGACGCACACAACGCAATCCGCCGACACGCATCCGCCAGCTTCAGTTGATCCACCACCAACCCCAATCGAATATGCCCCGCCGCGCTCGGCCCGAACGCGTCGCCGGCCAGCACCGACACGCCATAACCTTCCAGCAAACGCTCGGCGAAGCTCTGGGCGCACAGCCCGGTCTGGCGCACGTCGACCATCACAAACATCCCGCCATCGGGTCGAATCGGGCGGATACCCTGGCAATTACTCAGGCTCGCGCACACCAGGTCGCGACGCTGGCGATACTCCTGGCGCATCTGCGCCACTTCCGGCAGGTCTTCATCAAGGGCCAATTGCGCGGCGTTCTGAATGAAATCCGGAATGCCAAACAGCATGCACAACGACAGATGCTCCAGATGGTCGTTCAACGCTTTCGGCCCGATGACCCAGCCCACGCGCCAGCCGCTCATGGCGTGGGATTTGGACAGACTATTGATCGTCGCGGTGCGCTCGGCCATGCCCGGCAGGCTGGCCGGGCTGATGTGTTCGCCTTCGTACAGCAGATCGCTGTAGACCTCGTCACTGATCAGCCACAAGTCATGACGAATACACAGCAACGCCAGTTGCTGCCAGATCTTCAGCGGCAAACTGGCGCCGGAAGGATTGTTCGGACTGTTGAGCAAGATGACGCGGGTTTTAGGCGTGATGAGCGCGGCGACATCCTGCGGATCGACCCGGAACCCGTTCTCGGGGCGCACTGCCACCGGCACCACTTTGGCCCCGCAGGCGCCGAACACGCCTTCATAGGTCACGTACATCGGTTCGGCGACGATCACTTCATCGCCGGGATCAAGCAGGCATTGGGCAACCGAATACACCGCACACTGCGCGCCCGGCAGCACAATCACATGATCGGCATCCACCGCTTGACCACTCTGGCGCCGATGACGACTGGCAATGCTGTTGCGCAGCCCCCGGCTGCCACGAACTTGCGAGTAGTGAGTGTCGCCGGCCAGCAGGCTGTCGATGGCGGCCTGGACAATCGGTTTGGGTGTATCGAAGTCCGGATCGCCGACTGACAGCAGGAGCACATCGACACCCTGCTCGCGCAATTCCAATGCTCGGTAATGAATTTGCCAGGCCGCTGCGCCGTCCCCGGCGATTCGTTTGGTCAAGGCTGAATAGCGCATGTATTTCTCCAGTCGCGCGGGTTCCAAGCCTCAACCCTATCTCAAATCACGAAACGCGCCAGCATGGCATTCAAATCCACGGCCAGGCGTGACAGTTCGTGGGTCGCTGCGCTGGTCTGGTTGGCGCCGGCGGCGGACTGGATGGCCAGGTCGCGGATGTTCACCAGGTTGCGATCCACTTCACGGGAAACCTGAGCCTGTTCTTCTGAAGCGCTGGCGATCACCAGGTTGCGCTCGTTGATCAGGTGGATCGATTGCGTGATCTGCTCCAGTGCAACACCGGTGGCGCGGGCCATTTCCAGGGTGCTTTGGGTGCGCTGATTGCTTTGCTGCATCGACGAGACCGCTTCACCCGTGCCGTTCTGGATGCCGGCGACCATCTTCTCGATTTCCTGAGTCGATTGCGCGGTGCGATGGGCCAGCGCCCGGACCTCGTCCGCCACCACCGCAAAACCACGTCCGGCTTCACCGGCCCGGGCCGCTTCGATCGCCGCGTTCAATGCCAACAGGTTGGTCTGTTCGGCGATGGCGCGGATCACGTCCAGCACCTTGCCGATATCGCGCCCCTGAGCGGCCAGGCCTTCGATCATCAGCGAAGTGTTTTGCACATCGTGGGTCATGGTCTGAATCGCACCGACCGTGTCCACCACACGGTCGCGACCTTCGCGGGCAGCCTTTTCAGCTTGGCGCCAGTGTTTGGAATAGGTTTTGTGCGCCTATTGGCTGTATCGGCCGGGGATGAGTTTTTTTGCGGGGAGTTCAGGAGTATATTTCACAGCGTTGCGGGTGTTTCAATTATGAAACACCCGTGACCTCGTAATAGTTGTCGAACGCGGGCTTCGCCAGCGGCTAAAACGGATTGTGAAGGGCTTCAGGTGTTGCGAGCGGCCAACCGCCAAACCCGCGCAATATCACTTGCGCGTTCACGCAACAAACGCGGGGCCTCGGCGCAAGCCTGTTCCAGCGTCATCGGCCCGCTCGCCAGGGCAAACGCGGCATCGATGCCATGTGCGTACAGGTCCTGATAACCCTCACCCAGCGTCCCGGCGATGACGATCACCGGCACGCTCTGTTGCTGTGCTATTCGCGCCACTCCAAACGGTGTCTTGCCACGCAGCGTCTGGGCATCGAAACGCCCTTCGCCGGTAATCACCAGATCGGCCCCCTTGACCGCATCAGCCAGGCCAACCAGTTCGGCAACCACTTCAACCCCGGCCTTGAACTGCGCACCCAGAAACGCCTTGGCGGCAAAACCCAGGCCTCCCGCCGCACCGCTGCCCGGCTCGTCATGGACGTCTTTGCCCAGGACTTGAGCGCACCGTTCGGCAAAGTGTTCCAGGGCACGATCCAGTTGCTGGACTTGCTCGGGCGAGGCGCCTTTTTGTGGGCCGAAGATTGCCGAAGCGCCGTGGGGACCGCACAGCGGATTGTTGACGTCGGCGGCGATGTCGAAGCGCACCTCAGCCAGACGCGGATCAATGTCACTGATGTCGATGCGGGCCAATTGCGCGAGGGCCCGGCCGCCCGGAGCCAGTGTTTGGCCCTGTGCGTCGAAAAGTTTCACGCCCAAGGCCTGCATCGCCCCCGCACCGCCGTCATTGGTGGCGCTGCCGCCAATCGCCAGGATCACTCGTTGCGCGCCGGCATCGAGCGCCGCCCGAATCAATTCACCCGTGCCGAACGTGCTGCTGGAGCACGCATCGCGCTGACTCGGCGGGACCAGTTGCAAGCCACTGGCCTCAGCCATTTCGATGATCGCGGTGTGGCTCTGGGGCAACCAGCCCCAAGCGGCATCGACCGTTATACCCAATGGCCCGCGGACAATGGTTCGGCGCAGTTCGCCCTCGCAGGCCGCCAGAATCGACTCGACGGTCCCTTCCCCGCCGTCGGCCATCGGGCATTTGACCAGCTGCGCGTCGGGCCAGACTTCCGTAAGCCCAAGCGCAATGGCGTCTGCCACACCTTGCGAGCTCAGGCTGTCCTTGAACGAATCGGGGGCGATGACGATTTTCATACGAATTCTCCAGTTCCAATGCCCTCATGCTGCCAGCCGCCACGCACAATAACGCCTGTCCGCTGCACAAGCGGGTATGACGATTATTGTTCATTCTCACAAAACTACCGTCTTCTGTAGTTGCGGCTTGCTCCGGGCAGCGATTCGACGATGGCGGTTTAAAACTCGACACTGATTTCGCTGAAAGCCCGCTCCCACAGGGGAATGTGTCGTTCATGAGTGGATGTCTGCCTCGGGCAATAGCTGGACGCCGAGATAAAGCGCGAGCATCCCGTCCAGTTTCAGCGGGTCGACACCGCTGAGCTCGGCAATGCGCTCCATCCGATAACGCAGACTGTTGCGATGGATGCCCAGTGCATCGGCACAGGCCTGACTCTGGCCGTCGTGATCACACCAGCAGCGCAAGGTCGCCAGCAGTTGGCCGTTGGCATCCTTGGCGATGACTTTGCGCAGTGGCTTGAGCAGTTCGTCCAGCGCATCGTCGTTGCGGTGACGCCAGAGCATCACCGGCAGCCGATAACGGGTCAGGGTCAGCAATCGGGACCGGGGCAATACATCGCGCCCGTAGGCCAGCAAGTCACCGACCCGGCGATAGCAGCGACGCAACCCCGACAACCCATCGGCTTGCCCACCCACGGCGATGCGCAGGATGTTCCAGCCCAGGCCGTCGAGTTTTTCCAGCAGCCGATCATTCTCGATCGCCTGACTGGCTGGCCGACACCAGAGCAACGAGGACTTGGCCGAACTCACGCACCAGCTGTCCGGGTAGCGCGAGGTCAGCCAGGCGCTGAGTGCCTCGACGGTTTGCCCCGGGCCGTGTTCCATCCCCAGCTCGAACAGATACGGCACTCGCGTCATCTGCGGCTTGAGCCCCAGTTGTTGCGCTTCATCAATCAACCGCGGCGAATCTCCGGCCTCGCTGAGCAGCAGCGCCAGCAGATCATCGCAACGCTGACGCCGCCATTGCTGCTCGGCCTGCTGATTGCGCTGGCCCACCAACATCTCGGCGGTCATGCGCACCAGTTTGGCGTAGGTACGCAATTGTTCGGGCTCGCCGGTGATGCCCAGCACGCCGATCAAACGTTGATCGAGCAACAGCGGCAGGTTGATGCCCGGCTGCACGCCCTTCAAATGAATTGCGGTTTGGGCGTCGATCTCCACCACGCGACCGTTGGCCAGCACCAGTTGCGCACCTTCATGACGGGTGTTGACCCGCTCCGGCTCGCCGCTGCCGAGAATCAGACCCTGACTGTCCATGACGTTGACGTTGTACGGCAGAATAGCCATCGCCCGGTCGACGATGTCCTGGGCCAGGTCGTGATCGAGTTCGAACATAGCGGTGATCCTTGAAAGCGTGATGAGGCGGATTGTTCACCCGCACAGGCCTTGGTTGCAAACCCTGTGCTCAGGCACAAAGACAATTACCCAAGGGGTGGCCGAGACTCACCGGGCGGTCAACGTTACCCTTTGCATCGCAAAAAATCATAATAAAGAGAGAGCCCGCCATGTCACAGAGCGCCGCCGCTACCCAGGCCATCGTTGACGACAAAAACGCCGTTTACAAGCGCATTACCCTGCGTTTGATTCCCTTCATTTTCATCTGCTACCTGTTCAACTACCTCGACCGGGTGAATGTTGGATTTGCCAAGCTGCAGATGCTCGACGCGCTGAAATTCAGCGAAACCGTGTACGGCCTCGGGGCCGGGATCTTCTTTATCGGCTACGTACTCTGCGGCGTACCCAGCAACCTGGCACTGACCAAATTCGGCCCGCGCCGCTGGATCGCGCTGATGATGATCGTCTGGGGTTCGCTGTCGACCTGTTTGCTGTTTGTCACCACACCGACCGAGTTCTACACCTTGCGCCTGTTCACCGGCGCGGCGGAAGCCGGGTTCTTCCCGGGCGTGGTGCTTTACCTTTCGCAGTGGTTCCCGACGTTCCGCCGTGGCCGCATCATGGCGTTGTTCATGTCGGCGATCCCTGTGTCCGGCCTGCTCGGCAGCCCGTTTTCCGGCTGGATTCTCACTCACTTCGCGGCTGGCCAAGGTGGTTTGGCGGGTTGGCAGTGGATGTTTCTGCTGCAAGGCATTCCGACGGTGATCCTCGGTGCGCTGGCTTATTTCCTGCTCAGCGACAGCTACGCCAATGCCAAATGGCTCACGCCATTCGAGCGTTCGGTGCTGGAAGCCGACCACGCTGAAGACCTGGCCAACAAACCGAAAACCACCACCGACTCGCTGCTGGCCGTGTTCAAGAACCCGGCGATCTGGGCGTTTGGTTTGATCTATTTCTGCATCCAGAGCGGCGTCTACGCGATCAACTTCTGGCTGCCGTCGATCATCAAGAATCTGGGTTTCAGCGACAACCTGGTGATCGGCTGGTTGAGTGCGATTCCTTATCTGCTGGCAGCGTTGTTCATGTTGATGGTCGGTCGCTCGGCGGACCTGCGCAAAGAACGCCGCTGGCACTTGGTGGTGCCGATGCTGATGGGCGCGGTCGGCCTGCTGATCGCCGTGAACTTCGCCGCCCACCCGGCCATCGCCATCCTCGGCCTGTCCATCGCCACCATGGGCGCCCTCACCGGCCTGCCAATGTTCTGGCCCGTGCCGACAGCCCTGCTCAGCGCGGGTGCCGCGGCAGGTGGTTTGGCGTTGATCAATTCCATGGGGCAGATGGCGGGTTTCCTCAGCCCGTACCTGGTGGGTTGGGTCAAGGACAGCACCGGTTCGACGGATGCGGCGCTTTACCTGCTGGCAGGCGTGATTGTTTGCGGGAGTTTGCTGGCGTTGCGCATGACCCGTACGCTTCGCGTCTGATCACCGGGCAACTGATTGATCGTTCCCACGCTCTGCACCGATCGGCACAGGGTGTTCGATAATTCCGTTTGCCCCGTGCAGTCGTTCTGGTATTTGATTGACGCCTTTCCCTCCGGTAAAAGGAATTCGTCATGAGCTACCGCACGCTGGGTCATTCGGGTTTACAGGTATCCACCCTGACCCTGGGCACCATGATGTTCGGCGAACAGACCAGCACCGAAGATTCCCTGCGGATCATCGACAAGGCCTGGGACCAGGGCATCAATTTCATCGACACCGCGGACGTTTACACCAACGGCCGCTCCGAAGAGATCGTCGGCGAAGCGATTGCCGGGAACCGCCACGAATGGGTGCTGGCGACCAAGGTCGGTTTCGGCCCCGTGGACGGCGTTCCGAACCGCAGCGGCCTGAGCCGCAAGCACCTGTTCAATGGCATCGACGCCAGCCTGACGCGCCTGGGCACTGACTATCTCGACATCTATTACCTGCACCGCGAAGACCACAACACGCCGCTGGAGGTCACGGTGTCGGCCCTCGGCGATTTGATCCGCCAGGGCAAGATTCGCTATTGGGGTTTGTCGAACTACCGTGGCTGGCGCATCGCTGAAGTGATTCGTGTGGCCGATAAACTGGGCGTTGACCGGCCGGTGATCAGTCAGCCGCTGTACAACATCGTCAACCGCCAGGCAGAAGCCGAGCAGATCAGCGCCGCGCAAAACTATGGCCTCGGCGTGGTGTCTTACAGCCCGCTGGCGCGCGGTGTGCTCAGCGGTAAATACGCGCCGGACGCGAAGCCGGACGCTAACAGTCGCGCCGGACGTGCAGACAAACGCATTCTGGAAACCGAATGGCGCGTCGAATCTCTGCGCATTGCTCAGCAAATCCAGCAGTACACCCAAGGGCGCGGCGTGGGTATCGTCGAGTTCGCCATCGCTTGGGTACTAAACAACAGCGCCGTCACCTCGGCCATCGTTGGCCCGCGCACCGAAGAACAATGGGATGCCTACACTAAAGCGCAGGCGGTGAAGATTACGGCTGAGGATGAGGCGTTTATTGATTCGCTGGTTGTGCCTGGGCATTCGTCGACGCCAGGGTTTAATGATGTGAGCCACTTTGTGTCGGGGCGTAAACCGCGTCTGGCTTGAGATGATTGATCAATCTTGCAGTGATGTTGCAAATATTGATCACTTGACCAATATTCAGCACAAAAAACACGTATCCTGCGCGCCCCGTTTGACCTTCAACCCGCGAGGACAGTTTGTCTAAAGGTATCGCTCTATCGGTCACAGCCTCGGTGCTGTTTGCCGTCATGTATTACTACACTTCGCTGCTCGCCCCTTTGAGCGGCGTGGAAATTTTCGGCTGGCGGATGCTGCTGACCTTGCCCTGCATGACCGTGTTCATGGTGGTCTCCGGCGAATGGAAACGCGTGGTCGCCCTCTTCCGGCGGCTGGTTGGTCAACCCAAATTGCTCGCCGGGATGATCCTTTCCGCAGTATTGCTTGGCCTGCAACTCTGGCTGTTCATGTGGGCCCCGCTCAATGGCTATAGCCTCGACGTGTCACTGGGCTATTTCCTGTTGCCGCTGTCGATGGTCCTCACCGGGCGGTTCGCGTATGGCGAGCGTTTGTCTTACTTGCAAAAGGTTGCGGTGTTTTTTGCGTCCCTCGGCGTGCTCAATGAGCTGTATCAGGTCGGCGGTTTCTCTTGGGCGACCTTGCTGGTCGTCGTTGGTTATCCGCTCTACTTCTTCCTGCGCAAGCGACTGGCGACCGACAACCTGGGCGGCTTGTGGATGGACATGGCCTTGATGCTGCCCGTGGCGTTCTGGTTCGTTCAGGGCGGTGAACAAGGTTTCGGCGTGTTTGATCAACATCCGTGGCTGTCGCTGTTGATCCCTATGCTTGGGCTGATCAGTGCTTCAGCGCTGGTGGTCTACATCATCGCCAGTCGACTGTTGCCGTTCAGCCTGTTCGGATTGTTGAGCTATGTCGAACCGGTGCTGTTACTCGGCGTCGCACTGCTGCTGGGGGAAAGCATCAAGGCCGGTGAATGGCTGACCTACATCCCGATCTGGTTGGCGGTAGTTGTACTGGTATTCGAAGGGTTCAAACACCTGGTCCGGCTTAAACGAAAACCCATGTAAGACCAAACGAAAAAGCCCGGCCAGCATTGCTGCTGACCGGGCTTTTGTACATCTAATACCGCTTAGTCGGTGGAAAGCACGCCACGACGAACCTGGTCGCGTTCGATGGATTCAAACAGTGCCTTGAAGTTGCCTTCGCCGAAACCATCATCACCTTTGCGCTGGATGAACTCGAAGAACACCGGGCCCATCAGGGTTTCCGAGAAGATCTGCAACAGCAGACGCTTGTCGCCCGACTCGGAAGAACCGTCCAGCAGAATGCCGCGCGATTGCAGTTGATCAACCGGCTCGCCGTGGTTCGGCAAACGGCCTTCGAGCATTTCGTAATAGGTTTCCGGCGGCGCGGTCATGAAGCGCATGCCGATGCTTTTCAGATGATCCCAGGTCTTGATCAGGTCATCGGACAGGAAGGCAACGTGCTGGATGCCCTCGCCGTTGAACTGCATCAGGAACTCTTCGATCTGCCCGGCGCCCTTGGACGATTCTTCGTTCAACGGGATGCGGATCATGCCGTCCGGCGCGGTCATGGCCTTGGAAGTGAGGCCGGTGTATTCGCCTTTGATGTCGAAGTAACGGATCTCGCGGAAGTTGAACAGCTTCTCGTAGAAGTTGGCCCAGTAGGCCATGCGCCCGCGATACACATTGTGGGTCAGGTGGTCGATGATCTTCAGGCCAGCCCCGACCGGGTTGCGGTCAACGCCTTCGATGAACACGAAGTCGATGTCATAGATAGAGCTGCCTTCGCCGAAACGGTCGATCAGGTACAGCGGCGCACCGCCGATGCCCTTGATCGCGGGCAGGTTCAGCTCCATCGGGCCGGTTTCGATGTGAATCGGCTGGGCACCGATTTCCAGGGCACGAGCAAATGCCTGCTGGGCATTCTTGACGCGGAACGCCATGCCGCACACCGACGGGCCGTGCTCGGCCGCGAAGTACGAAGCAACGCTGTGAGGTTCGTTATTGAGGATCAGGTTGATCTGGCCCTGGCGATACAGGTGCACGTCTTTGGAACGGTGGGTCGCGACCTTGGTGAAGCCCATGATCTCGAAGATCGGCTCCAGGGTGTTCGGGGTCGGCGATGCGAACTCAATGAATTCAAAGCCCATCAGGCCCATTGGGTTTTCGTATAAATCTGCCATGGTGGCGCCTCATCATTTTCTTATCAATTAACGGATCGTTAGTTGCTAGCAATGCTGAGACCGGCGGGTGGCGCGCAGGAGATGCCCCGCACGCTGCGGGCGAGGAAGTCACCGTAGATCAGTTGAAACCCGTCACTCTTCATTATCGACCCAAGGCTTTTGCGGGCGAGGCTTCTGCTTCCAGAAGACGATTATTATTGTATGCGTAACCCGATTCTACACAGCGTAACTAGGTTTGTCCGCCTTCTGTATCAAATCCCCTTTTTCCCTGGTCGCGCAAGGGGTTTGTTGCACAGGAAAATCCCCGCCAGGATCAACCCGCCACCCAAGCACATCGTCAGAGTCAACTGCTCGCCCAACAGCAGTGCACCGAGGATGACCGCTGTCAGTGGATTCAAAGCAATGAACACGCCTGAGCGCGTGGCGCCGATTTTGCGGATACCGTCGTAATAGCCAATGTAGGCCAGTGCCGAACCCAATACGCCTAAATACATCAGGCTTAGCCATTGTTGCGTACCGAGACTGGTGAGCACCGCCACACTCAACTCACCTCTAACGGCGCTGGTCACCCAGAGCATTACCGTACCGAGCAAAATCGAGTACGTCACCGTTTGAACCGGCCCCAGGGTTTGATTCAACGCTTTGGAGAACAACGAATAGACGCCCCAGCCGAGCACGCAGCCGAAGATCAACAAGTCGCCGATCCAGGCGTCGGCGTTGCCGGCCAGCAATTGCGGGTTTCGGCTGACGATCACCAGGCTCGCCCCGGCAATACAAATCGCGATTCCGATGACCTTCGCGCGACTCAAGTGCTCCTTGAACAACAGCCATGACGCCAGCCCGATCACGGCCGGGTTCAACGCCACGATTAACGACGCCCGTGAAGCATTGATGTAATGCAGGCCATAAAAGAAACACAGGTTGTAGAAGAAGATCCCGAAAAACCCCAGCAACGCCAATTGCAGCCACTGCCTGGGGCTGGGTCGAGCCAATGGAACACGGGCCAGTAGCAGAAACAGCAGCAACGCTGCGCTGGCTAACAGGAATCGCAGGCTGGCGGCGAATAAAGGGCTGAGGCTATCTGCCAGAAACCGCCCGGCCACGAACGTACCACCCCAGATCATGGTGACCGCAGCCAGCTTCAGATAAACCGGTACATCCGATGGGTTGGACAGGCTTTGCTCACAGGTCGTCATAAGTTTCCAGAACGTAAAATCGGTTAGATGACCTATCATTCGGCTAATACCAAGTCATCGTAAAATGAGTAAACGCTCATGACCCTCACCCAGCTTGAGATTTTCTCGCTTGTGGCCGAGTTACACGGTTTTACGGCGGCGGCCAATCGTCTGGGCATTTCACAATCTGCGGTCTCCCACGCCCTCAAGTCGCTTGAACAGGAATTGGGCGTCGAGTTACTGCGGCGGCATCAGTCCCGGGTCGAACTGAGCGACATCGGCCAACAGCTTTTGCAGCGCGCCCGGGCGATGCTGGGCCTGGCCAACACCTTGCGCCAGGAAGCAGCCGATGCACGCGGGATGAAACGCGGCACATTGCGCATCGGCTCGTTTGGCCCGACCTCATCAATCAAATTACTGCCACTGATCTTGCAGCACTACCGTGCCGAGCACCCGGGCATCGAGGTCCATATTGATGAAGGCCCGGACCGTCAGGTCATCCAGTGGCTGGAGGAGCGCCGTGTCGATATCGGCTTCGTGGTGTTGCCAGAGGAGCGCTTCGACACCTTTGCGTTGATCGAAGACCAGATGGTCGCGTTGCTACCCGTCAATCATCCACTGGCCAGTCGCGACAGCCTGAGTTTGAGCGATTTGTGCCATGACCCTTTCGTGCTGACCGAGGCGGGCTCTTCGGAGCTGGTTTCACGACTGTTCAGTGCCGCCCGGCTGACACCGAATATCCGCTATCGCTGCTCGCAGCTACTGAGCACGCTGGACACCGTCGGCCGAGGCGATGCGCTGACAGTTGTCGCCGAAGGTTCACTACCTGACCACAGCGACAACCGCTATGTGAAAAAACCACTGTCGCCCCCGGTCGCACGACAGGTCGGTCTGGCAGTGCTCGACCAACGCCAGTCATCTCCTGCGGCGATGGCGTTTATCAAACTCGCCGAACGCTTGAACTACCGTTGAGCGTAGCATCAGGATAGCGGTGACTGTATTGAGTGGATTGCTCCCAGTATTACTGGGGTTCGCCATTCTCCATATGCAGGCTGAACGCGCACTTAAGCACAGCACAGAGCAAACCGCTGAAGAAGCCGTTCGCCAGTTCGAACTGATGCTCGACAACACCGCCCTGGCCGCGCGCGAATTAGTGCCGCTGGCCGGACAAAGTTGCAACGAGATCAAACTGGCCTTGCGCGAACAGGTCACCCGCCGCCCGTTTGTGCGTTCGACCAATTTGGTGTGGGACAACAACATCTACTGCAGTTCATTGTTTGGCGAATATCAGGAAAAGATCATTGCCGGCGACTACACCGAAGGCAAATTGTTGCTGATGAAGGGCAACCTGGTCACTCCCGACACCGCCGTACTGGTGTATCGGCTCAGCGAAGGGAAACAGGGAGCGCTGAGCACACTGGACGGTTCACCTCAGTAATGTACTGCGCCTGATCGGCCGCGAGACTCTGCTGCTATTGCAAGTCAGCCCCCACTGGTTGTCCTCCGACAGTAAGTTCCACGACGACCCTCTGCCCACCTTCCAGGTTGCGCATGCCAAACTGGCATCTTCACGTTATGCGTTTACCGTGGCCGCCGGTTTCCCCCGACGGAGAGACCTGGCGTTACATGCGCAGTGATTTGCGCCACTGTTCAGTCTGTTGATTTTTTTTGGCGTGCTTTCCGGTTTTGCCGGACATGTTTTGCAAATGCGCTCATCTTCACCGAGTCGTGAAATGCAGCGCGCGCTGGAGGCAGCAGAATTCATTCCGTATTTTCAACCCGTCGTGCATGGCGACAACAAGAAGTGGTCCGGACCCACGCCCATCACACTCCAACTGTTCGAACAGCTCCATGAACTCGGCGTGATGATCGCCATCGACGACTTCGGCACCGGTCACTCAAGCCTCGGTTATCTGCGCCAGTTCAATGTGGACTTCTTGAAAATCGACCAGAGTTTCGTCGCCATGATCGGTGTCGACGCCCTCTCTCGGCACATGCTGGATACGATTATCGAACTGTCGGCCAAGCTTGACCTGGGTATTGTCGCCGAACGCGTTGAAACCGAGGAGCAAAGTGATTATCTGACCGTCCACGGTGTGAGTTTCCTGCAAGGTTATCTGTTCGGTCGACCGATACCCGGCGCGGAGTTCGTTAATGCATTAAGTCACCATTAACTAGCGGCTCTAAGCGACAGAACAACGACACCGCGCACCAAATTGAATCAAAAGACTACTGTTGTTACATGAAGAAAAAGACAGGATTTACTCTTGGCCAATTAACTACTACAATTTTTCCTGCCTGCGCAAGATTGGCAGGTGAGCCATTATCACCGAGTCGCTTCAAGGCTCTTGGCTTATAGCTTTGTTTGCGGTTGGTATCAGCCAAACACACTATTGGAGTAAAGATATTGTCCAGACTCGCTGAATTTCGTGCAGCTGAAAAGGCCCTTCAAGAACAGCTCAAGCAGCTGGAATCCCTGAAGAACGATGCCGGGCTCAAGAAAGAAATCGAATTCGAAGAAAAGCTCCAGGGGCTGATGAAAGCCTATGGCAAGAGCCTGCGTGACATCATCGCCATTCTCGATCCGAACCCGGCAAAATCGGGTCTGCGACAGGCAAGCGCACCTAAAACCCGTCGCGCCCGCGTGGTCAAGGTTTATCAGAACCCGCACACCGGTGAACTGATTGAAACCAAGGGCGGCAACCACCGCGGCTTGAAAGCCTGGAAGGAACAATACGGTGCAGCCACCGTTGATTCCTGGCTGCGTGGTTAAGCACTCGCGGTGACAAAAAAAGCCCTGCCAAAACAGGGCTTTTTCATGGATACCCTCTAAATGCAACGATCGGCGTCGATCAACTCGCTACTTGCCAAATAACTTTGTGGTTAATTCCTTCGGGCATCTAAAAATGCTGGAAGGCGCGGACATCTGCCTCCATTGAAATCTTCAACTAAAGTTTCAAGCTGTTACGGGCAACCTCTATTTCTTCCTGACTTGCCTTATAAGCCTCGGCCTGCCCTGCGTAGGAAAAAACATAAGCTTTATCGGCATCCACCGCAGCGACCAATGTTTGAGAGAGCACATGCCGTCCGTTTTGCGTGATCGTGCAGGTAGTTTCCAGCGCCGATAATCGGCTCAAGGTCGCTGGATGAATTTTGTTGCAAACACTCTGATACCCGCCCTGAAAGAAGTCCTTCTGCACCGACTTGCGCATCTCCAGCAACACGCCTTGCAGATTCACCTGATGACCGCTTTCCACTTGCGTCATGGTCAACTCCATCACCATGACGGGCGTGCCGCCCTGATCGTTTTTTACCGCGCGCTGACGGGACACCCCGGACGCGGCTGCATCTTGCGGGACGGCTTCGACCTCCCAGCCGTTGGGCCAGGTCATGACGGGCTCGTCTGCGTGAGCACAGGCAAGCACCGAAAACACGCCAATCAGGACGAAGGTCGATTTACAGAATCGAGTCATTGCAATGAACACTCACGGATAGAACCGCAAAGTCTGAGCCTCGCCCGCCCGTCAGGCAATAGCCGACTGTTTTGGTTTGGTGATGTCAGAGCCCTTGCGTATCATTGTCGCCATTCGTTAGACACACTTATTTTCCGGAGGGCCCATGAGCCTGCACGAACTGAACACCTTCCCCGGCGTGACCGCCCAACCCGACACCGCCACCCTGAAGTTCGTCTTCAACCACACCATGCTGCGGGTCAAGGACATCACCAAGTCCCTGGATTTCTACACGCGCATTCTGGGTTTCTCGCTGGTGGAAAAACGCGACTTCCCGGAAGCCGAGTTCAGCCTGTACTTCCTGGCATTGGTCGATAAAAGCCAGATCCCGGCCGATGCGGCAGCGCGCACCGAGTGGATGAAGTCGATCCCCGGCATTCTCGAGCTGACCCACAACCACGGCACCGAGAACGACGCGGATTTCGCTTACCACAACGGCAACACCGATCCGCGCGGTTTCGGTCACATCTGCATCTCGGTGCCGGACATCCGTGCTGCCTGCGAGCGCTTCGAAGCGCTGGGCTGCGATTTCCAGAAACGCCTGAACGACGGCCGCATGAAGAGCCTGGCGTTCATCAAGGACCCGGATGCTTATTGGGTTGAAATCATTCAGCCGGCCCCGATGTAAAAAAGCGCGCTGACACTGATCGTTCCCACGCGCGGCGTGGGATCGATCAGCGTGAGGCAAAAAAAACCCCATGATCGCTCATGGGGTTTTGTGTTTTCGGCGTTGGCGTTTATGCCGGGGCCGACGTTCGGATCAGGTGGTCGAAGGCGCTGAGGGAAGCCTTGGCGCCCTCGCCTACCGCAATCACGATCTGCTTGTACGGCACGGTGGTCACGTCACCGGCAGCAAACACACCCGGCATCGAGGTTTCACCACGGGCATCAACGATGATCTCGCCGCGAGGCGACAGCTCGATGGTGCCTTTGAGCCAATCGGTGTTCGGCAACAGACCAATCTGCACGAAGATCCCTTCCAGTTCGACGCTACGAAGCTCATCCGACTGACGATCCTTGTAACGCAGACCGTTGACCCTCTGCCCGTCGCCAGTCACTTCAGTGGTTTGCGCACTGGTAATCACGGTGACGTTCGGCAGACTGTGCAATTTACGCTGCAAAACCGCATCGGCGCGCAACTGTACGTCGAACTCCAGCAGCGTGACGTGGGAAACGATACCGGCCAGGTCGATGGCCGCTTCAACGCCGGAGTTACCGCCGCCAATCACCGCCACACGCTTGCCTTTGAACAACGGACCGTCACAGTGCGGGCAGTACGCCACGCCTTTGTTGCGGTATTGCTGCTCACCCGGGACGTTCATTTCGCGCCACCGCGCACCGGTTGCCAGGATCACGGTCTTGGCTTTCAGAGTCGCGCCGCTGGCGAAGTGAACTTCGTGCAGCTCGCCATTCTTGCCCGGTACCAACTTATCGGCACGTTGCAGGTTCATGATGTCGACGTCGTATTGCTTGACGTGTTCTTCCAGCGCCACAGCCAGTTTCGGTCCTTCGGTTTCCTGCACGGAGATAAAGTTCTCGATGGCCATGGTGTCCAGCACCTGCCCACCAAAACGCTCAGCTGCGACACCGGTGCGAATGCCTTTACGAGCCGCGTAAATAGCTGCCGAAGCACCGGCCGGGCCACCGCCGACAACCAATACGTCAAAGGCTTCCTTGGCGCTGATTTTCTCGGCTTGACGCTCGATGCCACTGGTGTCGATCTTGGCGAGGATTTCTTCCAGGCCCATGCGGCCCTGACCGAAATTGACGCCGTTCAGGTAAATACTTGGTACGGCCATGATCTGGCGCTCATCGACTTCGGCCTGGAACAGCGCACCGTCGATAGCGACGTGGCGAATGTTCGGGTTCAGTACCGCCATCAGGTTCAGCGCCTGGACCACGTCCGGGCAGTTCTGGCAGGACAGCGAGAAGTAAGTCTCGAAGTTGAACTCGCCTTTGAGCGAGCGGATCTGTTCGATCACTTCAACGCTGGCCTTCGAAGGGTGACCGCCGACTTGCAGCAAGGCCAGCACCAGCGAAGTAAATTCATGGCCCATCGGGATGCCGGCGAAACGCAGGCTGATATCGGCACCCGGGCGGTTGATCGAGAACGATGGTTTACGTGAATCGTCACCGTTGTCGAGCAAGGTAATTTGGTTGGAAAGACTGGCAACGTCTTTCAGAAGAGCGAGCATTTCCTGGGATTTCGCACCGTCGTCGAGGGAGGCAACGATCTCGATCGGTTGGGTGACCCGTTCCAGGTACGATTTCAACTGGGCTTTAAGATTGGCGTCCAACATACGGGCGATCTCCTTTTTCAATTCGAAAAAAAACGCCCGAGCGAATCTCGCCCGGGCGTTTTTATTGGGCGGTTGCAGCTTACTTAGGTGCGGAAACCCGCCCTGGTGATGCTATTCACAGACTTAGATCTTGCCGACCAGGTCCAGGGACGGAGCCAGAGTGGCCTCGCCTTCTTTCCACTTGGCAGGGCAAACCTGGCCTGGGTGAGCAGCGACGTACTGAGCAGCCTTGATTTTGCGCAGCAGCTCGGATGCGTCACGGCCAACGCCGCCATCGTTCAGTTCAACGATTTTGATCTGGCCTTCTGGGTTGATCACGAAGGTGCCACGGTCAGCCAGACCAGCTTCTTCGATCAGTACGTCGAAGTTGCGGGAGATGGCATGAGTC
Source organism: Pseudomonas sp. ANT_H12B (assembly GCF_008369325.1). Classification (GTDB taxonomy): domain Bacteria; phylum Pseudomonadota; class Gammaproteobacteria; order Pseudomonadales; family Pseudomonadaceae; genus Aquipseudomonas. The sequence continues at coordinate 142,504 of NZ_VOBI01000015.1, read as the reverse complement.
GGGTCGCCGATCATGGTGTACTGGATTTTGCCAATGGCTGGCGAAGTGTTGTGCCAGGCCGCGTGGGCAAAGTGGGTATCGGTGGAAACGCTGTAGATCTCGACGCCCAGTTTCTGGAACGCGTCGTAGTTCTCAGCGAGGTCTTCCAGTTCGGTCGGGCAAACAAATGTGAAGTCAGCTGGGTAGAAGAACACGACAGACCACTTACCTTTCAGGTCAGCGTCCGACACTTTTACGAAGTCGCCATTTTTGAAGGCGTCAGCTTTGAACGGTTTAACTTGGCTGTTGATGATAGGCATCGATGACTCTCCGTCAGGGGTTGAAAAGTTTGGTTGAGAAGTTGATGGAGTGAATCCTACCGACTCGATTGCCGGATGGCTCATTGGCAAAGCTCATGCTGCTCATTGGTTTTCGCTATTAGCCGAATGTATTAATAGAAGAAAACTTACTTAGCAGCGCCAATGGTTTTTTCCGCGAGCGGTGTCATCCCGAGAAACGGGTTGGATTCAACATAGCGCATGGCGGACTTCATATCCTTCCAGCCCACATAACTCATCAACGACTTCAAGTCCCATCCGCTCTGATGGGCCCAGGTGGCAAAGCCGCGCCGCAATGAGTGACTGGTGTAGTGCTCGGCCGGGATGCCGGCACGCTCCAGTGCCTGACGCAGTAATGGAATCACGCTGTTGGCGTGCAGCCCCTCCTCACTCAAGTTGCCCCAGCGGTCGATACCGCGGAATACCGGCCCACGGACCAACGCGGCTTCAGTGATCCACTGGATGTACGCCTGCACCGGGCACAAACGCTGCAACGCCGGCGTCTGGTAAGTCTTGCCAAGGTTCTCGCGATCGCTCTTGCTGCGTGGCAGGTAGAGAGTGATGCCCGAACCGGCGCTCGCCTGCACGTGTTCGATCTGCACGCGGCATAGCTCATCGCTGCGAAAACCGCGCCAGAAGCCCAGCAAGATCAGCGCCATGTCGCGCTTGGCTCGCAGCAATCCGGGTCGATCATCCTGCGCCTTTGCGGTTTGTGCCTCCTGCTCCAGCCAAACAACCACCTGCTCAAGGTGCTGAAGCTGCAACGGCTCGGCCTGTTTCTCCTGAGCCGGGTGCAACGCGCGAATGCCCTTGAAAACCTTGCGCACTACTGGCGCCTTGGTGGGATCGGCGAAACCCTGGCTGTTGTGCCACTGCGCCAGCGCCGACAACCGTAGCTTCAAGGTATTGATCGAAAGCACACCCGCATGCGCCACCAGATAGCGCGCGACGCTATCGCTGGTTGCCGGCAAGAAACCACCCCAACTGACTTCGAAGTGCTCGATAGCCGCCCTGTAGCTGCGACGGGTGTTGTCGCGGGTGGCGGCTTGCAGGTAACGATCCAGCTCAGTCATGGGCTCAACTCTCTAAAACGTACCGCTTTGGCGGGTGAAAACCCGCCATAGGGCTCATCACACGGGGTAATACTAGTATATCCCGTATGAGTACTTAACGTATTTCAAGTTATTTTACAACGTGGTACATTGTGTATTTAAGTGGTACATACCACAGTACGAAATCGTAGGAGAACACATGGCACGTGGCGGCGTAAACAAAGCGGTAGTGCAAGCAGCACGCTTGGCCCTTCTGGCGCGCGGAGAAAACCCGAGCATCGACGCAGTACGGATCGAGATGGGCAACACGGGCTCGAAAACCACGATTCATCGTTATTTGAAAGAACTGGATGATGGCGCCGAGCGCGCTGAAGCACCGTCGGAACCTATCGATGATGAGTTGGCCAGGCTGGTTTCTCGGCTGGCGCAACGCCTCAAGGAACAGGCGCAGGAGCCCATCGATCAGGCCCGCGAGCAGTTCGAACGACAAAGAAAAGACCTGGAAACCCAGCTGCATGACGCGCAGGAGTCCAATACACAGCTGCAGCAGCATTACGAAGTTCAAAGCCTGGCATTGACCCAGGAATCCGAAGCGTTGCAAGAAAATCGCTCCATGTTGCAGACCGAGCAAACCCGCAACGCCGGACTGAACCAGGCGCTGGCCGATTTCGAATTACGCTTGCAAGACAAGGATGAGCAGATTCGCTCCCTTGAAGAGAAACACCTGCACGCTCGCGATGCGCTGGAACACTACCGCAACGCCGTCAAGGACCAGCGCGAGCAGGAGCAGCGTCGCCATGAAGGCCAGGTGCAACAGATTCAGATGGAATTGCGCCAGGCCCAGCAAAGCGCGTTGGTACGCCAGGATGAAATCACGCAGCTACACCGCGACAATGAGCGCTTGCTGACAGAGAACCGCGGGACCTTGAGAGAATTGAGCCTGCTGCAGGAGCAACTCAAGCAGAGCAATAGCCGTCAGGATCAACTACTGGAGCAAGCCACTCGCGTTGACGGCGAACGCACCCTCCTCCAGGAACGCTTGCGTGTAGCGCAGCTGGAAAGCCAGTCCCTTAAACAGAGCGTCGATGAGCAGGCGCAGATACACAAGTCACTGGAACTTGAACTGGCCAAAACCCAGGCAAGCCTGGATGAGAGCGAACAGCGCCTGGCCACTGTCGTTGCGACAGCACCAGACGCATCACAGTCCACGAAAAGCGATTAACCCGCGACCGGCGTACGCATGGTCACGAACTCTTCGGCGGCCGTCGGATGCACACCGATGGTTTCGTCGAAATCGCGCTTGGTGGCACCAGCCTTCAAGGCAATCGCCAAGCCCTGGACGATTTCGCCCGCTTCCGGCCCGACCATGTGGCAGCCCAGCACCTTGTCGGTTTTGGCGTCCACCACCAACTTCATCAGTGTGCGCTCCTGGCATTCGGTCAGGGTCAGCTTCATTGGCCGGAAACGGCTTTCGAAAACCTGCACGTCGTGCCCGGCTTCCCGGGCCTCTTCCTCGGTCAAACCGACAGTGCCGATGTTCGGCAAGCTGAACACGGCCGTCGGGATCATTTTGTAATCCACAGGGCGATATTGCTCAGGCTTGAACAACCGACGCGCAACGGCCATGCCCTCGGCCAGAGCGACTGGTGTCAGTTGAACCCGGCCGATCACATCGCCTAGCGCCAGGATCGACGGCTCGGCGGTCTGATACTGTTCGTCAACTTCGACGAAGCCTTTCTTGTCGAGTTTGACGCCGGTGTTTTCCAGCCCGAGATTGTCCAGCATCGGACGCCGACCGGTGGCGTAGAACACGCAATCCGCTTCCAGCTCGCGACCGTCCTTGAGCGTCACTTTCAGGCTGCCGTCGGCCTGCTTGTCGATGCGCTCGATGTCGGCGTTGAATTGCAGGTCCATGCCGCGCTTGGTCAGTTCTTCCTGCAAGTGCTTGCGCACAGCACCGTCGAAGCCGCGCAGGAACAGTTCACCACGATAAAGCAGCGTGGTTTCGGCACCCAGACCGTGGAAGATGCCCGCGAACTCAACGGCGATGTATCCACCGCCCACCACCAGAACGCGCTTTGGCAGCTCTTTGAGGAAGAACGCCTGGTTGGAACTGATCGCGTGCTCGTGTCCGGGAATTTCCGGAATCTGCGGCCAGCCGCCAGTCGCAATCAGGATGTTCTTGGCGGTAAAGCGCTCGCCATTGATCTCGACCTGATGTGGATCGACGATTTTCGCGTGACCTTCATGCAAGGTCACGCCACTGCTAACCAACAGGTTGCGATAGATACCGTTAAGGCGATTGATCTCGCGATCCTTGTTGGCGATCAGCGTTGACCAATCGAACTTCGCTTCGCCCGGAGTCCAGCCAAAACCTTGCGACTGCTCGAAGTCTTCGGCGAAGTGCGCGCCGTAGACCAGCAGTTTCTTCGGCACGCAGCCGACGTTCACACACGTGCCACCCAGGTAGCGGCTCTCGGCTACGGCCACTTTCGCACCAAAACCGGCCGCAAAGCGCGCAGCCCGCACACCGCCGGAACCGGCACCAATCACATAAAGGTCAAAATCGTAGGCCATTTTCAATCTCCTCGGCAGTCCACAAGCATACCTGCGGGCGCTCGTTGAGCAAACATTGCGCTGAAATGGTCGGGCCGTGCGATGCGCCGTCCGACCTTGTTTTCGATCAACGCCCCTCTGCGGGGTGCGTTTTCGGTATCCGCAGAGTCCGCCAAGCAATCAAAATCGCCATGAGTGCCAGGCCGAACGTCACCCACGAAACCAAGCCGATTCCACCCTCGAATGCCCTTCCTGCCTGCGCCATTAATTCTCTCGCTTGATCGCCCGACAAATCTGCCGCCACATGATGGGCGCCGGATAGCGTCTCACTCGCCAGCACCATCTGCACTTCGCTCAGAAACCCCGGAAGCTGCAATGCACCTCGATAATAGGCAGTGACGAGACCGCCGAGCACTGTCGTCCCCAAAACCACGCCCACTTCATAGGCCGTTTCGCTAATGGCCGACGCTGCACCCGCCTTTGCCGGTGGTGCGGCCGACAAAATCACATCATTGGATACCGTCGCAATTGCGCCTACACCGATGTTCAGCAAAGCAAAAGCCACCACCAGAACGATCAGGCTACTACCTATGCTGGCGACCAGAAAAAACGCCGCTCCAGCAAACGCCATCAAAATCGGTATCAGCACATACACCTGTAATCGCTGCGCGACAGGCACGACCGCCATCCCAACTACAATCGCCATGATCTGACCAGGTACCAACGCGAGGCTAGCACTCAAGGGAGACATCTGAAGAACGATCTGCAAGAACTGCGTGGTAAAGAATACGAAGCCGACGAGGAATGCGAGACTCATCAGATTGATCAAGACCGATCCGCTAAAGGTTCCACTACGGAACAGACTCAGGTCCATCAGCGGCACTGGCAGACGCAATTGGCGATGCACAAACATCCAGCCCGCAACTGTGCCTACTGCAAATGCTGTCAACGCCATCCAGTCGATACCATTACTGGCGCTGTGTTTGATGCCATAAACAATGGCACCAAGGGCGACCATCGATTGCAAAATACTTATCGGATCCATCGACCCTGAAGCATCTCGCTCGGATTCGGGCAACAACAGCGGTCCCAATACCAGCAGCGGCACCAACACGGGAATCGCCAATAGGAAAATCGACCCCCAACTGAAGAATTGCAACAACACCCCGCCCACTAAAGGACCGAGTGCCGAGCCGACCGTCAACGTCGTTGCCCAGATCGCGACTGCTATTCTGCGCTCTTCTCGATCCTCGAACACTGAACGTATCAATGCCAACGTTGAGGGCATCAGCATCGCACCGAAAATACCCATGCAAGCTCGCCCGGCAATCAGTTGCGTGGCGGTGTCGGAATACGCGGTTAACACCGACACAATGGCAAACCCCAAGGACCCGGCCAGCAACAACTTACGATGACCGATTCGATCTCCCAGACTACCCATCGACACCAGTAATCCCGCCAATACCAGCGAATAAGCATCGATCATCCACAACTGCTGGCTAGCGCTTGGACGCAGGGCCTCGGCAATCTTTGGCAACGCGAATCCAAGTACCGTATTGTCGACAGTCACTAGCAAGACAGGCAGCATTAGCACGCTTAGGCCTAACCAACGTTTTGATTTTGCTCCGCGGTGTGTCGCCTCACTTATTAACGCCATGGGTAAAACTCCTTACTGCACACAAAAAAATTCACGGGACATTTTTCAATGCGCCCGTGAAACGTTTCCCACGCGCTTCCTTGGCGAGGATTTAATCAGTTCAGCAATGAAAAAACGTGCTGACAATCGACAGCCCCCGAATTCATACGACGGCCCAATGCATTTGAAACGTCTTGTAGATCACTTCGGAACTCGTCGTAATCCTGATTACGAACATTTTTTATCAAGCGTTCCATCCCTTCCGCTAGCGCAGCGCGCTGGTGGCTGGCCTGGTCATTTTCTAACTGTATATCCCAGTAGACTTCAGGCGGATTCACCAGAACCCGGGACAGTAACGCCATCATTGTACGCATCGGTGGTGGCATCACCTCAAGAGCGCTTTCCAGATCCAACGAAGACCTTGCCAGCGCTAGACCGAACCCGAGAATTGCGGCATGAGGCAGTGCCTGACAGAGCGCCATGAGCTCATCATGGGCCACCGGAGTCATTCGCTTTATCTTCATCCCAGCTCCCATCAGGTGTTGCTCGATGAAGGTCGAAGGCGAGTCGCCGTCTTCTAGGCAAATTGCGACGGTGCGCCCCTGAACGGAGAGCTTGGGTGAAAACATCGGATTGACACCGACGAAAGGCTGCTGGGACGAAATATCCTTCAGTGCTCTGTAAAAAGGCTCCTGAACAGAACACATCGGTATGAACACAACATCGCTCGAAACGGAACCAACAACCCAAGGTATTGCCCGGATAGCCACGCTTTCGGGCAGCGCAAAGACCACTGCAACCGCCCCTTGGAAGATGTGCTCGGTGTTGCTGAACGGACTTGTGACATCAACTTCATAGAAGCCACTTTCCTGTTCCGAAGGCCTGCGATCCACCACCCGGACATCGTATCGATATTGCATAAGAATGCGGCTGATCAACGAACCAACCAGACCCGCCCCACCCAATACAACAATCGTGTCGCTCATCACGATTCGCTCCCTGCGACAAAACTGTAATAAGGCACGCTAGCCTTGACCAAAGTTTCTTCAAGCTCTTGCTGTGGATCGGAGTGCGCAACTATCGCGCCACCCATTCCAAATTTCGCCTCGTTACCCTGGAGCACTGCCGTTCGGATGACAATACTCAGCTCCGCTCCACCACTGAAAGATAACCAGCCTAAAGCACCTGAGTAGACCCCACGGGCAGAAGACTCCAATACGTCAATAATTTCCATCGTGCGTTTCTTCGGAGCTCCCGTCATTGAGCCGCCCGGGAAACAGGCTCGAATTGCTTCGATCGTTGAAACATCCGAGCGAAGGTGCCCACGAACCGTTGAGACCAGTTGGTGAACCGAAGAAAAGCTTTCCACTGAGAAAATCTCAGGAACATGAACGCTCCCTGGACGGCACACCTGATTCAAATCATGGCGCACCAAATCGACAATCATCAGATTTTCGGCCCTGTCCTTGGCCGAGCTGCATAGCTCATCGCGCAGTATTTGGTCCTCTGCGAATTGTTTACTACGCGGCCTGGTTCCCTTGATCGGTCTGGATTCGATCAAGCCGCTGTCATCGATCCTGAGAAAGGTTTCGGGCGAAGCGTCGACAACTCATACGCGATTGAACCACCTACTGCTCCTGCCCCCACAACAATGACGTCGAACTCCATGCCCCGACCTCCAGTATTGAACTGAAATTTAGAAAGAAAAGTTTTTCACAACTAAAAAACAATTCAGTTCTATAACTCCAGCCCAATACAACTCAACCGAGAATTCACTTCATATTGTATCCATGAAACAACTCGAAACATCGCTAGAATAAATGTAGGAATAAGACTTCAGATATCTAGAAGCGAGCCTCTCGTAGCGTTTGAGAAACAGCATGACTGACCAGTTTAGTTATCCTGGCGAGCATCTTTGACAATCTCAGAAAATCAATATTGGCAACTACAAATTTTTTGTTCGAAAGTTTGAATATGCCAGGTTGAAAGGACCTTGCTGGTGAAAATTTTTCAAATTAGCGGGCAGTTGCCGCACGCGCTAAACGCCTGTCGGTAATAATGAACTTAAGTATTTTCGCCGAGAATTACGCGCACAAAAGCAAACGCCCCGAACAAGTCGGGCGTTTGCTTGGGCCTTCAGCAGTGTGTTTTCACACAGTCTACGAAGGTAAATTTTCAGTACAAGCAGGTCAAGTGCTATCAGTAAGCCTTGCCAGTCTTGTAGAAGTTCTCGAAGCAGAAGTTGGTCGCATCGATGTAGCCTTCAGCACCACCGCAGTCGAAACGCTTGCCTTTGAACTTGTAGGCCATGACGCAGCCGTTCTGGGCCTGCTTCATCAGGGCGTCGGTGATCTGGATTTCGCCGCCCTTGCCTGGCTCGGTCTGTTCGATCAGATCGAAGATGTCCGGGGTCAGGATGTAACGGCCGATGATCGCCAGGTTCGAAGGTGCATCTTCTGGTTTTGGCTTTTCGACCATGCTGTGAACGCGGTAGATGTCGTCGCGGATCATCTCGCCGGCAATCACACCGTATTTGTGAGTTTCCTGCGGATCAACTTCCTGAATGGCAACGATCGAGCAGCGGAACTGCTTGTACAGCTTGACCATCTGGGTCAGTACGCCGTCGCCTTCAAGGTTGACGCACAAGTCGTCCGCCAGCACCACAGCGAAAGGTTCGTCGCCGATCAGCGGACGGCCCGTCAGGATGGCGTGGCCCAGGCCCTTCATTTCGGTCTGGCGGGTGTAGGAGAACGAGCAGTTGTCGAGCAGTTTGCGGATGCCGACCAGGTATTTTTCCTTGTCGGTGCCCTTGATCTGGTTTTCCAGCTCGTAGCTGATGTCGAAGTGGTCTTCCAGGGCGCGTTTACCGCGGCCGGTGACGATGGAGATTTCGGTCAACCCAGCGTCCAGTGCTTCTTCGACGCCGTACTGGATCAGTGGCTTGTTTACCACCGGCAGCATTTCTTTGGGCATGGCTTTAGTCGCTGGCAGGAAGCGAGTACCGTAACCGGCTGCTGGGAACAAGCATTTCTTGATCATATAAGTCCTTGAAAGGGCTGTGTGTACGAGTTTCGGCGCAGTCTAATCAGGCGGAGTGCACCTTACAATGCCCCCGCGCTGGCTAGCCAATGCCATCATAGAGAAATATTCTCGCGGATAGTTCCCGAGATAGCTCCGCAGCCTTTATAGATAGCACAGACCATCAGATCTGCACGGCCGTGAATCTCACTACCCTACACCATCAGCACCCGTTGAGTGCATTTGGCGCTATCATTGCGCGATTGAACCAGTCAACGAGGCAGATAGATGTCGGTAGCAAAAAGTGTCAACGGGTTCCTGATCAATCAGGCGAAAGACGGCCAATGGTGGGTAGACAGTGCCAGCGGCGAGAATATTGCCGGACCTTTCCCGACCGAGGCGTTGGCGATCGAAGTGGCATCCGTATTGGAGCTCGAACACCCAGCCCCGAAGCGTCGCGGCAAGGACAAGTCCTGATAAGCACCTGACTTGACCCAAGCCCTGCCTTGCGCAGGGCTTTTTTGTGATTGCCTGCAACGAAGTGGCCATTCGCTATAACCTTTTGATGCCGGCGCTGTCACAGGCTTAGCCCCATCATCCTGACGACGACAACGACATGACTAAATTTTTGCCTCTGTTTGCGGTACTGGCCCTGAGTGGCTGTGCCACTTCCGAAACGACTTACCTGAACAACGGCGAGCAAGGCCTGGCCATCGACTGCTCCGGGGAAGCCAATTCCTGGGCCACTTGCTACGAAAAAGCCGATGCCTCCTGCGCCGGCACCGGTTACCGGATCGTCGGTACCGACGGAACACCTTCCACCAAGGAAAGCGACAAGACCATGGGTGTCGACGTTGGCAACTACAAAAACCGCAGTGTCGTGGTCGTCTGCAAGTAAGACGCCCTGCCCTACATGTGAATTTCGGCGAATTTGATCCCGAGGCCGCGTACGGTCTCGATCAAATCGTCGAGGCAACTGAATGATTCGACTTCGTCGTTTTCATCCACCAGGAAATAACTGCGCCCGGCGCTCTTCTTGAAGAATACGATCCATTCCCCCGGATCCGCCGGGTTCTGAATGACGTGGGTAGCAGAGATATGACCCTCTGCATGGCGTTCCCGTACCTGCTCTCGCTTCATGCTCGACTCCAGAAATGACAATGCCGCCACAGTGTTGCTTTGACGGCACCGATGCTGACGGTCGACATTCTATCAGCCGGAAATACACGTGTTGGCGGCTTTCTGTACGTCTTTTGGACGCACCGGCACATTGGACATACGCTCATGCAGCTTGATGCTACTGCCAGTGGAGCGGTCTTCGATGTCGAATACGGCTGCGGGGGCCGACGAGAATTTGGCCGGGACGATCACTCGCATCCCGTCTTTGTGCGACTCAACTTGCAACGCGCCGCGACTTTCAGCCAATTGTTCGACCAGGCACTGCGCGTATTCATGGGGCTTCTTACCTGAAATCACGCTCATGGTGGGCAGCGATTCATTGATTTCGGAGACATTCGCACAACCACTCATCGCCATCGCCAACGCCACAGGCAGAAACAACACACCCCACTTCATATAAAACCTCCGATAAAGACCCTCCGACAGCGCAAATGCCGTTTTTCTCCGAGGCTCGTTGCGTTTATCGCTCATAGAATTCCGAATAACCGTTTTTAATTGTCAAAGCACACCTCGACGACCGGATAATAACGCGTTCGGGCTGATAAACTGCGCCAATCGCCCATGCTATCGTTTTGATTTTGTAGAAAAAGCCCTTCTGGAGGCGCCTCATGAAATTTATCCACCAGCGCGAGCACCTCAACGAAGACGACATCGTCGTCATCCAGTGCTCCCAAACGTGCAACATCCGCTTGATGAACGACGCCAATTTCCGCAGCTTCAAGAATGGCGGTCGTCACACTTACCATGGCGGAGCATTCGACACCTTCCCGGCCCGTATTACTGCGCCGAGCACCGGTTTCTGGAATATCACCATCGACACGGTCAACCGCCGGCCGATCAGCGTGACCCGCAAACCGACCCTGACTCACACCATCAAGATCATCCGCCGCTCCAGCACGAAACTGAGCTGAGTGACGTTCCCGTACGCAGACAAGCAGGTATGACCGTGACCCAAACGACCAAGTACGTCATCAAATACAAGCTCAATGGCGAGCGCCGTTTCGAATTTGCCCAGCTTGAAAATGGCACCGAAGAAGAAGCCAAGGCCGCGCTGAACGCCCTTCATGCTTCGAGCGACGACGTCATCAGTGAAATAAGCGTCAGCAAAGCGTTGTAACGCGATCCGGAGCGACAACATGGACGTCTGCTCCTTGCGTAGAAATTCGACCGCAAGCGCCGGAGTGTTAACGAAGTCATCGCTCCCTAGACTGGCCACCTCAACCTTTGGTTAAGGAGTCAGAACATGTCTACTTCCTCGATTCGCTACATCAGCGGCACTTCCAGCCTCGGCGTCTTGATGTTGGCGTTCAGCGCCAAGGGCCTGTGCGCGTTGCTGCTCGGTGACGACCTGGCAACACTGGAACGCGATCTTGCAAGGCGCTTTCCTGGCAAACAGACACCGCAGCGCGATGAGGGCTTGATGCCTGCGCTGGAGCAAACCCTTTATCACCTCGAAAACCCACGCACTGTCCTCGATCTGCCGCTGGACCTGTCGGGCAGCGTGTTTCAACGACGTGTCTGGAATGCCCTGCGACAAATACCGGTGGGTGAAACCGCCAGCTACCGGGAAATCGCGTTGCAGTTGGGTCAACCCACGGCCTTCAGGGCGGTGGCCAATGCCTGCGGAGCGAACCCGCTGGCCGTTATCGTGCCGTGCCATCGGGTACTGCGTCAGGACGGCAGCCTCGGCGGCTACCGTTGGGGGCTGGAACGCAAACGGCAGCTGCTTGATCGTGAGGCGCAGCGATGAGCGAGCAATTTCTCGCAAAACTGGACTGGCCGGCGCTCGAACAGCAACTCGATCAGGATGGCTGCGCGATCATCAGGTCGCTTTTGAGCCATAACACGTGCGACGAAGTCAGCGCCCTGTATGCCCGGCCCGAACCGTTTCGCTCTCAAGTAGTCATGGCTCGTCACGGCTTTGGCCGGGGCGAGTACAAATACTTCAGGTACCCATTGCCGGATGTCGTCGCTCGTTTACGCCGTGCGCTTTATCCTCGACTGGTGCCGATTGCCAATCGTTGGTACGAGCAGATGGACCTGCCGCCCCGCTTCCCTGATGCGCATGAAGCGTTCCTCGAACGTTGCCATGCCGCCGGTCAGGAACGCCCGACGCCATTGTTGCTGCAATATGGCCCACAGGACTACAACTGCCTTCATCAGGATCTGTACGGCGAACACGTTTTCCCGCTGCAAGTGGCGATTCTGCTGTCAGAACCGGATGAAGATTTCACCGGCGGTGAGTTCATCCTGACCGAACAGCGCCCACGGATGCAATCGCGCCCTCAGGTCATCGGTTTGAAAAAAGGCGACGGGCTGATCTTTGCCGTCAACCAGCGCCCCGTCAAAGGCGTTCGTGGTTATTACCGAGTGACCCTGCGTCACGGCGTGAGTCGCCTGCACAGTGGAAAACGGCATACCCTTGGAATCATCTTTCACGATGCGTTATGACCCCATGAACCCGAGCACTTTCGATCTGTTTGCCGACACCGAACATGAGCAACAACCCAGACGCGATCAGATCGGCGAACAATCCTGCGTCCTGAGAGGCTTTGCCCTTCCCTTGCTGGATCGGTTGCTACCCGCACTGGATGCGGTTCTGACGGCGGCACCGTTTCGGCAGATGGTCACGCCTGGCGGTTTCACCATGTCGGTGGCCTTGAGCAGTTGCGGCACGCTGGGCTGGACCACCGACCGCAGCGGTTATCGGTACACCCGCAATGATCCGCAAACCGGCGAACCCTGGCCCGAGATGCCCGATGTGTTTTTCGAGTTGGCGCAAGCGGCGGCGCGGGAAGCCGGGTTTGTAGATTTCGTGCCCGATTCCTGCCTGATCAACCGCTATGTCCCTGGGGCAAAGATGTCGTTGCACCAGGACAAGGACGAAGGTTCCTACGCAGCGCCCATTGTTTCAGTGTCCCTGGGGCTGGCGGCGATGTTCCTGTTCGGAGGCTTCAAGCGCAGCGACAAGAGCCAGCGGGTGCCGCTGCTGCATGGCGATATCGTGGTTTGGGGCGGCGTCGATCGCTTGCGTTACCACGGGGTTTTGCCGATCAAGGACGGCCTACACCCGCGACTCGGCGAACAACGGATCAATTTCACTTTTCGTACCGCTGGATGAAATCCTCGAATTCGACCGCAAGACCCGGAGTGCAGCGAATCAACCGACTGGTTAACCTTGATTAAACGGGTCAACGGACATGAAGCCATGACAAGCCATTCGACAAAAATCACCACCGAGAACGATCCTCGCTGGGCCGCCGTTGTCGCTCGCGATCCTCGGGCAGACGGGCAGTTTGTCTATGCGGTTAAAACTACCGGCATCTATTGTCGTCCCAGCAGTCTGGCGCGGTTGCCGAAACCACAGAACGTCGAATTCTTCGACACCGCCGAACAGGCCCAGGCCGCGGGTTATCGCCCGAGCAAACGCGCCGCGAAAGATCAAAGCGACGTCGCCGCGCAACATGCCGCCACCGTGGCTGCTGCGTGTCGTCAGATCGAAACTGCCGAGCATTTGCCTGCGCTGAATGAACTCGCCATTGCTGCGGGCCTCAGCAGTTTCCACTTTCATCGGGTGTTCAAGGCAGTCACCGGCCTGACGCCCAAGGGTTACGCCACGGCCCATCGCTCACGCAGGGTCCGTGAGCATTTGGCAAACGGAGGCTCAGTGACCGACGCGCTGTATGACGCCGGCTTCAACTCCAACAGCCGTTTCTATGAGGCGGCAGATCAGTTGTTGGGCATGAAACCCGGTGATTACCGCGCGGCCGGTCAGAACAACGACATTCGCTTTGCCGTCGGAGAATGCACCTTGGGAGCGATTCTGGTTGCGCAAAGTGAACGGGGTGTTTGCGCGATCCTGTTGGGAGATGATCCGCACCAATTGGTTTGCGATCTGCAGGACAAGTTTCGGCGCGCCAACCTGATCGGCGCCGATCACGAATTCGAGCAACTGATCGCCAAGGTCGTCGGTTTTATCGAGGCGCCCGCCATCGGCCTGGACCTGCCGCTGGACGTGCGCGGCACGGCCTTTCAGGAACGGGTCTGGCAAGCACTGCGTGAGATTCCCGCCGGCAGCACCGCCAGCTACGCCGATATCGCTCAACGTATCGGCGCGCCAAAAGCCGTTCGCGCCGTGGCTCAAGCTTGCGGCGCGAACAATCTGGCAGTGGCGATTCCGTGCCACCGCGTGGTGCGCAGCGACGGCAACTTGTCGGGTTATCGCTGGGGCGTGGAACGAAAACGCCAGTTGCTGGAGCGTGAGACCCAATAATCAGCGATTCACATCCACCACCACCCGCCCGCGCAATTGACCGGCGAGCAAGCGCGGAGCGGCATCGATGGCTTCACTCAAACCGATTTCGTGGCTGATCAGCGGCAGCAAAGCGAAGTCCAGATCTTTGGCCAGACGATTCCAGGCCAATACCCGCCTGGCTTTCGGTTGGGTCACGCTGTTGATGCCGGCGAGGGTCACACCGCGCAAAATGAACGGAGCGACGGAGGCCGGGAAGTCCGTGCCCTGAGCCAGACCACACGCGGCGACAGTGCCGTTGGCTTTCGTGCTGGCACAGGCGTTGGCCAGGGTGTGGCTGCCAACCGAGTCGATGACCGCTGCCCAACGCTCCTTTGCCAGGGGCTTGCCCGGCAAGGACAGTGTGGCGCGATCGATGATTTCACTCGCGCCTAATTGCTTGAGGTAGTCGTGCTCGGAGGTGCGGCCCGTGGACGCGACCACCCGATACCCGAGCTTGCTCAGCAACGCGATGGCGAAACTGCCTACCCCGCCATTGGCACCGGTGACCAATACTTCGCCCTGCTCAGGCGTCACGCCGTTATGTTCCAGCGCCAGTATGCTCAACATGGCCGTGTAGCCGGCGGTGCCTATTGCCATGGCCTGTGCGGCGGTGAATTCTTTGGGCAGCGCAATCAGCCAGTCGCCATTCAAACGAGCCTTTTGCGCCAACCCGCCCCAATGTCCTTCGCCTACGCCCCAGCCATTGAGCAGGATCTGATCACCCACTTTGTAGTCCGGATGCCCGCTGACTTCGACAGTCCCGGCCAGGTCGATCCCCGGCACCATCGGGAATTTTCGCACCACCGGGCTGCTGCCGGTGATCGCCAGGCCATCCTTGAAATTCAGCGTGCTGAACGCCACTCGCACTGTCACATCGCCCTCAGGCAGTTGATCGTCATTGATCTCTTGCAGTGTCGCCCGGTAACCGCTGTCGTCTTTGTCGATCAAAATGCCTTTGAACATTACTGCCTCCCAATGGAATCGCTCAGGTTGTCGTACAGTTGAAATATCACATAGCAACATTTAGCCGTACTCGACTTTAAGCCAATTCGGGCGTTTCCCGTGCCCGGGGCTATGCTTTTTTCTCGGCCCTGAAATACCTGAAAAAGCCGCCTCGTCGATGGAGCTGACAATGTCTTACCCATGCTCGCTTGCCGTTTTGCTGATGCTCTGTCTGCTCGCGTTCACTAGCGCGCAGGCAGCACCGGCAAAAGCACCGGCGGCGTCCATAGAACAGGCACTGGCAAGCCCGACCTGGCCCCAGGTGCTGACCAGCAGCGACACCAGACTGACGATTTATCAGCCACAGCTCGACAGTTGGGATGGCTATACCCTTCAAGCCCGTGCAACGGTCGAGGCCAGAGGGAACGATGGAAAATCCACTTACGGCATCGTCCAGTTCAGCGCCCACACACTGGTCGACAAGGCCAGCCGTTGGGTCGCCCTCGATCAGTACACAATCACCAAGGCCGATTTCCCGTCCAGCGCGACGCAGGCCGACACTTGGGTCGCCACACTGAGAAAAGACGCGGCGAGCCGCAAGAAAGCCATTTCCCTCGATCAACTCGAAGCCGCCGTGGGCGTACTCACAGCGGAACAGAAATCCAGCAAAGAGCCCAGAGAAAACACCCCGCCGAGCATCATCACATCCGATGTTCCAGCCTTGCTGGTGTACATCGACGGCGAACCGGCTTATCGCCCTGTCGATGGCACTGCGCTGCAACGGGTGATCAACACTCGACCGTTGTTGCTCAAGGATGCCCAAGGCAAACACTATCTGCATGTGTTCGACGGCTGGATGAAGGCCGACGAACTGAGCGGCCAATATGCGCCGCTGCCCTCACCTTCAGCCGATCTGGAAAAAGCCAGGAAAGCCGCGATCCAGAGTCGCCAGGTGGACCTGCGGACCGGGCAAAGTGATCCAAAGGACCGGGTCAATCCTGCGAACTCCGCTCAGGTGCAAAATCTCAATCGCGAATCAGCGGCGTGCTCGTTGGGCAACCAACGCTTGAATAATTATCACGATTCTTCCCGGGTGATGATCGCTCGTTTGGCGGGGGTGGCGGACTGCATCGACGTTGAGGGGGGAGCACACCATCCAAAAACTCGACTGGTCTTGCGCCAGTCATTGCTGATACAAAACCCCCTCTACCGTCCCTGCCCTGTTTTTACGCCGGAGAACCCTTCAAATGAGCCAATGGCCAGACACCCGCATTCTTGACCTGCTCGGGATCGAGCTGCCGATTATCCAGGCCCCCATGGCCGGCGCCACCGGCACGGCCATGGTGATTGCGGCGAGCAACGCCGGCGGTCTGGGCTCGATGCCCGCTGCCATGTTGAGTACCGAGCAGTTGCGCGAGGAGCTGAAGACGATTCGTCAACACAGCCAGCGCCCGATCAACGTCAACTTCTTCTGCCATCAGCCTCCGGCTGCCGATAAACAACGCGCTCTGGAATGGAAGAATCTGCTGGAGCCCTACTACCGGGAACTGGGCGTCGACTTCGACGCACCGACACCGGTATCCAATCGCGCACCGTTTGATGACGCTACCTGCAAAGTGATCGAAGAATTACGCCCCGAAGTCGTGAGTTTTCACTTCGGCCTGCCGGAAAAGTCCCTGATGGATCGCGTCAAAGCGAGCGGGGCAAAAGTCCTGTCTTCGGCAACTACAGTCGAAGAAGCCATCTGGCTGGAGCAGCATGGCTGTGACGCTATCATCGCCATGGGATACGAAGCTGGCGGCCATCGCGGGATGTTTCTCAGCGACGACCTCAGCAGCCAGGTGGGCATCTTCGCGCTGGTGCCACAGATCGTGGATGCCGTGAAAGTGCCGGTGATTGCGGCTGGCGGTATAGCCGATGCGCGAGGCGTCGCAGCGGCATTTATGTTGGGTGCTTCGGCGGTACAAGTGGGCACGGCCTATTTATTCACGCCAGAGGCCAAGGTCAGCGCTTCACATCACAAGGCATTGCGCACGGCCAAGGAAAGCGAGACAGCCATCACCAACATTTTCACAGGGCGCCCGGCGCGCGGGATTCTCAATCGGGTGATGCGTGAACTCGGGCCGATGAGCGACAAAGCACCGTCGTTTCCGCTGGCGGGTGGTGCGTTGATGCCATTACGGGCCAAGGGGGAAGCGGATTTCAGCAACCTCTGGGCCGGGCAGGCGTTCACGTTGGGCGTTGAAATGACCACGGCAGAGCTGACCCGGCGTCTGGCGGAGGAAGGATTGGCCAAGTTGGTTCGCCGGTAACGCACTATCCGTTGTAGCGGCTGGCGCAGGCTACGCCAGCGGCTACAAAGTTGCGCTCTCAACATTGCCCATCATCCAGCTCGTTCCGTTTGCAGGCATTTCGCTATATATTCCGCTATATAGCGTTTTAACCCCTCGCTGTACTTGCCTACCACGGAGCCGTTCCATGACTGTTCGTGCCTCACGTTTTGCCCCAACCGGCCTTGCGAGCCTGCTTGCGGTGTTCATCATTGGGTCTGCCCAGGCAGAGGAAGTCCAGGTCGCCGTCGCGGCCAACTTCTCCGCGCCGATTCAGGCCATCGCTGCCGATTTCGAAAAAGACACCGGGCACAAACTGGTCACTTCCTTTGGTGCAACCGGCCAGTTCTACACCCAGATCAAAAATGGTGCGCCGTTCGAAGTGTTCCTCTCGGCGGACGACACCACGCCGCAAAAGCTCGAAACCGAAGGCGACTCGGTCAAGGGTTCGCGCTTCACCTACGCCATCGGCACCCTGGCGCTGTGGTCGGCCAAGGACGGTTACGTCGATGCCAAGGGCAAGGTGCTGAGCGACAACCAGTATCAGCATCTGTCCATTGCCAATCCCAAAGCTGCGCCTTATGGTCTCGCCGCGACTCAAGTACTGGCCAAGCTCGGCCTGACCGACAAGGTCAAAGGCAAAATCGTGGAAGGCCAGAACATCACCCAGGCCTATCAATTTGTGTCCACCGGCAACGCCGAACTCGGCTTTGTGGCCTTGTCGCAGATCTATAAAGACGGCAAAGTCACCAGCGGCTCGGCCTGGATTGTTCCAGCCGACATGCACGAACCCATCAAACAAGACGCGGTGATCCTCAATAAAGGCAAGGACAACCCGGCCGCCAAGGCGCTGGTTGAATACCTCAAGGGTCCGAAAGCTGCTGCTGTCATCAAGTCCTACGGTTATCAACTCTAAATGACGCTAACGAGTGCAGACTTTTCCGCCATCTGGCTGACCCTGAAACTGGCGTCTCTGACGACGGTCATCTTGCTTATCATCGGTACTCCGATTGCGTTATGGCTCTCGCGCACCCAGTCCTGGTTGCGCGGCCCGGTCGGGGCGATCGTCGCCCTGCCCCTGGTGCTGCCACCCACGGTGATTGGTTTTTATCTGTTGCTGGCACTCGGCCCTAACGGGTTTGTCGGTCACTTCACCCAGTCACTGGGGCTCGGCACCCTGACGTTCAGTTTTGCAGGGCTGGTAATCGGTTCGGTGATCTACTCGATGCCATTCGTTGTCCAACCGCTGCAAAACGCATTTTCCGCCATTGGCACTCGCCCTCTGGAAGTGGCCGCCACCTTGCGTGCCAACCCTTGGGACACCTTTTTCAGCGTGATCCTGCCGCTGGCTCGACCGGGTTTTATCACGGCTGCTATTCTCGGTTTCGCCCACACGGTCGGCGAGTTCGGCGTGGTACTGATGATCGGTGGCAACATTCCAGACAAGACCCGCGTGGTCTCGGTACAAATTTACGATCACGTCGAAGCCATGGAATACGCCCAGGCCCATTGGCTGGCCGGGGCGATGCTAGTGTTTTCCTTTGCCGTGTTGCTGGCGCTCTACTCCAGCCGTAAAACCAAAGCGGGCTGGAGCTGATCGATGATTCATACGCGTCTGAAACTTAATTATTCGGGCTTCGCTCTGGACGTGGATCTGCAATTACCCGGTCGCGGAGTGACGGCACTTTACGGTCATTCCGGCTCCGGCAAGACCACCTGCCTGCGCTGCATAGCGGGGCTGGAACAGGCCGAACAGGGTTTTATTCAGGTCAACGATGAGGTCTGGCAGGACAGTGACCGGAAGATTTTCGTGCCGCCGCACAAGCGCGCGTTAGGTTACGTCTTCCAGGAAGCCAGCCTGTTTCCTCATCTGTCGGTGCTGGCCAATCTGGAATTCGGCCTCAAGCGCATTCCTCGCCCACAGCGCCGGGTCGATATGGCGCACGCCACCGAACTGCTCGGGATCGGCCATTTGCTGGACCGTCATCCGCAAAACCTTTCAGGCGGTGAACGCCAGCGCATCGGCATCGCCCGCGCTCTGCTTACCAGCCCGAAACTGTTGTTGATGGACGAACCGCTGGCGGCGCTGGACACCCAACGCAAAAGCGAAATCCTGCCCTACTTGCAACGGCTGCACGATGAACTGGACATCCCGGTGCTGTATGTCAGCCATTCCCAGGACGAAGTAGCGCGGCTGGCTGACCACATCGTCCTGCTCAGCAACGGCAAAGCGCTGGCCAGCGGCCCCATCGGCGAAACCCTCGCCCGTCTCGACCTGCCCTTGGCGCTGGGTGATGACGCCGGCGTGGTGATCGAGGGTCACGTCAGCGCTTATGACGCTGACTATCAGTTGCTGACCTTACGACTACCCGGCACCACCCTGAATATTCGCGTGGCTCACACGCCGATGGAGACGGGGCAGGCGCTTCGCTGCAAAGTCCAGGCGCGGGATGTCAGCCTGAGCCTGCAAAGTGTCGAGCAAAGCAGCATCCTCAATCGCCTGCCGGTCACAGTAATCAGCGAAATGGGCGCGGACAACGCCGCCCACGTGCTGATCCGCCTGGACGCTGCCGGCACACCGCTGCTGGCACGGATCACCCGCTATTCCCGGGATCAGTTGGGCGTGCACCCCGGTCAGCAACTCTGGGCACAGATCAAGGCTGTGGCGGTGCTGGCGTAAACCCGCTGGCACGACTGCAATGGCGTGCGGTCAATGGCTGTAACGGCCCTGATTCGTTGCCAAGGACTACCGCCATGCCCGATACCGCGCTACCCGATGTGCTGCCGCCCGACTTGCATTACGTCGATGACACTCAGCCCGGAATCACCCGCAGGAAACTGCGCGGCAAGTTCTGCTACTTCGATTCGGCAGGTCAACGCATTACCGATCCGGACGAGATCAAACGTATCAACGCCCTCGCCGTGCCACCGGCCTACACCGATGTATGGATCTGCGCAGACCCACGCGGTCATCTGCAAGCCACCGGTCGTGATGCCCGGGGCCGCAAGCAATATCGTTATCACCCGCGTTGGCGCGAAGTGCGCGATGCCGATAAATACTCTCGCCTGCGGGACTTCGGATTGGCCCTGCCGAAACTGCGCAAACAACTGGAAGCGCTGCTGGCCGCACCGGGTTTCAGCCGCGACAAGGTCATGGCCACGGTCATTACTTTGCTCGATGCGACACTGATCCGTGTCGGCAACACCCAGTACGCGCGGGACAACCGTTCCTACGGCCTGACCACCTTGCGCAGCCGTCACGTCGAGGTCAACGGCAGTGCGATCCTCTTCCAGTTCCGCGGCAAGAGCGGCGTCGAACATCAAATCACCGTGAGAGACCGGCGTCTGGCGCGGATCATCAAACGCTGCCAGGAGATTCCCGGGCAGAACCTGTTTCAGTACCTTGATGAAAACGGTGATCGCCACACCGTCAGCTCTTCCGACGTCAACACTTACCTGCAAACGCTTACCGGTGCCGACTTCACCGCCAAGGACTACCGCACCTGGGCCGGCAGTGCGCTGGCATTGGCGGTTTTGCGCGAACTGCAATGGGAGCCCGAATCAGATGCGAAACGACATGTGGTGGAGATGGTGAAAAACGTCGCCAGGCAACTGGGCAACACCCCGGCAGTCTGCCGAAAGTGCTATATCCACCCTGCTGTGCTCGATGGATTTATGCTCGGAGCACTGGCGCAATTGCCTCGACCGAGGTTACGCAAAGGGCTCAGAGCCGAGGAAGTCGGATTAGCGATGTACCTCGAGAAGATGATTGAGGCCGAGGAAAAACGCTGACCTGCGACACGCAGATATTCCTCCGACAGCGTTCTTGATCGAACTTGAATCCTCGACTAGGCTACCGATCCTCCCCTCCTCAGGACGAACTTCGACGTGAACAACTAAGCCTTCCAAAAATGTTTTCGTAGCAAGCCGCCAATGGCGCTTGTTGGTCTTTTCGACATTTTCCGGAGGTGCCGATGACTCACGTCACGCGTCTGCCTGCACTCGTTTCCTTGAACCAACTGGGTTTTCAGTTCGCCAATGGCGAGACGATTTTCGATTCACTAAACCTGAGTTTCGATCGCGTTCACACTGCTATCGTCGGCCGTAACGGCATCGGTAAAAGTGTCCTTGCGCGGTTACTCGCCGGGCAACTGAAACCTACGTGCGGAAGTCTGACCTTTCAGGCTCAGGTCGCTTACGTTCCTCAAACATTTTCAGCCGTGCAAGGACAGACTGTCGCCCAAGTGACCGGTTCTGCCAAAGTGCTTCAGGCCTTGTCGCGCTTGAATCTGGGCACCGCCTCGGCCGAGGACGTCGAGACACTGGCCGAGCGCTGGGACCTGGCCGAACGCTTGCGCTCGTTACTGGATGAAGCAGGACTTCGCGACATTGGCCCGCAGCACCTGACTCAAACCTTGAGCGGCGGGCAGCAAGCGCGTATTGCGCTGATCGGCGCGTTTCTTGGCCCGGCGCAGTTACTGGTGCTGGATGAACCGACCAATCACCTCGACGCCGAAGGACGTCGCTGGCTGATGCGCAAGCTTGAACAGTGGCGCGGTGGTTTGGTCGTCATCAGTCATGACCGGCAGTTATTGAACCGTATGCAACGTATTATCGAACTCACGCCGCTGGGCCCGAGGATTTTTGGCGGTAATTTCCAGGTATTCCAGGCACAACGG
Organism: Pseudomonas sp. ANT_H12B; assembly: GCF_008369325.1. Classification (GTDB taxonomy): domain Bacteria; phylum Pseudomonadota; class Gammaproteobacteria; order Pseudomonadales; family Pseudomonadaceae; genus Aquipseudomonas. The sequence continues at coordinate 120,501 of NZ_VOBI01000015.1, read as the reverse complement.
GAGACTGATCAAGCCGCAGCCCAGGCGATGCTTGATCAGGCCCGAACCGAGCGCAGCCGCGAACGTAACCGCCTGCAGCGCGAGCACGACACGATCCAGCGACACGCCGCGGGGGCGCGCAAAAAAGCCGACGTCGCCAATGTCTCAGGCTTCGAACGCGCCAAGATGAAAGGGGCTGCCATGGACGCCATGGGCCCTGTCCGCCAGACGCATCAGGTGCGCAAGAATGGACTGGACGCCCGGGTTCGGGACGCTAATGCCAGGGTTCAGGACGAAGCGTGCGTGGTGATGAACCTGCCGGGGACGCTCGTGCCGGCGGCTCGACAGATGCTCACGCTGGTCGACGCTCAGTTGCCCTGGCTGTCGAAGGATGAACCCGCTACCCGCTTGACACTTTCAATCGCAGGACCTGTACGCATAGCGGTAAGCGGTCCGAATGGCTGTGGGAAATCGACCTTGTTGCGAATGCTGGCCGGCGAACTGTCGCCGAGCAACGGCCACTGCACGACCCACGTACCCTGCGCATTTCTTGATCAGCAGCTGGCGTTACTCGACGATCAACGTTCCATCGTCGAGCAATTGGGCGTGCTCGACACGCCGCTGACCGAGGGCACCTTGCGCAGCCACCTCGCTCTGCTGCGACTGGACGCCAACCGCGTGACCCGGCCGTGTGCGTCACTCAGCGGCGGCGAACGCCTGAAGGCTGCGATTGCCGTTGCGTTGTGGCGGCAAATCCCGGCGCAATTGCTTTTGCTTGATGAACCGACCAATCACCTCGACCTTGAGTCTGTGCAGGCGTTCGAACAAGCATTGCGAGATTTTCCGGGGGCCATCGTGGCGGTCTCCCATGACGAGCATTTCATGAATGCGCTTGCACCGACCCACACCCTGAAATGGCACCAGACCGGTTGGCTGATGCAACAAGTCGGCACATGATCAGGGCTTCAACCGACGAACTGACCTGTCTATTTTTTGCATGATTGCAAATGGCTTCTATAGTTGTTCTGAACAGAATCAGCTGTGGTGGCGCCATGGAAGACATTTTCGTAGTGAAGCGTTGTAACAAGATCATCATCCATGGCCGCCGAGCCGGTGAAGTCAGTCATCAACCACCCGACGCCGCCGTCTGGTACCGAATCGCCGATACGCGCACCCGCGGGTTCATCGGTGACGGTTTTGATCTTGAAGAAGACGCTCGACGTGAATGCCGACAGCTGAACGCCAGGTCACAAATGACGGCCCGACTAGGTTGAAGTCAGCTACCTTTTGCGGGTCTATACTGAAAATGCTGAAGGAACAGCGACCCCATCGGCAGAAAGCTCGCACCCAGCGGGCTTTTTGCTGCCAATTACAAGGTTTCTTGAACGGAGGTGTTTGCCATGTCCGAAAAAGAGTCCATCACCACCCTGCTTACATTGCTTGATTCTCGCCAGGCTCGTCTGGCTGCGGCGTGCAAGGAGATCGCCGACTGGGTCGATCATCAAGGCGGGCACCCGACTGCGCTCAGAATTCGTGATCGTCTGAATGACATCGAGAAGGATGCGCCACTGATTCGCAATACGCTGTCTTCGCTCAAACCTGTCGACCCGCCCCTGCCGCGGTTCAGATGATTCGATCTGGACACGCGCCTCAAGGACACGGCCTGATTCAGGACGCATGAACGGCGACGTTATCGTCACCGTGTGCGTCCTTGCCTGATTGCCACCCGCCACACCCTCAACCCGGTCTGTCGTCGGGATTTTTTGTGGCTGGATTTTCATTTCACACAGCCTTCACAACTCAAGTCCTACAGTGAACCTACTCCTTTTGATGAATCCCTTGGCCCGCCCGCATGCGGGCCTTTTTTTGCCCTTTTGGCAAGTAACGAACGTCGTTGCCCGCCGAAGGTCAAATGATCACACGTCACGAAGGAGACGTCCCAATGGTCACTCACTTCAAAATCGGCGGGCATTTGGCCTGCGGTCACAAGGGCAGCAAACTCACCTCCACGACTGAACTTACCCGTGTGAAATGCAGAAGCTGCCGAAACACCGACGCATTCAAGGACGCGCGCAAAGAACAACGTAACGCCGCCCGCCGCGCCGCCCGTAAAGCCAAAGTCACCCACACCGCCAACGATTGGCGCGCATCCTGGGTCGAACGGCTAACCGCCATGGAAGGACTGCAAAGATTACCTCGTGGTTTTACCGGTCAACCATTCGTTTAGCGGGTAGTTTTGGCGGCTGAGTCGAGCTGGTTCAACCCAGCTGCCAAATGCGGGCACTGAATCAGAAATTGGATTGAACGAGGCGGCTCATCATGTTTCGAAACCTATAGGCCCCTGACTTCACACAGGGCGCTATTGGAGAGGAAATCCTGATGAACAGTCGACTGCTGCTTCTGATTGCCAGCCTCAGTCCCGCCCTGGCGTTCGCTCAAGGATGCGAGGTCATAACCCGGTCGCAAAGCCCTTCCGTTCCGGTCGTCGAAACCCGTACCTGCTATGAGTACGAAGGCATGCCAGTGGACGCCATCGATTGGTCATGCAGCAACGAGAGCAAGGAAATGCTGACCCGCACCAAGAAAAAAGTCGAACAGTGCGGCGATCATTATCAAGCGACCTGCCTGGGTACATTGACTCAAGAGTCTCTGGCGAACCCTCAGTCCATTAGCAAGGACAAGAACAGTAAGTCGCTCAACATCCCCGACAATGCCCAGATAACCACCTATTACTATGACGCTGGAAACCTGCAGCAAGCCAAGGTTGATTGCGAAACAGGCGGTGGCCGCTGGAAGCAGAAATAGCTAAGAATCGGGCATGTTGATGGTCACTGGCTCCATTATTTCGCGCAGTGACATACGCTTGAAGACATCGACCAGGCGGCGCCCTTCCTCGGGTGCACAGGAGATGGCCAATCGCATCGTCGCCTCCCCTAATTGCCAGATCAGAAAGGCTGCATCAGCAACCTGTTGCGCATCACTGTCTGGATTCACCCGCAGCATCGCCTTGGCCAGCAACGCTCCAGCGACACGACTTTCCTCCAGCTCCAGCTCCAGAAGCTGCTTGTCTGCCTGCATGCCCGACCAGATATCACGCATCGCAGGCGTAGCAAGAACGATCTCGTAATACAGATCGAGCAGCTGCGCATAGGCGGTACGCAGCCCTTGCGCATCCTCGACCGCACTCAGCGCCCCTTCGATACAGCGGCGGCTTTGAGCGTTATAACGCTCGGCCAATGTGCGAATGACCGAACTCTTGTCGGGAAAGTACTGGTAAAGCGATCCGATCGAGATTTCCGATCGCTCGGCAATTTCACTCATCTTTACTTGATCGCTGCCTTTGGTCGCGATCAGTTGAGTTGCCACGGCCAGGATTCGCTCCTGCCGCTCGCGACTGCGTTGTTGCGTGGGGTTACGTCGAGTTGGCTCTGAACCCGGCCGCTCGGGCACTTCGGTGGTTTTCTTGCGCACTGGCATGCTTCCCGATCAATAACGTGACATAGGCTCACCTTAGCATCGCCCGTACGTCGGTTTCATCGCTTCTTTGAGTTGACGGAAGAATATGAGTGTTTATCATCTTCTAAACGTGAGCATAACTCACATTAACCGAAGGGAGATGAACGCGATGAATGCCAAACAAGAACCCCTCCTGATTCTCGGCGCGACTGGCAAGACCGGACGGCGCATCACTCAACAACTGGAAGCTGCCGGCTTTCCCGTTCGTCGGGGTTCACGCAGGGCGATCCCGCCTTTCGACTGGGAAGATCAGAGCACCTGGCAAGCTGCGTTTGATGGCATTCGCGCGGTCTACATCTCCTATCAACCGGACCTCGCCGTTCCCGGCGCCCTCGAAACGGTTCAGGCGTTCACCGATCAGGCCGTCAAAAGCGGTGTCAGCAAATTGGTGTTGCTATCCGGACGCGGGGAGGTCGAAGCGGAACAGGCCGAACGCGTCGTACAGAACAGCGGTGTCGACTGGACCATCCTGCGAGCGAGCTGGTTTTTCCAGAACTTCAGCGAGGCACACTTCCTGGAGCCGATTATTCAGGGCGAACTGGCTCTCCCGGTCGGTAACATCGCAGAGCCTTTCGTCGACGTAGAAGACATTACCGAGATTGCTGTTGAGGCGCTGACCCAACCACGTCACTCACGCCAACTTTATGAATTGACAGGTCCACGAGCGCTGACCTTTGTCGAAGCGGTCGACGACATTGCCCGTGAGACAAAACGCGATATCGGTTTCGTGGCAGTACCACCGGACGCCTATCGCCAGGCGTTGGAACAGCAACAGCTTCCAGTTCAACTGATCGATCTGGTGCTGTATCTCTTCACCACCGTACTTGATGGCCGCAATACACCGGTTGCCGATGGCGTGCAGCGTGCGCTGGGGCGGCCGGCGCGGGACTTTACCGACTATGTTCGGCGCACCGCCGCTACGGGTGTCTGGGCAAACGAAGGATGAAATCGAAGCCCAGCGCTCGCTTCCGATGAGATAAAGAGTGTGTGTTAGTTAGGAATCCCAAACTAATGCACACTGAACTTATTGTTGGTTTTCTTGCTTTTTTCATCCACTAGCCAAACTGAAGTACCATCACTGTGAACGGTATTACACTCCTTCCCGTATTCGGTGTCTGTCACGCAGATCACGTCCAATAGCGCCACCTGCTATTTGCTCACGATCGCCATGCCGTTGGTTCGCGACAAACAGTTTTACCGACTAAGGTTTCTATCGCGCCGAACGGTCGCACCTTTGTTAGCGGGCATCTAATCAAGGAGGAGAGAAATGATACCAATCCGTGATGTCGAGCAAACCTATGCACCTGGTCCAGCCCGATTTTGCTTGAACTCAAGGAAAGAGAGCATCAGCTGGACCCGACCGCTCGACAAGCACTTCACAACGTTCTGGTAGAAAGAAGGCTAGTAAATACCGGCAATTCTGCGGGGGTGGAAAGACGCAACGCTGATCCGACAACTGGCGATGGGCATCAATAATTGCGGGGCACTAAAAATATCAGAGCAGAAACAAACAAGGGTTTGCATCAGCTTTCGCCCGCAAACCCTTGATTTTAGATGGTGCCCGAAGCCGGAATCGAACCGGCACGCCCTTACGAGCGGGGGATTTTAAGTCCCATGCGTCTACCAGTTTCGCCATTCGGGCGGTAGCGCGGTGATGCGGTCTGAATACTGCCAATAACGCGCTGGCAGTTCTTACGCGTCTGCAACAGAGGAGGAAATATATACACCCCGCCCCGGTGAAGCAAGTTCGCAAATATGCTTTTCAAGACTAAATCTTGCAGCACCGCGCAATAAAAAAGCTCCGTAAATCATAGATCTACGGAGCTTGTTTAAAGTGGAGGCCGAGGTCGGAATCGAACCGGCGTAGGTGGATTTGCAATCCACTGCATAACCATTTTGCTACTCGGCCTCAAACATCTGATGTCATGTAGCACAACATCAAACGCGTACAAACTTGGAATCAGATACGTGATCTAACTCCTTGAAAACATTGAGCTTTTTCAGCAGTCAGTGCTTTCGATGGCGTGAATTATGTACTGATTTCCCGAGGCTGGCAACCCCTTGATTTCAAAAAAAATTCTACCGGGCAGTTTGCATGTGTGTACGGGGTTACTCAGTCCTTCCGGTCGGGATCTTCCGGCACTTGTACTACTGCGATCAACGGATCAATGCCCCAGTCCCCATGCAAATACCAATCGTCTCCGATCATTTCGGCAGGGTGCATCGTCCGGTCGGAGCCATTTCCGCAGGCCAGGGAATTTGCCGGACAGTATCTGTCGCAGCCCCAGCAAATGCGTTCGGGGTGCTTGGGGCTGATGGGAAAATTCTTGGCCATGCCGATCTCCGGTTAACGTAAAGGAGACCCCCAAACTACCGCGCTTGGGCAGCAGTGGGCTTGATGAAGATCAAGAAGCGCAAAATCCGGCCAATGCCATCGCATCAAAAATTGACAATAATCATTATTATTCGCAAGAAAGCTTTCTAGACTCGGGCTCCCACTTCGTTAGTGCCCAGGAAGTCATCATGCGTACAACCTTTTCGTTGTCACTCGCCCTCCTCTTGCTCTCCCCACTGATTCAAGCCAAGGAATACCCGATCGGCGACCCGCAACTGTGTCCAGGACTGGAAGTCGGGGCGGTGTATTTGCAGCCGATCGAGATGGCACCTGCCGGAATGATGCGAGCCACCGCGGATTCCGATGTGCATCTGGAAGCCGACATTCGCGCCACAGCGGACAATCGACAAGGTTTTCAGGAAGGCAGTTTCGTGCCTTACCTCAACGTCTCATTCAACCTGAAAAAACAGGGTAACGAGAACGAACTAAAAGGCGATTTCCACGCGATGGTCGCCAATGACGGTCCGCATTATGGCGACAATGTGAAGCTGTTGGGCCCTGGCAAATATCAACTGACCTTCACGGTCATGCCACCCAGCGGTCATGGTTCGCTTGGCCGCCATACCGATAAGGAAACCGGTGTCGCGCCCTGGTTTGAACGCTGCGAGTTGCACTACGAATTCATCTATGCCGGCATCGGCAAAAAAGGCGGCTATTGAAATGAAACGCCTGCACCTCGCCGGGCTGGTGCTTGCCGGAGCAGTTGCGCCCTTCACGGCTAATGCCGAGCTACTCACTTACGAACTAAGCCTGCGCGACGGCCATTTCACCCCTGCCTTGCTGGAGGTACCAGCCGGCCAGCGCTTCAAGATCGTCTTGAAAAACATCGGTCAAGGACCTGCGGAATTCGAGAGCACACCGTTACGGGTTGAAAAAGTACTGTCGCCGGGAGTGACAACCTTTGTGGTGATCCATCCCCTCAGACCCGGTCACTACCCCTTCTTCGACGAGTTCAATCCGCAATTGCCCGAAGGCGGCATCCTCGCGAAATAACCCGATCACGTACGGAGCTTCCATGAATCAATCAATGTTCATCGTCTGGCGCGAAAGCGTCGAGGCGCTGCTGGTGATCGGCATTCTCCAGGCTTGGGCCAGTCAGCAAAGCCAAGGCAGTCGCCTGGTCAACTATCTGTGGGCAGGTGTGGTGCTGGGGCTGATGCTTTCGGGGCTGCTGGCGGTGCTGATTCTGTTTGCCGGCGAGGCCATGAGCGGCTCAGCCAATGAGTGGTTCCAGGCGGTACTCGCGCTGGTTGCCAGCCTGCTGATGGTGCAAATGGTCGGCTGGATGCATCGCCACGGACGCACGCTCAAGCATGATTTGCGACGCCATGCCGATAGCCACCTGGCCCGGCGAGGCGGCTGGGGATTGTTGCTGCTGGCCATGCTCGCCGTCAGCCGCGAAGGCAGCGAAACGGTGGTGTTTCTTTATGGCGCCGGAGCCCGGTTGAGCGGTCCGCAGCTCGGTTTGTTTGCCATCGGCGGCGTGTTGGGACTGGTGCTATCGGGGCTGACAATTGCCCTGCTCCACGGCAGCCGCCGGTTCATTTCGTGGCAACGATTCTTTGCGATTAGCGAAGCTGTTTTGCTAATGCTCGGGGCGGCGTTGCTGGTCAGCGGTGCCGAGCGAATCAGCGGTCAATTACTCGCCCTGGAGTTGCCGGAGGTGATGTACAACCTCGTTGGGGATGCGCTTTGGGACAGTAGCGCCTTGCTCAGCGACAGCCATGGATTGGGTGGTTTTCTTTCAGGTTTTGCCGGTTATCGGGCGACGCCCAGTGCCATGACCTTGCTAGTGTTGGCAGGTTATTGGCTGGCCGTCGGTGGTTGGCTGCGTCAACGCGCGACGGAAAAAGCCCCATGCCTGAGCTGAGTCGCCGCAATCGATGGCTCCAGCGCCTGGGCGACAGCATGCGTCGCCATGCGCCCGTTATTCGCGCCGTGCAGTGGGTCGTTGTACTTTTGTACGCGTTGCTGTTGGTGATCCCTGCGTTGCTGCCCTTGCCGGACAGCCAGGCACGGATGCTCGACAACCTGACCTTGCTTGCGCAGTTTCTGTTTTGGGGGATCTGGTGGCCGTTCGTGCTGTTGTCGATCGTGTTATTCGGTCGACTCTGGTGTGGCGTTCTTTGCCCGGAAGGTTCACTCAGCGAATGGGCCAGCCATTACGGTAAGGGCCTGGGCGTGCCGCGCTGGTTGCGTTGGGGCGGATGGCCGACCCTGGCGTTCTGCGTGACAACTCTTTACGGCCAATTGATCAGCGTCTACGACTACGCCCAAGCAGCGTTGCTGATTCTGGGTGGCTCGACTGTCGCGGCGGTCGCCGTCGGTCTGCTGTTCGCCCGGGGCAAGCGGGTCTGGTGCCGTTACCTGTGCCCGGTCAGTGGCGTGTTCGCCCTGCTCGCGCGACTGGCTCCGGTGCACTTTCAGGTGGATGAACAACGCTGGATGGAAAATGCTGCACCGCGCCTGCCGCCTCCCAACTGCGCGCCCTTGCTCGATATCCGTCGTATGCAAGGCGCCAGCGATTGCCATGCCTGCGGACGCTGCAGCGGCCAACGCGGCGCCGTTCAGTTGATCGCCCGCTCCAGCCATCAGGAAATTCTTAACGCGACGGCGCAGTCGCTTTCACCGTGGGACGCGCGTTTATTGCTGTTCGGCGTGATTGGCCTGGCCATGGGCGCGTTTCAGTGGACGGTCAGTCCATGGTTCGTCGCCCTCAAACAAACCCTCGCCCAATGGCTGGTCGAACACAACCAACTCTGGGCCTTGCAGGACAACGCGCCGTGGTGGCTGCTGACCCACTACCCGCAGCTCAACGACAGCTTCAGCTGGCTGGACGGTTTCAGCATCGTCGCTTATCTGAGTTTGAGTTCGATCGTGATCGGCACCGGGTTGATGATTCTCCTGCACCTCACGGCCCGCCTGGCACACAATCGCGCACTCTATTGGCCCTTGGCGCTGACGCTCACGCCCCTGGGTGGTGCCGGGTTGTTTCTCGGGTTGTCGGCAACAACGGTGAAATTGCTGCGCTACGAAGGTCTGCTGCTGGAATGGGTGCAACCGGCGAGGGCCTGTCTGTTATTGGCCGCGATGGGTTGGAGCCTGCTCCTGGGTTGGAAACGGCTGAACCGCGAACCTATTTCCCTGCCTCGTCAATGGTCTGGCAGCGTTTGCCTGTTACTGGCCAACGGGTGGATAGGGCTTGGCTGGTGGCTGCAATTCTGGGGCTGGGCTTGAGTACCTCAGCGCCCTCCTCCAACCACCAACCCGTATCAATCACACTTTAAAACGCGCCACTGTCTGGTGCAGCGCCCCCGCCATCTGCGCCAATTCGTGGCCGGCGGTGTGGGTGTGCTGGGCACCAAGCAAGACCTGCTCGGACAAGTTACGAATACCCATCAGATTGCGATCCACCTCACGGGCCACCAACGCCTGCTCCTCCGTTGCACTGGCGATCATCATGTTGCGCTCGTTGATCTGCGAGATCGACCGGGTGATTTCATCCAGTGCTTCGCCCGACCGCTGCGCCACTTCAAGGGTGGCCCGAACCAGATTGCTGCTGCTTTGCATGGCCGTTACCGCATGGACGGTATCCAGACGAATGTTGCCAATCATCTGCTCGATCTCTTGGGTGGACACCTGCGTGCGATGGGCCAGGGCGCGTACTTCATCGGCGACCACGGCAAAACCGCGTCCGGCGTCACCGGCCCGCGCCGCTTCAATCGCCGCGTTAAGGGCCAGCAAATTGGTCTGCTCGGCGATACTGCGAATCACATCCAGGACCTTGCTGATGTCCTGCACCCTGCCCGCCAGTTGTTCGATGCGTTGCGAGGTATCGGTGACGCCGTCCGCCAGTTCACCGATTGAAACCACGGTTTCCTGAACCTGCTCTCGACCGCGCTGGGCGGTTTGTTCGGACTGTCGGGACGCCTCGGAAGTACTGACCGCATTGCGCGCCACTTCATCGACCGCAGCAGTCATTTGATTCACCGCCGCAGCCGCTTGCTCGATCTCCAGCCCCTGCAATTGCACGCTGCTGCTGGTCTGGCTGCTGACGGCACTCAGTTCTTCGGAGGAACTGGCCACCTGGTCAACCGAGGTCGCGATGTGCCTGACCATGGCATTCAGACTTTGCTGCATCTGGTGCATGTTCATCATCACGCTGCCACCGTCGCTTGAGCTTACGGGCACTTGAATTGTCAGGTCGCCTTGAGCCATTTGACTCAAAAACCGCGCTGCGTCATCCGGCTCGCCACCCAATGGCCGGGTCACACTGCGCGTGACGATCACCGCGGCGGCGATAACCAGCGCCACACAGAACAAAAATAACCCGAGCATATTGCGCCGGGCATCGCTGTAGAGTTCCTGGGCCGCCTGCTCGCGATCGGCGAATATTGTTCCTTGCAGCGTCATCAGTTCATCCAGGCTTTTATAAACCTCAAATTCAGCCGGGACGACCCTTTGTTTGAGCTGAATCATGGCGTCATCGAAAGCCCCTTGCCTAATCAATACCTGCACTTGGGTGAACGCAGCGACATAGGCCTCGCGATTCTTTTTCAGGGCGGCGTAAGTGGCTTTGCCTTCTGGCAAATAAAACAGCGGTTCAAGCGTTTCGAGCGCCTGAGTGATGCGTTTCTTGGTGGCGTCTATTGACTGCTGCACTTGCTGATTGTCTTTGTCGATCAGCAAATCCCGGGTGTTCCTGGCGTTATCGCGCACGCCGGTCGCGATGACCATGATCGGATCGATTTTCGGCCAGTCCTGTTTGACGATGACCACCGCCTGTTCCTTGAGCGTTGCCAGATCGTGCAACGCGTAAAACGCCATACCCATCAAGGCCAGCGGCGCAATTGCAAAACCGATGACGATACGGTGTGCCGTGCTTAATTTGGCCATATCAAATGCTCCCCGTTTGATACCTGCCGATTGGCAGCGCATTTGAAAACCTAATGGTGGATCTCACCGTTAAACGTTAAACCTCAGACTCGGTTACCCCCGTAACACGAAGGATGGGAACAACTCGCGCATGGCCTCCCACAGCTCAGGTAGCAAGGCTTGTGCCGAAACGCTTGGCAGCAGCGGATCGAACATCCGCTCGGTGCGCACCAGTTGCACGGCGAAGCGTTTGACGCCGAGCTCGCTCAAGCGCTGAGCCAGGATCAGCAGGCGCGCCGGTTCGAACAAATGCCAATGCACGGTGGTGCGACATTCGTAGTCGACACCGCTGGCCAGCAGATGCTCAAGGCTGCGCCAGTTGGCCGTTCCGCTGCCCTCGACCCGAGTGATCTTCTGGCAATCCTCAGGCAACGCCTTGACGTCGAAGCCGACCCAATCGGCCCCGGTCAGTGCCTTGGCAAACGCAGCCGGCTTGATGCCCGCGCTGTGCAGGCCGATGCGAAATCCCATCTCCCGCACCTCATCCATCGCATCGAGCAAACCGTCCTGCAAGGTCGGCTCACCACCGCTGAACACCACCGCATCGAGCAAGTCCTGACGGCGTTGCAGAAACGCCAACACCCGCCGCCAATCCACTTCGTCTGTGCTACGAGGCGGGATCAACTGCGGGTTATGGCAGTAACGACAACGCCAGGCGCAACCCTGGCAAAACAACACGCAGGCGAGCTGTCCCGGATAGTCGATAGTGGTCAGGGGCACCATGCCCCCGACCCGAAGCGTTCGACTCATTGGCCCCCAGCCAGCGCCGCGCTTTCAGTGAAGTGCACGCGCTCGCGGTGCTCCGACTGTTTACCCGGGTTGAACGCCGCCACAGGACGGTGATAGCCCATCACCCGGGTCCAGACTTCGCAGCGTTGACGTTGAGCCTGGGGCAGTATTTGCGATGCAGTCATGGTGTAGCTCCTTGCAGTTGAGTGGATCGAAATCAATTAACGGTGCCGAGCTTCTGTTCGCGCAGCAGCAGTGCTTCGTCGCATTTGGGGCAGAACTCATGCTCGCCATCGAGGTAGCCGTGCACCGGGCAGATGGAGAATGTCGGGGTCACGGTGAGATACGGCAGGCGGAAGCGGCCAAGGGCTTTGCGCACCAGTTGCTTGCAGGCCTCGGTCGATGAAATCCGCTCGGCCATGTACAGGTGCAAGACCGTGCCGCCGGTGTATTTGCATTGCAGCTCGTCTTGAAGCTCCAAGGCTTCGAAAGGGTCTTCGGTGTAGCCCACGGGCAACTGCGAAGAGTTGGTGTAATACGGCGCTTGCGTACTGCCGGCCTGGAGAATGTCGGGGTAGCGTTTGAGGTCTTCCTTGGCGAAACGGTAGGTGGTGCCCTCGGCGGGCGTCGCTTCCAGGTTGTACATGTGGCCGGTTTCCTCCTGGAAACGCAGCAACGTGGCGCGCACGTGGTCGAGCATATCCAGGGCAAAACGGCGGCCATGCTCGGTGTGCATGCCGTCCTCATCGCCGGTAAAATTGCGCAGCATTTCATGCATGCCGTTGAGGCCGATGGTAGAGAAATGGTTGCGCAAGGTGCCCAGGTAACGCTTGGTGTAAGGGTACAAACCGGCATCCATATGGCGCTGAATGACTTTGCGCTTGACCTCCAGGCTCTCCATCGCCAGTTCCATCAGTGTGTCCAGACGCTTGAGCAAACCGCTGAGATCGCCCTTGAACACATAGCCCAGGCGTGCACAGTTAATGGTGACGACGCCGAGTGAACCGGTCTGTTCCGCCGAGCCAAACAAACCACCACCACGCTTGAGCAACTCGCGGACATCCAGCTGCAACCGGCAGCACATTGAGCGCACCTGATTGGGTTGGAGGTCCGAATTGAGGAAGTTCTGGAAGTACGGCAAGCCGTAACGCGCGGTCATTTCGAACAGGCGGTCGGCGTTTTCACTGTCCCATGGAAAGTCATGGGTGATGTTGTAGGTCGGGATCGGAAAGGTGAACACCCGCCCTTTCGCATCGCCGGCCTGCATCACCTCGATGTAGGCGCGGTTGAGCAGCTCCATTTCGACTTGCAGGTCACCATAGGCAAACGGCATTTCCTCACCGCCGATGACGGGAATCTGCTCACGTAAATCCTGCGGGCACACCCAGTCGAAAGTCAGGTTGGTGAACGGCGTCTGGGTGCCCCAGCGCGAGGGAACGTTGAGGTTGTAGATGAACTCCTGGATCGCCTGGCGCACCTCCTGATAACTCAGCTGGTCCTTGCGCACATAAGGTGCCAGGTAGGTATCGAACGAGCTGAACGCCTGGGCGCCGGCCCATTCGTTTTGCAGGGTGCCAAGGAAATTCACCATCTGCCCCAAGGCACTGCTCAAGTGCTTCGGCGGACCGGCTTCGACACGCCCCGGCACACCGTTGAGACCTTCGTGCAACAGGGTTCGCAGCGACCAGCCCGCGCAGTAACCGGCGAGCATGTCGAGGTCGTGCACGTGCAAATCTGCCTCGCGGTGGGCTTGGCCGATGGCTTCGCTGTACACCTCGTCCAGCCAGTAATTGGCGGTGACCTTGCCCGACACGTTCAGCACCAGACCGCCCAGGGAATAACCCTGATTGGCGTTGGCCTGGACCCGCCAGTCTTCGCGGTCCAGGTATTCATTCATTGAGGTTGCCACCTCGACCATGGTCCGGCGGTCGCGGCGCAAGCGCCCGTGCTGTTCGCGGTAGACGATATAGGCGCGCATGGCGAGGAAGTAACCGGCGTCCATCAACACCCGCTCAACACGGTCCTGGATTTGCTCGACATGCAGCCTTGGCAGCCCTTCCAACCGGGTCAATACCGCTTGAAGCAAACCTTCGACTTCAAAGTCGGTGTATTCCCCGGTTGCCTCGCCGGCAGCGATCAATGCCTGACGGATCTTGTCCGCATCGAAAGCGACCTGACTGCCATCACGTTTGTGCAAGCGGTTACATCCTACTGCGATCAGCGTGCTCTGCATTCGTCCTCCAGACACTACATATAGATGTTTAAATAAAATCAAACACAACATGCAGGGAAGACTACGGAGAAAGCGCGGTTCTGCAATTGATCGATATCAAGATTTGTCGGCAAAAAAAACCGCCCGAATGCGGCAAAAGAAAATCTAGTGTGGGAGCGAGCCTGCTCGCGAAGGCGGAGTGTCAGTCGACATCATTGTTGCCTGATAGAACGCTATCGCGAGCAGGCTCGCTCCCACATTGGATTTGCTGTGTTTTATAGATCAGTTCAACCACCACTCATGTTCATGAACCGCACAATCTGTACCTCCCCGTCGGGGCTGAAATCGTGGCGTAGCGGCTTGCCGCGCAACGCCCGCTGGACCGCGCTGATCACCGGTTGGTCATCCAGCGGATACCGTCGTAGCAATCCCCGCAAATCCAGGGCGTCGTCCTGCCCCAGGCAGAGCAACAGCTTCCCTTCAACAGTCATCCGCACCCGGTTGCAGCTGCCGCAGAAATTGTGGCTGTTGGGTGAAATGAAACCGATGCGTGTCTCGGGATGGCGTTCCAGGCGCACATAGCGCGCCGGTCCGCCGCTGTTCTCGGTACTGTCGAGCAACCGATGCTGGCTGGCGATCAACGTGCGCACTTCATCGCTGGAACAGAACGATTCGCCCCGGGAACGACCGACGTCGCCCAAGGGCATTTCTTCGATGAAACTGATATCGATGCGCTGGTCGATGGCGTATTGCACCAACGCCGGGACTTCATCGAAGTTTCTTCCTTTCATCACCACGCAGTTGAGCTTGATCCGCTCAAACCCTGCGTCGCGCGCCGCTTCGATGCCGTTGAGCACCTGATCGAGATCACCGTTACGGGTGATCGCGCGAAACTTCTGCCCGTCCAGGCTATCGAGGCTGATGTTCATCCGCTTGACCCCGGCGTCGACCAACGGCCGGGCCAGACGGCCCAGCTGTGAGCCGTTGCTGGTCATCACCAGTTCGCGCAAACCGGGCAAAGCGGCGATGTTGCGGCACAGTCCGACGATGCCGGGACGGATCAATGGCTCGCCGCCGGTCAGACGGATTTTGCGTACGCCCATGCCGACGAACAGCGTCGCCAAGCGCTGCAATTCCTCCAGCGTGAGCACCTGCTGGCGCGGCAGGAAGGTCATGTTTTTCGCCATGCAATACACACAGCGAAAATCACACCGGTCCGTCACCGACATCCGCAGATAATCGATCTGCCGCCCAAAACCATCCTGCATCACAGCGTTCATCACTTCTCCCGGTTTGCCTTGATGCTCACTGCACCAGCGGTGAGTCGGCGCCCTGCAAGTGGATGCCACGAATATCGGCGGCACCGATCAGGGTTTGCAGGTATTGCACCAGCGCTTTCTGCCACACGCCTTGCTGCAACTGCGTGCGGATCGCCGTCGACACCACTTCATAGGGCAACGGCATGCCTTCGATTCGCTGATCGACACTGATCACATGCCAGCCGTAACGGCTTTCCAGCGGTTTGCTGGCAAGGCCAGGTACCAGGGTGAACAACTGACGCTCCAGTTCGGGCACGGTCTGGCCCTTGCTGATTTGCCCCAAAGAACCGCCTTGAGCTTTCGACGGGCAGGCTGAATATTTCACGGCCAGCTCGGCGAAACTGCCGGGGAACTCATCCAGTTGCTGCAGCAGGACTTCGGCCTGACCCTGCGCAAGCTCGCGGGCCTCAACATCGTCCGGCGCACATTCGAGCAGGATGTGCCGCACCGCCAGCAACGGCGCGCTGTGAAAGCGTCCGCGATTGTTTTCGTAGTACCGCAGACTGGTTTCCTCGTCGCACTGCGGTACTTTCACCTCACGCTCAAGCAGCAAGCGCGTGGCCGCTTCTTCTTCGTTCTCACCCGCGCCGATCTCCAGCGACACACCAAGTTCGGTGATGCGCTGCTGCAGCAACTCGCGGATCACCAGCGCCCTGGCGGCCAGATAGACCGCTTCCTCACGGCTTTCGGCCGGGTGATATTGCAGCTCCTGGGCCATCGCTTCCGGGGTGATCGACACCTCGTTGACGCTGACGATCGGCCACTCCTGTTCACTGCTGGCGATCAACTGCGCCGGGGCGTCATCGGCCGCCGCGGGCTCAACCGGCAGTGCTTCAAACTGCGCCGCTGCGACCGGCGCGATGTCGAGAATCGCCTCCGCTTTTTTTGAAGAACCGCAGCCACCGCTGCCCCCGTTACCGCCACCACATCCACATCCACCTGACATGATTTTCTCCTCAGTACTTCTGACGAACGATTTGATAACGACGCCCCAGGTACCAGATCGGTGCGCTGATCATGTGTACGAGACGGGTGAAGGGGAACAGCACAAACAGGGTCAAACCGAGAAACACGTGCAACTTGTAGGTCAGCCCGACCGGGGCGATGGCCGCGGCCGCTTCCATCGGCCGCAACAGCACGGTGTTCTGCGCCCAATCGGCGAGCATCACCATCACCGAGCCGTCCATGTGTCCGGTGGACGCGACGATGGTCAGCAGACCGAGCAGCAATTGCGCCAGCAGCACCAGCAGAATCAGGATGTCCGAAGGACTGGAGGTGGCACGAACGCGTGGATCGGTCAGGCGTCGTTTGACCAGCATCAACAGGCCAATCAGGCACAGCAGACCGAAAAACCCGCCCGAGACCATCGCCAGCAACTGCTTGTTCTCAGTGCTGATCACGTGGTGATAAATCGACGCGGGTGTCAGCAGGCCGACGAAGTGCCCGGCCAGCACGAACAACACGCCAACGTGGAAAAGGTTGCTCGCCACACGCATGCCGCGCTGGTTGAGCATCTGGCTCGAACCTGCTTTCCAGGTGTACTGCGACAGATCGAAGCGGGCCCAACTGCCAATCAGACAAATTGCCAGGGCGACGTAGGGATAGACCCCAAACAACAACAGGTTCCATTTAGACATTGCCTACCTCCTTGGCTGGCACGGCGGCCAGCCCTTCATGCTGAAAATCCACCCAGTGCAACGGCACCGCACTTTCTTCCCGAGCCTTGCCCGGCGCGCTTGGCAGCGAACTGCAACGGTCCTGCTGTTCGGCCTGGAGGAAATCCACGGCCTCCTCTTCCCAGATCTTGTCGAGGGCTTCGAGGGAGTCGTCGCGAGGTTCCGCCGCGACCTGCGCCCGCAGGTCGGCGACCGCCTGATGCGGCTCGGCGCCGGCAATTTGCAGCAGCGCCCGGAAGCAGCTGGCATAGGCGCTTTCGCGCTCTTCCAGACGTGCCGCGAGCAAGGCCAGCAAGTGCGAAACATCCGCCAGGCCCTCGCGGGCCTCAATGTCTTCACGGGTGGAGAGGAACTCCAGGTACAGCGGGATGTAATCGGGCAGCTCTTTGACGCCGATGGCAAAACCGGCTTCTTCGTATTGCGCCATCATGTCGACCATCGCCTGACCACGGTCGCGGGATTCACCGTGCACGTGTTCGAACAACAGCAGCGACAACGAGCGCCCCCGGCCGAACAGCGCACCGTAGTGCTCCTGCCCGTCCATCAGGTCATTGGCGCAGAGCAACTCCAACAATTCGAACAACGCACCGCGCTGCTTAGGGCTGATTTCCCGTGACTGAATGATCGCTTGTTCCAGCTCGTCACGACCGCCAATCAGTGTCTCGGTCGGGTAATCGAGCAGCAGCGAAATCACTTTGAGAATTTGCATGCTCATTCCTCCCACAACTGGACGGTTTTCAGGATGTCGCGGCGGTTGGCTTTCTTGGCGCCGAACATATTGGTGTCGGAGCTGCCGCTACAGCCGCTGCCGAAACTGAAGCCACAACCGGAGCGTTCGGCGAAGGCGTCGCTCATGGCGTCTTCACGGTGGGCGCTAGGTACGACAAAACGGTCTTCGTAGTTGGCGATCGCCAGGTAGCGATACATTTCCTCGACCTGGGCCACGCTCAAGCCGACATCCTTCAGCACTTGCAGGTCCTGAACGCCGTCGACTTGCTCGGAACGTTTGTAGGCGCGCATCGCCAGCAAGCGTTTAAGCGCACGCTTGACCGGTTTTTCATCGCCCGCCGTCAGCAGGTTGGCCAGGTACTTCAATGGAATACGCAGGCTGTCGACGTCCGGGATCACCCCGTTCATACCGACGGTGCCAGCGGTTGCGGCGTTCTGAATCGGCGACAGCGGCGGTACGTACCAAACCATCGGCAAGGTGCGGTATTCCGGGTGCAGCGGCAGCGCGAGTTTCCAGTCCACGGCCATTTTGTAGACCGGCGAACGCTGGGCTGAATCGATCACCGACTGCGGTACGCCATCGGCCAGGGCCTGACGAATCACTGCTGGGTCATTCGGATCGAGGAAGATCTCCAGTTGTTTCTCGTACAGGTCCTGCTCATTGGCGGTGCTCGCCACTTCGCTGATGCGGTCGGCGTCATACAGCAACACACCGAGGTAACGAATGCGCCCGACACAGGTTTCCGCGCAAACAGTCGGCAGCCCGGCTTCGATACGCGGATAGCAGAAGATGCATTTCTCGGACTTGCCGCTCTTCCAGTTGAAGTAGATTTTCTTGTACGGGCAGCCGCTGATGCACATGCGCCAGCCGCGGCATTTTTCCTGGTCAATCAGGACGATGCCGTCTTCTTCACGCTTGTAGATCGCCCCGCTCGGGCAAGCCGCGGCGCACGTCGGGTTGAGGCAGTGCTCGCACAGGCGCGGCAAATACATCATGAACGTGTTTTCGTACTCGCCGTAAATGTCTGCCTGGATCTTGTCGAAGTTCTTGTCCTTGCGGCGCTTGGCGAATTCGGTGCCGAGGATTTCCTCCCAGTTCGGGCCCCACTCGATCTTCTCCATGCGCTTGCCGGAGATCAGCGAACGCGGGCGCGCGGTAGGTTGATGCTCGCCCAGCGGCGCGGTGTGCAGGTGCTGGTAATCGAAGTCGAA
The DNA here is from genome assembly GCF_008369325.1 of Pseudomonas sp. ANT_H12B. Taxonomy (GTDB): domain Bacteria; phylum Pseudomonadota; class Gammaproteobacteria; order Pseudomonadales; family Pseudomonadaceae; genus Aquipseudomonas. The sequence goes on along the minus strand of NZ_VOBI01000015.1, from coordinate 101,799 downwards.
CGGCTCGTAGTAGTCATCGAGGCTGGGCAGGTCCGGGTTGGCGAAAATGTTCGCCAGCACGCGAAATTTACCGCCGATGCGCGGATTGATCGTGCCGTTGGCATTGCGGATCCAGCCACCCTTCCACTTGTCCTGGTTTTCCCATTCTTTCGGGTAGCCGATGCCGGGTTTCGATTCGACGTTGTTGAACCAGGCGTATTCCATGCCTTCGCGGCTGGTCCAAACGTTTTTGCAGGTGATCGAACAGGTGTGGCAACCGATGCATTTGTCCAGGTTCAGAACCATGCCGATTTGTGAGCGAATCTTCATCTCAGTTCTCCTCGATATCGGTCGGCAGTGGACGCGGCAGATCATCGCCACTTGAACCATCGAGCCAGTCGACTTTGGACATTTTGCGCACCACGACGAATTCATCGCGGTTGCAACCGACCGTGCCGTAATAGTTGAAACCGTAGGCCTGCTGGGCATAGCCGCCGATCATGTGGGTCGGCTTGAGCACCACCCGGGTGACCGAGTTGTGGTGGCCGCCACGGGTCTTGGTGGTTTCCGAACCGGGTACGTTCACGATCCGTTCCTGTGCGTGATACATCATCACCATGCCGTCCTTGACCCGTTGGCTGACCACCGCACGGGCAGTCAGTGCACCGTTGATGTTGAAGCACTCGATCCAGTCGTTGTCCTCGATACCGGCGCTTTTCGCGTCGTTCTCCGAGAGCCAGACAATCGGCCCGCCACGGCTGAGGGTGAGCATCAGCAGGTTGTCGCTGTAGGTGCTGTGGATGCCCCACTTCTGGTGCGGGGTGATCCAGTTCAGGACGATTTCCTTGTGGCCATTACTGCGTTTGCCTTTCACCCCTTCGATGGTGCGGGTGTTGACCGGCGGCCGGTAACTCATCAGTTGCTCGCCGAACGCCTGCATCCACGGGTGATCCTGGTAGAACTGCTGGCGACCGGTGATGGTGCGCCATGGAATCCCTTCGTGAACGTTGGTGTAGCCGGCGTTGTAGCTGACGTGATCGTCTTCGAGACCCGACCAGGTCGGGCTGGAAATGATCTTGCGCGGCTGTGCCTGAATGTCGCGGAAACGAATCGCCTCGTGGGCCTTGGACAGCGCCAGGTGGCTGTGGTCGATGCCAGTGAATTCCGACAGCGCAGCCCAGGCCTTGACGGCGACCTGGCCGTTGGTTTCCGGTGCCAGGGACAGAATCACCTCGGCAGCATCGATCGCCGTGTCGATTTTCGGACGGCCGTGACTGATACCGGCATCGCCTTCTTTGTGATTGAGTTCACCGAGGAATTTCACTTCGTCTTCGGTGTTCCAGTTGATACCTTTGCCGCCGTTGCCGTTTTTCTCCAGCAATGGCCCAAGAGACGAGAACTGCTTGTAGATGTTCGGGTAGTCACGCTCGACCACGTGCAGGTTCGGCGCGTTCTTCCCCGGCACCGGTGCCACGCCGTCGCTTTTCCAGTCGGTGCCGCCAAACGGTTGGGCCAGTTCGCCGACGCTGTCGTGCATCAACGGGATGGTCACCAGGTCCTTTTCAACGCCCAGGTGCCCTTCGGACATGCTGGAAAACGCCTTGGCGATGCCTTTGTAGATTTCCCAGTCGGAACGCGATTCCCACGCTGGGTCGATGGCAGCCGACAACGGGTGAATGAACGGGTGCATGTCCGAGGTGTTCATGTCGTCTTTTTCGTACCAGGTTGCGGTCGGCAACACGATGTCGGAATAAACGCAGGTCGAGGACATGCGGAAGTCCAGCGTGGTGACCAGATCGAGCTTGCCGATGGCGCCCTCGTCCACCCATTCGGCTTCTTCGGGTTTGCAATCGCCGACCTGGCCGATGTCTTCGTTCATCACGCCGTTTTTGGTGCCGAGCAGGTACTTGAGCATGTACTCGTGGCCCTTGCCCGAGGAGCCCAGCAGGTTGGAACGCCAGATGAACATGTTGCGCGGGAAGTTGACCGGGCTGTCCGGCTGTTCGCAGGAGAAGCGCAGCGAACCGTCCTGCAGCGACTTGACCACGTAGTCTTTCGGGTCCATGCCGGCCGCAGCGGCGTCGCGGCAAATGTGCAAAGGGTTAGTGTTGAGTTGCGGTGCGCTGGGCAACCAGCCGGCGCGCTCGGCGCGGATGTTGTAGTCCAGCGCATGCTCGGGGAATTGTGATTTATCGGCCAATGGCGAGAGCACGTCGTGCATGCTCATTTTCTCGTGACGCCATTGCGAACTGTGGGCGTAGAAGAAGCTGGTGCCGTTCATTTGGCGAGGCGGACGGTTCCAGTCCAGGCCGAACGCCAGGGGCAGCCAGCCGCATTGCGGACGCAGTTTTTCCTGACCAACGTAGTGCGCCCAACCGCCACCGGTCTGACCGACACACCCGCAGAGCATGAGCATGTTGATCAGCCCGCGGTAGTTCATGTCCATGTGGTACCAGTGGTTCATCGCCGCGCCGACGATGATCATCGAGCGACCCTTGGTCTTGTCGGCGTTATCGGCGAACTCACGGGCAATCTGGATGGCTTTCTCACGGCTGACGCCGGTGATCTGCTCCTGCCACGCCGGTGTGCCGGGTACCGAGGCGTCGTCGTAATCCTTGGCCACGTTCTCGCCGCCGAGGCCGCGATCGATGGCCAGGTTGGCGGCCGACAGGTCGAACACGGTGGCGACTTTCGCCACGCTGCCGTCCGCCAGCACCACGTTATGCACCGGTACGCGGCGGTATTGCACGGCATCGCCGGCCACGTGCTGGAAGTGCTCGTGGGACTCGCCGGCAAAATACGGGAACGCCACTTCGGCGACGTCATCGCCGATCAGGCTCAATTTCAGATCGATCTCACGGCCTTCGCCACCTTCGCGAGGGAGGATGTTCCACTTGCCCTTCTCACCCCAGCGATAGCCGATGGAGCCTTGCGGGGAAACCAATTCGCCGCTGACATCGAGCGCGATGGTTTTCCATTCCGGGTTGTTTTCCTGGCCGAGGTTGTCGGTCAGGTCACTGGCGCGCAGGAAGCGGTCCGGCTGGTAACCGGCGCCCGGTGCCTTGTCGACCATTTGCTTGAGCAGCACCAGCACCGGCAGATCGGTGAAGCGCTTGGCGTAATCGGTGAAATAGGCGCTCGGTTTGTCCAGGTGGAATTCTTTGAAGATCACATGGTTGAACGCCTGCGCCAGCGCCGCGTCGGTGCCTTGCTTAGGGTTCAGCCACAGGTCGGTGAGCTTGGCGACTTCCGAGTAATCCGGGGTGATCGCGACAGTCTTGGTGCCCTTGTAACGGACTTCGGTAAAGAAGTGCGCGTCAGGGGTACGGGTTTGCGGGACGTTGGAGCCCCAGGCAATGATGTAGTTGGAGTTGTACCAGTCGGCCGATTCCGGCACGTCGGTCTGCTCGCCCCAAACCATCGGCGAGGCCGGTGGCAAGTCGCAGTACCAGTCGTAGAAGCTCAGGCAGGCGCCGCCGATCAGCGACAGGTAACGCGAGCCTGCGGCATAGCTGACCATCGACATGGCCGGGATCGGCGAGAAGCCGACGATCCGGTCAGGGCCGTATTGCTTGATGGTGTAGACGTTGGCGGCGGCGATGATCTCGTTGACTTCTTCCCAGTTGGAACGAATGAAACCACCCATGCCGCGCTTGCTTTTATAGGAGTCGGCCTTGACCTTGTCCTCGACGATGCTGGCCCAGGCTTCAACCGGCGCCATGGTTTGCCGCGCATCGCGCCAGAGTTTGAGCAACGGCTTACGGATTTTCGGGTACTTGAGCCGGTTGGCGCTGTAGATGTACCAGCTGTAACTGGCGCCACGCGGGCAACCACGGGGCTCATGGTTGGGCAGATCGTTACGGGTACGCGGGTAGTCGGTCTGCTGGGTTTCCCAGGTGATCAGGCCGTTCTTGACGTAGATTTTCCACGAGCACGAGCCGGTGCAGTTCACCCCGTGGGTCGAACGCACGATCTTGTCGTACTGCCAGCGCGAACGGTAGACGTTCTCCCAGTCGCGAGACTCTTTGCGGGTCTCGCCATGACCGTCGGAAAACTCATTTTGCTTGCGATTGAAAAACTTCAGTTGATCCAGTAAATGACTCACGGTGTAGTCCTCTCAGGCTTTGTCGCGGGGTCTGTGCCCCGCCCACGCAATGGTTGGATTCGGGTCGTCTCAGCAGGGTGTCGCGGCGCCTTTGCGCGCGTACCACCACCAGGTCACCACGATGCAGCTCAGGTAAAAGCCGACGAACATGTAGAACGCCATCTCGGGGCCGCCGGTCTGGGCCATCGAGGTGCCGAAGGATTTGGGAATGAAGAACGCACCGAAGGCGCCCATGGCCGAACTGAAGCCCAGGACGGCGGCCGATTCCTTGCCGGCATTCTTGAGTGCTTGTTCGCGCACGGTGGGTGGTTTTCCGGCCGAGGCTTTTTCGTGCTGGGTGCGGAAAATCACCGGGATCATGCGGAAGGTGGAGCCGTTGCCGATGCCAGTGGTAATGAACAGCAGCATGAACATGCCGAGGTAGCCGTAGAAGTTGCCGGGCTCACCGTTCTGCGGCAGGAAGTGCATCACGCCGAAGACCATCACGATCATCGCCACGAAGTTCCACAAGGTCACCTTCGCACCGCCGAGCTTGTCCGCCAGCCAGCCGCCCAATGGGCGTACCAGCGCACCCACCAACGGGCCGAGGAAGGCGAATTTCAAAGCGATGACGTCAGGGAACGAGGTTTTGATCAGCAGCGGAAATGCGGCGGAGAAACCGATGAACGAGCCGAAAGTCGCCAGGTACAACCAGCACATCAGCCAGTTGTGTTTGCGTTTGAAGATGACGGCCTGCTCGCTGAACGAAGCACGGGCACTAGACAGGTCATTCATGCCAAACCAGGCCAGCACCGTCACCAGGACAATAAACGGTACCCAGATGAAGCCGGCGTTTTGCAGCCACAACTGACCGCCGTCCGGCAGTGCTTGCGGTGAACCGCCCATAAAGCCGAACACACCGAAGGTGATCACCAGCGGTACACAGAACTGCATCACCGAGACGCCCAGGTTACCCAGCCCGGCGTTGAGGCCAAGGGCCGTGCCCTGCTGCGACTTGGGATAGAAGAAGCTGATGTTGGACATGCTCGAGGCGAAGTTGCCGCCACCGAAACCGCAGAGCAAGGCAATCAGCACGAACACGCTGTAGGAAGTGCTCGGGTCCTGCACGGCGAAGCCCATCCAGATCGAGGGCAACAACAGTGACGCGGTGCTCAGGGCGGTCCAGCGACGGCCACCGAAGATCGGCACCATAAAGGAATAGAAGACCCGTAAGGTCGCCCCGGACAGGCCCGGCAACGCCGCCAGCCAGAACAGCTGGTCGGTGGTGAAACTGAAGCCGATGGCGTTCAGACGCACGATCACCGTGCTCCAGACCATCCACACCGCAAAGGCCAGCAACAGTGCAGGAATGGAAATCCACAAGTTGCGGGTGGCGGTCTGTTTGCCGCTACGGCCCCAGAACGCCGGGTCCTCGGGGCGCCAGTCATGAATGACCGGGCCTTTGTCAGGCTTTTGCAGAACGGACATGTTCTTCTCCTTGGGCAATGCTGGAAATCGGAAACGGGGTCGGCAGCGGCGCTTTACCCAGCACCGGGCTTTTGCGTATTTCGCTGAAGTACATCCAGGTGAGGGAGACCCAGACCACGCCGTACATCAACATGAAGCAGGAAGAGCGCACGCCGGTGAGGTCCACCAGGGCGCCGAACAGGATTGGCAAGACGAAACCGCCCAGGCCACCGGCGAGGCCGACAATGCCGGACACCGCGCCCATGTTTTTCGGGTAGTCATTGGCGATGTATTTGAAGACCGAGGCCTTGCCGAACGCGAAGGCGATGCCCATGACGAACAGCAGCACGGTGAACAGCGCGGGATTGAGGCCGATGTGAAAATCCACCGGGCCGTTGATCGTTTGCACTTGCAGTTGGGTCTGGGGATACGAGAGCAGGAACAGGCAAATCCAGCTGACCCACAACACCCACCAGGTCACGCTTTGCGCACCCCAGCGATCCGACATCCAGCCGCCGACGGCACGCAGCACGCCACCGGGCAGGGAAAAACACGCCGCCAGCAGCGCCGCGCTTTGCAGGCTGAAACCGTATTCCTGCACGTAGTACTTGGTCATCCACAGTGCGAGGGCGACATAGCCGCCGAAGACAATCGAGTAATACTGGCAGTAGCGCCACACCGCCGGGTCCTTCAACGAACTCAATTGCTCACGCAACGTGGCGCCGGTGGCGCTGCGGTGATCCTTGTTTTCGGCGCTGAGAAACCAGAACAGTAGCGCGGTAATAAAGAGGATCGCGCTGAAGACTTTCGGCACCAGCTGCCAGCTGCCGGCAGCGATCAGCGCCGGGGCGAGAAACTTGGTGACTGCGGCCCCGGCATTACCGGCGCCGAAGATGCCCATCGCGAAGCCCTGATTCTCTTTGTCGAACCATTTGGCGACGTAGGCAATCCCGACCGAAAACGAGCCGCCGGCCAGACCGACAAACAAGCCCAGCACCAGGAACTGCCAGTAGGCGGTGGCGTGACTGATCAGGTACAGCGGCGCCACACAGGCGAGCATCAGCAGGAAGAACACACTGCGACCACCAAAACGATCAGTCAGCAGACCCAGCGGCAAACGTACCAGCGAGCCGGTCAGCACCGGGGTTGCGGCCAGCAGGCCGAATTGGGTTTCGTTGAGCTGGAGCAGGTCCTTGATCGGCACCCCGAGCACGGCAAACATCATCCAGACCATGAAACAGACAGTGAAGGCCAGCGTGCTCATGCCCAGCACCAAGCCTTGTCGTACACGCGGTTGGTTCACAAATGCTCTCCAATCAATTAGCCATGGCGGCAGACTAGAGAGACCAACCCCGCAAAAACTTGATCCATGTCAACGAAGCCCTAGGGGGCATAGGCCTATGCTTGTGCGGTCTACCTCTAAGGAGGTAGTACAGGAAAACCCTAAAACCGTTTGTTTATCAGCGTTTTAAGGTTTTCTGCCAAGGTTTTTGCTGACAAGGATCAGTCGACAACTCTTTAGAGGTAGCGCGCTCGGGATCGGCGGCAAAACCCCTTCCTGGAGCTGCACATGCTCTGTTTTCCTGATTTCTTCCGGGACCTGCGCTGATGATCCGCTGGTTGCGCAGCTCCCTGCCCGCTCGCGCCGGGCTCGCGGTGATTCTGATCGCCGTGCTCGCCCTCGCCAGTTCATTGAGCGCCGGACTGATCGCCTGGTTCAGCCAGGGCGATGCCGCAGCCATCAACACCGCCGGCTCGGTGCGCATGGAGACCTACCATCTGAGCTGGAAGCTGACCACGGGTGCAACAACCGAAGAAGTCGCCGCCGTCATCGACAGCCTGCAAACCCGACTCAACAGCCAATCACTCAAGGCTGTGCTGGAAGATGGCCCGACCACCGCGCTACAGATCAGCTATGGGCAAATCCAGCAGCACTGGAACGAAGATTTGCGCCCGGCACTGGAGCGCGGCGACTCCGCCTATTTCCAGACCCATGCCCCGCCCTTCGTCGAACAACTGAACCAGTTCGTCAACCTGTTGCAGCGCCAAAGCGAACAAAAGCAAGGCTGGCAACAGGTAATCCAGGGGATGGCCCTGTTCACCACCATGATTGTGCTGCTCATTGGGCTATACGAACTGCAATGCGGCGTGATCACGCCGTTGAAAGAGTTGGTGGACGCGACCCAGCGTTTTCGTCGCGGTGATTTCAAGGTGCGGGTCAACCATCAGTCCCAGGACGAACTGGGCCAGTTGGCCATGAGTTTCAACGCCATGGCCGAGACGATCGAAGACTCGCATCGCACCCTTGAGAGTCAGGTCCAGCAAAAAACCCTGAACCTGCAACAAGCCAATGCCGCCCTCGAACTGCTGTACCAAAGCAGCAGAAGCCTGGCCACTCGCCTGGCCAATGCCGAAGGCCTGGATGAATTGATTCGACGCTTCCAGCAACGCCTGCCCGGCTTGCGCTTGTCACTGTGCCTGCAAGGACAATTGCAGGCACCGGCCCAGCAGTTGCTCGCCCTGCACGGCGCGAACGTCCGGGAAGTCTGCGCCAGCAGCGATTGCGCCACGTGCCAGAAGCACCATAAAGCCAGCCCGCAAACCTTCAGCATCAGCAATCAGGGCAGTGAACTGGGTGAACTCAAGGCGCATTTTGTCGACGGGCATCCGACGCAAGCCTGGGAAACCCAACTGATCCAGGCCCTGGCCAATCTGATTGGCACCTCGCTCTCGCTCAAGCGCCAGCGGGAACAGGATCATCGCCTGCTGCTGCTCGAGGAACGCACGATCATTGCCCGCGAGCTGCACGACTCACTGGCCCAGGCCCTGTCCTACATGAAGCTGCAAGTCAGCCGCCTGCAAACCCTGATGCGCCGTGGTGAGTCGGTCGAGACCCTGGAAAACGTCACCGCCGAATTGCGCGAAGGGCTAAACAATGCCTACCGCCAATTGCGCGAGTTGCTGACCACCTTTCGCTTGCAGATTCACGATGCGGGGCTGGTGCAGGAACTCAAGGACACCGCCGAAGAGTTTTCCCGACGCGGGGAATTTCAGGTGCACCTGCACGTCGACGTGCTGGCCTTTCAGTTATCGGCCAGCGAACAAATCCACATATTGCAGATCACCCGCGAAGCACTCTCCAATTGCCTGCGTCACGCCCATGCGCAAAACGCCTGGCTCGAACTGCGTCAGGACGGTGAAACCGTCAGGCTGTCGGTTGAAGACGATGGGCGTGGTTTCAGCGGCAATGTCGACCAACGCGAACACCACGGCCTGAAAATCATGGATGAGCGGTCCCGCAGCTTGCGCGGTCAACTCGAAATAGTCTCCAGGGAGCCGCAAGGCACCCGCGTCCAACTGGAATTCCAACCGGAGTTTCTCGGGGAGCAAACAGAAGGTAGCGTCACATGAACCCGTCCCTGCAACACAGAATCCTGCTGGTCGACGACCATCCGATGATGCGTCACGGCATCCGCCAGATGCTCGAACTCGAAGATGATTTCCTGATCGTCGGCGAAGCCAATAACGGTGAAGAAGCACTCGTTGTGATCGAGCCGTTGCAACCGGATCTGGTGCTGCTCGATAACAACATGCCGCAGATGAATGGCATTGAAACCCTGCGCCAATTACGGGCGACGCACTACACCGGCAAGGTGCTGCTGTTCACGGTGTCGGATGCTGAAGACGATATTCGCGATGCACTGCGTCTGGATGCCGATGGCTATCTGCTCAAGGACATGGAGCCGGAACTGTTGATTCAGTACATCCGCAATGCCTTGAACGGCGAATTGGTGATCAGCCCGGGACTGACCCAGGTCATGGCCCAGGCACTGCGCTCACCGCAGCGTCAAACCGTGGTGGAACTGACGGAACGTGAACGTCAGGTGCTGAAAACCATCGCCAGCGGCTTCAGCAACAAAGTCATCGGGCACAAGCTGGGCATCACCGAGGGAACGGTCAAAGTCCACGTCAAGAACCTGCTGCACAAACTCGGTTTGCGCTCGCGGGTCGAGGCGGCGGTATGGGCCATGGAGCATCTGCGCAATGCCGGCTGAGCAGCATGCCCCTTTAGAGGTAGGCCGGCAGAGGCATAGGTCATTCGCCTCTTGCTCTCTACTATGACCGTCAGCGGAGGTACGCCATGCTGACCCACCCTTCCATCGTTTTAACGTTGCGCCGTCATCATCTGTTCAGCCAACTACCGGAGAAAGTCTTCGAGGAAGTCTGCGGCCTGGCGATGCTCAAGCGTCTGGCGTGTCACAGCACACTCATGCATCAAGGGGACCCGGCCAAGCGGTTTTTCCTGCTGGTCAGCGGCCAGATCAAGTTGTACCGGCTCACCGGCGAAGGCCAGGAAAACCTGGTGGAGATCATTCAACCCGGCCAGACGTTTGCCGAAGCGTTGCTGTTCAGCCAGGCCCGCCTCTATCCGGTGAGTGCCACGGCGCTGAAGGACAGCGTACTGGTGACTATCGAGGGCAGCCATTATCGCAACGCCCTGGAAGACCAGCCGAAAGTTTGCCTGGCGATCCTGGCGAGCATGAGCATTCACCTGCACCTGCGTCTGCGCGACATCGATACCTTGACCATGGCCAGTGCGAGCCGTCGGGTGATCAATTTCCTGTTCCAGGAACGCAACCCGATCACGGGTCTGATTGTCTTGCAGGTGTCCAAACGGCTGGTGGCGTCGAAGCTGGGGATTCAGCCGGAAACCTTTTCGCGGATCTTGCACCGCCTGGTGGACGGCGGCCTGATCACCATGGAACGGCGCAATATCAGCATCCTCGCCGAAGAGGATCTCGCGGCCTTCCAATAGGCGGAATTGACCGCAGTCAATGCGTAATGCCACCGGCCTTGCACACTGAAGAAGTCCATCCATGGAGAACGCTCATGTCCCGTTCAACCTTGCCCCTGATTTACTCCTGCTCAGGCTGCTCGAACGTCGCCCAACTGGCCAATTCCCTGGCCGTGCGGCTGGATCGCAGCGGCCTGGCGGAAATGTCCTGCATCGTCGGGGTCGGCGGGCATGTGGCGGCACTGGTCAACAAAGCACGCTCGGGGCGGCGGATTTTTGCGCTGGATGGGTGTCCGTTGCAATGTGTTGAAAATTGCCTGAAGCAGCATGGTTTGCACGCGGATGTGCATTTGATTCTCAGTCATTACGGGTTGCGTAAGCGCTATGGCGAGGATTGCACGGAGTCGCAGGGTGATGAGTTGTTTGAAGGGATCAAGCAGTTGATTGCCAGTGATGCTCGGCAGCATGAAAGCCGGCAGGAAACGGTGGTCTGAAGAACGACAAAAGCCCAGTGGGAGTGGGCTTGTCGGGGCGCCGCATCGTCGCGAAGGCGGACTGGTCGCTGACCTATGATTTTGGTCGGGGTACATATCCGTTGCTGCGGTAACGGCTTCTTTGGGTTCCGCCCTTACGGCGGGTCACTTGGAAAAGCCCCAAGTAACCAAGGGCTCTTGCCCCTGTCGTTCGGTGCCTCGCCTAGGCTCGGCATGCCCTCGCTCCGGTCCTGCTCCGTGGGCCCGCCGCCATCCATGCCGGGTTGCCCACTGCGCAGAACCTCCACTCGGCCTCTCGAGGGGGCGTGCACCGCAAAAGCGAGGCGGCCTACCGGCCGGCCTGCCTCTTCAAGCGTACGCATTCCCCTGTGGGAGCGAGCCTGCTCGCGATGAGGCCCTGTCAGTCGACATCAATGTTGAATGTAAGTCCGCCTTCGCGAGCAGGCTCGCTCCCACAGTTGGATTTTTGGCGGGCATGACATAGGTGTCCACCGCCGATGACCATGACAGACATCAGGTCGGCTATCAGGCCGCCTCGCTTTGGCTTTTGATCTTGCTTTTGATCTTGATCTGCCCCATCGGAAGGCCGAGCGCAGGTTCTGCGTAGTGGGCACCGCGGCAAGGATGCCGCGGTAGCCGCCCCCGGCCATGGATGGCCGATGGCGGCGGGCCCACGAAGCAGGACCGGAGCGAGGGTATGCCGAGCCACAGCGAGGCACCGTACGTCAGGGGCAAGAGCGTTTGGTTACTTGGCGCTCTTCCAAGTGACCCGCCGTAAGGGCGGAACCCTAAGCAGCCGTTACCGCAACAACGGATATGTACCCCGACCAAAAACACAGATCGGCTACCCCGCCGCCAACCCCTTCCCCGCCCGCTCCAGATTGCGCCACAACCACACAGGCAACACATCAGGATCAAGACTGTCGATCAGATTCTTCAACGCCAGCCCCAACTCCGTATCCCCCTCAATCACCAAACGCCGGCGAAAGAACAACGTATCCGGATCTTCCTGACGACTCGCCAGCAATAAAAACTCGCGCCAGTTACCGCTGATCGTCACATGCGCCGTGGCGCGTTCAGCAATTCGCAACCCTTCACGGGTCAGCGTCAGGTACCAGGACAACCCCAAGTCCGGAATCCGCAAGCACAACCAACGCCCGCGCAATACTTCAAATTCGCCATCGCGCAAAGGCTCGGCGAGGCAGCGATTGAGCGCCTGCTGCAACGCCAGACGCTGCACCGCAAAAGGCACCCGGCGCACCAGCGGCAACAACCGGTCGGCACCTTTCAACAACCACTTCTTTCGATTCAACACAGGCCGACCTCCTCGACGCGCAACATGCCGGCCTGGCCATGCCAGTAGCCGTTACAACCGTCGACGAACAGCGGCGGCGTCTCGCCCAAACGCACCCGTTGATAGGCGTCAATGACCTCGGCCATGCCCTGAGCACGAGGGCTCAGACGCAACACGTCGGCACCGCAAGATACCAACCCGGCGTAATCCGCCAACAGATTGGTCACCTCAGCCGACATCGTCTGAATACCGTTAATGGTGAACAGCGCCTGCCCTTCCTGACTGGTCAACGGCAGGCCGTCGGGGTAGTTGAGGCAGCAAAACCGGCAGTCGTCCTTGGGCAGGTTCTCCGCCCGTGCGGTGAAACAGCGTGCGGAATAGGCCAACGGCAAATGCCCATAGGCAAAGATCTCGACTTCCGGCACCTCACGGCCCAGTTCGCGCACTTGATCGAGCACATCGCCAATCAGCGCCGCCGAGCATTCCACCGGCGGCACCCAACGGGTCATCCCACAGTCGAGCAGTTGCGCCAGCGTATGACCGTTGTACAAATTCAGCGCCGGGCCGCCCACAAACGGCAACTTGCGCGCGGCCAGAAACTGCACCGCCCCCATGTCGTTGGCCTCCACCAACAATTGGCCGTTGTCGCAGAGCCGACGCAGGCTGGAAAGTTCGGAGGCCGCTTCGATCAGCGTCAGGCTGGAGATCACCAACTGTGCCTGGCTGCATTCCTGCAACTCGCGCCCTAGCCCCAGCCATTGATCCAGTGAAAACGCCCGACGTTTCGAACACACGGTTTCCCCCAGGTAAATCACGTCCAGGGGCAAGGCCGACATCTCGGCGTAAAAGTTGCTGAGTTGCTCTTTGTCCCAATAAAACAGGACAGGTCCCAGGCTGAGCTTCATGTCGCCTCCCTCATTGCCATGATCGATGGTAAGCACCCAGGGTGGTCTGGCTGCCTTCGGACAAACCGGCCAGCACCTTGCGCCATTCCTCCTTGACCCTAAAATTGCCCGGCGAACCACGGTGGGCATCCAGTGCCGCGCGCCAGACGCGGGTGACTTGTTCGACATAGGCCGGGCTGCGTTGCCGGCCCTCGATTTTTACTGCCTCAACGCCGATGGCCGTCAATTCCGGCAGCAAGTCCAGGGTGTCGAGGCTGGTGGGTTCCTCCAGCGCATGAAAGCGTTTGCCGCCGACCAGGAAGCGGCCTTTGCACAGGGTCGGGTAACCGGCGGGTTCCTCGGGGGTGTAGCGGTCGATCAGCACTTCGCTGAGCCGTGCGCTCAAGCCTTCGGCGTCTTCGCTCCAGCGCACCGCTTTGGCCGGAGAACAGACACCGCACAGGTTCGGCGACTCGCCGGTAATGTAGGAAGACAGGTGGCAACGCCCTTCGGCCATGATGCACAAGCTGCCGAAGCCAAAGACTTCGATGGGCACCGGGCTGCTCGCGGCGACCTGGCGCACCTGCGCCAACGACAACACCCGTGGCAGCACCGCGCGACGAATCCCGTAGCGCTGCGCATAAAACTCCAGCGCCGCAGCGTGGGTTGCCGAGCCCTGGACCGACAAGTGCAACGCCAATTGCGGATGGCGCTGGCTGGCGTAGTTGAGCACCCCGGGGTCGGCGGCGATCAGCGCATCCACGCCGAAATCAGCGGCACGATCGACCGCCCGCTGCCAACGTTCCCAGCCCTTGGGTTGGGGGTACGTGTTGACGGCGACGTAGAGTTTGCGTTTGTGCTCGCGGATGTGGGCGACCGCCGCGTCGAACTGTTTGTCGTCCATGTTCAGCCCTGCGAAATGCCGGGCATTGGTGTCATCGCGAAAGCCGACATAGACGGCATCGGCGCCTTGGCGCACCGCCGCTTTGAGCGCAGGCAGGTTCCCTGCCGGGCAGACCAGTTGCATGGGTAATCCTCATGAAAATCGCGTCTCGACATCGTCCGGTACCTTGCGAGGCACCGATCGAAAAAAGGCGCTGCCAGTCTAGCCAGACCGGCAGGCATGACCTTGACGGCAATCAATTGCCATCACTGCATCAGGTCAGCGAAGGACAGGAACATCACGTTGTCGTGCTTGAGCACTTGCTGCTCGCACTCGATCACCGCCAGGCCATCGGCCCAGCACGCCGCGGTCAACATCGCCGAACTTTGCTGAGGGTGCAGTTCCACGCTCACCTGGCCTTCAGCACCGGGCACCAGTCTGGCCCGCAAGTATTGCCGACGCTTGTTGCGTTGCAACCAGTCGAACCCGGCGGGCAGGGTCAATGGGACCGGCAGCACATTAGTCACGCCTTGGGCCCTAAGCAGGAAAGGACGCACCACGACCAACGCGGTAATTAACGCCGCCGAAGGATTTCCCGGCATGCCGATCCAGGGTTTGCCGGCCACTTCGCCGAAGGCCAGCGGTTTACCCGGCTGAATCGCCAGCCGCCAGAAATCCACGCTGCCCAGTTCCTTGATCGCTTGTTTGAGGTGATCTTCTTCACCGACCGACACGCCACCGGAGCTCAACAACACGTCGCATTCCGAAGACGCCAGGGTCAAGGCATGCCGACTGGCCGCCAACTCATCGGCCATCACGCCGTAGTCGTGCACCTCGACGCCCCAACCGCGTAACAACGCAGCGAGGCAATAACGATTGCTGTTGTAAATCTGCCCGGGCGCCAACGGAACGCCCGGCTCACGCAGTTCATTGCCGCTGCTGAGCAAGCAGACCTGCAACGGTCGATAGACCTCGACCCGCGCGAGGCCAGCGCCGGCCAGCAAGCCCACTTCTTGAGCGCGCAGGCGTTTACCGGCCTGGAGCAACAAATCTCCCGAGCGAACTTCCTCGCCCTCCTTGCGCACATGATCGCCAACCTTTACGGGCGGGAACCAGACGCGCTCGCCCTCGATCCGACAGCGCTCTTGCGGCACCACCGTGTCGGCACCCGGTGGCAACGGCGCGCCGGTAAATATCTGTACCGTCTGCTGCGCGAGCAAGGGCGAGCACGCCTGATCACCCGCCGCGATCCGCCCGCCAATCAACAAACTGCCACCCTCCGTCGGCAGGTCAGCCGCCCTGAGGGCATAACCGTCCATGGCACTGTTGTCCCAGGCCGGGAGGTTAACGGGGGAATGAATGTCTGCCGCCAGAACCCGGCCCATGGCTTGATCCAGACCGATCATCTGCGTCAGCGGTGGCGGCGGTGCCTGGTCCAGCAGACGGCTGATGGCCTCGTCCACCGGCATCAGGTTGCCGAGGTCGCACACCCGGCCGGTCATGAGCGTGACTCGCAGGCGTCGATGTCCCGTTGCCCTTGCGGTTTCAAATGCGGGGCGAAATTGCACGGCCCGGTGCGACTGTCCAATTGTTCGAGCAGGATCTTGTTCCAGGCGGTCCGGCACGCACCCGGCGATCCCGGAACGCAGCACACGAGCACGCCGTTACTCATCCCGGCCAGGGCTCGTGACTGCAGACTGGACATGCCGATTTCCGCCAGGGACACCTGCCGGAACAGTTCGCCGAAGCCTTCCACGTGTTTGTCCAGCAACGGCAAGACCGCTTGCGGTGTGTTATCACGAGCGGTGAAGCCGGTGCCGCCGGTCATCAGCACGACTTGCACCTTGGGGTCGGCGATCCAGTGGGAGACCTTGGCGCGGATCTGATAGATGTCGTCCTTCACCAGATCGCGGTCGATCAATACATGCCCGGCGGTTTGCAGTAAATCCGTCAGGGTCTGCCCGGAGGTGTCGGTGTCGAAGGTGCGCGTATCGCTGATGGTCAGCACGGCGATGTTCAGGGGTTCAAACGTGCGTTGCGCCAGATGGGCCATATCCAAGCCTTCCCGTAGATGAGGGTATGGGCCCAAGCCTGAACCGGAATCCCGAGCGAGCCTATTCCTCCAAGGAGGTACCTCCACAGGAGAATGTGTCGGGCATAGATCCTGCTCCCACAGTTGATCTGCGTCGCTACCCGCTTTGCACGATCCATCACGGCGCCAGGCGATTGCGCTGCCACACTCCATCGAGCAAACGGTAATCGAGACGATCATGCAAACGGTCTGCGCGGCCCTGCCAGAACTCCAGACGGTCAGGATTTAGACAGTAACCGCCCCAATGCTCGGGGCGTGGCACGGTCTGGCCGGCGAAACGTTGGGTGGTTTCCCGCAACAGCGATCCAAGCGCGGCACGGCTGGCCAGCGGGCGGCTTTGCGGTGAAGCCCAGGCGCCCAAGCGGCTGTCCACCGAGCGGGAATCGAAGTACGCATCCGACAGCGTCGGGTCGAGCCTGGACACCCGGCCTTCAATACGAACCTGACGTTCCAGCCCCGGCCAGAAAAAGGTCATGGCGGCATTGGGATTGGCGGCCAGTTGTAGTCCTTTGTCACTCTGGTAATTACCGAAAAAAGTGAAGCCCTCATCACTCATCCCCTTGAGCAGCAGGACTCGACCGTGTGGGCGCCCTTCACTGTCGACCGTCGCCAACACCATGCTGTTAGCCTCGACTGGTGCACGCTCGGTATCGCGGGCCAGTTGCATCCACTGCCGAAACATCGCCAGCGGATCGTCCAGCGCAGACTCGTCTTGCAGGCCGTACAGGGTGTAGTTGCGGCGCATTTGTGCCAGGGAAAGGGGCATGACAGTGATCTCCAAAAAGGTTCTGCCTAGTGTGCGAGACACTGCGCAAAACCTCCTTGACCACCATCAACACTGAGCGCTGCCGCGCTTACTTGAGGCGCAGACGCCGAGCCAGTTTGTGCAGGTTACTGGGATCGACTTCCAGAATCCGCGCGGCGCTGGCCCAATTTTCCCCGGACAAACTCAAGGCCTGCAGGATTTTTTTACGCTGGTAATCGTCGACGGCTTCACCCAAAGGCTGGAACGGCACATCAGACGCAACGTCCGACGGGAGCTCGACGACCGCGCCTGGCCCGCCCATTGCGCTGTCGAGATCCAGAATCTCGGGCTCCAGCGTCATGATCAACGTGCGACTGGTGCCGCGACTGAGCTGTTTCAACGCCGCCCGGCTGATCACGTGTTCCAGTTCGCGCACGTTGCCCGGCCAGCTATAAGCCAGCAGCGAGCGCTCGGCCGTCGGCGACAGACGCAAGCCGCGCAAGCCGAGCCGCGCCCGATTGAGTTCAAGGAAATGCCCGGCCAGCATCAATACATCGTTACCCCGCTCGCGCAGGGGCGGAATCGGCACCGGGTACACCGAGAGCCGGTGATACAGGTCGGCCCGAAACAAGCCGTCGCGGATGCTGTCGGGCAGGTGTCGGTTGGTCGCGGCGATGATTCGCACATCGACATGCAGCGGCTTGTCGGCGCCGAGACGCTGGATCTCGCCGTTCTGCAAGGTGCGCAGCAACTTCGCTTGCACGGCCAGCGGCAATTCACCGACCTCGTCGAGAAACAGCGTGCCACCGTTGGCGGCATCGAAACGCCCGGCACGGTCACTGGTGGCGCCGGAAAACGCGCCTTTGACATGACCGAACAATTCACTTTCCGCCAAAGACTCCGGCAAAGCGGCGCAGTTGACCTGTATCAGCGGCTTGTGACTGCGCCGCGAAAGACGATGCAAGCGCCGGGCGAACAGCTCTTTGCCGACGCCGGTCTCGCCCAACAGCAACACCGGCAAATCGGAGTCGGCCAGTACGTCCAGCTCATTGAGCAACTGATACAGCACCTCACTCTGCCCGAGGATCTCGCCCTCCTCGACCGGCATTCGCAAGTCCTGAGGATCGCTGCGGGACAAACGCAAACTGCGGTTTTCCTGTTCCAGTCGAGTCACCCGTACGGCGGCTTCGATCTGCAAGGTACAACGCTTGAGTTCCTCCCGCGCACGGCTGTCGAAGGTCCCGGCGTGCAGCGCATCGAGGGTGATCGCGCCCCAGATCCGCCCCTCGACATACAGGCTCACACCCATGCAGTCATGCACTGGCAGCGGTTCGCCGACGTGGCTGTCGAGCAAGCCGTCATAGGGATCCGGCAAGCGACTGTCGGGCTCGAACCAGGTCGGTTCCCGCGACGCCATGATCGCCGCCAGCCGAGGATGTTGGGCAATGACAAACCGGCGCCCCAACGCTTCATGAACCAGGCCCGCCGTCGCCACCGGCCTCAGACTGTCGTCATCCAGACGCAGTAATCCCACCGCACCACTGTTGAAGTATTCGCGCAGGGTCTGGACCAGTCGTTGCAATCGCACGGCATTGGGCAACTCGACAATCAGGTCGGCCGCCAGGCTTTCACGCAGCATGGTAGTAATCACCCTCTATGGTTGGATTCACCCTAAAGCGTCAGGGTGCGTATCACCACAACTAAAAATTAAGCCATATTTTTCAATCAGTTAAATATGGCATGCCGGATGCAATGAGCTTGGGGAACCGTTGAAATCCAAATAAGGAACCCTGATGAGCCAGACCCTACTGGAACAAAGCCTCGGCCAACTGGCCTGCGACATTCCCGGCGCCACGCGGATTTTCCACACCTTCAAACTGGACTTCTGTTGTGGCGGGCATAAAAGCCTGCGTGAAGCAGCCCTTGGCAAGGACCTCGACCCGCAGCTGATTGCCGATGCCCTGCACGTTCTGCAAGACGCCGGCGAAACCCAGCACGACTGGCGCGATGAACCGTCGGACGTATTAATTGCCCACCTCCTGGCGCGCTACCACGCCCGCCACCGCGAGCAACTGCCGGAACTGATCCGCCTGGCTCGCCGCGTCGAGCAGGTGCATGGCGCGCGCAGCAGCTGCCCCAACGGCCTGGCCGATCTGCTGACCGACATGCAGCAAGAACTCGAAGGCCACATGCTCAAGGAGGAACAAGTGCTCTTCCCGATGCTGCAACAGGGCATCGGCCCTCAGGCGGCACCGCCTATCCAGGTGCTGCGTTTCGAACATGATCAACATGGCGAAGCGCTGGAGAAGATGCTCGCCCTGACCAACCACATCATCCCGCCTGCGGATGCCTGCAACACCTGGCGTGCGCTCTATCGCGGGTTGCTGGAATTCAAGGATGACCTGATGCAACACATCCATCTGGAAAACAACGTGCTGTTCATTAACGCCCTGAACTCGCGTCACTGATCGATTGCCCATCACACCAAACCCGCGCCAGCCAAACCGGATGGCGCGGGTTTTGTTTATACGGGACGACGTGCGATCAGCCGTGCCAATAGAACATGGCCTTGGCCAGGATCACGATCAACACCATGTGTCCGAGGATACTGCGGCGAATCCAGCTGGCCCGGGTCGTGGTCAGTCGCGCACTTTTCAACCAATACGCCAGCAAAAAGTAATGGCCGATGATGCTCAGGGCCAAGAGAATTTTCAGGCTCAGCAACGTACCAAAACTACTGGCCAGCGGCTGACTCAACACGCCACGGTGTTGCCACGCCAGACTGATGCCGGCGCCATACAACAGCAACACCACGCCATGCAGCACTTTTCGCGAACGCACAGCAATCGCCTGATCTGCTGTCGATTGCGCGGTATCCGCCAACTGCTGGCGGGCGCGGTGCCAGATGACCACCTCGAAAAACAGCGTGCCGATGAAGGCAATCGCCGCCAGCAAGTGTGTCACCAGTAAAAAGGGATACATCACCGGCAGCCTCCATCAGTTTGCTTGCTCATCCCGGATGACCGTCCACCCGGGCCCGCAGCAGCATCGGCCCATAGCGCCAGGCGTACAGCGCAAACGCCAGCGCCCAGCACAGGCCGGCCAGCCACAACGCGGGCAAGGGAAAAAACACAAACAACACAACCCGGCTCAGACACGCCAGGTTGAGCAAAATGAACGCCAGGGTCATGCCCGACGGCAGCTCCAGCGCTCGGCCGGTATGGCCCAGGCTGACTCGCGCAATCATCGCCAGCACCAGCCCACCCATGGCGCCTATCGTCAAACAATGCACCGCCAGGCTCGGGTTCAGCGGCGCGCCGAAATGCCACAGCGCCATGCCCAGACAAGCCACCGCCAACCAGCCGTACGCCAGGTACAACGACCACAGCAATGGCACGCGCCAGAGTGCGCGATCATGCCAGCGGACCAGGCGTACCAGATGCCCGGCGGCCAATGCGGCGAACAACAGACCCACCCAGAGGCTTGGGTCAAGCGCAGGTCCCGCGGCATATAACAACGCCACGAGTGGTGAGCCAATCAGCAGCAGCCAATCCAGCCAAGGCCAAGGCGCGACGCTGTCGACCCGGCCAAGTCCGCGCTGGATGAAGAACGGGATGACTCGCCCGCCAATCAATCCCATCATTGCTGCCACCAGCCAGAGGCCGGTCAACACGCCTTGACGCTGCCAGCCTTCATGACCTTCAACCAGGCCGTACAACGACAACCCGTCAGCCACGGCCAACAGCAGCAGCACAGCGACAATCGGGTAATTACGTTTCTGCCGCACCTTCCACAGGGTGAACCCCATGAGCGCTGCTACCGCCAGCGGGAACGCCAATTCCAGTACCGCGAGCAGCGGCCACGGCACGTTGGCCAGCCAAGCGACACGTGCGAGTAACCACAGCAATGCCAGCGCGGCCAATGGTTTACCGCTGATGCCGGGGCGACCGCTCCAGGTCTGCACGGCCGTCAGCAGAAAACCCGCGATAATCGCCAGCCCGAACCCGAACAGCAATTCATGGCGATGCCAACCCAGCCAGCCACCGGCCGGTTGCCATTGGGTAATCGACCCGCTGAACGCGGCCAGCCACAGTGGAATGGCCAGCACCGCCAACAGGCATCCGGCGAGGAAAAACGGCCGAAAGGCCAGACGTAACAGCGGCGCGATGGCCATCGCTTTCCGGCGGTCAAGCACTTGCATAAAACCACTCCTCTGCCTTATTGCTGACCTAAGCTAACTCGCAAGCGCCCAGGTAAATCAGGGGTCAATCATCGCGTGTTTGCGATCAATTGCCTTTGTCGCAGATCAAGTGTGCAAGGGCCGTGCCCCGGTGGCGATCATCGCCAGGCCGCGCTCCTCCGGGCCAGCGGCAAGGCTGATCAGGGTAAAAATGACCATTTAAGGGTTATTTAAACCCTAACGTGCATGGTTGTTTTTACCCTGCCGGCTTCAAACCCCACTAAATCAAGGCATTCAGGCATGGCCCGGGTCTTGCTCACGCTTATGGATATCAAAGAAACCTCCCATCAGGAGTCCTCATGAAAAAAGTCATCCAGCCACTGGCCTGGTTTGTGGTGTTGACCTCCGTTCTGGCGTTGGCCAGCGGAGTTTCCCTGGGCCTCGTTTGACTTGATCGCCATCCCCTCTCCAACCTTCAGGATGAATCCCTATGGTGCTCCATCGCGTCCATCACCAGATTCTGCGCAGTCATCATTTGTTCGAGCCGTTGAACGAAGAACAGCTGGATGAATTGATGAGTACCAGCCACTTGCTGAGCATCGACAAGGGCGAACCATTGTTCCGTCAGGGCGAGCCGGCAGACTCGTTCTATTTCGTGATTGCCGGCGCAGTGAAAATCTACCGCCTGACACCGGACGGGCAGGAGAAAGTGTTTGAGGTCATCGGCGATCGGCAAACGTTCGCCGAAGCGATGATGCTGATGGACACGCCAAATTATGTGGCCTCGGCTGAGGCGATCTGCCCAACCCAGCTCTACCGGTTATCCAACAACACCTACATGCGCCTGCTGCAGAGCAACAGCCGACTGACCTTTGCGCTGCTCGGCAAGCTCTGCGTTCGCTTGCATCAACGGATCAACGAAATCGAAACCCTGTCGCTGAAAAACGCCACCCACCGGGTCGTGCGTTATCTGCTGACGCAACTGGTGCGCCAGCAAACCGTTGACAGCCAATTCGAACTGCCAATGG
This sequence comes from Pseudomonas sp. ANT_H12B, assembly GCF_008369325.1. Taxonomy (GTDB): domain Bacteria; phylum Pseudomonadota; class Gammaproteobacteria; order Pseudomonadales; family Pseudomonadaceae; genus Aquipseudomonas. The sequence goes on along the minus strand of NZ_VOBI01000015.1, from coordinate 79,874 downwards.
CCAAGCAACTGATTGCCGGGCATCTGTCGATTCAGCCAGAAACTTTTTCGCGGATTATCCGTCGCTTGATCGATGAAAAAATCATTACGCAGGACGGCCGCCTGATCGTCATTCTCGATCGCCTGCGCCTGGAACAGTTCGAGTGAGCGACATGCCCGTCTGCCTGTATTGCCAACACGTTAACCCCGTACAAGAATCGGAGTGCCGCCAATGCGGCATGCCCCTGCCGGTATTGGCCGCACAGGCGGGGGAACGCCGGCTGCGCCGATTCATGTGGTTCTGCATCGGCCTGACCATCTTCTGCGTGACGATGTTTTTCTGGTTGCCACGCAGCATCTCCTGAAGCCCGCCCCGCCCCCCAGCAGCTGCCGAGGCTGCGTTCCGCTGCGAAGCAGTCGCAAATCCTGAGTCCAAGGTATTCCTGAAACACCGTGGTGTTGATTTCACGACTGCTGCGCAGCCGCACGCAGGCTGCGCCAGCTGCTAGGACGCAGGTGGCCACAGGGACCGTGTCCATCATGGTTGGGTCAACTGCCGATACAACTGCGGTAAACGCAAGGGTAATTGCTCGGGCTGGCGGATCAAGGTGTAGCCATTGGCGCCGAACATATACGGCAGGTAATCCCCGGCCTCGCGATCAATCGTGATACAGAACGGCGTCAAACCCTGACGCCGCGCCTCCAGCACCGCCTCGCGAGTGTCTTCAACACCGTAGCGCCCCTCGTACAAATCCAGATCATTCGGTTTGCCATCCGTCAGCAGCAGCAACAGTTTGCTGCGGCGCTTGCTCTTGCCCAGCAGTTGGGTGGCGTGGCGGATGGCGGCGCCCATGCGTGTGTAATAACCCGGTTTGAGCCCTTGAATGCGACCGCGGGTGTTGTCGTCATAACGCTGGGTGAAGGACTTGAGTTCTTGCATGCGCACTTGATGACGACGCAGCGATGAAAATCCGTACAGGGCGAAATCATCACCCAGCACCGACAGAGTTTCGCCGAACAGCAGCAAACTGTCGCGGATGACATCAATCACCCGATGCTCATCGTTCAGGTGCGCGTCGGTGGACATCGACACATCGGCCAGCAACAGGCACGCCAGGTCGCGGCGCGTCTGCCGTTGCTCCATGAACAGACCTCGCTCCGCACACTGGCCATGCTCGCGTTCAACGTGAAAATCCAGCCAGGCCTGCATGTCCAGTTCAGACCCTTGAGGTTGCTGGCGTAGCCATTGACGGTCATTGCGCAGATGTTCGAACTGGCGGCGCAGACGGTGCGCCGAGGCCTTCAGTCGTGACGGCAATGGTTGTGGCTCACTGTCGCGGGGCACCATCATTTGCAGATTGACGAAGGCGTCCTGCATCTGCTGTTTGCGATAGTCCCACTCCGGTAACTTGATGCCCTCGCCAAGAGGAATATCGTCGACATCGGCCGGTGGCAAATCCAGGTGCAGCTTGAGACCGCCGCCCTTGCGCAGACGGGTGCGCGACAAGCTCAACTCGTCGAGGTCTTCGGCGACTCTGGCTGCGTCCGGGTCTTCGCTGTCGTCTGTCCAGCGATCCAGGTCGACGTGTTCGGTCCAGCTGAACAGGTTCTCCAGGCGCACGATCAACAACCCGCCGTCGCGACTGCCTTCATCGATCCGCTTGGCGCGTTTGCTTCCACCCTTCTGCTCGCCGGGCGGGGTCGTCAGCGATTCTTCCGACTCGTCCCCCAGGTCGGCAGCCTGCGGGCTCGCGAGACTTTGCGGCGGGTACAACCACAGCGGCAGCGGCCATGCGGCCCGTTCGCTGCGGGGAAAATGCTCGACACTGCCCGGCTCGCGTAGCGCCTGGCATAACGCTCGTTCCAGTGCGGCTTCGCCGGGGTTCAATGTTGCTGGATCCGGGCGAAGTTGCAGATGGGCATCGACCAGACGTTTGTACCGGGCACGCAACGCGGGATAGCGCCGCAACAGCTGTTGCGTCCAGCGTTGATTGTCCCGCCCCCAATGACGCATCTGCCCGGCCTGGGCTGCCAGCAACGCGAGCCAACGATAGAGTTCCTCGTTCAATGCAACTTCAGGGAACACCGCCAGGCTCGACGGCAGACGAAGGTTGGTCTCGTCGCACCACGCCAAGGGCACTTGCTTGCAGGTGCCGGCGATCTGCTGCAGCACGTTGCGCCGCAGTAGCAGATCGCGGTCGCTGGCAGCTTCCACGCCGACGCCATTGGCGCCCCCCATGGCGCGAAACAACAACGCCAGCGGTCGCTGCTGATGGATCAGTTCGACCCGGGCTTCGGGAAAGTCCGGGCTGGCGCGGCGGGTGATAAAGCGATGCCAGACACTGCCGACCCACTCTTCCAGTTCGACGGTAAAGGCCATGGTTTTTTTCCTCTGAAAACCAATGTAAAACGGCCCGCTGTACCAGCCGGGCCGTCGTCCTTCAAGGTGTTACTGACTCACGAACGAACAGCGGAGGCGGCAGTCGTAGTGATCCCCACTGGCACCCGTCGCTTGAAGCTGAACAGGTAGCAGATCAGCCCTGCGAAGAAACCGAGACCGGCGCCCAGACGAGCCCAGAACAGCACTTGCAGATGATCGACAGTGGCCATGAACGGTAACGCGACGCCATCTACCGGCCAGCGTTGCAGATAGATCTGCACGACACCGGCAGCGGTGAGAAACAGCGTGATCATCACCATCGACAGGGTCATCAACCAGAAACCCCAGATCTCGAGTTGCTGCGAACGCTCGTCCGCTGCTTCACCGAGCCCACGCAGTTTCGGCATGGCGTAGCTGATCAAGGTCATCACGATCATCGCGTAAGCACCGTAGAAGGCCAGGTGACCGTGAGCCGCTGTCAACTGCGAACCATGGGTGTAGAAGTTGACCGGAGCCAGGGTATGCAAGAAGCCCCAGACGCCAGCACCGAAGAACGCGGTGACCGTGGTGCCCTTGGCCCATAGTGTGGCGGCACGGTTCGGGTGGTCCCGGCGACGGTTCTTGACCATGGTGAAGGCGAATATCACCATCGCCAGGAACGGTAGCGGTTCGAGTGCGGAGAAGATTGAACCCACCCACAACCAGACCTCAGGCGCACCGATCCAGAAGAAGTGGTGACCGGTACCGATGATTCCCGTTATCAGCGCCATGGCGATGATCACGTAGAGCCATTTTTCCACGACCTCCCGGTCCACGCCGGTGATCTTGATCAGGACGAAGGCCAGCATCGAACCCATGATCAGTTCCCACACGCCTTCCACCCAAAGATGCACCACCCACCACCAGTAGAACTTGTCGCGGGCGAGGTTGCCGGGGTTGTAGAAGGAGAACAGGAAGAACACCGCGAGACCGATCAACCCGGTCATCATGACCATGCTGACGGTGGTCTTGCGCCCTTTGAGCAAGGTCATGCCGATGTTGTAGAGGAAGCCCAGGCAGACCACCACAATGCCCATCTTGGAGATGGTCGGCTGTTCGAGGAACTCTCGACCCATGGTCGGCAGCAGCTCGTTGTGCGTCAGCTTGGCCAGGCCGGCATATGGCACCAGCAGGTAACCGAGGATCGTCAGCACGCCAGCGGCGGCGAATACCCAGAACAGGATGATCGCCAGCTTCGGACTGTGCAGTTCGCGGTCGGCCTCTTCCGGAATCAGGTAGTAGGCAGCGCCCATGAAGCCGAACAATATCCAGACGATCAGCAGGTTGGTGTGCACCATCCGCGCCACGTTGAAGGGGATGATCGGAAAGAGAAAGTCCCCGACCACGTATTGCAGGCCCATGATCAAACCGAACAGTATCTGACCGAGAAACAGGATCAGAGCAAACACGAAGTACGGTTTGGCCACGGATTGCGAGGCGAATTTCAGATGCGGATTAGCAATGCTCATCTCTTAGCCCTCCTTGTTTGGCGGCCAGCCATTGGTGTTGATTTTCGAGGTCCATTTGAGGAACTCGGCGATGTCATCCACCTCCTGGTCACTCAACTTGAACTGAGGCATCGCGCGTCGGCCCGGTACGCCCAGTGGCTGCATCTTCATCCAGGCATGCAAGAAAGGTTTGAAGCCCTCCTCTCCGCCGCGCCGCTGGAACACGTTGCCCAGCTCAGGCGCGAAGTAGGCGCCCTCGCCCAACAGCGTGTGGCAGCCGATGCAATTGTTTTGCTCCCAGACCAACTTTCCGCGTTCCACTGACTCGGTTAGAAGCGCTTCATTGCTGCGCTCTGGAAAGGTCTGTTCCGTGTGATAGGTCAAAGCCAGGAATATCAGGAAGAAGAAGATGCTTCCCCCAAAGTAAATATTCCTGGCCATGCCTTTGGTGAAGGTGTCTGACATGGTCGCTTCCTCTTTGCTAGGCGTGTCCATGATAGGAAGCGAAGGGTTGAAAGCTGCTTGATGGCGATCAAGAAAGTCAGATGGTTTTGGTCGGGTATTAAACGTGAGCCGGACTCGGTCCCTGTAGCCGCTGGCGAAACCTGCGTTCGGCTGCGCAGCAGTCGTAAACCCTGAATGCACGGTGTAACTGACGGGCCGCGTTGCCTGATTTCACGACTGCTGCGCAGCCGAACGCAGGCTTCGCCAGCTACAGGGATCGTTTAACGGAAAAAAATCAGCGTCAGCCCCACAACGGTTGCCAACACCAGCGCCCAGCTCAACATCAAGCGGCGCCACAGTCGTGGCGCGTGGCGCATTTCCATGAAGCCATCGGCGATCAGCCAGGCCTTGCCGACTGCCACCAGCAAGATGGCAATCGTCAGCAACGACGTCGCGCCGACCTGGGCCAGCGCCACGGTGCACACGCTCAGCGTGGCCAGGCCTGCCCAGCAGGCGACCAAAACCCGGGAAACAGTCATGAGCACCTCGTCAATTGAGTATGTAAACCAGCGGAAAAAGCACCACCCAGATCAAATCGACCATGTGCCAATACAACACGCCGGACTCAAAACCACTGCGGTTGCTGGCGTCGTACAGGCCACAGCGGCAACGCTCGGCCAGCCATCCAAGAATGACCATGCCGAGCAATACATGCAGAAAATGAAAACCGGTGAGGATCCAGTAAAGGGTGAAAAACGTGTTGTGCTCCATGCCCAGCCCTGAGGCCAGCAAGTGCCGGTATTCGGCGAGTTTCAGCACCACGTAGACACTGGCGGCAAGCAACGCCAGCAGCAGGAACACCGCGCCGTGGCGGGACCGTGAGCGCCTGATTTGCTCTTGGGCCAGCGCGGCGAACAGGCCTGCGGTGAGCAGGCTCAGGGTCATTGCCAACCCGGTAGAGGTGTTGAGCAACAGACGGCTTTCGTCGAACATCTGCGGCTTGAGTGCCTGGGTCACGGCGAACACCAGGATCAGGATGGCAAACACCGACAGCTCGGCCAGGATGAAAAACCACATCGCCAGATCGCCCGGCAAGTGGCCACGGGATACACCCGTGGACTCAGCCGAAATGGACATCAACCACGTCCATCAGTGCCGCGACGGTCAGCGGATCATCGCTCAGCGGCTCGGCCAGACAGGCCATGCACGCCTCACGCGGATTCATGCCGGAGCGGATCATCCGCGCGGTAAAAATCAGCAATCGCGTCGAGGCGACTTCCTCCAGATCATGTTGATCGAGCCGGCGCAGCGCCTGCCCCAGCCGGACCACTTGCGCCGCCAGCGCGCTGTCCACCTGAGCTTCCCTGGCGACAATGCGCTCTTCATCGGCTACCGGCGGATAGCCGAAGCGCATCGCCACGAAGCGTTGTCGGGTGCTGGGCTTCATGCCTTTAAGCAGGTTCTGGTAGCCGGGGTTGTAAGACACCACCAGCATGAATGACGGCGGCGCCTTCAGCACTTCGCCGGTGCGTTCCAGGAACAGCTCGCGACGATCATCTGCCAACGGGTGCAACACCACCACGGTGTCCTGACGTGCCTCGACTACTTCGTCGAGATAACAAATGCCGCCTTCACGCACCGCGCGGGTCAGCGGTCCGTCCTGCCACCAAGTGCCCTGGGCACCGATCAGGTGGCGACCAATCAGGTCGGCAGCGCTCAGATCGTCATGGCAAGCCACGGTGTACAGCGGCAGTTTCAGCCGATGGGCCATGTGCTGGACGAAACGGGTTTTGCCGCACCCCGTCGGACCTTTGATCAACACCGGCATGCCGTGTCGCCAGGCTTGTTCGAACAGCGCCTCCTCATTATTCAGCGGTTGGTAGAAGGGTTGGATCGAGTGTTCGCAAGACTGGGTACGGTCCATGGGCTGCCTGTTCCAAAAGCGGATTCAAGGAACACGCTACGGGCCCCTGCGACAACCTGGCAAGTGAGATGGCCGGCAAACTTGATCGTCGTCAAGCGAACATTGGCCTGCTCGGCATAGCCTTGCACGGCACTAAGAACCTGCGTTCTGCGCTGCCGTTTCAGCACATCGCAAAGGTCTTGCCTGAGGAGAAATGGAATGCTGATCAGCAATAGAAAAACGTTTGCCCTGACCCTTACCACGCTGTGTTCGGCACTGGCATTGGCGGTGAGTCATGCCGCCAGCGCTGATGAGCCCGCCGCTGTTGCGGCCAACCCATCCATGGTCAAATCCGCTGGCGCTCCCGACATGAGCCAGGCCGAGTTCGACTCATCAAAGGAAATCTACTTCCAGCGCTGCGCAGGCTGCCACGGCGTTCTGCGCAAAGGCGCCACCGGCAAACCGCTGACACCGGACATTACTCAGAACCGAGGGCAACCGTTTCTGGAGGCCTTGATTACCTATGGGTCTGCGGCGGGCATGCCGAACTGGGGCACGTCCAATGCGCTGACCAAGGATCAGATAACGTCAATGGCCAAGTTCATTCAGCACGCGCCGCCGACGCCGCCGGAATGGGGCATGGCCGAGACGCTGAAAACCTGGAAAGTGCTGGTCAAACCCGAAGATCGTCCGAAGAAGCAGCTGAGCAAACTCAACCTGCCCAACCTGTTTTCGGTGACGTTGCGCGATGACGGCAAGATTGCCCTGATCGACGGCGACAGCAAGAAAATCGTCAAGTTGATCGAGACCGGTTACGCGGTGCACATCTCGCGGATCTCTGCCTCGGGCCGCTACCTGCTGGTGATTGGTCGAGACGCCCGGATCGACATGATCGACCTGTGGCCGGTCGAGCCGACCAAGGTTGCCGAAGTCAAAGTGGGCATCGAGGCACGCTCGGTCGAGACCTCCAAGTTCAAAGGCTACGAAGACAAATACACCATCGCCGGTTCTTATTGGCCGCCGCAATTCACCATCATGGATGGCGAAACCCTGGAGCCGAAGCAGATCGTCTCGACCCGCGGCATGACCGTCGAGAAGCAGGAATACCATCCTGAACCTCGCGTCGCGGCGATCATCGCCTCCCACGAATGGCCGGAGTTCATCGTCAACGTCAAGGAAACCGGCAAGGTCATGCTGGTCAATTACCAGGACATCAAAAACCTCACCATCACTTACATCGACGCCGCGCCGTTCCTGCATGACGGTGGCTGGGACAGCACGCACCGCTACTTCATGACCGCCGCCAACAACTCGAACAAGGTCGCCGTGATCGACTCCAAGGAGCGCAAATTGACTGCGCTGGTGGACGTCGGCAAAACCCCTCACCCGGGTCGCGGCGCCAACTTCAACCACCCGACCTACGGCCCGGTCTGGGCCACCAGCCATTTGGGCGATGACGGCATTTCGCTGATCGGCACCGACCCGACCAAACACCCGCAATACGCCTGGAAACAGGTCGGCTCACTCAAGGGCCAGGGCGGCGGCTCGCTGTTTATCAAGACCCATCCAAAATCCCGTCACTTGTACGTCGACACCACCCTCAACCCGGAGGCCAAGCTCAGCCAGTCAGTGGCGGTATTCGACATCGACAAACTCGATGCCGGCTACACCGTGCTGCCTATCGCTGAATACGCTGGCATCAAGAAAGGCGCCATGCGCGTTGTGCAACCGGAATACAACAAGGCCGGCGATGAAGTCTGGTTCTCCGTGTGGAGCGGCCAGGAAGACGAATCGGCGCTGGTGGTGATCGACGACAAAACACTAAAGCTCAAGTCAGTCATCAAGGACAAACGACTGATCACACCCACCGGGAAGTTCAACGTCTACAACACCCAACACGACATTTATTGAGCTTCATCAATGCAAGGAAACACCATGAAAAATACTCTGTTTGCACTGTTTGCCCTGACCGCTGCGCTGAGCGTGCAGCCGGTCATGGCCCAAGACGCGCTGGCGCTGTTCAAGAGCAAACCCTGCGCAGCCTGTCACTCCATTGACACCAAGCTGGTCGGTCCCGCACTCAAGGATGTAGCGGCCAAGAACGCTGGCGTGGCCGGCGCCGCAGACACCCTGGCAGGCCACATCAAAAACGGCACACAAGGCAATTGGGGCCCGATGCCAATGCCCGCGAACCCAGTGACCGACGAAGAAGCAAAAATTCTCGCGACCTGGGTACTGACACTCAAATAACCGACTCGAGGGCGTCATGATGGTTTACCCACACGCTGCGATTCTGGCGGCCCTCCTCCTCATTTGCGCAACTGCGGTTGCGTCGCCGGACGCCCAGCGTCAGGCACAACTCGAACACCTGCTGGTGCAGGACTGCGGCGCCTGCCATGGGCTGCACCTGACCGGCGGGCTCGGTCCCGAGCTGACACGCGCGGCGCTGGCCGGCAAGTCCAGGGACAGCCTGATTGCCACCGTCAGCCAAGGCCGGCCCGGCACCGCGATGCCCGGTTGGGCGCCGTTGCTCAGCCCCGGTGACATCCGTTGGCTGGTCGACCTTCTTCTGCAGGGATACCCCGCACCATGATCCGTTCAATCCTGCTGTCAGCGGCGACCGGGCTGTTGTTGTCCGCTTGCGTTCAGCCACCGTTGCGTGGCACCGGCGATCTGGGCGTGGTGGTGGAACGCGCCACCGGTAGCGTGCAAATCATCGAGAGCGACACCCATACGGCGCTGGCCCGACTCAAGGGTTTGGGCGACCTGTCCCATGCCTCCGTGGTGTTCTCACGCGACCAGCGCTATGCGTACGTCTTCGGCCGCGACGGCGGGTTGAGCAAAATCGATTTGCTGACCCAACGTATCGACCATCGAGTCATCCAGGGCGGCAACAGCATTGGCGGCGCCATCAGTCAGGACGGCAAGTTGATCGCGGTGTCGAACTACGTGCCCGGCGGGGTCAAGGTGTTCGATGCGGCCACTCTGCAACAAGTGGCCGATATCCCCGCTACACCACTCGCCGACGGCACCAAACGCTCGCGAGTGGTCGGCCTGGTCGACGCGCCGGGGCAACGTTTTGTTTTCAGCCTGTTCGATACCGGCGAGATCTGGACCGCCGATTTCAGCCAGGGCAGCACACCGCACATCAGCCGTTTCACCGGTATTGGCTCACAACCCTACGACGCCCTGATCACCCCGGATGGCCGCTATTACATGGCCGGGCTGTTCGGCGAAGACGGCATGGCGCAACTCGATCTCTGGCATCCGGAGCGCGGTGTTCAGCGGGTACTCGGCGACTACGGACGCGGCCAGGCGAAACTGCCCGTGTACAAGATGCCGCATCTGGAAGGCTGGGCCGTCGCCGATAACCAGGCGTTCGTGCCCGCCGTTGGCCGTCACCAGGTGCTGGTGATGGATTCGCGCACCTGGCAGCAGACCGCAGTCATCCCGGTGGCCGGCCAACCGATATTCGTCACCTCACGCCCGGACGGTCGGCAGTTGTGGGTCAATTTCGCCTACCCGGACAACGATCGGGTTCAGGTTATCGACACCGAAACCCACACCGTAATCGCCGATCTGCGCCCGGGGCCGGCGGTGCTGCACATGGAATTCACCGCGCGCGGCGATCAGTTGTGGTTGTCGTTACGCGACGGCGATCAGGTTCAAGTCTGGGATCCGTACAGCCTGAAGCTGCTGAGTACCCTGCCGGCCACCGCGCCGAGCGGCATCTTCTTCAGCAGTCGCGCGCAGAAAATGGGGTATTGAAATGAACCTTGAGCTGCTCACTCGCCAACTCATCGACCGCTTCCAGCACGGCATGCCGCTGTGCCCGGCACCGTATAAGGAGATGGCGCGGATCCTCGGTTGCCGCGAATCGCAAGTCATGGCCTGCCTGGAAGAAATGGATAAGGCCGGCACCCTTTCACGGATCGGCCCGGTGTTCGAACACAGCCGCGCCGGGGCCAGCACCCTCGCCGCCCTCGCCGTGCCCGCCGAACGCCTGCAACACGTTGCCGATCACGTCAGTCAGTACCCCGAGGTCAATCACAACTACGCACGGGAGCATTTCTACAACCTGTGGTTTGTGCTGACCGGCCCAGATCGCCAGCACATCGACCGTGTTCTCAAAGAACTTGAAGATGGCACCGGCCTCATGCCGCTGGACCTGCCGATGCTGACCGCCTACCGCATCGACCTCGGCTTTGCCCTCGGAGAAAAACTATGAAGCCCGGCTTGAGCCCCAAACAGGCCCTGGCGCTGCGCCGGCATCTGGAAGGTGGATTGCCGCTGGTATCGCGCCCTTACCAGGCCCTGGCCGAACGGATAAAGACTGACGAAGACCAGGTGCTTGAACAAATGCGCCAGTGGAGCGAGCAAGGGCTGTTCCGCCGTATCGGCCTGGTGCTGCACCATCGCGCGCTGGGCTTTACCGCCAACGCCATGCTGGTGCTGGACGTTCCAGATGCGTTGATCGACGAAGTCGGCCAACGCCTGGGGCGAGCCCCCGGCATCAACCTCTGCTATCAACGGCCCCGGCGCTTGCCGCAATGGCGCTACAACCTGTTCTGCATGGTGCACGGGCGTCAACGTGATCGGGTTGAAGCGCAAATCCAGGCGTTGCTCGAAGAACATCTGCTGAGCGACCTGCCCCACCAACTGCTGTTCAGCACCCAGGTGTTCAAACAGTGCGGCGGACGTTTTGCGCCATCGCGAACAGGAGCGCCAACCCGTGGATGATCTTGACCGTCGACTGATCAACCGTTTGCAATTGGGCCTGCCGCTGGTGCGCCACCCTTGGCAAGCATTGGCTACCGAGCTGGAGAGCAGCAGCACTGAACTGCTCGGCCGACTGCATGTCCTGCTCGATGACGGCGTTCTCACGCGCTTCGGCCCGATGTTCGACATCGAACGGCTGGGTGGCGCCTTCACCCTCGCCGCCTTGGCGGTACCGGAAGAGCGTTTCGACGACGTCGCCGAGCAACTGCACGGTATGCCTGAAGTGGCGCACAACTACCGACGCGAGCACACCTGGAACATGTGGTTCGTGCTCGCCTGCGCAACTGAACTTGACCTGACCGAAACCCTGCAGCACATCGAAACCCTGACCGGTCTGTCACTGCTCAACCTGCCCAAAGAGGAGACCTACCATGTCGGTCTGTATTTCCCGATCTGAAGACACCCTCGCCCAGCGTCTGATCGCATTGACCCAGGCCGGCCTGCCGTTGCTGGATGACCCGTGGGCCTGGCTCGCCGAACAGCTGGGGCTGAGCATCGAATCCACCCTGGATTTGCTCAAGCGCTTGCAGGCCGAGGGCGCGATTCGGCGGATTGCCGCCGTGCCCAATCACTACCGACTGGGCTATCGCCACAACGGCATGACGGTCTGGGATGTGTGCGACGCCGACATGCCGCGCCTGGGTGCGCTGATCGGCGCGCAATCCTTCGTCAGCCACTGCTATCGCCGCCCGCGACGAACCGACTGGCGCTACAACCTGTTCGCCATGGTTCACGGCCGCAGCAGCGATGAAATCAACAGTTACCGCGAGCACCTGCGCTACTTGCTGGGCGACGCCAGTGCCGCCGACGAGATGCTGGTGAGCAGCCGCATCCTGAAGAAAACCGGCTTGCGCCTGCCGCCCCCTTCGCGCTGAACACGTTCCCGACTCAAGGAGAGTTACATGTTGAGGATCAGCCAATACCTGCGTGCGCTGGCCGGCCAGGCGCCTGCGCCGAGAACCAGTCCACCGGGCAGCAACCGGCCGCCGGTGGTGATCTGGAACTTGCTCAGACGCTGCAACTTGACCTGCAAACATTGCTACGCCACCTCGGCCGACAGCGTCTTTCGCGACGAACTGGATACGCCGGCCGCGTTGGCGGTAATTGACGATCTGCACGACGCCGGGGTGAAGGTGCTGATTCTTTCCGGCGGCGAACCGCTGTTGCGCGAGGACCTGTTTGTACTCAGCGACTACGCCCGTGCCAAGGGTTTCTTTGTCGCCTTGTCCACCAACGGCACGCTGATCGATGAGCAGAACATCGCGCAGATCAGCGCGGCGAAATTCGACTATGTCGGCATCAGCATCGATGGCCTGGAAGCGACCCATGATACGTTCCGCCAACTCAAAGGCAGTTTTGTCAGTTCCATGCGGGCGATCCGGCTCTGTCGCGAACAGGGTATTCGGGTCGGCCTGCGCACGACCCTGACCCAGGAGAACCATCAACAGTTGCCCCAACTGCTGGCGCTGATGCGCGAGTACGACGTGCAGAAGTTTTATCTGTCGCACCTCAACTACAGCGGCCGTGGCAAACGCAGTCGCAAACTCGACGCGCACCAGCAGATGAGCCGCGAGGCCATGACGTTGATCTTTGAACGCGCCTGGGAAGACATCCAGCAGGGCCGCGACAGCGACTTTGTCAGCGGCAACAACGATGCCGACGCGATTCTGCTGCTGCAATGGGCCGCTGTTCGTCTGCCAGAGCATTACCCACGCCTGGAAAGCATGCTCCGCGCCTGGGGCGGCAATGCCTCGGGCAGTGGCATCGCCAATATCGACAACACCGGCGAAGTGCACCCCGACACCTACTGGTGGCAGCATTCGGTGGGCAATGTCCGGCACACGCCGTTTCGCACGTTGTGGCTGGATCAACCGGATGCCCTGCTGTTGCGACTGCGTGAACACCCTCGCGCCGTCGGCGGCCGTTGTGCGCAATGCCGCTGGTTGCACATCTGCAACGGCAATACCCGCACACGCGCCTGGGCCGAGGGCGATCTCTGGGGGCAGGACCCCGGCTGCCACCTCAGTGATGACGAAATCGGTGTGCCGCCGTCAACGACCATTCCTTGCATCACCTACTGAATCGCCCGTCCGGCAAACCACCTGAAAAAGGCTGGGGCCGGCCAACCTGATGAAGCACCAAGGACGTCTCATGCCTCCATCAATTGAAATACCGGCCACACTTGAGTCCGCGTTCAGACCGGGCGAAGTCGCCCTGGTCGGCGCCGGCCCTGGCGATCCACGCCTGCTGACATTGCGCGCCTGGAGCCTGTTGATGCAGGCCGACGCGGTGGTGTACGACCGCCTCATCAGCCCCGAGCTGCTGACGTTGATTCCCCTGACCTGCGCCCGGCATTACGTCGGCAAGGCCAGCGGCTGCCACAGCCTGCCCCAGGAACAGATCAACGAACTGCTCGCCGACCTTGCCGATCAAGGGCAGCGCGTGGTCCGGCTCAAGGGCGGCGACCCGTTCATTTTCGGTCGCGGTGCCGAGGAGCTGGAATACCTGCTGCAACGCGGCATCGATTGCCAGGTGGTCCCGGGGATTACCGCCGCTTCCGGCTGCAGCACTTACGCGGGCATTCCGCTGACTCATCGGGATCTGGTCAATTCCTGCCGATTCATCACCGGCCATTTGCAACGTGATGGCGAGTTGTCGCTGCCCTGGAGCAGCCTCGCCGACAGCAGCCAGACGTTGGTGTTTTACATGGGGTTGTCCAACCTTGAGATCATCGCCCAGCGCTTGATCGAAGCCGGGCTGCCGGCCGATACACCGGCCGCGTTGATCAGCAACGGTACCCGCCCCGACCAGCACGTCGCCCGTGGCAAGCTGCACCAATTGCCGACCCTGGCGCTGGGGTGTCCACCGGGTATTCCGACACTGACGGTGATCGGCAAAGTGGTCGATCTGTTCGCAGCCCAACCGCTGGAATACCCGGCCCGCCTTTACCCCGTTCAAGTGCTGCAACGCCGCGCCAAGGTGGCGATATGAGGCGTCTGATCCTTGCCCCCTTGTTATGGGTCGGTGCGGCCCATGCCGACCTTACGACTCCGGCACTTGAACAAGCGGCGAAAAACTATCAGCAACATTGCCTGAGCTGCCACGGGGCCAACCGGTTCGGCGGTGCGGGTCCGGCGTTGCTGCCAGAAAGTCTCAGCCGGATCAAACCGGACGAAATCCGCAACGTCATTCAAAACGGTCGCCCCGCCAGCCAGATGGCCGGGTATGCCAACGTGTTCAATCCAGAGCAAATCACCGCGCTGGTGGACTACCTTCAGCAACCGCCCGCCACACCGCCCACGTGGAGTAACGACGACATTCTCGGCAGTCATTCGATTCTTGCGGATGTCAGCAAGTTGCCCACCACGCCCCAGCATGGCGCCGATCCACTGAACCTGTTCGTGGTGGTGGAGGCCGGCGATCACCACATCAACATCCTCGACGGCGACCGTTTCGAGGTGCTGGCGCGCTTTACTTCGCACTTCGCGGTGCATGGCGGGCCGAAGTTTTCGCCAGATGGGCGCTTCGTTTACGTAGCCTCACGCGACGGCTGGATCAGCCTGTATGACTTGCACAACCTGAAACTGATCGCCGAGGTCCGCGCCGGCCTCAACACCCGCAACCTGGCGGTGAGCAAGGATGGACGCTGGGTGCTGGTGGGTAACTATTTGCCCGGCAACGTGGTGGTGCTCGATGCCCGCGATCTGTCGCTGGTCAAAACCATTCCCACGATCGGCGAAGACGGTACCGCGTCACGGGTCAGCGCGGTGTACTCCGCCCCGCCGCGGGACAGTTTCATTGTGGCGCTCAAGGATGTGAAGGAAGTCTGGGAACTGTCTTGGGCCGGTACTCCGGATTTCGTGCCACGGCGAATCCACGCCGGGGATGTGCTGGACGATTTTTCCTTTTCGCCGGACTACAAGCAGTTGCTGGCCACCTCGCGCAAGGCCAAGGGCGGTCAGGTGATCGACCTCGACAACGGCAAGGTCGTCACCGACATACCGCTGCCGGGGATGCCGCATTTGGGCTCGGGGACCTATTGGAAACGCAACGGCGAGTGGGTGTTCGCCACGCCGAATATCAGCAAGGGGCTGATCTCGGTCATCGACTTCAAGACCTGGAAGCTGATCAAGGAAATCCCGACCCTGGGGCCGGGGTTTTTCATGCGCAGTCACGTCAATTCACGGTATGCCTGGAGTGATGTGTTCTTTGGGCCGGACAACGATGCGATCCACCTGATCGACAAGCAAACCCTGGAAATTGCCCACACCTTGCGTCCGATGCCGGGGAAAACCGCTGCTCATGTTGAGTTCACCCGGGATGGCCGCTACTTGCTGCTGAGCATCTGGGCCACCGACGGTGCGCTGATCGTTTACGACAGCAACACTCTCAAGGAGATCAAACGTATTCCGATGAACAAGCCTTCGGGCAAGTACAACGTGGGGAACAAGATTGAGTTTGCCGAGGGGACTTCGCATTAGGCCTTGGGTGTATATCCGTTTTTTCGGTAACGGCGGCTTAGGGTTCCGCCCTTACGGCGGGTCACTTTGGAAAAGAACCCCAAAGTAACCAAAGGGTTCTTGCCCCTTTCATTCGGCCTCTCGAGGGGGCGAGTATCGCAAAAGCACCGCGAGGCGGCCTACCGGTCGGCCTGCCTCTTCAAACCTACGCATTCCCCTGTGAGAGCGAGCCTGCTCGCGAAAGACGTGAACGATAACGCGTGCCGACTGAATGAACGCGGTGTCCGGATGTTTTTCGCGAGCAGGCTCGCTCCCACAGGTTGAACGCCTGGCTTTTGATCTTGCTTTTGATCTTGCTTTTGATCTTGCTTCTGATCTTGATCTGCCCCGTCGGAAGGCCGAGCGCAGGTTCTGCGCAGTGGGCACCGCGGCAGGGATGCCGCGGTAGCCGCCCCCTGCCATGGATGGCCGATGGCGGCGGGCCCACGGAGCAGGACCGGAGCGAGGGCACCCTGAGCCTAAGCGAAGGGCCGTACGTCAGGGGCGAAAGCGTTTGGTTACTTTGCGCTTTTCAAAGTGACCCGCCGTAAGGGCGGAACCAATAGCCGCCGTGACCGCAGCAACGGATATGTACCCCGAACGGACTTCAGCCCAAGGTGTACCCGTTATCAACCTTCCAATCCTGACCATAAACACCCCGGGCCCCCTGCGACAACTGAAAAACAATCACATTGGCCACCGCCGCAGCATCAAGAAAATGCCCCGGCAACAGACGCTTACCAAGCGTGTCGGCAACATCGCCAAGCTCCCCATCGCTCAACCCCAAGTGATCCCACATCGAGGTAGCCGTCGGCCCCGGAGAGACCAGATTAATGCGCACATCGTAACGCGCAAACTCCACCGCCAGCGTCCGCACCTGAGCCGCCAGCGCAGCCTTGCTGGCAATGCACGCAGCCAACCCCGGAAAGCTCGAACCGATCAGAAAACTCCCGACAAACACCACCGAGGCCGGGCTCGCCAAATTACCGCGCAACGCCGCCAGGGTATTCAACGCCCCGGCACCATTAACCGCCCACTGACGCTGGAAGGCCGCCATGTCCAGGCTATCAGCCATCTCTGCAATACCCGCGTTAGGCACCAGATAGTCCACCGGCCCCAGCGCCGCAGCGCACTCGGCCAGCTCGCGCAGGTCTTGTTGATTCGTAACGTCACCGACAAACCACTGCAATCGCTCGCCGTAGATCTGCTGCAGCGCCGGCAGTTCACCCGGGGTCCGTGACATCGCCAGCACCTTGACGCCGCGCGGCAACAGCGCGGCGCACAGTGCCAGGCCAATCCCTGAGCTGGCACCCGTAACCACCGCCAAACGATCCTGAAACTCGGTATTCATCATTTACTCCTGGGCATCGCGGATGCCAAGCACTGGGGACATAGCCAGCCCCTATCTTTGAGCAGGTGAAGAAATACCGACTTGACGGCGATCAGATTTTCTCGACGGCGTTAGTGTTGCTGCAACAGCGCAGGCGTGATCTCGCTGAAGCGCAGCAAGCGGCCACCACCCTGTTCTGCGGCAAGCTTTTCAGCCGCCTCGCGACTGGAGAAGGACGCCAGCACCACGCCCATGGCGCCTTTGAGTTGGGTGCCGACCACGTAAAACGCATCTTTGGCATCGATCAGGTGAGCGTCATCCGGCGCATTCCAAGGACTGCGGCCCATGTCGTGGACATACAGTTTTGCGTTGCCATGATGGTTTTCCGGCTGCAACCACCAACCGATCATTTCCGCCGTGGAACAAAACTTCTTGATCCCGGCCGGCTCGACCACTTCGCCCTTGGGCCCGGGGAATCCGTTGATGATCATCCCGCAGACATGGCATTCATCACTGGGATGAAAGGCTGCGGCAGCGTCGTTGTAGGTGGCTTGCGCGGGATTGTCACAGGCTGTCAGTAACAGACACATCATCAGGCCCGCCACCGCACGTACCGTCGTCAGATAAAAGGTGTTCATCGTCAACTGCTCCCAAAAAACCAAAGTGAAAATTCATGTCGCCCGGCGACGAAACAACAGCCAGGCCGAGCCCAATGGCGCTGCCACCCACAGCGACAGGCACAGCCAGAGCATCGAGCCCGGCATCGGCAAATCGCTGCCCAGTGTCAGCACACCCGCGGTACTGGCGCCAGGCTCAAAACCGGAGAGATTGATCAGGCGATAGATGTCAGCGGGATTGAGCAGCAACAACCAGGGCAACACTTTCGGGTTGAACTGCCCTTCGCTGAGCACCAACAGCGCCAGCAGTACCAGGTCGAACACCAGCACGAAGAAGAACCACACGCCCAACGCCAACCCAGCCGCTGTGGATTTCTCGGCCGACACACTGCTCAGCACATAGGCCAGCCCCAGAAAGCCCCAACCCAGCAACGTCGACGACGCCATGAACCGGCCAAAGGCCCAAAGCAGCAGGCTCAGTTCGACATCGTCCACCAGCACCGCGATGGCCAGCATGGCGCAGCCGAAACCGATCAGTGTCGCCAGCGCCAGGATCAACCCGTGGCCGACAAACTTGCCGAGCAGGATTTGCCCACGACCCAGGGGATAGGTCAGCAACAGCAGCAACGTGCCGCTCTCGTCCTCGCCAACAATGGCGTCATAGGCCAGCAGCAACGCAATCAGCGGCATCAAAAACGTGGCGAGGCTGGCCAGGCTGGCGATGGTGGCTGGCACCGAGGTAAAGCCCAACTGCCCGGAAGCCGCGGCGCCCAACCAGGCGATGCCGATGGCCAGCACCGCAAATAACAGGCTGATCGCCAACAGCCAGCGGTTGCGCAAACCGTCACTGAATTCCTTGCGAGCCATGTTCCAGATTGCGTTCATACGACCTCCGAAATCGACGCCGCACCGGCCCGGCCCATGTAAAAGCGGTAAATATCTTCCAGCGACGGCTGATGGATTTCCACGTCGGCCGGTTCGTCTTCATTGAGTAATTGGCGCAACAGCCCAAGCTTGCTGCCATTGAGCGCAGCCACTTCAAGCCCTTCTATGCCCCAGCGCTCGGTGACGTGCCCGGCGTTGTTCCAGCGTTGCTGCAAGGGCCCGGCGTGTTTGAGTCCGTTGGCGCGGATCAGCGTGGGCAACCCGGCTTCTTCGCGCAAACTGCGCAGACTGCCGAGCGCCAGCAGGCGGCCCTGGGTCAGAATCGCTGCGCGGTTGATATGCGCCTCGACACCCGGCAACACGTGAGAGCAGAGAATGATGCTGGTGCCCTGGCTGCGCAGCCGATCGAGCAACCGATATAGGTCCTGGGTCGCAATGGGATCGAGGCCGACGGTGGGCTCATCAAGCAGCAACAGACGCGGCTCGCCGAGCAGCGCTTGCGCCAGCCCCAGGCGCTGACGCATGCCTTTGGAGTAGGTCTTGACCCGTCGATGCGCCGCACCCGCCAGACCAACTTCCTCAAGCAGCACATTCACCTGAGCAAACGCTGCGCCTTTGAGTCGCGCGAAATGGCGCAAGGTTTCGAGACCGCTCAGCTGCGGGTAAAACGTCACGTTCTCCGGCAGGTAACCGAGCAGACGCCGCACATGGGGATCACTGGGTAAACGACCAAACACCCTGACCTGCCCTTCGCTGGGCTGGAGCAAACCAAGCACCAGTTTCATGCTGGTGGTCTTGCCCGCACCGTTGTGCCCGAACAAACCCAGCACCTCACCTTCCGCCAGGCTCAAGCTCAACTGATGCAACACCGTGGTGTGCCCATAGCGCTGGCTGACGCCTTCCATATCGATGACGTTCATGCGGTGGGCTCCTGGGTCAGGGGTTGAATGGGTGATTTCATCAGCGGATGGCTGTCCAGCACGCCCGGCGATTTCATCACCGGAAAGGCCCGTTGCACCCAGCGCAGCAACTCGATACCGGGGCTGTTCATCAACAGCCGCACCTGCGGGTACAGCCACAGCAGACGGTCGACGTTGTCGTTGGGTTCATAGGCGATATCGCCCAGGCCATCGCCGTTGCGATCCCAGCCCAGGTAATCACTCCAAAAATTGCCTCGGCCATCCGCCGACCACTCCTGCAAACGGGTGGCGACGTACTTGACCTGGCGTTGATTGCCGACAAAGGCGTTGTCGGCGATGCGGTTGTCTTCCGAACCTGCGGTCAGGTGAATGCCCACCGCGCTGTGCTCGAAGCGGTTGTGTTCGATGCTGTTAAACAGCGAGTTGTAAATGAACAGCGCCTTGCCCTCGGCGCCGCTGATCATGCTGTCGCCGGTCGAACCGTCGCGCACGTCAGTGACGACGTTGTCGCGCAAGGTTGAGTAGGTGATGTAGTTCATCAGGATCCCGTAGTTCTGATCCTGTTCGGAGCGATTGCCGATCACCGTGAGCTTGCGGCTTTGCATCAAGGCGTAGCCGGTGCGGGTGCGGCGGGTGGTGTTGCCGATCAGTTGGTTGTCGTTGGCGAACATGTAATGCACCCCGTAGCGCAGGTCTTCCAGGGTATTGCCCTGCATCAGGTTGCCGTTGGAGGTGTCGATGTAGATGCCGTCGCGGGTATCGCGCACGTGGTTGCCAATGACCTTCGCGCCGTGCACCGCATACAGGTGGATGCCGTTGCCGCGATCCTGGGAGCGCATCGACGGATCACCCTGAATGCGGTTGTCGATCAGGCTCACATCCTGAGTACCGTCGACCCAAATACCGAAACCCTTGCCTTGCAGGCGATTGCCTCTAATCACCGCACCATGGGCCTTTGGCTGAATGAACAACGCCGCGTTCATGGCCGTGAGGTCGTGGCCCCAGTCCAGAAACGTGCAGCCCTCGACCCCGACATCCGGTGCGCTGATGATCAAGCCGTTGCCCTGCCCCTCCCCCTGAAATACCGCGCCAGGTTCGCAGACAATCTGCATCGATTGATCGACGCTGAACGAGCCACGGTATTCACCGGCCGGCAGGTGCCAGCGTTGATCGGCGTCCACCGTCAACGGCAACGTGGTGATGGGTTGCACCGCCAGCGCGCTGCCGGACATCAGCAGGAGCGCAAGCGCAATGACCTTCACCGGGTTTCCCTTGCTATCAGTCATTGGCTCGCTCCTGTCGCTGGGCAATGGTCAGGCCTTCTCGACCAGCATGCGGCCGACCATTTCCATGTGCAGCGCATGGCAGAACCAGCTGCAGTAGTACCAATGCAGACCGGCCTTGTCGGCGATGAAGGTGATCGATGAGGTCTGCTGCGGGCTGATCTCCATGCTCACGCCATGGTTGGTCATCACGAAGCCGTGCGTCACGTCTTCAATCTGGTCGATGTTGGTGATGGTCACCGTGACCTCGTTCCCCTGTTTGACGGTGAACTCCGGCAGGCCGTAGGCCGGGGCCATCGAGGTCATGTAGACGCGGACTTTGTTGCCGTCGCGGATGACCTTGTTGTCGGTCTCCAGCTTGATCCCGTCCTTGGCGGCGATCGCCACGGTTTCGGCGAAAAACGGGTCGTTGCGATCCCAGATTTTCTTGGTCTTGATCTGGTCGCGCCGGGCCATGATGCAATCGTGGGGTTCGGCGAACGCCGGGCCGTCGTGCACCAATTTCATTTCCTCGCCGGAAATATCGATCAACTGATCGTTTTCCGGGTGCAACGGGCCGGTCGGCAAGAAGCGGTC
The DNA here is from genome assembly GCF_008369325.1 of Pseudomonas sp. ANT_H12B. Taxonomy (GTDB): domain Bacteria; phylum Pseudomonadota; class Gammaproteobacteria; order Pseudomonadales; family Pseudomonadaceae; genus Aquipseudomonas. The sequence goes on along the minus strand of NZ_VOBI01000015.1, from coordinate 58,793 downwards.
TTTGGAGAACTTGCTCAGGACCATCAGCCATTTGCCGTCGGCTTCGCTGGTTTCGGTCAGCGACGCATGGTTGTGGCCCGGCTGGTACTGCACGTCGAGTTTCTGCTTGATGTAGTTGACCTTCTCGCCGGTGTAGGCGCGAACGGCTTCTTCGACATTCCACTTCACCACCTGGCTGTCGATAAACAGCGTGGTGTAGGCATTACCGCGCCCGTCATAAGTGGTGTGCAGCGGACCCAGACCCAGTTCCGGTTCGCCGACCACCGCGTCACGCGGGTCCTTTAGTTTGTCGTCGAACAGATCATCAAGCTTCGCGGTGGCGATGATCGTGCAGGTGGGCGAGAGTTTGCCAGCGGCAATGAAGTACTTGCCATCGGGCGTCATGTTGATCCCGTGGGGGTTCTTCGGCACCGGGATGTAACGCGTGAACGCGCTGTCCTTGCCGTCTTTTTTGCGTCCATCGACCACCGGGACTTTGGAGCCGTCCAGGGTAATGAACTTGCCCGCCTTGATCGCCGCTTCGATGCGCTGGATGTTGAACACCACCACCCAGTCACGCTCATTGCGCATCATGCCGCCCAGGTCGTAGGCCTTCTCCGAGTTGTAGCAGGTCGAAGCCGCGTACTTGCCGGTGTAGTCGGCGTCGGTGTTATCCAGGTTGCCGTCGACGATGACCTGGAAGGCCATCTCCATCTTCTCGGCATCAATGGCGTTGAACATCGTGTAGCTGTTCTTGTCTTGCAGGTCGAAGGTACTGCCGTCATTGGGGTGCGGAATGACGAACTCGGCATTGGCGAATACGTACTTGGTATGTGGCACTTTCTGCAGACGCAGCCCGTGAACCGCCTGCACATTGGGCACGGTGAGCATCTTGTCGCACTTCATGATGTCCAGACGGATACGCGCAACGCGGCTGTTGGCCTTGTCGTTGATGAACAGGTACTTGCCGTCGTACTTGCCGTCGGTCATGGACAAATGCGGGTGATGGCAGTCGCCATTCTGGAAATGCGCGCTGTCGCCCATGATCCGTTTGCTTTCGTTGGTCAAGCCCCAACCGGTGGCGGAATCGATGTTGAACACCGGAACACGCAACAACTCGCGCATCGACGGAATACCCATGATCCGCACTTCGCCCTGATGGCCGCCGCTCCAGAAACCGTAGTATTCGTCCAGCTCGCCCGGCCCGACGTGGGTTTTCGATTGCGCGTCCTTGGCCGCAGCCGCCCAGGTCTCACGGGTGAACACTGCGCCACCAAGGGCCGTGGCGCCGGCCAGTACCGCGCCGGTCACTGCACTGGTGCCAAGGAAACCGCGGCGGCTGAGGCCGGACGGTTCCGGCACTTCAGCTACTTTTTTGGATTCTGTGTCGTTCATGAGGTGTATTCCTTGAAGGGATAAAAACGGTCACTGCGTACGTACGCTCGCGGGGTTCATTCCAGAGCGGTTACTTCCACGACAGGGATCAGTTGCACAGCAGCAGGTGCCGATTTGCCGCGTTTTTTGCGCTTGTTGATCAGCGGCGGGCATTTGTGGTCGTTCTGGTAAGTCATCTGGCAATCGAGGCAGTAGTGGCACTCGTTGGCATTGATCCGGCCATCGGGATGAATCGCCTGGATCTCGCATTCCTTGGCGCACAATTGGCAGGGCGTGCCGCAGTCCTTGCGGCGTTTGAGCCAGTCGAACAGGCGAAATTTGCTCGGAATTGCCAGCGCCGCGCCCAGGGGGCAGATGTAGCGGCAATAGACTTTGCGCGTGAAGAGGTTGATGACCAGCAGCGCCACCGCGTAGAGCACGAACCACCACTGGCGATCGAACCTGAGGGTGATGGCGGTCTTGAACGGTTCCACTTCGGCGAACAGCTCGGCGGTGGACATCGACTCCAGGGAGATGCCAAAGAGCAGCAGCAAAATGATGTATTTGATCGCCCACAGCCGCTCATGCACCGCGAACGGCAGTTCGTACTGAGGGATTTTCAGTTTGCGTGCGGCCTCGTTGATCAACTCTTGCAAGGCACCGAACGGACACAGCCAGCCGCAGAACACGCCGCGGCCCCACAACAGAATGCTCGCTGCGGTGAAGACCCAGAGCATGAAGATCAGCGGGTCGGTGAGAAACAGCTCCCAGCGGAACTGATCGAACAGCGCATGGGCAAAGGTCAGGACATTGACCACCGACAGCTGCCCCAGCGCATACCAGCCGATAAACACCACGGTAAAGACCAGATAACCGCGACGCAGCCAGTGCAGAAAATGCGGCCGGCGGGTGAACTTGTCTTGCAGGAACAGGATGGCCGTCAGCAGCAGCAACGCAGCCCCGAGCACGCCGATCTGGAAGTGTTTCTGATACCAGATGGTCAACCACATCGGCCGACCGGCTTCCTCGATGGCGGCCAGTTCTTCGGCGCTGGGCAGTGGTCGCTCAAGGTAGGGCTCGGGCAATTGATAGGCCAGTTCGAAGCTGCTGAACGTGCCGCTGACCGGGCCGGTCTGGCGACGTACCAATAACTCCAGGGACCAGGGCGATCCCGGATCGAACTTCGCCGGTTCGCGCACAATGAAAATCGACATCTCAGTGAACTCGGGCATGCCTTTGGCGAACACATCCGAGAGCCGCTGGTGGTCCATGTCGCGAAAGCTGATGACGTTGCCGAACTGGCGCAACTGCACCCGATCGAAAATCCCGCCGCGCACATAACCCGAGCCTTTATAGGAAAATAGCCCGCGCCCCAGCACCGCGATGGCTTGCTCACCAGGCTTGAGGTCTTGCATGAGGAAACGATATTGGTTGTCGCCCAGCAGCGCGCGGCCGATGGTCGGCGGGTTCAAGTCGGCGGTGTACAGCTCGATAAAGGTCTCATCAACCTGATCGGCACTGGCGTTGTCGATGCCTTCGGCTTCGGTGCCTTTGAAGGCGACGTCAACCTGGCCACGGGTCAGGTTCAACCGGCGGATGGCGCCGTTGCCGGTCAGTTGCTCCCAAGTCGCGGGCTCGAAAAAGTCCAGCCGTACGGTGGCGGGCTTGCGTGCCACACCGGCCGTGTCTTCGATCAGCTTGAGCGATACGGCCACCTCATGGGCGGCGCGCATGATGACCTCGTTGACCACCATGGCGGTGACGGTTGCGCCGGCGATGGCATCGACGGTGACTGCATTCGGGTCACTGGAATGGCCGACGACGACCCGCTGGCTGACCTTGACGCCCTTGTACTTGGCGCTGAAGCCGTGAAGTTTTTCCTCAGGAATACCAATCAGCAGAATCGGCTCGTGGTGTTCCAGCACATAGGCATCCTGAATCATGCCGGCAGTGTCGAGGATCACCTGGGTGTTGATCGGTTTGCCTGAGTAGGCCGGAATATCCACCACGTCCAGGCTCTGGAACACATAACCGATGACCTTGCCGGCGGCGGACAGCGTGCGCACCTTGAACGGGCCTTCGGGGGCGGAAACGGAATCGGTCTGAGGGAAGGTTTTCTCGATGCGCTGCTGCTCGATGTCGCCGTACTGCTTGGCTTGCACCGCGTCGAAGGTGGCGAGCATCAGCGTCAGCATGACCACCAGCCCGACGCCCCAGGCGCGCAGGTTGCCGTGTATCGAAGGCTGATGGATTGTCATGGGCTCGCTGATTTCTAATGGGCTTGCGGTCATGTTAGGGCGCGTTGCCCCCCCTGCCCTTGATTGAAATCAAAGAAATCAGCCCGAAAGACAAACTCCAGGGTAATGCCGATCAGCCAAGCCACACGCAAACCTTGTAGCAGCAGGCTTCGCCAGTTGCTAAAGAGCGTGTTTTGCCTGCAATTTCTTGACTGATAGGCATTAGGCTTCCGGGTCTCAGACCGTGCGTGAAAACTGGCCTTTTTGTTCGCCACCCAGATAGGCGTCAAACGCCATCGCCGCACTGCGCATCATCAGATGCCCTTGGGGCAACAAGACCAGCTCACCTTCGTGAATCTGCAGCAGTCCATCGCGCACATGCTCGTCCAGTTGCGCGAGTGCATCGGCAAAATACTCGGTAAAGCAGATGCCATGAAGCGCCTCGAACTTGCCGAATTCGATCCGGCCATGGCACATCAGGTCACTGATCACCTCGCGGCGCAGCAGATCGTCGGCATTCAATCGGTAACCCCGATGCACCGGCAACAAGCCTTGATCGATACGGGCGTAGTACTGCGAAAGCGCTTTGACGCTCTGACTGTAGCTGTCACCGACCTTGCCGATCGAAGACACCCCGAGGCCGATCAAGTCGCAGTCGGCATGGGTGGAGTAACCCTGAAAATTGCGTTGCAGGGTGCCGTTGGTACGGGCCAGCGTCAGTTCATCCTCCGGCAAGGCAAAATGATCCATGCCGATGTAGACATAACCGGCCTCGGTCAGACGGCGGATGGTCAATTCGAGCAATTCCAGTTTGCGCTCCGGTGGCGGCATGTCGGCTGGACGGATCAGCCGTTGCGCGCGCACCAGTTCCGGCAAATGGGCATAGCTGTAGGCGGCAATCCGGTCCGGACGCAGCGCGATGATCTTGCCGAGGGTGACATCGAAACTCTTCACGGTTTGCAGTGGCAAGCCATAGATCAGGTCAACGCTGACCGACTTGAATTGCGCGTCTCGCGCCGCAGCGACCAGTGCATAGATCTGTTCTTCGCTTTGTTGCCGGTTGACCGCCGCTTGTACGTCGGGGTCGAAGTCCTGCACGCCGAAGCTCAGGCGATTGAACCCCAACTGGCGCAGCGACTGGATTTGCTCGGTGCTGATGGTGCGCGGGTCGACTTCGATGGAAAACTCATGATCGTCGCTGTCGTCCATGTCGAACGCCTGATGCAGGCAGTCCATCAGGTCTGCCAGCTGTTCGCTGGTCAAATAGGTCGGCGTACCCCCGCCCAAGTGCAGTTGCGTGAGTTTGCGTGTGCTGTCGAACAACGCAGCCTGCATCGCGATTTCACGCTTGAGGTACGTCAAGTACTCGACGGCGCGATGGGTTTTCTGGGTAATGATTTTGTTGCAGGCGCAGTAGTAACAAAGGCTTTTGCAAAACGGAATGTGGATATACACCGACAGAGGTTTCGGCGCGCTCGCCTGATTGCTGTCGCGGGCGGCACGCTGGTAGTCGTCAACAGCAAACGCTTGATGAAACTGCGGCGCCGTTGGGTAAGAGGTATAGCGCGGCCCTGGACGGTCGTACTTTTCGACCAGGGCGCGATTGAAATCGAAAGCAGGCTTCATGATTAATCAACTCGCAAGTGGGTTAATGCCTCGCGGCACCCAAATCCTTTTCAAACAGGTTGCAGATGGCATCCACTTGCGGCCGACCGGCAGGAAGGATGCTGATGAAACGGTCTGACAATTCAATCAACCCATCCCGACTCAATTGCTCCAGCAACGGCCAGGCGGCGGAGAAGTACTTTGGAAAAACCAGACCATAGCGCCTCTCGATAGCGCGGATATCCAGTTCCTGATCACAGGCCAGACGCTCCATGACCATTTGCCTGATCTGATCCCCCGCCTCGAAGCGCCAGCCTCGACACGTCGGCAGTTGCCGCATGTCCAGCTGCTGTTGATAGCGTTTAATCTCGTCGGTGTTTTGCGTGTACAAATCGTCGATCTGGCTGATCGCGCCCAAGCCGAACCCGACATGATCGCAATAGCCGTGACGGGAGAAACCCTCACAGCTACGGCGCAACCGGCCTCGCTCCTGGGCGACCGCCAAATCATCATCGGGCCGGACAAACTGCCCCAGACCGATGTAGTGATAACCCGCGCAAAGCAGTTGATCAAAGCAGATCTGGCGCATCGCGCCTTTATCGTCCTGGCCGCACAGCGCTCTGACTTTGTCACCGAGCACCGGCCGATAGCGCCGTGGTGGCCGGGCATAGTCGAACACCATGAGCCGGTCCGGCTCCAACTCGATAATGGTCGCCAGCTTAAGCGCAAAGCTGTCTGGCGTCTGCCAGGCATGGCCAAAGCCCAGATCAACGTTGATGGATCGAAAGCCAAAGGTGCGCGCAGCATCCATGAGCGACTGGATCGGCGCCGGGTTCTGGTAGCAGTCCTGCGACATATCGCAGTCGGCGTCGATATCCGGAACGCCGATGCTGACGTGGTTGAAACCCTGGTCGCGCAGCAACCTCATGGTCGACCAATCGGTGTGGTGAAGGTCTATCTCGACGCTGTAGTCGCCGCCTTCATGTTCAAGAAAGTTGAATCGGCCACGCAGATGACTCATCAGCCGCTCCAGATGGGCAGGCGTGGGTGTTCCGCCGCCCAGATGAAACTGCTCGACCCGTTGCGCTGCTCCCAGGTGACAACCGACGAGGTCGATTTCTCGCTCAAGGTGCTGAAGGTACTGCTCGATACCGTTGTGCTCGCCGGCGATATCGCGCGGGGCACAGGAAGACGGCTTGAGGCTGGAAGGCAGTTGCACGTTCAGGGACAGTGGACGGCACTTCTGGCGGCTGACGCGCAATGCACGAAGCAGGTCCAGAGAGCCAATACCGTCATGAAATTTTTGCGTGTCGGCATGACAGTTAGGGTCAAGCACGCCTTGATCGCACCGGGCGATCTCGCCTGGGTTGTGAAGTAAATCGAGCATGACGGTCTCCGAGACTGGCTGCGGACTTTCAGTCTCCGGGTTTAACCATCAATGCGCCTTGATTTGCATCAAGCGCAAGCGAAGTGTCTGCACAACGGACCACCGGTCAACCCCGATTACCACGTCAGGTAGAACATTCCCTTGGCCAGCAGCACGATAACGATCATGTGGCAGAACAGGCTGGCATGGATGAAGTGCAGGTATCGCGGGCTCATTCGGCCGCTTTTGAACAAGAACATGGCACCGAGGAAATGCAGCAGGACGCTCATGGCCACTGCGATTTTCAACGCCAGCAATGTGCCGAACGATGAAGTCAGTGGTGAGGCCAGGGCGGGCAAGTAACGCAGCCAGACCATGCCCAGCCCCGCGCCGAACAACACCAGCAGCACCCACGGCATCAGCGAGCGGGCCCGGCGACCGATACCCTGCTCCACCAGCAGCATCACCCTGGCGGGTAGCTGTTTGCGGATGCTTTCCAGGAACAGAACTTCGAAGAACACCGTACCGATGAAGATCAGGGCGGCAAACAGGTGCAAGGTCAGAATCAGCGGATAGATCATGGAATTTTCGCCTTGGGTCAAGGCAACCCGCGCTACGGCGTACATTGGGGGTGAGCGCACTGGCTGTCGGTCTCTGGAGATTACAGAGACCGCCTGGTTATGCGGTTGATACCGATCAAGAAAGCCGTAAAACCGCCAGGCTCGTGTGCATATCCGTTTTTGTGGTAACGGCGGAACCCTAAGCAGCCGTGGCCGCAGAAATGGATATGTCCCCCAACCTTAGTGGCGCCGACCGGTCTAGTGCCCGCGAATGTAATGCTCCAGCTGCCGAATCAAATCAGCCTGTTCAACGATAGCTTCCTTGACCAGATCCCCAATCGATAACAGCCCAATCAACTCACCACCATCCACCACCGGCAGGTGACGCAGATGACTGTCAGTCATAACCGCCATGCAACGCTCGATGCTCTGCTGACTGTCAGCAGTCACCACGGGCGCGCTCATGATGTCGCGCACCGGCGTCCCAACCGAGGAGCGTCCCTGCAACACGACCTTGCGTGCATAGTCGCGCTCGCTGATCACCCCGACCACCTGCCCGTTCTCGATGACAGGCAGCGCGCCGACGTTCTTCTCGGCCATTATCCTCAGAGCGTCAAGCACCATTTCATCAGGCGCGATGCTGTGCACCTGACGGTTTTGCACGACCTTGAGTTTCAGCAATTGTGCGGCTGTTTTCATAAATGCCTCCGAAGCGGATACGCGATGCTGTTGAACAGGCTCAAGCCACCCCGACTTCCACCACACCAGCGTTCAAACGCACGGGCCAGACACGCAGACGCTGTTGCGGGTACTCCAGGCAACGGCCGTCCTCAAGACGGAAATGCTGTTTGTAGATCGGTGATGCCACGACCAGATCGCCCTTGATGTTGCCAACCAACCCGCGACCGATGACATTCGCCCCGGATTGCGGGTCATGGTTGTCGATGGCGTAGAGAGTCTTGCCATGAACACCCGGCAGGTAAAACAGCGCCACTTGCTCGCCATCGAGCCAGACGACGACGCCGGAGTTGCTGACCAGATCCTGTTGCTCGCACACCGTTTGCCAGACATCGGTGTTTTCCAGGGAATCGACGCGTTGGGTGTTGGACTGGCTCATCAGGCAATCTCCTCGATAACAGGGATAAGGTTGAGTTCGGCCGCCATGATCGGACGTCGCTGACCGCGTTCCTGGACAAAGTGGATGTCCGGGTCCGGGCGTTTATCGTTGACGAAGGTGCGGAAGCGTTTGAGTTTTTCCGGGTCTTTGAGGGCGTTGGCCCATTCGCACTCATAGCGGTCGACCACCAACTGCATCTGCGATTCAAGCTCCGCGCCCAGCCCGAGGCTGTCGTTGATGATCACGTCCTTGAGGTAGTCCAGACCGCCCTCCAGGCTTTCGCGCCAGACTGAGGTGCGCTGCAATTTGTCGGCGGTGCGGATGTAGAACATCAGGAAGCGGTCGATGTAACGGATCAGGGTTTCATCGTCGAGGTCGGTCGCGAACAGCTCGGCGTGACGTGGACGCATGCCGCCATTGCCGGCGATGTAAAGGTTCCAGCCTTTCTCGGTGGCGATCACGCCAACGTCTTTGCTCTGGGCCTCGGCGCACTCGCGGGTGCAACCGGACACCGCGAATTTGAGTTTGTGCGGTGAGCGCAAGCCCTTGTATCGGTCCTCGATGGTCAGGGCCATTTGCACGCTGTCTTGCACGCCGTAACGGCACCAGGTGCTGCCGACGCAAGACTTCACCGTGCGGGTCGATTTGCCGTAGGCGTGTCCGGTTTCGAAACCGGCTGCAATCAGTTCAGCCCAGATGTCCGGCAACTCATGCAACTGCGCACCGAACAGGTCGATACGCTGGCCGCCGGTAATTTTGGTGTAGAGGTCGTATTTCTTCGCCACCACACCAATCGCGATCAGTTTGTCGGCGGTGATCTCGCCACCGGGGATGCGCGGCACCACCGAATAGGTGCCGTTTTTTTGCATGTTGGCCATGAAGGTGTCGTTGGTGTCCTGCAGCGGCACCAGCGAGGCGTCCATGATCGGCTGGTTCCAGCACGAAGCGAGAATCGAGCCCACCGCTGGTTTGCACACGTCGCAACCGGTGTGACCACGGCCATGTTTGGCCAGCAGTTCTTCGAAGGTGATCACCCCTTCTACGCGCACCAGCGCATAGAGTTCCTGACGGGTATAGGCGAAGTGCTCGCACAGGCTCTTGTCGACGCTGACGCCACGGGCAATCAACTCATGCTCGAAGACCTGCTTGAGCAGCCCGGCACAACCACCGCAACCGGTGCAGGCTTTGGTCTGCGATTTGAGCAGGCCGAGGTCGGTGCAGCCGCCGTCGATGGCCGAGCAAATGGACCCCTTGGTGACGTTGTGGCACGAGCACACCGTGGCCGCTTCGGGCAACGCACCCGGCCCGAGGGTCGGCGCGCCTTCGGATGACGGCAGAATCAGGCTGGCGGGTTCCGCCGGCAGCGCAATCGCGTTCTGCATGTATTGCAGCAGCGTGTCGTAATAGCTGTTGTCACCGATCAGCACTGCACCGAGCACATGTTTGCCCGTGGCATCCACCACCAGGCGGCGATAGCTGGCCGTCGTCTCATCGATGAACTGATAACTGCGCGCGCCCGGCGTGTTGCCGTGAGCGTCGCCAATGGAACCGACATCGACCCCCAGCAACTTCAACTTGGTCGACATGTCCGCGCCCAGGAACGGCTCGGCAGCCTCATTGCACAGCTGTGCGGCAACGCCACGGGCCATCTGGTAACCCGGCGCGACCAGACCAAAGATGCTGCCATTCCACGCGGCACATTCGCCGATGGCATAGATGTTCGGATCGCTGCTCAGGCATTGGTCGTCAATCACCACGCCGCCGCGCGGGCCGACTTCCAGCGAGCATTGACGGGCCAGTGCATCCTGCGCACGGATGCCGGCGGAGAACACGATCAGGTCGGTCTCCAGGAACTCGTCATTGCCGAAATTCATCCGGTACCGGTAATCCTCGCCCGCGCTGATCGATTGAGTCCCGCGTGACAAATGCACACTGACGCCCAGCCGCTCGATTTGCGCCTTCAGTGCACGGCCACCCAGATCGTCCAGCTGCACCGGCATCAGGCGCGGGGCGAATTCAACCACGTGGGCTTCCAGGCCCAGGCTCTTCAGCGCGTTGGCGGCTTCCAGACCGAGCAAGCCGCCGCCCACCACCACACCGCGCCGGGCGTTGGCGGCCGCTGCACGAATGGCGTCGAGGTCTTCAAGGGTGCGATAGACCAGGCGCGAGTCACCCTCGGCACCTTCTATCGGCGGCACAAACGGATAGGACCCGGTGGCCAACACCAATTTGTCGTAAGGGAGGCAGCCTTGCGAGGTGATCACCTGGCGACGGATGCGGTCGATTTCCAGCACCGGCACACCCAAGTGCAGCGTCACGCCTGACGTCTGGTAAACAGACGCGTCACCCAGAGCCAGCGACTCGGCATCGCGACCCGAGAAGTACTCGGAAAGATGCACGCGGTCGTAGGCACGCATCGGCTCCTCGCTGAAGACGTGCAGGCGATAGTGATCGAGGGCACCGCGTTCGATCAGCTGTTCGACACAATGATGCCCGACCATGCCATTGCCGATCACAATCAGCGTTTGCAGCTTGTTCAACGTGGCAACATTGGAATTCATAAGAAGCACCCGGCTAAAGCCCATCACGGTTCAAAAAGCAAAAAAAAACGCCTGAAACCTTTCGGTTCCAGGCGTCTTTGCCTGTTCTTTTGCGGTGTTGAAACCAGACGTCTATGCCTGATCCACCGATGTTGCCCACGACCTGTGCGGCCAATCGATCGTCGTTGACCGAGGGGGCTGCCCACTCGACTGCGTTCGCGGTGGGCCTGAACAGTGTCTTGCAGACTTTGTGCCAGACGGCTATTTGCAATGCTTCAGGCCAAAAAACATGGCTCAGGAGCCGATGAAAGCCCGGCGTTTGCCTTCGCATAGTGCACAGGTTCGTCCCAAGGCTTTATAAAAGTGCACGAAGGTGTCCTTCGCACAACTACAACAGCGTGACCCTCTTGCCTTGCGCCAAAGCATTTCCGCAATCTGGGCGCAGCCATTGATATTCGCCATGATGTGCCTCGCTACAGGGTCTATCGCGATGGCGAGCTGAGCGACGAACCGCTGGATATCGAGCATCTTTGGCAGGATGACCTGGTGGCCTTCGCTATTGGCTGCTCGTTCTCCTTCGAACAACCGCTGCTGGATGCCGGTATCGCCTTCAGGCACATCGATCTGGGGCGCAGACCAACATCGACACGCGCCCTACCGCTCGCCTGGGTGGCAAGCTGGTGGTAAGCCTGCGGCCGATGACAGCCGCAGCCGCGATTCAGGCGATTCAGATTACCGCGCGCATGCCCAACGTCCCCGGCGCGCCCATACACATCGGTGATCCGTCGCTGATCGGCATCCATTCGCTGAGGCACCCGGACTACGGCGATGCCGTCCCCATCGAAGCTGACGAAATACCGGTGTTCTGGGCGTGCGGTGTGACGCCTCAATCGGTGGTACAGGCTTCACGTCCGCCACTGTGCATCACCCCGCTCCCGGCTGCATGCTGGCGACGGACTTGTGCAATGGTGCTTTGTAAAGGCGTGGATGGAGCTTGAGCGTTACGCACAAAAAAACGCCACTCATTGAGTGACGTTTTTTGTGAATCCTGGAGCGGCAAACGCGTTTCAGACGTTACTGTTCCAGGGACGATCTCCGTTCTCATCCTTGATGCGGGTCGGCAGGCCCATCACATCCAGTGCCTTGAGGAACGGTTCGGCCGGCAGCTCTTCGACATTGACCATACGCTGCACGTCCCACTCGCCACGGGCAACCAGCAAGGCTGCCGCCACAGGCGGAACACCAGCGGTATAGGAAATGCCCTGGCTGTCGGTTTCTGCGAAGGCGTCTTCATGGTCGGCGACGTTGTAGATGAACACCTCGCGCGGCTGCCCATCCTTGGTGCCCTTGACCAGATCGCCGATGCAGGTCTTGCCGGTGTAGCCGGGAGCCAGTGAGCTCGGATCAGGCAGTACGGCCTTGACCACTTTCAGCGGCACGACTTCCAGGCCTTCGGCGGTCTTGACCGGTTGCTCGGAGAGCAGGCCCAGGTTCCTGAGTACAGTGAACACATTGATGTAGTGCTCGCCGAAGCTCATCCAGAAACGCACGTTGGGCACGTTGAGGTTTTTCGACAGCGAGTGCACTTCATCGTGGCCGGTCAGGTACAGGTTCTGCGACCCAACGACCGGAAGGTCGTCGGTGCGTTTGACTTCGAACATGGTGTTGCTGGTCCACTGACTGTTCTGCCAGCTCCACACCTGTCCGGTGAACTCGCGGAAATTGATTTCCGGGTCGAAATTGGTGGCGAAATACTTGCCGTGGGAACCGGCATTGACGTCGAGAATGTCGATCGAATCAATGCTGTCGAAATATTCTTGCTTCGCCAGTGCTGCATAGGCATTGACCACACCGGGGTCGAAGCCCACGCCGAGAATGGCGGTGATGTTCTTCTGCTGGCATTCCTCGAGGTGATTCCACTCGTAGTTGCCGTACCAGGGCGGCGTCTCGCAGACTTTGCCCGGTTCTTCGTGAATGGCGGTGTCCAGATAGGCCACGCCGGTATCGATGCAGGCACGCAGCACCGACATGTTGAGAAAGGCAGAACCGACGTTGATGACGATCTGCGATCCGGTTTCGCGGATCAGGGCTTTGGTCGCCTCGACGTCCAGAGCATTCAGCGAGAAGGCCTTGATGTCGGCGGGCTGCTTGAGGCTGCCCTTGGCTTTGACGCTGTCGATGATGGCCTGGCATTTGGAGATGTTGCGCGACGCGATAGCAATACGACCGAGTTCATCGTTGTGCTGCGCGCACTTGTGGGCCACCACCTTGGCGACACCTCCTGCACCAATGATTAGTACGTTCTTCTTCAATTTTTCTCTCTCTCCTTCTTAGCCAGCTTACGAAAGGCTGGTCATGTAGTCGTTGTAACCGAACTCGCGAACCACCTCGACACTACCATCGAGTTGTTTCACTACGATGGACGGCATCTTCAGGCCATTGAACCAATTCTTCTTGACCATGGTGTAACCAGCAGCATCGACGAACGACAGCCGGTCGCCGATGGCCAGCGGACGACCAAATTGATACTCACCGAAAATGTCACCGGCCAGGCAGGATTTGCCGCAGACCATGTAGGTATGCTCGCCCTCGCTGGGTGCCAGCTTGGCATTCAGGCGATAAATCAGCAGATCGAGCATATGGGCTTCGATTGAGCTGTCCACTACCGCCAGATGCTTGCCGTTGTAGAGAGTGTCGAGCACGGTGACTTCCAGCGACGCGCTCTGCGTGATGGCGGCTTCGCCCGGCTCAAGATAGACCTGCACACCGTATTTTTGCGAGAACGCCTTGAGGCGCGCGCAAAATTCGTCCAGCGCGTAGTCCTCACCGGTGAAGTGGATGCCGCCACCGAGACTGACCCACTCGACCTTGTGCAGCAGATGACCGAATCGCTCTTCAATTGTGCACAGCATCTGATCGAACAGGCCGAAGTCGCCGTTCTCGCAGTTGTTGTGGAACATGAAGCCAGAAATCTGCCCGATGACCTGCTCGATCTTTTCCGGGTCCCACTCGCCCAGACGGCTGAACGGACGCGCCGGGTCGGCCAGCAGATAATCCGAGCTGCTCACCTGCGGATTGACTCGCAGACCGCGCACTTTGCCTGCGGACGCCTCGGTGTAGCGCTGGAGCTGGCCGATGGAGTTGAAGATGATCTTGTCGCAGTTGTCGAGCATCTCCTCGATCTCGTCATCGGCCCAGGCCACGCTATAGGCGTGGGTTTCGCCAGCGAACTTCTGTCGACCAAGCTTGAGCTCGTAGAGGGACGACGAGGTGGTGCCGTCCATGTACTGCTGCATCAGATCGAACACCGACCAGGTGGCGAAGCACTTGAGTGCCAGCAGGGCCTTGGCCCCGGACTGTTCGCGCACATAAGCGATCTTCTGCATGTTCGCCAGCAGCTTCTGTTTATCGATGAGGTAATACGGCGTTTTGATCATTTCGAGGCCTCCGGCAAGGCCAGCCAAAAAAAGGATGCGCATTGTGCCTTCACTTACTGCATATCGAAAGAGCAGAAAGCGCAGTTACCTGATTGTCTGGTGACTCTACCCAGTTGGATGATGTCGACAGCATCGCTGCTGCCGCTGCCGCGCAGGCCTAAAGATATCCTTTTCTTTGGGCCAAAAAAAATGGACCTCTTTTCAGAGATCCATTTTTCAATGCTTGGAGCGGGAAACGAGACTCGAACTCGCGACCCCGACCTTGGCAAGGTCGTGCTCTACCAACTGAGCTATTCCCGCGTCTTGGTGTGGCGCATTCTATCGAATCCAGATGCCCCGTCAACCCTTTGATTCAAAAAAGCTTTATTTCTTTTCCGTATCGGTCTTCAGATGCGGCCAGGCAGCCCGCAAGTATTGGACCATGGACCACAATGTCAGGCCTGCGGATATCAGCAGCAAGGCGTAACCCACTAAAACCCAGAACGTAAAGTCCGACGGATTGGCCAGCAGGATCACCAGCGCCAGCATTTGCGCGGCGGTTTTCCATTTGCCCAGGTTCGACACCGCGACGTGAGCGCGGGCGCCGAGTTCGGCCATCCATTCGCGAAGTGCCGAGACGACAATCTCGCGGCCAATGATCACCGCGGCCGGCAGTGTGAGCCACAGGTTGCCGTGTTCTTGCACCAGCAATACCAGCGCAACGGCGACCATCAGCTTGTCCGCGACGGGATCGAGAAAAGCCCCGAACGGCGTACTTTGCTCCAGACGGCGGGCCAGATACCCGTCCAGCCAGTCTGTCGCGGCGGCAAATGCGAAGACTGACGCGGACGCCAGGTAGCTCCACTGGTAAGGCAGGTAGAACAGTAAAATGAAGATCGGTATGAGCAGGACGCGTAGAACGGTAATCAGATTAGGGATATTCATCGGCACAACTGGCTACGAGGTGAGGTGGCATTCTACTCGCTGTGCAGATTTGCATAAATCAACTCTGCGAGCTTTTTACTGATCCCGGGTGCTTTGGCGATCTCGTCGATGCTGGCACGAGACAGCTCCTGCAATCCACCAAAATGTTTCAACAAATCGCGGCGACGTGTCGGCCCGACACCAGCTACGCCCTCAAGCGTAGACGTTCGGCGAGTTTTTCCACGACGAGCGCGGTGTCCGGTAATCGCGAAACGGTGAGCTTCGTCGCGTATCTGCTGGATCAAATGCAGCGCGGGGGAATCGCCGCGCAAGGTGAATTCGTGGGCGGCATCGTTGAGATACAAGGTTTCGAAACCGGCCTTGCGCGTCGCGCCCTTGGCCACGCCCAGCAGAATCAGGTCGGGTACCGCCAGTTCATTGAGCACGTCTCGGGCCATGGATAGCTGGCCCTTGCCGCCGTCCACCAGCAAAATATCCGGTAACTTACCCTCCCCGTCCTTCAGCTTGCTGAAGCGTCGGGTCAGGGCCTGGTGCATCGCGGCGTAGTCATCGCCTGGGGTGACGCCTTCAATGTTGTAGCGTCGGTAGTCGGACTTGATCGGGCCTTCGGGGCCAAATACCACGCAGGAGGCCACAGTCGCTTCGCCGCTGGAGTGACTGATGTCGTAGCACTCCAGACGCTGAGGTGGCTCGTCCAGTTTCAGGACTTCTGCCAGGGCGTCGAAACGTGCCGCAACATGTTGCCGGTTGGCCAGGCGTGCACCCAGGGCCTGCTCGGCATTGGTGACCGCCAATTGCTGCCAGCGTGCTCGCGTACCGCGTACGCGATGACTGATGGTCAATTCGCGACCGCGCAGCTCTTCAATGGCCGTGATCAAGGTCGGGAAGTCTTCGTGAACCACGTTGACGATGAGTTCGCTCGGCAAGTCGCGTTCGGGACTAGTGATGAAGTATTGGCCGAGAAACGCCGCCATGACTTCGGAAACGTCTTCTTCAATACCCACTTGAGGGAAGAAATTCTTGCTTCCCAACACCCGGCCACCGCGCACGCTGATCAAGTGCACGCAGGCACCGCCCGGGTTGATGAACGCCGCAATGACATCGACATCGCCCGTCCCGCCTTCCATGCTCTGCTGATCCTGGACTCGGCGCAGCAACGAGATCTGGTCGCGCAATTCGGCGGCACGTTCAAACTCGAGGTTGATCGCCGCCTCTTCCATACCGGCGGACAACTCATCCGTCAGCGCATTGCTGCGCCCCTCAAGGAACATCACCGAGTGCCGCACATCTTCGGCATATACCTCGGGTTCCACCAGACCGACACAGGGCGCCTTGCAGCGTTTGATCTGATACTGCAAACAAGGACGCGTGCGGTTCTTGTAATAGCTGTCTTCGCATTGACGAACGAAAAAGGTCTTCTGCAACAGACTCAGGCTTTCGCGAATCGCACCGGCGCTGGGGTAAGGACCGAAATATTTGCCCTTGGCCTTTTTCGCACCGCGATGAATGCTCAGGCGCGGGAACTGGCCATCAGAGAGAAAGACGTAAGGGTAGGATTTGTCGTCGCGCAGAAGGATGTTGTAGGGCGGACGCCATTCCTTGATCAGCGTCTGCTCAAGCAACAAGGCTTCGGTTTCATTGGCCGTAATCGTTGTTTCGACCTGAGCGATACGAGCCACCAGCGCAGCGGTCTTGGGCGCAAGACCAGATTTGCGAAAGTAACTCGACAGGCGACTCTTGAGGTTCTTGGCCTTGCCGACGTAGAGCAGGCGTGCATCGCTGTCGAACATGCGATACACACCGGGACGCCCACTGACCGTCGACAGAAACGCGCTTGGATCGAAGACTTCAGTCATTTTCAGAGGCTGGCATCGACCATGCCGTGACGAACCGCCAACAGTGTCAACTCAACATCGCTGCTGATCGAAAGCTTTTCGAAGATGCGATAACGATAGGTGTTCACGGTTTTTGGCGACAGGCACAGCTTGTCGGAAATGATTTGGACCTTTTGACAGCCGACAATCATCAACGCGATCTGGATTTCCCGCTCCGACAAGGCGTCGAAGGGCGAATCGTTGGTCGGCTGGAAGGATTTGATCGCCAGTTGCTGCGCAATCTGCGGACTGATGTAGCGTTGCCCGGCGAACACCAGGCGAATTGCCTGGACCATTTCCGGCAGCCCGGCGCCTTTGGTCAGGTAACCTGCGGCCCCCGCCTGCAACAGTCTTGTAGGAAACGGATCTTCCTCGCACACAGTGACCGCGACGACTTTGATGTCCGGATGACTGCGCAATAATTTGCGTGTGGCTTCAAGACCGCCGATACCGGGCATCTTGACGTCCATCAGCACCACATCGGGTTTCAACTCACGCGCCTTGAGCAGGGACTCTTCCCCTGACTCAGCCTGGCCGACTACTTGTAGGCCATCGATGTCAGCCAGCATTCGTGTAATGCCTGTACGAACGAGATCATGGTCATCGACTACTAGCACCCTAATCAAGCAGACACCTCGCGATATGATCTTATTGGGTTGCCGGACACCTTAGCAAAAAGCGACTGTCAGACCTAGCGGCAAGCGTCATATAAAAAGTTTCAATACATCTTGAAAGGCTTGTCTCAAGCGTGTTTCAGCGATACGCGTCATCGACATCGCGCTGCATTCTCAGGAAACACTCGTCTGCGCCGACCACCCTCAGGCCCTTTCTCTCGTATAACGCTTTTGCCGGATTATTTTCAAAAACCGTCAACCGCAACGCCGGGCGTCGTTCCTTGCACGCCATGGCAAATACCTGATCGATCGCCCAGGAACCGGCGCCCTGCCCCTGAAACGTCTCAAGCACGTGCAACTCACGGATGTACAAAGCCCTTGCGTCTCGACTCAGGCTCACATACCCCAGCAGCATCTCATCACGCACAATCAACCAGTTTTCGCGCCCCGCCCAGGCCACATCGAAGGCCTCGTCCTGCCACAGCAGATTGTGCTGGATGTAGTAACGGAGCATGGTTTTACAGGTTAAATCGCGCGCGAAGTCCAGGTCCCGGAGCGTAGCTGGACGTAATTCAAACTCCATCAAACCTCCACGACATCGACTATTTGCCCCTTCCAGCCGTCAGCATTGCGGCGAGCAACGACCAACAGGTTGCCATTGCCGGGGGCGGCCGCTATCAGCGAACCGTCCGACGCCCAGATGGCGCTACGTCCTGCGGACTCCCATCCACCTGTCGCACCGCCATGGTTCGCCATCAGGACTACCATCGAATGGGTGCTGGCATAACCTTGCACAGTGCAGTATCCGGGGCGTAGCCGTTTTCCGTGATCAGCACGCCCGCGACATAAAGATCGGCCCCCTGCTGCGCCGTCGCGGCTGCATGGCTGGCGTGAGAGAAATCAGCACACACCGCCAACGCGACAATATCGGCACCTATCATCACCCGCAATGGAGATCGATTGAGCCGCGGCGATAGTCAGTGGCCTCATGCTTAATCCCTGTGATGTCGTATTTTTGTCTGAGCTGCGAGTGTGTCACAACCCTCTGCGCACTCAAGCAATAGAAAACGCCGTCCGTGGTCGATAGCATTTTCTGATTGAATCCGTGTGCCGGCCTCTAGTAAGCTCGGTGCATTCATCGGAGACAGACCATGTTCAACGCCCTCTCACAGCTTCATTCCGCCAGCGCACTGCGTTCGGTTGCGGCTGCCCGGGTGAGCGACGCTTGTGCTCCGGTCAACTTTTATTTTGGGTATTGGTTTAGCCACTGGCGCGCCTGATACCTACACGGCGCCCACTTTGAAACGGGTCGCCACCAGAGAATTCTCAACCCCCGGTCGGCTTCCCGACCGGGGGTTTTGTTTTTTCAGCCCTGCATATATTCAGCGTCACACCAGACAACTCGAGGATTCACGACATGAACTATGCCACCTATTACCGTTACGACAGTTTTACCGCATGGCGATTTACCAGCTTCCGCTCGGGACAGCCTGCCGCCTCCGATCGGTCACCCAAAGGTGGCAAGCACACACACGCAGCCAATCCGGCCAATTGTCGAACACCCCAGTAGGGCCGAGCGCGCGGGAACGACCCCGCCGCCAGCCCAGGAAGCCTGAATATGAACTCGTCCGCCTCTGCTCTGCCACTGTCCACCCTGAGTCCTGCCAATGAAGCGCTGACCCTGCGTCTGCCCAGCTCATTACAACTCAAGCAGCAACTGCCGCTCACCAATGCCCTGAGCCAGCAAGTCGCTGCCCATCGCCAAGCGGTTCGCGCGATCCTCAACGGTGAAGACCCCCGTCTGCTGGTCATCGTCGGCCCTTGCTCGATCCACGATCCACAATCTGCCCTTGAATACGCTGGCAACCTTGCCCACCTGGCCGCTGAAGTCAGCGATGAGATGCTGCTGGTGATGCGCGCCTACGTCGAAAAGCCCCGTACCACGGTCGGCTGGAAAGGCCTGGCGTACGATCCGCATCTGGATGGCAGCGATGACTTGGCCGGCGGCCTGACCCTGTCCCGCGAGCTGATGCGCGAAATGCTCCGACTGGGCTTGCCGATTGCGACCGAACTGCTGCAACCAATGGCGGCTGGTTACTTCGACGACCTGCTGAGTTGGGTGGCCATTGGCGCCCGCACCACCGAGTCGCAGATCCATCGGGAAATGGCCAGTGGCCTGAGCATGCCGGTCGGCTTCAAGAATGGCACCGATGGCGGCGTCGGCGTTGCCAGCGACGCCATGCGCTCCGCGGCCCATCCCCATCGCCACTTCGGTGTGGATAGCCAGGGGCACCCCGCGATCATTCAAACCCCGGGCAATGCGGACACACACCTGGTATTGCGTGGCGGTCATCGTGGGCCGAACTACGACCGCGACAGCGTCGCCCGGGTGCGCAGTGATTTGACCAGACTGAAAATCTCGGCCCGGATCATGGTCGACTGCAGCCACGCCAACAGCGGCAAAGACCCGCTGCGTCAGCCTACGGTGTTCAACGATGTGCTTGAACAGCGCCTGCAAGGTGACCGATCACTGATCGGCATGATGATCGAGAGCCATTTGTTCGAAGGTTGCCAGCCACTAAGCCCATCACTGCGTTATGGCGTGTCCGTCACCGACGGCTGCCTGGGCTGGAACGGGACGGAACAATTGTTGCGCCTGGCAGCGGATCGACTGCGAACTCAAAACAAAATTAAACAGCAAGGCTGACCCTCTACCGCCGTCCAGTCTTCAATCGAAGACTGGACGGCGACTACCGGCAAGCGTGCGTTCTAAGACTGCACCTGCACCAGAGTCACTTCGGACTTCTGACTGACATCATCAAGGCGTTCGACCGAGTAGGACACCCGAACGGTCAAATCCTGATGTCCGCGCCAAAACCTGTAGGGAACGATAAACACCAGCGGCTCACCGGCCATTTCTCTCGATATCTCGCGGTCATCACGGTGATTGAAATTAATCCCGTCACATTTCAGATAGACCAGTTCGCCCTCTTCAGCCTGGGCGTCATTGATAACGATGGTGACACCATCAATGGCCTCTTGCAGATCCAGCCAGCCTTCATCGGCCTCCAGAACAACGGGAGGTAAAAGCGGCCCTCTCACCAGAGCACCAATCAACAACTGCGTAGCCTGCGAATAACGCGGGGCTTCTCCCTCTTGTACGACGCAATAACTGATGGTCACCGTGGACCCGAGGTTGGGGGCAATACAGTCGGGACTGACCCAAAATGACAGTTCACCGCCCACCGAAAAGGACTCAACCTCCAAGGTGTCATTGAAACTCGCCTGGGGCGTGACACCCGCCCAGGACAGCAAGACCCTGTCTCCAGGTGCCATCCGGGCATAAGGCCTGATCGTTACAAGCGCCCCTTCAATTACCCTCTCGGGGTCCAGCGTGGCACCTACCGCATCGTTCGCAATTGCAGGCAGCAAATCGGGCCTGGCATCGCCGACGTCCAGCTGTAAATGTCGGGACTTCACTGGTGCAGGCAATCGCGCACTCGTGAGGGTGTAATAAACCTCAAGCGAACCACCGTCGAGTGCAGCGATATGCGCGCTCGCCACGGTAAAGACAATTTCCTTGTCGACCTGCCCCTCGCTGATAAAACGCGTCACTTCATGTTTGTAAGCAAGTCCTTCGACGTCCAGCCCGATCCAGGACAAGAGCAATTTGTCTCCGCACGCCATTCCCGGATAAGGCGCGAGTTTGATGATGGCTTTTCTTTCAGAGGGATCCAGCACAGCGTTTTCAGCTGGCTCCAGCACGGGCCTCGATTGCTCTACAAAGTTTTGGGTGTGTGCTTCATGAGTGGTCATTCATACGCTCCATTCCTTGGAATAAACGCCGCCCGGAAAGACGGCACCGAATGAAGCCTATTGAACCTCAAGAGGATGATCCGCGATGTCGGGTGAATCCTTTTGGGCGCGCGGACAAACGACGTTCGCCAGGTAGGCCATTGATCAGTAGCGCTTAGGACTCGACGAAAAGATGTCCGGATATTCCGAACAAGGCCTCGCCCACATCGGAAATTTCGTACTTTTTCTATTCCGTTTTCATCAGGTTACAGCGGCTTCTTCATACATCGCATCAATGCTGGAGTGTTTTAGAGTGAGGCCTCAAGCACATCCCCAAACTTCAGCGAAAGGTACCAACATGCAACGGAATGCAAGCACTCACTATCCAATTCTGCTGGTCCACGGGCTATTCGGCTTCGATCGCATCGGTAAATTCGAGTTCTTTCAAGATATCAAGCACGCGCTGCGAAGTGCTGGCGCAAGGGTATTCATCCCACAGCTGTCGGCTACCCATAGCAACGAAGCACGGGGTGACCAACTGCTGGCGCAGATCGAGCGGGTACTGGAAGGAACAGGGGCGAGCAAAGTCAACCTGATCGGGCACAGTCAGGGTGCACTGGCTGCACGTTATGCTGCTGCGATCGCACCACAGGAAATCGCTTCGGTGACATCCGTCAGCGGCCCCAATCACGGCTCGGAGTTGGCCGATTTTCTGCGCAAGGCCCTGACGCCCGGACGCCTGCCGGAACATGTGGCCGAAACGGTCGCCACCTTGTTCGCAGACTTTCTGTCGGTGCTCAGTGGCGACCGTCATCTGCCACAGAACGCCATTGCGGCATTGAATGCCCTGACCACCGAAGGCGTGGGTGCGTTCAACGACAAGTACCCCCAGGGGTTGCCGAAAACCTGGGGCGGCAAGGGTCGCGAACTGGTCAACGGTGTCCGCTATTACTCCTGGAGCGGTACTTTGCAGGGGAGCATCCTTGATGAAGGGCTCAATGCACTCGATCCTTTGCATGGGTTCTGCCGCGCGTTTTCCCGGTACTTCACCACTGAAGCCGATCAGAACGACGGCATGGTCGGGCGCTTCAGTTCCCATCTGGGCAAAGTGATCCGTTCCGACTATCCGCTGGATCATCTGGACAGCATCAACCAGACAGCCGGTCGGATCCGAAAAGGCGTCGACCCGATCGACCTGTATGTGCAACACGCCGAACGTTTGAAAAAGGCCGGTCTATAAGGAACGCCATGTGCACTTGCACAATACGGGACGGAACTTTGAGAAGAAATAGACCACTGAATCCGGTAGGCTCCGCACTTTACTGAACATTGAAAGGAGTATTTCACCATGGCTAAAGCCACTGCCCGTCACATCCTCGTTGCCACCGAAGACAAGTGCAACGAATTGAAAGCCCAAATCGAAGGCGGCGCTGATTTCGCCGAAGTCGCCAAAGCCAACTCCACTTGCCCGTCCAGCCGCCAGGGCGGTGACCTGGGTTCGTTCGGTCCGGGCCAGATGGTCAAGGAATTCGACACCGTGGTCTTCAGCGCACCGATCAACGTGGTGCAAGGCCCGGTCAAGACCCAGTTCGGTTACCACTTGCTGGAAGTGACCAGCCGTCAGGACTGATCAACCTTTAAGTTTTCTGCACAACGGCCCGCCTTTTGGTGGGCCGTTGTGTTTCGGTTACGTGATACGGCTGGCGAGGGACGCGCCGCTAGCGTACAAATTGCGGTTATTGACCACCCGGCTCTAAGGCTGACAATGCGACTGGCGTTCCCTACTTTGTTATTCACTGCCGTGACCCTGTTGTTGAGCGTCACCGGTGTGAATGCAGCACCGCAACATGCGTTGACCGTGTACGGCGAACCGGCAAAATACCCTGCCGGCTTCAGTCATTTCGCCTACACCAACCCGCAAGCCCCCAAGGGCGGCACGATGCGTCGCTCAGCCGTCGAAATCGGTCACTTCGATCACATCTTGCCGTACATCGACAAGGGCATCGGCGTCACGCAGATCGACGGCCTGCTCTACTCGCCCCTCGCCCAGCGTTCGCTGGACGAACCTTACACAGTGTATGGCTTGGTGGCGCAGAAAATGGAGCGCTCGGACGATGGCCTGTCCCTGCGGTTCTACCTCAACCCCAAAGCCCGTTTTGCCGATGGCAAGCCGATCACCGCCGAAGATGTGCGCTACACCTTTGACCTGCTGATGACCCAGGGCAGCCTGCGCTATCGCACGCAATTCGCCGACGTCAAAGGCGTCGAGGTGGAGTCGCCGCGGACCATTCGTTTCGACTTCAAGAACAACGAAAACCGTACCCTGCCGCTGGATATCGCGACCTTGCCGGTGTTTCCCGAGCATTGGTGGAAGACCCGCGATTTCGCCGATGGCGGCGGTTACGAGGCGCCACTCGGCAGCGGCCCGTATAAAGTGGGCAAGGTCGACTCCGGGCGCAGCATCACCTTCGAGCGCAACGCCGACTGGTGGGGCAAGGATTTACCGGTCAGCCGTGGCCTCTACAATTTCGATCACTTCAGCATCGAGTACTTCGGCGATACCGACGTTGCGCGCCAGGTTTTGCGTGGCGGCGCCTACGACTATAACCGCGAATTTTCCGCCACCGGCTACTCCATCGGCTACGACAGCCCGGCCCTGAGCGACGGTCGCCTGCAAAAGTCCCACCTGGCGAAAGAGGCGCCGCAATCGGCCCAAGGGTTCGTCTTCAACCTGCAAAACCCTATATTCCAGGACCGCCGGGTGCGCCAGGCCCTGGTCATGCTCTGGGATTTCGAGTGGAGCAACCGGCAGATGATGCGCGACCTGTACATCCGCCAGCAGAGTTTCTTTTCCAACACCGACCTCGCCGCTCGACAGTTGCCGGATGCCGGTGAGCTGGCGATTCTCGAACCCCTGCGCGGGCAGATCCCCGACGAGGTGTTCACCAAAGTCTTCGAAGCGCCGAAAACCGATGGCAGCGGCGTGATCCGCGACAAACAGTTGCAGGCCCTCGACTTGCTCGATCAGGCAGGCTGGAAACCCAAAGGCGATCAACTGGTGAACGCCGATGGTCAACCGCTGAGTTTCACCTTCCTGGTCAGCCAGAATGGCATGGACCGACTGCTGCTTCCTTACAAGCGCACGCTGAAGCAGATCGGTATCGATCTGAATATTCGCCGCATCGACTCGTCCCAGTACGTCAACCGCCTGATGTCTCGCGACTACGACATGATCGTCACCGGCTACCCCGTCACCACATCTCCGGGCAATGAGCTGCACAACTACTTCGGTTCGGCGGCGGCCAACGATCCGGGCTCGAACAATTACATGGTGCTGAAGAACCCGGCTGTCGATACGCTGGTCAGCGGCCTGGTCCGCGCCAACACCCAGGCTGACATGCTGCGTTATGCCCACGCTCTGGACCGGGTGCTGCAATGGAACTACTACTGGATTCCCAACTATTACCCGCCAGGCAGCTCGACCGTGTGGTGGAACCGCTTCGGCATTCCCTCAGTGCAAGCGAGCAATGACGAAGCCATCGAAAGTTGGTGGGAGGTGAGTTCCACTCCCCTGACCAACCAACAGATGACCGCCGAACTCATCAGGCGTGGCAAACCCGGAGGGCCGCATTGATGTGGGCTTACCTACTGCGGCGCTTGCTGCTGATCATTCCGACGCTGGTGATCACTCTTCTGGTCAACTTCATTATCGTCCAGGCCGCGCCGGGTGGGCCGGTGGAACAGGCCATCGCGCATTTGCAAGGCATCGGCGGCGCGAGTGTCGGCGGCGTTTCCAGCGAAACCATGCATGGCAGTTCGCGTGCCAGCCGCGGGCTCGACCCGCAGCTGATCAAAGAGATCGAAAAGCAATATGGCTTTGATAAGCCCGCCCCGGAACGCCTGTGGCTGATGCTCAAGAGCTACGCCCGGCTCGACTTCGGCAAGAGCTTTTTCCGCGGCGCCACGGTCACCGACCTGATCCTGGAAAAAATGCCGGTGACCATTTCCCTCGGGCTCTGGGCCACGCTGATCACTTATCTGGTATCGATTCCGTTGGGCATTCGCAAAGCCGTGCATCACGGCAGCCACTTCGACATCTGGAGCAGCACGGCAATCATCATCGGCTATGCCATGCCAGCGTTCCTGTTCGCGATGTTCCTGATCGTGGTCTTCGCCGGGGGTACGTCGCTGAACTGGTTCCCGGTGCGCGGGCTGGTCTCGGACAACTTCGAATCGCTATCGACCGTGGGCAAAATCGCCGATTACTTCTGGCACCTGGTGTTGCCAGTGACGGCACTGGTGGTCGGCGGGTTTGCCACACTGACCATCCTGACCAAGAACTCTTTCCTTAACGAGATCACTCGCCAATACGTGGTCACCGCCCGCGCCAAGGGTTTGAGCGAACGCCGGGTGCTTTACGGGCACGTGTTTCGCAACGCCATGCTGCTGGTGGTCTCCGGAGTTCCCCAGGCATTCATCAGCGTATTTTTCGCGGGTTCGCTGCTGATCGAAGTGATTTTCTCCCTTGATGGTTTGGGTCGCATGAGTTACGAAGCCGCGGTTTCAAGGGACTATCCGGTGGTGTTCGGCTCGCTGTTCATTTTCACGCTGTTTGGCCTCTTGATAAAACTCGTCGGCGACCTCTGCTACACCCTGGTCGACCCGCGTATCGACTTCGCCGCGAGGAACGCCTGATGCTCAAGCTCTCGCCGTTAGGTCGCCGTCGTTTCGAACGCTTCAAGAAAAACCGCCGCGGCTGGTGGTCGCTGTGGTTGTTTGTCGGCCTGTTCCTGCTGACCCTCGGTGGCGAGCTGATCGCCAACGACAAACCGCTGATCGTCAGTTATCAGGGCTCGCTGTACTTCCCGGCATTGAAGCGTCATACCGAGCAGGAGTTCGGTGGGCAGCTGCCGTTCCAGGCGGACTACCGCAGCGACTACGTAAAGAAGCTGATTCACAAGGACGGTGGCTGGATGCTGTTCCCGCCGATTCCGTTCAGCGACGACACGCCGAACTACGACCTCAATCAACCGGCACCGAGCCCACCGACGAAGGTCAACTGGCTGGGCACCGACGATCAGGCCCGGGATGTGCTGGCTCGAGTGATTTTCGGTGCGAGAGTGTCGATCCTGTTTGCCTTGATGCTGACCTTTATCAGCGCACTGATCGGTATCGCTGCCGGCGCCCTGCAAGGCTATTACGGCGGTTGGGTCGATCTGATCGGTCAACGGCTGTTGGAGGTCTGGTCGGGGCTGCCGGTGCTGTATCTGCTGATCATCCTGTCGGGTTTCGTCGAACCGAATTTCTGGTGGTTGCTGGGGATCATGGCCCTGTTTTCCTGGCTCGCCCTGGTGGACGTGGTGCGTGCCGAGTTCCTGCGCGGGCGCAATCTGGAATACGTCAAAGCGGCGCGAGCACTGGGCCTGACCGACCGCAAAGTCATCGTGCGGCACATCCTGCCCAACGCGATGAATGCGACCTTGAGTTATCTGCCGTTCATTTTGACCGGGGCGATTTCGACCCTCACGGCCCTGGATTTCCTGGGGTTCGGCATGCCTGCCGGCAGTGCATCACTGGGCGAACTGATCGGCCAGGGCAAGCAGAACCTGCAAGCGCCATGGCTGGGTCTGACGGCGTTTTTCACCCTGGCGCTGATTCTTTCTTTACTGGTGTTTATCGGCGAGGCATTGCGTGATGCCTTCGATCCACGATCTTGAAGCGGGCTGCTGATATGAGTAACAACCTGATCGAAATCCGTGACCTCAGCGTGGCCTTCAGTGGTCAGACCGTGGTGCGCAATGTGTGCCTGGACATCCGCCCCGGCGAATGCCTGGCGCTGGTGGGCGAGTCTGGTTCCGGTAAATCGGTGACAGCCCACTCAATCCTGCAACTGCTGCCTGAGATCGGCACCGAAACCACGGGCAGCATTCGTTATCGCGCAAAGGAACTGGTGGGCGCCGACGCCAAGGTGCTACGCGAGTTGCGCGGCAACCGGATCGCGATGATTTTCCAGGAGCCGATGACCTCCCTCAATCCGCTGCACAGCATCGAAAAGCAGATCGGTGAAACCCTGCTGCTGCACAAGGGACTGGCCGGCAAAGCGGCACAAGCACGGATTCTTGAGTTGCTGCATCTGGTCGGTATCAAGAAACCCCAGGAGCGCCTCAAGGCCTATCCACATCAATTGTCCGGTGGCCAGCGACAACGGGTGATGATTGCCATGGCCCTGGCCTGCGAGCCGGAGTTGCTGGTCGCCGACGAACCCACCACGGCGCTCGACGTCACGGTGCAACGCAAGATCCTGCTGCTGCTCAAATCCCTGCAACAGCGCCTCGGCATGTCGCTGTTGCTGATCAGTCACGACCTCAATCTGGTGCGCAGCATTGCCCAGCGAGTGTGCGTGATGAAGGCTGGGGAAATTGTCGAGCAAGCGCCCTGCGAGACACTCTTCACCGAACCGAAACATCCTTACAGTTGCGTATTGTTGAACGCCGAGCCGGAAGGCGAAGCCCTGCCCCGGGACGAGCGCGAGAACGTGCTGGAAGTGGATAATTTACGGGTGCAGTTCGCGCTCGGTGGCGGGCTGTTTCAGCGCAAGACTTATCTGAAGGCCGTGGACGGTATCAGCCTGAATATTCAGCGTGGCAAGACGCTGGGCATTGTCGGTGAATCCGGTTCCGGCAAGTCAACGCTGGGCCAGGCGATCCTGCGCCTGCTCGACTCCGAAGGTAGCATTCGCTTTCAAGGTGAAGCACTGGATGGCCTGACGCAAAAGCAGCTGCGGCCGTGGCGCAAGAAAATGCAGGTGGTGTTCCAGGACCCCTTCGGCAGCCTCAGCCCGCGTATGTCCGTGGCGCAGATCATCAGTGAAGGCCTTGAGGTGCATAGCCAGTTAAGCGCTGACGAATGCAAAGCCGAAGTGATCCGGGCTCTGGAAGAAGTCGGCCTCGACCCGCAAAGCCGACATCGCTATCCCCACGAGTTCTCCGGTGGCCAACGCCAACGCATCGCCATCGCCCGGGCGCTGGTGCTGAAACCGGCACTGATCCTGCTGGATGAACCGACCTCGGCGCTGGATCGCACGGTGCAAAAACAAGTGGTCGCCCTGCTGCGTCAGCTTCAGGAAAAGCACGGCCTGACGTATCTGTTTATCAGTCATGACCTGGCGGTGGTACGCGCCCTGGCCCACGACATGATCGTGATCAAGGACGGCAAAGTGGTGGAAAGCGGCGCCAGCCACGACGTGTTCGATTCACCGCAGCATCCGTATACCAAAGAGCTGTTGGCGGCGGCGCATCCGGGGTAGGCCTTTGAACCGGGGCGCGGCCTTCGCGAGCAGGCTCGCTCCCACATTTGAAATGCAGCCTGCTCGCGAAGGGGCCCGCACAGGCAATACATCATCAGGATCAACATTTATGAACACCACCGAAAGCCTCAAGGACTACCAGCGCGTGCGCCTGCTGGCAATCCGTTCGTTGTTCGAGATCATTGAGCAGTCGAGTGAAGGCACGGTGATTGTCGATCGCGACGCCAACATCGTCTGGATGAATGAGCGTTATGCCCGGCGCTTCGGCCTTGAATCGGCGGAAGTGGCAATCGGCAAGGCCTGCGAAAGCGTGATCCCTGGCAGTCTGTTGCGTGAGGTGGTGCGCACCGGCCGGCCGATTTTGCTCGACATGCAGGACACCCCCAAAGAACCGCTGGTGGTCATGCGTCTGCCAATTCACGACGACGCCGGCGTGGTGATCGGCGCCATCGGGTTTGCGCTGTTCGACGAATTGCGCAGCCTCTCGCCGATGCTCAAGCGCTACATGAGCATGCAGGCAGAACTGGCGTCCACCCGCTCGTTGTTGCGGGCGCGTCAGACCAAGTACAACTTCGCCCATTTTATCGGCACCAGCGCCGCCAGCCTCGAAGTCAAACGCCGCGCCCGGCGCAGTGCCAGTACCGAGTCGCCGGTGTTGTTGCTGGGTGAAACCGGTACTGGCAAGGAGCTGCTGGCCCAAGCCATTCACGGTGCGTCGCCGCGCGCACACAAAGCGTTTGTCAGCATCAACAGCGCGGCGATTCCGGAGTCGCTGCTGGAAGCAGAGTTCTTCGGGACCGCCCCTGGCGCGTTTACCGGCGCCGATCGCAAGGGCCGCGCCGGCAAGCTGCAAATCGCCCAGGGCGGTACGTTGTTCCTCGATGAAATCGGCGACATGCCGTTGCCACTGCAAAGCAAACTGCTACGGGTGCTGCAGGAAAAAGAATTCGAGCCGGTGGGCTCAAACGAAGTGATCCAGAGCGATGTGCGGGTAATTGCCGCGACCTCGACGGACCTGGAAGCGGCGATCAAACGTGGCGAGTTTCGTGCCGATTTGTATTACCGTCTCAACGTGCTGCCGATCCAGGTCCCGCCGCTGCGTGACCGACTCGACGACTTGCCCGCCCTTAGTGAAGCGATTCTTGAGGAATTGCGCAGCCAACACGAACTGAACCGCGAAGCACTGGATCTGCTGGGTCAACATGCCTGGCCGGGGAATATTCGTGAATTGCGCAATGTCCTGGAACGGGCGGCATTGCTCAGTGATGACGTGATGCTGAACGCAGCGGATATCCGTGCGGCGATTGGTACGTTCACACCCGTGGAGCGCGTGGCGCCCTTGAGCGTCGAGCCGGTTGCGCATGAAACTTTCAGTGAGGCTCGGGAGCGGTTTGATCGGCAGGTGATTGAATCTGCCCTGGCGCAATGTGGCGGCAAGGTGATTGAAGCCGCGGCGCGGTTGGGGCTGGGGCGGTCGACGCTGTACAAGAAGATGGTGGCGTTGGGAATTGCCGAGTCTCTATAACGAGACATGAATCTCCATTAGTAGACCATGTCTTTGGAGCGCTTCGCGCTCATCGCGGGCAAGCCCGTTCCCACAGGTTTACGGGATCGACCGGAAGAATTCGGTCAACTGTGGGAGCGGATTTGCCCGCAGATGAAGTCAGCCCGGCCAATAAATATCTCCACATGGAGACACGAAGTTCAAACTCAACTCCAAAATCCGATATATATCCTTATATTTCAACGAGTTAACGTTGTGGCACGAAACCCGCTATAGCCCTCTCCCACAAAAGTTCCACCTTACAAAAATAACAAATCCAGGAGACACACCATGAGTGTGATCATTGCCTTGGCAGCCCTCACGCTGCTGATGCTGGCTGCTTACCGTGGCTACAGCGTTATTCTCTTTGCCCCGATTGCCGCCCTCGGCGCCGTTCTGCTCACCGACCCTTCTGCCGTCGCCCCTGCCTTCACCGGGGTGTTCATGGAGAAAATGGTCGGCTTCATCAAACTGTATTTCCCGGTGTTCCTGCTCGGTGCAGTGTTCGGCAAGCTGATCGAGTTGTCCGGCTTCTCGCGCTCTATCGTCGCCGCAGCAATTCGTCTGCTCGGCACCCGTCAGGCCATGCTGGTGATCGTGCTCGTCTGCGCCCTGCTCACTTATGGCGGCGTGTCGTTGTTCGTCGTGGTGTTCGCGGTCTATCCATTTGCCGCCGAAATGTTCCGCCAGAGCAACATCCCCAAACGCCTGATCCCGGCGACCATCGCCCTGGGTGCATTCTCGTTCACCATGGACGCCCTACCCGGCACCCCGCAAATCCAGAACATCATCCCCAGCACCTTCTTCAACACCACCGCCTGGGCCGCGCCCTGGCTGGGCCTGATCGGCTCGATCTTCGTGGTCTGCGCCGGCATGCTGTTTCTCCAGCGCCAACGCAACAAGGCTCAGCGCGCCGGTGAAGGCTATGGCACCGAGTTGCGCAACGAACCGGAAACCGCTACCGACATCAAACTGCCGAATCCGTGGATCGCACTGTCGCCGCTGCTGGCTGTAGGCATCATGAACCTGCTGTTTACCCAGTGGATTCCACAGTGGTACGGCAAGACCCACAGCCTCGCGCTGCCGGGCATGGCTGCACCGGTGACCACCGAAATCGCCAAACTGACGGCGATCTGGGCGGTTCAGGCAGCCTTGCTGGTCGGCATCATCATGGTGCTGGTATTCGGCTTCCAGGCGATTCGCGGCAAGTTGGCCGAAGGCAGTAGAAGTGCAGTCAGCGGTTCGCTTCTGGCGGCAATGAACACAGCATCGGAATACGGATTTGGTGCGGTGATCGCCTCTTTGCCAGGCTTTCTGGTGCTGGCCGACTGGCTCAAGAGCATTCCCAATCCGCTGGTCAACGAAGCGATTACCGTGACCCTGCTGGCCGGTATCACCGGCTCCGCGTCGGGCGGTATGAGCATTGCACTGGCGGCCATGGCCAATGACTTCATCGCAGCAGCCCATGCGGCAAACATTCCACTGGAAGTGCTGCACCGGGTGGCCGCGATGGCCAGCGGCGGCATGGACACCCTGCCGCACAACGGCGCGGTGATCACCTTGCTGGCCGTCACCGGCCTGACCCACCGCGAGGCCTACAAAGACATTTTCTGTATTACGCTGATCAAGACCCTGGCGGTTTTTGTAGTGATCGGTACTTTCTACGCCACTGGCATTGTGTGAGGTATTCATGACGACTCTTTCGGGCAAGACTGCACTGGTCACCGGTTCCACCAGCGGAATCGGCTTAGGGATAGCCCTCAGCCTGGCCAAGGCCGGGGCCAACGTAGTCCTCAACGGGTTTGGCGATGCCTCAAGGGTGATTGCCGAAATCGAACAGTTTGGCGGCAAAGTCGGCCATCATCCCGCCGACGTCAGCAACCCTGAACAGATCGCCGAGATGATCGCCTACGCCGAGCGTGAATTCGGCGGCATCGACATTCTGGTTAACAACGCCGGCATCCAGCACGTTGCATCAGTGGAAGACTTCCCGGTGGAGCGCTGGGATTCGATCATTGCGGTCAACCTGTCCTCGGTATTCCACAGCACCCGTCTGAGCTTGCCGGGCATGCGCGCAAAGGGCTGGGGCCGGATCATCAACATCGCGTCCGTGCATGGCCAGGTCGGGTCGGTCGGCAAGGCGGCTTACGTAGCAGCCAAGCATGGAGTCATCGGTTTGACCAAGGTTGTGGGTCTGGAAACGGCCACCAGCAATGTCACCTGCAACGCCATCTGTCCGGGTTGGGTGTTGACGCCGTTGGTGCAGAAGCAAATTGATGACCGCATCGCCAAGGGCACCGACCCGCAGCAGGCGCAGCATGATTTGCTGGCCGAGAAGCAGCCTTCGCTGGAGTTTGTGACGCCGCCACAATTGGGCGAACTGGTGCTGTTTCTGTGCAGCGAAGCCGGTAGCCAGGTGCGTGGCGCGGCGTGGAATATTGATGGTGGGTGGTTGGCGCAGTGATCTGACGCTGGACCGCGTTATCGTTCATCGCGGGCAAGCCACGCTCCCACACATTTTTGTGGTTGGCGCCGGATTAGGGTTCTACACAAACCTTGTGGGAACGTGGCTTGCCCGCGAATGGATCTGAAGATAGAAGAAGAGGCAAGCCATGTCCGACATCCTCTGGCAACCCAGCGCCGAGCGCATCAGCAAGACCCGTATGGAGGCCTTTCGGCGCTTCATCAATCAGCGGCACCATCTTCACGTCGACGACTACCCTGCCCTGCATCAATGGTCCATTGATCAGCGCGAGGACTTCTGGCAGGCCATCGTCGATTTCTTCGACATCCGCTTTCACGACCAACCGGATTCGGTGCTGGCGGAAGGCCCAACAATGCCCAGCGCCCAGTGGTTCCCCGGCGCGACCCTGAACTTCGCCGAGCACTTGCTGCGCCGTCGCGACGATGCCGTGGCGGTGGTTGCCATCGGTGAAAGCGGTCAGCGCGAACAGCTTAGCTGGGGGGAACTGGCGGAGCATGTCGCGGGTTTCCAGAACAGTTTGAAAGCGGCGGGCGTCGGCGTTGGCGACCGGGTGGCCGCGTGCATGCCCAACACCTGGCAAACCCTGGTAGCCATGCTCGCCACCACCAGCCTGGGGGCAATCTGGTCCTGTTCTTCGCCGGACTTCGGCACTCAAGGGGTGATCGACCGTTTCGGTCAGATCGAGCCGAAGGTGCTGCTCACCTGCGCCGGTTATCGCTATGCCGGCAAAGAGATCGACCAGACAGCCAAGGTCAATGAAATCCTCGAACGCCTGCCATCCTTGCAGCAGCTGATCGTCGTGCCTTACGCACGGCCGCAGGCGCACATCGTAGATTTGCGCACCGTGGCCAACGTAACGCTGTGGGATGATTTCTACGACGTTGGCGGCGAACCGGATTTCGTTCCGGTGCCCTTTGCTCATCCGCTGTACATCCTCTATTCCAGTGGCACCACCGGCGTGCCCAAATGCATCATTCACAGCACCGGCGGCGTGCTGCTGCAACACGTCAAGGAACATGGCCTGCATGGCGATCTCGGCCCCGGCGACCGTTTGTTCTACTACACCACGTGCGGCTGGATGATGTGGAACTGGCTGGTCTCGGCCCTGGCCGTGGACAGCGCCGTGGTGCTGTATGACGGCTCGCCGTTTCATCCCGGTCCCGAGCGTTTGATCGACCTGATTGACGACGAGCGCATCAGCGTCTTCGGCACCAGCCCCAAGTACCTCGCGACCCTGGAAAACACTGGCGTGAAGCCTCGGCAAAGCCATGATCTTGGCAGTCTGAAAATTCTGTTATGCACCGGTTCTGCGTTGTCGCCCCAGAGTTACGACTACGTCTACCGCGACCTCAAGACTGACCTGTGCCTGGCCTCGATGTCCGGCGGTACCGACATCGTTTCGTGCTTTGTGAACGGCAACCCGTTGCAGCCGGTACGACGAGGGGAAATACAGGGCAAAAGTCTGGGCATGGCCGTCGAGGTCTGGAATGACGCAGGTGTTCCGGTCATTGGCGAAAAAGGCGAACTGGTCTGCACGCGACACTTCCCGGCGATGCCCATTGGCCTGTGGAACGACCCCACCGGAGAAAAACTGCACGCGTCCTACTTCAGCCAGTTCCCCGGTGTCTGGGCTCAAGGCGATTACGCCGAACAACTGCCCCACGGCGCGATGATGATCCACGGGCGTTCCGACGCAGTACTCAACCCTGGCGGCGTGCGAATCGGCACGGCGGAAATCTACCGTCAGGTGGAGAAAGTCCCGCAGGTGCTCGACAGCGTGGCCATCGGTCAGCAATGGCTGGATGACGTGCGGGTGGTGCTGTTCGTCCGTTTGCGTGACGGGGTCGAACTGGACGAAGGACTTGAACAGCAGATTCGCCAGGCCATTCGCGCCAATACCACGCCAAGGCATGTGCCAGCGAAGATTGTCGCAGTGACGGACATTCCGCGCACGATAAGCGGCAAGGTGGTCGAATTGGCGGTGAGGAATGTGGTGCATGGGCAGAAGGTGAAAAATACCGACGCCTTGGCCAACCCCGAGGCATTGGAGCAATTCCGAAACCGCCCAGAACTCCTTGATTGACGGAGATCAAGTGTGGGAGCGGGCTTGCTCGCGAAAGCGCCGGGTCAGTCAATATCGATGTCGGCTGATACACCGCCTTCGCGAGCAAGCCCGCTCCCTCATTGAATCTATTTCAATCCATCAATCCCCATTCGCCAGGTGGTGCGTGGGGGCCGGGTGATGCTTCGGCGTGCAGTTTCAGCCGCAGTCGGAGGTTGTTCACCGAGTCCGCATGTTTCAACGCCTCATCCTCTTCAATCACCCCTTCGACGACCAGTGCGTAAAGCGCACAGTCGAACGTCTGCATCCCCAGCTCCACCGACTTCTCCATGATCCCCTTGAGTTCGGAAAACTCATTGCGCCGGATCAGATCGCCAATCGTCGGCGTGCCCAACATCACTTCCACCGCCGCCCGTCGCTGACCGTCGCGGGTGCGCACCAAACGCTGGGAAACAAAAGCCTTGAGGTTGTTGCCCAGGTCATGGAGCAACTGAGCCCGGCGCTCTTCGGGGAAGAAGTTGATAATCCGGTCCAGCGCCTGATGGGCGTTGTGAGCATGCAGGGTGGAGATCACCAGATGACCGGTATCGGCAAACGCCAACGCGTGTTCCATGGTCTCGCGGTCACGAATTTCACCGATCAGCACCACGTCCGGTGCCTGGCGCAGGGTATTTTTCAATGCGGCATGAAAACTGCGGGTATCGACGCCCACCTCGCGCTGGTTGATGATCGACTTCTTGTGCCGATGGAGGAACTCGACCGGGTCTTCAATGGTGATGATATGTCCACTGCTGTGGCGGTTGCGGTAGTCGATCAAGGCGGCCAGTGAGGTCGACTTGCCCGAGTCGGTGGCACCGGTGAACAGCATCAGCCCTTGTTTGAGCATCACCGTTTCGAGCAACACCGCCGGCAAATTGAGGTCTTCGAAGCGCGGAATGTCGAGCTTGATGTTGCGTGCCACGATTGACACATCGTTGCGTTGCTTGAAGATGTTGACCCGGAAGCGCCCGACCCCGATCAAGGAGATCGCCAGGTTCATCTCCAGTTCCCGCTCAAACTCCAGACGCTGCTCGGCGTCCATGACGGACTCGGCGATGGCCGAGATTTCTCCCGGCTTGAGAGGCTGATCAGCCAGGGGTTTGAGTACACCGTCGACCCGCGCACAGGGTGGCGCACCGGTAGAAAGGTAAAGATCGGAGCCACCCTGATTAGCCAGGAGCCTCAACAGCACATCGATTTCCATGGCAAAAAGCACCCGCGAAGCATTCAATGAAAAAAATATGACCCAACGCGGGTCACCTAGCGTCTACCACCTTGCAAGGATAGTAGACGCCGCCACACCGACTTAAGTGCAGGACATTTTGATGAATGCATCACCGACCGGCAGCGATGCACAGGCCTTGATTGCCAGAATCGACTGGACACGCAGCCCGCTAGGCGCTGCCAGTACCTGGCCACAGAGCCTGCGAACCGCCGTGGACATCGTGATTCATTCACCGATGCCGATGTTACTGCTGTGGGGCCCGCAGCTCACGCAGATCTACAACGATGGCTTCGCCCTGTTGGCCGGCAGCAAGCATCCAGGTGCTTTCGGACAGCCGACGCACCAGATCTGGCCAGAACTCCAAGACTTTACCGACCCGATTTACAGCGCCGTCCTACAAGGCCAAGTGCGAACCTACAGCGAACAGCGCTTCACGTTGCAGCGCGATGACGGTGATTCGGACTTCTGGCTGGACCTGACCTACAGCCCGATCCGCGATGAAAGCGCCCAGGTCGCCGGAATTCTGGTCACCGCCATTGAAACCAACGAACGCCGACGCATCGCCCTCGAACTCGAACAGCGCTCGGCCGCCAGCCTCAAGGCCCAGCACGAAACCGAGGAGCGCCTGCAACTGGCACTCGCTGCCACCGATGCTGTCGGCACCTGGGACTGGGACATCAGCGAAGACCGCTTCATCGCCGACACCCACTTCGCTCAATTACATGGCGTCGACCCCTTACTCGCCAGTCAGTTACCCATCAGCGACTACCTCTATGCAGTGCACCCGGAAGACCGCGCCATGGTCGCGCGCGGCATCAAACACTCCATCACTAACGGCACCGAGTACGCCGAGGAATATCGTTTGCTGCAACCTGACGGCCAACTGCGCTGGGTGTTTGCCCGCGGCCGTTGCTACAAGGATCACCACGGCCGGCCGATCCGCTTTCTTGGCGCGGCCCTGGACCTGACCGAACGCAAACTCACCGAGCAGGCCCTGCGCCAGAGTCAGACCGAGCTGCAATTGATCATCAACGCCATGCCGATCCTGATCAGCTACGTGGACAGCGAGGAACGTTTTCGCCTGAACAATGCCGCCTACCTCGACTGGTACGGCCTGACGCCCCAGGAACTCTATGGCCGGACCATCCGTGAAGTGCTGGGCGATGAAGCCTACGCCCTGCGCGCCGAATACATCGGCGAAGCCCTGTCCGGTAGGCCCTGCTGTTTCAGCATCAGCGCCGCGCACCGTGACGGCAGCAGCCGCCAGGCCTTGATGAATTACCTGCCGCGCCACGGTGCCGATGGTGCAGTGAATGGTTTCTACATTTTTGTGATCGACGAAACCGAACGCAA
The DNA here is from genome assembly GCF_008369325.1 of Pseudomonas sp. ANT_H12B. Lineage (GTDB taxonomy): Bacteria > Pseudomonadota > Gammaproteobacteria > Pseudomonadales > Pseudomonadaceae > Aquipseudomonas. The sequence goes on along the minus strand of NZ_VOBI01000015.1, from coordinate 21,358 downwards.
ACAGACTGAAGAAGCCCTGCGCAATCTCAATGAAACCCTTGAGGAACGGGTCGTCGCGCGCACCCAGCAACTGGCCGAAGCCAACCAGCGCCTGCAAAACGAGATGGTCGAACGCGAGCGCGCCGAAGAAGCGTTGCGGCACGCGCAGAAAATGGAAGCGGTGGGCCAGCTCACCGGCGGCATCGCCCACGACTTCAACAATATGCTCACCGGCATCATCGGCAGCCTCGACTTGATGCAACGCTACATTGCCGATGGGCGCACCGCCGAAATCGGTCGTTTCACCGAGGCGGCGGTGTCCTCGGCCAACCGCGCCGCCGCCCTGACCCATCGCCTGCTGGCGTTCTCAAGGCGTCAGTCGCTGGATCGCAAGCCGCTGAACGCCAACGAGCTGATCCACTCTCTGGAAGATTTGCTCAGCCGGACCAAAGGCGACCACATCGAGCTCAAACTGCAATTGGCCGATGAAGTGTGGCCGGTCAGCACCGACGTCAGTCAACTGGAAAACGCTCTGCTCAACCTGGTGATCAACGCCCGGGACGCCATGCCCGATGGCGGCGAGTTGCTGATCGAAACCGCCAACATTTACCTCGACGGCAGTGACATCACGACCCTGGAACAGGTCAAGGCCGGGGATTATGTAATGATTGCCGTCAGCGACGACGGTATCGGCATGTCGCCGTCAGTGCTGGCCAAGGCCTTCGATCCGTTCTTTACCACCAAACCCATCGGCCAGGGCACCGGCCTCGGCTTGTCGATGATCTACGGTTTTGCCCAGCAGTCGGGTGGACACGTCAGCCTTTATAGCTTGCCGGGCCAGGGCACCAGCGTTCGCCTATACCTGCCTCGACTGTTCGTCTCGGAGCCGGAAAATACCTTGTTACCGGTCACCAGTGAGCCGCCAGCAGCGATTGCCGGTGAAACCGTGGTGTTGGTGGAAGACGATCCGGCGGTGCGAATGTTGGTGCTCGACCTGCTGAACGAGCTGGGCTATCACGCCCATGAAGCCGAAGACGCGAAAACCGCCCTGCCCTTGCTGGAATCGGACCTGCGGGTGGATCTGTTGGTGACCGATGTCGGATTGCCGGGGATGAACGGTCGACAACTGGCAGAAATTGCTCGTCAGCACCGGCCGGGCCTCAAGGTGCTGTTCATGACCGGTTATGCGGAGAAAGCCGCCGAACGCCAGGGCTTTCTGGAGGAAGGCATGGACATGGTGGCCAAGCCCTTTTCCATCGACCTGCTGGCTAACAAGATTCGCACGATGATCGGCCAACCCGAGTGAGTTAAGGCATAATCGCGCGCCCCGCTGTCACCACCGTTGCAAGGTACCTGCCCCAATGAAAGCTCAAGCCCGCCATATTCTGGTGAAAACCTCGGACGAAGCCGAGCAGCTCAAACAACGCATCGCCAAGGGCGAGGCCTTCGATGTGCTGGCCAAGAAATACTCCACCTGCCCGTCCGGCAAGCGCGGGGGCGACCTGGGTGAAGTACGGCCGGGGCAGATGGTCGGCGTGATCGATGCGGTGATCTTCAAAAAACCGCTGCGGGTTGTGCATGGTCCGATCAAGAGCAAATTTGGTTATCACTTGGTGCAGGTGTTTTACCGGGATTGATCGGTTGGCTTTCGGGCCCCTTCACGAGCAAGCCCGCTCCCACAAGTTTTGTGTCGTACACACTTTCGCGATCAACACACAAATCCTGTGGGAGCGGGCTTGCCCGCGATCCGATGGCACAGCCAGCGGCCATTCAGCCTTTACTTCGGGATCAGTGCTCCAGGAACCTGAATCACCCGACTCGCCAACCGATGCCCCGCCTCGGCCGCTTCCACCGGGCTGCCACCCTTCAGCCGACTGGCCAAATACGCCGCACTAAACGAATCCCCTGCCGCCGTGGTATCCACCACCCGCTCGACCTTCTGTGCCGGTACTTCGAAGGATTCGCCGCCACAACGAATCAAGCACGCCTCGGCACCACGTTTAAGCACCACCTCGGGCGTGCCAATCTGCTCGTACGCCGCAAACACCGCCTCGCAACCAGAAAAACCAAACAACGCCTGCTCGTCATCGACCGTCAGCAACGCCAGGTCGACATAGGACAGAACGCTGCGATAGGCCGCCCGTGCCTCCTCGATCGATGCCCACAAACGTGGCCGATAGTTGTTGTCGAACACGATCTGCGCATCCCGCTGTCGGGCTTCGATCAGGGTTTCCAGCAACTTCTCCCGACCTTGTACGCCGAGCACCGCCAGGGTGATGCCGCTGAAATAAAGCACGTCGTAATCCGGCAGCGCCGCCAGGATCGGCGCGGCGGCCGGGGTGGTGAAGCAATCGCGGACTGCCGCTTCGTTGCGCCAGTAGAGAAAGCGTCGCTCGCCGGCAGCATCGGTCTGGATGCAATACAAACCAGGCAATCGGCCGGGCAAGCGCTGGACCATGCCCAGCCCGATGTTTTCGGCAGCCCAGCGCTGACACATCGCATCGCTGAAACTGTCATCACCCAGGGCGGTGACGTAATCCACCGTGCCGCCATCGGCCAATTCCCGGGACAGGTAGACCGCCGTGTTCAGGGTATCGCCGCCGAAGCTCTGTTGCAGAGCGCCATCGGCGCGCTGCTGCAACTCGATCATGCACTCGCCGATCAGAGCGATGCGCGGGGTGTTGGGGCCGAGGGTGCTGATGGTGTTCATCGATGTTGGGATCTCTGGTGTCGACGTTGTCTGGGCGGCCGCCATCGCGGGCAAGCGCGCTCCCACATTGAATCTTCAGTGTTCACGAGATCCCTGTGGGAGCGGGCTTGCCCGCGATGGCCGCGCCGCGCTCTCAAGCCTTAGAAACAGGTTTCCATGGTTTCGATGACATTCAGCTGCTCATCCACCAGACACCCGATACGCCACTTGTCGAACGTCAGGCACGGGTGCGAAGTACCAAAGGAAATAATGTCCCCCACTCGCAACTCAACCCCCGGCGCTACCGTCATGAATGCATGCTGGTCCATCACCGCCGTCACCTTGCAAGCGCTGACATCATCGCCAATCGCCGGCACCACGCCGGCCTTGTAACGCAGCAACGGCACCGGCAAACCGGCGTCGTAGGCCACGTCGCGTTTACCCAGGGCGATCACCGCAAACCCCGGCTCTGGCAACGACTGCACATGAGCCCAGACTTCCAGCGCCGGGCGCAGGCCTTCGTGCAGATCGCTGCGACGGTCGAGCACGCAGCATTGCGCCTCTTTGTAGATGCCATGGTCGTGCGCCACATAACTGCCGGGACGCAGAACGCTGAGGAAGCGACCACTGGCGTTCTGTGCTTCGAAGGATTCGGCAATCAAGTCATACCAGGCCGAGCCCGAGGCGGTGATGATCGGTTTGGCAATGGCGAACGCACCGCTGTCCTGCAACTGCACGGCCAAGCGCACCAAGGAGGCGGCGAACTCGCAGATGCCGGTGACCGCGTGATCACCGTGGATCACCCCTTCGTAACCTTCGATGCCGGTCAGCGCCAACGCCGGTTGCCCCGCGATGGCCTTGGCCAGGGCAACCACTTCCTCTTCCGTGCGGCAACCGCAACGACCGCCAACCACGCCGTACTCGATCATCACGTTCAAGCGCACACCACGAGAGGCGAAATACGCGCCGAGGTCAGCGACGTTGTCCGGGTGATCGACCATGCAATGGAAGTCGAAAGCCGGGTCTGCCAGCAGGTCGGCGATCAGCGCCATGTTCGGCGTACCGACCAATTGGTTGGCCATCAACACCCGGTGCACACCATGGGCGTAAGCCGCACGGGTCTGGGTGGCGCTGGCCAGGGTGATGCCCCAGGCACCGGCATCGAGTTGGCGGCGAAACAGCGCGGGGGTCATGCTGGTTTTACCGTGGGGCGCTAGTTCGGCGCCGCTGTTGCTGACAAAAGCCTGCATCCAGCGAATGTTGTGTTCCAGTGCCTCGCGATGCAGCACCAGCGCGGGCAGGCTGACGTCGCGCACCAGGTTGGCGCCAGTGTGGGCAAAGCCCTTTTCCACGACGGCAGTATTTTTGGCAGATGACATGTTCGAACTCCTCACATTCGCGGCCGCAGGCAGCCGCTGTTTATTCGTTTATACGCCGGGCGAGGCTGTTGGCGCTGTCGATCAGCACCCGGCGATAGTCGTTGTAATTGTTCTTGGCATCGGCCCGTGGGGCGACGATGCACAGGGTCGCAATGGCCACACCGTTGAGGTCTTTGACCGGCGCGGCGAAGCAATGGGTGAAGGTATCGGCGACGCTATCGAAGGAGAAGAACCCATCGATACCGGCCTGACGGATTTCCTGGAGAAACTGCTCCAGCGGCAAGCGTTCGCCGCCCGGCAGGATGAAGTCGTCGTGGTCGATCAGATCGATGATTTGCTGATCGCTCAGATGCGTCAGCAGCAAGCGCCCGGACGCGGTCCAGGGAATCGGTGCGTTCTCGCCGATGTCCGAAGAAATGCGGAAATGCCGCTCGCCCTCTTTCATCAGTGCAACGGTGTACTTGCGCCCGTTGAGCAGGCACATCTGGGCGGTTTCACGGGTCTGGCTGACGATCTCCTGCAAGGCGTGATCGGCCTCGCGGGTCAGGTCGAAATGACGCAAGTGCGCCTGCCCGAGGAAGTACAGCTGACGGCCGAGATAAACGTGACCGTCCTTGCCCACGGGCTCCAGAATCCGTCGTTCCAGCAATGAGGCGACCAGCTCGTAGACCGTGGATTTCGGGCTTCCGATGCCACTGGCGATTTCGTTCGGGCGCAGGGGCTGGCCGATCTCCTTGAGGAAATCGAGAATATCGAACGCCCGGTCCAGACCGCGAGCCCGGCGCTTGATGGTGTCTTCGGTCATTTCAGTGGTTCCCTTTCAAATTCACCGGGATGGTAACTGGCCGTTCTCGTCGTGTCAGTCAGATCCAGCCCTCACCCCTGCCCTCTCCCGGAGGGAGAGGGAGCCTGACCGTATCGATGCATAAACATCTGACTGACATCAAAATATGCATCGATACATATCAGTCCCCTCTCCCTCCGGGAGAGGGTTAGGGTGAGGGCGCACTTCAGCTCACCGCAAATCTCAAACTTTTTTCTTGTACGCGACGCAGTCGATCTCGACCTTGCAATCGACCATCATGTTCGCCTGCACACAGGCCCGGGCCGGTGCGTGTTCGCTTTTGAAATACTCGGAAAACACCTTGTTAAAACTCCAGAAATCCCGCGGGTCTTCCAGCCATACACCGGTGCGCACCACATCTTCCAGGCCGTAACCGGCCTCTTCGAGAATCGCGATCAGGTTTTTCATGGTCTGGTGAGTCTGCTCGACGATGCCACCGGCAATGATCTCGCCATCCACCGCCGGCACCTGGCCGGACACGTGCAGCCAGCCATCGGCTTCAACGGCGCGGGCGAAAGGACGGGGCTGGCCGCCACCGGCGGTGCTACCGGCGCCGTAACGAGTAATGCTCATGAGTGTTTCTCCCGATTGAAAATGGAATGATTAAAAACGCGTGTTCTTGAGAAATTCCGCCAGACGCGGCGATTGCGGGCGTTCGAACAGTTCCTTGGGTGGCCCCTGCTCTTCGATCCGCCCCTGATTCATGAAAACGATCTTGTCCGAGACTTCAAACGCAAAACGCATTTCGTGGGTCACCAGCAGCATGGTCATGCCGTCCTCGGCCAGGCCTTTGATCACGCTCAACACTTCGCCCACCAGTTCCGGATCAAGGGCTGAAGTGACTTCGTCGAACAGCATCAGGCTCGGGTTCATCGCAATCGCCCGGGCAATCGCCACACGCTGCTGCTGACCGCCGGACAACTGACCGGGGAAGTGATCGCGGCGATCCAGCAAGCCGACCCGCTCCAGCCATTTTTCCGCCAGGGCCACCGCTTCATCCTTGTGCAGCTTTTTGACCTTGAGCAAACCGAGGGTCACGTTCTGCAACGCCGTGAGGTGCGGAAACAGGTTGAACTGCTGGAACGCCATGCCGGTCATGGCGCGGTGCCGGGCGATGACTTTTTCCGGGTGACGCACGCGCTTGCCGTTGACCTCGTCATAACCGATGGACTCGCCATCGAGCATGATCTGCCCGCCCTGGAACTCTTCGAGCATGTTCACGCAACGCAGCAGCGTGGTCTTGCCCGAGCCGCTGGAGCCGATCAGCGTCACGACATTGCCGCGCTGCATGGTCAGGTCGACGCCTTTGAGCACTTCGAGCTGGCCGTATTTTTTGTGCAACCCGCGAATGTCCAGCAGGGGCTGATCGTTTTGAGCGTCTTTTGCGTTAGAGAGCTGAGATTGAGTCATGGCAAGGCCACCCGCTTTTCAATGTGCCGGCCGAGTAATTCGATGGCGTAGTTGATGACGAAAAACAGAAATCCGGCGAACAGGTAAAACTCCAGGGTCATGAAGGTCCGGGCAATGATCTGCTGCGTGCTGAGCAACAACTCGGCCACACCGATCACCGACAATAACGTCGAGGCCTTGACGATCTCGGTGGATGAGTTGACCCACGTTGGCAAGATCTGCCGCAACGCCTGAGGCAACAACACGTATCCCAAAGACTGAAAGAACGTCAGACCAATCGCCTTGCTCGCTTCCATCTGACCACCGGGCAGCGCTTGCAACGCGCCGCGCACGATCTCGGCGACGTGCGAGCCGCAAAACAGCGTCAGCCCCAACGCACCGGCCTGAAATGCACTGATCTGCCAGCCCAGCGCCGGCGCCATATAGAAGCAGGCCAACACCAAGACAAACACCGGCGTGCCGCGAATGATGTCGACGTAAAACCGAAACGGTGCGCGCATCCAGAACTTGCCGTAGGTCAGTACCAGGCCGGCGACAATACCGACCATCGTGCCCAGCAGAATGGCCAACGCCGAGACCTGCACACTGGTCAAAAAGCCTTGCCACAGCACTTCCCGGGCAATCCATAACTCATGCAACCAACTGGGGGATTCGTACATGGGGGCCTCCTATCGGCGAATCGCCAGACGCTGCTCGAGGTAACGCAGCATCATGGCAATGAGGTAACAGGCCGCAACATAGAGCGCTGTGGTCACCATCCAGGTTTCAATCACCCGGTAGCTCTCGACATTGATCTTGCGCGCGTAATAGGTCAGCTCCGGCACGGCAATCGCCGCCGCCAGCGAGGTGTCCTTGAACAGCGAAATGAAGTTGTTCGACAGGGCCGGCAGCACATTGCGCAGCATCACCGGCACGGTGACGTACGCCTTGACCTGCCACTCACCAAGCCCGATGGCCAGGCCGGCTTCACGCTGGCCCTTGGGAATGCTCAACAGCCCGCCACGGAACACTTCAGTCAGGTACGCCCCGGCATACAGCGACAGGGTAATGATGAACGAGGGAATCTTGTCCAGACGAATCCCAAGGCTCGGCAAGGCGAAGTAGATCAACAGAATCAACACCAGAATCGGCGTATTACGGATTACCGTCACATACACCGACGCCAGCACCCGCAACGCGCGGTGCTTTGAGAGCAAAGCAAACGCCATCATCAGGCCGATCACGCAACCGATGGCGATCGACACCAACGCCAGCTCAAGGCCCAGACCGAGCCCCGCCAGCAAGGTGTCGAAATCGCGCCACACGGCGGCAAAGTTCAACTGATAGTTCATGGTCAGCAGTACCTTGAACGAGGCGATTTAGAACCGCCCCGCTCTCACGGGATCATTTGAATTCGACGGGGAAACCAATCGCTGGTGTCGGCAGATCGACACCGAACCATTGCTTGAACGACGCGGCGTAGGTCGGGAACTCAACGCCGGTCATGGCTTCATGCAGGGTGGTGTTGACGAAGTTCAGCCAGTCCTGATCGCCGCGTTTGACAGCACATGCGTAGGTCTGTGGGCTCCAGGCGTAGGTCGGGCTGCGATAGCGACCCGGGTTCTGCACCATCAGGTATTTCACCGACGACTGATCGGTGGCTGCGGCGTCGGCACGGCCGGAGTTCACGGCCTGGTACATCAGATCAACGCTGTCGTACTGATCGACCTTGGCTTTAGGCAGCGCCTGATGCACCAATTCCTCGGCGTACACGTTCTGCAGCACCGCCACGGTCACGCTGTCGTTGGCAGCTTTGAGGTCTTCGATTTCCTTGTACTTGCTGTTCGCCGGCAGCAGCAGGCCGACACCTTCGCGGTAGTACGGCAGCGTGAACGCCACTTGCTGGGCACGGCTGGCGGTCACGGTGATGAACTGACAGCTCATGTCGACCTTGTCGGTCAGCAGGTTGGGGATCCGCGCATCGGAGGACTGCACCACAAACTCGACCTTCGTCGGGTCGTTGAACAACCCTTTGGCCACCATCCGCCCGATGTCGATATCAAACCCCTGCAACTTGCCGTCCGCTCCCTGGAAGTGCCAAGGCGCATTGGTACTGCCCGTGCCCACGATCAATTTCCCGCGGGCCAGCACGCTATCGAGCTTATTGTCCGCCGCCTGGGCCACACCCACGGCAGCGGCCGAAGCCGCGAAAAGAAAAACACACGCTTTGAACAAGGAAGGTCGGCGATGCATGGCAAGCACTCCAGGGTGATGTTTATTCCGCTATACCGGAACTTGGTATGTAACAACGGAATAGACAGCAGAAAGTGTGCCACAGGATGCGGGAGGAATGTTGGTGAGATTGAAAAGCAAGGTGAATCAATAAGATGCGTAAAGCACAGACAGACCTGTTACCTCACGCACAACGCGAGAACCGCTACCGTGGGCCACAACGAACGGGTACTTGCACCACATTTGAAAGGGTAGCGATTCAAAATGAAGCAGCGCGGTACCTGTAATTTCTGACAGTAGACCGGCCGCCCCCTCTCCCTTAACGTCAACACACCCACGATGCGCGAGTGAAAAAGGAGATTTCAATGAGCTCGATGACCGCCCATTCAACGCTGGCCCCGGTCTACCGCAAGGCCCTGAAAACCTGGCGCCCCGTGATCTTGTATTTCGGCGATCAACATTGTTATGCCTGCGAAATGGCCGGACCGATTTTCCGCCAGATCGCCGAGCCGTATCGGCATCACGCGCAAATCTACATGCTGAACACCAGCGAATCGCCCCGGCATCCGGATGTCACCGGCACGCCGACCGTGCTGTTTTACAAGAATGGGAAATTGTTGAAAAAGCTCAAGGGGATTGGCACTCAGGAAACGCTGGAGGAAGACTTCGCCAGCCACATTGGCAGGCTCCGACCCAAGCACATCGCGCGCAAACCGCAGCATGATCTGACATGGTTGCGACAAACCCTGCGTACTCTGTGCACCGTGTCTCGGGCGCGTCAGGTGGGCAGGGTTTGAGTTGTCCTTTGTCTGGGTAAAAGCTTTCGCGAGCAGGCTCGCTCCCACATTAGAACAGTGCCTGTCTGGACAACACGGTCAACGGTGGAGCGAGCCTGCCCGCGAAGGGGCCCTTGAATTCAGCGAATAATCACCCGTCGATCCGCGCCAGCAACACCCGCTTCACCCGCCGCTCTTCAACCGCCACCACCGTCATCCGCCAACCTTCCCACTCATGACTGTCACCGATCATCGGCAGACGATCCAGCAAGCTCACCACCAACCCGGCCAGGGTCTGATAGTCGTCGGTAGGTTCTGCAGCGAACCCGGTCCGCTGCCGAACCCGGGCCAGGTTCAACGCACCATTGACCATGAACCCGCCCGTCTCCTCGACCACATCCGGGCCTTCGATTTCGCTGGCGTCTGGTAACTCGCCGGCAATCGACTCCAGAATGTCGGTCATGGTCAATATGCCCACGAAGTCGCCGAATTCGTTGACCACAAACGCAATGTGGGTCGACGCCTTGCGCATCTGTTCCAGGGCATTGAGGATCGTGTAACTGTCCAGCAAGTTGATGGTCTTGCGCGCCAGGTGTTCAAGACCAGGCTGGTTGCCGGCCAGGTATTCCTTCAACAACTCCTTCTTGTGCACGAAGCCCAGTGGCTCATCCACCGCGCCATCGCGAATCAGCGGCAGGCGCGAGTAGGACGAATGCATCAGTCGCGTACGAATGGCTTCGACACCGTCGGACAGGTCGATGTGATCGACGTCGGCACGCACGGTCATCAAGCTGCGGATCGGTCGCTCAGCCAGTTGCAACACGCCGCTGATCATCACCCGCTCACGGCGGTCGAACAGCGCCTCGCCCGGCGCTTCACCGTTGTCCAGCATGTCGGCAATGTCCTCGCCGACTTCTTCCACCGCCAGCTTGCGCCCACCGAGCAAACGCATCACCGCATGAGCCGTGCGCTCACGCATTGGCCGCAGGCCCTGCATCGATCGTTTGCGCCTCGCCCGGGCAATCTGGTTGAACACCTCGATCAGGATCGAGAAGCCGATGGCCGCGTACAGGTAGCCCTTCGGAATGTGGAAGCCAAGGCCTTCAGCGGTCAGCGCGAAGCCGATCATCATCAGAAAGCCCAGACAGAGCATGATCACCGTCGGGTGCGCGTTGACGAAACGGGTCAGCGGCTTGCTGGCGACGATCATCAGGCCGATGGAAATAATCACCGCGATCATCATCACCGCCAGCTCATCGACCATGCCCACGGCGGTAATCACCGCGTCCAGGGAGAACACCGCATCGAGCACCACGATCTGCGCCACGATAGGCCAGAACAGTGCGTAAGCCGCGTTGGTCGAGCGCTGCCCGACATGCCCTTCGAGTCGTTCGTGCAATTCCATGGTGGCCTTGAACAACAGGAACACACCACCGAACAGCATGATCAGGTCACGGCCGGAGAAGCTCTTGTCGAACACCTCGAACAGCGGCTGTGTCAGCGTCACCAGCCAGGAAATACTCGCCAGCAAGCCCAGGCGCATGATCAACGCCAGGGACAAACCGATGATCCGCGCACGGTCGCGCTGCTCGGGCGGTAATTTGTCCGCGAGGATCGCGATAAACACCAGGTTGTCGATGCCCAGCACCAACTCCAGCACAATCAACGTCAACAAGCCCAGCCACGCGGTGGGGTCAGCTAACCATTCCATAAAAACGTCTCAATCTCTTCAGTGAATTCAGAATGCCGGGCACGGCAAGGCGCGGCGCAGAGGCCGTGGAAGTGCAATGTCAAAGACGCTCAGAACTCGGAAGACCGGATGTTTCGCGTGCATCAAGGCTGCGCGGTAGCGCGAGGGGAAAGGATAACCGGGAGGCTCCAGAAGGGTGTTCATGCAAGTCCTGAAAGGAAAAAGGACTTGGATCGTACAGTCGAACGCGACAATTCCTACAGTCGAAAATCATTACAAAATCTGTAGAACCTAAGGAGAGTCGCTGTTCGCGGGAGCGCTTTCGCGAGCAGGCTCGCTCCCACGATGGATTTTCGATGCTCACTAAATCTGTGACAAAAGGACGTTCACTGTGGGAGCGATCCTGCTCGTGAAGCTTTTGCTTCTAGCCTTTTCTGACCTGCTCGATATACCGCGACACCGCTGCTGATTTCTCGAACCGCCGATAGATCAACGACAACCACGAACTCGCTTCACAACCCTTGATCGATCGGTACAAGACGCTGGGTAAACCGACATGCCCGACCACCGACTCCGGCACCACCGCCACGCCCTGCCCCAACGAAACCAGCGCAATTACCGCCACCAATCCGCCCGGTTGCGCACCCAATTTCGGTGCAAACCCTCCCTCGGCAGCGACTTGCAACGTGCCGCTGATTTGTTCCGGCAGGATGAATGTTTCGCTTCTCAGATGCTCCGGGCTGATCTCCGGCAAACGACACAGCCAGGACTCGCTCGACAGCGCCAGCACAAAACCTTCTGCGTCCAGGCGAATGGCCTCCAGCCCCTCGGGAAAGGTCATCGGTGAGCGGACATAACCAATGTCGAATCGACCTTCGACCACCATTGCCGGCAATGACGCCATGGGGCTTTCCCGAACATTCAGGCTGACGTCGGGACACACGCGACTGAAGGCCTGCACCTGTTTTTGCAGCACGCCCGAGTACACCGCCGAGGCCACGTAACCCAGTTCGATATGACCGATATCCCCGCGCCCGGCACGCTGGGCATTGTACTGCGCGTATTCAAATTGCCGCACTGTCGCTTCGGCTTCGATCACCAATGCGGCGCCGGCCTCGGTCAGGCTGACTTCACGTGTCTGGCGCACGAACAATCGCGTGCCGAGTTCGTTCTCCATGTCCTGGATCTGTCGAGTCAAGGTCGGCGGTGCGATACCCAGTTGTTCGGCGGCGCGGGTGAAGTTGCCTTGCCGGGCAACGGCCAGAAAGTAGCGGAAATGCCGTATGTCCATCGCTGTATTAGCTCAAAGGTAATGAAATCCCGGTTGTTGGCTAACGAAGCCTCCAATCGGTCGCGATAAGCTCACTCGGCAATCACAGTAGAGAGCCAGTGCCATGTACGTCAAACGCCTTATCGACCGTGCAGTCGATCATCTTGCCCAAAAGGCAATTACCCCATGAGCCGGGTCAGTCCTCGTCTGACACTGCTGACGGCCAGCGGCGTCTGCTCGCTGATCGTCCTCGACACCAACATCGTCGCGGTCACGCTGCCGACGATCGCCCGGGATCTGGGCGCCAATTTTGCCGACATCGAATGGGTGGTCAGTGCTTACATGCTGGCCTTCGCTGCGCTATTGCTGCCGGCGGGAAGCATTGCCGACCGCTTTGGCCGGCAGAAAACGCTGCTCTGGGGCTTGAGCATTTTTATCCTTGCGTCTATCGGCTGCGGGGCGGCGCCCACCGCGTTGTTCCTCGATATTGCACGGGCGATCAAGGGTGTCGGCGCCGCGTTGCTGCTGACATCGGCGCTAGCCTCCATCGGTCATACCTTTCACGATGAAGTCGAACGGGCCAAGGCTTGGGCGTTTTGGGGCGCCTGCATGGGGGTGGCGATGACCGCCGCGCCGACGGTCGGCGGGCTGATCACCGAATACATGGGATGGCGCTGGATTTTCTACCTCAATTTGCCGGTAGGCCTGTTCCTGATGGCGATGGTCTGGCGCGCGGTGCCAGAGTCCCGGGACACCCAATCTGCACGTCTCGACCCTTGGGGCAGCCTGGCCTTCAGTGCGAGTTTGCTGTGCCTGATCTGGGGCCTGATCGAGGCCAACCGGATCGGCTGGAGCAACCCGCTGACCTACGCCCGACTCCTCGGCGGTGCCCTGTTGCTGGGGCTGTTCGTGGTAATTGAACGGATGCAGCAGCGGCCGATGGTCGACCTGCAATTATTCAAACACCCGCGCTTCATCGGCGCCCTGCTGGGGATGTTCGCCTACGCCGGTTGTGCTCAGGTGATGATGACCCTGCTGCCGTTCTACCTGCAAAACGGCCTGGGTTTCTCGGCCATTGCGTCGGGCCTGGGAATGTTGCCGTTCGCCCTGACCATGCTGATTTGCCCGCGCATCGGCGTACGCCTGGCCAGCCGATTTGCGCCGGCAACGATCATGGCCGCCGGTCTGACCCTGGTGGGTAGCGGCAATCTGCTCAGTGCCTGGGCGGTCAGCAGCGGCGGTTACCTGCCCTTCGCCCTGGCGATTGCCGTGACCGGCGCCGGAGCCGGGCTGCTCAATGGCGACACGCAAAAGAACATCATGGCCTGCGTGCCACGTGAGCGCACCGGCATGGCTTCAGGCATGAGCACCACCATGCGCTTCAGCGCCATTGTGCTGGCCATCGGTGTGTTTGGTGCGTTGCTGTCCAGCCATACCGAACAGTTGTTGCGCACCAGCCTGTCGGCACAGAGTGCGCAATGGCTCGACCAAACCCAGAACATCGCCTCGCGGGTGGTGGCCGGTGACATGACGGCCGCGATGAGCTTGCTGCCGGAAACCGCGCGCTCGCTGGTTGAACCGCTGGCTCGGCAGGCTTTCGTCGGCGGCTTCAGCCTGTTGCTGTTGGTCGCGGGTTTACTGGCCTTGTTGGGTGCATGGGTGGTGGGCACGTTGATGCGCAATCCGATTCCTGCCCCCGGGCCTGCTGCTCTCAGGACTCATGCTTGAGCTCTTCCAGCGTGAAACCGGCCTGTTGCGCGCACTGATGATCTGCAGGGTTTGCTCACGAAGGCGGACTGACATCCAGCATTGATGGTGCCTGACATATTGCTATCGCGGGCAATCCCGCTCCCACAGAGTTAGTTTGTTTACTCAGTATCGGTGTTCGACACATGACACTGTGGGAGCGGGCTTGCCCGCGATGAGGCCCGCACAAGCAACCCACCGCTCAACCCGGAAGCAGTTCGTCGATATGTCGATACTCGGACTGCAGTTGCCCAGCCAGCACCTTGCTGCGCCCGAGGCGAACCGGACCGCGCTCGATGTCGATGACCAGCCCTGGACAATCAAGCGCCGGCAACGTCGGCCACTCTTTCAGTCGTCCATCGGTCACCAACAACAACCTTTGCTGCTCCGCCAGAAAGCGCTTGCGCCTTGCCGTCAGCCATCGCCCCGCCTCACCCAGCGCCGCCAGCAACGGAGTGCCGCCACCGGCGCCCAAGCCATTGAGCCAGTCGCGCAAACCGGCAGAAGCCTTCAACCCTTGCACCTGCCACATCGGCACATTTCCACTGGCGGTCAGCAAGGCCAGGCGTGCGCGCTGGCGGTAGGCGTCGTCGAACAGTTGCGCCAGCAGGCCCTTGGCATCGCTCAATGCCTGATGGCGGCGAGTCGATGCGGAAGCGTCGACGATCACCAGCCACAGTTCATGGGGCGAACGGGTACGCAGGTGAAACAGCACGTCATCACGCAAACGCGGGCGACCGTTGAGTAACGTGCCGGGCCAATTGATCGAGCCGCTGCGTGCGGCGTGACGCTTGCCCTGCTTGCCGTTGTCCAGTCGTCCGGCGCGGGGTCTGGCATTCGCCCCCGCGTCAGATCGAGGGCGAATGCCTAGGGCTTTTTTGGCCAGCTCGGTACTTCGCGTCGGGTACCGACCGGCAGCGGCTGAGCGGGCATTTCGCCCCATTGGCCCTGGCCTTCGCCGGGGTTGGGTTTTTGGGTGGACGGCTGTTGCGGTGCCTGAGATTGTTGCGGCGTCGGTGGCGAATGTTCGCGGCGGCGATGACGCAAGGCGAACTCCGCAACGGCGTCGATATCCTCTTCACTGATGGCGCTCGCCCCTCGCCACGCTGCATGGGCGCGAGCCGCACGTAACCAGACCAGATCGGCCCGTAACCCATCGACGCCAGCAGCAAAGCAGCGCTCGGTAATCTGCGCCAGCGCTTGATCGTCGAGAGGGATGCTCGCCAGTGCACCGCGCGCCTGTTGGCAACGCTCGCGCAGCGACTGCTGCTGGTACTCCCATTCGGCGCAGAAGCGTTGGGGATCGCTGTCGAAATCCAGTCGCCGACGGATGATCTGGCCGCGCTCGACCGGTGCGGTGTGGCCGCTGAGGGCGACATTCAGACCAAAGCGGTCGAGCAGTTGCGGACGCAGCTCGCCCTCTTCCGGGTTCATGGTGCCGATCAGCACGAACTTCGCCGAGTGCCGATGGGAAATGCCGTCGCGTTCGATCAGGTTGGTGCCGCTGGCAGCCACGTCGAGCAGCAAGTCGACGAGGTGATCGGGCAGCAAGTTCACTTCATCGACGTAGAGCACGCCACCGTCAGCCTTGGCCAGTACGCCAGGGGAAAATTGCGCTCGCCCTTCGCTCAGGGCGGCGTCCAGGTCGAGCGTGCCGACCAGTCGTTCTTCGGTAGCGCCCAAGGGCAAGGTGACGAATTGACCGCTGGCGAGCAAGTCTGCGAGGCCGCGGGCCAGGGTTGATTTGGCCATGCCGCGCGGGCCTTCGATCAGCACGCCGCCGATCTTCGGGTCGATGGCGGTCAGGTACAGGGCGAGTTTCAAGTCGTCGGCGCCGACCACGGCGGAGAGCGGGAAATGCGGGGTGTCGGTCATGTCGGGTCTCGTTTGTGGTCGGTAATGTGATCGTTGATCGTTCCCACGCTCTGCGTGGGAACGATCCGGTTAGCTGTCTTCTTCTATATCCAACAACAAATTCTCCAGCGCCTCGCGATACTCACCCGGTTCCTTCCACATCCCGCGCTGCTGTGCTTCGAGCATCCGCTCAGTCATATCGCGCAACGCATGCGGATTATGCTCGCGAACAAAATCCCGCGTCGCCGGGTCCAGCAAATAGGCATCGGCCAGCAACGCGTACTGGTGATCGTCGATCAACTGCGTGGTGGCGTCGAAGGCGAACAGGTTATCGACCGTGGCCGCCAGTTCGAACGCACCTTTGTAGCCATGACGCTTGACCCCGTCGATCCACTTCGGGTTGGCCGCCCGGGAACGGATCACCCGGTTCAACTCTTCTTTCAGGGTACGGATCTTCGGCAAGTCCGGCTGACTATGATCGCCATGGTAACTGGCCGCTGCTTCGCCGCTGAGGCTTTCCACGGCGGCGAGCATGCCACCCTGGAACTGGTAATAGTCGTTGGAATCGAGCAAGTCGTGCTCGCGGTTGTCCTGGTTTTGCAGCACCGCTTGAACCTGGCTCAGGCGCTGGGCGAATTGCTCGCGGGCGGCGGTGCCTTCGTCCGATCCGCCGTAAGCGTAGCCGCCCCAGTTCAGATAGACCTCGGCCAGATCCTCGCGGCTTTGCCACAGACGACCATCAATGGCGCCCTGCACACCCGCGCCATAAGCACCGGGCTTGGCACCGAAGATTCGCCACCCCGCCTGACGCCGGGCCGCGTCTTCATCGAGACCCGATTGCAACAGCGTTTCACACTCGGCGCGGACTTTGGCGGCCAACGGGTTGAGATCGTCCGGCTCGTCCAGCGCGGCGACTGCTTGCACGGCGGCGTCGAACAGGCGGATCAGGTTGGCAAAGGCATCGCGAAAGAATCCGGACACTCGCAACGTCACGTCCACTCGCGGACGGTCGAGCAGGCTCAGCGGCAAGATTTCAAAATCGTCGACCCGCTGACTGCCGGTGGCCCAGACCGGCCGCACGCCCATCAATGCCATGGCCTGAGCAATATCGTCGCCGCCGGTGCGCATGGTCGCTGTGCCCCAGACCGACAAGCCGAGCTGGCGCAGGTGATCGCCGTGGTCCTGCAAATGCCGCTCAAGAATCAGGTTCGCCGACTGAAAACCGATGCGCCACGCGGTGGTGGTCGGCAGGTTGCGCACGTCCACCGAATAGAAGTTGCGCCCGGTCGGCAGTACGTCCAGACGACCGCGACTCGGCGCGCCGCTAGGGCCTGCGGGGACGAAACGACCGTTGAGGGCGTCAAGCAGACCGCGCATTTCCGCCGGGCCGCAGGCGTCCAGCCGTGGCGCGACCACTTCGCGCAGGCTGTCGAGGATGGCGCGGACGTCGAACCAACACACCTCCTGTGGGAGCCAACTTGCTCGCGATAGCGGAGGGTCAGGAAAATCAATGTCGACTGACACTCCGCCTTCGTGAGCAAGCTCGCTCCCACAGGGTTCGGGCCAGGTTTGAGGCGCGTTCAACGTCTGCGAGATCAGTTGAGCGGCAAACAGTTCCAGTCGTTCGCGTGTGTCACCGGCAGTGCGCCAGACTTCATCGTTGAGGGTTTGCAGTTCCACCGGTCGAGGTCCGGTCCACGGCTCGGCCAGCGCACAATCCAGCGGATCGAAGCCCAACGCAAACGCCTTGGCCAAAGCCCGCAGCAAACTCGATTGCGCACCACGGCCATCACCACGGGGAATGCGCAGCAGTGCCAGCAAGGTGTCGATGCGCAAACGCCCGGTCGGCGATTCGCCAAACACATGCAGGCCGTCGCGAATCTGCGACTCCTTCAAGTCACACAGGTACGTATCCAGACGCGGCAGCCAGATCGCCGCATCAGCGTCACTGTCGAGTGTTTCATCCAGTTGCAGTTCGCGGTCGATATGTGAGTCGCGCACCAGTTGCAGGATGTCGCGCTGCAACTCTCGGGCGCGGCGCGGATCGAGCAATTGGGCTTCGTAATATTCGTCGGCCAACAACTCAAGATTGCGCAGCGGCCCATAGGTTTCGGCGCGCGTCAGCGGCGGCATCAGGTGATCGATGATCACCGCTTGCGTGCGACGCTTGGCCTGGGCGCCCTCCCCCGGATCGTTGACGATGAACGGATAGATGTTCGGCAGCGGCCCGAGCAATGCGTCCGGCCAGCAATTCTGCGAAAGCCCGACGCCTTTGCCCGGCAACCATTCGAGGTTGCCGTGCTTGCCGACGTGGATCACCCCGTGAGCGCCGTAGGTGTTGCGCAACCAGAAGTAGAACGCGAGATAGCCATGCGGCGGCACCAGATCCGGGTCGTGATAGACCGCGCTTGGGTCAACCTGATAACCACGCGCCGGTTGAATGCCGACGAAGGTCAGGCCGAAACGCAGCCCGGCGATCATCATTCGTCCACCGCGGAACATTGGGTCGCTTTCAGGTGCGCCCCAGCGTTCCAGCACGGCTTCGCGATTAGCTTGGGGCAAGGCGTTGAACATCAGCAGGTAGTCGCCCATTGCCAGGCTTTGCTGGCAGGGGCGCTGATCGAGGGTGTCGAGGTCGTTGCTGACGCCACCGAGCAATTGCTGGATCAACGCGGTGCCGCTGCCCGGCAGCTCAGCCGGCAGCGGATAACCTTCGGTGTGCAGCGCTCGAAGGATATTCAGCGCAGCGGCCGGTGTGTCGAGGCCGACACCGTTGCCGATGCGACCATCGCGAGTCGGGTAGTTGGCAAGGATCAAAGCGATGCGTTTTTCAGCGTTGGGCACCCGCGCCAGATCGATCCAGCGCCGCGCCAGTTCCGCGACAAAATCCATACGCTCGGGTTGCGCGCGATAACACACCACATCGGACTGGCTGCGCTCGCTGCGCCAGGCCAGGTCCTTGAAGCTGATCGGCCGGCTGATGATTCGCCCGTCCAGTTCTGGCAACGCAATGTGCATCGCCAGATCACGCGGACCGAGGCCTTGCTCACTGGCACGCCAGCCGGGCTCGTTGTCCTGGGCGCAAATCGCCTGGATTACCGGGATATTGCGGCGAAACGGTCGCAGATGCGGCGTTTCGGGGCTCGATTGGGCGAAGCCGGTGGTGTTGAGAATCACCGAGGCGCAGGTTTCATCCAGCAAGTCCTCGACCACCGCAAGGCAGCCGGGCTCTTTCAAACTGGCCACGGCAATCGGCAACGGGTTCAACCCCGCCGCCTGCAGACGCTGGCAGAAAACATCGATGAAAGCGGTGTTGGCCGCCTGCAAATGCGAGCGGTAAAACAGCACCGCTGCCACCGGTTGATCGGCATGCCAGTCGGCTTGCCAATCTTTCAGTTCAGCGGGGCTTTTGTGCGGATGGTAAATCGCTGTGCGTGGCAGGGTTTGTGGCTCGGCCCACGAATAGTCGCGATCCAGCCAACGACTGGCCAGGCAACGGAAAAAGTCCAGGGCATTGCCCATCCCGCCCTGACGCAAAAACTGCCAGAGCCGGTCGCGATCTTCGGGGGGCACGGTGCTCAGATCACTGAGTTCCGGGTCCGGGCGATCATCGCCGGGCACCAGAATCAACCGCACACCGCGTTCCGACAGCTGCACCAGCTGCTCAACGCCGTAACGCCAATAAGCGATGCCGCCGTGCAGCGAGATCAGGATCACTTTGGCGTGACGCAACACTTCATCGACGTATAAATCGACCGACGCATGATTTTGCACCTGCATCGGATTGGCCAGGCGCACGCTCGGATAGTCGTCGGGCAACTGCTGCGCGGCTTCGGCGAGCAGCGCCAGGCTGGAATCGCCGCTGCACAGGATCACCAGCTCGGCGGGGGTTTGTCCAAGGTCGGCGATGTTGTCATCCGACACGAAACCGCCGGGCTGGGTCCTGAGCAGGTGCATGGCTTAAACGCTGAGCGCGGCGCGCAATTGCGCTTCGAGCCGAGCGGCGTCCAGTTCCTGGCCGATCAGCACCAGACGAGTGGTACGCGCTTCATCGACGCCCCACTGACGGTCGAAATGCTTGTCGAAACGCGTGCCCACGCCCTGGATCAGCAAGCGCATTGGCTTATTCGGAATCGCCGCGAAGCCTTTGACGCGCAGAATGCCGTGTTGCACGACCAGTTGGGTCAACGCGTCCAGCAGCAGGCTTTCGTCGGCTTGCGGCAGTTCGATGGAGATGGAGTCGAAGGCATCGTGGTCATGCTCATCGTGATGGCCGTCTTCACCATCATGGTGGTGATCGTGATGACTGTGACGGCTGTCGATGTGTTCTTCGGAACCAGCGCCGAGGCCGATCAGCACGTCCAGCGGCACGCGACCACTGCTGGCTTCGATGACTTTGACCGCTGGCGGCAGTTCTTCGGCGACTTCCAGGCGCACGCGGGCCAGGTCTTCCGGGCTGATCAGGTCGGCCTTGTTGAGGATCACCAGGTCGGCGCTGGCCAGTTGGTCGGCGAACAGTTCGTGCAGCGGCGATTCGTGGTCCAGGTTCGGGTCGAGTTTGCGCTGGGCATCCACTTGATCCGGAAACGCGGCGAAGGTGCCCGCGGCAACGGCCGGGCTGTCGACTACGGTGATCACCGCGTCAACGGTGCAGGCGCTGCGGATTTCCGGCCACTGGAAGGCTTGAACCAAAGGCTTTGGCAGCGCCAAACCAGAAGTTTCGATGAGGATGTGGTCGAGGTCGCCGCGACGGGCGACCAGTTCGCGCATCACCGGGAAGAATTCTTCCTGAACGGTGCAGCACAGGCAGCCGTTGGCCAGTTCGTAGACGCGACCATTGGCTTCTTCTTCAGTGCAGCCGATGGAGCACTGTTTGAGGATTTCGCCATCGATGCCCAGCTCGCCGAATTCATTGACGATCACCGCAATGCGACGGCCCTGAGCGTTGTCGAGCATGTGGCGCAGCAACGTGGTTTTGCCCGAGCCGAGGAAGCCGGTAACGATGGTGACGGGGAGTTTGGCCAGTGTTTTCATCGGATGCCCTTTGGCAAGGTGGCGGGCATACGGGACGACAATCGCTGCGACGGATGCGCGCGCAAGAGTTCCGCCTCCGGATCACCCCGCCCGGTTGTAGTGAGAATCTGTGTCGAGGCAGGTCTCCTGGCTGACGGTTTGCCTGTCGTTCGACTGGCGTTTGCTGCGCCTTCCCGCGACCCGATGGACAGGGTGTGCAGTGGCATGGCAGCGAACATGACCGTTCACAGTTGCGGGGGCAGCCGCGGCATCGACCGCGTTCCCTTCTTAGCTTCGGCAAACGCCGAAGAACCTCGAAAGCGCAAGGCTACGCATCGTCTCGGGGCGGGTCAATGTTCACCTGAGTTCTTGATCGTTCCCACGCTCTGAACTGACCCCACAAAGTTGGACGTTTACCCATCTATGCCTGAGCGGCCTGAGTTCTGTATTCAACAGGACTCAGGCCGTTTAGCTTCAGTCTGATACGCGAGTGATTG
>NZ_VOBI01000014.1 GCF_008369325.1 Pseudomonas sp. ANT_H12B | reverse complement strand
CTCAAACCCGCGCTACCGGAACAGTAGTCCTGCACTGCTGCCAGTTTTACTTGCTCTGTGTACTTACCCATGACACCCCCAAAGGTTGTGTTCAACCTTTGGGGGTCAGTTCACTCCGCGTGGGAACCATCAGTCGGCGGAAATCCGCTCATCCAGACCGCACCTTGAGCGGATTTTCGCTCAAGAAACCGTCCTACCCCCTCTAAACCGGCCCTCCTTCCCTTGGCACAGCTCCTGCTATAGCCCATGCAGGCTGCGTTAATTCGCACTCCACAAAAACAATTAAACGAAGGATCCTTCAATGGATAACTCCAATACCCTGCCCCTTGGGTCGGCTGCCGCGCCGGCCAAAGCAAGAACCACGTCCAGCCGCATCAAGTCGATCTTCAGCGGCTCTGTCGGCAACATGGTCGAGTGGTACGACTGGTATGTCTATGCCGCCTTCTCCTTGTACTTCGCCAAGGCCTTTTTCCCCAAGGGCGACACCACCGCGCAACTGCTAAACACCGCCGCGATCTTCGCCGTGGGCTTCCTGATGCGCCCGATCGGTGGCTGGTTGATGGGCCTCTACGCCGATAAGGCCGGTCGCAAGAAAGCACTGATGGCTTCGGTGTATCTGATGTGTTTCGGCTCGCTGCTGATTGCCCTGAGCCCTGGTTATGAAACCATTGGCATTGGCGCACCGATCCTGCTGATTTTCGCCCGCCTGCTGCAAGGCCTGTCGGTCGGTGGCGAGTACGGCACCTCGGCAACGTACCTCAGCGAGATGGCGACCAAGGATCGTCGCGGCTTCTACTCCAGCTTCCAGTACGTGACCCTGATCTCGGGTCAGCTCATCGCGTTGGCAGTGCTGATCGTGCTGCAACAGACCCTGACCACCGAGGAGCTCTACGCCTGGGGCTGGCGCATCCCGTTCGCCATCGGCGCACTGTGTGCCGTGGTCGCGCTGTACCTGCGTCGCGGCATGGAAGAAACCGAATCGTTCTCCAAGAAAGAAAAGGCCAAGGAAAGCGCAATGCGCACCTTGATGCGCCATCCGAAGGAACTGATGACCGTGGTCGGCCTGACCATGGGCGGCACCCTGGCGTTCTACACCTACACCACGTACATGCAGAAATACCTGGTGAACACCGTCGGCATGAGCATCTCCGACTCCACCACCATTTCCGCGGCCACGCTGTTCCTGTTCATGTGTCTGCAACCGATCGTTGGCGGGCTGTCGGATAAAGTCGGTCGCCGGCCGATCCTGATTGCCTTCGGTATTCTGGGGACATTGTTCACCGTGCCGATCCTGACCACCCTGCACACCGTTCAGACCTGGTGGGGTGCGTTCTTCCTGATCATGGCAGCGCTGATCATCGTCAGCGGCTACACCTCGATCAACGCGGTGGTCAAAGCCGAACTGTTCCCGACCGAAATCCGTGCGTTGGGCGTCGGCCTGCCCTACGCACTGACCGTGTCGATCTTCGGCGGTACTGCTGAATACATCGCGCTGTGGTTCAAGAGCATCGGCATGGAAACCGGTTACTACTGGTATGTCACCGCGTGCATTGCCGTGTCGCTGCTGGTCTACGTGACCATGAAAGACACCCGCAAGCATTCGCGGATCGAGACGGACTAAGTCCACTCGCGTCACAAAAAAGGGGCAGACCTAGCCATGGTCTGCCCCTTTTTACTGGCTCCGGAAAAGATGCATTCATCATCGATAAGCCGCTGTATGAAAAATCCGTCACGTAAGCAATGCGCCGGATTAATCACCGGTTAATGCTCAGAACCCATCCTGCACCGGCCTGATCGATTTACTGCGATGTGCTCACTCAGTCTTTGAAAGCGAAAAAGCCTGACGACCATAACATCTAATTAATCGATTGCTTTAAGCATTATTTTGCGCTTTTTAATCAGTTTATCTGGCGTAGCATGAGTCCCATGCCCAAGGCACAACACGCCAACCGAATCTGGAGTTACGAAGATGAAAACCAAACTGTTCCTCGCCCTGGCCCTTTCCGTACTGGCCGCCAACACCTTCGCCGCCGATGGTTACGACCGCACGGGCTCCGCTGTTGCAGCAGATGGTTATGACCGCACCGGCTCCGCGACTGTCGCGGCTGATGGCTACGACCGCACCGGCTCGGCGACTTTCGCAGCCGACGGTTACGATCGCACTGGCTCCGCTTCCATCAGCTGATCCGCCAGCAACACCACAGCCCGGCTTTGGCCGGGCTTAGTCATTTCTGGCGCAAAGCAAATCTCAAGGATTGTCGAAGAACCCTGTGGGAGCGAGCTTGCTCGCGATAGCGGCTCGACATTCAACGATGATTTATCTGTTACACCGCCATCGCGAGCAAGCTCACTGCCACAAGATCTCCATCTGACTGGAAATAACCTGTGCGCCCTTGCACTATGGCCCCAATCGAACACCGCCCCAGGAATTCACATGCCCGACGACATCCATTATTACGAACCCGCCAACGGCCACGGCTTGCCGCATGACCCGTTCAACGCCATCGTCGGCCCGCGCCCTATCGGCTGGATTTCATCGCAGGACGCCAACGGCCATCTGAACCTGGCGCCGTACAGCTTCTTCAACGCCTTCAACTACATTCCACCGATCATTGGTTTTTCCAGCGTCGGGCGCAAAGACAGCTTCAATAACATCGAACAGACCGGCGAATTCGCCTGGAACCTGGCAACCCGGCCGCTGGCCGAGCGGATGAATCAGAGCAGCGCCATGGTCCCGCCCGACACCAACGAATTCGAGCTGTCCGGGCTGACGCCGGTTGCCTCGAAAGTCATTCAGGTGCCGCGCGTGGCCGAGAGCCCGGTGTCCTTTGAGTGCAAGGTCACGCAGATCATTCAGTTGCAGCGTGCAGACGGCGAAGTGGTGCCGAGCTGGTTGATTCTCGGCGAAGTGGTGGCCGTGCATATCGCCAAGTGGCTATTGAAGGATGGGGTGTACGACACCGCCGCGGCAGAACCGATCCTGCGCGGCGGCGGGCCAGCGGATTATTTCCAGCTGGGGCCTGAGGCGTTGTTCAAGATGTATCGCCCGGGGGCGAAAAGGTAATTACCAGATCAGGTCGCCGTCTTCGCTCACGTCTTTGAGGCGTGTCAACTCAAGCGCGGCGGCTTCATCGGCCTCGCGGGCAGTTTTGAAGGTTTGTTCTTCCAGCAGCTTGTGAAAGCGCGGTGCGCCCGAACCACCGATGGCTTTGGTGGCGATTGCGGCGTAATAACCGCCCTCACGGGGTACTACGGCAGATACGGCTTCGAAGGTTTCAAAGGCTTTGCGTGCCATGTCGCGGATCCTGGCTAATGGAGAATTGAGCCATTAAACCCTCAACCCGCCATTTTGTGTACCCACGACTGGGACTGACCCAGCGCCTGAGCGGCCGACACTTCCTTGAAGGTATGGAAATCCAGGCTGTTGACCACCAGTTCCTGAACCAGCTCGGCAAAAATCTCCATGGCCGGGCTACCGAAATACGCCGTCATCGCCTGTTGGTTAGTCCAGAATCCGGACACCAGCCACAACTCGGAATCGCATTGCGAATGCTGCAAAGCAAAGCTCAGGCAACCCGGTGCGGTGCGGGACGGCTCGATCAGGGCGCTGAGGCGCGCACCAAGTTCCGCGGAACGCCCGGCACGGGCGCGGACAAAAGCCATATGACTGACGGGGATCTGCGTAGACATGTTCAACCCTCCCAGGTAGTCGAGTGGCAGCCGTGGGACGGGCTGCGACAGGATCAAAGGTTAAGCGCGCCCGTGCTATCGCGGTTAGTCGATTCCTGCCGGCTTATTGCACAATCCTGCGTGGCTTCTCGATAAACCTGTAACAACCTGTAAAAGCCTTAAAAACCGAGGAATACGGCTTTCAAGCAAGTTTTCCTTGGGCGACCTTGTCATAGAGGCACCGTTAATTCACTCCGTGCAGAATCAGGCAAGCTTGAGGCAGGATGTGTCTACCGCTTCGTCTTGCACAAACTTAAGCTCGCCTCATTACCAACGCCTCACCGAGGATGCCTTGCATGTCGTCGCTCGATCACTTTCAAGCCCCGCTGGACGCCGAAATGGAGAAACAGCGCGCGGAACTGGCCGCTATCATCCGCCGTAATACGATGGAGGATGGCAATTATGCGACTGCCGTTGGCTCGCTGTTCATGGCGAAACACAGCAAGTCCCATGACTTTGCCCCAGTGCTGGCGCAACCGGCGTTGTGCATCATGGCCCAGGGTCGCAAAGAGGTCAGGCTAGCCGACGAATACTTCAATTACGATCCGCTGAACTACCTGGTGGTGTCGGTCTCGATGCCTCTGAGCGGGCGGGTCGTGAACGTCACGTCTGAAGAACCGATCCTCGCGGTGCGGCTGGATATCGACCCGGCGGAAATTTCCGCGCTGATTGCCGATGCCGGGCCCCTTGGCGTACCCACACGGCCGACCGGTCGCGGCTTGTATGTCGAACGACTCGACGCCGCGATGCTCGACGCCGTGCTGCGTCTGGCTCGATTACTGGATACGCCGAAAGACATCGCCATGCTCGCGCCGCTGATTCGTCGTGAGATTCTTTATCGATTGTTGCGCAGCCAGCAGGGTCATCGGCTGTATGAAATCGCCATCGCCAACAGCCAGAGCCACCGCATCAGCCAGGCGATCAAATGGCTCAACGGCAACTATGAGCAGCCGTTGCGTATTGATGATCTGGCGAAGGAAGTGAACCTGAGTGTGTCGACTTTGCATCACCGGTTCAAAGCGATGACGGCAATGAGCCCGTTGCAGTATCAGAAGCAACTTCGCCTGCAAGAAGCACGGCGGTTGATGCTGGCAGAAGGGCTGGAAGCGTCGGCGGCGGGGTATCGGGTCGGGTACGAAAGCCCTTCGCAGTTCAGCCGTGAGTACAGCCGATTGTTCGGGGCTCCGCCGTTGCGGGATTTGGCGCGGTTGCGGTTGACGGTCTAGCTGAGATTTGTGTTGGTTGTGCCGGCCTCATCGCGAGCAGGCTCGCTCCCACAGTTGACCGCGTTCTCATGAACAACTCGGTCTAATGTGGGAGCGAGCCTGCTCGCGATGGGGCCAGTAGGTCAGGCGCTGAGTACGCGGCAAGCTTCTGCCGGAATAGTCACCGACACCGGGTTGCCAATGCTCAACCCAAACCCCTGACACGGCGTGCTCAGCGCCGTGAACGACACCCCGGAACACTCCACGGTCGTCTCAATCGTCGCGCCAATATCACGCACAAACGTCACCTTACCGAGCAACCGGTTACCCGCCGCGGCCTGTGGATGGGACAGTTGCAGATCCTCAGGGCGAATCAGCATTTTGACTTTTTCACCGATCACAATGCTGCCGCAGATCGGTACTTCCAGCGCATCACCGCCCGGCAACCCAACCTTCCCGTTGCCCAGCGCGGTGGCCGGAAAGATGTTGCCTGAACCGATAAAGTCCGCGACGAATTCGTTGGCCGGGTGCCGGTAGATCTCAATCGGCGTGCCCACCTGTTGCACCCGATGCTCACCCAATACCACGACGATATCGGCCATGGTCATGGCCTCACGCTGGTCGTGGGTCACGAGGATAGTGGTGATGTTCAAGCGCTGTTGCAGCTGACGGATTTCCACCTGCATCGACTCACGCAGCTTGGCATCCAGCGCCGAAAGCGGTTCATCCAGCAGCAGGATTTTCGGGTGATTGGCAATCGCCCGGGCAATCGCCACGCGCTGACGCTGGCCACCGGAAAGTTTTGCCACCGGGCGATCAATCATTTCCTGCAATTGAATCAGCTCAAGCAACTCCACTACCCGCGCCTGCTGATCAACCTTGCTGACGCCGCGCAGTTTCAGCGGATAAGCGATGTTCTCTCCCACGGTCATGTGCGGAAACAGCGCCAGGGATTGAAACACCATGCCGAAATTACGTTGATGCGCCGGGGTGTTGCCGATGTCTTCACCGTCCAGGCGAATCTCGCCGCCGCTCAGGGTTTCGAGCCCTGCGATCATTCGCAGCAAGGTGGTTTTGCCGCAACCCGAAGGGCCGAGAAAACACACCAGTTTGCCCTCGGGCAAATGCAGGTTTACATCCTTTACCGCGCAGGCCGAGCCGTAATGTTTCTCGACGTTTTCTAGAATCAGACCAGTCATGTTGCACCTCAAATCAAAAGGAAACGCCGCCCTCGCCCACCAGCTTCTCCAACGCCCAGATCAGGACGAAGTCGATCAGCACGATCAGCACGGCAAACGAGAAAACGGTTGGGTCGAGCGAAGACACGGTGCGGCTGTACATCCAGATCGGCACGGTCATGACGTCGATGGTGTAGAGGAAATAGGTCACGGTGAATTCGTTGAACGAGACGATGAACGCCAGCAGCATCCCCGCCAGAATCCCCGACTTCATCAACGGCACCACCACATCGATAATCGCCCGGGTGGGCGAAGCACCGAGCATTTGCGCGGCCTCTTCGACTTCGCTGCCGATGGAGAGCATCGCCGCCGTGCAGTTTTTCACCACGAACGGTAATGCCAGGATCACGTGGGCAATCACCAGCCGCGAGGTCGTGATGTGGAACGGCAGGCTGTCGAACACCAGCAATAACGCCAGCCCCAACACCACCATCGGGAACACCAATGGCAGCGACATCAGTTGCAGCGCCACGGCTTTGCCGCGGAACTCGCAACGGGTCAGTGCGTAAGCCGCCGGCACCGCGATAATCGTCGCGAAGATCATGGTCAGGCACGCCACCATCAGGCTGGTGGTCATGGCTTTGCCGAGGCTCAGCACATCGCTGGAATCCGGCGACACGAAGGTGTTCCAGGCAGCCTTGTACCATTGCAGGCTGTAGCTGCTCGGCGGGAAGTCGAGGTTCGATGCACCGCTGAAGGACATCACGATCATGGTCAGGATCGGCAACACCGCCAGCAGCAGGATGAAGCCCGACAGGATGCCGGCAAACTTGCCGGTTTCGCCCGGCAGCAGCGAATAACGCTTCTTGGTCAGGGTGTTCATTGAGAAGCCTCCAGCATGCGCCGACGGCGGCCAGTAAAGTATTCGGACAAGGTCATGATCGCGAGGGTGGTGACGATCAACACCACGCCGGCAGCGGATGCAGCAGGCCAGTTCATCAGCGGGGCGATCTGGTCATGCACCATCACCGCCAGCATCGGCACGCGTCGGCCACCGAGCAGCAATGGCACCACGAAGCTGCTGGCGTTGTAGGCGAATACCAACGTCGCACCCGTGATGATCCCCGGCATGCTCATCGGCAGCACCACTTGGCGGAACACCTGAAAACGGCTGGCACCCAGGGTTGCGGCAGCTTCTTCGTAGGTACGGGCGACGCCGCGCATGGCGCTGGCAATCGGCAGCACGGCCAACGGGAACGCGGTTTGCACCAGGCCCATCAACACGCCGTTCTGGTTGTACAGCAGCATGATCGGACGCTTGATCAGGCCCAGGCCCATCAGCGCCTGATTGAGCATCCCGCCAGGTCCCAGAATCACCAGCCAGCCGTAGCTTTGCAGCAACAGGTTGACCAGCAATGGCAGCAGCACCGCGGCGAGGAAGATCCGTCGCACAAACGGTGAGGTCAGCCGCGACATGGTGTAGGCCACCGGGATCGCCAGCACCACGGCGATCACCGCGCTGATCAGCGCCAGGCGCAGGGTCAGCAGCAAGGATTTCAGGTAGTACGGTTCCAGCAATTGCGCGTAGCTGGCCAGGCTGAACCCGGTCCATTCCGCGCCTTTGGTGCCGACGCTCATGCGCAGGACCAGGAGGCTGGCGGCAATCAGTACGCCAAGAAACAGCATCGACGGCGAGAGGAAAATCCAGGCGCGCGCCGTCGGCGAAACACCCCGATTGGCGCGCACGGGAGCCACGCTTACCGGATGGGTCAGAGGTTGGTGTTCCATAGCAAGGGTCTCGTCAATGGAAAGCAGCGGACAAACACAAGTCCTGGAAACCACATCGACCCCATGTAGGAGTGAGCCTGCTCGCGATAGCGGTGTGTCAGCCAACATCATCGGTGAATGTCAGTCCGCAATCGCGAGCAGGCTCGCTCCCACAGGGGATCTTCAGTGGTTGAAGATCCTGTGGTCGTCACTCGATCAGGAAGAAAAGATTTCCGTGTAACGACGAATCCATTGGTCATGCACGGAGGCCAGGAAGGCGTTGTCGTGCATGATCGCTTTCTCGGCAATCTGCTCCGGCGTGAGGATGAACGGGCTCTTGCGCGCTTCGGCGGAGATGATTGCCTTGGCGTTGACCGGACCGTTGTAGATGTCTTCAGCCATCTTGCCCTGCACCAGCGGGTCCAGAGAATGGTTGATGAAGGCGTAGGTCAGGTCGGTATCGCCAGGACGATTCTTCGGCATCACCGACAGCATCAAGTCAGTGTAGAAACCTTCCTTCATGCCGAACGTAGCGCCCAGGCCGTAAGCCGGATCGCGGATCTGCTTCGGGAAAAACGCCGGCGCGTACAGGCCGCCCATGTCCAGGGAGCCGGTGCGAAACAGCTCGGCGATCTGGTTGGGGTTTTCACCCAGGGTCACGACGCGATCCTTCAACTCGGCGAGTTTCTTGAAGCCCGGCTCGATGTTGTGTTCGTCACCACCGGCCAGTTTGGCGGCGATGATGATCAGGTCCATGGCCTCGGTCCAGTTCGGCGGCGGCAGGAAGATGTTCGGCGACAGCTCCGCGTCCCACAGGGCGGCGTAGCTGTCCGGTGCCTCTTTGATGGTGCGGGTGCTGTAGACCAGGCTGTTGCACCAGAGCAGGTAACCGATGCCGTGGCCGCTGGCGCCGGTGCGGTATTTCTCCGGTACATCCACCAGGTTGGGGATGCGGTTCAGATCAGGTTTTTCCAGAAAACCCGCTGCGGCCAGACCTTCGGCACCGACGCCAGCCAGGGTGATGATGTCGTACTGCGGACGATCACCGGCTGCTTTCAGTTTGGCGACCATTTCCGAGGTGCTGCCGGTGCGGTCGGCGATGACCTTGCAACCGTACTTGTCCTCGAAGGTTGCAGCGATGTTGCGCAGTGCGGCGAGGCCAGTGTCATCCGACCAGGTCAGCAAACGCAGGGTCTTGCCCTGGAAGCGTGTATCGCTGGCATTGGCCCGGACGAAGGGCAGACTCATGGCCGCCGCGGCTACGGACGCCACGCCCACGGTTTTGATAAATTGACGTCTGTTCAGATCATGCTCGCCCATGAAGGACTCCCTTTGTTTTTGTAAGTATGAGGTTGGTCGCAACCGTTGCATCTGCGCCGTCTATCTGCTTGAAGCCCCCGGTTTCAAAGGGCTTGCGCTGAGCCGACGGGTTCATCCTGAGGTCGTGCAAAACACCTGACTATCGATAAAAACTCATTGAAGCCATGACGCCAGCGCATGCCTCATCAAGAGGCATGCGCTGACCGTTTTCGAGCCGTCAGAGCGCTCGAATCACGTGTTTGATTTCCTGGAAAGCCTGCAAACCCCACGGCCCCAACTCACGGCCGATGCTGCTCTGTTTGTAGCCACCCCAGGCGGCCTGCGGGAAGATCACTTGCGGCGCGTTGACCCACACAAGCCCCGCCTGCAAAGCGTTGGCGACCCGGTCCGCGGCTGCGTTGTCGCGAGTGACCACGCTGGCCACCAGCCCGAACTGGCTGTCGTTGGCCAAGGCAATCGCCTCGGCTTCAGAGGCAAAACTGCGCACGCAGATCACCGGGCCAAAAATCTCTTCACACCACAGCGCACTGTCGAGGGGCACGTCGGTGAAAATGGTCGGCTGCAAAAAATAGCCGCGAGGCAGGTCTGCAGGACGATTGCCGCCGCAGATCAGCTTGGCGCCAGCCGTCAAACCGCGATCGATGTGACCGAGCACGCGCTGGTATTGCGCCTGATTGACCAGCGCGCCCATTTCCACGTTCGGGTCGAACGGGTCAGCCACACGAATGGCTTCGGCGCGGGCCTTGAGGCGTTTCAGGAATTCTTCCGCCAGTTCATCGGCGACCAGCACGCGGCTGGTGGCGGAACACATTTGCCCGGCGTTGAAGAAACCGCCGCCACAGGCCACGTCCACAGCCAGTTCGATATCAGCATCCATGAGCACCAGCAGCGAGGATTTACCGCCCAGTTCCAGGCTCACCCCTTTGACGGTTTCCGCCGCGCGTTGCATGACCTGCACGCCGACGGCATTGCTGCCGGTGAAGGAAATCTTAGAGATACGCGGGTCAGCCGACAGCGGTGCGCCAACGGCCAGACCAGTGCCGCAGATCAGGTTGAACACGCCATTTGGCAGACCGGCCTCGGCGATGATCGCCGCCAGTTCCAGCTCCGGCAGCGGCGTGACTTCCGAAGGCTTGAGCACCACGCAGCAACCCGCGGCCAGGGCCGGAGCGAGCTTCCAGGCGGTGGTGACCATCGGGAAATTCCACGGCACGATCAGGCCGACCACACCGCACGGCTCGCGGCGCACGCGGGCACTGAAGTCGTCAGTTGGCAGCTCAACAGTGCTGTCCTGTTTGGCGTCCAGACCTTCAGCCAACCCTGCGTAATACTCGAAGGTGGCGATCACGTCGTCGACATCGATGGCCGCTTCGAACAGCGGTTTGCCGTTGTTGCTCGACTGCAAATGCATCAACTGTTCGCGACCGGCCTGCACGCCCGCAGCGATTCTTCGCAGGATCGCGCCACGCTCGGCGCCGGTGGTTTTTGACCAGCTCTTGAAGGCTTCGGTGGCAGCTTTAACCGCTTGATCAACAGCCCGTTCATCGCCGCCGTTAACAGTGGTCAACAGGGCTTCGGTCGCCGGGTTGATCACGCGCAGGTGTTCGTTGCCAGCCGACCATTGGCCGTCGATGTACAGACCGTCGAGGGTTGTCGGAAAGCTCATTTCGACACCGCCTCCATCCACGAAGTCTGGTCAATCTCAATCAACGTCGGACCTTGGCGATCGGTAGCGGCGCGCAATGCGCTGCGCAGTTGCTCGACACCGTTGACGGCTTCGGCCGCACAGCCCAGCGCCTTGGCCACACCGATGAAATCCGGGGTGTAGATGTCGACGCCCACCGGCTCGATGGCGCGGTTGACCATGTATTTCTTGATCTCTTCGTAGCCCTGGTTATTCCACAGCAAAACGATCACCGGGGTGCGCGCTTCAACGGCGCTGGCCAGTTCCGGCAGGGTAAATTGCAGGCCCCCGTCGCCGATCAGGCACACCACCGGAGGACGCGCGCCGTTCTCAACGCTGCCGCCGAGCCAGGCACCGATGGCTGCCGGCAAGGCGTAACCGAGGGTGCCGTAACCGGTGGATGAGTTGAACCAGCGACGCGGGCGCTCCGGGTTGAACGTCAGGTTGCCGGTGTACACCGGTTGGGTCGAATCGCCGACGAACACAGCGTCCGGCAATTGGTGCAGAACGGTTTCCAGGAAACGCGTCTGCGCCAGCGTCGGGGCGTCCCACGTGGCGGCCAGTTCTTCGCGCAAACGCGCGGCACGGACCTGGCCCCAATCGTTGCGGCGCTCGGCCAGCGACTTGTGCGACAGCGCACTCAGCAAGGCCTGGGCAGCGTTGCGCGAGTCGGACACCAGCGCCACCTGCGGCGGGTAGTTGCGCACGGTCTGGTCAGGGTCGATGTCCACGCGCAGCAGTGCGCCGGGAATTTCGAAACCGCCAGCGAAGGTCACGTCGTAGTCGGTCTCGGCCAATTCGGTGCCGATGGCCAATACCACATCGGCCTCGGCCACCAGCGCCCGGGTGGCGACCAGGCTCTGGGTCGAACCGATCAACAGCGGATGGTTGGATTCGAGCATGCCTTTGGCGTTGATGGTCAGCGCGACCGGTGCGTCCAGCAGTTCGGCCAGCTCAGTCAACTCGGCCGCAGCCTCGATGGCACCGCCACCAGCGAGAATCAGCGGACGTTTGGCACCGGCCAGCAATGCTGTCATGCGGGAAATGGCCGACGGCGAAGCACCGGCTCGGTCGATGTTCACCGGCACACTGGCGAGCAGGTCATCAGCTTCTTCGACCAGCACGTCCAACGGAATTTCAATGTGCACCGGCCGCGGACGACCGGCCTGGAACAGGGCAAAAGCACGCGCCAACACGCCTGGCAATTCAGCCGCCGACATCAAGGTGTGGGAGAACGCTGCAACACCGCCGACCAAAGCGCTTTGATTCGGCAGTTCATGCAGCTTGCCGCGACCGCCGCCCAACCGGCTGCGCGATTGCACGCTGGAGATCACCAGCATCGGAATCGAATCGGCGTAGGCCTGCCCCATCGCGGTGGTGATGTTGGTCATGCCCGGGCCAGTGATGATGAAGCACACACCCGGCTTGCCACTGGTGCGTGCGTAACCGTCGGCCATGAAGCCGGCGCCCTGTTCGTGACGCGGAGTGACGTGGTTGATGCTCGAACGGGCCAGCCCTCGGTACAGCTCCACGGTGTGAACCCCTGGAATGCCGAACACCTGCTCAACCCCGTAATCTTCGAGTAACTTGACCAATACTTCGCCGCACGTCGCCATGTCTTTGCCCTTCTTGTTCGTTTGAGACGCCGGGCCTGCGCAGTGTTTATGATGAATTGGCAGGTCCAGGGATGGCCTCATTGGAACGGGCGACACGTAGCCGCAACAATGGATAAAAAGTCATACTAGCCATGTCCTCACGTCATACCTTGGATCCCAATGAAACGACTGCCTCCCCTGCCGGCGCTGCATACTTTTCTGATCACTGCGCAGTGCTGCAACTTCACCCGGGCCGCCGAACAACTGCACATCACACAAGGCGCGGTCAGTCGGCAGATCGCCGGGCTGGAAGATCATCTGGGTTATGAGCTGTTCATTCGCCAGGCCCGGGGTCTTGACCTGACGGCCGAAGGACGGGAGTGGCTGCCGCGGGTCCAGCAGATTTTCGGGCTGATCGACGAGGCGGTCGAGCAGATCGGCGAGAAGCGCGAAACCTTGCAGCTCAAAGCCCCGACCTGCGTCATGCGCTGGTTGTTGCCACGGCTGTTGCAGTGGCAGCGCGAGCGGCCGGATGTGCCGGTGGAACTGACCACCACGGTCAAACACGGCGTCGATTTTCATCGCGAGCAGTTCGATGCGGCGGTGATGTACGGCGTGCCGCCGGACAGCGCGTTGGTGTCCCAGCGTTTGTTTGATGAGCAACTGACGCCGGTCTG
Organism: Pseudomonas sp. ANT_H12B; assembly: GCF_008369325.1. GTDB lineage: Bacteria > Pseudomonadota > Gammaproteobacteria > Pseudomonadales > Pseudomonadaceae > Aquipseudomonas. The sequence goes on along the minus strand of NZ_VOBI01000014.1, from coordinate 151,958 downwards.
CTCCAAGCCGTTGCTCGAAGGTCCGGTGCCGCTGCTGACGCCGGAGGATCTGGAGCAGCACATGCTGCTGCACCCGACCCGGGATGAACGGGACTGGAAGGCGTGGCTGGCCACCGCGGATGTTCGCCTGAGCAATGTCGGCAAGGGTCAGCATTTCGAAACGCTGGACCTGGCGATGTCGATGGCGTCCCAAGGGACAGGCGTGGCGATTGGGGATTGGTCGTTGATTGGCGATGATTTGAGTGCGGGACGGCTGGTCATGCCGTTCGAATTGAAGGTGAAGACGGGGTTGGCGTATTACCTGGTTTTCCCGGAAAAACCGGGACCTTCGCCGAAGTTGCGTGAATTGATGAGGTGGTTGGTGGAGCAGGCCCAGGCGCGCTAATGCCGGGTAACTGATCGTTCCCACGCAGAGCGTGGGAACGATCAGGAACGACGGGCTACCACTTCATCTCGCCCTTGGCGACTTTGGCGCTCAGCTCAAGCGAGCTTTCTTCGCCCAGGGTCGGGAAGCGTTTTTTCATGGCGGCGATCAGCGCGGCAGCGTCTTTTGCCTTGGCGGTTTCTTCGTCGAAGGCCTTGATGTAATCGGCGGTGAACTGCACGGCGGCCAGGGAACGGGCGCTCTCACCCAGGTAATGGCCCGGCACGATGGTGTTCGGTTTCAAGGTTTCGATAGCGTGCAGCGTCGTCAGCCAATCGGCGTGGGATTGTGCGGTTTGAGTGTCGGCCATCCACACGTGGATGTTTTCTGCAACGACCACGCCACCGACCACAGCCTTGATCGACGGGATCCAGACGAAGCTGCGATCCGGTTGCTTGCCCTCCAGACCCACCACCTGCAATTTCTGCCCTTCAAGCATCAGGCTGTCGCCCTTGAGTACGCCCGGTACGATGGTCTTGTCTGGCACGTCAGCGCCCATTTTCGGGCCCCAGAACGCCAGTTTGCCGTCGACGGTTTTTTTGATGTGATCAACGGTGGGCTGCGAGGCTAGCACTTTTGTCTTAGGGAATGCGGCAGTCAGGGTGTCGAGGCCGAAGTAGTAATCCGGGTCACCGTGGCTGATGTAGATGGTGGTCAGTTGCTTGCCGCTGGCGCGGATTTTCTCCACCACCTGTTCGGCTTGGGACTTGCCGAATTGAGCGTCCACCAGAATCGCCTCTTTCTCACCGCTGACCAGTACCGAGGTCACCGGGAAGATAGCTTTATCGCCCGGGTTGTAGACATCCAGGGTCAGGGTCGATGCGGCAGCAGCATGGGCCGCGAAGCCAAGAGTGGCGGTTGCCCAAAGAATACGTTTAAGCGAAGTGAAGCCGATCATCTGTTGCCCCGTTGTCCGAATGCCGTGCTTGGCGATGGGACAGAGCTTAGTTGCCTGACTCAGTACAAAAAATGCGATGCTTGAACATAGTTTGTTTCTGAAAGCGGGCAAATCATGGATCGTCTACAAGCAATGCGGGTGTTCGTCACAGTGGTCGATCTCGGTAGTCAGTCGGCCGCCGCCGATCATCTGGACCTGTCGCGCCCGGTGGTTTCCCGGTATCTGGCGGAGCTGGAAGACTGGGTCGGCGCGCGTCTGATGCACCGCACCACACGCAAGCTGAGCCTGACCGCTGCCGGCAGCGAAATCCTGCCCCGTTGTCGGCAGATGCTCGATCTGTCCTCCGACATGCAAGCCGCCATCAGCGAACCGGACGATGCACCGCGCGGCCTGCTGCGGATAAGCGTCAGCACCTCGTTCGGCCAGGCGCAGCTGGCGGATGCCATGGCCGCGTACGTCAAGCGTTACCCTGGCGTCAGCATCGACCTGCAGATGCTCGATCGCACGGTGAACCTGGTGGATGAGCGCATCGATCTGGCGATTCGCACCAGCAATGACCTGGACCCGAACCTGATCGCGCGACGGCTGACGGTCTGCCGCTCGGTGATCTGTGCCTCCCCCGCTTATCTGCTCGAGCACCCGACGCCACTGCGGGTCGAGGAGCTGAGCCAGCACAATTGCCTGACCCACTCCTACTTTGGCAAAAGCCTCTGGCATTTCGAGGAGGACGGCGAGCCGGTCTCGGTGCCAGTGCAGGGCAATATCAGCGCCAACGAAGCCAGCACGCTGCTGCGCACGACGATGGCCGGCGCCGGGGTGGCGATGCTGCCCAGTTATCAGGCCGGTGTGCACATCCACAGCGGCGAACTGATCCGCTTGCTGCCCCACGCCGAGCCGCGTCAGATGAACATCTACGCGGTGTATGCCTCACGCAAACACATGCCGGCGACGTTGCGCAGCATGCTGGATTTTCTGGTGTTGAGGTTTCCTGAAGAGCCGGCGTGGGATATCGGCCTGTAACCGGACGATCGTTCCCACGCTCCGCGTGGGAACGATCGGGATGCAAACGCCGCTTTGCTGGCAACTCACCGGCCCTGACCTATGCTGAAGGTAGTACCGAAGGGTATTCGTTCAGAGGTCAACGCCATGAACATCAAAACAAGAAGATACCTCGCCATTTTCATCACCTGCGCCGCCACGCTTGCGCTGTATGGCACCGCGGCCTGGCGCGTCGAGCAGTTGCGACAACTGCCCCGTGAATACGCGAGCTGTAACTTCGAGCGCTGCATTCCCCACAACGCGACCCTCAACGCCCTCAAGTAACGGAGGGGATCAGGCTTCGTTGTCCTGATCGGCCTTCAAACGGTCGCGAAAAGCTTTGGGCGAGATCCCCACTCGACGTCGGAACAGGCGTGTGAAGTTGGTCGGATCGGAAAACCCCAATACGTCGGACATTTCGTAAATCGTCATGCTGGTGTAGGTCAGCAAGCGCTTGGCCTCCAGTAGCTGACGCTCGTGCATGATCTGCAACGCCGGTTGTCCCGCCAGCTCACGGCACGTGCCGTTGAGGTGAGACACGGAAATCCCCAGCCGATGGGCCAGGTCCTCGACCTTGACGTGCTGACGATAGGTCTCTTCCACCAGTTGAATAAAACCGTTGAGGTATTCCCGGGCACGTTGCGGACGTTGACTGGCGTTGCGGCGCGAAATCACCTGACGGCTAACCCACACCATGATCACGCTGACCAGCGAATGCATGAGCATTTCACGCGCTGGTTGATGGCCGGTGTATTCGTTTTGCAACGCTGTAAACAGGCTGTTGAGGTACTCACTGTCCTTGCCCGCCGGATAACTTTCGGCCTGGGCCAAGGCATTCACCGAGTTACCCAGCTGCGCTTGAAGATGGGCGACCAGCGGCGCGGCCAGCGTTACGACGAACCCTTCGACGTCTTCGGAAAATCGATAACCATGCACCGATAACGGCGGCAGGATCAGGATCGCTGGCTCAGTCAGCTGCGTACGTTTGCCTTCGATTTCAAGCTCTGCCTGACCTTTGAATACGAAGAGCAACTGGCACAAATCAGCGTGGCGATGGAGCTTGATTTCCCATTGATGTTCGCGGCTGCGTTTGGAAATGGTTTCACAGTGCAGCAAGTCCGGGGTCGGCCAATCCAGGCTTTCACCGTAGAGCTTGAACACTGGAATCGAAGGCAAGTCAGGCTTGTTCATCACTTCAATCCAGGCCTCAGAGGTAGGCGGGCGATAATCGCACCGATTGGCAAAATGTACAGGTATCGGCTCAGTTTTCCCCTTCAATTGACAGACCAACAAGTGAAAAATGCAAGCACTCGATCCATAAAAATCATTCATCGGCCTTGGCCGCGTGGAGCTTGCGAGTCATAAAACAATGAAAATGCTGAAAACCCAAGTTGCCATTATCGGTGCAGGTCCATCTGGTTTGTTACTCGGTCAGTTATTGCACAATGCCGGCATCGATACTTGGTTCTCGAACGCCAGACCCCGGTTTATGTGCTCGGGCGAAACCGTGCCGGTGTCCTCGAACAAGGCATGGTAGAGCTGTTGCGCCAGGCCGGTGTGGGCCAGCGCATGGACGCCGAAGGGTCGGTTCATGGAGGCTTCGAGCTGGCCCTCGACGCACGCCGCGTACATCGATCTGCAAGCTCTGACCGGTGGCAAAACCGCCATGATTTATGGCCAGACCGAGGTCACCCGCGACCTGATGGCCGCTCGTCAGATGGCCCACGCGCAGACCCTTTACGAAGCCAAAAACGTCGTGCTCCACGGCATGAAAACCGATGAAGCCATTGTCACTTTCGAAAAGGATGGCGAGACGTATCGGCTCGGTTGCGACGGTTTCCATGGCGTGGCGCGCCAGTCGATTCCCGCCGAGTGCCTGAATGTATTCGAGCGGGTCTATCCGTTTGGCTGGCTCGGGATTCTGGCCGATACCCCTCCGGTCCACGAAGAACTGGTCTACACCCACCACGAGCGCGGTTTTGCCTTGTGCAGCATGCGTTCGGCAACGCGCACTCGCTATTACCTTCAGGTGCCGGCGGATAATCACTGGTCCAATCAACGTTTCTGGGATGAACTCAAATCCCGCTTGCCACAGGCCTTGGCCGACACGTTGGTGACCGGACCGTCGATCGAAAAAAGCATCGCGCCGCTGCGCAGCTTTGTGGTTGAACCGATGCAATACGGGCGGATGTTCCTGGTCGGTGATGCGGCGCACATTGTCCCGCCCACCGGTGCCAAGGGCCTGAACCTGGCGGCCAGCGACGTCAGTACGCTGTTCAATATTCTGCTGAAGGTTTACCGGAAAGGTCAGTTGGATTTGCTGGAGAAATACTCCGAGGTCTGTTTGCGCCGGGTCAGGAAAGCCGAGCGGTTCTCCTGGTGGATGACCTCGATGCTGCACCGCTTCGACGACCACGATGCCTTCAGTCAGGGCATCGCCGAGTCGGAACTGGCGTACTTCGTCGATTCAGAAGCGGGTCGAAAAACCATTGCAGAAAATGACGTCGGTCTTCCTTATGAGGCTATCGAATAGCCTCCTACCGACTTACACTGGCAAGCATTCCCGCTCGCCGTGCTTCCTCGCGGGTCAATCATTGCCCGCAGGTTTTAACCCGTGACCAATCTCAACCAGCCTGAAACGCCCAAACCCGCCATTCGCAGCGTATTGATCGCCCTGATGCTGGCGATCTTTCTCGGCGCGCTGGACCAAACCATCGTCGCGGTGTCGATGCCGGCCATTTCCGCACAGTTTAAAGACGTCAGCCTGTTGGCCTGGGTGATTTCCGGCTACATGGTGGCGATGACGGTTGCGGTGCCGATCTACGGAAAACTGGGTGACCTGTATGGCCGCCGCAAGTTAATGCTGTTCGGCATGGGTGTATTCACGATTGCTTCGTTGTTCTGCGGCATGGCCCAGAGCATGGAGCAATTGGTGCTGGCGCGGATTCTTCAGGGCATTGGCGCCGGCGGGATGGTTTCGGTGAGCCAGGCGATCATCGGCGATATCGTGCCGCCCCGCGAGCGCGGCCGCTATCAGGGTTATTTCAGCAGCATGTACGCAGTGGCCAGCGTGGCCGGCCCGGTACTCGGCGGTTACATGACTGAATACCTGTCGTGGCGCTGGGTATTTCTTATCAACCTGCCGCTGGGTCTGGGCGCATGGCTGGTGGCCAATCGCACGCTGGTGGGACTGCCGGTGCCACAACGCAAACCGATCATCGATTACCTCGGCACATTGCTGATGATCATCGGTTTGACCACGTTGTTGTTGGGCATCACGCAGGTCGGTCAAGGCCATTCGTGGCGCAGTACTGAAGTGTTGGGCCTGCTCGGCTGTGCGGTGTTGGTTCTGGGGCTGTTTGTCTGGCATGAGCGCAGGACGCAAGAGCCGTTGTTGCCGATGCATTTGTTCGCCAACCGCAACGCGATCCTCTGCTGGTGCACAATTTTCTTCACCAGTTTCCAGGCGATCTCACTGATCGTACTGATGCCGCTGCGCTTCCAGAGCGTCACCGGCGCCGGGGCCGACAGCGCCGCGCTGCACCTGTTGCCGCTGGCCATCGGCTTGCCGATAGGCGCTTATTTCGCCGGACGCCGAACCTCGGTAACCGGGCGCTACAAACCGATGATCCTGACCGGCGCCGTGCTGATGCCGATCTCGATTATCGGGATGGCGCTCAGTGCGCCTGACGCATTGCTGCTGAGCAGCCTGTTCATGTTGCTCAGCGGGATCGCCTCCGGCATGCAATTCCCTACCTCGTTGGTCGGGACGCAGAACTCGGTGGCACAACGGGACATCGGTGTTGCGACCAGCACCACCAACCTGTTCCGTTCTTTGGGTGGCGCGGTGGGCGTGGCGTTGATGTCGGCGCTGCTGCTGGCGTTGTTGCAGGATTCGAATTTCGCCCACCTGGCCAGCTCGTCGATAATCGGTGAGGGCAGTTCGGGGAATGTCCTGCTCGATGGTTTGAACGCCGCGCCGGGGGATGCACAGAATGCCTTGCGCGCAGAACTGCTGCTGACGTTCCGCAATTTGCTGATGGTCAGCGCGGCGGTGTCGCTATTGGGTCTGGCGGCGGCGATTGCCATGCCGAACATGTTGTTGCGTGGGCGCGAAGACAAGGTTCTCTGATACCTCCGACTGATCGTTCCCACGCTCTGCGTGGGAACGATCACCATCAAGGGCTGTAATACCCGACAGCCACCAGAAAATGCCCGACCTTTTTCAGGTACGCATGCTTGTTTTCGACCTTTCCGGTCACCGGGTTTTTCCAGCGGTATTCGTATTCGCCGTGATCCTGCCTGGCAATCGAGGCAAGGATCGGCTCGCCCACCGGTTTGCCTTCCGGGTCCTTGATTTTGCCGAAGTCGGTGTTGATCAAGCGCAAGTTGGTGCCGTGAGCGACATAACGCTGGTTGTCCAGATCGACGACGAACACGTACAGGTCATCCTGCAAGTACCCGCCTTTCAGGGAGTTGATCGCCGTGAGCGTGCCCTTCTCGTCCTTGGCCAGATCGGCCGCCGCTTTGTTCAGCAAGGCCATCGCCTGCTCCGCTGACGCCCGTGGCAGGTAGTAACCGACCGCCAGGATCCGCTGACCGATGCGCTGGTAAAACACATGCTTGCGTTCGACTTTGCCATCGGACCAGTTCTGCCAACGATATTCCGCCTGCTGAATGCCATTGCCCTCCGGCACTTTCAAGGCGTCCTTGAAGGCTTTCTGCAAATCCGGTCCGAGTGCGTCGGACACATCCCGGCCAATCAGCGCCGATGACGGCCCGCCGCTGGCCAGCATCACGCCCTTGGTGTCGACCACGAAGACGTATCGATCCTTGTCGACAAACTCCCCCTGACGGCTGAATGCCGCGAAGGCCTTGTCGCCATTGTCGTGGTAGTAGGCCAGGGCTTTTTCCAGCAGGGCTTTGGCGGCCAGGCTGTCATCCTTTTCCGTGCCGGCGGCTTGAACCTGGCCCAGGCACAGCAACAACAACCCGCCCAGCAAGGCCCATTTATGCAAAAACCCCATTGCGCATCCCTCGTTCTTGTCGGTGTTTCAAGAGCGTAGACGGCAATGGGGCATGTATGGATATTCAGCGAATCGCAGTGTGTAAGGAAATCATTCCCGGTGAATCCGGGAATGATTCATGGCTCAAGGCCGGGCGCGAAGCTGCTGCTGCAGATTCTGGATCTGCGCCTGAAGGGTGTTGATGTTGCGGGTGGTCTGCCCGCGGAAGGCATCAAACTCAGCGGTGTTAGTGCCACCTTGCGCAGCGGCCGGGCGATTGTCCTGTTCGCTTTTAAGAACAATGACTTCCTGCTCCAGGCGTTCGATAGCGGCGCTCGGGTTCCCTTGCTTCTTCAGCGCGACGATGTCGGCGCCGAGGCTTTTCAGCTGGGCGTCGAATTTGTCAGTGTCCGCCGGTGTGCTTTTCAGCACGGCTACGTCGCTGTTCAAGACTTTGACCTGAGCCTGCAATTGAATGGTGGCGGTCTGTTGCTCAGTGGTCTGGGCGGTCATCTGTGCCAAGCGTTTGTCCAGTTCGCTGGTCTGGGCGGTCATCTGCGCCAGACGCTTGTCCAGCTCCGAAGTCTGGCCGGCAACACCTTGCTGCTGCTTGCTTTGTTCCTGGAGTTTGCTTTCCAGCTGTTTGATCTGCAGCTTCAGCGCTTCGCTGCCGCTGCTGACGTTGGTCTGACTGGCGACAACCTTGCCGGAAATGTCCTGCAAGCGCCCCGCCGCGTCCTCACTGATGCGGGCGAAACTTTCCTGGGTCGCCACCAACTGCTGTTCCATCAGCGAGAGCTGCTGGAAACTCCACCAGGCAAGGCCGGCGAAGGCAAAGAACAAGGCGCCGACCAGCGCCCACAACGGGCCGGTGCTCGGGCTTTTGACTTTGACGACTGGCGCGTTCCGCGAATGCACGGAAGCGCGGGCGGCGGGCACAAAATCATCGTCGTCGAGGCTGTCGGCACGCAGGCCCGGTACATTGTCGAAGTCGTCGTTGGCATCGTTACGCATGGACATTGAGTCAACCTTTGTGGAACGCGGTGATGGCGTGATGCGACGCAGTATAAACCCCACTGCTGCACCGATTGACCTTCAACCCCCAACTCGGTTCAGTGTTGCGGCGGGTGCTTGAGTGTCAGCGAATGTCCTGAGCCTTCCACCAGCCGCAAAATTCATCGAGGGCGGTCCAGAGACTGACTTTCGGATCGTAGTCCAGATAATGCCGGGCGCGGCTGATGTCCAGGGTGAAATTTTTGTTCATCACCTGCATGCCCAAGCGCGACAGGGTCGGTTCGGGACGACCCGGCCACAGTTTGCACACGCCCTCATTGAGCGCTGCAACGGTGTAGGCCAAACCGTAGGAACGGTGACGGGTCACCTGTGGGACATCCATCTTGCGCATGACGTAATTGACCACGTCCCACAACGGAATCGGCGTCCCGTTACTGATGTTGTAAGCCTTGCCCAACGCCGAACCGCTGGCCAGCAAACTGCTGAGCAATGCTTCGTTGAGGTTTTGCACGCTGGTGAAATCGACTTTGTTCAAACCGTTACCGACTATTGCCAAGCGACCTTTGCGTTGCATCTTCAGCAAGCGCGGGAAGATGCTCATGTCACCGGCCCCCGTCACGAATCGCGGGCGCAGGGCCAGGGTTTCAAGGCCGAACTCCTGGGCGCCAAAGACCTTTTGTTCGGCCAGGTACTTGGTCGCGGCGTAGGGATGCTTGAAGCGTTTGGGCACCTGTTCTTCGGTCAAACCCAAGTGATCGCGGCCATCGAAGTAAATCGACGGCGACGACAAGTGCACCAGCCGCCGGACCCGTTGTTTCAGGCAGGCCTCGACCACATTTTCGGTGACCTGCACGTTACCTTGATGAAAGTCCTGATAACGGCCCCACAAGCCGACCGCACCGGCGCAATGGACCACGGCTTCGACCTCTGAACACAGGTCACGCGCCAGTTGCGGGTCGCTCAAGTCGCCTTGGATGAACTCAGCGCCGCGACGCACCAAATGCTCCACACTCTCGGCCCGGCGACCGTTGACCCGCACGTCCAGGCCTTGCTCCAGGGCGAAACGCGCAAAGCGCCCGCCGATGAAACCGCTTGCGCCGGTGACCAGAATCTTCATGAATTGCTCCGAATATTTCGTTTTGCGTTCTGCACATTGCGTAGGGCGTGAGGTCTTGACGCTGCCCGTCAGTCCAACGGCACCAACCATTGTTTTGACGAGCGCACCAATTGATCGGTGAGTAACCCAAGCAGCTGACCGCCATTGCGCCAATGATGCCAGTACAGCGGCACATCGATCGGCTTATCTGGCAAAAGCTCCAGCAATACACCGCGTTCCAGTTGCTCGCGAACCTGCAATTCAGGCACCAGGCCCCAACCGAGGCCCGCTTCCGTGAGGCGGATGAAGCCTTCGGACGAGGGGCATAGATGGTGTTCGAAACCGCCATCAACGCCGAGGGACGCCAGGTAGCGATGCTGTAGGAAATCATCCGGGCCAAAGACTAACGCTGGCGTTTTCGACAACTGATCGGCGCGCACACCTCCAGGAAAATGCCGGGCAATAAACGCCGGACTGGCCAACGCGCGGTAGCGCATGGCTCCCAGCAACACGCTACGCGCGCCGGCCACCGGACGTTCACTGGCGCAGACGCACGCTGCAACTTCTCCGGCGCGCATACGTTTGAGGCCAACGGTCTGGTCTTCAACCACCAGGTCCAGCAGCAGATGCTGTTCTGCGCAAAAGTCGCCCACTGCCACGGCCCACCACGTGGCGAGGCTGTCGGCATTCAAGGCAATGCGCAGACGTTCCGGCAGGCCTTCTTCGTCGAGTGCCGGCACCAGTGTTTGCAAGTCCCGTTCAAGTAAACGCACCTGTTGCACATGGTTAAGCAGCCGTCGGCCGATTTCGGTCGGAGCCGGCGGTGTCACCCGCACCAGCACCGGTTGGCCGACCCGCGCCTCGAGCAACTTGATGCGCTGGGAGATCGCCGATTGCGACAAGCCCAGCACCTGCGCAGCGCGTTCGAACCCGGCCTGCTCGACCACCGCGGCCAATGCAGAAAGCAATTTATAGTCGAACATCAGTTTTCCTAATGAGCGATCAGCACTATTGGTTTTTCTTATACAACGTCACACCGGAGAATGGCCAGCAAGAACTCTTGAACAAGGATCATCGACATGGCTGGCGAAACTTCATTGGCAACCTTGCTGCGCAGCATGAGCCCGCAACTCAACGTCGGCGAATACGTGTTCTGCACCCTGCGCGACGGCCAGTTGCCAGCGGGTCTGGAGGTTGTCGGCAGCTTTCGCGAGCAGGAAGGTCTGACGGTGATTCTGGAACGTTCCCACGCCGAGAAGGCAGGCTTCAGTTTCGATTACGTCGCGGCCTGGATCACCTTGAACGTGCACTCAGCCCTCGAAGCCGTCGGCCTGACCGCCGCGTTCGCCACGGCATTAGGCCAGGCCGGCATCAGCTGCAACGTGATCGCCGGCTACTTCCACGACCATTTATTCGTCGGCCAGGCCGATGCCGAACGCGCCCTGCAAGTACTGCGGGACCTGGCGGCGAACGCGGAGTAAAAATCTTATGTGGCAAAGCTATGTGAACGGCCTGTTGGTGGCCGCGGGGCTGATCATGGCGATCGGTACCCAGAATGCGTTTGTGCTGGCTCAGAGTCTGAGGCGCGAACATCACCTGCCAGTGGCGGCACTCTGCGTGACCTGCGATGCGTTGCTGGTGGCCGCCGGGGTATTTGGCCTGGCGACGGTGCTGGCGCAAAACCCGACATTACTGGCAGTCGCCCGTTGGGGTGGCGCGGCGTTTCTGATCTGGTATGGCAGCCTGGCGTTGCGTCGGGCCTGTTCGAAACAAAGTCTGCAACAGGGTGAAAATCAGACTGTGCGCTCACTGCGCGCGGTGATGCTCAGCGCCCTGGCGGTAACGTTGCTCAACCCGCACGTTTATCTGGATACCGTGTTGCTGATCGGCTCCCTCGGCGCCCAACAAACCGAGCCCGGCGCTTATGTCGTGGGCGCAGCCAGTGCGTCGTTGTTGTGGTTTTTCACCTTGGCGCTGGGCGCAGCATGGTTGGCGCCATGGCTGGCACGACCGAGCACCTGGAGAATTCTCGATCTGCTGGTAGCGGTGATGATGTTTTCCGTAGCCTTTCAATTAATCGCCGCTGGCTGATTATTCCAAAAGGCTCTGGAACCTCTTTCCCACACAGTTGTTGCGTGGTTATGCCGCACCCCCGGTGCTATGATCCGGTCCGATGCGCCGCAAAGAGTACAAACTCCCCGGCGCTTGTCTGGCCGCCCGTGATCGGCCTTGCGCTCACCGCAACTGACCTGATTAGGAGAATCATCATGGCTTTCGAATTGCCGCCGCTGCCTTACGCACACGATGCCCTGCAGCCGCACATTTCCAAGGAAACTCTGGAATACCACCACGACAAGCACCACAACACCTACGTCGTGAACCTGAACAACCTGGTGCCAGGCACCGAGTTCGAAGGCAAGACTCTGGAAGAAATCGTCAAGTCTTCCTCGGGCGGTATCTTCAACAACGCCGCTCAAGTCTGGAACCACACTTTCTACTGGAACTGCCTGGCGCCAAACGCCGGCGGTCAACCAACCGGCGCGCTGGCTGAGGCCATCAACGCTTCTTTCGGTTCGTTCGACAAGTTCAAGGAAGAGTTCAGCAAGACTTCCATCGGCACCTTCGGTTCCGGTTGGGGCTGGCTGGTGAAAAAGGCTGACGGTTCCCTGGCCCTGGCCAGCACCATCGGCGCCGGCAACCCGCTGACCAGCGGCGACACCCCGCTGCTGACCTGCGACGTCTGGGAACACGCTTACTACATCGACTACCGCAACCTTCGTCCGAAGTACGTCGAAGCGTTCTGGAACCTGGTCAACTGGAAATTCGTGGCTGAGCAGTTCGAAGGCAAAACCTTCACCGCTTAAGATCGATGCCCATAAAAAACCCGGCTTAGGTCGGGTTTTTTTATGGGCCAGGAAAAGTCTTGCGGCGGCAGTTGGACCGCCTTCGCGAGCAGGCTCGCTCCCACAAGGACACCGATGTACCTGTGGGAGCGAGCCTGCTCGCGAAGAACGATAACGCGGTATAACTGACCGAACGCCTATTCCTGCGGGTCGACGATATCCAACGCCCGATTAACGGCCAAGTCCGCCAGCATGACGATCTGCGCAATGGCCAACGCCGTACTGCGCTGGGAGCCGGTCAGGTAGGTGGCGAAATCACTGGCCAAGACGTTGGCTGAAGCCAATGACTCACAGGCGTGGGCCAGGAGGGTCTCGGTGTTCATGTCCGGGGAGATCAGGAACATGGGGCTGGGGTTGTAGGGTTTGGAGCTGTTGAAGGGGGGATCGGGGATTAATTTATCCAAGGGAATGCCTATGACGTTGGGTGCCATTCCCTCGCCGTTTCTCACGCGACGAAGAGGTGGCAGCTATGTGCGAGGTGAGAAACCGGTCATAGACACCCGGCCAGACCGAAGTCTGCCCGCACACAGCCGCCATAACGCATATGCAGCAGATAAGCTGGCGGCAATTATGCGGATACTGGCGCTGGATGACTATGACTTGCCGGGTTCTCACACCCCATCGCTGATTTTCAGCGACAGCCAAAAGGTAATTGAACCCGCTTCCTACAGGCAACCTGAAAACCTCGTGGGAAAGGTCTGGTTTTTTTACCGCTGTTTAAACGGACGCATCCGCTGCCTGCGCGGCCACCATCGCGAGCAGGCTCGCTCCCACAGGGATTGGATGTTTGGCAGGAAGAGATTGGTCGGCTGTCAGGCCGCCTTCGCGAGCAAGCCCCCCACAGGGGGATCGGCGTTCACCTTTCGCCTTTTGCCCCTCACCACTCAATAGGTGCATCCGCAAAAACCAAGCCGATTTCCCACGATGAAACAAGCCTTCAGCCCCTTGCCCCAACGCCACAGCCGTCTAACATCAACCAAACGGAAAATATGTCCCAACCCCCCTCAAGTTGAAGGCCCCAACAACCGACACAGTACGAATAGGCAAACACTCCAAGCCACAGCATTTCGGCCAAGCTACAGGCAAAACCCCATGTGATTGATTGTCCCTTTGACTGCCATCACGGGATTGCCAATACTCATGGCAACTTGACGCTACCCGCACGGAACAAGGAATAACCCTTTGAAGCTGGAACTCAAGAACAGCTTGTCGGTGAAGTTGCTTCGAGTGGTGCTCCTGTCGGCATTGATCGTCGGCGTGGTCTTGAGCTGCGCGCAGATCGTTTTCGATGCCTATAAAACACGCCAGGCCGTGGCCAACGATGCCCAACGGATCCTCGACATGTTCCGCGACCCCTCGACCCAGGCCGTCTACAGCCTGGACCGTGAAATGGGTATGCAGGTGATCGAAGGCCTGTTCCAGGACGACGCCGTGCGCCAGGCCTCCATCGGCCATCCCAACGAAGCGATGCTCGCGCAAAAGTCTCGCGAGTTGCAGCACTCCAATAGCCGCTGGCTGACCGACCTGATCCTTGGCAGGGAGCGCACCTTCACCACCCAACTGGTGGGTCGCGGCCCTTACAGCGAGTACTACGGCGACCTAAGCATCACCCTCGACACCGCCACCTACGGCCAGGGTTTCATTGTCAGCTCGGTGATCATTTTCATCTCCGGCGTGTTGCGCGTCCTGGCCATGGCGCTGGTGCTGTATCTGGTCTATCACTGGCTGCTGACCAAACCGCTGTCGCGGATCATCGAACACCTGACCAATATCAATCCGGATCGCCCCAGCGAACACAAGATTCCGCAGCTCAAGGGCCACGAGAAAAACGAACTGGGGATCTGGATCAACACCGCCAACCAGTTGCTCGAGTCCATCGAGCGCAACACCCATCTGCGCCACGAAGCGGAAAACAGCCTGCTGCGCATGGCCCAGTACGATTTCCTCACCGGTCTGCCCAACCGCCAGCAGTTGCAGCAACAGCTGGACAAAATCCTCGTCGACGCCGGCAAATTGCAACGGCGGGTCGCGGTATTGGTGGTCGGCCTGGATGACTTCAAGGGCATCAACGAACAGTTCAGCTACCAGACCGGCGACCAACTGCTGCTGGCACTGGCCGATCGCCTGCGAGCCCACAGCGGTCGCCTCGGCGCCCTCGCCCGTCTGGGCGGCGACCAGTTCGCCCTGGTTCAGGCCGATATCGAACAACCCTACGAAGCGGCCGAACTGGCCCAAAGCATTCTCGATGACCTGGAAGCGGCGTTCGCCCTCGACCATCAAGAGATTCGTCTGCGCGCCACCATCGGCATCACCCTGTTCCCGGAGGACGGTGACAGCACCGAGAAACTGCTGCAAAAAGCCGAGCAGACCATGACCCTGGCCAAGACTCGCTCGCGCAACCGTTATCAGTTCTATATCGCCAGCGTCGACACCGAGATGCGCCGCCGCCGCGAGCTGGAAAAAGACCTGCGCGATGCCTTGATCCGTGATCAGTTCTACCTCGTCTACCAACCGCAGATCAGCTACCGCGATCACCGGGTAGTGGGCGTCGAGGCGCTGATTCGCTGGCAGCATCCTGAGCACGGGCTGGTTCCGCCGGACCTGTTTATCCCCTTGGCCGAGCAGAACGGCACCATCATCGCCATCGGCGAATGGGTGCTGGATCAGGCGTGCAAGCAATTGCGCGACTGGCATGACCAGGGTTTCGTCGACCTGCGCATGGCGGTGAACCTGTCCACCGTACAGCTGCACCAAGCAGAGCTGCCACGGGTGGTCAACAATCTGCTGCAGATGTATCGCTTGCCACCGCGCAGCCTGGAACTGGAAGTCACCGAAACCGGCCTGATGGAAGACATCAGCACGGCCGCCCAGCATCTGCTGAGCCTGCGCCGCTCCGGGGCGTTGATCGCGATCGACGACTTCGGCACCGGTTACTCGTCATTGAGCTATCTGAAAAGCCTGCCGCTGGACAAGATCAAGATCGACAAGAGCTTCGTTCAGGACCTGCTCGATGACGACGACGATGCGACCATCGTTCGCGCCATCATCCAACTGGGCAAAAGCCTGGGCATGCAGGTGATTGCCGAAGGCGTGGAAACCCCGGAGCAAGAGGCTTACATCATCTCTGAAGGCTGTCACGAAGGTCAGGGTTATCTCTACAGCAAACCGCTGCCGGCGCGAGAATTGAGCGTCTACCTGAAACAGGCCCAGCGCAGTAGCGCAGCCATCCATTGACCTTATACGGACCATGTAACTGGATGGACTCGCCCAGGCCGAGGCGTCAATGCGCCACGGTGGCAGTCTAAACAGCCATCGACAGCGAGGGCGAGTCCATCCAATTACAAATCATGTGGTGGCAGACCAATACCGTGAATAAGAAATATTTCCAGGTACAACCCTTTACACATAATGCGAAAGATTTGCATTATGTCGAAGTTTTGCGCGCTTGCTGCGCCATTCCACCCCCTCTCGAAGCAGGATGTTCACCATGATTCGTATGCCTCTGGCTACCGCCAGTCTGTTGGCCATCGCTATTTCCCTCGCCGGTTGCGGCGAAGGCAAAGACAAAGCTGCCGCTCCGCAAACGCCTGCACCGGCCGCCACCACCACGGCCCCGGCAACGCCGGCTGTTGCGCCTGCCGCTGCAAGCAAAGTCGACGAAGCCGCAGCCAAAGCCGTTGTCGCGCATTACGCCGACATCGTCTTCGCCGTTTACAGCGATGCCGAATCTACCGCGAAAACCCTGCAAACCGCCGTCGACGCTTTCCTCGCCAAGCCGAACGCCGACACCCTGAAAGCCGCCAAGGCTGCCTGGATCGCTGCCCGCGTTCCTTACCTGCAGAGTGAAGTGTTCCGCTTCGGCAACACCATCATCGACGACTGGGAAGGTCAGGTGAACGCCTGGCCCCTGGACGAAGGCCTGATCGACTACGTCGACAAATCCTACGAGCACGCACTGGGTAACCCGGGCGCCACTGCCAATATCATCGCCAACACCCAGGTTCAGGTCGGCGAAGACAAGGTCGACGTCAAAGACATTACCCCGGAAAAACTCGCCAGCCTGAACGAGCTGGGTGGTTCGGAGGCCAACGTCGCCACCGGCTACCACGCCATTGAATTCCTGCTGTGGGGCCAGGACCTGAACGGCACCGGCCCCGGCGCTGGCAACCGTCCAGCATCTGACTACTTGGAAGGCAAAGGCGCCACCGGCGGTCACAACGATCGTCGCCGCGCTTACCTGAAGTCCGTGACCCAACTGCTGGTCAGCGACCTGGAAGAAATGGTCGGTAACTGGAAGCCGAACGTGGCCGACAACTATCGCGCCACGCTGGAAGCCGAATCGGCTGAAACCGGCCTGCGCAAAATGCTGTTTGGCATGGGCAGCCTGTCCCTGGGCGAACTGGCGGGCGAGCGCATGAAGGTTTCCCTGGAAGCCAACTCCCCGGAAGACGAACACGACTGCTTCAGCGACAACACCCACAACTCACAGTTCTACGATGCCAAAGGCGTTCGTAACGTTTACCTGGGCGAGTACACCCGCGTCGACGGCACCAAAATGACCGGCGCCAGCCTGTCGTCCCTGGTGGCCAAGGCCGACCCGGCTGCCGATACCGCGCTGAAAGCCGACCTGGCTGCCACCGAAGCCAAGATGCAGGTCATCGTCGAACACGCCAACAAGGGTGAGCACTACGACCAACTGATCGCCGCCGGCAATACCGCTGGTAACCAGATCGTCCGCGACGCTATCGCTTCCCTGGTCAAGCAGACCGGTTCGATCGAAGCCGCCGCAGGCAAAATGGGCATCGGCGACCTGAACCCGGACAACGCTGATCACGAGTTCTGATCAACGCTGGCTGAATGAAAAGGCGACCTTCGGGTCGCCTTTTTCATACCTGCCTGATGCGTGTCCCCTGTGGGAGCGAGCCTGCTCGCGATAGCGGTCGTACATTCAACATCAATGTCGACTGTGATGACGCCATCGCGAGCAGGCTCGCTCCCACAGGGGGGTGTGGGTGTCCTGGAAAAATGCGCTACATCAACCAAACGATAATTCCTCTTATTCAATCTCCCCTGCCCTGTTAGACTTTGCGCCCTTGTTTTGCTCGTCTTGCAGGATGTCTGATGCCCTCGCTGCTTCTTCGCTTGTCCGCACTGTTGCTGGCTCTGGGCCTGAGTGCCTGCGATGACGCCCCGCGTTTTACCCAGGCCGAACCCGGTGAAGCCCGCTCCGGTGGCAGCGCAACCGTGCGCAAGACCGATCAGAACTCGTTTTCCCTGCCGTCCGCCAACCTGCCACCGTCACGACGCGTCGACTTCAGCGTCGGCAACAGCTTCTTCCGCAACCCCTGGGTGATCGCCCCGGCGACCACCACCGCCCGGGATGGCCTCGGCCCGCTGTTCAACACCAATGCCTGCCAGAACTGCCACATCAAGGACGGCCGCGGTCATCCGCCCACGCCTGATGCGCAGAACGCCGTGTCGATGCTGGTACGCCTGTCGATTCCCGATGCGCCGGCGTATGCCAAAGTGATTGAGCAGCTGGGTGTTGTCCCGGAGCCGGTCTACGGCGGACAACTCCAGGACATGGCTGTGCCCGGCGTCATCCCGGAAGGCAAGGTGCGCGTCGATTACACCCCCGTTCCGGTCCGTTTCAAGGACGGCACCGAAGTCGAGTTGCGCAAGCCGATATTGCAGATCACCCAGCTCGGTTATGGCCCGATGCACCCTGACACCCGATTCTCGGCGCGCATCGCACCGCCGATGATTGGCCTGGGCCTGCTCGAAGCGATTCCCGACGAGGCGATCCTGGCCAACGCCGCGGCGCAGGCAAAAGACAAAAACGGCATCGCCGGACGCCCGAACCGGGTCTGGGATGACGCGCAGCAAAAAACCGTCCTCGGGCGATTTGGCTGGAAGGCCGGCCAACCGAACCTCAATCAACAGAATGTGCACGCGTTTTCCGGTGACATGGGCCTCACCACAAGTCTGCGCCCTGTCGATGACTGCACCGAAGGGCAAACCGCTTGCAAGCAAGCGCCCAACGGCAATGGCCCGGATGGCGAACCGGAAGTCAGTGATAACATCCTGCGCCTGGTGCTGTTCTACAGCCGCAACCTCGCCGTACCGGCCCGCCGCGATGTCGGCACACCTGAAGTGCTGGCCGGCAAGAATCTGTTTTTCCAGGCCGGATGCCAGTCCTGTCATACCCCCAAATACACCACCGCCGCCAATGCCGCAGAACCTGAACTGGCCAATCAAGTGATTCGCCCTTACAGCGATCTGCTGCTGCATGACATGGGCGACGGTCTGGCCGACAACCGTACCGAATTCCAGGCCAGCGGCCGCGACTGGCGCACCCCGCCGTTGTGGGGCATCGGCCTGACGCAGGCGGTCAGTCGCCATACCCAGTTTTTGCATGATGGTCGCGCTCGCAACCTGCTCGAAGCCGTGCTCTGGCATGGCGGCGAAGCTCAAGCGGCGCAGCAACAGGTTTTGTCTTTCAATGCCGAGCAGCGCGCTGCGTTGCTGGCGTTCCTGAATTCCCTTTAATACCTATTCCTTAAGCGGGAGCCCGACATGTTCCGTCCCAAATTGTTGTTCACCAGCCTTGCCGCGCTAGCCCTGGGCGCCTGCTCGCCCCAGGATCCGCAAGCGGTCACCTCGGCGGCCATCGCCAAATCGGTGATCCTGCCGACTTACACCCGCTGGGTTGAAGCCGATCGCCAATTGGCCGTCAGTGCCCTCGCCTACTGCGAAGGCAAGGAAAACCTCGACACCGCCCGCGCCGACTTCCTGCATGCGCAGAAAGCCTGGGCCGAGTTGCAGCCGTTGCTGATCGGGCCACTGGCCGAGGGCAATCGCGCCTGGCAGGTGCAGTTCTGGCCGGACAAGAAAAACCTCGTCGGCCGTCAGGTCGAACAACTGGTCAGCGCCCAGCCGCAGATCGATGCCGCTGCGCTGGCCAAGTCAAGCGTTGTGGTTCAAGGCCTCTCGGCCTACGAATACATCCTGTTCGACAGCAAGCCAGACGTGGCCAACGAGGCGCAGAAAGCTAAGTACTGCCCGCTGCTCAAGGCGATTGGCGAGCGCCAAAAACTGTTGGCCGAAGACATTCTCAAAAGCTGGAACAACACCGACGGCATGCTCGCGCAGATGAGCAAGTTCCCTAATCAGCGCTACGCCGATTCCCACGAAGCCATCGCCGATCTGTTGCGTGTGCAAGTGACCGCCCTCGATAGCCTGAAGAAAAAACTCGGCACGCCGATGGGCCGCCAGACCAAGGGTGTGCCGCAACCGTTCCAGGCCGATGCATGGCGCAGCCAGTCGTCCCTGACCGGCCTCGAAGCCAGTCTCGCTGCCGCCAAAACGGTGTGGGAAGGGGTCGACAACAAAGGCCTGCGCGGCCTGTTGCCAAGCGAGCAAAAACCGTTGGCCGACAAGATCGACGCCGCGTATGCCGCGTCCCTGAAACTGTTCGCCAGCAACCAGCGTTCGCTGACCGAAATGCTCGGCGACGACGCGGGCCGCCAGCAACTCAACGACCTCTACGACAGCCTCAACGTCGTCCACCGCCTGCACGAAGGCGAGCTGGCGAAGGCGCTGGGCATCCAACTGGGCTTCAACGCCAACGACGGTGACTGATGAGGGCGAGTGCCATGCTGCGACGTCAGGCTCTGACTTTAGGTAGTTTGCTGCTGGGAGCAGTGACACTGGGCGGCTGGACGCTGTTCAAACAAAAAGACAAAAGCCCGCTGCTGCTCTCGGCGCGGGACGATGGCGACGGCAAGCACTATGCCGTCGGTTATCGGCTGGACGGCACGCGGGTGTTCGCCACTCAGGTCGGCCAGCGTTGCCACGACATCATCAACCACCCGGCGCTGCCGATTGCGCTGTTTGTCGCCCGTCGCCCAGGCACCGAGAGTTACCTGATCGACCTGCGCGACGGCACGCTGCTGCAAACCGTGGCCTCGCTTCCGAACCGGCACTTCTACGGCCACGCGGTGATTCACAAGAGCGGCGACTGGCTGTACGCCACCGAGAACGACACTTCCGATCCGGGCCGTGGTTTGCTGGGTGTGTATAAGTTCGAAGGTGAGCGACTTATCCACAGCGGCGAAATTCCTACCCACGGCGTCGGCCCGCATCAGGTGTCGTGGATGCCCGATGGCGAAACCCTGGTGGTGGCCAATGGCGGTATTCGCACCGAGGCCGAAAGCCGCGTCGAGATGAACCTCAACGCCATGGAACCGAGCCTGGTCCTGATGCAACGCAACGGCACCCTGTTGAGCAAGGAAACCCTGGCCCAGCAGATGAACAGCGTGCGTCATTTGGGGATCGCCAGCGACGGCACCATCGTCGCGGGGCAACAGTTCATGGGGCCATCCCACGAGTCGTCGGAACTGCTGGCGATCAAGCGTCCCGGCCAGCCGTTCGTGGCCTTCCCGGTGCCTGAGCACCAGTTGCAGGCCATGGGGCATTACACCGCCAGCGTCGCCGTACACAGCGAACTGCGCCTCGTCGCGTTGACTGCACCGCGGGGCAACCGCTTTTTCATCTGGGACCTGGACAGCGGTGAAGTGCGCCTGGATGCGCCGCTTCCCGATTGCGCAGGGGTTGGGGCGGTGGCTGATGGTTTTGTCGTGACCTCGGGTCAAGGACGCTGCCGGTACTACGATTGCCGCCAGACAGATCTTGTTGCAAAACCGCTGGAGCTGCCTGCTGGCCTCTGGGACAACCACCTGCATTTGATCTGATCTCGCCCCGCCCTTGTAGGAGCCAAGCGTGTTCGCGATAGCGGTGTGTCAGTCACGGTGGTGTCGAATGTGCAGCCGCTATCGCGAGCAAGCTCGGCTCCCACAGGTTTTGCGCTTGCCTGTAAAAAGTGGCAGTTGGAATCCTCGGCACACTCGGAGTAATGTGCCCGACTGTCTCACCTGATTTTCTCCAAGGAAGTGGAAATATGCTGCGTCGCCGCATGCTGATCATGTTGGGTGTTGTTCTGCTGATCGTACTGGTCCTGGCCGGTTACAAAGCCTTCTCCATCTATACGATGATTCAAGGCTTCTCCGCGCCGAAACCACCGATCAGCGTCGCCGTGGCGACTGCCGCCGAACGCCCGTGGCAGGCTCGCCTGCCGACCGTCGGCACCCTCACGGCGCTACAAGGCGTCGACCTCAGCCTGGAGATCGCCGGCACGGTCACGGATGTGCAGTTCCAGTCAGGGCAGAAGGTCAAGGCCGGTCAGCCGATCGTCCAGCTCGACAGCGCCGTGGAAACCGCCCTGCTGGAAACCGCTCAGGCCGACCTCGGGCTGGCCCAGGTGGATTACTCGCGCGGCAGCCAACTGGTGGGCAGCCAGGCCATTTCCAAAGGCGAGTTCGACCGTCTCTCGGCGGTATTGAAAAAGAACAAGGCCACGGTCAATCAGCTCAA
This sequence comes from Pseudomonas sp. ANT_H12B, assembly GCF_008369325.1. Taxonomy (GTDB): domain Bacteria; phylum Pseudomonadota; class Gammaproteobacteria; order Pseudomonadales; family Pseudomonadaceae; genus Aquipseudomonas. The sequence goes on along the minus strand of NZ_VOBI01000014.1, from coordinate 130,147 downwards.
GGCTGCGCTCGATAAAAAACGCATCCTCGCACCGTTCAGCGGGACCATCGGCATTCGCCAGGTGGACGTGGGTGACTACGTGGCCAGCGGCACCATGATCGCCACTCTGCAAGACCTCAGCAGCCTCTACGTGGACTTCTTTATACCCGAGCAATCGGTGCCGAAAATCGCCCTCGGCCAACCGGTACAGGTCATCGTCTCGGCTTACCCGACGCAAGACTTCCCCGGCACCATCAGTGCGATCAACCCGAAAGTCGAAAACAGCACCCGCAACGTTCAGGTCCGCGCCACCCTGGCCAACCCCGACAGCAAACTGCTGCCGGGGATGTTCGCCAGTCTGCAAGTGTTGTTGCCCGACCCGCAGCCGCGCATTGTCGTACCGGAAAGCGCGATCACCTACACGCTGTACGGCAACTCGATCTACGTGGTCGCGCAGAAAAAAACCGAAGATGGCAGCGTCGAAAAAGATGACAAGGGCCAACCGATACTGATCGCCGAACGGCGCTTCATCGAAACCGGCGAACGCCGCGATGGTCTGGTGATGATTACCAAAGGCGTACAGGACGGTGAAAAAGTGGTCACGGGCGGCCAGATCAAACTGGACAACGGCGCACACATTGCCATCAGCGACGACAAGACCCTAGCCGAGAAGAACAGCCCGCCGCGCGCGGACTGATCAAGGAATCCCCATGGCTTTTACCGACCCGTTCATCCGTCGCCCGGTGCTCGCCACCGTGGTCAGCCTGTTGATTGTGCTGCTGGGCTTCCAGGCCTGGAGCAAGCTGCCGCTGCGCCAATATCCGCAAATGGAAAACGCCCTGATCACGGTGACCACCGCGTACCCCGGGGCCAATGCTGAAACCATCCAGGGCTACATCACCCAACCGATGCAACAGAGCCTGGCGAGCGCCGAGGGCATCGACTATATGACGTCGGTCAGTCGCCAGAACTTCTCGGTGATTTCGATTTACGCGCGCATCGGCGCCAACAGCGACCGCTTGTTCACCGAGCTGCTGGCCAAGGCCAACGAGGTAAAAAACCAGCTGCCCCAGGACGCCGAAGACCCCGTGCTGAGCAAGGAAGCCGCCGACGCCTCCGCCCTGATGTACATCAGCTTCTTCAGCAAGGAACTGAGTAACCCGCAGATCACCGACTACCTGTCGCGAGTCATCCAGCCGAAACTCGCCACCCTGCCGGGTATGGCCGAAGCCGAGATTCTCGGCAACCAGGTATTCGCCATGCGCCTGTGGCTGGACCCGGTGAAACTGGCCGGTTTCGGCCTGAGCGCCAGCGACGTGACCGATGCGGTGCGCCAGTACAACTTCCTCTCCGCCGCCGGTGAGGTGAAAGGCGAGTACGTCGTCACCAGCATCAACGCCAACACCGAGCTCAAATCTGCCGAAGCCTTTGCAGCGATTCCGCTCAAGGTCGACGGCGACAGCCGCGTGCTGCTCAGTGATGTCGCGCGGGTTGAAATGGGCGCGGAAAACTACGACACCATCAGTTCCTTCGGTGGCACGCCCTCGGTGTACATCGGCATCAAGGCCACGCCTGGCGCCAACCCGCTGGACGTGATCAAGGAAGTGCGCAAGATCATGCCGGACCTGGAAGCCCAGCTGCCGCCGAACCTCAAAGGCGAAATTGCCTACGACGCGACGCTGTTCATTCAGGCCTCGATCGACGAAGTGGTGAAAACCCTGTTCGAAGCGGTGCTGATCGTCATCGTGGTGGTATTCCTGTTCCTCGGTGCGCTGCGCTCGGTGGTGATCCCGGTGGTGACGATCCCGTTGTCGATGATCGGCGTGATGTTCTTCATGCAGATGATGGGTTACTCGATCAACCTGCTGACCCTGCTGGCGATGGTATTGGCCATCGGCCTGGTGGTGGACGACGCCATTGTGGTGGTGGAAAACATTCACCGGCACATCGAGGAAGGCAAAACACCGATGGATGCGGCCATCGAAGGCGCCCGGGAAATCGCCATGCCGGTGGTCTCGATGACCATCACCCTGGCGGCGGTCTATGCACCGATCGGCTTCCTGACGGGGCTCACGGGGGCGTTGTTTAAGGAATTCGCCCTGACCCTGGCCGGGGCGGTGGTGATCTCCGGTATCGTCGCCCTGACCCTGTCGCCGATGATGTGTGCCTTCTTGCTGCGCCACGACGAAAACCCCACGGGGCTGGCCCATCGACTGGACCTGATTTTCGAAGGCCTCAAGCGCCGTTACCAAAGCATGCTGCATGGCACGCTCAACACCCGGCCGGTGGTGCTGGTGTTCGCGGTGATCGTGCTGTGCCTGATTCCGGTGCTGCTCAAGTTCACCAAATCGGAGCTGGCGCCGGACGAGGACCAAGGCATCATTTTCATGATGGCCAACGCCCCGCAAACGGCCAACCTCGACTACCTGAGCGCCTACACCGACGAGTTCGTCACCATCTTCAAAACGTTTCCCGAGTACTACTCATCCTTCCAGATCAATGGCTTCAATGGCGTGCAATCGGGCATCGGCGGCTTCCTGCTAAAACCGTGGAATGATCGCAGTCGCACGCAAATGCAGATCCTGCCCGAGGTTCAGGCAAAACTGGAGGGCATTTCCGGGTTGCAGATTTTCGGCTTCAACCTGCCCTCTCTGCCCGGCACCGGCGAGGGGTTACCGTTTCAGTTCGTCATCAACTCTGCCAACGATTACGAGTCGTTGCTGCAGGTGGTCGACCGGGTGAAAAAAAGGGCGATGGAGTCGGGCAAGTTCGCCTTCGTCGACCTCGATCTGGCATTCGACAAACCCGAAGTGGTGGTGGATATCGATCGCGCCAAGGCTGCACAGATGGGCGTGTCCATGCAGGACCTGGGTGGAACACTGGCGACGTTGCTGGGTGAAGCGGAGATCAACCGGTTCACCATTGAAGGGCGCAGCTACAAAGTCATCGCTCAGGTTGAACGGCCCTTCCGCGATAACCCCGATTGGCTGAACAACTATTACGTCAAGAACACTCAAGGCCAACTGCTGGCCCTTTCGACCTTGATCACGGTGACCGACCGGGCGCGTCCACGGCAGTTGAACCAGTTCCAGCAACTCAACTCGGCCATTCTTTCCGGGGTTCCGCTGGTCAGCATGGGTGAAGCCATCGATACCGTACGCCAGATCGCCCAGGAAGAAGCGCCGGTGGGTTATGCCTTTGACTATGCCGGCGCATCACGGCAATACGTCCAGGAAGGCAGCGCGCTGTGGGTGACCTTCGCCCTGGCGCTGGCAATTATTTTCCTGGTGCTGGCTGCCCAGTTCGAAAGTTTCCGCGACCCGCTGGTGATTCTGGTGACGGTACCGCTGTCGATCTGCGGCGCGTTGATCCCATTGTTCCTGGGCTGGTCGAGCATGAACATCTACACCCAGGTCGGCCTGGTGACGTTGATCGGGCTGATCAGCAAGCACGGGATCCTGATCGTCGAGTTCGCCAACCAGTTACGCAAGGACAAAGGGCTGACGCCGCGCGAGGCGGTGGAGGAAGCGGCGGCCATTCGTCTGCGGCCAGTGTTGATGACCACCGCTGCGATGGTGTTCGGCATGGTGCCGCTGATCATCGCCACGGGTGCCGGCGCCGTCAGCCGGTTCGACATCGGCACGGTGATCGCGACGGGGATGTCGATCGGGACACTGTTTACCTTGTTCGTGTTGCCGTGTGTGTACACCTTGCTGGCCAAACCCGATAAACCCTCACGCTAAGATCGTTCCCACGCTCTGCGTGGGAACGATGAGCGTCGGGCACAAAAAAGGCCTCGCATTTGCGAGGCCTTTTATTTGGGCTTCATTGTGTTCAACTCTGCGGCCTCAATCCTTGAGAAAGTCCGAACATGAATAACAATAAATCATGATCGGGTTGAGTTGCCACGGATGCCTTGGCAACTCGTGGCAACGGACAATTCGCGTCACCGTTCATGGAACTGAGAACTTGCGTGCGAGGCTGTTCCCAAGCCGCCACTGCCAATGAAGCAACTGCCAAGGCTCCTAACAAAAACACACCTCGTGCAATTTCGAGTTTCATTGTTATAAACCCTTGATAGCGCTGCCAAACGCCGTCTCATAAAAATAGACGAGTTTGCGCCAGTCCGTCGGGCTGAACGACGAGTGGCGACGCAGTTGCTTCATGTCATGGGCCGCCGCGCGATCGGCGGTCAAACGCTGCCGACATTTTTCCAGATCGATCAAGGCAACCTCGACTTTGGCGGCCTCTCCTTCGCCAGTGACACGCACGAATACGTGCTTGATGTAAATGCAGCTGTGCTGCCAACGCGCCTTGTGCATGCGGGCCAGATTCTCGGCAAGGTCCTGCAACACTCGATCATGCACCGCCTCACCGCATCGTTCGCGACCACCGCCGGCGTACCAATGTTGGAGTTCCTCGAAGCCATCCAGCGCCTTGGTGACCAGCAACGCACGCCATTTGTGTACCGGATCGCGCTGTGCACCGCAAAACACGATTTCCGGAACACGAACGCCGAGCAGGTGCATGCCGGTGAGGGCATCAAGTTCGCGCAATACAGTCGGCCGACCGAACGGGTACCGCCAGCTACGATAGATATGCCCGGTCTGGCGTTTTGTGTAGAGCAGCTGTCCATTGCTGCCCAAAACGCGCTGTACGCCACTTTCCCCACCGCGACGGACGTTGGGTTCTTCCACCCATTCACCGCGCAGATTCCAGAAATAGTCGAAGCGGTCCTGGGGAGCAACTTCCGATTTTGCTGCACATTGCACTGCCATCCTGCTACCTCTTGCGTAATACGTAAACTCGCCACATGGCATAGAGTGGTAAAAAATCCAGTTGTTCCTGGATACGGAAACCTGCCTGCTCGAATTCCTTTTCTACCGTAGCGGCGGGTAACACAAATCGATTCTGGTAACCTTCCTGCCCCCGAGTTTTCTCGGTGCGTTTACGTTTCCACGCTTTAAAATTGCCGTCCACCCACAGCGAAATAATCACGCTGTCACGGGTGACTCGTTCGAATTCACGCAAAATGGCCAGTCGATGTTCGGCTTCGCCGATGTGATGGAGCAAACGCATGCAGAAAATGCTGTCGACGGCGTTATCGGGCAAGGCAATGTCGAATGCAGAAGTGTGCAAAGGTTGTACCCGTTTTACCACCTCACCGGGTTGCGCCTGGGTGGCGATCTTCAGCATGGACTCGGAGTTGTCGGCTCCGATGATTGCCCGATTGGTTTTTTCCGCCAGCAATGGCCAGAAACGCCCCGCGCCACAGGGTAAATCGAGAACCAGTCCGGGCTCACCAACCAGTGCCAGCGCCTTTCGCGCCAGTTGTTCGTCACGCCAGTGGGACAGACGACGGCCGAGACCATCCTGATGTTTGCGCAGATATCGTTGAGCGTGTTGATCGTCGTACTTTTCGGAAAAATCGAGTTTGATCGGGCCATCCATCATCAAGTCTCCTGAACGTCTGATGGCACCCAAGTTAGGGAGTGCCATGTCAGCGTCAGGTCATCTCATTGTGAAAAAATTGTCATGTAAAAGCCCAAACTATTTCAGGGTTTTACAGGCGGCCAATGATAGCTCTGGGCCACTCCCCCGAAGCGGGTCGATCAGTTCACGTCTGATGAATACAAATCCACTTGAAAACGACAGCCATTAGGCTCCATGTTCGTCAGACTAACGATCCAAGCCTGGTTTTCGCAAATCCGCTGTACCAGCGACAAGCCCAGCCCCAGGCCTTCTCCGCGTTTCTCGTTGCCACGCACGAAAGGCTCGAACATCGCTTCGCGTTTTTCCTCGGGAATGCCCACACCGCTGTCCTCGACCACGAACCCTGTGGCCGTCAAGGTCAAGCGGATGAACCCATGCTCGGTGTAATGCAGTGCATTACGCAGCAGGTTGCCCATCACCGCGTTCAGAAGGGTTGCGTTGTAACGGGTGCTTGTCGGATTACCCGGCTCAAACATCAGTTGCAAGCCCTTGGCCTCGATCGGCTCGCGCCATAGATTGAGTAGCCCGTCAGCCACCTGGCTCAGGGTCTGCTGCGGCGACATGCTGGCGTGTTCATGTTGAGCACGGGCCAGCATGAGGAAGGTCTGCACCAGCTCACGCATCTCTTCGCAGGCACGGGCGATTCGCTCGACTTGCGCCCGGCCACGCTGATCGATACCGGGGTTTTCCAACAGCAGCTCACAGGAACTGGCCAACACCATCAAGGGTGTGCGCAGTTCGTGACTGACATCACTGGTGAACAATCGCTCGCGGGTCAATGCCTGACGCAAACGCCCGAGGGTGGCATCGAAGGCTACCGCCAACTCGCCCACCTCATCGGCGGCGTAGTCTGGCGCCAGAGGGGGAGCAAGACCCAATAATTGATCGCGATGACGGACCTGACGGGCCAGCCTAACCACGGGCGCCATCACTTTGCGCGCCAGCACCCAGCCAAGAAATACTGCCAGCGCCAGGCTCAGCACGAAGCCCACCAGCACCACGGCAAACAGCACCCGTTCACGCTCCTCGAAATCGCTCTGATCCTGCAACAGCACATACCGCCTGCCGTCGACGACTTCAACCATCGCGTGGTACGACAACTGCTCGCGAAACACTTCGTGAAAACCCGAGTCCAGGTGACGCAAATCCTTGGGCAATTCGAAGTCGCCAGGCCCGCCGCTGAAATAGAACAGCTGGTCGGGTTCCGGGCGATGGCTCCAGTCCGAGACACTGTCCATCAGCAACAGACGTTGCAGATCGCCGCCCAGGCCTGCCGAAATCAGCTTTTCTTCCACCAGGTGCACGGTCGCCACAATGCCCATGGCAAAGGCTCCCGCGACCAGTGCGCTCATCAGCGCAAAAGCAATGATGATCCGTTGAGCAAGGCTCTGTTTAAACTCCATCACGCCCCTCGGCCAAGCGATAACCCACACCGTGCACGGTTTGCAGCAACGGTTTGGCGAACGGCTTGTCGATCACCTGACGCAATTGGTGGACGTGGCTTCGCAAGCTGTCGCTGTCCGGACAGTCATCGCCCCACAACGCTTCTTCGAGAATTTCACGGCGCAATACATGCGGGCTTTTCTGCATCAGCACAGCCAGCAACTTCAGGCCCACCGGGTTGAGTTTCAGCAGACGGCCTTCGCGGGTCACTTCCAGGGTATCGAGGTCGTAGCTCAGGTCACCGACCTGTAAGGTGCGGCGACCGCCACCTTGGGTACGGCGCATGACGGCCTCGATCCGCGCCGCCAGTTCAGACAGGGCAAACGGTTTGATCAGGTAATCGTCGGCGCCGGACTTGAAGCCCTGCAGCCGGTCGTCAAGCTGGTCGCGAGCGGTGAGCATGATCACCGGCGTGTCGCGACGGGCGTCTTCGCGCAGCCGTTTGCACAGGGTGTAACCGTCAATGCCGGGCAGCATGATGTCGAGCACGATCAAGTCGTAATGTTCGGTGGCGGCCAGGTGCAGCCCTGACAAACCGTCCTGTGCGCAATCCACGGTATAGCCTTTGAGCCCCAGGTAATCGGCCAGATTGGCCAGGATATCGCGGTTGTCTTCAACCAATAAAATTCGCATGGGCATCTCCTCCGTACACAGTTACGGCCGTCTCGGCCCGCGCAGCTTAAGGCCTAGTGTGGCTTAGGGCTAGGACTGCGTGCAGTTGTCAATCCAACCGTTAAAACCCTTGCGACCTCAACGTTTTTTTCACTGTCGATTCACACGCTGACAACAGGATCTGGTTCAAACTCCGCGCGGCTGCGCTTTCAGAACACTTAACCGACCAAGGAATTGCCATGGTGTCGACCACCGTCCGCCCCGCCTCCCGCCCGCTTAATTTCCGGGTGTGCCTGGGGGTTCCCGCCGTCGCGGCGATCATTCTGGTGCTGCTCGAGTTGACGTCCCTGGACATGGACCTGGCCAAGCTGTTCTATGACCCGGTCGCGGGGGATTTCATCGGGCGGCACAGTTACCTTCTGGAAAACATCCTGCATGACCGCGCAAAGCAGGTCGTTATCGCCTTTTCGGTGTTGGCGATCTTCGGCTTCATCGCTTCCTTTTACGTGGACAAACTCAAACCGATTAAACGGGAACTGGGTTGCCTTGTGTTGTCTCTGGCACTGGCGACTTCCTTTGTTACACCCGTCAAAGCGGTGACCGCGGTGCAATGCCCGTGGAGCCTTGAGCAATTCGGTGGTCACGAAACCTACAGCGAACTGCTCAGCCCTCGCCCGCACACCGAAAAACCTGGCCGTTGCTGGCCCGGCGGTCATGCGGCGACTGGCTTCACGCTGTTTGCGTTGTTTTTTATGCTGCGTGACCGTCGTCCGAAGCTGGCCCGAAAGGCGTTTGTGCTTGCCTTCGCCTTGGGCTCGGTGTTTTCCATCAGCCGGATGATGCAAGGTGCGCACTTCTTTTCGCACAACGTGTGGACGGCGATTTTCTGCTGGTTGATTTGTCTGGGGGCGTATTACTGGATTCTTTATCGACCGGCTCCCAAAGCTGAAAAGGTAAACAAGACACAACCTGTCAGCGCCTGAGCTGACGCTATCGCGGGCAAGCCCGCTCCCACATGGACTGCGCTAAACCTGTGGGAGCGTGGCTTGTCGGATCGCCGCACCGCCGCGATGGCCGCGACTCGGTTTCCCGACAGACCAAATTGCAGGCATTAAAAAACCCCGCCTGCTTTCGCAGACGGGGCTTTTTTAGTACAGGGGTAAGGCTGGCTTACATCATGCCGCCCATGCCACCCATACCGCCCATGTCTGGCATACCGCCGCCACCCGAGCTTTCTTCCTTGATCTCAGCGATCATGGCTTCGGTGGTGATCATCAGGCTGGCAATCGACGAAGCCGCTTGCAGAGCCGAACGAGTCACTTTAGCCGGGTCCAGGATACCCATTTCGATCATGTCGCCGTATTCGCCGGTAGCAGCGTTGTAACCGTAGTTACCCGAACCCTGCTTGACCTTGTCGACCACTACGCTTGGCTCGTCGCCGGAGTTGGCAACGATCTGGCGCAGTGGCGCTTCAACAGCGCGACGCAGCAACTGGATACCAACGTTCTGGTCATCGTTGTCGCCTTTCAGCTCGCTGATGGCTTGCAGAGCACGAACCAGTGCCACGCCGCCGCCAGGTACCACGCCTTCTTCAACGGCTGCACGGGTAGCGTGCAGGGCGTCTTCAACGCGGGCTTTCTTCTCTTTCATTTCAACTTCGGAACCAGCGCCAACCTTGATCACTGCAACGCCGCCGGACAGTTTGGCCAGACGCTCTTGCAGTTTTTCACGGTCGTAGTCGGACGAAGTATCAGCCACTTGCTGACGGATTTGCAGAACGCGAGCCTGGATGTCAGCCTCAACGCCGGCACCGTCGATTACGGTGGTGTTTTCTTTGGACAGGATCACGCGCTTGGCATTACCCAGGTGTTCCAGGGTAGTGCTTTCCAGGCTCAGACCGATCTCTTCGGAGATAACGGTACCGCCAGTCAGGACAGCGATGTCCTGCAGCATGGCCTTGCGACGGTCGCCGAAGCCTGGAGCCTTGACGGCTGCGACTTTAACGATGCCACGCATGTTGTTCACAACCAGAGTCGCCAGGGCTTCGCCTTCAACGTCTTCGGCCACGATCAGCAGTGGACGGCCGGCTTTGGCAACGGCTTCCAGTACTGGCAACATTTCGCGGATGTTGGAGATCTTTTTGTCGACCAGCAGGATCAGCGGACCGTCGAGCTCGGCAGTCATGGTCTCTGGCTTGTTGACGAAGTACGGGGACAGGTAGCCACGGTCGAACTGCATGCCTTCAACAACCGACAGTTCGTTTTCCAGGCCCGAGCCTTCTTCAACGGTGATCACGCCTTCTTTACCGACTTTTTCCATGGCTTCGGCAATGATGTCGCCGATGGAGCTGTCGGAGTTGGCCGAGATGGTGCCGACCTGAGCGATGGCCTTGGTGTCAGCGCAAGGCTTGGACAGGGCTTTCAGCTCTTTGACGATAGCGATGGTCGCTTTGTCGATACCGCGCTTCAGGTCCATCGGGTTCATGCCGGCAGCGACGGCTTTCAGGCCTTCGTTGACGATCGACTGAGCCAGAACGGTAGCGGTGGTGGTGCCGTCGCCTGCGTCATCGTTGGCACGGGAGGCAACGTCTTTGACCAGCTGCGCGCCCATGTTTTCGAAACGATCTTTCAGTTCGATTTCTTTGGCTACGGAAACGCCGTCCTTGGTGATGGTCGGAGCGCCGAAGCTCTTCTCGATGATCACGTTACGGCCTTTAGGGCCCAGGGTCGCTTTTACTGCGTCAGCCAGGACGTTGACACCGGCGAGCATTTTCTTGCGGGCGGAATCGCCGAATTTAACTTCTTTAGCAGCCATGATCGATATTCCTTAAATACTTTGTAGTAGCGGGAAAATGAGCGGGGAATCAGCCTTCGACAACGGCGAGGATTTCGCTCTCGCCAATTACCAACAGGTCTTCGCCGTCGACTTTCACAGTGTTGCTGCCGGAGTACGGGCCGAAAACAACCTTGTCACCCACTTTCACGGACAGTGCACGCACTTCACCGTTGTCCAGCACTTTGCCTGGGCCTACAGCGAGGACTTCACCCTGGTTTGGCTTTTCAGCAGCCGAACCTGGCAGAACGATACCGCCAGCGGTTTTCTTTTCTTCTTCGCTGCGACGGACGACGACGCGGTCATGCAGAGGACGAAGCTTCATTGTCGATCTCTCCTAATTGTGGTTTTCATCGGCCGGTGTATTCCCGGCGGGTTTAACAAATCCGGCGGTGCCGGGTGCGCCTCGACAAGCGAGACGCGGAAGTCTGTCTGGCGTGATTGCCAGAAACCTTGCGGTGACCGTTACATAAGGGCGCACAAGCTGATTACAAGGGCGGGGATCGAAATTTTTTACATTGATTCCCCGAAAACGACACGGCACCCGAAGGTGCCGTGCGGTGAAGCGGATTACTTGGTATCGCGGTGTTCGAACTCGCCTTCGATCACGTCGGGCTCGCGGCCCAGCGGCTGACGTGGGGCGGGACCGCCACGGGGCTGAAGATCATCGGCGAACGCACGCTGACGGATCGCCGCCTCTTCGGCGCGCTGGCGCATTTTATTGGCCAGCAGACGACGAGAAATCGGCAGCAGCATGATCAGACCCAGCACGTCGGTGACGAAGCCCGGCAGAATCAACAAGCCGCCCGCCAGGGCCAGCATCAAGCCTTCAAGCATGGTCTGGGCCGGCAGTTCGCCGCGGTTCAGGCTTTCACGAGCACGTAGCGCAGTTGCCAGACCAGCGATGCGCAGCACGAACACGCCGAGCATCGAGCCGAGAATGACCAGCAGCAAGGCCGGGAAAAACCCGATCGCCCCGCTCACCTTGACGAATACGAACAGCTCCAACACCGGAAACAGTACAAAGAGCAATAAAAAAGGGCGCATCAAATGGTTCCTCAACGCAAGAATGCCTTGCCAGTCTTCCCTAGATGACGTCGCCGTTTCGTGAATTCAAGCGTCGGCCACTTCATTTTTCGGCCATTGCTCCGCGTGAGCCAGAAAAACCAAGGCTTCGCGCACTTGTGTCGGCGTATTACACGGCGCTTGAAACGGCAGCCAGTAAAGCCCCTGGCCAATGCGCAGGTGCATGCCTTCAGTGTCGATACCCGCCAATTGCGCCGGCTCGGTTTTCGGCAGACCGGCCAATTCGACGTAGTGGGCGATGGCTTTGGCGTGATCAGCATTCATGTGTTCGACCATGCTGATTTCGGCTTTACCGGCGAACGGGTTGGCCAGGGTCAGCTGATCGACCCAATGAATCGCCCCGAAACCGCCGATGTAACGGTGGCGCACCGGTTTGAGCACCCAGAAATCGAAATCGTGAGCCTTGTGGTAGCTCTGCGACTCAGGAAAATAGCGGTAGTAACGCTCGGCCGCCGCTTCGATGGCAGCCTCATCTTCAAGCTTTTCTGCTTCGGCGAGGTACGTCAGACGACCAACGGCTTGCACGTCTTCGGCCCCACGCTCGCCCACAAACAGAGAGCATTTCGGATCTTTTTGCAGGTTATGAGTGTGCTGGGCGATGCGGCTGATCAGGATCAGCGGCCGGCCCTGCTCGTCCAGGCAGTACGGAACCACGGAGCCAAACGGGAAACCGCGCATCGCCTTGGAGTGAGTCGAGAGGACTCCACGGTATTCCTTGAGAAGCAATTCTCGGGCATTCTTGGCCGCTTCAACGCTCAATTTATGACTCCTTATATAGAATCCGTCGAAAAAACGGACAGGCGCCTGGGGATAAGTTCCAGGAACGCCATTGGGGCAGTTCTCGGTGCAACCAGGCCACATCAGGTGCAGATCGAGAGGCCCTGTAGAAGGAAACCACTCTGACCTGCTATTGGGGCATGCGAATGCAACTCACTGACAAAGTAATCATTATTACTGGCGGTTGCCAGGGTTTGGGCCGTTCCATGGCCGAGTATTTCGCCGGAAAAGGCGCGAAGCTGGCGCTGGTCGATCTGAACCAGGAAAAGCTCGACGACACCGTCGCCGCCTGCAAGGCAAAGGGTGTCGAAGCCCGCGCCTACCTGTGCAACGTCGCCAATGAAGAGCAAGTGACGCACATGGTTGCCCAGGTGGCCGAAGATTTCGGCGCGATCCATGGTTTGATCAACAACGCCGGGATCCTGCGCGACGCGCTGCTGATCAAGGTCAAGGACGGCGAAATGACGAAGATGAGCCTGGCCCAGTGGCAGGCGGTCATCGACGTCAACCTGACCGGCGTGTTCCTGTGCACCCGTGAAGTCGCAGCGAAAATGATCGAACTGAACAACAGCGGCGCGATCATCAATATCTCGTCGATCTCCCGCGCTGGCAACGTCGGCCAGACCAACTACTCCGCCGCCAAGGCGGGTGTGGCTGCGGCGACCGTGACCTGGGCCAAGGAACTGGCACGCTATGGCATCCGTGTGGCGGCCATTGCGCCGGGCTTCATCGAAACCGAAATGACCTTGGGCATGAAGCCCGAAGCGCTGGAAAAAATGACTTCAGGAATTCCGCTCAAGCGCATGGGCAAGCCGGATGAGATCGCCCATTCGGCGGCCTATATCTTCGAGAACGACTATTACACTGGTCGGATTCTGGAGCTGGATGGCGGGTTACGCGTCTAGCGCACACACAACAACTGTGGAAGCGAGCTTGCTCGCGATAGCGGTGCGTCAGTCACCATCTATGGTGAATGTGACACCCTCATCGCGAGCAAGCTCGCACACAGGTTCAGCGTGTTATCCGAAGGATATCAATCGTCGCTGATGGTGATGTTCGGCATGGCCGGCGATACCGCTTCCTGCAACACGATCCGCGCGCCGACATGGCGGGCGAGTTCCTGGTAAACCAGCGCAATCGGGCTGTCCGGCTCGGCAACCACCGTTGGTTTGCCGCCATCGGCCTGCTCGCGGATGGCCATCGCCAGTGGCAACGAAGCCAGCAGTTCAACCCCGTACTGGTTGGCCAGTTTCACACCGCCCCCCTCACCGAACAGATGCTCGGCATGCCCGCAGTTGGAGCAGATGTGCACGGCCATGTTTTCCACGACACCCAGTACCGGAATGTTGACCTTGCGGAACATCTCCACGCCCTTGCGGGCGTCCAGCAGTGCAAGGTCTTGCGGGGTGGTGACGATCACCGCACCGGCCACCGGAACTTTCTGCGCCAGGGTCAGCTGGATATCACCGGTGCCTGGCGGCATGTCGATGACCAGGTAATCCAGGTCGCCCCAGGCGGTCTGCGTGACCAGTTGCAACAGCGCACCGGAGACCATCGGCCCGCGCCAGACCATCGGCGTGTTGTCATCGGTCAGGAACGCCATGGACATGACTTCGACACCATGGGACTCGATCGGCACGAACCATTTCTGATCCTTGACCTTGGGTCGAGTGCCTTCGGGAATTCCAAACATGATGCCTTGGCTCGGACCGTAGATGTCCGCGTCGAGAATCCCGACCTTGGCGCCTTCGCGGGCCAGGGCCAACGCGAGGTTGGCGGCGGTGGTGGATTTGCCCACACCGCCCTTGCCGGACGCTACGGCCACTACGTTCTTGACGTTGGCCAGGCCCGGGATCTGCGCTTGAGCCTTATGCGCGGCAATGACACTGGTGATCTCGACGCGGGCGACGGTCACGCCGTCCAGCCCTTCAATGGCCATTTGCAACAACTGCGCCCAGCCACTCTTGAACAGACCGGCGGCGTAACCCAGCTCCAGCTGGACGCTGACGCGATCACCCTGAATGTCGATGCTGCGTACGCACCCGGCGCTGACCGGGTCCTGGTTCAGATAAGGGTCGGTGTATTGGCGAAGGACGGCTTCCACCGCTGCGCGATTGACGGCGCTCATGGGCAACTCCGATAGCAAGACTGGAAAATCAGGCGGGTATCGTACCTGTTCTGATGGTTTTGGGGGGATGCCCAAAAGATCGCAGCCTTCGGCAGCTCCTACAGGGATAACGCCGAACCTGTAGGAGCACCGAAGGCTGCGATCTTTCGGCGGCACCACCGATTCGATCATCGGAGGAAACAACCTCACGGGGTGAAAAATATGCGCCGGCGCTTTATAGTGGCCGACCTCCGTTTCATCAAGTAGCCGAGCCCCATGTCCGAGCCACGCAAGATCCTCGTCACCAGCGCCCTGCCCTATGCCAATGGTTCGATCCATCTTGGCCACATGCTGGAATATATCCAGACCGATATGTGGGTGCGCTTCCAGAAGCACCGCGGCAATCAATGCATTTATGTCTGCGCCGACGACGCCCACGGTTCGGCCATCATGCTGCGCGCGGAAAAAGAAGGCATCACCCCGGAACAACTGATCGCCAACGTGCAGGCTGAACATAGCGCCGACTTTGCCGAGTTCCTGGTGGACTTCGACAACTTCCACTCCACTCACGCCGAAGAAAACCGTGAGCTGTCGAGCCAGATCTACCTGAAGCTGCGCGACGCCGGGCACATCGCCACGCGCTCGATCACTCAGTATTTCGACCCGGAAAAGAAAATGTTCCTGGCCGACCGCTTCATCAAGGGCACCTGCCCGAAATGCGGCACCGAAGACCAGTACGGCGACAACTGCGAAAAATGCGGTGCGACCTACGCGCCGACCGACCTGAAGGATCCGAAGTCGGCGATCTCTGGCGCCACTCCGGTGCTCAAGGATTCCCAGCACTTCTTCTTCAAACTGCCGGACTTCCAGGAAATGCTGCAAACCTGGACCCGCAGCGGCACCCTGCAAGACGCAGTCGCCAACAAGATCGCCGAATGGCTGGATGCGGGCCTGCAACAGTGGGACATCTCCCGCGATGCGCCGTATTTCGGTTTCGAGATTCCAGGCGAGCCTGGTAAATACTTCTACGTCTGGCTCGACGCGCCGATCGGCTACATGGCGAGTTTCAAGAACCTGTGCGACCGCAAGCCGGAGCTGGATTTCGATGCGTTCTGGAACAAAGACTCCACCGCCGAGCTGTACCACTTCATCGGCAAGGACATCGTCAACTTCCACGCCCTGTTCTGGCCAGCGATGCTCGAAGGCGCGGGTTTGCGCAAGCCGACCGGCATCAACGTGCATGGTTACCTGACCGTCAACGGTCAGAAGATGTCCAAGTCCCGCGGCACTTTCATCAAGGCCCGGACCTACCTGGACCACCTGTCGCCGGAATACCTGCGTTACTACTACGCGGCCAAACTGGGCCGTGGGGTCGACGATCTGGACCTGAACCTCGAAGACTTCGTGCAGAAGGTCAACTCCGACCTGGTCGGCAAAGTCGTCAACATCGCCAGCCGTTGCGCCGGTTTCATTCATAAAGGCAACGCCGGTGTGCTGGTGGCGGGCAATGCCGCGCCAGAGCTGACCGAAGCGTTCCTGGCGGCAGCACCGAGCATCGCCGAAGCCTACGAGGCTCGCGACTTTGCCCGCGCCATGCGCGAGATCATGGGTCTGGCCGATCGTGCCAACGCCTGGATCGCCGACAAGGCACCGTGGTCGCTGAACAAACAGGAAGGCAAGCAGGAAGAAGTCCAGGCGATCTGCGCCCTGGGTATCAACCTGTTCCGCCAACTGGTGATCTTCCTCAAACCGGTACTGCCGCTGCTGGCCGCCGACGCCGAGGCGTTCCTGAACGTCGCGCCGCTGACCTGGAATGACCACGCGACTTTGCTCAGCAACCATCAACTGAACGAGTTCAAACCGTTGATGACTCGCATCGACCCGGTAAAAGTGCAAGCCATGACCGACGCCTCGAAAGAAGACCTGACCGCCAGCGCAACCGACACCGGCGACGCTGTGCCTGCCGGCAACGGTGAACTGGCCAAGGATCCGCTGTCGCCAGAGATCGAGTTCGATGCCTTTGCCGCTGTCGACTTGCGCGTTGCGCTGATCGTCAAGGCTGAACACGTGGAAGGTGCCGACAAGCTGTTGCGCCTGACACTGGACATCGGTGACGAGCAACGCAACGTGTTCTCCGGCATCAAGAGCGCTTATCCGGATCCGTCCAAGCTCGATGGTCGCCTGACCATGATGATCGCCAACCTCAAACCACGAAAAATGAAATTCGGCATCTCCGAAGGCATGGTGATGGCCGCCGGCCCTGGCGGTGAAGAAATCTACCTGCTCAGCCCCGACAGCGGCGCCAAGCCTGGTCAGCGCATCAAGTAGGTTTTCGCGTTAAAACAATCCCACAATCGTGCCTCGCGCGACTGTGGGATTTTCATGTCTGGCCCACCCTCCGTCCTTGCCGGATAATGCCTAACCTTGTTAGACAGGCCTCCTCTTGCCGGCACGACCATGACCGAACTGCTTCTTACGCTTATCAGCACAGCCCTGATCAACAACCTCGTGTTGCACTGGCCGCTGGGCGTCGATCCATTGCTGGGCAGCGAGCGCGGTCAGGTTCATGCGCTGGGCATTGCAACGACTTGCCTGATGCTGATCGTCGGCATACTCGGGTACTCGGCCTACCATTGGCTGCTGATGCCGCTGGAACTGACGGCGCTGCGCCTGTTCGTGTTCCTGCCACTGAGCGTTCTGCTGATCGGCCCGTTGCTGAAGCTGCTTTCACGGATATTTGCGAAGCTTTCGTTCGAGGGACTCTGGCCGCTGCTGCTGGGCAATGCCGGCGTACTTGGGCTGGTGTTGCTCAACACTCAGGACGACAAAGGATTCTTTCATGCCACAGCCCTGGGCCTCGGTTCCGGGCTGGGCTTCTGGCTGGTGCTGAGTCTGTTCAGCGACTTGCGCCAACGCACACTCGATAATGATGTACCACTGCCCTTTCGTGGCCTGCCGATCGACCTGATTGGCGCCGGCCTGATCGCGGTGGCCTTTCTCGGATTCAGCGGACTGATCACAACATGAGTCTGATTCAACGCATCGACGCCCTCCTGCCGCAGACTCAATGCGGCAAATGCGGCCACCCCGGATGCAAGCCGTACGCTGAAGGCATTGCCGACGGTGAGCCGATCAACAAGTGCCCACCGGGCGGCAGCGAAACCATCTCGGCGCTGGCCGAACTGCTGAAAGTGCCGGTGCTGGAACTGGACGCCAGTCGCGGTTCGGCCCCGGCGCAGATTGCCTATATTCGTGAAGCCGAGTGCATCGGTTGCACCAAGTGCATCCAGGCTTGCCCGGTTGACGCCATCGTCGGTGCAGCGAAATTGATGCACACGGTGATCTTCGATGAATGCACCGGTTGCGACCTGTGCGTGGCGCCCTGCCCGGTGGATTGCATCGAGATGCGCCCGTTACCGCTGGCCACGGTGGTGCCGATTGTCGGTGGCCTGGCAGCAAGCCTTGAAGAACAGCGAGCCCGGGCGGTCAAGCGTAACCATGCACGGCGCCGCTTCGAACAACGCAACGCCCGCCTGCAGCGTGAAGAAGAACACAAACTCGCTGAGCGCCAGGCCCGCGCTCAACGCACTGTGCAGCACAGTGAAGTGGCGACGCTCGACCCGGTTCAGGCCGCCCTTGAGCGGGTCCGCGTGCAGAAGGCAACCAACGCCGACGCAGCATTGAAAAAAGCCAAGATCGATCTGGCGATGAGCCGCGCGCAATTGAACAAATCGCTCAAGGCTTTCGGGCATCCACCGACTTTCGAACAGCAGTCGCAACTGATCGTGCTGCAACAGCAGTTCGAAGTGGCCGAACAAGCCTTGGCACAGTTGGAAAACAGCGCACCGCCAGCCCCGGCGCCCGTCGCTCCGGCAAAAAATGCACAGCTGAATAAGACAAAGATCCAATTGGCCATGCGCCGTGCCGAACTCAAGAAAGCCCAAGCCCGCGAAGCCCCGGCTGAGCAAATCGAAGCCTTAGAACTTGCGGTGACTGAAGCCGAGCATCAGGTGAATGCCTATGTCACCCCTTGAATCAGTCGACGAACGCCTTCAGCAAGCCATGAAGCTGGTATTGCTGGCCACCGTGCCGGGAATACTGGCGTTTTTCTGGCTGTACGGCTGGGGTGTATTGATCAATCTGATTCTGGCGAGCGTGACCGCACTGGCCGTTGAAGCGGCCGTGTTGCAGCTGCGCAAGCGAGCGCTCAAGCCGACCTTGAGCGATGGCAGTGCGCTGGTCAGCGCGACGCTGCTGGCAATGGCCTTGCCGCCTTACTGCCCATGGTGGCTGACCGTCTGTGCTGCGGCGTTCGCGATGGTGTTCGGCAAGCACCTGTATGGCGGCGTCGGCAAGAACCCCTTCAACCCGGCAATGCTCGGTTTCGCCCTGGTGATGGTGACCTTTCCCCAACAGATGACTCACTGGCCGTCGTCACACGGCATGGACCTGCTCGGTGGTTTGCAGCAGGTGTTCGGATTCAGTCTCGACCAGACCCCGGATGCCTGGGTCCAGGCCACGGCGCTGGACAGTCTGCGGATCAACAAAAGCCTGACCATGGACGAACTCTTCGCCGGCAACCCGGCGTTCGGCCATTACGGCGGCCGAGGCGTGGAATGGGTAAACCTGGCCTTCCTGGCGGGCGGCGCGTTTCTGCTGCAACGAGGGGTGTTCAGCTGGCACGCACCGGTCGGCATGCTCGCCAGCCTGTTCGTCATCAGCCTGCTGTGCTGGAACGGTTCGGGCTCCGACTCCCATGGCTCGCCGCTGTTTCATCTGTTCACCGGTGCCAGCATGCTGGGTGCTTTCTTCATCGTCACGGAGCCGGTGTCCGGGGCGAAGAGCCCTGGTGCCCGACTGCTGTTCGGCGCGGGGGTTGGGCTGCTGACCTATTTGATTCGCACCTGGGGCGGTTATCCGGACGGTGTGGCATTTGCCGTGCTGCTGATGAACCTCTGTGTGCCAGCGCTGGAACGGCTCGTCGTGTCCAGGCAGGAACGGGTTGCGCCATGAACCGAACGTCGAGCGTTGTGATTGTGGTGTTACTGGCGAGCGTGGGGATTGGCGCAACTTACCTCGCGCAGCACGCCAGCGCGCCGCGTATTGCGGCCGAACAACGCCTGATCGACAGTCGCAACCTGCTGGACCTGCTCCCCCCTGACAGTTACGACAATCAGCCGCTGGAACAGCCGCTCAACCTCGACAACGTCGCTTTGCCCAACAGCACGCTGCTCGGTGGCTATCGGGCAACCAGAGCAGGGCAACCCTCCGCCGTGTTGTTGCGCAGCCAGGCCGTGGGCTATGCAGGCTCCATCGAGTTGCTGATCGCCATTGATGCGAACGGCAAGTTGCTGGGTGTCAAAACCCTCAGACAATCGGAAACCCCGGGGCTCGGCGGTAAACTCGCTGACTGGCCCAATACCTGGCTTCAGGTCTTTTCCGGCAAGTCCGCAACCGAACCCGCCGACAGTGGCTGGGCCTTGAAAAAGGATCAGGGGCAATTCGATCAGATGGCAGGAGCGACCATCACCTCAAGAGCGGTGATCAACGCCCTCCATGATTCATTGCGTTACTTCGATGAACATGAGCAACAGCTTGTCGGGAGCAGCGCCCATGAATAAGTCATCGTCCCTGCAGAACTCACTGATGCTTGCACCGTTGATCGGTGCCACGAACTCGTTGGCCATCGCGCTCGGGCTGTGGCTGATGTTCATCGTGGTGATCAGTGCCTTTGGCGTGAGCATGGGCGCGTTGCGATCCCGACTGGTCCCGGCGACACACTTGCTCGCCGGCGTGCTGCTGGCGGCCACGCTGAACAGCTGTGCAGAACTTGCCATACAAGCCTGGTCGCTGCCATGGCACCAACATTTGGGGTTCTATGCGGGATTGATCGCCTTGCAATGCGTCGTGCTGGAACACACTGGTTTTTTCCAGGACACATGGCGTGATCGTCTGCGTCTGTGTGGCTTGTTCGGCGCGTTGATGGTGGGCATGGGTCTGCTGCGCGAGTTGATCGGCAGCGGCACTCTCGGCAGCCACCTGCCATGGCTGGCTGGCGCGACGCAAGCAGATTGGCAAGGCTGGGTGCTGACCGCCGATGGCGGCTTGCGACTGGCCACCCTGGCCCCTGGCGGATTCATTCTGCTGGGACTGCTGATCGCCGCCTGGCAGGCCTGGCGCCGCCCAACGCCCTCACACTGACCGCTTCTGAGGAAACGCACTGCCCATGAATGCTGCAAAACGCCTGGAAATTTTCCGCAGGTTTCACGAAGACAACCCGGAACCGAAGACCGAACTGGCCTATTCCTCGCCGTTCGAGTTGCTGATCGCCGTCATTCTCTCGGCACAGTCGACCGATGTCGGCGTCAACAAGGCCACTGCCAAACTTTACCCGGTGGCCAATACCCCAGCGGCGATTCATGCGCTGGGCGTCGAGGGACTGTCGGCGTACATCAAGACCATCGGACTGTTCAACAGCAAAGCGAAAAACGTGATCGAGACTTGCCGCTTGCTGGTAGAGCGCCATGGAGGCGAAGTACCTCAGACCCGCGAGGAACTGGAAGCGTTACCTGGCGTCGGCCGCAAGACCGCCAACGTGGTGCTCAATACCGCATTCCGTCAGCTGACCATGGCCGTGGACACGCACATTTTCCGGGTCAGCAACCGTACCGGCATTGCCCCGGGCAAGAATGTGGTCGAGGTGGAAAAAAAACTGATGAAGTTCGTACCCAAGGAGTATCTGCTTGATTCCCATCATTGGCTGATCCTCCATGGACGCTACGTTTGCCTGGCTCGCAAGCCTCGCTGCGGCAGTTGCCGGATTGAGGATTTATGCGAGTACAAGCAAAAGACCTCGGACGATTGAGGCACTATTAGGATTTTTGATTTATCGATTGAAAAAATCTTTTTTACCCGCCGGGAGAATGTCGATATAAGGAGCGCCAAAGGCAGTCTTAGCCTGGAGTAACAAAATGAGTACTGGCAAAGAGCAATTGGACGTAGAAGACGACTTCACCCCCGTTGAGGCCGATGACGCTGAACCGGTGGCTGAAGTGGCGAAGACCAACCTGAGTAAACGCCGCACCATCGACAATCTGCTGGAGGAGCGCCGACTGCAAAAGCAATTGGCCGATTACGATTTTGACTTATGACACCTAAAAGCCTCCCGAAACGGAGGCTTTTTACTAAGTGCTCAACCCTTGATGAACGCTCATTCATCGCGCCTGCTGAAGGCTGAGTCAGTCACACCAACCCGTTGCGCTGAGCCAACTCGATCAGATCGACCAAGGAACGAGCATTGAGTTTCAACAACAGGCGAGTCTTGTAGGTGCTGACTGTCTTATTGCTGAGGAACATTCCGTCCGCAATTTCTTTATTGGTCTTGCCTCGGGCCAGTTGTTGCAAAACCATCATTTCCCGCCCCGACAGACGATCCACCATATCGGATTCACTCGCGTTCCCCAAGCTGGAACGTACGGTATGCAAAGCTTGATTCGGGAAGTAACTGTAGCCTGACAACACAGCCTTTATTGCACTGAGCAATTCAGTGAGGTCCTGTTGTTTACAAACATATCCGGCGGCACCCGATTGCATGCAACGCATGGAAAAATGCCCAGGTGCCTGGGACGTCAATATCAGTACTTTCATTGGCAGCGCTGTCGATGTCAGACGCGCAATGACTTCCAGCCCATCCAGTTTCGGTATTCCAATATCCAGAATAATAATATCCGGCATATGTTCACGGGCAAGTTGCAATGCATCCACGCCATTATCTGTCTCTGCAATGACTTCGTAGCCATGACGCTCCATCAGCATACGTACCGCAAGACGAATGACGGGGTGATCATCCACGATCAGCACTTTATTCATGGGCAAGTCCAATTTCGCTGTTCGAATTTTTAGAGCCCGCACAATAGCCTAGTCGTTTCACCTATGGCATGCCGCCCCCCCCGGCCACCCGCACCGAGAGACATTCCCTACAAATAACGCGGATTAGTCTTACAAAAACTCGTCCATCACAATGCATCGGGATGATTTTTCCAATCACCGGCATTTGATTTTTCAACAGTTTTGTATCGATTTACAACCAGAAAAGCGGAATAACAAGACTCGGCGCTGGTGATCCGACTGCTGTCGACTATAAGGCGAGGCTTAAAAGTAACCGATATTTTCCTGATCAATATTCATACCAGAAATATCACACATCAAGTATCCACTTATTCTTACAGCGAAAAACCTCCAATGAACAATCATGAAAGGATCATGACAAATCAACGAAGACTCACGAGTCATCACACCGAAAAAACCACTCCGTCCTTTAAACAAAAGAAAAACAGATATATCCGATTTGCGATCAATGCAGCTACCATAACAACTAAACACTCAAATCACACCCATCAACCCATTGAGAAAAGACCAACTTACATGAGTATAAAATATGACCAAACTCAAAAAGAAAATCACCAACCCCATGACAGTAATCGCTATATTCGCAACACTGTCTGAAGCCTCGGCTACCGTCGCCCTGCCCTTCCTTGATGATAAGGAAAGAGAGGTCTACATCTGGTTCCTGATCAGTTTTCCTTTTTATTTGATTTTTCTATTTTTCATCACGCTCAACTTTAACTATCGATCGCTTTATGCACCTTCCGATTTTGAAAAGGGAAAGCATTTCATAAAAGTCATGGATAACAGCAAACGCTCGAAAAACAGCGCACCCAAGCTGTCGTCCGAAAGTTATCCTCGGCGTACGTCAACGAGTGAGGCGATCCGCCTACGTCCGCTTGCCCGTGCGATTAAAAGATCTATACATCATTGATGGACGCTGGATGAGCGAAAAAGTCGAGTTCGCCTACTTGATGGAGAAAATTCAGAAAGAACGTGAGAAACCTGCGCACGTCATTGTATTTGTCACGTGTGTCGAATCGGAGATATTACTGAGAGAAAGTGCACTTAGACATTCAAAGCGCGCAAAGAAACACAGCGGCTTCTGCATTGCTTACAATTTGAGTTCACATAGTGTAACGATCATAGATCAATACTTGCCAACTGATACGCAGCAGTCGGTAGCACTCGAAGATCAACCAGAGAGAACCGGTCAGGAAGGAATTAACAGACATTAACAGGACACTGAACCGCAAGGTCAGGCAGTGAACCCCATTTCAGATGGGTGGCTTTGTCGGCGACAAGGCCACCCATCCTATTACGGTCTCAAAGGTCTCAGAAAAGCTTCCGGCCTTTGTT
The DNA here is from genome assembly GCF_008369325.1 of Pseudomonas sp. ANT_H12B. GTDB lineage: Bacteria > Pseudomonadota > Gammaproteobacteria > Pseudomonadales > Pseudomonadaceae > Aquipseudomonas. The sequence goes on along the minus strand of NZ_VOBI01000014.1, from coordinate 106,575 downwards.
CGCCGCAATGCGCATGCGCAACGCGTTGAGCTTGATGAAGCCCGCTGCGTCGGCCTGGTTGTAGGCGCCGCCATCTTCCTCGAAGGTTGCGATGTTGGCGTCGAACAACGACTCGTCAGACTTGCGACCGGTGACGATCACGTTGCCCTTGTACAGTTTCAGGCGCACAACGCCGTTCACGTGGGCCTGGGACGCGTCGATCATCTGTTGCAACATCAGACGCTCAGGGCTCCACCAGTAACCGGTGTAGATCAGGCTGGCGTATTTAGGCATCAACTCGTCTTTGAGGTGAGCCACTTCGCGGTCCAGGGTGATCGATTCGATCGCACGGTGGGCGCGCAGCATGATGGTGCCGCCAGGGGTTTCGTAGCAGCCACGGGACTTCATGCCGACGTAGCGGTTTTCCACGATGTCCAGACGGCCGATACCGTGTTCGCCACCGATACGGTTCAGGGTCGCCAGCACGGTGGCCGGGGTCATTTCGACGCCGTCCAGTGCAACGATGTCGCCGTTGCGGTAGGTCAGTTCCAGGTATTGCGCTTTGTCAGGAGCCTTCTCCGGGGAGACGGTCCATTTCCACATGTCTTCTTCGTGCTCGGTCCAGGTGTCTTCCAGCACGCCGCCTTCATAGGAGATGTGCAGCAGGTTGGCATCCATCGAGTACGGGGATTTTTTCTTGCCGTGACGCTCGATCGGGATGTTGTGCTTTTCAGCGTAATCCATCAGCTTTTCACGCGAGAGCAGGTCCCATTCGCGCCATGGAGCGATCACTTTCACACCAGGCTTCAACGCGTAGGCGCCCAGTTCGAAACGAACCTGGTCGTTACCCTTGCCTGTGGCGCCGTGGGAAATAGCGTCAGCGCCGGTTTCGTTGGCGATTTCGATCAGACGTTTGGCGATCAACGGACGAGCGATGGAAGTACCCAGCAGGTACTCGCCTTCGTAAACGGTGTTGGCGCGGAACATCGGAAAAACGAAATCGCGCACGAACTCTTCGCGCAAGTCGTCGATGTAGATCTCTTTGACGCCCATGGCCTGTGCCTTGGCGCGTGCAGGTTCGACCTCTTCGCCCTGACCCAGGTCAGCGGTGAAGGTCACGACTTCACAGTTATAAGTATCCTGCAGCCACTTGAGGATCACCGAAGTGTCCAGGCCGCCGGAATACGCCAGAACGACCTTGTTTACGTCCGCCATGCCATCACTCCACGGGGTTCTACGGAAAGCCGTCAAGTCTACCGGTCATGCAGAATAATTTACAGAGGCGCGACAGCTTATGACGACGAAGCGACAGATTCTGTCGAGCGCGCGACGATTTCGGCGGAATCAGGAGGTCGACGCAGCGCTTGCCGATGCAGTGGTCTGAGGGGCCGGTTTCTCGGTGGGCGCGACCCGCGCGAGGTGCACATTGACCCGGCGGTTCTTAGCCCGATTGGCTGAATTGGTGTTGGGCGCCAACGGATAACGCTCGCCGTGGAAGCGCACGGTGATCTGCGACTCCTGAATACCATTGGCCTTGAAAAACTCCATGACGGCCAACGCTCGACGCCGCGACAGGTCACGATTGGTCAATCGGTTGCCGCTGTTGTCGGAGTGGCCATCGAGCTCGATGTGATTGACCGTCGGATCAGCCTTCATGAATTCCAGCATCACTTGCAACTGAGCCTTGGCGTGCGCGTCCAGATCGATGCCTTCGCCGGGAAAGCCAATCGCGGATTGTTTGACCTGTTCGAAGTTCTTCGGCAGCAGCTTCGCCACACAGCCCTGGTATTCGTTGAAGGCCTTGCTGAACTTGACCGGCAACAGGCGAACTTCCGACACCCGACCATCGCCGGAGTAATGTCGAACGACCGGACTGCGACCATCCAACAAGCCGCTGATCAAGCGTCCGGCCTGAACCTGCGAACTGTTGAACAGCACATTGCCGCTGCTGATTCGCACGGAACCAAGGTTGATGTCGCCACGCCCTGGCTGCCAAGGCGCAGCGGCCGCCAGCAAGGTCGCCGAACCGCCGCCGATCATCGTGTTGTAGGTCTTCAGACGAAACGTCGCTTGTTCGCCGGCGCGGCGCACGAATTCACCCGAACCAAAATCGGTGACCGGTTGAGTCAGGCGGCATTCGAACTTGTCCCCTTCGACCGTCCACTCGATGCTCTCCAGACGGGTCTGGAAAGTGAGCGCCATCGCGGGAAGGCTGGCAAACACACTGAGCAAGGCTAAATAACGCTGGCGCACGGGAGGCTCCACTGGCTTCTACAACAAAAAGACCGACACACACATGTTCACGGCATACCTGTTGGATATCGGAAGCTTCCCGCAAAACTTGATAGCGAGTGCCTGAGAGAGTCTTTTCCGGTAGCATTCCCCTCAGTTTGACCCGCCTGGAATCCCCTCATGTCCGACCGCCTGACCCTGCTGCGTCCCGACGACTGGCATATTCATCTTCGCGATGGTGCTGTGTTGCCCAATACCGTTGCGGATGTCGCGCGCACCTTTGGTCGCGCCATCATCATGCCTAACCTGGTACCTCCGGTGCGTAACGCGACTGAAGCCGACGGCTATCGCCAGCGGATTCTCGCTGCACGCCCGGCTGGCAGCCAATTCGAACCACTGATGGTCCTGTACCTGACCGATCGCACCCAGCCTGAAGAAATTCGCGAGGCCAAGGCCAGCGGCTTCGTTCACGCCGCCAAGCTGTACCCGGCCGGCGCGACCACCAACTCGGACTCTGGCGTCACCAGCGTCGACAAGATCTTCCCTGCACTTGAGGCCATGGCCGAAATCGGGATGCCCTTGCTGGTTCACGGTGAAGTTACCCGTGGAGACGTCGACGTGTTCGATCGCGAAAAATTCTTCATCGATGAGCACTTGCGTCGTGTGGTCGAGCGTTTCCCGACCCTCAAAGTGGTGTTTGAACACATCACCACGGCTGACGCCGTGCAGTTCGTCAATGAGGCTTCGGCCAACGTTGGCGCGACCATTACGGCCCATCACCTGCTGTACAACCGCAACCACATGCTGGTGGGCGGGATTCGGCCGCACTTCTATTGCCTGCCGATTCTCAAGCGCAATACCCATCAGGAAGCCCTGCTCGACGCCGCCACCAGCGGCAGCGAAAAGTTCTTCCTCGGCACCGACTCGGCCCCCCACGCCCAGCACGCCAAAGAAGCCGCTTGCGGTTGCGCAGGTTGCTACACCGCTTATGCGGCGATCGAGATGTATGCCGAAGCGTTCGAACAGCGCAACGCGCTGGACAAGCTCGAAGCCTTCGCCAGTCTTAACGGGCCGCGCTTCTATGGCCTGCCGGCGAACACCGATAGCATCACCCTGGTCCGCGATGAGTGGACCGCCCCAACCAGCCTGCCATTTGGCGAGCTGACCGTAATCCCGCTGCGCGCCGGTGAAAAACTGCGCTGGCGCCTGCTGGAGGAACACGCGTGAGTGAAGACCATTTCGACGACGAACAGGACGGTCAAGGCGGCGGAGGTGGTTCGCGCCACCCGATGGCAGCTCGCTTCCGTGGATACCTGCCCGTTGTTGTCGACGTTGAAACCGGTGGCTTCAACTCTGCCACTGACGCCTTGCTGGAAATTGCCGCGACTACCATCAGCATGGATGAGAAGGGGTTTGTGTACCCCGATCACACCTACTTTTTTCGCGTAGAACCCTTTGTAGGCGCAAACATCGAAGCGGCAGCCCTGGAGTTCACCGGGATCAAACTTGATCACCCACTGCGAATGGCCGTCAGCGAAGAAACCGCGCTGACCGATATCTTCCGTGGCATCCGCAAGGCGTTGAAAGCGAACGGCTGCAAGCGGGCAATCCTGGTCGGGCACAACAGCAGCTTCGATTTGGGCTTCCTCAACGCCGCTGTCGCGCGTCTGGACATGAAGCGTAACCCGTTTCATCCGTTCTCCAGTTTCGACACCGCAACACTCGCTGGGCTGGCTTACGGTCAAACCGTACTCGCCAAGGCCTGTCAGGCAGCCGATATCGACTTCGATGGTCGCGAGGCCCACTCGGCTCGCTACGACACCGAGAAGACGGCTGAACTGTTCTGCGGCATCGTCAATCGCTGGAAACAAATGGGTGGCTGGGAAGACTTCAACGACTGAGCCTTGTCGCTGGTTTATCCCGCCCATAAAAAAACCGGCCTTGGCAGCCGGTTTTTTTATGCCTGACGCTTGGGCTTACAGGGCCGCAGCGTGCTCGGTCAGGTAAGCCGCGACGCCTTCGGTCGAAGCGGTCATGCCTTTGTCGCCTTTTTTCCAGTTGGCAGGGCAAACTTCGCCGTGCTCTTCGTGGAATTGCAGAGCGTCGACCAGACGGACCAGCTCTTCAATGTTACGGCCCAGCGGCAGGTCGTTGATGATCTGCGAACGGACAACGCCTTTGTCGTCGATCAGGAACGCGCCACGGAAAGCCACGCCGCCTTCGGACTCAACGTCGTAGGCCTTGGCGATTTCGTGCTTCATGTCGGCAGCCATGGTGTAGCGGACTTCGCCGATACCACCATTGTTGACCGGGGTGTTACGCCAGGCGTTGTGGGTGAAGTGCGAGTCGATCGAAACGGCGATCACTTCAACGTTACGTGCCTTGAAGTCAGACATGCGGTTGTCCAGAGCGATCAGCTCGGACGGGCAAACGAAGGTGAAGTCCAGTGGGTAGAAGAACACCAGGCCATATTTACCTTTGATGGCCGACGACAGGGTGAAGCTGTCTACGATTTCGCCATTGCCGAGTACGGCCGGTACGGTGAAGTCCGGGGCTTGTTTGCCTACGAGTACGCTCATTGAATATCTCCTGGTCTATTAACGTGAAGAACTGGGTTCGCGTCAGCCTGCCACCCTCAGGCGACAGCCCTGTGACACGACCCCCTTCGCAAGGACCGACCATCATACACGGCGTTTTTGAGCTGTCCTCAACGGATTTTCAACCCGCGGTGAAATTGCCGTTTCGCGGAGACTGGCGGATGGCCCTTGGAAACCGTTCGTCAGTCACGCACGCATATAACGCAAAGCTTTCAGAAACCACTTTGACAATCATTCTCGTTAACATTAAGATCCATCGCAATTGAGTCACAACCAGCGACGGTTTTTACTTATGTATGTCTGCCTCTGCACTGGCGTCACCGACGGTCAAATCCGCGATGCAATCTATGAAGGTTGCTGCAGCTATAAAGAAGTCCGTCAGGCCACCGGCGTAGCCAGCCAATGCGGCAAATGTGCCTGCCTTGCCAAGGAAGTGGTCCGCGAAACCCTGACCAAACTGCAATCGGCCCAGGCTTCTATTCCTTATCCTGTAGAATTTACTGCCGCCTAAATACCCTATTTCAAAGAACCGGACTCTATGTCCGGTTTTTTTATGTCTGCAAATCAATCGCTTAGGGTCTAGACGCGGAACAAAAACATTCTTATTCCGATTAATTTTCACTTAAGTTTCAATAACTTAGGTTTGACACTCTTAATTACGCGGCTCAAACTCTGTCTTATAGACAGCTAATACAGGGCAGGACCCCATCATGAAAGGCGACATTACAGTCATCCAGCATCTCAACAAGATCCTTGCCAATGAGCTGGTCGCGATCAATCAATACTTTCTGCATGCGCGCATGTATGAAGATTGGGGTCTGAACAAGCTCGGCAAGCACGAATACCACGAATCCATCGACGAGATGAAACACGCGGACAAGCTGATCAAGCGCATCCTGTTCCTTGAAGGGCTGCCGAACGTCCAGGATCTGGGCAAGCTGCAGATCGGCGAGCACACCCAGGAAATGCTTGAGTGCGATCTGCGTATCGAACGCACCGGTCACGCGGATCTCAAAGTAGCCATCGCGCATTGCGAAACCGTTGGCGACTTCGGTAGCCGTGAACTGCTTGAAGATATTCTTGAGTCCGAAGAAGAACATATCGACTGGCTGGAAACCCAACTGGGCCTGATCGATAAAGTCGGTCTTGAGAACTATCTGCAATCGCAGATGGGCGAAGAGTAAGTTAGCGCCCGCTAAACTCGAGACAATAAAAAGCCCCGCGCTCTTTTAAAGAGGCGGGGCTTTTTTATCGCCCTGGTTTCAGGCTTCGGTCTTGGCAGCAGCAGCTTCGACAGCAGCTTTGATGGTGGTTTGCAGCGAACCGTCTGCAGCCATCTCAGTCATGATGTCGCTACCGCCTACCAGCTCGCCACCGACCCACAGTTGCGGGAAGGTTGGCCAGTTGGCGTACTTTGGCAGGTTGGCGCGGATTTCCGGGTTCTGCAGGATGTCCACGTACGCGAACTTTTCACCGCACGCCATCACAGCCTGCGCGGCTTTCGCTGAGAAGCCACACTGCGGGGCATTCGGCGAACCTTTCATGTAAAGCAGAATGGTGTTGTTAGCAATCTGCTCTTTAATCGTTTCAATGATATCCATGGAGCACCTCGGCTGAACTTTCCGACTCAGTGGTCGGCACGGTGGCGCATTGTAACGGAAACCCGAGCGCCATGCGCGGTCTCCCCGACAGACTTGATCAAGCCGCCGCCACGCTCACTGGCACACCATTGAGCGCCGCATTGCCCGACAACTCATCGAGCTGACACTCGTCGGTCAAGTCATTGGCGCTGGAACCCGGTTGGCCACTGGCGATTGTCATCTGCACACCCGGCCGTGCGTGGCCCCAACCGTGAGGCAGGCTGACCACGCCTTTCATCATATCCAGACTGGCAAGCACTTCAACTTCGATCACGCCGACCCGCGAACTGACGCGCACTTGCTGCCCATCGTTGAGTCCACGGCTGGCCAGGTCGTCCGGGTGCATCAACAACTGATGACGCGGCTTACCCTTCACCAGACGGTAATAGTTGTGCATCCACGAGTTGTTGCTGCGCACATGACGGCGGCCGATCATCAGCAACTCATCGACAGGGGGCGCTTGCAACGCCGCGAAGCGCGTGAGGTCGGCGAGGATCGCGGCGGGCGCTGCCTGGACTCGCTGACTGGCGGTTTTCAGACGGGGGGCAAGGTTGGATTTCAGCGCCCCCAGATCGACGCCATGAGGATGATCGAACAAAGTCGCCAGCGACAGCTTGTGCTCCGAAGCGTCGCCGTACAGGCCCATCCGCAATCCTTGATCGATCATCTGTGCCGGGGCGACGGTCGGCTTCAATTCCTTGCCGGTCTTCGCCGCAAAAGCCTTGGCCAAGCCCACGAAAATCTCCCAGTCGTGCAATGCACCTTCGGGCTTGGCCAGAATCGCGCGGTTGAACCGGCTGACGTTACGCACTGCAAACATATTGAACGTGGTGTCGTAGTGATCGTTTTCCAGGGCCGACGTGGACGGCAGGATCAGGTCGGCATAACGCGTAGTTTCATTGATGTACAGGTCGATGCTAAGCATGAACTCCAAACCGTCCAGCGCCTGTTCCAGTTGACGGCCATTGGGCGTCGACAGCACCGGATTACCCGCCACGGTGATGAGCGCGCGGACCTGCCCTTCTCCTTCGGTGAGCATCTCTTCGGCCAGCACCGACACCGGAAGTTCTCCACCATACTCCGGACGCCCGGACACCCGGCTCTGCCACAGATCGAAATGTCCGCCGGAAGTGGACGCCACCAGGTCCACCGCAGGTTCGGTGCACAACGCACCGCCCACACGGTCGAGGTTACCGGTGACCAGATTGATCAACTGCACAACCCAATGACACAAGGTGCCGAATGCCTGGGTCGAGACCCCCATGCGGCCGTAGCAGACCGCTGTCGGCGCCGCTGCGAAGTCCCGAGCCAGCTGGCGGATTTGCTCGGCCGGCACCGCACACAACGGGCTCATGGCCTCGGCAGTGAAATTCGTGATCGCCTCTCGCACCTCTTCCAGACCATCCACCGGCAAATGACTGTCGCGGGTCAGGCCTTCGGCGAACAAGGTATTAAGTAACCCGAACAACAACGCCGCATCGCCACCGGGGCGCACGAACAGATGCTGATCGGCTATCGCCGCCGTTTCGCTGCGACGCGGATCGACCACCACCACTTTGCCACCCCGGGCCTGAATCGCTTTCAGACGCTTTTCCACATCCGGCACGGTCATGATGCTGCCATTGGACGCCAGCGGATTACCACCGAGGATCAGCATGAAATCGGTGTGATCGATGTCCGGAATCGGCAACAGCAAGCCGTGGCCGTACATCAAATGGCTGGTCAGGTGATGGGGCAACTGGTCGACCGAGGTCGCGGAAAACCGGTTGCGGGTTTTCAGCAGGCCGAGAAAGTAATTGCTGTGGGTCATCAGCCCATAGTTATGCACGCTGGGATTGCCTTGATAGACCGCCACCGCGTTTTGCCCATGACGTTCCTGAATCGCCGCCAGCCGTACGGCTACTAGGCTGAAGGCGTCTTCCCACTCGATGGGCTGCCATTCGCTGCCGACCCGCAGCATCGGCTGACGCAAACGGTCCGGATCGTTCTGAATGTCTTGCAGCGCAACCGCTTTGGGGCAGATGTGCCCGCGGCTGAACGTATCCTGAGGGTCACCCTTGATCGAGGTGATCTGCACGTCGCCTTCGACTTCGGTGGTTTCGATCGTCAGGCCGCAGATGGCTTCACACAGGTGGCACGCACGGTGATGGAGAGTCTTGGTCATGGCCAGTCTCTGTCTTGTTCTGGGCGGGCAATATCAGCCGCGGGAACAAAACTATGGCGCCTGCCCCGCGACTGCGCCAGCGACGTTCGTCTTGTGAATCGCCCCCCATCAGGCCAGCCAATGGCCGTATGGGATCAGCTCGGCGGCAGCTTCGACGGCGCCAGCAACTGAATCTCCTGGATAGTTTCGATCTGCTCGTGGGCGACGTGCACGCCGGTGAGTTCGCCGATCAGTCGCCAGTGCTCGTCGAGTCCGCTGCTGATGGTGGCCATGCGGTCGATCATCCGCCGGCCGGCGGCTCTGGTGACTTCGTCGTGACTGCGCATCAGCTCGAAGGACATCGAGGTCATTGAAGCGGTGAGATGGGTGAGAGAGCGGGCCGTGAGGCCGAGTAGCTCCATGAGTTGCTGTTCTTTCGATTCCATTTCGAAGGCTTCCTGCGTCGCTCGTGAAGTAGTTATACCCCAGCACTTTGCTTTAGCAAATGTTTCAAATCAGATACCTTGCCCGGGCAAAGCTTCGAGTGACAGGTCAGAAACCGACTGTCACCATGCCGCCCCCGCCCCGTTTGATTGCAAAGCCCCGCGGCCCCGGTGTACAAATGGTTGGCTGCTGTCAGGAAACAGGCTTCAAAAGCGCTACTGCGGTCACCCCGTAGCCCCTCTGAAATCCCCTAAAAACCGTAGCCCTATTGGTAAGACGCGACATTTAATTATAAGATCGCGCCTTCCCCTATTCGTCGCCCCGTGCGGCTTACGCCGCAGGTCTCGCCCGTTTTTCAGTTAAACAAGGCTTTGAGTATCTGCGGTCTGTTGCAAAAAGGTAGTCAATGATGAGCGCAAGGCACTTTCTCTCCCTGATGGATTGCACGCCCGAAGAGCTGGTCAGCGTGATCCGTCGAGGCGTTGAGCTCAAGGACCTGCGTAACCGCGGCGTACTGTTCGAGCCTCTGAAAAACCGCGTGCTCGGGATGATTTTCGAGAAATCCTCGACCCGCACCCGTATTTCGTTCGAAGCCGGCATGATCCAGCTCGGCGGCCAGGCCATCTTCCTGTCGCCGCGCGATACCCAACTGGGCCGTGGCGAGCCGATCGGCGACTGCGCGATCGTCATGTCGAGCATGCTCGACGCGGTGATGATTCGTACTTTTGCCCACAGCACCCTGAGCGAATTCGCCGCCAATTCCCGCGTGCCCGTGATCAACGGCCTGTCCGATGACCTGCACCCGTGCCAGCTGCTGGCCGACATGCAGACGTTCCTCGAACACCGCGGCTCGATCCAGGGCAAAACCGTGGCCTGGATCGGCGACGGCAACAACATGTGCAACAGCTATATAGAAGCGGCGATCCAGTTCGACTTCCAGTTGCGCATCGCTTGCCCGGAAGGTTTCGAGCCCAACCCTGAGTTCGTGGCCAAGGCCGGCGATCGGGTGACTATCGTCCGCGATCCGGAGGACGCCGTGCGCGGCGCCCACCTGGTCAGCACCGACGTCTGGACCTCCATGGGCCAGGAAGAGGAAACCGCCAAGCGCCTGAAGCTGTTCGCGCCATTCCAGGTTAATCGTGCCCTGCTCGACCTGGCTGCCCCGGACGTGCTGTTCATGCATTGCCTGCCGGCCCACCGCGGCGAGGAAATCAGCGTCGACTTGCTCGATGACACCCGCTCGGTCGCCTGGGATCAAGCCGAAAACCGTCTCCACGCACAAAAGGCCCTGCTCGAGTTTCTCGTCGAGCCGGCGTATCACCACGCATGAGCCAGCCATTACTGCTTAACCTGCGCAACCTCGCCTGCGGCTACCAAGACCAGCGGGTCGTGCAGAACCTCAACCTGCACTTGAATGCCGGCGATATCGGTTGCTTGCTGGGCTCTTCGGGCTGCGGCAAGACCACCACCCTGCGGGCCATTGCCGGTTTCGAACCGGTGCACGAAGGGGAAATCCAGCTGGCAGGCGAGACGATCTCCCGCGCCGGCTTCACCCTCGCGCCGGAGAAACGCCGGATCGGCATGGTGTTCCAGGACTACGCGCTGTTTCCGCACTTGAGCGTGGCCGAGAACATCGCTTTCGGGATCCGCAAGCATCCGCAGAAGGATCGCGTCACCGAAGAGTTGCTGGAACTGGTCAACCTGAAAAACCTCGGCAAGCGCTTCCCCCATGAGCTGTCCGGTGGCCAGCAACAGCGTGTCGCCCTGGCCCGCGCCCTGGCGCCGGAACCGCAATTGCTGCTGCTCGACGAACCCTTCTCCAACCTCGACGGCGAGCTGCGTCGCAAGCTCAGCCATGAAGTGCGCGACATCCTCAAGGCCCGTGGCACCAGCGCGATTCTGGTGACCCACGACCAGGAAGAGGCCTTCGCGGTGAGCGATCATGTCGGGGTTTTTAAGGAAGGTCGGCTGGAACAGTGGGACACCCCCTACAATCTGTATCACGAACCGCTTACACCGTTTGTGGCCAGTTTCATTGGTCAGGGCTACTTCATTCGCGGTCAGCTGAGTAGCCCGGAGTCAGTGCAAACCGAGCTGGGTGAATTGCGCGGTAACCGTGCCTACACCTGGCCGGTTGGCGGCGCGGTGGATGTGTTGCTGCGTCCGGACGATATCGTTTATGCACCGGATAACGGTTTGAAAGCACGCATCGTCGGCAAGTCTTTCCAGGGCGCGTCCACCCTGTATCGCCTGCAGTTACCGACGGGCGCACAGCTTGAGTCGATATTTCCGAGTCATGCTGATCATCAGGTGGGTTCCGAGGTCGGCATTCGTGTCGCGGCGGAACACCTGGTGCTGTTCCAGGCATCGGGCAGCATCGCGGCGCAGATTCCGGCTGTAGATTCCGGTGTTCGGCGCTACAGCACTGCCAGTTGACCTACACAATCCCTGTGGGAGCGAGCTTGCTCGCTCCCACAGTGGTTTTGATCAACCCAGCATTAGCGTTCCGCTCGCAACGAGCGTCGCATTCCCGCCGATCTTCACCCGATCCCCTTCCAGCCGGCAGAACAACTCCCCGCCCCGCGTCGAACATTGATAAGCCGTCAGACTCGACTTGCCCAAACGTTTCGACCAATACGGAATCAAGCTGCAATGGGTAGCGCCGGTCACCGGGTCTTCGTTGATGCCGATTGCCGGGGCGAAGTAACGGGAAACGAAATCGTGCTTGTTGCCCCGCGCAGTCACGATAGCGCCCAGCCACGGCAGTTTCGCTAGCGCGACCATATCGGGCCGGCAATCGAGCACCGCTTGCTCAGACTCCAGCACTACCAACAATTCATTCGAACCGAGCACATCGACGGCTTCCACACCCAGCGCGCGCTCGACATCCAGGGTCACGCCCACTTCCGACGGCATGATCGCCGGAAAATCCAGCCACAAGCGCTCACCCTCACGACTCACACTGAGCGGGCCGGACTTGCAGATGAAGTCCAGCCGTTCGACCGGCTCTTTATGGATTTCGAACAATACGTAAGCGCTGGCCAGGGTCGCATGACCGCACAACGGCACTTCAGTCGTCGGGGTGAACCAGCGGATATGCCAACCCTGCCCTTCGCGCATCACGAAGGCCGTTTCGGCGAGGTTGTGCTCGGCCGCGATCTTCTGCATCAGCTCATCGGCGAGCCAGGCATCAAGGCGATAGACCATCGCCGGATTGCCACTGAATGGCCGATCACTAAACGCATCGACCTGATGAAACTCAAGCTGCATAACCTTCTCCCTTTGTCAGGCCACCGAGCATGCAGTTGCCAACAATGCGGCACCAGTGACAGAGCCAGTAAATTTGCACCATACAGCGCCAGGCCGATAGCCCGCGTCAGGCGCGGCCGATATCAGCGAACTTGGCCTCGGTATGTTCGGCCAACACGGCCGGCGCTAGTTCCACTTCCAGCCCACGCCGCCCCGCGCTGACAAAAATGCTGGCAAAGGGCTGAGCTGATTTATCGATAAAAGTGCGCAAGCGCTTTTTCTGTCCCAGCGGACTGATCCCGCCCAACAGGTAACCGGTGGATCGTTGCGCAGCGGCAGGATCGGCCATTTCGACTTTTTTCACGCCGGCAGCATGAGCCAGCCCCTTCAAATCAAGACTTCCGACGACCGGCACCACCGCTACCAGCAATTCACCTTTCTCACTGGCCGCCAGCAAGGTCTTGAACACCTGCGCCGGGTTCAATCCCAGTTTCTCCGCAGCCTCCAGCCCATAGGATGCTGCCTTGGGATCATGTTCGTAACTGTGCACGCGATGTTCGGCACGAACTTTTTTCAACAAATCCAATGCGGGGGTCATGGCAGCTCCAGGCTTTGGCGGCAGAACAAAAAGACTGCGCTGGATTCTAGGTCATTGATCAGCAAAAGGCTCTATTGCGGCACTGTTTCAAAGACGTGACGGCGCCTTGTACCGTTCATCCACGTTCAGGCCGACGCGTGAACGATACGATCATTCACGTGACTAATAGTTTAATTGTGACCGACCGTTCACTTTCGACCTTTGACATCAGCGTTTCTTGTCTATATTTTTTCGAATGTGAATACTGTACGAATGTCACACCGCAGCACCCAGCAGTAGGCCGAGAACAGGATGGGGATTCTGTCTCGGTGAAAATCGCGCTTTGACCATGATGCAAAGCGCCAGACAACAACAAAAATGAGGTTTTCAATGACAACTGCTTTACAACAACCGTCGCTCTCAAGCCAATGCATGGCCGAGTTCCTGGGTACTGCACTGCTTATCTTCTTCGGCACCGGTTGTGTTGCCGCGCTCAAGGTCGCGGGTGCCAGCTTTGGCTTGTGGGAAATCAGCATTATCTGGGGCGTCGGCGTGAGCATGGCGATCTACCTGACCGCCGGGGTTTCCGGAGCTCACCTCAACCCTGCCGTGAGCATCGCCCTGAGCATTTTCGCTGACTTCGAAAAGCGCAAATTGCCTTTTTATATTTTTGCCCAGATTGCTGGCGCCTTCTGTGGGGCGTTGCTGGTTTACACGCTGTACAGCAATCTTTTCTTCGATTACGAACAAACACACCATATGGTTCGTGGCACTCAGGCCAGCCTCGAATTGGCGTCGGTGTTCTCAACCTTCCCCAACCCGGCCTTGTCCACGGCCCAGGCCTTCCTGGTTGAAGTGATCATCACCGCCATCCTGATGGGCGTGATCATGTCCCTGACCGACGACAACAACGGACTGCCGAACGGGCCAATGGCGCCGCTGCTGATCGGCTTGCTGATTGCCGTGATTGGCAGCTCGATGGGCCCATTAACCGGTTTTGCGATGAACCCGGCCCGTGATTTCGGCCCCAAGTTAATGACTTTCTTCGCAGGCTGGGGTGAAATTTCCTTCACTGGCGGGCGCGATATCCCGTATTTCCTGATTCCGGTTTTTGCACCGATTGTCGGTGCCTGCCTCGGTGCTGCAGCGTATCGCGGGCTGATTGCCCGTCATCTGCCCAGCGCCATACCTGCTACAAAGGATGCAACACCGGCCATTGACGGCAAACCAAGAACTTCTTGATACCGTTGGCGCGTGCTACTGCCCATAAGATCGCGCGCCAGACCTCACTCCCTTTTTTCGTCCAAGGCAATCGACATGACCGACATTCAGAATAAGAACTACATCATTGCCCTCGATCAGGGTACGACCAGCTCCCGCGCGATCATTTTCGACCGCGACGCGAACGTGGTCTGCACCGCCCAACGCGAATTCGTACAGCATTACCCGCAACCTGGCTGGGTCGAACACGACCCGATGGAAATCTTCGCCACCCAAAGCGCCGTGATGGTCGAGGCCCTGGCTCAAGCCGGCCTGCATCACGACCAGGTCGCCGCCATCGGCATCACCAACCAGCGCGAAACCACCGTGGTCTGGGACAAGACAACCGGCCGCCCGATCTACAACGCGATCGTCTGGCAGTGCCGCCGCAGCACCGAGATCTGCCAGCAGCTCAAGCGCGATGGCCACGAGCAATACATCAGCGACACCACGGGCCTGGTCACTGACCCGTACTTCTCCGGCACCAAGCTCAAATGGATCCTCGACAACGTCGAAGGCAGCCGCGAACGTGCGCGCAACGGTGAGCTGCTGTTCGGTACCGTCGACAGCTGGCTGATCTGGAAATTTACCGGTGGCAAGGTGCACGTCACCGACTACACCAACGCCTCGCGCACCCTGCTCTTCAACATCCACACGCTGGAGTGGGACGCGAAGATGCTGGAGGTGCTGGATATTCCGCGCGAGATGCTGCCGCAAGTGAAATCCTCGTCCGAAATCTACGGCCACACTAAAAGCGGCATCGCCATCGGCGGTATCGCCGGTGACCAGCAAGCGGCCCTGTTCGGCCAGATGTGCGTCGAGCCCGGTCAGGCGAAAAACACTTACGGCACCGGCTGCTTCCTGCTGATGAACACCGGTGACAAAGCTGTGAAGTCCAAGCACGGCATGTTGACCACCATCGCTTGCGGTCCGCGTGGCGAAGTGGCCTACGCGCTGGAAGGCGCTGTGTTCAATGGCGGCTCCACCGTTCAGTGGCTGCGTGACGAGCTGAAAATCATCAACGACGCCCACGACACTGAATACTTCGCCAACAAGGTCAAGGACAGCAACGGCGTGTACCTGGTGCCCGCCTTTACCGGTCTGGGCGCTCCGTACTGGGACCCGTATGCCCGTGGCGCATTGTTCGGCCTGACTCGCGGTGTACGCGTGGATCACATCATTCGTGCAGCCCTGGAGTCGATTGCCTACCAGACCCGCGACGTACTCGACGCCATGCAACAGGACTCCGGCGAACGCCTCAAGTCGCTGCGCGTGGACGGCGGTGCCGTGGCGAACAACTTCCTGATGCAGTTCCAGGCCGACATTCTCGGCACTCAGGTCGAGCGTCCGAAGATGCGTGAAACCACAGCATTGGGTGCTGCCTATCTGGCGGGCCTGGCTTGCGGCTTCTGGAGCAGCCTGGACGAATTGCGCGGCAAGGCTGTGATCGAGCGTGAATTCGAACCGACCCTGGACGAACCCGCGAAAGAAAAACTCTACGCCGGCTGGAAAAAAGCCGTCAGCCGCACCCGCGATTGGGAACCACACGAGGGAGCTGAATAAGCCAAGGACCGGACTCGTATCCGGTTGTAACTGGTAGGGAGCGGATTCCTGCGGCATCATGGGCAAATTTTTGCACGGCAGCCCAAAGGAAGCCCCATGAATCTGCCTCCCCGTCAGCAGCAAATCCTCGAACTGGTCCGCGAACGTGGCTATGTCAGCATCGAGGAAATGGCTCAGCTGTTCGTCGTTACACCGCAAACCATCCGCCGCGATATCAATCAGCTCGCGGAAGCCAATTTACTGCGCCGCTATCATGGCGGCGCAGCCTATGACTCCAGCGTCGAAAACACTGCCTACGCCATGCGTGCCGATCAGATGCGCGATGAAAAACAGCGTATCGGCGAAGCCATTGCGGCTCAGATTCCCGACCACGCCTCGTTGTTCATCAATATTGGCACGACGACCGAATCCATCGCCCGAGCGCTGCTCAATCACAGTCACCTGAAGATCATCACCAACAACCTGCACGTAGCCTCAATGCTCAGCGCCAAGGACGATTTTGACGTCCTGCTGACGGGTGGCAATGTGCGGCGTGACGGCGGTGTGGTCGGCCAGGCGAGTGTCGACTTCATTAACCAGTTCAAGGTTGATTTCGCCTTGGTCGGCATCAGCGGCATTGATGAAGACGGCAGCCTGCTGGACTTCGATTACCAGGAAGTGCGGGTTTCACAGGCGATCATCGCCAATGCCCGGAAGGTGATTCTGGCGGCTGACTCCAGCAAATTCGGGCGCAACGCCATGATTCGCCTGGGACCGATCAGCCTGATTGATTGCCTGGTGACCGATCAGCAGCCGGTGCCGGCGTTGGCGCAGTTGTTGAGTCAGCACAAGATTCGGCTCGAGGTCGTTTAACCTCCCCTCACATCTTCGGCGCCTGTACCGGCGCCATCGCGGGCAAGCCACGCTCCCCCAGGTCATACGCAAACCCTTGTGGGAGCGGCGGTGCGACGATTCGACTTGCCCGCGATGACGATCGTCCACGCAACACACCTTTCGCGCCTTATAGCGCATCCAAATGTTCGGAAATTTTCCTTTAACGGCCCTTCGATCAGTATTTTCAATCGAAGTTAACTGGCTGTGGGCAGCTTTATAGGCTACCATTTTCGCAAATGAACATTAATGTTCGAATTCCAATACAGAAAATCAAAAAAGCCCGAGGCCAGCCGATGCCCACTTCTACCTTGCCTACGCCCCCTCTCGCCGAGGTCTACGATATCGCCGTCATCGGTGGTGGGATCAATGGCGTGGGGATCGCAGCGGATGCCGCCGGCCGCGGTCTTTCGGTGTTCCTTTGCGAAAAGGATGACCTGGCCAGCCACACCTCATCAGCCAGCAGCAAGCTGATCCACGGTGGCCTGCGCTACCTCGAACATTACGAATTCCGCCTGGTGCGCGAAGCCCTGGCCGAGCGCGAAGTGCTATTGGCCAAGGCGCCGCACATCGTCAAACAGATGCGCTTCGTGTTGCCGCACCGTCCGCATCTGCGTCCGGCATGGATGATCCGCGCCGGCCTGTTCCTTTATGACCACCTCGGCAAGCGGGAAAAACTGGAAGGCTCGAAAAGTCTGAAGTTCGGCCCGGACAGCCCGCTGAAAAGCGAAATCACCAAAGGCTTCGAATACTCCGATTGCTGGGTCGACGATGCTCGTCTGGTGGTACTGAACGCCATGGCCGCCCGCGAAAAAGGCGCCCATGTTCACACCCAGACTCGTTGCGTCAGCGCCCGTCGCACTAAAGGCCTGTGGCACCTGCACCTGGAACGCGCCGATGGCAGCCTGTTTTCGATTCGCGCCAAAGCGCTGGTGAATGCGGCCGGCCCGTGGGTCGCCAAGTTCATTCGTGACGACCTGAAAATGGAATCGCCCTACGGCATTCGCCTGATCCAGGGCAGCCACCTGATCGTGCCGAAACTGTACGAAGGTGAACATGCGCACATTCTGCAAAACGAAGATCAGCGCATCGTGTTCACTATTCCGTACCTGAATCACTTCACCCTGATCGGCACCACCGACCGCGAATACACCGGCGACCCGGCAGCAGTGGCGATTACCGAAGGTGAAACCGACTACTTGCTGAAAGTGGTCAACTCGCATTTCAAGAAACGCATCAGCCGCGACGATATCCTGCACAGTTACTCCGGTGTTCGTCCGCTGTGCAACGACGAATCCGACAACCCGTCGGCCGTCACCCGCGACTACACCCTGGCGCTGTCGGGCAGTGGAGAAGAAGCGCCGCTGCTGTCGGTGTTCGGCGGCAAGCTGACCACCTACCGCAAACTGGCCGAGTCGGCGCTGGCGCAACTGGCTCCGTACTTCAAGAACATCAAGCCAAGCTGGACCGCCAGCGCTACGTTGCCGGGCGGCGAAGACATGACCACCCCGCAGGCGCTGAGCTCGCTGATCCTCGACAAGTTCGACTGGGTCCCGACAGAGATCTCGCGCCGCTGGTCCACCACCTACGGCAGCCGCACCTGGCGCATGCTTGAAGGCGTGCAAAATATTAGCGATCTGGGCGAACACATCGGCGGCGGTCTCTACACCCGCGAAGTCGATTACCTGTGCAGCGAAGAGTGGGCGACCACGGCGCACGACATTCTGTGGCGCCGCAGCAAGCTCGGGCTGTTCACCACCCCGGCAGAACAGGAAAAGCTCAAGGATTACCTGAACAAGGTCGAGCAGAACCGCAGCAAGATCGAAGCGGCCTGATTTTAGATCCACTTCAACGAAAAGCCCCTGAATCTCGCGATTCAGGGGCTTTTTTCATGCCTTCAGACTTCAGTCACGCAAATCCGATTCATGAATAGGCTGGTCGCGATGGGTTGCCCGCTGGTACTGCGCAGGCCAGATAGCCTTGTGCCCGCCCAAATCATCATCGGCATGCAGCGGCCAGTACGGATCACGCAACAGTTCACGGGCGAGGAAGATAATATCGGCCTGACACGTGCGCAGAATATGTTCGGCCTGCGCCGGTTCGGTAATCATGCCTACCGTACCAGTGGCAATGCCTGACTCCTTGCGCACCCGTTCGGCGAAGCGGGTCTGATAACCCGGGCCTGTAGGAACCTCGGCGTTGACCGCCGTACCGCCCGACGAGACATCGATGAGGTCAACACCCAGGTTCTTGAGGCGTCGCGCCAGCTCCACCGTTTCATCGGGATTCCAGCCGTCTTCCACCCAATCGGTGGCCGACACGCGCACAAACACCGGTAACGCTTCCGGCCATACTGCACGCACCGCTTCGGTGACTTGCAGCACCAGCCGAATTCGATTCTCGAACGAACCGCCATATTGATCGCGTCGCTGATTACTCAGGGGCGACAAAAACTGGTGCAGCAGGTAACCGTGGGCGGCATGTACTTCGACCACTTTGAAGCCGGCGGTCAGCGCCCGCTTTGCCGAATCGACAAATGCCTGAATGACATCGGCGATCTCGCCTTCATTGAGCTGCCTGGGTTGTGTGTGTTGTGGGTCGAAGGCAATGGGTGAAGGACCGACCGGGACCCAGCCGCCGTCATCGGGTTTGACGCTGCCATGCTTGCCGAGCCACGGCCGATAGGTGCTCGCTTTGCGCCCGGCGTGGGCTAACTGGATACCGGCAACGGCGCCTTGTGCTGCGATGAAGCGAGTGATGCGTTGCAGGGGTTCGATCTGTTCATCGCTCCACAGGCCGAGGTCCTCGGCGGTGATGCGGCCGTCGGCGGTGACTGCCGTAGCTTCGGTAAACACCAGCCCGGCTCCGCCGACAGCGCGACTGCCGAGATGGACCAGGTGCCAGTCATTGGCCAGGCCTTCGACGCTGGAGTACTGGCACATCGGCGACACCGCGATACGGTTGAGCAGGGTCAATTGGCGAATAGTGTAGGGTTCAAGCAGCAGACTCATGGGGCACCTCTCGAATCAGTGGGCAGGCTCCAGGGTTCTGTTTGAAAAGTCGACGAGTGACAGGAAAAAGGTGCAGCACCCGCCCCCGCGGGCAAAAAAATTGACAAGACGTCACAAGGATTATCAAGCAGTGCTTAGAGCCTAGTCGACATCGGGGGATGAGGGAGGGTTCCGAGGGATTCGGTGTGAGCGAAATCGCTTTCGCGAGCAGGCTCGCTCCCACAGGGTTTGCGCAAATCCTGTAGGAGCGAGGCTTGCCCATGATGGGCTCAACGCGGTTCGATGTGGGCAATCATCAGTTGAACCGTCTCATTCCCGCGAAACTCGTTGAGGTCGAGTTTGTAGGCCAACTCCACCCACTTGATGGTCGGATTCGGCCAGATGTCACGGTCGATACCAAAGGCAATGCCATCGAGTTTGACCGAACCACATTCGCTTTTGAGCACCACTTTAAGGTGCCGCTCACCGACGACGCGCTGCTCGACCAATTGAAACACCCCATGAAACAGCGGCTCCGGGAAGTGTTGCCCCCAAGGTCCGGCGTGACGCAGGGCGCGGGCCAGTTCCAGGTGGAATTCCTCGACCGCCAACGTGCCGTCCGACAGCAATCGCCCGGTCAGGTCTTCTTCGCGTAATTGCCTACGCACTTCCGCGTCAAAGGCTTGGGCGAACAGCGGAAAATTCGCTTCCGGCAGCGTGAGGCCGGCTGCCATGGCATGGCCGCCGTATTTGCTGATCAGGTTCGGATGCTGCGCCGCCACCACGCTCAAGGCATCGCGGATATGAAAACCCTGAACCGAACGCCCCGAGCCCTTGAGCAAGCCATCTCCCGCATCGGCAAAGGCGATTGTCGGACGGAAATAGCGCTCTTTCATACGCGAGGCGAGGATACCGATGACACCCTGGTGCCATTCGGGATCGAACAGGCACAAACCGAAGGGCATCGACTCCACCGGCAAGTCTTTGAGCTGAGCCAGCGCCTCGCGCTGCATGCCCTGCTCGATGGATTTGCGGTCCTGATTCATGCCGTCGAGCTGGGCCGCCATTTCACGAGCACCCGCCGCGTCTTCGGTGAGCAGGCATTCGATGCCCAGGCTCATGTCATCCAGCCGTCCCGCCGCATTCAGGCGTGGACCGACAATAAAGCCCAGGTCGGTCGAAGTGATGCGCGCATGATCACGCTTGGCCACTTCGAGGATAGCCTTGATCCCCGGTCGGGCACGCCCGGCGCGAATCCGCTCCAGACCCTGGTGCACCAGAATCCGGTTGTTGGCATCCAGCGGCACCACGTCGGCAACGCTGCCCAAGGCCACCAGATCAAGCAACTCGCCGATGTTCGGCTGCGGCTTGCTCTCGTACCAACCCAGGCTGCGCAATCGCGCACGCAGGGCCATCAGTACGTAGAAAATAACCCCGACGCCGGCCAGCGCCTTGCTCGGAAACTCGCAACCGGGCTGGTTCGGGTTAACGATGGCATCGGCCAACGGCAGTTCATCGCCGGGAAGGTGGTGATCGGTGACCAACACCTTGAGCCCGGCCTTTTTCGCCGCCGCCACGCCTTCGACGCTGGAGATACCGTTGTCCACGGTAATCAGCAACTGCGGTGTGCGGGTCAGCGCCACTTCGACGATTTCCGGGGTCAGGCCGTAGCCATACTCGAATCGATTCGGCACCAAATAGTCAACGTGAGCCGCACCCAGCAGGCGCAAACCCAACATGCCCACGGTACTGGCCGTCGCGCCATCGGCGTCAAAGTCGCCGACGATCAAAATCCGCTGACGCTGCTCCAGCGCTGTCACCAGCAAATCCACGGCAGCATCGATGCCTTTGAGCTGCTGGAACGGAATCAAGCGTGCCAGGCTCTTATCCAGTTCCGCCTCGGTCAGCACACCTCGCGCCGCGTACAGGCGGGTCAGCAGCGGCGGCAGATCACCGAGGAATGGCAGGGTGTCGGGCAACAGGCGAGGTTCGATGCGCATGGGGTGACAGGTGCTTCTCTTCAATACGTAGGATAAAACCGGGTGACGCGGACTAACTGCGAAAAATCAACCGCGTTCGCCGCTCAGCCACTGCAACTGGACTTCATGCTGACCACGGTCATCGGTGACGAAAATCGTCCCTTCGCTGATCATCACGTCCCACTTGATAACGCGGGGCATGTCTTTGGCCAGAGTCTCCAGGATTTCCTGCGGCACGGCGGCGATGTGCACGTTTTTCAGGTTTTTGATCGCCGGGATCACTTTGGTTTCCCAGACGCGCAGGCTGCCGTAGGCCAGCAGGCTGGTACGTTCGGTGCGGCGCGAGCACCAGGTCAGGCGATCGGCGTCGGGCTGGCCGACTTCGATCCAGTGCAGGACACGATCGTCCAGGCTCTTTTCCCACAAGGCGGGTTCATCCACGTCTGACAGACCACGGCCAAACGACAGCTGCTCGTTGTACCAGAAGGCGTAGGCCAGCAGCCGCACGGTCATGCGTTCTTCGGTTTCCGAAGGGTGACGGGCGATGGTCTGCTTCACGCTTTCGTAGACGCTGCGGTCGAGGTCGGTGAGGTTCAGTTCAAACTTGTAGGTCGTGGACGGCTGGGCCATGAACGGGCTTCTTGATACGTGGAAAGGCGGCAAGTCTAACCGATGCGGTAGGCAATCAACGAATTGAAGGCGATCAACCTGGGGCGACTGACGGTCGGCTATGTTAAAACCCTGTATTCGCACAGCCTTCGTCCTACAGGATCCAGTATGCCGTTTACCGCCAAACCGCTCTCCGGTCTCAAAGTCATCGAATTGGGCACCTTGATCGCCGGCCCGTTTGCCTCGCGTATTTGCGGTGAATTTGGTGCCGAAGTGATCAAGATCGAATCTCCGGACGGCGGTGATCCGTTGCGAAAATGGCGCAAGTTGTATGAAGGCACTTCGTTGTGGTGGTTCGTTCAGGCGCGTAACAAGAAGTCCCTGACCCTGAACCTCAAACACCCGGAGGGCCTGGCCATTCTGAAAAAACTGCTCAGCGAAGCGGACATCCTGATCGAGAATTTTCGCCCCGGCGTGCTGGAAAAACTCGGTCTTGGCTGGGAAGTCTTGCACGCACTGAACTCGAAACTGGTGATGGTGCGTCTTTCAGGCTTTGGCCAGACCGGGCCGATGAAGGATCAGCCAGGCTTCGGCGCGGTCGGTGAATCCATGGGAGGCCTGCGCTACATCACTGGCTTCGAGGACCGACCACCGGTTCGCACCGGAATCTCCATCGGCGACTCGATTGCTGCGCTTTGGGGGGTGATCGGCGCATTGATGGCGCTGCGTCATCGCGAGGTCAACGGCGGTTTGGGACAAGTGGTGGATGTCGCTCTGTATGAAGCGATCTTTGCGATGATGGAAAGCATGGTCCCCGAGTTCGACGTGTTCGGTTTCATCCGCGAACGCACCGGCAATATCATGCCGGGCATCACGCCCTCCTCGATCCACACCAGCGCCGACGGCAAACACGTGCAGATCGGCGCCAATGGCGATGCGATCTTCAAGCGGTTCATGCTGATCATCGGTCGCGAGGACCTGGCCAACGACCCGGTGCTGGCCAGTAACGACGGACGTGACAGCCGCCGCGACGAGATTTACGGGGTCATTGATCGCTGGGTCAACTCGTTGCCGCTCGATACCATCATCGAGCAGTTGAATCAGGCCGACGTACCGGCCAGTCGGATCTTCAGCGCCGAAGACATGTTCAGTGATCCTCAGTATCTGGCTCGGGAAATGTTCTTGAAAGCCAAGTTGCCGGACGGCAAAGATTTCAAGATGCCGGGCATCGTGCCGAAACTCTCAGAGACACCTGGCACATCCGAATGGGTCGGACCACAACTGGGGGAACACAATGCGCAGGTTCTCCACGACCTTGGTTACGACACAGTACAGATCGCAAAGCTACGCGAAGATGGGGCCATCTAAGCTGAAACGCCTGCTTTCCATCGCATTCCGAAACACCCGCAACTGGGGCGCAGTGGCGGTTTTCGCGCTAATGGCCGGGGTGTCATTACCCGTGTGGGCGCAACCTAAAGAAACGCTGATCTGGTTACTGCGTGATCTACCGCCGACGATGATCTTTGAAGGTCCGAAAAAAGGTCAGGGCGTCATCGATCAACTGTTGCCGCTGTTGATCAAGGGCATGCCGCAATACGATCACACCCTGATGCGGGTCAACCGGGCTCGTGGCATGCAAATGCTCCACGAAGAGTCGTTTACTTGCGACCCCTCGCTGGTCTGGATCAAGGAGCGCGAACAGTGGATTGCGTTCTCTATTCCGGCCTTCCGTGCCGTGAGTAATGGCGTAGTGGTCCGCCAAGAAGATCGCGCGGTTCTGGAACCCTTTCTGATCGACGGTGAAGTCGATCTGGCGGCGCTGCTGAGCGGCGCCAGGAAGAAAGTCGGCGTGGTGGCCGAGCGCAGTTATGGTCAGTTCCTCGACACGCTGCTCAAGCAGGCTCCACCCGGCGCACTGACGCCCCATTACGGCAACGACGCCCTTGGCAGTCTGTTACAGATGCAGCGCCTGGGCCGCTTACAGGTGGTATTGGGTTACTGGCCGGAAATCCGCTACCAGGCCCAGCAGCAAAACATCACCGATGCGCAACTGGAGTTCTATCCAATCAGGGGCACCGGCAAATACCTGTCCGGGCACATCGGTTGTTCCGATACGCCTCAAGGCCGACAGGCGATCAGCGAGATCAACCAGTTGTTGCGCACCCTGCCCCACGAGCGACTGGATCAGCTTTACGCCGACTGGCTGGATCCGCAAAGACGCAGCGACTACCTGAAAGACGCCAAGGCTTTTTTCGAGCATCAGGCCGAGCAATGACAAATCGCGGGCAAAAAGAAACCCCGAGAAGTGGGGAGACGACTCGGGGTTAAACGTGGCCTAAATAAAGACCAGTAGCAGCAAGCTACAAGCACCGGAGCACAATGCTTGATCCTGCTGTTACATGGTCTGACTGACCTTGACGCAGGAAGGTTCCCACAAAAGACAATTCAATTTCGGCTGGCCAGGATCTTGTCTTGAGCAGCATTGCGTAACGCCGCGATTACGCAGGGCTCCAGGCGACCTTCAGCGATCAGCACATCGCGGTGCAAACCATCGACTACATCCGTCAACAGACGCTTATCGCTCAACTGGGCCTGATTGAACTCCCGCTCGACCACGATGGCGCCGGTCGCATTCTTCAGTGTCACCAAGCATTCGCCATGGGTCCCCGACGGGGTCAACGTGACCTGATACGGGCTCAGAGCCTCACCGAGCAATAGACTGATACTTTCCATCTCGATCACCACTCAATAGTCCGAAAACAAAGTGCCTGAGGCATTCCTGTATTAAATGACCACTGGCCCGAGAAGAAAGTTCTGGATCGCAACGGCAGATGAACCGTGCGTCCCTGGTCGATAGAGCATGCACGGCAAAGATGACAGGGAAAAAACAGCCGCCTCACGCCTGCCTCGTACGCTTGCCGATATCGGTCCATCCGCCCAGCAGACCCCGCAATTGCCCGTCGGCACTGTAAAACGGCACCGTCCACTGGTAGATATCCCGGACGCCGTTCTTGAACAGCAATTGACGCTCACTGAAGCGGGTCTTGCGAGTGCCAAGCTGGGCCATGAACTCTGCGTGCAGCAGTTCGGCGGTCTCTTTGGGCAAAACATCGAGTTCGGTCAACAGCCGCCCCTGAACCTGATCGAATCGGGTCGAAAAGTCCTCCTCATAACTTTTGTTGCACATGATCAAACGCCCTTCCAGATCACGAACAAACATCGGATCGGGCATGGCTTCCATCAACGCATGCTGAAATGCCAGCTGATCACGAAGGCCCGTTTCGGCGTCCAGACGCTGTTGGATCAATGTCGCGAGACGACGATTCCAAAGCAGGGAAAGCAAGGCAAATACACTGGCGGCAAACACCCCCCAGCAGCCCCACTGCGTAAACCGCTGCCAGACACCAGGTGACTGCACCGGAGCAATTCCATTCAGCCATTTCTGGCGAATGGCACGTAACTCCGCAGGAGGAAATGCCTCAAGCGCCTTGTTGAGGATGCTCAACAACTGCGGCTGACCTTTGCGCACTGCCAGATGATCGGCCTCCCACTTTCCCTCCAGCATATGTCCCACCTTGAGCTGTCCGGATGGAAAGAGCTGCGCCCCGATTTCGTTTTCGATCGTGGCATAGGCCTCGCCGCTTTCAACCAGCGCCCGCGCCTCGGCGTAAGTTTTGACCGAGCGTAATTCAATGGACGGATAGTCACGGCGAATCACAGACTCGAGTGCATGCCTGGCCGGAAGCACCAACACTCGTTTCGATAGCTGCTTCAGAGATTGCACCACCGGCGCGCCTTCCCGACCGACGAACACCCAGCCAGCGCCACCGAACGCATGGCTGAAATCCAGAAACACTTTGCGCTCATCATTGATGGCCAGCGTGGTGCTCATGTCCGCCAGACCACTTTCCAGGCGTCCCAGCATTTGGTCGGAGGAAAACGTCTCTTCATGCACGAAGTGCAAGCCGGTCATGGCGCTGATGCGATTGAGCAGATCGTTGTTCAACCCGCTCCATTGACCGTGCTCATCCTTGAACAGGTACAGCGGATATTGCGTCGACGCGACGATGACTTGCGGGTGCTCGGCGATCCATTGCAGCTCCTGAGCATCCAGCTCGATCACCGCACCGACCACTCCCTTAGCCTCGGATGCCGCCAATTGCGCCGCCAGCCCCCATTGAGCAAAGCTCATCACGCCGACTAAAAACATCCAGCACGCGGCTGGTTTGTACCCTTTGAAAAACTGCATTGCCACTTCCTTGGTGATCAACTCGCCCGTCCTTCATGAGCGACTCTTCAGTACGGCTCTTGATGGGCGACTCTTCAAGTTCGAATCACGACAAGTGTGGCATGCAGAAATGAGAAAGCCCGTCAGGAGACGGGCTTCAAAATGTGACAGCTTTAATCAGTTACAGAGGCTTGCCGCGGTTGCCATGCTGACTGACAAAGGCTTGCACGGCTTTCAGGTCATTCGGCAGCACGGTGCAGCGCTCATCTCTCTCAAACAAATCAGAAAGATGTGCAGGTAGTTCAAGCGCTTTTCCTACACCCGCTTTTTCCACGGCGTCCGGGAATTTGACCGGATGGGCCGTGCCCAGGATCACCATCGGAATATCCAGGCTACGACGGCACTCACGCGCAGCCTTCACACCGATAGCGGTGTGCGGATCCAGCACCTCGCCCGTCTGCTCATAAACCTCGGCGATGGTTTCGCAGGTTTGGGCGTCGTCCACGGCCAACGAGTCGAACAGCTTGCGGGCTTCGGTCCAGCGTTCCTCTTCGACACTGAAGCCGCCACCCTGCTTGAAGTTGTCCATCAGGCCGGCAATCGCCGCGCCGTTGCGACCGTGCAGGTCGAACAGCAGGCGTTCGAAGTTCGACGACACCATGATGTCCATCGACGGCGACAGCGTGGCGTGCAGGGTTTGCTTGACGTACTGATTGCCGCTCATGAAGCGGTGAAGGATGTCGTTGCGGTTGGTGGCGACGATCAACTGGTTGATCGGCAGGCCCATGTTGCGTGCCAGGTAACCAGCGAAAATGTCGCCGAAGTTGCCGGTCGGCACCGAGAACGATACCGAACGAGCCGGGCCGCCCAGTTGCAGGGCCGCGTGGAAGTAGTAAACGATCTGAGCCATGATCCGCGCCCAGTTGATCGAGTTAACCGCCACCAGACGCGTGCCCTTGAGGAAGCTCTGGTCGGCGAAGCTGTTCTTGACCATTTCCTGGCAGTCATCGAAGTTGCCTTCGATGGCGATGTTGTGGATGTTCTCGCCGAAGAGGGTGGTCATCTGGCGGCGCTGCACTTCAGACACGCGGTTGTGCGGGTGCAGGATGAAGATGTCGACGTTTTCGCAGTGCTTGCAGCCTTCGATGGCGGCCGAACCGGTGTCGCCGGACGTAGCGCCGACAATCACCACGCGCTCGCCGCGCTTTTCCAGCACATAGTCGAGCAAGCGACCGAGCAGTTGCAGGGCGAAGTCCTTGAACGCCAGGGTCGGGCCGTGGAACAGCTCCAGCACCCATTCGTTGCCGTTCAGCTGACGCAGCGGCGCGACGGCGCTGTGGGCGAATACACCGTAGGTTTCTTCAAGAATCTTTTTGAAATCGGCATCGGGGATGCTGCCGGTCACGAACGGGCGCATCACCCGGAAGGCCAGTTCGTGATACGGCAGACCGGCCCAGGAAGCGATTTCTTCCTGGGTGAAACGTGGCAGGTTTTCCGGCACGTACAGGCCGCCGTCAGTGGCCAGACCGGCCAGCAGAACGTCTTCGAAATTCAGGGCCGGTGCCTGGCCGCGGGTACTGATATAACGCATGACTGACTCCAATAGACAGTGTTCGCAAAGCCGGACCCTCACGGGCCCGGTGAACGATAACGGCTTAGTTCAGGTGCTCGACGCGGATCCGTATCACCGGACCGACCACGCCAGCCAAGGCTTCCAGGGCGGCGATCGCGTCGTTCATGTCTTGCTCCAGCACGCGGTGAGTCAGCAGGATCATCGGTACCAGGCCGTCGTGTTCTTCGACTTCCTTCTGCATGATCGATTCGATGTTGATGCCGCGCTCCGACAGGATGCTCGCCACCTGGGCCAACACGCCCGGATGATCCTTGGCCTGAATGCGCAGGTAATAGGCGCTTTCGCAGGCTTCGATCGGCAAAATCGGATGGGCCGACAGCGAATCCGGCTGGAAGGCCAGGTGCGGCACGCGGTTTTCCGGATCGGACGTCATGGCGCGAACCACGTCCACCAAGTCGGCGATCACCGAGGAGGCGGTCGGTTCCATGCCGGCACCGGCGCCGTAGAACAGGGTCGAACCGGCGGCGTCACCGTTGACCATGACTGCGTTCATCACACCGTTGACGTTGGCGAGCAGGCGATCGGCCGGGATCAGCGTCGGGTGAACACGCAATTCGATACCGGCAGCAGTGCTGCGGGCCACACCGAGGTGCTTGATGCGATAGCCCAAGGCTTCGGCGTAGTTCACGTCAGCAGTGGTCAGCTTGGTGATGCCTTCGGTGTAGGCCTTGTCGAATTGCAGCGGGATACCGAACGCGATCGACGCGAGGATCGTCAGCTTGTGAGCTGCATCGATGCCTTCCACGTCGAAGGTCGGATCAGCTTCGGCGTAACCCAGGGCTTGCGCCTCGGCGAGGACGTCTTCGAAGGTGCGGCCCTTCTCACGCATTTCGGTGAGGATGAAGTTACCGGTGCCGTTGATGATGCCTGCGACCCAGTTGATACGGTTGGCGGACAAGCCTTCACGGATCGCCTTGATCACCGGAATGCCACCGGCCACCGCCGCTTCGAACGCAACGATCACGCCCTTCTCGCGAGCCTTGGCGAAAATTTCATTACCGTGAACGGCGATCAGTGCCTTGTTCGCGGTGACCACATGCTTGCCATTCTCGATGGCCTTGAGTACCAGCTCGCGGGCAACGGTGTAGCCGCCCACCAACTCTATAACGATGTCGATCTCAGGGTTCGTGGCCACTTCGAAGACATCGTTGGTAATCGCAATACCGGTCGTTTGGAACTGAGGCTTTGGCGTGCGCGTGGCAATTTGTGCCACTTCGATTCCACGCCCGGCACGACGAGCAATTTCCTCGGCGTTGCGCTGAAGTACGTTGAAGGTACCGCCACCGACGGTCCCTAACCCACAGATGCCTACTTTGACCGGTTTCACTGTGAACTCCCCATAAAACAGCCGACTCAAGGTCGGCCGTGAAAACAGCCGCATGCTCGCGGCTCTCTATTAATGGCCCGGCAAACGCTGCCGCCGGACCATGATCGTCAAAGGCTGACCGTGACGATGCGAATTTATTTCGCGTCCAGCGCCAGTTTGGCGACTTGTGGCGCGGGCTGGTAGCCCGGAATGACTTGGCCATCAGCCAAAACGATGGCCGGTGTGCCGTTCACGCCGATCGACTGACCGAGCGCGAATTGTTTGGAAACCGGGTTATCGCACTTGGCGGCCTTGATTTCCTTGCCATCGACCATTTTGTCCATGGCCGCTTTCTTGTCTTTCGAGCACCAGACTGCTTGCAGCTGTTCGTCACCCGGCGAGCCCAGGCCCTGACGCGGAAACGCGACATAACGCACTTCGATGCCGCGCTTGTTCAGTTCAGGCACTTCGGCGTGCAGCTTGTGGCAGTACGGGCAGGTGGTGTCGGTGAACACGGTGATGTGCGACTTGGTTTCGCCGATCGCCGGGTACACCACGGTTTCAGCCACTGGAATTTCGTTGACCAGTTTAGAGACGCCCAGACGCTCGGTCTTCTCGGTCAGGTTGACCGGTTTGCCGTCCTTGAGCTGGAACATGTAGCCCTGAACGACGTATTGGCCGTCGGCGCTGGCGTAGAGCACGCGGCTGCCTTTGAGTTTGACTTCGTACAGACCTGGCAGAGGGCTGGCGGTGATCGTTTCTACCGGTACTTCGAGCTGGAGGTTTTCCAGGCTTTTACGAATGGCTTTGTCGGCCGCGTCATCGGCGACGGCAAAGGTACTGACCAACGCAATGGCTGCGGCGGCGAAAATCTGGGTCAGACGCATGAGAACTCCTGAAGGCGGACAAATGGGACGATCAGAACGCCCGTGCCGAAACACCGGGTCATAATCGCCCATCGTGCAAACCGGCAAAGCCTACCACATAAGGCCCGCGTGGCCGAATGCGGGTGACGCGAGACATCCCGATCAGGCGAATCGATTGCCTGTGTATTTATCCGCGCGGGTGGTGTTTGGCGTGCAGGTCCTGCAAGCGTGCGCGGGCGACGTGGGTGTAGATCTGGGTGGTCGACAGATCGCTGTGACCGAGCAGCATTTGCACCACCCGCAGGTCGGCGCCGTGGTTGAGCAAATGCGTGGCGAAGGCATGGCGCAAGGTGTGCGGCGACAGCGACTTGCCGATCCCGGCGACCTTGGCCTGGTGCTTGATGCGATGCCAGAAGGTTTGCCGGGTCATCTGCTCGCCGCGCTGACTGGGGAACATGACATCGCTGGGACGCCCGCCGAGCAGCTCCTGGCGGCCATCGCGCATGTAGCGCTCGACCCAGACAATCGCCTCCTCGCCCATCGGCACCAGCCGCTCCTTGCTGCCCTTGCCCATCACCCGCAACACGCCCTGACGCAGGTTGACCTGCTCCAGCGTCAGACTGATCAGCTCCGTCACCCGCAAGCCGCAGGCATAAAGCACTTCGAGCATGGCGCGGTCGCGCTGGCCGATGGCTTCGCTCAGGTCAGGTGCTTTTAACAAGGCCTCCACATCCGCTTCCGACAGGGATTTAGGCAGTGGTCGACCCAGTTGCGGCATATCGACACGCAAGGTCGGATCGACGGCAATCAGCTTTTCCCGCAGCAAATAGCGATAGAAGCCACGCACGCCGGAGAGAAATCGCGCCGTCGAGCGGGGTTTGTAGTTTTGCTCCAGGCGCCAGGCCAAGTGATCGAGAATCAATTCGCGGCCGGCATTGATCAACTCCAGGCCCTTTTCCTGCAGCCAGCCGTTGAACAGGGCCAGGTCGCTGCGATAGGCATTGCGGGTGTTATCGGAAAGGCCTTTTTCCAGCCACAGGGCGTCGAGGAACTGGTCTATCAGGGGATGGTCAATGGCGGGCATAAAGGCTCAGGTAACGGGAAAACTGACGGCAAGTCTTTCATAGCCAGCTGTGGCTTTATAGAGCCCGCGGTCATTGTGATGATTGATAGATCGATTCGCAGGCAAGTCGGAACGCCGCCCGCACGCTCCCACAGGTTTGGGTGAGGTAAAACGCAGGCAACAAAAAAGCAGCCCGTAGGCTGCTTTTTTCTGCATCGGAAGCTGGACTTAAGCCAGTTTTTCCTTGATGCGAGCTGCTTTACCGGACAGGTCACGCAGGTAGTACAGCTTGGCTTTACGTACGTCACCGCGACGTTTAACGGCCATGCTGTCGATTTGCGGGCTGTAGGTCTGGAAAGTACGCTCTACGCCAACACCGTTGGAGATTTTGCGAACGGTGAAAGCACTGTTTACGCCGCGGTTACGCTTGGCGATAACAACACCTTCGAACGCTTGCAGACGCGAACGGTCGCCTTCCTTCACTTTCACCTGAACGACAATAGTGTCGCCCGGGGCAAAGGTAGGGATCTCTTTGGTCATCTGCTCTGCTTCGAGTGCAAGAATGATTTTGTTAGTCATGCTGTGCTCCTAAGGTAAATCGTCGGATCTACCATCGATACGTTGTTAACTATCGTCCCGCTCGCGGATGTATTCCTCGAGCAGCTTCTTCTCTTCTCCAGAAAGCGAGCGGCTTTCCAGAAGATCGGCCCGTCGTTCAAAGGTCCTACCAAGGGACTGCTGTAAACGCCAACGCCGGATATGCGCGTGATTGCCACTTAGCAACACGTCGGGAACACGCTGATCCGCATACACCTCAGGTCGGGTGTAGTGCGGGCAATCCAGCAAACCATCCGTAAAGGAATCTTCCTCCGCGGAGTCCGCATGCCCTAAAGCTCCAGGCAGCAGTCGTGTAACCGCATCGATCAGGACCATCGCCGGCAGCTCGCCGCCAGACAGTACATAGTCGCCAATCGACCACTCTTCATCGACATGAGCATCAATAAAACGCTCGTCAATGCCTTCATAGCGGCCGGCAATCAGGATCAATGCATCCAGATTCGCCAACTCGCGTACCGCCGACTGAGTCAGTTGACGGCCTTGGGGGGACAGGTAAATTACCTTCGCCGCCTCCCCGGCTGCTGCCTTGGCCTGAACCAGTGCATCTTCCAGGGGCTTGATCTTCATCACCATGCCCGGACCACCGCCAAATGGGCGATCATCCACAGTGTGATGTCGATCCGTTGTGTAGTCTCGCGGATTCCAACAGGTCAGCTGCAAGAGCCCCTGTTTCACCGCTCGGCTAGTGATGCCGTAGTCGCTGATGGCGGAAAACATCTCGGGAAACAAACTGATCACTTCTACGCGCAAATTAGCCACGTTTAGAAGTCCGCGTCCCAATCCACCTTCATCTCGCCCGCGGCAAGGTCAACGGCCAACACGCATTGCTCTGTATAGGGCAACAGGCGTTCGCGATCATCCAGGCTGCCAGCGCAAGGCTTGACTACCATGACATCGTTCGAGCCAGTCTCTAGCAGGTGATCGATTTTCCCGAGCAGTTGCCCGAGTTGGTCGATGACCTTGAGACCTTCCAGCTGGTACCAGTAGTACTCGCCGTCGGTCAGATCTGGAAACAGGTTACGCGGCACGCAGATCTCATAACCGGCCAGAAGACGAGCTTCTTCACGATCATCGAGACCTTTGAGCTTTGTGACCAGAAACTTGCCGTTATGTACACGGCCGCTGACCAGCTCTACCTGCTTTACATTACCGTCACGCTTGAGCGTCCAGTTTTTGTAGTCCAGCAGGTTTCCAATTGGATCAGTAAAGGAAAAGACCTTCACTTCGCCGCGAACACCGTGAATCGAATAGATTTTGCCGATAACGATCAAATCATCAGCAATGGCTGGCGTCGCGTTCATATTGCTCAGGCCGCAGCCTTAGCAGCGTCCTTCAACAACTGAGCAACACGCTCAGAAGGTTGTGCACCAACGCTCAGCCAGTAGGCTACGCGCTCTTGGTTCACGGACAGACGAACTTCTTGACCACGAGCAACAGGGTTGAAGAAACCAACCTGTTCCTTGTGCGAACCGTCGCGCGGGTTGCGGCTGTCGGTTACGGTCAAGTGGTAAAACGGGCGCTTTTTGGAGCCGCCAAGGGCAAGACGGATTGTTAGCATGTGAACATCGTTCCTGTAGTCGGTGCTGCAAATCTAAAGGCACAGCGGGCATAGGTGCCCGAAAGGCCGCATATTCTAAGGAATATCCGGACTTTTGCAAATGTCTTTTTCCGACGGTCTTTCGGCCGCCATCAAGATTTGCTATAGAGCCGTCGTTGAAAACGGCCAGTCAGCTCCCGCCAAGTGCGGGTTTGCTGGAGTTCCCACATTTCTGTGGTAATGCACCGACATCGCTGCCGGTGCGGATTCTTTACATCTTGGGCATGCCGCCACGGGGCAACATACCGCCCATGCCGCGCATCATCTTGGCCATTCCGCCTTTCGCGGAGAATTTCTTCATCATCTTCTGCATCTGCTTGTGCTGCTTGATCAAGCGACCGATATCCTGCACCTGGGTGCCGGAACCCATGGCGATCCGGCGCTTGCGCGAACCGCTGATCAGCTCAGGGTCGCGGCGCTCGGCCGGGGTCATGGAGTTGATGATGGCTTCCATCTGCTTGAATTGTTTCTCTGCCGCGCCTTGGGCGTTGCCCATCTGCGCCAGGTTCACGCCGCCGATGTTCGGCAATTTGTCCATGAGGCCGCCGAGGCCGCCCATGCTCTTCATCTGTTGCAGCTGATCGCGGAAGTCTTCGAGGTCGAAGCCCTTGCCCTTCTTCAGCTTCTTGGCCAGCTTGTCGGCCTTGTCCTTGTCGAGGGTCTGCTCGGCCTGCTCGATCAGGCTGAGCACGTCGCCCATGCCGAGGATGCGCGAAGCAATTCGCTCAGGGTGGAACGGCTCGAGCGCTTCGCTCTTCTCGCCCATACCGATGAACTTGATCGGCTTGCCAGTGATGGCGCGGACCGACAGCGCGGCACCGCCACGGGCGTCGCCGTCGACCTTGGTCAGGATTACACCGGTCAGCGGCAGTGCATCGCCAAAGGCCTTGGCCGTGTTGGCGGCGTCCTGGCCGGTCATGGCGTCGACCACGAACAGGGTTTCGACCGGGTTGATCGCGGCATGCAACGCCTTGATCTCGCCCATCATCTCTTCGTCGATGTGCAGACGACCGGCGGTATCGACAATGACCACGTCGATGAATTTGAGTTTTGCTTCTTTAATGGCTGCTTGCGCGATGTCGACCGGCTTCTGGCTCAGGTCGGACGGGAAGAAGGTAACGCCCACTTCACCGGCGAGCATTTCCAGCTGCTTGATCGCCGCCGGACGGTATACGTCCGCAGACACGACCATGACCGACTTCTTCTTGCGCTCTTTAAGGAAGCGCGCGAGTTTGCCGACGGTGGTGGTTTTACCCGCACCCTGCAAACCGGCCATCAGCACGACGGCGGGAGGAACGGCGCTCAGGTTCAAGTCTTCGTTGGCCGCGCCCATCAGGCTTTCGAGTTCGGCCTGGACGATCTTCACGAACGCCTGGCCCGGCGTCAGGCTGCGCGACACCTCTGTGCCGACGGCGCGTTCCTTGACCGAATTGACGAAGTCTTTGACCACCGGCAGGGCGACGTCGGCTTCGAGCAACGCCATGCGCACTTCGCGCAGGGTGTCTTTGATGTTGTCTTCGGTCAGCTTGGCCTTGCCGGTGACATGGCGCAGCGTCTGCGAGAGACGGTCGGTTAAGTTTTCAAACATTGCGCGATCCTTTCAGGCCCTGTGTAGACCGGGATAATGGCGGCCCAGACCGGAATAAACATGTGCTCGGCGAGCCTGCGGCGTGGGCAGGTCGCGGATTATAGCGAAGACTGCGTCCGGCGGACACCTCGTCGTCAGGTTGCATGGCCTTTCGTGCTGCGGGGGTTCTATGCCAAACTCAGCGCCTTTCGGGCTTGCCTAACAGGATTTATGCTCCCCTTGTCACCCAGCTTGCTAACTACCCTCGCCGCCGCCTGCTTATATGCCGCTGCGACCCTCTATCAGAGCACTCGTCTGGCCACCGGCGCCAAGGCGAACAAGCGCCTGCTGGTCACGCTCGGCGTGCTTGCCGTGCTGGCTCACAGCGCCAGCCTGTTCACCCACCTGCTGACACCGATCGGTCTGGGCCTGGATTTTTTCAGCGCCGCCAGCCTGATTGCCGCCGCGGTGATTGCCCTGACGCTGCTGGCCTGCTCGCGGATCCCGGTGGAAAACCTGCTTATATTGCTGTTCCCGCTCGGTGCCGCCACCGTGCTGCTCGCGCAGCTCGCCCCCGCCGGAACGGTACAGATCATCGACGAAGAACCGGGCATCCTCGCCCATATCCTGCTGTCGATCCTCGCCTACGGCATGTTCACCATCGCGGTGTTCCAGGCCTTGCTGCTGCTGGTTCAAGACCATCAACTCAAACACAAGCACCCGTCCGGACTGATCAAGAACTTCCCGCCGCTACAAACCATGGAAAGCCTGCTGTTCGGCTTCCTCTGGGCCGGATGGACCCTGCTGTCGCTGTCGCTGATTTCCGGCTGGCTGTTCGTCGAGAACCTGTTCGCGCAGCACCTGGTGCACAAAACCTTGTTGGCCTGCCTGGCCTGGATAGTCTTCAGCGTACTGCTCTGGGGTCGTAACCGCCTCGGCTGGCGCGGACACAAGGCCATTCGCTGGACTCTTGCCGGTTTCTGCCTGCTGATGCTCGCGTATTTCGGCAGCAAACTGGTTCGTGAATACATCCTGCACATCTGACGGGCGGCATTAATGGACGACTTGCCCATAGGGCCGATGCTCGCGGTAGTGGCCCTGCTGATTCTATGGTCGGGGCTGTTTACCGCCATCGAAGCTGCGCAACAGTACTTGCTGGCCCAGCGCACCGCCTCGCGCTCGAGCGATAAACCGGTGGCGAAGCTGAGCTTCCCGCTCAACAGCTTGATCCTGTGCAATACCCTGTGTCGCGCACTGGTGGTGGTCATCAGCACTTTGCTGGCGATTTTCACCTGGGCCGAAAACGGCCCATGGCTCGCTTGTGTCGGGGCTGGCGCCATTCTGCTGGTGTTCGCCGACTACCTGCCGCGCACCCTTGCCGTCCGCTATCCGGATGCAATTCTGGCCTTGGGCAACACCCTGCTTCGTGTGCCGTTAAAAATCCTCTACCCCGCCGCCTGGCTGCTCAATGGCATCAGTTTGTTACTGATGCGACCGTTCGCCCGCAAGCCCAAAGTGGTGCAAAAGAGCGAAGACGAGGTACCGATAGATCGACACGACGATCACGAACACACTGTCTGCCGCCCGCACCCACTGTCGGGTATCCACGCGCTGGACAACATTACGGTCAACGACATTCTTGTGCCGCGCAGTGACGTCGACGGGATCAACCTCGACGACTCCCTGCCAGACATCATCGAACAACTGCGCCACAACAAACGCACGCGCCTGCCGGTGTTCCACAGCGACATCAACCAGGTCGAAGCGGTACTCAACACCCGCCAGATCCGCCACTTGCTGGCCGATGCGAACCTGACCATGGAGGCCCTGCTGGCAGCCAGTCACGAACCGTACTTCGTGCCGGAAAGCACCCCGCTGCAATTGCAACTGCTGAACTTCCACAAACAGCAGCGACGCCTGGGCATGGTGGTCGACGAGTACGGCGAAGTGCTCGGTATCGTGACCCTGGAAGACATTCTCGAAGAAATCGTCGGCGAGTTCGAAAGCCAGCACAGCCTGGACAACCCGCATATCCATCCGCAGGCCGACGGGCGACTGGTGATCGATGGCGCCGCGTCAATACGCGACCTGAACAAGAGTCTCGGCTGGCACCTGCCCAGCGACGGCCCGAAAACCCTCAACGGCCTGGTGACCGAAGCGCTGGAAACGATTCCGGAAAGTGCGGTGTGCCTGAAGATCGGCCGATATCGGCTGGAGATTCTGGAGACGGAAGACAATCGGGTCACCCGGGTGCTGATCTGGCATAACAGCGCCGTCCCGGCCATCCGTTAATACACCGATCCTGCTACAAAGTCAGC
This sequence comes from Pseudomonas sp. ANT_H12B, assembly GCF_008369325.1. Taxonomy (GTDB): domain Bacteria; phylum Pseudomonadota; class Gammaproteobacteria; order Pseudomonadales; family Pseudomonadaceae; genus Aquipseudomonas. Next base: position 69,247 of record NZ_VOBI01000014.1, on the reverse strand, counting down.
GTCGAGACGAAGATGTTGCCCCTTGTTGAATCGATAGCCGCCTTCCTATAATCGAGCCGCTTACCCAAGCACCGCCCTACCCTCGTGCTACCCGCACCCTGCGTTAAACCCACATCCCTGGGTGTTCGACCATAATAATTCGCTCCACTGGGGCACATGACTGTCAGGGATAACCGCATGACGACCAGCACGACTTATACCGAAACCACGCCTGCGCAACCGACGAACTCCGCCACACGAGTGGCCACCGCGAGTTTCATTGGCACCGCCATCGAGTTTTACGACTTCTACGTCTACGCCACAGCGGCCGCGCTGGTAATCGGCCCGGTGTTCTTTCCCCAGACCTCCGGCACTGCCCAGATGCTCTCGGCGTTCCTCACCTTTGGTATCGCCTTCCTCGCGCGACCACTGGGTTCGGCGCTGTTTGGCCACTTCGGTGATCGCATCGGACGCAAATCGACACTGGTCGCCTCCCTGCTGCTGATGGGCGTCTGTACAACGCTGATCGGCGTGCTGCCCGGCTACGACAGCATTGGCGCCTGGGCGCCGATCCTGCTCTGCGTTCTGCGCTTCGGCCAAGGCCTGGGACTGGGCGGTGAATGGGGCGGCGCGGCATTGCTGGCGACGGAGAATGCGCCCAAGGGCAAACGCGCCTGGTTCGGCATGTTCCCGCAGCTCGGCCCTTCAATCGGTTTTCTCGCGGCCAACGGCCTGTTCCTGACCCTGGCAATGACCCTGGACGATGAACAGTTCCGCTCGTGGGGCTGGAGGATCCCATTCCTGCTCAGTGCCGCGCTGGTGATGGTGGGCCTGTACGTACGCCTCAAGCTCCACGAAACACCGGTCTTCGCCAACGCGATGGCTCGCCAGGAACGGGTGAAGATCCCGCTGGTCGAGCTGCTCAGCCAGTACTGGGCGCCGATGCTGCTGGGCGCCGGCTCGATGGTGGTGTGCTACGCGCTGTTCTACATCTCCACGGTGTTTTCGCTGAGCTATGGCGTATCGACCCTCGGCTACACCCGCGAAACTTTCCTCGCACTGTTGTGCTTCGCCGTACTGTTCATGGCCGCTGCCACCCCCCTGTCGGCATGGGCCAGTGACCGTTACGGGCGTAAACCGGTGCTGATCATCGGGGGCGTACTGGCGATTCTGTCCGGGTTCCTGATGGAGCCGCTGCTGACCCAAGGTTCAACGTGGGGTGTGGCGCTGTTCTTGTGCATCGAACTGTTCCTGATGGGCGTCACGTTTGCGCCCATGGGCGCGCTGCTGCCGGAGCTGTTTCCAACCCGCGTGCGTTATACCGGCGCATCGGCGGCCTACAATCTGGGCGGTATTGTCGGGGCCTCGGCGGCACCGTTCTTCGCGCAGAAACTGGTGGCCATGGGAGGTTTGAGTTATGTCGGCGGGTATGTATCCGGGGCGGCGCTGCTCAGTTTGATAGCGGTGCTGTGCCTGAAGGAAACCCGTCATAGCGATTTGAATCGGATTGCCTGATAGATCGCCATCGCGGGCAAGCTCGCTCCCACAGATGATTTGTCGTACCACAACCTTGTGATCGACATCAGTCATGTGGGAGCCGGGCTTGCCCGCGATGACGTCCTGACCGGCAAAACACAACGCCAACCGATCGCCAATTTTCGCCCACCCGTTGTCACCTCGCTCTACGCGCATCGGTACATCCCCGCTATACTTGCCGGCTTTTCCTGAATAAATGCCAATAGGGTCCCGCCGCGCATGGATAAGACCTACCAGCCGCACGCCATTGAAACTTCCTGGTACAACACCTGGGAGTCAGAGAATTACTTCGCCCCGCAAGGCGCGGGCGAGTCTTACACCATCATGATCCCGCCGCCGAACGTCACCGGCAGCCTGCACATGGGTCACGGCTTCAACAACGCGATCATGGACGCCCTGATCCGTTTCCGCCGCATGCAGGGTCGCAACACCTTGTGGCAGCCGGGCACCGACCACGCCGGTATCGCCACGCAAATGCTGGTGGAGCGTCAACTCGAAGCCCAGGGCCAGAGTCGTCACGACCTCGGTCGTGAGAAATTCCTCGAGAAAGTCTGGGAATGGAAGGACCAGTCCGGCGGCAACATCAGCCGTCAGATCCGCCGCCTCGGTTCGTCCGTCGACTGGAGCCGCGAGCGCTTCACCATGGACGACGGCCTCTCGGAAGCCGTTAAAGAAGCGTTCGTGCGCCTGCACGAAGACGGCCTGATCTACCGCGGCAAACGCCTGGTCAATTGGGACACCAAGCTGCACACGGCGATTTCCGACCTCGAAGTGGAAAACCACGACGAGAAAGGATTCCTGTGGAACCTGAAATACCCGCTGGCCGATGGCGCCAAGACCGCTGAAGGCAACGATTACCTGATCGTCGCGACCACTCGCCCGGAAACCATGCTCGGCGACTCCGCCGTGGCCGTTAACCCGAACGATGAACGCTACCAAGCCCTGATCGGCAAATTTGTCGAGCTGCCGTTGGTTGGCCGCCGCATCCCGATCATCGCCGACGATTACTGCGACCCTGAATTCGGCACCGGTTGCGTGAAAATCACCCCGGCCCACGATTTCAACGACTACGAAGTCGGCAAGCGCCACAACCTGCCGCTGCTGAACATCTTCGACAAGGACGCCGCTGTATTGCCGGCCTGCCAGGTGTTCAACCTTGATGGCACCCTGAACGAAAGCATCGACGGCAAGATCCCGGCCGAATACGCCGGTCTGGACCGCTTCGAAGCGCGCAAGCAAATCGTTGCTACATTCGATGCCGCCGGCCTGTTGGTCAGCGTCAACGATCACGCGCTGAAAGTGCCGAAAGGCGACCGTTCCGGCACCATCATCGAGCCGTGGCTGACCGACCAGTGGTACGTGTCGACCAAGCCATTGGCCGAGCCAGCCATTGCTGCCGTTGAAGACGGCCGCATCCAGTTCGTGCCGAAGCAATACGAAAACATGTACTTCTCGTGGATGCGCGACATCCAGGATTGGTGCATCAGCCGTCAACTGTGGTGGGGCCACCGGATTCCGGCCTGGTACGACGAGTCGGGCAAAGTCTACGTCGGTCGCGACGAAGCCGAAGTGCGTGCCAAGAACAACCTCGGTCCGGACGTTGCGCTGCAACAAGACAACGACGTTCTCGACACCTGGTTCAGTTCGGGTCTGTGGACGTTCTCCACGCTCGGCTGGCCGGAGCAGACCGAATTCCTGAAGAAATTCCACTCCACCGACGTTTTGGTCACCGGTTTCGACATCATTTTCTTCTGGGTTGCCCGGATGATCATGCTCACCATGCACTTGGTGAAGAACGAAGACGGCACGCCGCAGGTTCCGTTCAAGACTGTTTATGTTCACGGTCTGGTGCGTGATGGCCAGGGCCAGAAGATGTCCAAGTCCAAGGGCAACGTCCTGGACCCACTGGACATCATCGACGGTATCGAGCTGGAAGAACTGGTGCAGAAACGCACCTCCGGCATGATGCAGCCGAAACTGGCGAAGAAGATCGAGAAGCAGACCCGCGACGAATTCGCCGACGGCATCGCCAGCTACGGCACCGACGCCCTGCGCTTTACCTTCTGCTCGCTGGCGTCCACCGGTCGCGACATCAAGTTCGACATGGGCCGTGTCGAAGGCTATCGCAACTTCTGCAACAAGATCTGGAACGCCGCGCGCTACGTGCTGGACAAGGGCGAAGACTGCGGCCAGAACGGCGAAGCCTACGAGCTGTCACTGGCGGATCGCTGGATCATCTCGCAGCTGCAACGCACCGAAGCCGAAGTGACCCGTCAACTGGATCAGTTCCGTTTCGACCTGGCCGCACAAGCCTTGTACGAGTTCATCTGGAACCAGTATTGCGACTGGTACCTGGAACTCTCCAAGCCTGTGCTATGGGACGAAAACGCGCCGGTCGAACGTCAGCGCGGCACCCGTCGCACGCTGGTTCGAGTGCTGGAAGTCGCTTTGCGCCTGGCTCACCCGTTCATGCCGTTCATCACCGAAGAAATCTGGCAGCGCGTCGCGCCGCTGGCCGGTATCGAAGGCAAGACGATCATGCTGCAGCCTTGGCCAGTGGCCAATGATGAGCGCATCGATCCGGCCGCCGAGAACGACATCGAATGGCTCAAGGAACTGATGCTCGGCACGCGCAACATCCGTGGCGAAATGAACATCGGTCCGGGCAAGCCGCTGAACCTGTTCCTGAAAAACGTCAGTGCCGAAGATCAGCGTCGTCTCACCGAGAACGAAGCCCTGCTGAAGAAACTCGCTCGCCTCGAATCGATCACCGTGTTGGCTGCTGGCGAAGAAGCACCGCTGTCCGCTACCGCGCTGGTGGGCGAGATGGAAGTGCTGGTGCCAATGGCCGGCCTGATCGACAAAGACGCCGAGCTGGCGCGTCTGGACAAGGAAATCCTGCGTCTGCAGGGCGAAGTTCAGCGCGTGGGCGGCAAGCTGTCCAACGCCGGTTTCGTCGACAAGGCCCCGGCCGAAGTCATCGAGAAGGAACGCGCCAAACTGGCTGAAGCAGAACAGGCTTTGGGCAAGTTGGCCGAGCAGCATGCGCGGATTGCCAGTTTGTAACTGTAAATCGCAATGAAACAGGGAGGCCCGCAACGGCCTCCTTTTTTGTGCCCATCACTTTCCCCCCTACACCACAAATCCCTTGTGGGAGCGAGCCTGCTCGCGATGAGGCCATAACATTCAACATTGATGTCGCCTGTTTCGCCGCCATCGCGAGCAGGCTCGCTCCCACAGGGGGATTGCGCTGTTTGTCACAATTGGGTTCACAACGCCTGGATGTGTGACAATACCCGCCACTTTTAGCCATACCCGAATCGACCACGCCCATGAACGCCCCCCGCACCCCCCGCCCTGCGCGCAAGAAGCCTGACTCCGCCACCCCGGCCAAAGCCGTGGAACCGCGCGAGAAGGCCAGCCTGCACCCGCGCAATCGCCATCAGGGTCGCTACGACTTCCCGGCGCTGATCAAAACCACGCCGGAACTGGCGAAGTTCGTGATCATCAACCCGTACGGCAAGGAAAGCATCGACTTCGCCAGCCCGGACGCAGTGCGGGTGTTCAACCGTGCGTTGCTCAAGTCGTTCTACGGCGTGGCCCACTGGGACATCCCGGCCGACTACCTGTGCCCACCGGTTCCGGGCCGTGCCGACTACGTGCACTTCCTGGCCGACCTGCTGGCCAGCGTCAACGATGGCGAGATCCCTCGCGGTGCGCCGGTCAAGGTGCTCGATATCGGCATGGGCGCCAACTGCGTCTATCCGTTGATCGGTTACAGCGACTACCGCTGGCACTTCCTCGGCTCGGAAATCGACCCGACAGCGGTGGCCGCCGCCAAAGCCATCGTGCAGTCCAACGGGCTGAACAAAGCCATCCAGTTGCGCCTGCAAAGCAATCCCAAGCACATTCTGCTGGGCCTGCTTGAACCCGGTGAACGTTTTGACCTGACCATGTGTAACCCGCCGTTCCACGCCTCGATGGATGAAGCTACCAAGGGCAGCGAGCGTAAATGGCGCGCCTTGGGCCGTGCCGACCCGAAACGTAAACTGCCGGTGCTGAACTTTGGCGGTCAGTCGGCGGAACTGTGGTGTGAAGGTGGCGAAGCACGGTTTGTGACGCAGCTGATCGCCGAGAGCGCGCATTTTCAGCACAAAGTACTGTGGTTCAGCACTCTGGTCTCGAAAGCTTCGAACCTGCCGGCGATCCAGACCGCGCTGAAAAAGGCCGGCGTACTGGAAAGCCAGGTGGTGGAAATGTCCCAGGGGCAGAAGCAAAGCCGTTTCGTCGCCTGGACCTTCCAGACCAAGTCCGAACAGCAGGTGTGGCGTGAGCGCTGGGCTCGCAAGAGCTGAGTCACTGACCGACACAAATCAACTGTGGGAGTGAGCCTGCTCGCGATGGCGGTGTATCAGTCGACATCATCGTTAACTGACACGCAGCCATCGCGAGCAGGCTCGCTCCCACATTGGTTTAGCGGTGTTTGTTGTAAATCGCAGACACAAAAAAGCCGTGCCCGGATCACTCCGGAGCACGGCTTTTTTTACTGCGTCTTACTTGTTAACAGCGTCAGTCAGGCCTTTGGCCACAACCAGCTTGATAACTTTCTTGGCAGCGATTTCGATGGCAGCGCCAGTCGAAGGGTTGCGGCCGGTACGGGCAGGACGCTCAGTCACTTTCAGTTTGCCGATACCTGGCAGAGTGATTTCGCCGCCGTTTTCCAGCTGATCGGCAACGATTTGGCCCAGTTGGTCAAGAGCGTTACGCGCGGTGGTTTTTGGCGCGTCGATAGCTTCAGCGATGTCGGCGATCAGTTGGTCTTTAGTAAGAGCCATGTAGTGTTCCTTCCCTATCAAATTCATATGGATTGCAGAGTGCAGTGTCAGCCATCGAGCCCGATCTTCTGGATCTGGCACCCTCGGCCATAACCGCGACGAGTCGGGGTTATAGATACCGAAATCAGGGTTTGGTTCGACCTGACAAATGCTGAATGCACGCTTAACGCAGTGACTTCGCGTAAGACCGGGCAAAACTAGCACAGAGACGGGGAAATATCCGCCTCTAGCTACCCATTTGGTCAGCTTTATTGCTCTAAATCGGGAAAAAACTGCATAAGAGCCGCTTCGCTCCCGGGATTTGCCCTTCATGACGCGCCAAAACCAATGGTTGCGGTACACTGGGCGCTTTTTCGGGGAGCACGCCCTCCTCACTTCAATCAGCCGAGAAGCCCATGCCGATCCGTCATTGCATCGTCCACCTGATCGACAAAAAACCCGACGGCACACCTGCGGTTCTCCATGCTCGCGACTCCGAATTGGCGGAGTCGAGCGCGATCGAGTACATGCTTGCCGACCTCAACGAGAGCTACAACGCCAAACAAGGCAAGGCCTGGGGTTTCTTCCATGCCGAGTCCGGGGCGCATCCGTTCAGCGGCTGGCTGAAGGAGTACCTCGAGGGTGGCAAGGATTTCACGGCGTTCAGCCGGGTGGCGGTTGAACATCTGCAAAAGCTGATGGAAGAGTCGAACCTCTCTGTGGGCGGCCACGTGCTGTTTGCGCATTATCAGCAGGGCATGACCGATTACCTGGCGATCGCCCTCCTGCACCACAGTGAAGGCGTTGCAGTGACCGATCAGCTGGACGTGACCCCGTCCCGGCACCTGGATCTGGGCCAACTGCACCTGGCGGCACGGATCAATGTGTCTGAGTGGCAGAACAACAAGCAGTCCAAGCAGTACATTTCGTTCATCAAAGGCAAGAACGGTAAGAAGGTTTCGGAGTATTTCCGCGACTTCATCGGCTGCCAGGAAGGGGTCGATGGCCCGGGAGAAACACGCACGCTACTCAAGGCCTTCAGCGACTTTGTCGAAAGCGAAGACCTGCCTGAAGAGTCCGCTCGCGAGAAGACCAAAACGCTGGTCGATTACGCCAGCAGCCAAGCCAAGCTCGGCGAGCCGATGGGCCTGGAGGAACTCTCGGAACTGATCGACGAAGAACGCCCGAAAGCCTTCTACGACCACATCCGCAACAAGGACTACGGCCTGTCCCCGGAGATCCCGGCGGATAAACGCACCCTCAACCAGTTCCGGCGCTTCACCGGTCGCGCCGAAGGCCTGTCCATCAGCTTCGAAGCGCACCTGCTGGGCTCGAAGATCGAATACGACGAAGAAGCCGGCACGCTGATCATCAAAGGTCTGCCGACCCAGCTCACCGATCAGCTCAAGCGACGTAACTGATGCTGACCGGAATCCTGAAGAAATTCCTGCTGATCCTGCTGGTGGTTGTGGTCTTTCAGAACTGGGGCAAGATCGAGCGGGTGTTTAACCCGTCACAAGCTGTGCCCGAGCAGACTCAGGCCAAGGCCAACGTTGTGCTCTACGCGACCGAATGGTGTGGCTACTGCAAACTGACCCGGCGCTTTCTCGATCAGAAAGGCATTGCGTACAAGGAATTCGATATCGAGAAGGATGCCCAGGCGCGCAAGGCCTATGAGGCGCTGGGTGGTGGCGGGATCCCGATCATTGATGTGAACGGGACGTTGATTCGCGGGTACGACCCGGACGCGATTCTTGCTGCACTGAAGTAACTCTGGGAGCGAGCCCGCTCCCACATTTGTCCGTCAGCGTTTTTCGATACGAAACCCGAACCGCGGAAAGTGCACATGCACCACGCCGCCACGCTCGTCTTCACGACGCAGAATCAATTCTTCGCTGCCCGCAAACAGCAATTTCCCCGCCACCGGATCAACACCGTAATCGGTCGCCGCGATGACCACCTGCTGACCCGCCTCAAAACCATTCGGCTCCTCAAACTGCTCAATCGGCAATGCGGCCGGCGTGGCCGTGCGCGCAACCTCCAGCGCCTCCTCGGACGTCATTTCGCTGAACGCACCATGGCCGAAACCCATCACGCGACCCAACCACGCAGAAACCGCCGGATACGCATCAACCAACGGTGACGTCACCGGTGTGGCTTTGAGAAACCATAGCGGATGAGCCAGGGCAAAGTCGGCAATCGACGGCTCGCCGAACAGGAAGTCGCCCTGCTCGCGCTGAAGCTGTTGTTCCAGTCGCGCCATGATCGTCGGCCATTGATGCCGAGCCTGTTCGGCCGACAACCGTGTGGCACTTCCACCACTGAACAACTTGGCGCGATCTGCGATAAACGCCTTGATCGCTTCCGGCGGTAAATGGCCGAAGCGCACGGCGATCGATTCCGGCTGAAACACCAGGCTGACCGCATGCTGGAACATCACCGAATCGGCCCAGGCAGCGAAAGTCGCGGCGATCATTTCCTGACCTTCCGGAAAGAACGCCGGCAGGGCTTTTTGCTGTTCCAGACGACGGGCGATCAGCGCAGTGTCGCAATAGATATCCGCGCCAACCTGCAACACCGGCGTCTTGCGGTAGCCTCCGCTCAGCGCCGTCAGATCGGGTTTCGGCATCACTGGCGAGATCTTCACCGAGCGCCAGGACAGCCCCTTGAAGCCCAGCAGCAAGCGAACCTTTTCGGCGAAAGGGGACGTCGGGTAATGATGAAGAATCAACTCTGACATGCTCGGCTCCGCCGCACGGGTTAGGAATCCCAGCTTAGCGCGCAATCCACAAGCGGCCTACAGATCTGCCTGATGAGCACTTATCAGTCAGATTGATAAGCCCGCAGCCGCACTCGCCACCAGACATTCCTTGGCGCTTTTCTTGAGTTTTTTGATCAGCCGTTCCTGACGCAACGCCTCGCTTTTGTCGCGACAGACTTCGGTGTACACCAGTGCCACGGCCGGGCTGGAAAGAAAGAAGCGCGCGCCCTTGCCGCTTTGGTGAGTGGCGAAGCGGCGGACGGGATCGTCGCTGATCCCGCAGTAGAGCGAACCATTCGCCGCGCGAACGAGGTAGACGAACCAGGGTTTGCTGACGGGCAGCGTCGGTTCGGCGGCAATGACGGAAGATTCGCTCGGGGAGTTCACGTGACGATCAAGGCTTGAAAGGAAACAAGCCGCGATCTTATCAGCGACTGGCCTGGAATGCCTTCAGCCCCTTCAAGGCTTGAGCGCGAACGGCGTTTCTCACCGCAGGTGTCCAGCCCAGCAGCAACCCTTTGAAGCCCAGCGCTTGTCGAGACCATGCCCACATATCAAAGCTGTCGTGATGTTCGCAGATCTTGCCGTCGCGAAAAACGAAGCGTGCCTGAATGTCGTTGACCACGGTGTTACCGGTCTGACTGAACAGGTACGTGGCCACCCAATGGGCGCCGCCGGTGCGTTCATCGCTGCGCACGTTATCAAACGTCAGGGAAAAATCCTTGGCCCGGGTGGTGAGCATGCGCCACATGTCGCCGGCATCGCGTCCGCGCAGTTCTCCGAACGCCGGATCACTGAACACCACGTCGTCGGTATAGCAGGCACTCATCGCCTCGGCATCCAGCCGCTGGAAGGCTTGGTAGAACTGGGTGATCAATGCGTTGTGGGCGTCACTCATGGGCAGGCTCTCTTGGATCGCAAATAGATGTGCACGTGGCTTCGAAAGATTGCCTGCACGATAGTCAACAAATAGGCCGAACACTATCGGCATTCGTGGGCCGAATACCGACAGTGCGTGGTTGTCAGACCCTTTCGCTTTCTACTTGCACGTACAGCGAACGTCCCGCGCCGAGCCCGGCGATGATCGCCGCAAGGCCGATGATGCCGAAAATCCAGCCCAAGGCGTTCCAGCCGCCGGTCCAGTCGTGCACGACTCCGACCGCGAATGGCCCCATGGACGCCAGGGTGTAACCGAAACCCTGGGCCATGCTCGACAGGTTCGCAGCCACATGAGCGTCCCGCGAGCGCAGCACGATCAGGGTCAGCGCCAGACTGAACGCGCCACCCTGCCCCAGACCGAGCAAAATCGCCCAGCCCCACAGGCCTTCGATCGGAGCATAAAGACAACCGAACAAGCCACCGAGGGTCAGCAGCATGACGATGACGATCGCCAGACGCTGATCCTTGCCGCGAGTCGCCAGCCATGGCGCCGCCAGTGAGCTGGCCAGCTGAACGATCACCGAACCCGACAGCACCAGACCGGCCTGGGTCGGCGTCAGACCGCGGCCAATCAGGATTGACGGCAACCAGCCGAACACAATGTAGGCGAGGGACGATTGCAGGCCCATGTAAAGCGTCACTTGCCAGGCCAGCGGATCACGCAGCAGACCGCGAACTCGATACGCGACGTTATGTGCTCCATGTTTGCGACCGACTTGTGGTAACCAGAAAATCGCAGCTACCAATGCCGGCACCACCCAGAAGCCCAGACCCAACGCCCAGCGCTTGTCGAAATGTTCGCTCAACGGCACGGTCGCGCCCGCCGCCATCGCCGCGCCCAGACATAGCGCCATGGTGTAGACACCCGTCATGGTGCCCGCCTGTTTCGGGAAATCGCGCTTGACGATGCCCGGCAGCAATACACCGATCACACCGATGCTGGCGCCCGCCATCACACTCCCGGCAAACAGGCCGATCTCGCCGAACGAGCTGCGCAGGATGATCCCGCCGGCCAGCATTAGCAGAATCCCGAGCACCACCCGCTCGGCACCGAAACGCCGCGCCAGCAAGGGCGCCAACGGCGCAAACAAGCCGAGGCAAAGCACCGGCAAGGTGGTCAGCAAACCGGCCTGGGCCGCCGATAATCCGAGGGTTTTCGAGACCTCGCTGAGCATCGGCGCCATGCTCGACAGCGCCGGGCGCAGGTTCAGCGCCACCAGAATCAGGCCCAGCAATAACAGCCATGGACGCCGCAGGATCGGGTGACTTTGCTGGACCTGTTCGTCATCGGCCTCGGCATCGATCAGCAGCTCTTCGAGCTCCGCCGTGCGCTTGGATTGCGTGATGTTGCTGTTATCGGCAGACATGGAATTCTCGGTTTCAAGGTTCATTGATCAACTGCCTAGACAGGGCTTTGGCCCGTTCCGGGTCGCGTTGCTCGACGGCATCAAGCAGTTCGATATGAAGGTCGAACACCTCTTGGCGTCGGGGATTGATGTTCAGGGTTTCACGCAAATGCGCACCGACGACGCTGGAGAAATAGCGATACAACTCGCTGAGTGTCGGGTTGTGCGCGGCGTCCACCAGACGGCGGTGGAACACCAGGTCGCAGGCGATGTAGCTGTCGAGATCGCCGTGGTAGTGGCTGCCGCTGACACCCAGCGCTTCGCGTAATGCCACCAGGTCTTCATCGGTACGGCGCAATGCGGCCAGGCCGATGGCCTCGACTTCCAGAATGTGTCGAGTCTCGCGGGCTTGTTCGTGGGAGCAGCGGGACAACGCCTTCATCGTATCCAGCGGATCGATCACCGCCCGCACGTAGCTGCCGTCGCCCTGACGGATCTCGATTAACCCGGAAAACGCCAACACGCGCATGGCTTCACGCACGGTGTTACGGCTGATGCCCAGCTCAGCGGACAGCTCGGATTCGGTGGGCAAGCGCTGGCCGACTACCCAAACGCCCTGATTAATGCGCAGGCGTAGCTGCTCCAGGGCCTGATCGACCAGGGATCGCTTAATTAATGGAGAAATTTCTGACATAAGATTCGCCCTTTCATCCAATCATAGGATGAATTTTCTGACATGTTAGTCAGCTTCATGTAGGACGGCAACCGCCTACGTTCAAAGGGCAGGAGAAGGAGCGGGATTTTCGGATTAGTCAAAAATACCCTTTAAGGGTATTTTTATCAAAGTGACCTACCGCCCCGGTGGTGGACCTCCCGTAATCTCCTTCAAGGAGAAAGACGCATGAATGGAAAGCAATGTTTCAGCTGCGGTACTCATGATGGGCTGCAGCCCTTCGATGGGCGCAGCTTCACCATCGACTTCAAACAGATGTCACGTCAGGTAGGCGATATTTCAGGCTACGAGTGCCGGGTTTGCGGCGAAATCGAATTCGATGACAACAGCGCAGAGCGCTACTCCCAGGCAAGCGATCAACTGCTGCTCGATTGCCGTCAACTTATGGCCACCGAGATGAAGCGTATTCGTCGCAAGTTGAAACTCTCGCAGAAGGAAGCGGTAAAGTTGCTTTCGGGTGGCGGCCACAACGCATTTTCCCGATATGAGCGTGCTGAACTGGCACCGCCTCAACCGTTATTTATGCTGATGCGCCTGCTTGATCGGCATCCAGAGTTACTGGACGACGTGCAAGTACTTCGCGAAGGTGCAGACTTGCAAAGTCTATTGGCAAACCTCGATCAGTTACACCCATCCGCGCTCGCATCCTGACCACAAACCCCAGACAAAAATAAACCCGGAACACTGTCCGGGTTTATTTCACTGCCAAGTGCCAATCAATGCAGGATCTGGCTCAAGAACAGCTTCGTCCGCTCATTCTGCGGATTATCAAAGAAGTCGTTCGGCGCAGCCTGTTCGACGATTTCGCCCTTGTCCATGAAGATCACGCGATTGGCCACGGTACGGGCGAAGCCCATTTCGTGAGTCACGCAGAGCATGGTCATGCCGTCTTCGGCCAGGCCGATCATGGTGTCGAGCACCTCTTTCACCATCTCCGGGTCGAGTGCTGAAGTCGGTTCGTCGAACAGCATGATTTTCGGTTTCATGCACAGGGCACGGGCAATCGCCACACGCTGTTGCTGACCGCCGGACAGTTGCCCCGGGAATTTATGCGCCTGTTCCGGAATGCGGACGCGTTCCAGGTAATGCATGGCGATTTCTTCGGCCTTGCGCTTGGGCATCTTGCGCACCCACATCGGTGCCAGGGTGCAGTTCTGCAGGATGGTCAGGTGCGGGAACAGGTTGAAGTGCTGGAACACCATGCCGACTTCACGGCGTACCGATTCGATCTGCTTGAGGTCGTTGGTCAGCTCCACGCCATCGACCACGATGCGGCCCTGCTGGTGTTCTTCCAGACGGTTGAGGCAACGAATGGTGGTGGATTTGCCGGAGCCCGACGGGCCGCACAGGACGATACGCTCGCCTTGTTTGACGTTCAGGTTGATGTCTTTCAACACGTGGAACTGGCCGTACCACTTGTTCACGCCCTGCATCTGAATAATGCCTTCAGGGCTCACAGGCTTTTTGATTGCTTCGCTCATTACAGAACTCCTAACGCTTGTGGCCAGTGTCGAGCTTGCGTTCCAGATGCATGGAATAGCGCGACATACCAAAACAGAAAATCCAGAACACCAAGGCTGCGAACACATAGCCTTCAGTGGCCATGCCCAACCATTTCGGGTCGGCGGCGGCTTGCTTGACGCTGTTGAGCAGGTCGAACAGGCCGATGATGATCACCAGGCTTGTGTCCTTGAACAGCGCAATGAAGGTGTTGACGATGCCAGGGATCACCATCTTCAGGGCTTGCGGCAGAATCACCAGGCCCATGCTGCGCCAGTAACCGAGGCCCATCGCGGCAGCCGCTTCGTACTGACCTTTGGGAATCGCTTGCAGACCACCGCGCACCACTTCGGCCACGTAGGCCGACTGGAATAGGATCACGCCGATCAGCGCCCGCAGCAATTTGTCGAAGTTCATGCCTTCAGGCAGAAACAACGGCAGCATCACCGAGGACATGAACAGCACCGTGATCAACGGCACGCCGCGCCAGAATTCGATGAAGGTCACGCAGACCACGCGAATTGCCGGCATGTTCGAACGACGGCCCAGCGCCAGGACGATACCCAGCGGCAACGCCCCGGCAATACCAACGGTGGCGATCACCAGGGTCAGCATCAGGCCGCCCCATTGGCTGGTCGCCACGGTGGTCAGGCCGAAGACGCCGCCATGCAGCAGGAAGAACGCAATGATCGGGTACAGCACCAGGAAACTCAGGCCATACACCGCTTTACGGTGAAAGCGCGAGATGAACAACGGTGCCACGCCGATGACCGCCAGCCACACGGTCAGGTCCACGCGCCAGCGCAGGTCTGCCGGGTAGTAGCCGTACATGAACTGGCCGAAGCGCTGTTGGATGAACACCCAGCAGGCGCCCTCCTTCGTGCAGTCGGCGCGCGTGGTGCCGACCCAGTTGGCGTCCAGGATCGCCCAGCTCAGGATCGGTGGCACCACGAGGTAGATCAGGTAGAACGCGAACAGGGTCAGCAGGGTGTTGAGCCAGCTGGAGAACATGTTGGCGCGCATCCACGCCACGACACCGATGCTGCGGTTCGGGGGGGGCATGTCAGGTTTGAATATATGAGTCGTCATGCGCTTTTCCTTACCGCTCGATCAGCGCAATGCGCTTGTTGTACCAGTTCATCAGCAGGGAAATGCTGATACTGATCGCCAGGTACACGCTCATGGTGATGGCAATCACCTCAATCGCCTGCCCGGTCTGGTTCAGCACCGTACCGGCAAACAACGAGACCATTTCCGGATAACCGATACCGGCCGCCAGCGAGGAGTTCTTCGCCAGGTTCAGGTATTGGCTGGTCAGCGGTGGAATGATCACGCGCAGGGCTTGCGGGATGATCACCTTGCGCAGGGTCGGACCGTTGCGCAGACCCAGCGAGTGCGCCGCTTCGGTCTGGCCGTGGCTGACTGACTTGATGCCCGAACGCACGATCTCGGCGATGAACGCCGCGGTGTACACGGTCAGGGCCAGGGTCAGCGCCAGCAGTTCCGGGATCAGCACCCAGCCACCGACGAAGTTGAAGCCCTTGAGTTCCGGCATTTCCCAGTGCAGCGGCGCGCCGAAGATCAATGCGCACAGCGCAGGGATCACCAGAAACAGCGCCAGACCGACCCAGAATTTGTGGAACGGTACGCCAGTCGCTTCGAAACGCTTGTTGGCCCAGCGGCACATCAGCACGATGGCGACGATGGCCACGACGACACTGACCACAAACGGCCAGAAACCGTCAGCCGCCAGCGCGGCCGGCATGTTCAGGCCACGGCTGCTGACAAAGAAGGTGTCGCCGAAGTTATGGCTGTTGCGTGGTCCCGGCATGGTCAGGAACACTGCGAAGTACCAGAACAGGATCTGCAGCAGCGGCGGAATGTTGCGGAAGACTTCCACATAAACAGTCGCCAGCTTGGCGATGATCCAGTTCTTCGACAGCCGTGACACACCGACGATGAACCCGAGGATCGTCGCCAGGATCACGCCGATGAAGGTCACCAGCAGCGTGTTGAGCAAGCCGATGACAAACACCCGGGCATAACTGTCCGATTCGGTGTAGTCGATCAGGGTTTGAGCGATGCCGAAACCGGCACTGCGCTCCAGAAAGCTGAAACCGGAGGTGATGCCCCGGTGTTCAAGGTTGGTTTGCGTGTTGTCGAACAGAAACCAGCCCAGCGAGACCACCGCCACAATGGTGATGATCTGAAATAGCCACGCACGCACTTTTGGATCGCTGAGGCTGAGCCTCTGCTTTGGTGCGCCGATTGAATTTTGCATGAAGTGCCCCGGATGTAATGGAACAGAACATCACCCGGCGGTTGGCCCACCGGGTGATAGAACCATCAGCGCACTGGTGGTGCGTATTGAATGCCGCCGTTGTTCCACAGCGCGTTCAGGCCGCGGTCGATTTCCAGCGGAGTGCCCTTGCCAAGGTTCTTCTCGAACACTTCGCCGTAGTTACCGACCTGCTTGATGATCTGTACGACCCAGTCCTTCGGCAGCTTCAGATCCTTGCCGTATTCACCGTCAGCCCCGAGCATACGAGCGACGTCCGGGTTCTTGGTGGCCTTGGCTTCGGCTTCGACGTTTTTCGACGTGATGCCCGCTTCTTCAGCGTTGAGCATGGCGTAGCCAGTCCAGCGAACAACGGCCAGCCACTCGTCATCGCCATTACGCACGACCGGGCCCAGTGGCTCCTTGGAGATGGTTTCCGGCAGAACCACGTAGTCCTTCGGCGAGGCCAGCTTGCTGCGCTGGGCGAACAGCTGGGACTTGTCGGAAGTCAGCACGTCGCAACGACCGGATTCCAGCGACTTGGCGCTTTCGTCGGAGGTGTCGAAGGTGATCGGGGTGTATTTCAGACCGTTGCCGCGGAAGTAGTCGGAAACGTTCAGCTCGGTGGTGGTACCGGCCTGGATGCAGATGGTTGCGCCGTCCAGCTCTTTGGCACTCTTGACGCCCAGCTTGTTGTTCACCAGGAAGCCGATACCGTCGTAGTAGGTAATGAAGCCTGGAAACTTCAGGCCCATGCCCGCATCACGCGAGCTGGTCATGGTGGTGTTGCGCGACAGAATGTCAATTTCGCCGGACTGCAGCGCGGTGAAGCGCTCCTTGGCGTTCAATTGGCTGAATTTCACTTTGTTCGCGTCGCCGAATACGGCGGCGGCCACAGCGCGGCAGAAGTCGGCATCGATGCCGAGGATCTTGCCAGTGGAATCCGGTACCGAGAAGCCCGGCAGACCGTCGCTTACACCGCACTGTACGAAGCCTTTCTTCTGCACTGCATCCAGGGTTGCACCCGCCTGAGCGAACCCACTGACACCGAGTACTGCGGCTGCAGTCACGATAGCCAGGGTGGATTTCAACATCTTCATTCAAACCTCCAGTTTTGCTCTTGTTGTGTCGGAGCTTGAGTCCAGTCGCACCCTTATGAGGCGTTGTTGACCCGTGTTGGCTTTTTTTGGGGTCAACCGACGTAAGACCTGCGCTATGAGTCTAGTAGGAGACAATCCACATCATGGACAACTCACTTCTCACCAATCGGCCGAACGGGCTGTAGCCCTTTCACGTTCGCGAAGCCCGTAGCGGCCACTGGCGAACATCCATCACCGGATTCTTTGCTATCCCACCGCCAGCAGTACACTGATAGTGTTACCGCAAGGCGTGAGATGGGTTGCACCGATTTCCCATAGCAAGCCCCGTACCAGACCGCTCGCTTAAGCGGTTAAGCGACAGGTCAATAGCAAAACTTGTAGCCTTGCGACATCTTCTTAACTGATCAACCAGACGCGCACTCAGATCTCGCACCCAATGAGAGCGTACGCACACATTTGGAGCAGCCATGACCGAGCCCTTGATTCTTCACCCCGTAAAGCCCGCAGACGCCTGCGTTATCTGGCTGCACGGCTTGGGCGCCGACCGCTACGACTTCCTGCCGGTGGCCGAAGCCTTGCAGGAAGTCCTGCTGACCACCCGCTTCGTTCTGCCCCAGGCACCGACCCGCGCAGTCACCATCAACGGTGGCTACGAGATGCCAAGCTGGTACGACATATTGGCCATGAACCCGGCGCGCGCGATCAGCCGCGAGCAGCTGGAAGCGTCCGCGCAAAGAATCTTTGATTTGATCGAAGAGCAGTGCGCTGGCGGAATAGACGCCTCGCGGATTTTCCTGGCGGGTTTTTCCCAGGGTGGCGCCGTGGTGTTGCACACCGCGTTCCTGAAATGGCAGGGGCCGCTGGGTGGCGTACTTGCCCTCTCTACTTATGCACCAACCTTCAGCGATGAACTGGAGCTTTCCGCCAGCCAGCAGCGCATTCCCGTGCTGTCTTTACACGGCCAGTATGATGACGTCGTTCAAAACTCCATGGGCCGCACCGCTTACGAGTATTTAAAGCAGCATGGTGTCACCGTGACATGGCAGGAATACCCAATGGGCCACGAAGTGTTACCTGAAGAGATTCGCGACATTGGTGTCTGGCTCGCCGAACGCTTGGGTTAACTATTTATGTGAAAAACAGCCCATTGATCATCCCACTACGCCGCGCCCGATTCTTGCATTACACTGGCCGGCGTATATTCCTTAATCAACTGATGAGATGACCGTGCTCAAAGCACTCAAGAAAATGTTCGGTAAAAGCGAGACTGAACAGCTCGCGCCAGTCTCCAGCGCTCCGTCTCACATCCCCAGCCACCGCACCGACGGTAATCAGTCTGGCCGGACCGCAACCGTAGCGGTACCGAAGCACGAGCCGATGCCCACCCCGGCCGTCCAACCCGTTGAGGCTCAGGCCTCTGAACAACCGCGCAGCGAAGCTGTGAAACCAGCAAGACCGCGTCGCGAACCGAAGCCAAAGGCACCGGTTATCCCTTGGAAACTCGAAGACTTCGCCGTCGAACCCCTTGAAGGCAAAACCCGCTTCCACGATTTCAAACTCGCCCCTGAACTGATGCACGCCATCCAGGACCTGGGCTTCCCGTATTGCACGCCGATCCAGGCACAAGTCCTCGGCTTCACCCTGGCCGGCAAAGATGCCATTGGCCGCGCCCAGACCGGCACCGGCAAAACCGCAGCGTTCCTGATCTCGATCATCACCCAACTGCTGGAAACCCCACCGCCGAAAGAGCGTTACATGGGCGAGCCGCGGGCGCTGATCATTGCACCGACCCGTGAACTGGTGGTGCAGATTGCCAAGGACGCAGCCGACCTGACCAAATACACCGGCCTCAACGTCATGACGTTTGTCGGCGGCATGGACTTCGACAAGCAGCTCAAACACCTCGAAGCCCGTCACTGCGACATCCTCGTGGCCACACCGGGCCGTCTGCTGGACTTCAACCAGCGCGGCGACGTGCACCTGGACATGGTCGAAGTCATGGTCCTGGACGAAGCCGACCGGATGCTCGACATGGGTTTCATCCCACAAGTGCGTCAGATCATTCGCCAGACGCCGCCGAAGAACGAGCGTCAGACGCTGCTGTTCTCCGCGACCTTCACCGAAGACGTGATGAACCTGGCCAAGCAATGGACCACCGACCCGTCGATCGTCGAGATCGAGTCGCAGAACGTGGCCAGCGAAAACGTCGAGCAGCACATCTATGCCGTCGCCGGTGCCGACAAATACAAACTGCTCTACAACCTGGTCAACGACAACGGTTGGGAGCGGGTGATGGTGTTCGCCAACCGCAAGGACGAGGTGCGGCGCATCGAAGAACGCCTGGTACGCGATGGCGTCAACGCGGCGCAATTGTCTGGCGATGTGCCGCAGCACAAGCGTATCAAGACCCTGGAAGGTTTCCGCGAAGGCAAGATCCGCGTGCTGGTGGCCACCGATGTTGCCGGTCGCGGCATCCACATCGACGGCATCAGCCACGTGATCAACTTCACCCTGCCGGAAGTCCCGGACGACTATGTGCACCGCATCGGTCGTACCGGTCGTGCCGGCGCGGATGGCGTGTCCATCAGTTTTGCCGGTGAAGACGACTCCTACCAGCTACCGTCCATCGAGGCGCTGCTGGGTCGCAAGATCAGCTGTGAAACACCACCGACGCATCTACTGCGGGCGGTTGAGCGCAAGCGTACGTAACGCGAGTCGCAATAAAAGAGGCGCAGCCGGAAACGGACTGCGCTTTTTTTTCGTCCGGTTTTTCAACAGGCGCTTGCCCGACACAACTAAAAGTCCATAATGGACAAATTAGTTTACTTGCCACTCCCGGAGCCGACCATGTCCAGTACGCCTTACGTGATCACCCAACCCCAGGCCCGCGAACTGCTGGCACAGGTCGACGTGCCGCAAATCCTGCGCAAACTGTTCCGCGACCTGGCCGCCGGGCAAGCGGTGCAACCGGCACAGCAACTGGTGGAGTTCCCGCAAGGCGCTGGCGACTTCATCAACTACCTGGGTGTACTGGCCGAAGATGGCGTCTATGGGGTCAAGACTTCGCCTTACATCGTGCGCGAGCAAGGCCCGTTGGTGACGGCGTGGACGCTGTTGATGTCGATGCAGACCGGCCAGCCGCTGTTGCTCTGTGATGCCGGTGAACTGACCACGGCACGTACGGCGGCGACCACAGCCGTGGCGGTCGATGCCCTCGCCCCATTGAATGCGCGACGTCTGGCAATTATCGGCAGTGGCAAAGTAGCCCAGGCGCACTTGCACTACGTGAAAGGTTTGCGCGAATGGCAGAGCATCAGCCTCTACTCGCCGAGCCTGAGCGACAAGAATCCCGAAGAATTGGCACCGCTCAAAAGCCTCGATCCACGCCTGAGCATCGTCGACAGTCGCGAAGCGGCCATGCAGGACGCCGATGTGATCATGCTCTGCACCTCGTCCGCGGGACCTGTGATCGACCCGTCGAGCCTGAGCAAACCGGCGCTGATCACCTCGATCAGCACCAACGCCCCGCGTGCCCACGAAGTGCCGCCCCGGAGCCTCAATGACATGCAGGTCTTCTGCGACTATCGTTTGACGACCCCGGGCTCGGCCGGCGAAATGCTGATTGCCGGTGAACAACATGGCTGGGACAAGCGCTTGATTATCGGCGACCTGCCCGACCTGCTCAGCGAGAAAGTGCAACGCCCAGAGTACGACCGTCATGTGTTCTTCCGCTCGATCGGTCTGGGCCTGGAAGACATCGCGCTGGCCAATGCCCTCTACCAACTACAGCGTTAACACCTGACCCTGTGGGAGCGGACTTGCCCGCGATTCAGGCGCCGCGCTCTGTCAGGCACACCGCGGTGATGCAATCGCGGGCAAGCCCGGCCCCCACAGGGTTCTTCTATATCAATGGCATTTTGCGCCCCTCCAGGAGACGTTCATGAGCCAGGCAGATTTCATCATCATCGGCGGCGGGATTGCCGGCGCTTCCACCGGTTTCTGGCTGTCGCAGCACGCCCGGGTGATCGTGCTCGAGCGCGAATCCCATCCGGCCTATCACTCCACCGGACGTTCAGCCGCGCTGTACACCGCAGCCTATGGCACGCCTCAAGTTCGGGCGCTGACCCAGGCCAGTCGCGATTTCTTCGACGCGCCGCCGAGCGGTTTCTGCGAACACCCGCTGCTGACCCCGCGCGGCGAGATGACCGTGGACTTCACCGGCGACCCGGCCGAGCTGAACAACCAATACCTGAGCGCCAAAACCACGGTGCCAGAGATGCAACTGCTCAACGCCGACGAAGCGTGTGCGCGCCTGCCGATTTTGCGCCGGGAAAAAGTCCATGGCGCGATCTACGACCCCACCGCCAGTGATATCGATACCGATGCCTTGCACCAGGGCTATCTGCGCGGCATCCGACGCAATAAGAGTGAGGTCCATACCGACAGCGAAGTCCTGAGCCTGACCCGCGATGCCGAAGGCCTGTGGCACGTTCAAACCAACACTCAGACCTTCAGCGCGCCGATTATCATCAATGCCGCAGGTGCATGGGCCGACAAAATCGGCGAACTGGCCGGAGCCAAACCGCTGGGCCTGCAACCGAAACGGCGCGCGGCGTTCATCTTCGCCGGCCCGGAAGGCGTGGACATCCACCATTGGCCGATGCTGGTCAGCCTCGACGAATCCTTCTACATGAAACCCGACGCCGGGATGTTCCTTGGCTCGCCGGCCAACGCCGACCCGGTGGAACCGCACGATGTGCAGCCCGAAGAACTGGACATCGCGATGGGCATCTACCAGATCGAAGAAGCCACCACGCTGACCATCCGCCGTCCGACCCGAACCTGGGCCGGTTTGCGCAGCTTCGTGCACGACGGCGATTTGCTGTCCGGCTTCGATCAGCAAGTGCCAGGGTTGTTCTGGGTCGCGGCCCAAGGCGGCTACGGCATCCAGACCTCGCCAGCCATGGGCCAGGCCAGCGCCGCACTGGCACGCGGTGAAGCGTTGCCCGAGCAGCTCGCGCGTTTCGGTCTGAACGCCGCGATGCTCTCCCCCGCTCGCCTGGGCTGATCTTCGTCCTCAGGTGACGTGTCGACACGATTGCGGCAAACTTCCAGCGCCCTTTTTATGGGGCGCTGACGTTGCCTGGAGCTCCACTTTTATGAATGCACCTGAAAAAGACCCGGCCCTGGACAACTACCGAGCAATTGCCGACGCGATCGCCACGTTATTCTTCCCCCACGCCGAGGTGGTGCTGCACGATCTGCGCACGCAAAAGATCGATTACATCGCCAACAACCTGTCCAAACGGGAAATCGGCGATGACGCCGCGCTGGAGGACATGCTCAGCGAGGATGTCAGCGAACGAAACATCGGGCCGTACGAAAAACTCAATTGGGATGGCCAGAAGATTCGCAGCCTGAGCAGCGTGCTGCGCGACAGCGAAGGTCATCCGCTGGCCGTGCTGTGCATCAATCTGAATATTTCACTGTTCGAGAATGCCAAGGCCGCGCTGGATTTGTTCCTGTCGCCGAGCAAGCTGATCCCGCAACCGGATTCACTGTTTCGCGATGACTGGCAGGAACGGATCAACACCTTTCTGCATGCCTGGCTGCGCGAGCGTCAGCTGAGCCTGAACGTGCTGACCCGCGATCACAAACGCGAACTGGTGCTGGCCCTGCACGCCGAAGGCGCCTTCAAGGGCAAAAGCGCCTCCAACTATGTGGCCAATGTGCTGAACATGGGACGGGCAACTGTTTACAAGCATTTGAAGGAATTGAAGGGCTAGGACCTGAGAGGTGTGTTGTTTGATCGGGCCCCTTCGCGAATAAGCCCGCCCCCACAAGGGATCTGCATAAAACACAAATTCTGTGTTCAACGTAGATCCCTGTGGGAGCGGGCTTGCCCGCGATGGCGGTTAATCAATCGCCGTAAATATCAGACTTGAAATACTTGTCTGAAATCTTCTGGTACTCACCACTGGCGCGAATGCCATCAATGGCCGTGTTCAATTCGCTGACCAACTCGGTGTTGCCCTTGCGCACCGCAATCCCGGCGCCCTCGCCCACGTATTTCGGGTCCTTGAGCTCCGGCCCGACAAAGGCGTAACCCTTGCCACGAGGCATCGACAGGAAGTCACTCAATGGAATGGTGTCAGCAAAAATCGCATCGAGGCGACCGGCTGCCAGATCCATGTAGATTTCTTCGTTGTTGCCGTAGCGTTTGACGTTGATGCCCTTCGGTTCGAAAACCTCGGTGGCGTAACGGTCGGTGGTGGTTGCGCGCTGCACGCCAATAGTCTTGCCCTTGAGGCTGGCGTACTGGTCATCCACTACCGCTCCATCCTTCATCACCAGACGCGATGAGGTGAAATAGTACTTGTGGGTGAAGTCCACCGACTTCTTACGGTCTTCATTGATGGTCATGGACGACAGCGCCATGTCGATTTTCTTCACTTTAAGGGAAGGAATCAGACCGTCGAACTCACCTTCGACCCACACACACTTGACCTTCATCTGCGCGCACAGAGCATTGCCGATGTCGTAGTCGAAACCGACGATCTCGCCTTTGTCGGTTTTGGAGGCGAACGGTGGATAAGCCGCTTCGATGCCGATGCGCAGGGGTTTATCGGCGGCGAACAGAGTGCTGCACGCCAACAGGCTCAAGGCCAGACCAGTGATGAGGGGGAATTTCTTCATGTTCATTCTCTCGCGGGTTGTTGTTGGTTTGGCAAGACAGAAGACAGAGCAGAAACGGGGAACGCCTTTTTTGTACTTATAATTCCATACTGGACTTTTATGTATAGATCGTCAATCGGGCAAACGGGGTTGTGCCGGGCCGATGGTCGGGTGGTGAGGCAGCAGGATTTTTGCTGCGGCGGGTGACGCCATCGCGGGCAAGCCCGCTCCCACAACGATCTATGTCGTACACAGTATTTGTGTACATGAGATCAACCTGTGGGAGCGGGCTTGCCCGCGAAGACTTACTCAAGAACACTGCAGGAATTACTGCTTCCAGCGATCCGCCGCCGCATGATCGCTATCCCGCCCTTCAACCCAGTGCGCCCCGTCATTGGTGTTTTCTTTTTTCCAAAACGGTGCACGGGTTTTCAGGTAGTCCATGACAAAGGCGCAGGCGTCGAACGCCGCCTGACGGTGAGCGCTGGCGGCGCCGACGAAGACGATCGGCTCACCCGGCTCCAGGGCGCCGATGCGATGCAGCACTTCAAGCTTGAGCAGCGGCCAGCGCTGTTCGGCCTCTGTCGCGATCTTGCCGAGGGCTTTTTCGGTCATGCCCGGATAGTGCTCGAGAAACATCCCGGCTACATCCAGCCCGTCATTGAAGTCGCGCACGTAGCCGACAAAACTCACCACCGCACCAACGCCGACATTGGCGGCGTGCATGGCGTTGACTTCAGCTCCCGGATCAAACGGCGTGGCTTGCACACGAATCGCCATGGATCAGCCTCCGGTCACGGTCGGAAAAAACGCCACTTCATCGCCGTCGCTCACCGGTTCATCGAGCTGGCAGAGGTCTTCATTGCGAGCGCACATCAGGTTCTGCTCGGTCAGCACATCGGCGCCATCGCGCTGGGCCAACAGTGCACGCACATCGTCGATGGTGGCGAAGTCGCCTTCAACCTTCACCGAATCCACGCCGAGCGCTTCACGGTAACGGGCAAAAAACTTCACGGTGACGTTCATGGCTGATCCGCCTGGAAATGGCCGCTCTTGCCGCCGAGCTTCTCCAGCAATCGCACGCTTTCGATGGTCATGCCACGGTCAACGGCCTTGCACATGTCATAGATGGTCAGCGCCGCGACACTGGCCGCAGTCAGCGCTTCCATCTCGACGCCGGTCTGCCCGGACAACTTGCAGCGCGCGACGATGCGCACGGTGTCGTCGCCTTCGGCACTGAGCTCGACCTTGACACCGGTGAGCAGCAGCGGATGACACAGAGGAATCAGATCGCTGGTTTTCTTCGCCGCCTGAATGCCGGCGATACGCGCCACGGCGAACACATCACCCTTGGGGTGACCGCCGCTGACGATCATCTGCAGGGTTTCGGGCAGCATGCGCACTAGCGCTTGGGCCGTCGCCTCACGGAATGTCACGTCTTTTTCGGTGACGTCGACCATATTGGCGCGACCTTGGGAATCGAGATGAGTCAGCACGGGGTTACTCCTGATCAGGAGTGTCGATTGTAAACCTGTGGGTCAATTATCCGCAGCTTTGATTATGGGATCACCACAACCTCTGTGGGAGCGTGGCTTGCCCGCGATGCAGGCGCTACGGTTTAACAGGATTACGGCGATGATGCCATCGCGGGCAAGCCACGCTCCCACCGGAAATCATTCAGGCATAAAAAACCGGGCGACTTTGCGGCCGCCCGGTTTTTGGTGAAGGTTACAAATGCGATTCGGCGTATTCGGCCAGAATCGAACGTGGCACCCCTTGCAGGGTGATGTGCACACCGTTGGGGAAATCCTTGAAGCGTTCTGTCAGGTACGTCAGGCCGGAACTGGTCGCGGACAGGTAAGGGGTGTCGATTTGCGCCAGGTTACCCAGGCACACCACTTTGGAACCGGCGCCGGCACGGGTGATGATGGTTTTCATCTGGTGCGGCGTGAGGTTCTGGCATTCATCGATCAGGATCAGACTCTGCTGGAAGCTGCGGCCTCGAATGTAGTTGAGGGATTTGAACTGCAACGGCACTTTGCTGAGGATGTAATCGACACTGCCATGGGTGTTTTCGTCATCCATGTGCAAGGCTTCGAGGTTGTCGGTGATGGCGCCCAGCCAAGGCTCCATTTTTTCTGCTTCGGTGCCGGGCAGGAAACCGATCTCCTGGTCCAGGCCCTGCACGCTACGCGTCGCGATGATGCGCCGGTAGCGTTTGCTGACCATGGTCTGCTCGATCGCCGCCGCCAGTGCGAGGATGGTTTTACCGGAACCTGCTGCCCCGGTCAGGTTGACCAGGTGTATATCCGGATCAAGCAAGGCGTACAGCGCCAGGCTCTGATAGATGTCACGCGGTTTCAGGCCCCAGGCTTCCTGGTGCAACAGGGGTTCCTGATGCAGGTCGAGAATCAGCAGCTTGTCTTCATCGATCTCCTTGATCCAGCCGACAAAGCCCTGTTCATCGATGATGAACTCGTTGACGTGTACCGCCGGCAGGTTGTCGATCAGCTGAACCTGGTGCCAGGTGCGTCCGTGGTCCTGACGGGTATCGACATTCCTCACACGGTCCCAGAAGGAGCCGTCCATGTTGTGATAACCATTAGGCAGCAACGACACGTCGTCAACCAGTTGGTCGGTGCTGTAATCCTCGGCCGCGATCCCGCAGGCGCGGGCCTTGAGGCGCATGTTGATGTCTTTGGTGACCAGCACCACCGGCAGCGTTGCATCGCGCGCGTGCAGGTCGATCAACTGGTTGATGATGATGTTGTCGTTCAGATGCTCGGGCAGAATGATGTTCGGTTCGGCTCGCTTGCTCATCAGAATTGACAGCAAACCCTTGGGTCCGCTTTTGCCACGCTGGATCGGCACACCGAGTTCGACGTCTTCAGGACTGGCATCGCCCAGGGTCTTGTCGATCAGGCGAATCGCCTGACGGCATTCTGCAGCCACGCTGTGATGCCCGCTCTTGAGCTTGTCCAGCTCTTCAAGCACGGTCATCGGGATCGCGACGTGGTGTTCTTCGAAGTTAAGCAGGGCGTTTGGATCGTGAATCAATACGTTGGTATCGAGTACATAAAGGATTGGCTGGTTGGAGGAAGAACTACGTCCGTGATCATCCATACTCGGTCACCTTTGTGGGAGCCAGTCGACGCAATACCGTGACAGTGCTGCGCCTCGAAGTGGCCACCGAATTTCACCTGTTGGGACTCAAGTGAACTGCGAACAAGTTGGGTCTTGGGAGACGCCACCTGTGTTGCAGGTTTCGGCGGTCTGTCTTCGTAATACTCCAAAACCCATGACAGAAAAAAGTACTTTGACGTTTTTTTGAAGTTTATTTTTCAGAGTGACGAATAGCCCTTGGCGTGCAGGCAATGTGCCGTTAAAGTCGGAAGTCCGCCTGCACCGAATTCTCTTCCAAAATCGCCCTCTGCCCAATGTTTACGGGCTTTCGTCATTCTCAGCGAAACGCATCCTGACAGTCTTCCCAACCGATCCCGCTTGGCGCCGTTTGTGTAATGAGCCAAGGCATCGCCGTTTTCACGGCCTCCTGCTTAACGTTGAAATTGATCACCCCATGCCGCCACAACAGCATCAGGGTCAACACCCGTTGCGCGCTCTGATTGCCCTTTAGCTTGCCGGCACCATCCTGGGCATCGATGTCCCACAATGCCACTTGCAAACCCTGAGCCTTGAAGAAGCCTTCGGCATCGGAGCGACGTTGGCCATCGGGCGGACGAAACAGCGGCACGTAGTTCTCCGGTAATTTGCTTTTAACCAGTTCGACGCTGCGTCGCACCGAGTCCTGCCAGTCCTGCCAGTGGCTGTGGGAGCGGAACTCCCAGCCTTGCACGCCGATGCACTGCTTTGAGTAAGTCGCTTGCAGGCTGGCCACCGAACGCTCCGTCAGACGCGCCTGGACGTCCTTGCCAAGCACGAAGAACGTACCGCTCATGTTCGACTTGCGCAGGTATTCCGAGACCCAGGCCGAGTTGTCCGGCGCGGCATTGGCGGCACTGTCGAAGGTCAGCAGAAACAGCCGGTCATGCATCTCGTCGCCGTTGCGCTCATAGTCGCCAAAACGATCGACTTCGCTGCTGGTTTGCGGAAACAGCGCCGCCTTGCGCAATTGCTCGTCCAGGTACTGGGCATGGAATAGCCGGCTCGGCTCGGCCCACTTTATGTAGTAGCTGTCATCGCTGACCTGAAACTTGGCCGCTTGTTGGCGCAGGGTGTCCATGTCCTCGACCAGATAACAGAAGGAGGCATCCTGATCGCAGCTCTGCTGGGCGAAGTTGTAGTTGGTCAGGAGGCGTTGCCACATGCGCTGGCGCAGGTTGTTGATCGATTCCAGATTGATCGTGCGCAGACCCAGACGCTGGGCCAGGCTCACCTCATCCAGGGATTCGCTGGCCAGCAGAACACGGGCGAACATCAGGATCTCGGCCCGCGACGCGACGTCGAACAGGGTCGGGCTGTTGAGCTGTTCCGGCCAGGTGCTGCGATCAAGCGTCGCCACATCACCCGGCGCCGCCAGGGCACCGAAGCTCAACAGCCAGACCGAGAATAGAAAAACGATACGCAATGGGATGTCTCCATAACAAAACCCGCGCGCACTATAGCTGATCCCGCTACCTGATCGTTCCCACGCTCTGCGTGGGAATGCAGCCAGTGACGCTCCGCGTCACCGCCGAAGCGGACGCGAAGCGTCCGGGGAGGCATTCCCACGCGGAGCGTGGGAACGATCAAACGCAGAGCGTGGTAACGATCACCGTCTGGCGCCTATCGCGACGATAGCTGGAGTCAATACGGACAACCCCCTAGAATCGCCCCCACGATTAAAGGAGACGACTTCATGCTGATGGTGATTTCCCCCGCCAAGACCCTCGATTACGAAACACCGCCGTCGACCCAGCGCTTCACCCAGCCGCAATACCTCGATCATTCCCAAGAGTTGATCATGCAGCTGCGCGACCTGACCCCTGCGCAAATCAGCGAGTTGATGCACGTCTCCGACAAGATCGGCGGGCTCAACGCCGCGCGTTTCGGCAGCTGGACGCCGGCGTTCACTCCGGCCAACGCCAAACAGGCACTGCTGGCGTTCAAGGGCGACGTGTATACCGGGTTGAATGCGCAAACCTTCAGCGAAGCCGATTTCGATTACGCCCAAGAGCACTTGCGCATGTTGTCCGGCCTGTACGGCCTGCTGCGCCCGCTGGACTTGATGATGCCGTATCGGCTGGAGATGGGCACCAAACTGGCCAATGCCCGTGGCAAGGACCTGTATGCCTTCTGGGGCACACGAATCAGCGAATGGCTGAACGAAGCCCTGGCCGATCAAGGCGATGACGTGCTGCTGAACCTGGCCTCCAACGAGTACTTCTCGGCGGTCAAACGCAACGCCCTGAATGCGCGCATCATCAATACCGAATTCAAGGATCTGAAGAACGGCCAGTACAAGATCATCAGCTTTTACGCGAAAAAGGCCCGCGGCATGATGAGTCGTTTTGTCATTGAAGAGCGCGTCAATGACCCGGCAGCCCTCAAACAGTTCGATGTACAAGGCTATCGCTACAGCGCCGAGCAGTCTAAACCGGACAATTTAGTGTTCCTGCGCGATCACCCGCCAGAGTAAGCAAAAGCTCGGCGCACACCGCAAAAATTCGTCGTGCGCCGACGTCCGATCGTCGAACAATCCCCCGCTTCATTCGCCGCTTTATTGGCGCCAAAATTCAAGCACTCTATTTTCTAACTTTTGTTTCACTCGACTTTGATGATTTTTTTCAGTAGTGGCACTGAAATTTTTTATCAGTAGTGGCACAAAACTATCTGATTCGATTATTAGCCTATATATAAAGGGCCAAACGGTAAGTGCTATCAGTATGAAAGCAGTGCCATCTTTCCTAATATTTCAAGAAATTTCAGAATTCGCGATGGGCGGACTGGAACTATGTCCAGATGCGTCGCTCATACCACCGGTAACCATTTTCTCGGAGCTTGTACGAGATAACTTACGCAGAGAAGAGATTCATGTAGCAAAGTTGTCACATTAACTTCCGCTTACTAATCCCTTATTTGGGCAACACATGAAGGACAGGAGATACGCCTCATAAATATCCCCTATAAGGCCAAGGCTGCGCCCCTATAAACGTGCTCACCTGAGCACCCAACCGCTTGATTTACGGGCTTATCGCCTGGCATTGGGCGCGCAAGACCTTTGCACGAATGTCTTCTGATTAGAAGATCGGCTGCATAACAGGGCAAGTCATAACAATAAGGCCTACTTGCACCTCTTGAGTGCACTTATTTAGACACTCAGAACTTACGTATGCCTGTACACGGCACTGCGGCGCCTGTTAGCCGCACTTGCGAGTGCACTATGACGCTGAACACCATTAACTCCGGCCATGTAATGGCTTGATAAATACAGAGGTAAATGCGATGCGCATCAGCATATTTGGTTTGGGTTACGTCGGTGCAGTATGTGCCGGTTGCCTGTCTGCACGGGGCCATGACGTCGTTGGCGTCGATGTCGCCAAAGACAAGATCGATATGATCAACGCCGGCAAATCGCCGATCGTTGAACCGGGCCTGGGCGAACTTCTGCAGAAGGGTATCGAGACGGGCAAACTGCGCGGCACGACCAACTTCGCCGAAGCGATTCGCGACACCGACCTGTCGATGATCTGCGTCGGTACGCCGAGCAAAAAGAACGGCGACCTGGAACTGAACTACATCGAAGCCGTGTGCCGCGAGATCGGTTTTGTCCTGCGTGACAAGACCACTCGTCACACCATCGTGGTTCGTAGCACCGTACTGCCAGGCACTGTCGCAAACGTTGTCATCCCGATCCTCGAAGACTGCTCCGGCAAGAAAGCCGGTGTTGATTTCGGTGTAGCGGTGAACCCTGAGTTCCTGCGTGAAAGCACTGCGATCGCCGACTACGACCTGCCACCGATGACCGTCATCGGCGAGTTCGACAAGGCTTCGGGCGACGTTCTGCAATCGCTGTACGAAGAACTCGACGCACCGATCATCCGCAAGGACATCGCTGTCGCCGAGATGATCAAGTACACCTGCAACGTATGGCACGCCACCAAGGTGACCTTCGCCAACGAGATCGGCAATATCGCCAAGGCTGTCGGCGTCGATGGTCGCGAAGTGATGGAAGTGGTCTGCCAGGACAAGACGCTGAACCTGTCGCAGTACTACATGCGCCCTGGTTTCGCGTTCGGCGGCTCCTGCCTGCCCAAAGACGTTCGTGCCCTGACCTACCGCGCCGGTTCCCTGGACGTGGAAGCTCCGTTGCTGAACTCGCTGATGCGCAGTAACGAATCCCAGGTGCAGAACGCCTTCGACATCGTCTCCAGCCACGGCAAACGCAAAGTCGCCCTGCTGGGCCTGAGCTTCAAGGCCGGTACTGACGACCTGCGCGAAAGCCCGCTGGTTGATCTGGCGGAAATGCTGATCGGCAAGGGCTTCGACCTGAGCATCTACGACACCAACGTCGAGTACGCCCGTGTTCACGGTGCGAACAAGGAATACATCGAGTCGAAGATCCCTCACGTCTCGTCCTTGCTCAACGCTGATTTCGACGACGTGATCAACAACTCCGACGTGATCATCCTTGGCAACCGTGACGAGAAGTTCCGCGCCCTGGCGCAACAAGCTCCACACGGCAAGCAAGTGATCGACCTGGTCGGCTTCATGTCCCAAGCCACGAGCGTAAGTGGCCGGACTGAAGGCATCTGCTGGTAACAAGCGGCATCGGGAGGGTTTGCGGCGCTCATATCGCCTGCAAACCCTCCCGGCTTTTTCGCCTGCCTTAACCCCATCGGGCCACCCCACAGGCTCGCCCGAGATAGAGACGGATGCAGATTATGCACAGGCTAAAGCACGGCCTACTTCAGGTCGCCGGTTGGCTGTTTTACCTAAGTTTATTGATGGGCATCGCCATGGCGTTGCCTTCGTCCACGTTCGACTCCGAGTCGAAGGACTTCATCCTCCTGATCGGTATCGTCGGTATCTGGCGCTACTCGATGGGTGCTACGCACTTTCTGCGCGGCATGCTGTTTCTGTACGTGGTCTACCCGCACCTGCGGCGCAAAGTGCGCAAGCTGGGTAAAGCGGCAGACCCGTCCCATGTGTTTCTGATGGTCACCAGTTTTCGTATCGACGCGCTGACCACCGCCCAGGTCTACGCCTCGGTGATCCGCGAAGCGATCGACTGCGGCCTGCCGACCACCATGGTCTGCTCCATCGTGGAAATGTCCGATGAGAAGCTGGTGAAAAGCCTTTGGGCCCGAATGAACCCACCGGCTCGCGTCAAGCTCGACTTCGTGCGCATTCCCGGCACTGGCAAGCGCGATGGCCTGGCCTACGGTTTCCGCGCCATCTCCCGCCACCTGCCGGACGACCGCGCAGTGGTTGCAGTGATCGATGGCGACACCGTGCTCGCCGAAGGCGTTGTGCTCAAGACCGTGCCGTGGTTCCAGCTGTTCGGCAATGTCGGCGGCCTGACCACCAACGAGTTCTGTGAAGTGCGCGGCGGTTACATCATGAGCGAGTGGCACAAACTGCGATTCGCCCAACGCCACATCAACATGTGCTCGATGGCCCTGTCCAAGCGCGTGCTGACCATGACCGGGCGGATGTCGGTATTCCGCGCCACCGTGGTGACCAACCCGGAATTCATCGCCGACGTGGAAAGCGACTCGCTGCAACACTGGCGCCTGGGTCGCTTCAAGTTCCTCACCGGTGACGACAAGTCGAGCTGGTTCAGCTTGATGCGCCTGGGCTACGACACGTTTTATGTGCCGGACGCCGCCATTCACACCGTGGAACACCCGCCGGAAAAAAGCTTCATCAAGGCCAGTCGCAAACTGATGTTCCGCTGGTACGGCAACAACCTGCGGCAGAACTCCCGCGCCTTGGGCCTGGGGATGAAACGTCTCGGCCTGTTCACTTCGGTGGTGCTGTTCGACCAGCGTGTGTCGATGTGGACGTCGCTGCTGGGCCTGACCGTCGCGCTCATCGCCACCTTCAAATATGGCGCCGCGTTCATCCTGGTTTACCTGCTGTGGATCGGCATTACCCGCTTGATCTTGACCGTGCTGCTGTCTTTGTCTGGTCACACGATCGGCCCGGCCTACCCGGCGATTCTCTATTACAACCAGATCGTCGGCGCGCTGGTGAAGATCTACGTGTTCTTCCGCCTCGACCGACAGTCCTGGAGTCGCCAGCCCACTTCCCTGACCCGTGATCTCGCCAGCTTTCAAGGTTGGTTCAACACTTGGTCGTCTCGGACCATGACCTTCTCCGCCGGCAGCATCTTTGTTGCCGTGCTGCTGATGATGGTCTGACCGAACTCGCCTGAATTAACTAGGAAATCGCCCATATGAATACCGCCGTCAACGCCAACGTAGTGCATGAATCTGAAGCCCAGCGCCAACACGCCCGAGTGAAAATCCCGGCCAAGCTGCGCTTCTACGGTCCTGACCGGACCCCGGTAGAAGCTCGAGTCATCGACCTCTCCGCTGGCGGCCTGGCCTTCAACGCCGGTCAGCTGCCACTGAAAGTCGGCGACGTGTACAAGGCTCGCCTGCAGTTCGTCATCGATAACCTGGGCCTGGCCATGGACGTGGAGTTGCTGATTCGCTCCTCCGACCGCCAGACCGGTCGTGTCGGTTGCCAGTTCCAGAACCTGGAACCACAAGACATTTCGACCCTGCGCCACCTGATCACCTCGCACCTGGCCGGCGACATCGTCAGCATGGGTGAAGTGCTGGCAACCCTGCAGCGCGACAACTTCACCAAGGCGCGCAAGAACAAGGATGGCGGCCACGGCATGACCCCGTTCGGGCGTCTGCGTGCGGTGACCTTCAGTCTGGCGATTTTCCTCGTTGGCCTGACGGCATTCGGTTTCATCTTCAAGTCGGTGTACGGCATGTACTTCGTCAGCCACGCCCAGGCCGGTCTGGTCAGTGTGGCGGGCATGAACATCACCATGCCGCGCGACGGCACGGTGCAGAGCCTGATCAAGCCCGACGGCGTTGCCGCCAAAGGCGCCCCGCTGGCGACGTTCAGCACCAGCATGCTCGACGTACTCAAGGGCCATCTGGACGATAACCAACTGCAACCGGCCAAGGTTGAAGAGCTGTTCGGCAAGCAAATGACCGGCACCCTGACGTCGCCGTGCGATTGCACCGTGGCTCAACAAATGGTCGCCGACGGCCAATACGCCAGCAAGGGCGACGTGATCTTCCAACTGGTGCCGCGTAACAGCGAAGCCAACGTTGAAGCACGCTTCTCCTATCGCCAGTTCGGCGACGTGCTGCCAGGCAGCTCGGTCAGCTTCCAGATCGCCGGCGAAGACAAAACCCGCTCCGGCACGATCATCAGCAGCACCAGCTTGAAAAGCGCCGACCTGTCGTCCGACATCCGCGTGCTGATCAAGCCTGACGAGCCGCTGGACAGCAAATTCGCCGGTCGCCCGGTTGAAGTCAACGCCACCCGTGGTCCGAACCTGAACTGGCTGATCGACAAAGCCATGGCCGCCGGTATTTAAGCAGAGGACATGCCCGTGACCATCACAAAAATTTCGAATACGCCGCAGTCCCTGTGGGAGCGAGCCTGCTCGCGATGGGATCGCCGCGGTCTGTCTGATGTACCGAGCCGCTTGAATCGCCAGCAGGCTGGCTCCCACATGGGTACGGTGTGTGCCTTGGCTTTGGCAGTCAGCCTGGCCGGTTGCGCCGGCCTGCCCGACCAGCGTCTGGCCAATGAAGCCCTCAAGCGCGGCGACACTGCGCTGGCTCAGCAGAACTACAAGCAACTGGCAGACCTGGGTTATAGCGAAGCACAGGTCGGTCTGGCCGATATTCAGGTCGACAGCCGTGACCCGGCGCAGATCAAGCAGGCCGAGGCGACTTACCGCGCCGCGGTCGACGTCTCGCCGCGGGCTCAGGCTCGCCTGGGTCGTCTGCTGGTGGCCAAGCCCGGTTCCACCGAGGCCGAACAGCACGAAGCCGAAGGCCTCTTGAAGAAAGCCTCGGCCCATGGCGAAGGCAACACCCTGATCCCGCTGGCCATGCTTTACCTGCAATACCCGCACAGTTTCCCGAACGTCAACGCGCAACAACAGATCAGCCAATGGCGCGCCGAAGGCAAACCGGAAGCGGGCCTCGCCCAAGTGCTGCTCTATCGCACCCAGGGCACTTACGACCAGCATCTGGACGAAGTGGAAACGATCTGCAAAGCGGCGTTGAACACTACCGACATCTGCTACGTCGAGTTGGCCACGGTCTATCAGAAACAGGCCAAACCTGAGAAACAGGCCGAGCTGATCAAGCAGATGCAAGCCGCTCAGGCTCGCGGCACGGTTTCCGCTCAGCGCGTCGACAGCGTCGCCCGCGTACTCGGCAATGCAACCCTGGGCACGACCGACGAGAAAACCGCTCAGTCGCTGCTTGAAGGCATCGCCCCCGGCTACCCCGCTTCCTGGGTCAGCCTGGCGCAATTGCTCTACGACTTCCCGGAACTCGGTGATGTCGACACGATGATGAAGTACCTGGACAACGGCCGCGCCGCCGACCAGCCCCGCGCCGAACTGTTGCTGGGCAAGCTCTACTACGAAGGCAAAATGGTCCCGGCCGACGCAAAGGTCGCCGAAGAACACTTCCAGAAAGCCGTCGGCAGAGAAGTCGCCGCCGATTACTACCTCGGCCAGATCTACCGCCGCGGTTACCTGGGCAAGGTCTACTCGCAGAAAGCCCTGGATCACCTGCTCAAGGCTGCGCGCAACGGCCAGAACAGCGCCGACTTCGCCATTGCCCAACTGTTCTCCCAAGGCAAGGGCACCCGGCCCGACCCGCTCAACGCTTACGTCTTCAGCCAATTGGCTAAGGCTCAGGACACCCCGCAAGCCACCGAACTTGCGACAACACTCGAAGCCCAACTGCCGCCTGCCCAGCTCGCCGAGGCCCAACGCCTGTTGAAACAAGAACAGGCCGTTCGGAGTTCCTTGAGCCAGAACTCGCTGGAACTGCATGCCCTGGAAGAAGAAGACGGCGAGGAATCCCTATGAAGTTGAATCCATTTGTTAAGGCCGGTATCGGCCTGTCGTTCGCCCTGCTGTGGTCGTGCCCGACCCTGGCGGCCCTGACTGAAAGCAAGAACTACGGCCTTGACGTGAAAATCACTGCCCAGTCCGAAGACGACACCGACCTCGGTACGCAGAGCGGCGGCGACGTCAATGGCGTCGGCCTCGACTTGCGCCCATGGATTTATGGCGAGAGCGGCGCGTGGAGCGGCTACGCCATGGGTCAGGCGGTGACGTCCACCGACATCGTCGAAACCGACACTCTGCAGCAGTCCGACAGCGACGGCACCCAGGCCACCGACAACGGTGATCGCAAGAGCAAGAAAAACTACCTGGCGATGCGCGAGTTCTGGGTCGGCTACAGCGGCCTCACGCCGTACCCCGGCGAGATCCTCAAGCTCGGTCGCCAACGCCTGCGTAACGACGATGGCCAATGGCGCGACACCAACATCGAAGCCCTGAACTGGACCTTCGACACCACCCTGTTGCGTGCCAACGCCGGTGTTGCCGAACGCTTCAGCGAATACCGCACCGACCTCACCGAACTTGCGCCCAAGGACAAGGATCGCCTGCACGCTTACGCCGATGCGGCGTATCAGTGGACGCCGGGCAACTGGGTCGGCATTCGCGGTCATCACACCCACGATGACGGCAAGCTCGATTACGCCGAGCCCGGTGTGGCCGCCGATTCTCTGGACAAGAAAGAGAATGGCGACATCAGCTGGATCGGCCTCACCGCCGACAGCGATGCCTACAACTGGCGCAACACCAACACCGTCAATTACTGGGGCAGCGTGACCGGCATGAGTGGCGACCGCGACAAGGTCAACCCGCTGAACGCCGATGGCACCGCACCGGCACAAGCCAAAACCAGTGGCGATGTTGATGGCTGGGCCACTGACCTGGGCGTGCGTCTGCGCCTCGATCCGCATTGGCAAGTCGGTGCAGCCTATGCCCGTGCCAGCGCTGATTACGAACAGAACGGCCTGCAAAGCAACCGCTCGAACTACACCGGTACTCGCTCGCGGGTTCACCGTTTCGGCGAAGCCTTCCGTGGCGAAACGAACAATATGCAGAGCGCTACCTTGTTCGGTTCGTGGATGCTCAACGACGAATACGACGCCAGTGTCATCTACCACAAATTCTGGCGCGTCGACGGCAACAAGCCAGTCGGCAGCAACGGCATCAACGCCGTGCAGAACGACACCGACGACATCACCGGCGCGGTGCTCTCCAGCACGTCCCTGCCGCTGGAAGATGGCAACAAAGACCTCGGTCAGGAAATGGACGTGGTCGTCACCAAGTACTTCAAGCAAGGCCTGTTGCCTGCCGCCTTGAGCCAATCGATCGATGAGCCTTCGGCCCTCGTGCGTTTGCGTGGCGGCGTGTTCAAGCCCGGCGACGCGTACGGCAAAGGCGTCGACTCGTACATGCACCGTGCGTTTGTCGACGTGATCTGGCGCTTCTGATGCGAACCGCGAAGGGAGTTCCTGACATGAACAATCCGAAGAGAGGCTCGATCACCTTGCTGGCCGGCGCGATTGTGCTGGCCAGCTCGGCGGCCTTCGCCAGTGTGGGGCCGGCCGCGCCCGTCGAGAAAGGGCAGCAGCCGACCATTGCCAAAGGGTTGCAACAGGCCAAGACCTACACCGTCAGCAGCGCACCGACCGCGCCGCTGGAACTGGAAAAGCCAAAACTGCCGGACACCTCCGGCTACACCGCCGAAGCCATCGCCGCGAAAATCGTGCGCACCAAGCCCGGCAAAATCAGCGTGCGCCGGATGATGCAGGAAAACGCCCTGAAGGATTTCATCGGCGGCGACAACAGGATGGCTGAATGGGTAGTGCGTCAGCACGGCATCCCGCAGGCCATCTTCGTCGACGACGGCTACATGAACCTCAAGGATCTGGCCAAGGAGGTGCCCAAACAGTACTTCAGCGAAACCTCGCCGGGCGTGTTCCTGGCGAAGTTGCCGATCGTGGTCGGCAACAAAGGCATCCTGGAAATCGACAAGCAGACCCAGGAGTTGCGCCTGTCCCAGGAAGCGGGTTCGTTCCTGGTCAACGACGGCCAGCTGTTTGTGCGCGATACCAAAATCACCGGCTGGCGCGAGAAGGAAAACGGCCCGGCGACGTTCAAGTCGGCGAAGGAATTCCGTCCGTTCCTGCTGTCCTGGGGCGGCACCCAGACCTACATCGCCAACAGCAAGATGGCCAGTTTCGGCTACGCCAACAGTAAGTCCTACGGCGTGAGTATTTCCCAGTACACGCCAAACATGGCCAAGGTGCTCAAGCGCCCTGAGCCGAGCGGCTGGATCATCGACTCCGAGTTCTCGGACATGTGGTACGGCTTCTACTGTTACGAAACCGAGAACTTTGTGGTCAAGGGCAACACCTACAAAGACAACATCGTCTACGGCATCGACCCGCATGACCGTTCCCACGGTCTGATCATCGCCGACAACACAGTATTCGGGACCAAGAAGAAGCACGGGATCATTATTTCCCGTGAGGTGAACGACAGTTTCATCTTCAACAACCGCAGTTACGACAACAAGTTGTCGGGCCTGGTGATCGACCGTAACAGCGTGAACAACGTCATCGCCTACAACGAGATCTACAAGAACCACACCGACGGCATCACCCTCTACGAGAGTGGCGACAACCTGCTGTGGGGCAACAAGGTGATCAGCAACCGTCGCCATGGCATCCGTATTCGTAACAGTGTGAACATTCGCCTTTACGAAAACCTCGCCATGGCCAACGGCCTGACCGGCGTCTACGGGCACATCAAGGACCTGAGCGACACCGACCGGAACATCAAGCTCGACCCGTTCGACGCCCAGGTGTCGCTGATCATCGTCGGCGGCGAACTGGCCGGTAACGGCAGCGGGCCGCTGTCCATCGACTCGCCGCTGAGCGTCGAGTTGTATCGCGTGTCGATGCTCGCACCGACCAAATCCAGCGGCATCAGCTTCAACGGGATTCTCGGCGAGCGTCAGGATGAAATTCTCGACCTGCTGGTGCGCCAGCAGAAAGCCGTGCTGATCGACCCTGTCGAACGCCAGACCGAAATGCAGGACTGAGGATAATTTTATGCACCCACACTTGATCAAATTACTCAGCCTGTCGGCCCTGACCGCCGGCATTCTGGCCGCCAGCGCCGGTGCTCGTGCCGATGAAGCCAAAGCACCTGCCTTCAGCGCCGAACCGTGCTGCAACCTGTGCCCGGAAGCCCACGACGCGAAGAACTACACAACCCGCTACCAGCAGAACTTCACCACGCTGGTGCAGGCGCAAGGTGACTGGTTGTTCCGGACGCAAGAAGACTTGCGCACCGAATTCAACACCACGCCTGTCGGCTACAAACGCATGAAAGAATTGCACGATGCGTTCAAAAGCAAAGGCGTGGAACTGGTCGTGGTTTACCAGCCGACCCGCGGCCTGGTGAACCGCAACAAGCTCAACCCGGAAGACAAAGCCAAGTTCGATTTCGACAAGGCCCTGAAGAACTACAAGACCATGCTCGGTCGTTTCGAGCAGATGGGTTACGTAGTGCCGGACCTGTCGCCACTGACCAATGAATCGCTGCCCGACACCCTGCCGGCTCACGACTTCTACTTCCGCGGCGACCAACACTGGACGCCTTATGGCGCCCAGCGCACAGCGAAAATCGTCGGCGAAAAAATCAAGCAATTGCCGGCCTTCGCTGACGTGCCGAAACGCGAATTCGAGAGCCACAAGTCGGGTCGCATGGGCAAGACCGGAACATTACACAACATGGCCGGTCAACTCTGTGGCACCAGCTACGCGATCCAGTACATGGATCAATTCACCACCGAGCCCAAGGGCGAAGCAGGCGATGGCGACCTGTTCAGTGACTCCGGCAATCCGGAGATCACCCTGGTCGGCACCAGCCACAGTGGCAAGAACTACAACTTCGCCGGTTTCCTCCAAGAGGCCATCGGCGCCGACATCCTCAACGTGGCGTTCCCCGGCGGTGGCCTGGAAGGTTCGATGCTCCAGTACCTGGGCAGCGAAGAGTTCCAGACCAAGCCGCCGAAGATTCTGATCTGGGAATTCTCGCCGCTCTATCGCCTCGACCAGGAAACCATCTACCGCCAGATGATGGCGCTGCTGGACAACGGTTGCGAAGGAAAGGATGCACAGATGACCGGCAGCACCACGTTGAAACCGGGCAAGAACGAATTGATGGTCAACAGCAAGAACCTGAACCTGCAAAACCGCAGTCACCAGGTTGACATTCGCTTCGCCGATCCGTCGGTGAAAACTCTGCAAGCCACCCTCTGGTACATGAACGGTCGCCACGAGGACATCAAGATCGAAAAACCGGAAACCTCCGACACCGACGGGCGTTTCGCCTTTGAGTTGCGCACGGACGAAGACTGGGCCTCGCAGAATCTGCTGGCCGTCGAAATCCAGGGGCCTGAAGCAGGCGCCACGCCGCAAAAAGTTGAAGCGAAAATCTGCAAACGCAACGTGTTCCCAAGCGCTGAGCAACGTACCGCTCAGGCCGGGCAATGAGGCAATTATGCAAACCCGAACTTTGAAAAAGTTACTCGCGCCCTCCCTGCTGACACTGGCGATGTTCGCCGGTGCCACCCAGGCCGCCGCGCCCCTGCGTCCGCCCCAGGGTTACTTCGCGCCGATTGAAAAAGTCAAAACCGGCGGCAAGAGCGAAGGCTGCGACGCAATGCCAACGCCCTATACCGGTTCACTGCAATTTCGCAGCAAGTACGAAGGCTCCGACAAGGCCCGTTCGACCCTGAACGAGGCATCGGAAAAAGCCTTCCGCGACACCACGGCCGACATCACCAAGATTGAGCGCGGCGTCAGCAAGCGCGTAATGCAGTACATGCGTGACGGTCGTCCGGAACAGCTGGAATGCACCCTCAGTTGGTTGACCGCCTGGGCCAAGGCCGATGCGTTGATGTCCAAGGATTTCAACCACACCGGCAAGTCCATGCGCAAATGGGCGTTGGGCAGCATGGCGTCGTCCTATATCCGCCTGAAGTTTTCCGACTCGCATCCGTTGGCCAACCATCAGCAAGAGTCGCAGTTGATTGAAGCCTGGTTCAGCAAAATGGCTGATCAAGTGGTCAGCGACTGGGACAACCTGCCGCTGGAAAAAACCAACAACCACTCGTATTGGTCCGCCTGGTCGGTGATGGCAACGTCTATCGCCACCAATCGCCGCGACCTGTTCGACTGGTCGGTGAAGGAATACAAAGTCGGCGTCAATCAAATCGACGCTCAAGGTTTCCTGCCCAACGAACTCAAGCGCCAGCAACGCGCCCTCGCCTATCACAACTACGCCCTGCCGCCGCTGGCGATGATCGCCAGTTTCGCTCAGGTCAACGGTGTGGACTTGCGTCAGGAAAACAACAGCGCGCTCAAACGCCTGGGTGATCGAGTACTCGCGGGCGTCAAAGACCCCGACGAATTCGAAAAGAAGAACGGCAAGGAACAGGACATGACCGACCTCAAGGTCGACTCGAAATTCGCCTGGCTCGAACCGTTCTGCACGCTCTACACCTGCTCGCCGGATGTGCTTGAGAAAAAGCATGGGATGCAGCCGTTCAAGACCTTCCGCCTCGGCGGGGATTTGACCAAGGTCTACGACCCGGCGAATGAGAAGGGCAAAAAAGGCTCCTAGAGCCAAACGCAAAACCCTGTGGGAGCGAGCTTGCTCCCACAGGGTCAGTGCAAGATTTGAGTTGAGTGATATACCCCCGGTTTTTCGGTGGGGGGTTTGGGGGGGCCGTTGGCCCTTGACTGTTGGTTAAACATGGAGAGACCGGGATGGTATTTTCATCCAACGTGTTCCTGTTTTTGTTCTTGCCGATCTTTCTCGGCATGTACTACTTAAGCGGAATACGCTATCGCAACCTGCTGCTGCTGCTCGCCAGCTACGTGTTCTATGCCTGGTGGCGTGTGGACTTCCTTGCGCTGTTCGCAGCCGTCACGTTGTGGAACTACTGGATCGGCCTCAAAGTCGGTGCCGCAGGCGTTCGGACCAAACCGGCACAGCGCTGGTTGCTTCTGGGCGTGGGCGTCGACCTGTGCATTCTCGGCTACTTCAAGTACGCCAACTTCGGCGTCGACAGCATCAACGCGATGATGACGTCGGTCGGTCTGTCGCCGTTCATCCTGACCCACGTGCTGTTGCCGATCGGGATCTCGTTCTACATCTTCGAGTCCATCAGCTACATCATCGACGTCTACCGTGGTGACACCCCGGCGACCCGTAACCTGATCGACTTCGCGGCGTTTGTGGCGATCTTCCCGCACTTGATTGCCGGCCCTGTATTGCGTTTCCGCGATCTGGCTGACCAGTTCAACAATCGCACCCACACCCTCGACAAGTTCTCCGAAGGTGCCACGCGGTTCATGCAGGGCTTCATCAAGAAGGTGTTCATCGCCGACACCCTCGCGGTGGTGGCCGACCATTGCTTCGCCTTGCAGAACCCGACCACGGGCGACGCCTGGCTCGGTGCACTGGCCTACACCGCGCAGCTGTATTTCGACTTCTCCGGTTACAGCGACATGGCCATCGGCCTGGGCTTGATGATGGGTTTCCGCTTCATGGAAAACTTCAAACAGCCGTACATCAGCCAGTCGATCACCGAGTTCTGGCGTCGCTGGCACATCAGCCTGTCGACCTGGCTGCGTGACTACCTGTACATCACGCTGGGCGGTAACCGTAAAGGCACGCTGATGACCTATCGCAACCTGTTCCTGACCATGTTGCTCGGTGGTCTGTGGCACGGCGCGAACATCACGTACGTCATCTGGGGCGCCTGGCACGGCATGTGGCTGGCAATCGAAAAAGCCCTCGGCCTGAACACCTCGCCGCGCAGCATCAACCCGATCCGCTGGGCGCTGACCTTCCTGCTCGTGGTCATGGGTTGGGTGATCTTCCGCTCGGAAAACCTGCACGTTGCCGGTCGCATGTACCACGCGATGTTCAGCTTCGGCCAATGGTCGCTGTCGGAACTCAACGCGGCCAGCCTCACCGGTCTGCAAGTCGCGACTCTGGTGGTGGCTTACATGACCCTGGCGTTCTTCGGCATCCGTGACTTCTACAGCAACCTGC
Source organism: Pseudomonas sp. ANT_H12B (assembly GCF_008369325.1). Classification (GTDB taxonomy): domain Bacteria; phylum Pseudomonadota; class Gammaproteobacteria; order Pseudomonadales; family Pseudomonadaceae; genus Aquipseudomonas. The sequence goes on along the minus strand of NZ_VOBI01000014.1, from coordinate 26,370 downwards.
CGCCTGAGAAGACCAAGCCTGCGGTGAACGTCGAAGCCGATGGCCCGGCTGCCGCTACGCCTGGAATGATCAAAGCCGTACCGGGCGACAACCCGGGCAGCATCCACCAGCCTGGCTACACCGTCGGCGTTGAAGCGACTGTGCAACCGGCCTACTGGACGGCGGACTGGTCGCGTTACGTGATGCGCACGCTGGTGCTGGTGCTGTTCATTGCCTCGATTTTCAAACTCTCGGCGCAAAGCTTCTCGCCGTTCCTTTACTTCCAGTTCTGAGGGATCTGACTATGACCCGCTCATTACGCATCCTCTACATCGGCCTGTTCATGGTGACGCTGTTGGCCCTGGGCCTGTGGTCCACGCGCAGTTTCCTCGGCTTTAGTACCTCTGCCGAAACGACGGTGCTCAACGGTCGCTGGGCCAAAGCCGTGGAAACGCACTACGACGACGAGTTCCCGATCAAGCGCCTGGGCACCAACCTTTGGGCTGCGCTGGATTTCAAACTGTTCAACGAAGGTCGTCCGGGCGTCGTGCTCGGTCGCGACCAATGGTTGTACAGCGATGAAGAGTTCAACCCTATCGTCAACGAAGAGCTGAACCTGCAAGGCAACTACGCGCTGGTCGAAGGCGTGCGCCAGACCCTGAAAGAGAAAGGCGTGAAATTGGTGATGGCGATTGTGCCGGCCAAGACTCGCCTGTATCCGGAACACCTGGGTGAGGTGAAGCCTTCGAGCATTCACGCCAACCTCTATGAGGACTTCCACGCACGTGTGGCGGCCAACAAGATCCTCGCTCCCGACCTGTTTGGCCCGATGCTGAAGGCCAAGCTGGACGGTCAGCAAGTGTTCTTGCGCACTGACACTCACTGGACCCCGGAAGGCGCGCAAATCGCTGCTGAGACCCTGGCCACAACGATCGCCGAAAAAACGCCGCTGAGCGGCGAGCCGCAACACTTCGTCACTGAACCTGCGCAGAAGGTGACTCACAAGGGCGACCTGCGGTTGTTCCTGCCGCTGGACCCGCTGTTCGAAAACCTGATGCCCAAGCCAGAGCCGTTGCAGAAGCGCAATACCGTTGCGGCACAAGACCAGGCTGCCGGTGATGACGCCCTGTTCGCCAACACCGAAGTGCCGGTGGCCCTGATCGGCACCAGCTACAGCGCCAACCCTAACTGGAACTTCGTCGGTGCGCTGAAACAAGCGCTGAACAGCGACGTGGTCAATTACGCCGAAGACGGCCACGGCCCGATTCTGCCGATGCTCAGCTACCTGAAAAGCGATGCTTTCAAGAACAGCCCGCCACAGGTGCTGATCTGGGAGTTTCCTGAACGTTATCTGCCTGTGAACAACGAAATCGGTGACGCCGACCCGCAGTGGGTCGCAGAGCTCAAAGAAGCTGGCGTTCGCCAACAAAACGTAGCCGCAAACACTAAATCCGAGACGCCCGACCGGGCGCAAAACTGAAAGAGAGGTACACCATGACTTTCACTACTACTCCTCGCCGTCTCGCCAAGACCTTTGCCCTCGTTGCAGGCATGAGCGTGTTGTCGATGTCCGCCTTCGCGGGTGACGCCGCACTCTATGGCCCGACCGCACCGAAAGGTTCGAGCTTCGTACGGGTCTACAACGCCGGTAATGCTGAAGTCAGCGCCACCGTCGGCACCACCAGCCTGAGCGAAGTCGCGCCGCTAGCCAGCAGTGACTTCAGCTTCATGCCGGGCGGCGATTACAGCGCCAAGGTCGGTAGCCAGACCCTGCCGGTGAAACTGGCCGGCGACCACTATTACACCCTGGTCAACAACGCCAGCGGCGCACCGCAACTGATCGAAGAGCCGCCGTTCAAAAACAAGCAGAAGTCCTTGGTTCGCGTACAGAACCTCAGCGACAAGCCACTGACCCTGAAAACCGCCGACGGCAAGACTGAAGTGGTTCCCAACGTTGCGGCCAAAGGCCGTGGCGAGCGTGAAATCAACCCGGTCAAAGTCAGCCTGGCGCTATACGATGGCGACAAGAAAGTCGGCGACGTGAAACCGGTTGCCCTGGAACGTGGTGAAGCCGCCGTGCTGTATGTCACCGGCAGCGGCAGCAGCCTGTCGCCAGTCTGGGTAAAACGCCCGGTTTCGACGCGCTAATACATTTGCCCGGTTGACCTATTCCTGTGGGAGCCGGACTTGCCCGCGATGCAGACGACTCGGTGAAACGTTCAGACCGAGGTGATGCCATCGCAGGCAAGCCAGCTCCCACAGGGACCGAGGTGTCAATTGGGACACGGAATAAGAAAAAGAGTGAAACGACAGAACGCAGTAGCTCTAACCCATACGATTTTCAAGGAGTAACAACATGATTCCGGTGATCTTGTCAGGTGGTAGCGGCTCACGTCTTTGGCCGCTTTCGCGCAAACAGTTCCCTAAGCAATTCCTCGCCTTGACCGGCGAACAAACACTGTTCCAGCAGACCCTGGAACGCCTGGTGTTCGAAGGCATGGACACCCCGATCGTGGTCTGCAACAAGGAACACCGTTTCATCGTCAACGAGCAACTGGGCGCCCGCAAACTGGACGTACAGCGCATCCTGATGGAACCGTTCGGCCGCAACACCGCGCCGGCCGTGGCCTTGACCGCGATGATGCTGGTCAACGAAGGTCGCGACGAGTTGATGCTGGTGCTGCCAGCCGACCACGTGCTGGACGACCAGAAAGCCCTGCAACGCGCGCTGGCCCTGGCCACGGTCGCTGCAGAAAACGGCGAAATGGTGCTGTTCGGCGTACCGGCCACCAAACCGGAAACCGGCTATGGCTACATCAAGTCGGCCAATGATTCGTTGCTGCCGGAAGGCGTCAGCCGCGTCTCGCACTTCGTCGAAAAACCGGACGTGAAGCGCGCCACCGAATTCGTCGAATCCGGCGGTTACTTCTGGAACAGCGGCATGTTCCTGTTCCGTGCCAGCCGTTTCCTCGAAGAGCTGAAAAAGCACGATCCGGACATCTACGACACTTGCATGCTGACCCTGGAACGCAGCGAGCAGGATGCCGACACCGTCGACCTCGACTCCGCCACCTTCGCTTGCTGCCCGGACAATTCCATCGACTACTCGGTGATGGAAAAAACCCAGCGCGCCTGCGTTGTACCGCTGACCGCGGGCTGGAGCGATGTCGGTTGCTGGTCGTCGTTGTGGGAAGTGAACGAAAAAGACGCCAATGGCAACGTCACCAAAGGCGATGTGGTCATCCAGGACAGCAAAAACTGCATGATCCACGGCAACGGCAAACTGGTGTCGGTGATCGGCCTCGAAAACATCGTGGTCGTCGAAACCAAAGACGCCATGATGATCGCCCACAAGGACAAGGTCCAAGGCGTGAAACAGATGGTCAACACCCTCAACGAGCAGGGCCGCAGCGAAACCCAGACTCACTGCGAAGTCTATCGTCCGTGGGGCTCCTACGACTCGGTGGACATGGGCGGCCGCTTCCAGGTCAAGCGCATCTCGGTCAAGCCGGGCGCGTGCCTGTCGCTGCAGATGCACCACCACCGCGCCGAACACTGGATCGTGGTCAGCGGCACCGCTGAAGTGACCTGCGACGAAAACGTGTTCCTGCTCACTGAAAACCAGTCGACCTACATCCCGATCGCCTCGGTCCACCGCTTGCGCAATCCGGGCAAGATCTCGCTGGAAATCATCGAAGTGCAATCGGGCAGCTACCTGGGCGAAGACGATATCGAGCGGTTTGAAGATATCTACGGTCGCTCCAACCCGATCGAGCGTGGCGTGTCGGTGAAAACCATCGCGCAGTGATTGACCGGTAACACAACAAGCCCCCGTCCAGCACGCTGCGTTCCCTATCCGCAGCGGGTTGGTCGGGGGCTTTTTTTATCCATTGACTCGTTTCTTCGCCATGACCACCTGCTTGGCCATGGTATTTCTAATCTTCGTCTGTGAATAAACGGAAACAGCAGCGTTCGAGCGATTGAACAATCCCGTTTTACCTGGCGCGTAGCGCTCGATACTGCTCTGCCCTTGAATGGTCTGATAATGAATATTCCAGACCTGTTGTTTTCGGTCGTACTTCATAAAAGCGACGCCGGTTGTGACTTGTTCCTGTTGGCCTTGCCCGTCCGGGGCATATCCGTAGTCCTGAAACTCCATCGCCGCAGCGAGCCCCATCCCATGTTCCTTTGCAGGAAGTTCATTGTATTGCGAGTTTTCCTTCGAGCCCTCCACATGCCGAACGCGAAGCACGTTGTCGTTTAGTTGATCCACCGTCAGGGAACAACCACTGAAGCCTGGCGTGAATACATGATCAGGATCGGTTCCCGTGGGCTTTAGAGGTATATCAACATAACCGCCCTGAGGAGCCCAGAAACCTGATACCGCATTGTCTTTGTCGGGTATCTCGCCTTTCGGAATGTCGACAATTCTTAATGCATTGAACGCCCCTTTGCTCTCTCCTGAATAAGTGAGTTTATCCATTGTGAAGATAAACTCGCTCCCGCCACTTTTATTATTCACCCCTGAAACAGTAGTGTTCGAATAGCGACCGGGGACCGGGTCCAGGAACTTGGTGCTAACCTCCACCCGGCTAAACTCGCCTACCTCCAGGGCTTTATGAATGTTGGTCGGTTTACCGGTCGCCGGCACACTCAAGTTTGGTTTGCCCCTATCGATATATCGCGCGCCCGGAATGTCGCGCGCAGCACCCGCTGCAATGACCGGCTCCCACAATCCGTTGGCCAGTTTTTTTCGCGTGACGGCTCCATCATCATCAATAAAGCTAACCGGGTTGTTCAGGGCCATCCGATACAGGTTCAGCCCATCAATGGCCCCCTTGGGGTCAGGACTAAGCCAACGCTGCAACCACGGTATGTAGTACCGAAATCCATAGTAATAAAGCCCCGTCGCATCTCGCTCTTTACCCGAATAGCGAATGGTTTTGTAATCCCCATCGGTGTCGTGCGGACCGGCAGACCAAGCGGTTGCACCAAAGGGGTAATAGGTTTCCCGACTGATGATGCGCGCATTATCGGCGAGCTCCAGCGTGCAGGAGTTCAAGTGATCGACGAGGTTGTAGCGGTACTGGTCGTTGGTTATGCCGGGTGGCGGATCGGTTTCCCAATGCAATACCCGAACACTATTGAGCCCGGCCTGCGCGGTGATGACCTGCAGTACCTCCCTGGTGCCACTGTCGGTGCGCAGTTCAAGTCCCGGCAAGTAACGCACTTCAGCAACCACGACTCGGGCATTGGTATTCAGTGAGCGGATTTTGCGTACGCGCTGACCACCGCCGTCGTAGACATAGAACTCTCGGTCATTGATCCCGGAGGCGCGCTCTACAGGACTCACTGATTGCAATTGATTACGCAGATTCCAGGTCAAAAACCGTCCCTGATCCAGCTCCAGCAAATTGCCTAGGGCGTCAAACGCAGCGGCGATTGCTTCTTCGGTGGGCGGCACACCGTCGCGCCAGGGCAGGCAGCGATTGCTGTCACGCGCGGCCTTCACATCACGTCCAGGCCCCTGCGCGCCGACGTGCGTCAGCTTTAGCAAATTGCCGCCCTCGTCATAGCTGTAAGTCTGGTGATAGTTGCTGACCGCCGCCGGATCGGCCCGTCCCACCGATTCCGGTCCCTGGTTAAGACCGCCCGCCTCCCAGCCAAAGGCCACGATCAATTGGTAAAGGCTGTCGTAGATAAAGCGACTGACCGGATCGATACGCTGGTTGGCGAAGTAACGCACCGGCAGTGCCTTGTCCTCGATGCTGAGGACGTTGCCCATCCGGTCATAGTCGTAAATCAAATATTGCAACAAACGAGCACTCCCGTCCTGTGCCCGGCGCTCCATCAACAGGCCGTCTTCAGCGCGGTAAAGGAGGGTTGTTTGAACCCCGTTGCCAGCGGTTTCGTGCGTCACCTGCCCCTCGGCGCTGTACTGGATATCGCTGACCAGCGTTTGCCAGGTTGTCAGCCCCTGAAGTTGCAGACGCGTCTCACGCAAGCGACCGTCAAGGGTCAGGCTGAAGACCTGGCGATTGCCCTTGGCATCGACTTGTTCCAGCACATCATTGAGCGGACCGAAACTCCACGTCGAAGCGGCGCCCTCCCCCGGCTCAAGCAGCCGCTGGCGATCGACTTCCAGCTCTGGCCAATCAGGTGCAACAGGATCCAGGGTGAAGTGGCGGACTTGCTTCACGCATTGGCCGGTGATTGAAAATGCCTCGAACAGCACCGTCCCTGCGGGGTCGTCATGACGGATCAACTGCCCGCATTGATTCCAGACGTCATCATCGGGACCGCCATAAGTCATGCGCTCAACCGTCCTTCGCGGCTCGGTCGTGCCCTGTTCGAACACCACCAACGGACGAAGCAAGTCGTCGTACTCAACCTCACGGCGCGTACCTCGGCTGTCCCACCCCTGCAATACCTCATTGCCCAGACCTGGCAAATTGAGCTGCCAACCGGCATCGACGCTGTCAGTGAACAGCGCGTTACCCGCCAGCGAAAACACCATCATGAGGTTGGCGCGTCTCAACGGCTCTTCTTCTGGCAGCGCCCAAAGCCGAGGGTCCCACTGTTCAACCCCATGTCCTGCGGCATCGTAAAAGGTGCGGTTGATGCGTGCCTGAGTGGGATCACCTTCTACCTCACGCCAATAATCAACCGAACGGATCGGCAGGCCACGCGGGTCGACAACGGACAATCCGGGTGTTTTGTGGTGCATTCCCATCGTCAAGGCCTGCATGTCGGTGGCGTCCCTGTTTGCCAGCAGTCATCTAACCGTTCGTGGGCAGGCCAGGCTACTGTCAGAAATTACAGTGCCGACCAACGGCAACAGACCTTGATCGACGAATGTCCATTCCTTCGGTCCTTCGGTAGGATGGTGGTCATGAGTTCAAGGAGCGTTCACACATGTTCATCGGCGTCCTGCTGGTTATCACCTGGCTGATTTTGTTGCTGCGCTACCCGACCAAGGCGTTGCCGGTCTCCGTGGCGGCGGCCCTCGGATTGGGTGTGGTGGCTATGTGGGTGATCTGGATGGACAACCGCGAGGTCAAGCAACTGGCGCGCCTGGAGTTGCGTATCGCCTACGCGCCCGAACGCTGCCCGGCGGATCGTCCGCTGCAATTAACCATGAATAACGGCAACGACGTGCCGTTGACCGAGTTGCGCTGGCGTGTCGCGGCTTACGCGCCGGGCGATACGGTCAACCTGGCTGACAATCAGTACGCCGCACCCCGCTATCGCGGCCCCGGCGAACTGCAAGCCGGGGCAAATTGGGAAGACTGCTTGCCATTGCCTCCGCTGCGCCCGGGCTATCGCCCGCAAACGCTGGAGTTTCGCGCCGAGCGTTTGCAGGGTAGTTTCTCCGATTGATCTTCCTTTTCTCTTTTTGCACAAGGACCGCGCCATGCCCGTTGCGTTGATTACCGGTTGTTCCAGCGGCATTGGCCGCGCCCTCGCCGATGCGTTCAAGGTCGCCGGCTACGAAGTCTGGGCCAGTGCGCGCAAGGCTGAAGACGTGGCAGTTCTGGCCGCCGCCGGCTTCACCGCCGTGCAACTGGACGTCAACGATGGCGCGGCACTCGGCCTATTGAGCGAGCGTATCAACCAGCAAACGGGCGGCCTCGACGTACTGATCAACAACGCCGGTTACGGCGCCATGGGCCCGTTGCTCGATGGCGGCGTGCCGGCCATGCAGCGCCAGTTTGAAACCAACGTGTTTGCCATCGTCGGCGTCACTCGCGCGCTGTTCCCGGTGCTGCGCCGGGCCAAGGGTCTGGTGGTGAACATCGGCAGCGTCTCCGGCGTACTGGTCACGCCGTTTGCCGGCGCTTACTGCGCCTCGAAAGCGGCAGTACATGCACTTAGCGATGCGCTGCGCATGGAACTGGCGCCGTTCGGCATTCGTGTGATGGAAGTTCAGCCCGGCGCCATCGCCTCAAGCTTCGCCAAGAATGCCGGCCATGAAGCCGAGCAGTTGATCAACGAACAATCACCGTGGTTTCCGTTGCGTGAAGGTATACGTGCCCGGGCCAAGGCATCCCAGGACAAGCCGACGCCGGCCAGCGAGTTTGCTGCCGGGCTGCTCAAGGCTGTGCAGCAGGGCAAACCACCGCGCCTGATTCGTCTGGGCAATGGCAGCCGGGCGTTGCCGTTGTTGGCGGGGTTGTTGCCCAAGGGATTGCTGGAGTCGGGTTTGATGAAGCGGTTCGGGTTGAGTGGGCAACTCTAAGACCGAGTCGACATCATCGCGGGCAAGCCCGCGATGATGTCAGGACAGATGCTGCAAAAATTCAGGAAACAACATGACCGACTACACCGAATACTTTGATGAAGTAATCCAGGCCCACATAGCCATCGAGCAGTGGTTGGCCGAGGAACGAGACGAGTCAGAGCTTGAACAGTTGCTGACGCGTTTTTCGCCGCAGTTTTCCATGGTCTCGCCGCTGGGGCGGGTGCTGGATTTCAACGCGTTAAGCGAGTTGTTCCTGCTGGCGGGTGGCAGGAAACTCGGGTTCCGGATCGAGCTCAGCGAATTGCATGGCATCGCTCTGTACGACAGTGGCGCCGTGGTGAGTTATCGCGAGCAGCAAACCGATGCGACGGGGCTGCATTCCGATCGCCGATCGACGGTGGTGTTTGAGAAGCAGGCGGATGGCAAGGTGGTTTGGCGGCATTTGCATGAGACGTTTTGCAAGGAGTGAACTGCCGTTATCTGTCAGTGGGACCGAGTCGCGCCCATCGCGGGCAAGCCCGCTCCCACAGGGATCTTCGGTGTTAATGCTGTCTATGCCATCCAGCAGAATCCTGTGGGAGCGGCGGTGCGGCGAGCCGACTTGCCCGCGATGGGCGCGACTCGGTCTACACGCTATGCACCATCGCCTTGCTTCACAACCACCGTACAAGTAATCCCCGCCGCCAACAGCACCCCCTCCGGCACTTCATCAATGTGAATCCGCACCGGCACCCGCTGCGCCAGCCGCACCCAGTTAAAGGTCGGGTTCACATCGGCAATCAGCTCACGACTTTCCGGGTTATCACGGTCATAGATCCCGCGAGAAATGCTTTCCACATGCCCCTTGAGCACTTCCCCACTCATCAACTGCATGTCGGCCTTATCGCCGACCCGCACGTGGGGCAGTTTGGTTTCTTCAAAAAAGCCGTAGACCCAGAATGAGTTCATATCAACCACGGCCATTTTCGCTTCGCCGATGCGCGCGTAATCGCCGCGATGGACGTTGAGGTTGGTCACGTAACCGTCCACCGCCGCGCGGACCTCGGTGCGTTTGAGGTTCAGTTCAGCGGCTTCGAGTTGCGCTTGTGCATGCTGGTAATCGGCCAGGGCCGAGTCGGCGATGTTGCTGGCGTCGTCGCGGTTTTCCCTGGAGATCACCAGGTTGTCCATGTCGGCGCGGCGATGGGCGTTGACCTTGCGCATCTCCCATGTTGACTTGCGCGAGGCCACCAGTGACTGCGCCTGTTTGACCGCGATCCGATAGTGCTCGGGGTCGATCTGCATCAACAGGTCGCCCTTCTTCACCAATTGGTTGTCGCGCACCGGCACGTTGACCACTTCGCCTGTGACGTCGGCGGCAACGTTGATGATGTCGGCGCGCACGCGACCGTCGCGGGTCCATGGCGTATCCATGTAATGCACCCAAAGGGTCCGGCCAATCCATATCGCGAGCGCCAGCACCAGCAGGGTGGCGAGCAGGCTGAAAAGCTTTTTCATCAGGGTGATCTCAATGGTAAACAGTCAACGCCAGGGCGCCGAACAGACAGGTAAACAGACTCAGACGCAGCAGCGCCGGGTGCCAGAAGAAGCGGTACAGATCAAACCCGGACAGGAATCGATCAAGTGCCCATGCCAGTGCCGCAGCGATGAAAAACATCAACGTCATGGTCGGCATGTACACGCCGTGGAAGGCGATTTCACGAGGCATGTTCAAGTCCTTGGGGCTTGGCGGTTGCGATGCAATTTACGTAGCCCGCGAGCGGCGATTGCGGGGCCAGCAACGAGGTGCGGATGAAGTGCAGGTAACTCTTCACCCGGCGCAATGCGGAGGTGTCGAAGTGCGGGGCGAAGGGTTCGTCAGTGGCCTGAACCCGGCTGATCGCGTGGTCGACCGCGATCAGGCTGCGCTCCAGATTGCTCTGGCTCGGCTGCAGAAACAGCCGCACCAACGAGCGGCCCATCACCCGGATCGCCTGGCGCCACGGCTGGGATTCGGCATAAGCGGGGTGCACCGGCAGAATCGCCTGTTCCTTGCGCAATTCGATGATCGCGTGACCGACTTCCAGCACCACAAACATCCAGCGCAGCAAGTCCCGTTGCACCTGCGGTTGCCCTGCGGCGAGGCCATAAGCCTGATGCAGCAAGTCCCTCGTGCTGCTTTCAAAACCCGAGGCCAACCCCTTGAGTTTGCCGCTGATGGCGTACACCACCTGGCCGCGCAGATCCTGCTCCAATCGACGCCACAACCAGCGACTGTTGGGCGGCAGAATGATCGCCCCCGCCGCCGCGCACACCAGCATGCCGAGCACCATGGCGATGTAGTCGTTGATGAAGGCGTAAGGGTTGTAGACCGTGAGGTTGTCCGGCACCGAACCGGTGCTGAAAAAGATCAGCAACCCGAGGCCGACACCGGCGTATTGCGGGCGCGAAGTCAGGAACGAACCCAGCACGATCACCGGCGCGAGCATCACACAAAGCAACGGGAAACCGTCGATCCAGGGAAAGATGAAAAACATCTCGAAGAAGCCGATCAACGCCCCGATCAAAGTCCCGCAGGCCATCTGAAACGCCATGCGTTTGGGGTTCGGTGTCGCAGCTGAAAGGCCCACGGTGGCGGCAGCGATCAGGGTCATCATCGCCCCGCTCGGCCACGCCGTGGCGACCCAATAACTACCGAGCACCAGCAGAATGAACGTCGCGCGAATCCCCGAGGCGGCCGAGGCCATCCAGTTGGTTTGCGGGGTGAAAGGCTCATCCCATCGCTCCCGGGCATGGCTGTGATCGGCCAGGGACGCGTGGGTCTGTGCATAACCGTGCAAACCATCGACGAAGCGATAGAGCAACTCGTACGCCGTGTGAAAATCCAGTTGTTCGGCGTCGCTCGGGGCGCTCTCCTGAAAGGTTGCCCGCAGGCTGCGAACGCGTGCGGGCAAGCCTTCTTTGTAGGCGGTCAACGCGACCACCAGCCGCCCCGCATCGGCATTGGTCAGGGCACGACCGGTGAAGCCATCGAGCAGTTCGGCGAGGTCCTGCAAACCCGGTTTGATCGCCGCCACCACGTGGTCGGTGCCGCTGCTGCGCAGGCGTTCAAGCAACTGGTGCAGGGCGTTGAAGCGAGTGGTGATGCCCATGAACTCACTGTTCAAGCGACTGAGCCGACCATTGCGCCGACGCATGTGCGGGTCTTCGAAAACAGTGACGCTGCGCAGCCCTTCCAGGCCCACCGCTTCGGCGATGAAGCGTACGTTACTCGCCTCGAACGCCTCCCGTTTGCTGCGACCGCGCAAGCCGTCGGTGACGAACAGCGCGAACACGCCAAAGCGCTGATACAAGGCGTTGCGCATCGCAGCGCTGGCGGATTGCGGCAGGATCGCGGCACTGACCAGGGTCGAACAGAGGATGCCGAGGGAGATTTCCAGCACCCGCCAGACTGCGGCCATGAACGCGCCGTCCGGGTGGGCCAGTGCGGGCAAACCGACCATCGCGGCGGTGTACCCGGCCAACACGAAACCATAGGCGCGGAAGTTACGATAACGCGCCGCGCCGGCCGAGCAGATGCCCACCCAGATCGCCAGGGAGCCGAGGAACAGTTCGGTGCTTTGGGCGAATATGGCAATCAGCGCGACCATCACCGCCGACCCGGCCAGGGTGCCGAGGAAGCGATAGAAACTCTTGGCCATCACGTGGCCGCTTTGCGGCTGCATGACGATGAACACGGTGATCATCGCCGTGCGCGGCTGCGGCAGCTCAAGACGCATGGCCAGCCACAGGGTCAGGAACGCTGCGAACAGCACTTTGAAAATATAGACCCAGGTCACGCCATCGCTGCGTGCCCAGTCGAAGAAGCCGCGGCGCCATTCCAGGGAGTACAGCCAGCGTAAGGGTGCGGGCAAAGGAGTCATCAAATCCTGCTCAATAATTTCCAGTGAAAACCGGAACCTGTGAGCGAGCTTGCTCGCGATAGCGGTGTGTCAGGCGACATGATTGCTGACTGACACGCCCTCATCGCGAGCAAGCTCGCTCCCACAGGTGTTGTGTTCAACGCAAAAGGTTCGGGGTTTTCGGCGCCTGGGTCTGCTCGGTGTCCGGCACGTCATATCCGGCACCAAGACCCCCTCCGAGCGCCGTCACCAATTCGGCATGGGCACTCAATCGTGCCGCCTGAACCTGCTGCTGAACTTGCTGCTGCTTGAACAACAACGTCTGGGCATTCAACACGTTGAGGTAATCGGTGAGCCCACGCTGATAAGCGATCATCGCGATGTCATAAGTCTTCTGCGCGGTGGCTACCGACTCGCTGGCAAAGGCCTGTTGCTTGTCCATCGACTCGCGACGGATCAACTGGTCGGAGATGTTTTTCAGCGCATTGACCAGTGTCTGGTTGTACTTTGCCACGGCGATGTCATAACCGGCCGAGGCTTCGCCCAGCTCAGCACGCAAACGACCGCCGTCGAAGATCGGCAACGAAATCGCCGGGCCGACGCTGTAGTTGAGTTTTTTGCCAGTCAGAAACTCCAGCGCCCCGCCGCCCGTGGCCATGTAGCCAAGGCTGCCCACCAGATCGACGTTGGGGTAGAAACCGGCGTGCGCGACATCAATACCCCGTGCCTGGGCCGCCACTTGCCAACGACTGGCGACCACGTCCGGGCGCTGACCGAGCAACTGCGCGGGCAACGTCGACGGCAGTTTCAGCGCCGCACCCAACGACAGCGTCGGTCGCTGCAACTTCGCGCCCTCCCCCGGGCCAAAACCTGCCAGTGCGGCGAGCTGATTGCGGTTCAGGGCGATTTCTTCGTCAAGCGCGTCGATCTGGCGATGGGTTTCCGGCAACGGCGTTTCGGCCTGACTGACTTCGAAATGCGTGCCGATGCCGCCGCTCAAGCGCTTTTGCGCCAGGTCGAGGATTTGCTGTTGCTGCTTCAGCGTGGCCGCGACGATGTCCCGTTGCGCGTAATGCAACGAGAGTTCGATGTAGGCGCGCACGATGTTGTTCTGCAATTCGAGCTGGGCCAACCGCGCCTCGGCGGCGCTCATGTGGGCCATGTCCACCGCGCGCTCGGTGGCATTGCTTTCGCGGCCCCAAAGGTCGAGGGCATAGCTGAAGCCCAGCGCGGCGTTGTTGTCCCAGGTGGTGGAATTGGTCAACTCGCCCGGCCCGTAGAACTGATCGGTCGGCCAGTTGTGACGCTTGAGAGTGGATTCACCGTTGATCTGCAACGACTCGGCGGACTCGGCGATACCGGCCATCGACCGGGCCTGACGCACCCGCGCCGCAGCCATGGCCATGGTTGGGCTGCCTTGGACGGCGAGGTCGATCCAGCGGTTCAGTTGCGGGTCGCCATACGCCTGCCACCATTGGGCGGTGGGCCAGTGAGCGTCCTGCGCGGCGCGCTGGATAGCTTCGTCAGTGGCCAATGAATTGGCCTCGAGAGCCTTGCCCTGTGGGGCAATACCTCCGGTTCCGATGCAGCCGCTGATTGCCAGGGTTAAAGCCAAAACACTGAGCGTCTGAAGCGCTCTGCTGATGCGACGCGGCACTGCTGCGATTTCCTGAGGTGGGGAGTTGTTCCTGAGGTGCGCAATTCTAGGGGTGGACTTGGTTGGCGATAAGCTGGGTTTCTTGTGAATCTTTGTTACCGTTAGCGCGATAATCCGTTGGTCCATCTATAGTCGTCTGTAAAAAATCAGTAACTTCGTGTCACAATTTGCCATCGCACCCGAGAGCACCCCATGGACACTTTGCAAAACATGCGCGCCTTCAGTTATGTGGCCGAAGCGGGCAGCTTCACCGCCGCCGCCGTGCAACTCGACACGACCACGGCCAACGTCTCGCGCGCGGTCTCCAACCTGGAAGCCCACCTGCAAACCCGCCTGCTCAACCGCACCACCCGCCGCATCGCGCTGACCGAGGCCGGCAAGCGCTATCTATTGCGCTGCGAGCAGATCCTGGCCTATGTCGAAGAAGCCGAAGCCGAGGCCAGCGACGCCCATGCGCGCCCGGCCGGGCAGCTCAAAGTGCACACCATGACCGGCATCGGTCAGCACTTCGTAATCGACGCCATCGCCCGCTATCGCAAGACCCACCCGGACGTGACCTTCGACCTGACCATGGCCAACCGCGTGCCGGACCTGCTGGACGAGGGCTACGACGTGTCCATCGTGCTCGCCAGCGAACTGCCGGACTCGGGCTTCGTCTCCCAGCGCCTGGGTATCACCTACAGCATCGTTTGCGCTTCACCGGCCTACGTAAAAGCCAACGGCTGCGCACACACACCGAGCGATTTACTCAACCACGCCTGCCTGCGCCTGGTAAGTCCGGTGATTCCGCTGGAGAAATGGACCTTCGATGGTCCTGAAGGCCAGGAAATGGTCACCATTAACAGTTCTCCATTTTTGGTGAACTCGGCCGACGCGATGAAGACTGCGATCACCAGCGGCATGGGGGTTGGGGTTTTGCCGGTCTACGCAGCGATTGAAGGCTTGCGCAACGGCACGCTGGTGCGAGTAATGCCGAACTACCGATCGCAGGAACTGAACCTTTATGCGATCTACCCGTCGCGGCAGTATCTGGATGCGAAGATCAAAACGTGGGTCGAGTACTTGCGCGGCTCGTTGCCGGAGATATTGGCGGCGCATCAGGCGGAACTGGCGGCGTATGAGTTGAGCGGGAGCATGGGTGGGGTTCGGGTGGCGAATTGATTTCGCCGGTCCCGCAGACGGGGTGATATTGGGGGACGTTTCCGACGGGTTCTGTCGGTTGTTGGGTCGGAAGGGAAATGGGTAGGCTTTGTGGGTCGCTGCAAAATCAGCGATCAGGTCTGGAAAACCTGGCAACGCTCATCACACCTCATGGCATACTGCGGCGCTTTTTTCTGCACGCAATCCTTGTTATGGCGGCTGTGCGCGGGAGACCTTCGGGTCTACCGGTTTTTGGTGGGTGTACCGGTTTTTCCAGTCCGCGCATGGCTGCCACCCTTTCGTCTGGAAAACGAAAGATGGCAGTTCCACTTCATCTGCCAATGAGTAACTTCCGCATGATTAAAGAAACACCAAATCCCCCGGAAACCGACGACGTTTCCCCCTACGAATCCACCGATTCAAACAAACTCAACGAAGCCGCCGAACGCGCCCTCGACTTCCACTTCCCGTCTATTGCCGACATCAAAGCCACCCCGCGCACGCCCAACACCCTGTTCACAGTGGACCCAGACGCTACGACCGAAACCCTCGTGGTTTATCTGGTCGAGACGCTGGCCTCGGTCGATGTGATGGTCCATCACTTGGTGGACCATCTTGACGGTGGGTCGCGCAATGCCCTGCTGGGTATTTCAAACAGCATCATGCTGGCGGAGATCACGGCAAACCGAGTGCTGGATAACATTGACGTGCCGAAACCTGCACCACACCGCTAATCCACTGTAGGAGCTGAGCTTGCTCCGGGCGGCGTTCCGACGATAGCGGTCTAACATTCAACATTGATGGCGACTAACACTCCGTCATCGCTAGCAAGCTCGCTCCCTCAATGGATCGGATACGCCTTTCGCTTCTCACCACTCAACAGGCCGAGCGTTAGCTCGCCTGCCGCTCTTGATCTTGAGGTGCACGCCCCATCGAGAGGCCGAGCGCAGGTTCTGCGCAGTGGGCAACCCGGCATGGATGCCGGGTTAGCCGCCCCCGGCCATGGATGGCCGATGGCGGCGGGCCCACGGAGCAGGACCGGAGCGAGGGCATGCCGAGCCACAGCGAGGCACCGAACGTCAGGGGCAAGAGCCCTTGGTTACTTGGGGCTCTTCCAAGTGACCCGCCGTAAGGGCGGAACCACAAGCGGCCGTTACCCCAGAAATGGATATGTACACCTGAAAGAGAATGGTCGGCTACCGGGCCGCCAAGATCGCCAGGATCGCCCCAAACTGACAGCGCCGTCAGTTAGCAGTCACTCTCCTGACGGGCTAACAGGTTTATAAAGGAAAGCATAAACCTGCCCCAATCCCCGTCCACCTAGCCCGGCGCCCCACTCGCATGCGAATTCAGAAAAAAAACGCCTTGATCGCAGGTCTGCTGATCGCCCTGGCGGCGCTGGGCGTTTGGTACGCCACCAAACCCGCGACAACCAAACTGGCTGCCCCCACCGCTATCCCCGTGCGGGTAGTCAGCGTCAGCGAAAAAGACGTCCCCCGCTACGTCAGCGGCATCGGTTCGGTACTGTCCCTGCACAGCGTCGTGGTGCGCCCGCAAATCGACGGCATCCTCACCAAAATCCTGGTCAAGGAAGGCCAACTGGTGAACAAAGGCGACCTGCTGGCCACCATCGACGACCGTTCGATCCGCGCCAGCCTCGACCAGGCGCGGGCCCAACTGGGCGAAAGCCAGGCGCAACTGCAAGTGGCCCTCGTCAACCTCAAGCGCTACAAACTGCTGAGCGTAGACGACGGCGTTTCCAAACAGACCTACGACCAGCAACAAGCCCTGGTCAACCAGCTCAAAGCCACCGCCCAAGGCAATCAGGCCTCGATCGACGCCGCTCAGGTTCAGCTTTCCTACACACAGATTCGCTCCCCGGTCACCGGCCGCGTCGGTATTCGTACGGTCGACGAAGGCAACTTCCTGCGCATGACCGACGCCCAGGGTTTGTTCACGGTGACCCAGATCGACCCGATTGCCGTGGAGTTTTCCCTGCCACAGCAAATGCTGCCCACCCTGCAAGGCCTGATCAACGATCCAGAGCACGCCCAGGTCAAGGCCTACATCGGTGCCGACACCGATGGCGAAACCGGTAACCTGCTGGGCGAAGGCCACCTGACGCTGATCGACAACCAGATTAACGCCAACACCGGGACCATCCGCGCCAAGGCTGAATTCAACAACCCCGGGCAGAAACTCTGGCCGGGCCTGCTGGTGACGGTAAAGATTCAGACAGCGCTGGATAAAGATGCGCTGGTGGTGCCGCCCACGGTCGTACAGCGCGGGCTCGATCAACATTTCGTCTATCGGGTCAACGGCGACAAGGTCGAAACCGTCACCGTGCAAATGGTCCATCAGGGCAGCGGCCAGGACATCATCAAGGGCGTCAAACCGGGCGATGTGCTGGTCAGCGACGGCCAGTCGCGGCTCAAGCCCGGTTCGATGGTTCAGGTACTGACTGATCCACCGCAAGTGGTGCAATCGGAGCCGAAACCATGAAGGGTCATGGCTCGGTCTCTGCCTGGTGCATCGACCATCCGGTGGCGACGATCCTGCTGACGTTCGCGTTGGTGCTGCTCGGTGTCATCGCCTTCCCCAAGCTGCCGATCGCGCCGTTGCCGGAAGCCGAATTCCCGACGATTCAAGTGGCGGCACAATTGCCCGGCGCCAGCCCGGAAACCATGGCCTCGTCGGTGGCCACGCCACTTGAAGTGCAATTCAGCGCCATCCCCGGCGTGACCCAGATGACCTCGAGCAGCGCCTTGGGCTCGACCAACCTGACCCTGCAATTCACCCTCGACAAAAGCATCGACACCGCGGCCCAGGAAGTCCAGGCAGCGATCAACACCGCCGCCGGCAAACTGCCCAAGGACATGCCGACCCTGCCGACCTGGCGCAAGGTCAACCCGGCCGACAGCCCGGTGCTGATCCTCAGCGTCAACTCGACGCAGATGCCCGGCACCGAACTCAGTGACCTGGTGGAAACGTTGCTCTCACGTCAGATCAGTCAGATCGACGGCGTAGGCCAAATCAACATTACCGGTCAGCAACGTCCGGCCATCCGCGTCCAGGCCTCGGCCGACAAACTCGCCGCCATCGGCCTGACGCTGGCGGACATTCGCGTGGCGATCCAGCAAACAAGCCTCAACCTGGCCAAAGGTGCGTTGTACGGGGAGTCGAGCATTTCGACCCTGTCCACCAACGACCAGTTGTTCCACCCCGACGAATACAGCCAGCTCATCGTTTCCTACAAGGACGGTGCACCGGTTCACCTCAAGGATGTGGCGAAAGTCGTCAACGGTTCGGAAGATGCCTACGTGCAAGCCTGGGCCGGTGATCGGCCCGGAGTGAACCTGGTGATCTCCCGGCAACCAGGCGCCAACATCGTCGAGACCGTGGATCGCATTCAAGCGGCCCTGCCCGGCCTGGAAGCCATGCTGCCAGCGTCGGTGCAGGTCAAAGTGTTGATCGACCGCACCCAGACCATTCGCGCCTCGCTGCATGAAGTGGAAGTCACCCTGCTGATCGCCATCATGCTGGTGGTGGCTGTGATGGCGCTGTTCCTGCGCCAATGGTCGGCGACTCTGATCGTGTCCGCTGTATTGGGTGTTTCGCTGGTCGCCAGTTTCGCCCTGATGTACATCATGGGTTTCAGCCTGAACAACCTGACCCTGGTGGCGATCGTGGTGGCTGTGGGGTTTGTGGTGGACGATGCGATTGTGGTGGTGGAGAACATTCACCGTCACCTTGAGGCCGGCGACGGCATGCGCGAAGCGGCGATCAAGGGCGCCGGCGAGATCGGCTTCACCGTGGTTTCCATCAGTTTCTCGCTGGTGGCGGCGTTCATTCCGTTGCTGTTCATGGGCGGCGTGGTCGGGCGACTGTTCAAGGAATTCGCGCTGACGGCGACCTCGACCATCATGATCTCGGTGGTGGTGTCCCTGACGTTGGCACCCACCCTGGCCGCTCTGTTCATGCGCGCGCCCGTGCATCACGCCCATAGCAAACCGGGGTTTGGCGAGCGCTTGCTGGCTCTCTATGAGAAAGGCCTGCGCCGCGCCCTCGCCCATCAGAAGTTGATGATCGGCGTGTTCGGTTTGTCTCTGGGCCTGGCCATCGCCGGTTACATCTTCATTCCCAAGGGTTTCTTCCCGGTGCAGGACACCGGTTTCGTCCTCGGCACCACCGAAGCAGCTGCCGATATTTCCTACGGCGACATGGTGAAAAAACACCTGGCGATGGCAGAAATCGTCGCCGCCGACCCTGCCGTTCAGGCGTTTTCCCACTCGGTCGGCGTCTCGGGCAGCAACCAGACCATCGCTAACGGCCGCTTCTGGATCTCCCTGAAAAAACGCGGCGACCGCGACGTCTCGGCCAGCCAATTCATCGACCGGATTCGCCCGCAACTGATGAAAGTCCCGGGCATCGTGCTGTACCTGCGCGCCGGGCAAGACATCAACCTCAGCTCCGGCCCGAGCCGCGCCCAATATCAATATGTGCTCAAGAGCAACGACGGCGCGACCCTCAGCACCTGGACCCAGCGCCTGACCGAAAAACTGCGCAGCAACCCGGCTTTCCGTGACATTTCCAATGACTTGCAACTGGGCGGCAGCATCACCCACATCAGTATCGACCGCAGCGCGGCGGCACGTTTCGGCCTGACCGCCAGCGATGTCGACGAAGCGTTGTACGATGCTTTTGGTCAGCGCCAGATCAACGAATTCCAGACCCAGATCAACCAGTACAACGTGATCCTGGAACTGGACACCAAGCAGCGCGGCAAGGCTGAAAGCCTGAACTATTTCTACCTGCGCTCGCCTCTGAGCGGGGAAATGGTACCGCTGTCGGCGCTGGCCAAGTTCGATGCACCCACCGTCGGCCCGTTGTCCATCGCCCATGACGGGATGTTCCCGGCCGCCAACCTGTCGTTCAACCTGGCGCCCGGCGTGGCGTTGGGCGACGCGGTGATCATGCTCAACCAGGCCAAGGCCGAAATCGGCATGCCGGCCGCCATGAGCGGCAACTTCCAGGGCGCGGCGCAGGCGTTCCAGAGTTCGCTGGCCAGCCAGCCATGGCTGATCCTGGCGGCGCTGGTGGCGGTGTACATCATTCTCGGCGTGCTCTACGAGAGTTTCGTGCATCCGCTGACCATCATCTCGACGCTGCCTTCGGCGGGGCTCGGTGCGGTGATCATGCTGTGGATTTGGGGTCAGGACTTTTCAATCATGGCGCTGATCGGCCTGGTGCTGCTGATAGGGATCGTCAAGAAAAACGGCATCCTGATGATCGACTTCGCCCTTGAAGCCCGGCGCAAAGGTGGCTTGCCACCGGAAGAAGCGATTTACCAGGCCTGTATCACTCGGTTCCGGCCGATCATCATGACCACCCTCGCCGCCCTGCTCGGCGCGTTGCCATTGATGCTCGGTTACGGCACCGGCGCCGAACTGCGCCAGCCATTGGGTATTGCGGTGGTCGGCGGCTTGTTGGTGAGCCAGGCGCTGACGTTGTTTACCACTCCGGTCATATACTTAACGCTTGAGCGGCTTTTGCATCGGCACACTCTTCCACCAGCGCCTTCGCCTATACCGGCGTTGGCGACCACAGACTGAGGCGAGTCATGCGCGTTCTGATTATCGAAGACGAAGAAAAAACCGCGGACTATTTGCACCGCGGCCTGACGGAACAGGGTTACACCGTGGATTTGGCGCGTGATGGCGTCGAAGGCTTGCACATGGCGCTGGAAAGCGACTACGCGGTGATCGTCCTCGATGTCATGCTGCCGGGCCTCGACGGCTTCGGCGTATTGCGCGCCCTGCGTGCACGCAAGCAAACCCCGGTGATCATGCTCACCGCTCGCGAGCGTGTCGAAGACCGCATCAAAGGCCTGCGTGACGGCGCCGACGATTACCTCGGCAAGCCGTTTTCCTTTCTTGAACTGGTGGCGCGCCTGCAAGCGCTGACCCGGCGCAGCGGCGGTCATGAACCGGTGCAGGTGAGCATCGCCGACCTGTGGATAGATTTGATCAGCCGCAAAGCCACCCGCGCCGGTACCCGCCTGGACCTGACCGCCAAGGAGTTCTCGCTGTTGAGCGTACTGGCCCGCCGTCAGGGTGAAATCCTCTCGAAAACGGCGATTGCCGAAATGGTCTGGGACATCAATTTCGACAGCGACGCCAACGTCGTCGAAGTCGCGATCAAACGCCTGCGTGCCAAGCTCGACGGGCCGTTCGACGAAAAACTGCTGCACACGATTCGTGGCATGGGTTATGTGCTGGAGAGCCGTGGTGTCCAGTAATTCGATTGCACTGCGCCTGAGCGGGATGTTTACGCTGGTGGCGCTTTTGGTGTTCCTGTTGATCGGCTGGGCGCTGTACCAGCAGGTCGACAAAGGATTGGGTCTGTTGCCCGAAGCCGAGCTGGATGCGCGCTATAGCGTGCTCGAATCCACGGTCGGCCGTTACGGCACGCCAGAACATTGGGTGAAGATCAACAACAAGCTCAAGTTGTTGGGAGAAGAAGACAAGCGCATCAGTTTCTGGATCATCAGCGGCGATCCGCACTACGAATACGGCAACCTGACGCCGCAGATCCGCGCTTTCGCGCAGGGGCCGCTGGGCATGCGTGACTTGACGCTACCGGATCAGCCTTATCCATTGAAAGTGCTGGTCAGCCAGTTCCCGGCCAAGGATCAGCGTCCGCCGTTGCGTTTCATGATCGGCATCGACACCGAGACGTTTTTGCAGACTCAGCATCATTTGCTGATTGCCCTGATCAGCCTGGCGATTGTCGGCGTACTGCTGGCGTCGGCGCTGGGTTACTGGGTGGCGCGGATTGGCCTCAAGCCGTTGATCAAGTTGTCTCAGGAAGCCCAGCGACTGGCGCCACCATTGCGTTCCGGGCGTTTGCGCATGTCGTCACTGCCGCCGGAACTGAATCAGTTCGTCAACTCGTTCAACTCCACGCTGGAGCGGGTCGAACAGGCTTACACGCGCCTGGAATCGTTCAATGCCGACGTCGCCCACGAACTGCGCTCGCCGTTGACCAACCTCATTGGTCAGACTCAGGTGGCGCTGACTCGCGGACGTTCTGCAGAGCACTACTTCGAAGTCCTGCAATCGAACCTCGAAGAACTTGAGCGACTGCGCTCGATCATCAACGACATGCTGTTCCTCGCCAGCGCCGACCAGGGCAGCAAAGCCACCAAGCTCACGTCCACTTCGCTGGCGGATGAAGTGGCCACGACCCTGGAGTACCTGGATTTCATCCTCGAAGACGCCCAGGTTCAGGTCGCGGTCAGCGGCGATGCCCATGTGCGGATCGAGATTGCTCATCTGCGTCGGGCGTTAATCAATCTGCTGAGCAACGCGGTGCAGCACACCGAGCCTGGGCAAGTCATTCAGGTGCGAATCGAAGTCGAGGAGCATCAGGTCAGTATCGGTGTCGCGAACCCCGGTTCGCCAATTGCCAACGAGCACCTGTCGCGACTGTTCGAACGCTTCTACCGGGTTGATGCGTCGCGCAGCAACAGCGGCAATAACCACGGGCTGGGGTTGGCGATCGTCAAGGCGATTGCGTTGATGCATGGCGGGGATGTGTTTGTGCGCAGTGATCACGGCATGAACACCTTCGGCATCCACCTCCCCGTTTGACCCCGCTAAATGATCGTTCCCAGGCTCTGCGTGGGACGCGGAGCGTCCCGGCCTGCATTCCCACGTGAAGCGTGGGAACGATCAGGTCAGCCTGTCAGTCGGTCACTGTTGCTTTAAGCGCAACGGTCCTTTCACCAATCCGCTCTTTTTCCCGTCTCTAAAGCCCCTTATCGTTGCCGCACCAAACAGCACTTGCCAAGCAAGAAGGTTTTAAAGATGTCCAACACTATGGGTATTGCCAGCGCTTTCGTTTTGTCCTCTTTGTTTCTGTCCCCGATCGCCATGGCTGAAGAGTCGCAGGCCTTCGTCGCGCACAATGCCGCACGCGCCGCAGCGTTCGATGCGTATCAGAGCGAAATGACGGCCAAGGCCAACGAAGCCGCGCAAACCCCTCAAGCATCGACCACTCAGCCCCAGCCTCAGGTTGAGAAAGACAGCTGATCGAGCCTGTCACTGCGTTTCCCTCGACACGGTTCAGGGGCTCTTCCCCTTGAACTGTTGTTTCAAAGCCGCTGCTATCAGCGGCTTTTTTTCGTTCCGGTGTTAAACACACCTGGTTCGTCTGCCCTGACAAGAAACCTCCTGAATCTCAAAACAATGAGGTTCTTAGTTGACCCAAGGAGCTTTATCGCAAGTGCGTTTCCCTCTCAGATTCAGCCCGCTGTTCATTGCAATCGCTGCAACGATGTCCTCTGCTACTCATGCCGCAGATGAATCAAGTAACGACGGTTTCGTCGAAGGTTCGAGCCTCAATCTCAACGCCCGCAACTACTACATGAACCGCAACCGGCTGCAGCAGGCCGACGACAACATCGAATGGGGCCAGGGTTTTCTCGGCCTCTTCGAATCGGGTTACACCCAGGGCAGCGTTGGTTTCGGCATGGATGCCCACGCCATGCTCGGGCTCAAGCTGGATGGCGGTGGCGGCACCGATGGATCGAGCATCCTGCCGATCAGCGATGGCAACGGCAAAGCGCCGGGCTCATTCTCGACGGCAGGCGGCACATTAAAAATGCGCGCCCTGGATACTGAATTGAAGGCCGGCGACCTGTTCCTCACCAACCCGGTGATTGCCGGCGGCGAAACCCGCATGCTGCCCCAGACTTTTCGCGGCGTCAGCCTGACCAATCACAGCTTCGACGACGTCATGATCGAAGCCGGACAGGCAAGTTTCACCAAGCCATACAACCAGAGTGGTCACACTCGAATCGGCACGTCTTACGGCAGCCTGGCCGAGGGTGACGAAAGCCGCCACCTGAACTGGGCCGGTGTGGCGTGGAGCGGCTTGCCGGGCCTGACCAGCAGCCTGTATGCCGCCGAGCTCAAGGACATCTGGAACCAGTACTACTACGATCTGGATTACACCTACGCGCTCAACGACCTGATCAGCTTCAACCCGGGCCTGCACTTCTATCACACGCAAGACACCGGCGATGCGTTGCTGGGCAACATCGACAACAACACCTACAGCCTGCATTTCACCGTCGGCGTGGGCAATCACAGCGTCACCGCCGCCTACCAGCGGGTCAATGGCAACACGCCGTTCGATTACATCAACCAGGGCGACAGCGTCTTCCTCGACAACTCCCAGCAGTATTCAGACTTCAATGGCCCGAACGAGCGCTCGTGGAAACTCAAGTACGCCTACGACTTTGTCGGACTCGGCCTACCCGGCCTGACCTCGGCGGTCTCTTATTCCCGTGGCGAACTGGACCTGAGCAAAGTCGACCCGGACAGCCCGGGTTATGCCTCGTGGTACAGCGCCGACGGCAAAAACGCCAGGCACTGGGAGCGCGACATCGACCTCAAGTACGTGATCCAGGGCGGCAAGGCCAAAGACCTGGCGCTACGCCTGCAATGGGCCACTAACCGCGGCGGCAATGGTTACGGGGTTCTGGATCAGGACACCGATGAATACCGGGTGATCGTCGACTACCCGTTTAACGTTTTCTGATCCCCGGCAACACAATAAAAGGTCAGCATGTTTTGCTGGCCTTTTTTTTTACTCGGGACTTATACCTTCGCCACGTGACAACAGAGCCTCAATGACTGATCTTTGCGCCGAGCCGCCTTCTATACCGGCAGCTACGTTTATGGAACTACGCTTACAAAGTCCCTCAAGCAGACATCAGACCCATGACAGCAAGCCGTACCCCACATGTAACAGGCAAGACCGGGCGACCCGAACTCATGGTGATCCTCGGCAGTTCCCTGACCGTCATAGCGATTCTCAGCATTGTTGCCTTTCTGCTGATTCGCGAACACGCTAATGTCCGGCAGGCGGCTACTCGCAGCGCCACCACGATCGCGCAACTGATCGACGCCGACGTATTGCGCACCGTCGAACTCTACGACCTCACCCTGCAAGGCCTGATTGCCGCTGCGCAACGGGATGACTTGAAACAGGTTTCGCCGCAGATCCGCCACTTGTTGCTGTTCGACCGCTCTACCACGGCGCGTTTCAAGGGCGACATCCTGTTGCTGGACAAACAGGGGGAGGTGCTCGCTGACTCGTCGCTGATCGAGCCCAAACCTGGCAACTTCGCTGACCGCGATTATTTCCTCGCCCATGCTTCCAACCGCGATACCGGCATGTTCATCAGCCGACCGTTCAAGCCCGCCTGCGATTGCGAAGACGGCGACGAATGGCGGATCAGTTTCAGCCAACGCATCTCCTCCTCCACCGGTGAGTTTATGGGAGTGGCGGTCGCGTCAATGCGCCTGGCTTACTTCGACCAGTTGTTCAACAGCCTGGACATCGGCACCGGCAGTACGCTGAACATCATCAATGACGACGGCATTCTGTTGGCGCAAAAGCCGTACCTGATAAACGACTCGATTGGCAAAAGCTTCGCCAACCGACCCAACGTCATACGGATCCTGCGTGAGGGCAACGGCAGCTTCGAAAGCGTGTCGAGCATCAGCCACCAGCAACGCCTGTACACCTTCTCGCGGGTCGGCAACCTGCCGTTGACGGTCATTGTTGCCCTCTCCGGCAACGAAGTGTTCGCAGCCTGGGAACGCACAGCGATCGTGATCAGCGGCGTCACCGGCGTGTTGTGCATGGGTTTGCTTTGGCTGACCTGGCTGCTCTGCCGGGAGCTGCGCCTGCGCCACAACGCCGAGCAGGAGCTGGCGCAGCTGGCCGCCACTGATGCATTGACCGGCGTAGCCAACCGCCGAACCCTGGACCAGACCCTGCGTCACGAATGGTTTCGCGCCCAACGTTCCGGCAAGCCACTGTCAGTGTTGATGATCGACGCCGACCACTTCAAGGCATTCAACGATCGCCACGGCCATCAGGGCGGCGACGATGCCTTGCGTGCATTGGCCAAGGTGATCTGCGCCAATGTTCGGCGTCCCACGGACCTGGTCGCCCGCTACGGCGGCGAAGAGTTTTCAGTCATCCTGGCGGAAACAGATCAGGAGGGTGCGCGACAGATAGCCGAGCATATCCGTAAGGCAGTAGAGCAATTGCCGTTTATGGTGGTAGGTGAAATGCCGATTACTGTCAGTATTGGTATCGCAACCTGGACTACCGCGACCGAGACCGGTCTGGAAAGCTTGCTGTTTGCAGCAGATAAAGCACTGTATCAGGCCAAGGAAAGTGGGCGTAACCGGGTGGTCACTGCGGATTGATCGTTCCCACGCTCTGCGTGGGAACGATCATCACGTGACAGGGGCATAAAAAAGGTTCTTCACGGAATCCCGGGAAACACAGAAACAAGAACGCCGATTTGATTGATGATGTTCGTGCGAGCAAACACATCTAACAAACCGGCGTTCTTATGCGCGATATTAATACTTTCCTTCCTTTTT
>NZ_VOBI01000013.1 GCF_008369325.1 Pseudomonas sp. ANT_H12B | reverse complement strand
CAACATTTCCATGCTGATCACCCTGTGTTCTCCTGCTCGAAAAGTGAGCAGAAGCAGTTGAACACCTGGGTCAGTTTTCAGTCGGCAGAACAGCCTCTACTGGGTCAGTTTTCGGTCAGCGGCAACAACGACAGGCGTGGATGGAAATACGTCCCCTACTTTGACCACCGTATCCATAAAGCGAGCCTTCGCGGCTCCGCCTACTTTTGAGTAAGAGTCTTCAGGTTGGCCTTTGCTGTTGTAGGGCATGACATCCACCGAGCTTCGAGCCCCCGAGCGCCCATCACCCGAATCAAGCTTGAGTCCTACCATTGCAAATGCATCAATGCCGAACCCGACGGTGCCTTGGGTAAAGCCCGACTCAAAACGTCCAATAATCCCATGAGCCCATTCTTCAGCGTAGCCATTGCCTGTGGGACTTGACTGGCCCTTTCGATAGTCACGATTGAAGTAGAGATTACGATTGAGAAGACTAAGGGTGCTCCCTTCAATGAACCCCTCAGGTTTTTGCTCAACGGCCACTGCAACTTGCCCCATGCTCATGCCAAGGGCAATGAGAGAAAGACCATAAAAGCTTTTATTGTTCATTTAACGCTCCAGGCTTTAGCTTGGCAGAGTTTCTTTATGAAATATTTTTATCATTATAAAAAGCCATCGGCACGTAGGAATTCCCTCTACGTGCCGGCAGACATAATTTCATACAAAAGATAACTCCAGCGTGACCTGAAAATTACTTCTATGTCAGCGACCAGTAAGCATGCTTAAAAAGCCTAATTGAATGATCTGACGTAGACATGACCCTTAGGGGCTAGCTTCCATGTGGGCAGTTGGTACCCATAATCTTGTACTCCACGGTATTAAGCTTGCCCGCCGAGTCTTCATAGGTCATGCGCGAAGGCGCAACACTACAGGTTTTGTTGGCTTGTGTGACACTGACCACCTTCTGAATATCGAGGTTCATACCATATTCATAATGAACAACTTCAGGGATGGACTTACCATTTTTTAAGGCATATTGCTCCATCGCCTGTTGGTTTTCTTGCATCATCCGACCGTAAACGCGGTCACCACCTCCTTCAGCCATGGCCAAAGAAGACAAGGTCAAGATAGAAACGGCAAAAAGTGCTTTTAATGCTTTCATGATTTTCTCCTAGAGCTCACTTACTTCTGACTAGAGGATAACCAATGAAGCCTTTCAGAAAGCTGCCGCGAATATTACATATGTGTAAGGTGTCCCCTGTACTTGTGAGTTCGACTCTTAGAAATTTAATTTTCTGGCGGGTACGCTGAATGCGTCATACGAGCATCAGAAATTAGCTCGAGTTCTACATGGAATATCTACGAGCCTTTTATTGGAAAATACATATCCCCCATATCATGGAGAGCTGCTTGGCACACTCCAGTTGCATGACTCGTTTGTGCACAACTAGGAGAGGTAGCGAACGTGTTAAAAAGCCTTTACGGGCTGAGAAAGTTCGGGGCTACGTTGAGCGCGGAAAACACGATCGACAGGATGGTCATCAATAGCCATACGAAACCATCCCAGTATTTTATCGCGGCCAGCAGCAAGGCCCCGACGATTGGCAGCAAGGACAGCCCCTTCAGCAAGCGAAAGGTCCTGGTTAGCGTTCGGCCCTGCTTGTCGACCTGGTCGATGGTGATCCTGAGCAAGCCCTGAAGTTTTGGGGGATAGGTTTTTATCTTGTCCTTAAAATCATCGAAGATGACATTGAAACTGTGTAGCAGGCGCTCTGTTTGCAGCATTTGATTGTGCAGGATCGCAAGCAGAACCACAGAGACCACTGCCAGCCCAAGGACAAGAATAAAACCTTCGAATTTTGAGGTTGTTTTCTCCAGCACGACCAGACCCGCTAACGATATCGGCAGGGCAAGCATCTTGCCCGCGATGTCGCCCAGTACCCCGCTAAGCTTAGTGCCATAGTCGATTTCAGCCTGGGCCACCTCGCGCCGGGCCCGCTCAAACGAGAAGCTATAGACGTAGGTTTGCAGATTCGCACGGTACGTGGCGAGGACCTCCCGCCACTCCCGCACGATCACCAAGAACAGATTCGGCTCGCTCTCAAACTTCTCGATGACGCTCGCCACCGCCATCCGAATCATCAATTTTCGTTCGGAGAGGTGCGCCTTGTTTTCGTTTTTTCGATTCAGTATTTCTTCCAACAAGCTCAGGTGGTTGAGCTCATAGTCAAGAGCCTTGACGTCAACCTGGGTAGGCAATAGAAAAGTTCTCGGAGGCTTAGCCCCATCAGGAGGCAAGGCAAAAAACAGGTTATAACCATCTGGACTGCTGTCTTTGTCGACGCCGATCGCTAGCAGTGCAAGCAGCTCGATCAGCCGGCAGACGCGCCTGAGCGCCTTAATCGCCGAAGGTTCGGTGTCATCACTATCCGCCCAACTGAGCTCAACAATGTACACGTTGCTCGGAAATTGGCCCTTGCCCAATGAGCCATTGCGAGCGACAAACTCGCCTAAGTTCGCGTAGAACCGGCCCGACTCGTTCGATGGCAAGCGAAACTCAATATCGAGAGAGTCAGCTTCTTCAGAGCAATGCTCGAACTTGCCATAGGCTGCGGGCAGGTCATCACACATTCGCAACGCACCGATAATGTCGTGCGTTGGCCTCCCCTCATAGCGGATGACCCCATCCTCAATGGTGGGCGCTCCGAGGGCACGATAGAGAACTACCACATTGGAAAACATTCTTAGCCAGCCCTAGCCAGCAATTCTTTCTCGATCACACCAACCAGTTCGGCAGTCAGATTGGACAGGGTCAACTTCTTCCGTCCCTCATCATAGTAAACGTCTGAGGCCGGATCCTTACCTAACGCTCCACGCTCGAATTGCAACGACCAGTTAGCAGCGTCCCCCTTGATACGGGTTTTCTCTTTCAGCGATTTCGCATTGACCGTAAAGTCGTCCGGCACCTTATGTTTCTCACTATTCAAATAGTCTTTCAGCCCAACGATTTCATCCACTAAGTCAGCGGGTACGTATGCGACAGCGACGTGGCAGATGGCGTCCAGGCGCGCGGACTTGCCTGCGGCCAACTGCTCCTCCAGATATTTGATCACCGCCTCTTTGGCCTTATAACCAAAGCTTTTTAACGCTTTGTTGTCGCGAAAAAACCGGGCAACGTTATCTATGGCATTTTTGGTAGCGCGTCCTGAGGCCACTCCTTTCGCACAACCCAGTGCAGAAATGAAATAGTCAGATGCCTGACTATCACGGCCGCGGCTGATGAAGCACAGGTAGGTTGAATCCACGTCATCCTCCGCGTCATCCTCATCCTGCTCAGGCGCAGCAGCGGCCGCAGCAGCCATAGCCTTTATGGCCACGAAGCTAGCTAAGTTGATCCTGGCGGCCTGCTGAACCTTGTTGAGATCGACCTCTTGAATTTCCTTCGGCACATAGTTTTCGTCCAGCTGAATACCACCGCGCTCCTTCATGCTGGCGACCAGGAAAAAGTCGGTTGCGCCCGAGGTGTACTGGGCGCAAAGGATGTGTCCACCAGTCGACAAGACTTGATTACCGGCTTGCTCCACCAGTTGGTCCATTGCCAAGTGGGTCAAGTCGATAAATTGCGCTTTATCATCTTGTACTTCTACGAACGCGGTGAAGCGCTCTGGAAACGGCCCCTGACGGTCATCATTGGCAAACTGTCCATAGACCACGCTGTTGCCTTCTTTGCCGATGAGGCCGTGGATGCCATTGACCAGAAAATGCAACGCAGGATTTTCAGTATCGAGCGCCACATCCTTCTTGACCACCTCGGAGATAAAGCTGGTCTTGGCCAGCTTCTTGAAGCTGTGAATAATGGCAGTTTTCAGTGTGATCATAGGTCGAATTCCGTTCCGATAGTATCAATATGGAATCACTGAAAATAACACCTTACCCAACAAACTTCAGGGCTTATCTCGGCACGTGACACCGCCTAAGGGCTTCAACACTTAGGCAATGAGTAAGATCGCAAGAACCTATTAACTGTACATACATACAGCATAATAAACTATGCCGTTCATCAACACGAGGGTCGGGGCGTTGAAGCGCGGACAGCACCATCTCGGATTGCCA
This sequence comes from Pseudomonas sp. ANT_H12B, assembly GCF_008369325.1. Taxonomy (GTDB): domain Bacteria; phylum Pseudomonadota; class Gammaproteobacteria; order Pseudomonadales; family Pseudomonadaceae; genus Aquipseudomonas. The sequence goes on along the minus strand of NZ_VOBI01000013.1, from coordinate 162,053 downwards.
CAGACCATGGTCTCTATCATAGACTCAGTCTGAGGAAGTTTTTCCAGCCTTATCCGTCAGTGCTGGAGCTCAACTGGGGAGTGTGGACCACTATCGCGAACTCTCGCGTTGGATCGCTCGGATCCTTTGTTTGAAGCAACTCTTCGAAGGAGCCGATCCCAAAGATCACCCATGGTTCTGGGTAATGCCGCAGGAGGCGTTTTGCCTGCTGACGAACAGATTCTGGGAGGGTCTGATCTCTGGACAGCTCATGCAAGAACTCGCCTGTTTGGACGATACTCCGGGTACGCTCGCAGGGCATGGTCATGTGTTGCCACTCCGCTAGAATTTGCGCTTAACCTTAGAAAACCAACCGCCATCGCCGAGGATTCTGGGGCTGTGAACCATTCGTTTGAATTATAGCAAGCACGCCGCTCGGCTCCTCTGAAGTAGACAGGCCACCCCCTCTAAAGCCAGGTTCTAGGGGCGATTGCTGATACGTGACCAACACTATGTCTTGGTAAGCACCGGAAAAATATAGGGATGGCTGAGGCGGACGAAACCTAAAACGCTGAACGTCGATGACTGCCACATTGCGCACCAGTGACTTTCAGTAAAGGCTCTGCGCGACGTCCAAGTCTGTTCGTACCCTTCGACCGGGTCCCATCAACACATAAACGGTGTTTTTTGTCTCGAACAGGCAATCATGGGTGAACGAAACCCCCAATGAAGTTCTTACCCAATGACCGCGAGGGAAACGTCCTTTGCTATCGTGGATAACACATAAAGCGTTGACCAAAGTGGGAGTGACTCCTCTTCTCACAACGGCCTTTAACTGACGGGGGGAGACCGCTATATCAACCACTGTCCAATCAGCGACTAGGCAATAGGCGCGTCCAGGGAAGTAAAATCCGACCAGAGCCACGGCGTCTGAATGAGCTAGCTCACATCCAGGTAATCTTTCGCCACCGGAAAGCAGTTCGACTAGGCCCGCCAGATTCATTCGTCCCTCCGACTCACTTCAAAAATCGAGTCGAATAATCAATCACCCCAATCAGCATAGCTGCGCGTAAAGCGCCTGGTCTTAACGCCGATGAACAGCACGCAAAATTTGACTCATCTCCTCGAAAGCTGATGCTTAGCCCGATCGCTATGGTCTGATTCACCCCGCGATACCTCTGATCGCGGGCTCACGTTCTCAAGACCGACAGCTCTACGTATCCCTCGCCTCACTGAACACCACAATTTCAATCGGTGGTGTCGCCGTCTGGAGTGGTTTGCGCCAGTTACCGACGTCATGCCATTGCCCATACTTGAATCCCAGTTCGGGATAGGTGCCAATGGGAGTGAAGCCGGGGCGTCAGGGAATACCGATGTCTGTGGCATTGAGTGGGGCGATATCGGCGTACGCGGCATAGAACCCTTGTCTGCTGAAGACGCTGATAGAGTGCACGTCCAATGCCCCGTAGAAGTGCCGCAAGTTCAATATAAATAGTGACATTCGCCGCCCAAAAAACACGCCTGAGGGATCATCGAATCCAGAGCATTACCCTGATATTCAATAAAATATCTACTTGGACGCGATCATCTCCATGTATGCATTCCCCCCCATGGGCATATCATAACCTGGCGGCCCTTCCCATTGTCGCGATACGCCGGTATTTCTAAGCATCATTTCACCGTCAATACTTTCCTTGACCATGCTGTCCAAATCCCACTCGAAGTGATTAATGAGAGCTTGGCGGGCCACATGAGGCACCGTAGTCAATAATTTGAGACTGGAGCTGTTTGGGGGTAACTTCAGCCTCGCGATCTCCGATATCGTCCATATGAATCTCCGTAACCGGAAATGCCAAAGAGATTCTAGATGAAGCTCAAGTTGTTCTGATACCAACGGAAACGAGTTTTGAGTTGCACGCTCCCTACTAACTTTTCGCGGCAAAAGTGCAAGCATATTACTGATATTTACTCGAACCTGCTTTTGGGTAATCCGATACAAATTCTCCACGCCGCCCTTAAGTATGTTTGCATATTTTTCGTCCTCATCGCTCACCACCGATTCGACACTACTTTTCTGCTTTACGTCCCTTGTAATAGCACTCAATAACCAGTCCTTATCGTTTTCGTTGAGCCAACGTGTCGCTTGATAAGCATTGGCCCAAAGATAGTCCAGACCAACACCAGGCTTGACTTCAAGTATTATTGAAATTTTTTCTTGATAAGCTTTTTTTTTACTTTCTGGCAAAGCTTTCTCTTTGAGACGGACCGTCGGGTTTTCCGAACTAACAAGTAGAGACTCTTCGGCCAAACATTTCTCAAATTTTTCTGCACTACCAAAAAGATGGAGAGATATTAGAAGGTGCCGCGCCAACGGCATATCGAGTTGACCTCTTGTTGTCGATAACCTAATCCATTGACGTCGAACCCCAGCAGCATACGCCAGGTCAATTTTCGAAATAATGTCATCGCCGAACTTATCACGAATACTGGTGAATAATTTAGCAGAGCCCATTAGATTTCCATTAAAAAACCCATGCTTCTTTGCTTGACGCCGATAACAAGCAGCCAAAACTTGATAATCCACCGATGGCAGATTGCGTTGCAGAATATCATTTACAAAAATTGCATACTCGCGCTCTTCATTTGAGGCTAGCAAACGGTTCGCAGGTTTAACGGCATTCCACCCACAACCACAATCATCGGTCAAACCAGGTAACAGTTTGTTTTTACGATAGAAAGGGTGAGAACAATTAGGACAAGATTGCAGAAGCTCTACACCGTGTCGCCAGCAGGCTGTAACGCCCGGCACATGATGAGCTCGGTGCCAATACGCATAACCAGACTCTATGAGGTCGGCCTGCACACAGGCCAAGCAAATTTTGGCTCTGCTATTCATAGTGCCCTCTCGCCTAGGCACTCGAGCAACATCTGCTAAGACTTGGTCCATTCCCTTAGAGGGTACTTTCGATAATCCTATAAAAGGTTTGTAGGCCGGAAACGTAGTGTTAATTTCAAGCAACTCAGCTAAATTGCTTTCTTTAATTCCTGGCAATCGAGCCGCAAGATTTTCTAATTGCTTAGGTATAATCGATAGTTGGAATGGTGCAACGCCAAAAAGATCACGAAAAGTTTCTGCCTCGGTTTTGTTCCCGGACAAAAAATGATACCGCGTGATGCGAGATAACAACGTCTCGTCTGTCATCGAAATTGGAAAAAATAGAATACTGGACATTAGTAGCTGACTTTCTATCGTGGGTTCTGTAGGACGCAAATCCTGTGGATGACGTTCTTTTATCACACATTGCCCTGTACCCAGGTAAGGATTTTTCAATTTTTTAATGCCATACAGTAGCGAACAGCCATCAACTTTTTTATAAAAAATCAGGCATTTTTACTCTATGGTCACAATACAATACACAACACATATAAATACTTTCTGTGCACGCTCCGCCAGAAATCCACACTGCGAATCTACGTATTGCTCATTGACGGAGGATTGTGGCGGCGGCGTTACAGAGCAATATCCACACGCGGATCAGGATGCAGTCACCCCTGTGTGGAATTTTCTGATACACGCTGTTCGATATAGCGATGATTGAGTAATTGGTTTGCCTTCAAGTTTTAGCTTTCGCCCGGCCCAGCTCAAGCGCCTCCTATGGAATGCATCCAGGGTTTCGCATTCGACTGCCAGTGCAGCCGCACAGTGCGGCAGCTTGTTGAGCTGCTTTTCAAACCTAGATAACACATGCAGCTCTCTGCCTATTTTTGTCCGTGAGATAAGGACAGGTTTACCTGGAAGCGTTCGTAACATTTCAGCGCATTGAACAACTTCGTTGGCAAGGTTAAGGTCGAGATCTTTGAATCTTTCTGTCTGTTGACCGCACGGTCTGTGGGCTTTACCTGGCTCTTGTGTACGCTCGGACAGCCATTGCCGATCGTTTCGATAAAGCCACACATAATCTCGACACTCATGAGCTAGGCGAGCCCTGTAATCACCTTCAAATCGATTCCTCCTATCACCCAGCTGTTTCGAAAGCCTGGCCTCTTTCCATCGGCCAGGTCCATCCGAAATCGCGCGTATCATTCGGTAAACGCACGTAACCGAGTTCCCCGTTTCTGACGCTATGGTCTTCGCGTCAGCCCCCGAGAGCGCCCGCGTCCAGATCGCTTCAGATGCCTCACTCATATACTCATTGGCGCTTGACCGATGGGTTTGAGGTCCGTTGACGGCGCGTTCACTCGGCGTTTCGGTGTTGCCTGTTCGATTAAGCGACCCGGTAATAGACCCGTTCTGCCGCAGTATCCTTTCCATGTCGACCTTCAGCGCGCAGGCCAGCAGGATAAACTTCAGCGGATGATGGGTGCCCCTCGGCTTACGCAAAAGCTTCACAACCCAGGCCGCCGGTATATCCGCAGACGATTTGCTCAGTATCGAGTACTCCCCTGAGGAGGGAAGAGCCTCAAAGAACGCAGACATGTGCCGCGCCAATCTGCCTAAATGCAGCCGACCAGAGCCGGAAGCCAGTTCCAAGGCGATAGCCTTATCCAGAAGCACTGAGCGAATCGCATCTGGACCTAGTGGAGGAACATCTGTCTCAAGCACCTGCATCGAACGCTGCGCTATTTCGCGCAGTGCACTTTGTAGATTTTGAGGGATGTCTAACGAAATGGAGTGAGACTGAACGTCTTCGTCGTCCGGCAAGTGCATTCGTCGAGAGTTTCGGCTCAACCAGCGGTAATCAAGGAACCTCAGCAGGGTCCCATGGTGGGGACAGATCAAAACGCCTGGAAGCTGATGCACACGGTGCCAGTACGCAGCTCCCACACAGGCCATGTCCTGGTCGATACAGTCGAAGCAAAATCGCACTCTCGAAGCGAACTCGAGTCGACTTGCAATTAACCCCAACCTTAGCATCAACCCCTCGCCGTTTCCCGCCATCAAGGTATTGGCGTCGTCCACCTGTTGCTGGGTCAAAAAAGGCTCGTAGTAGGGCAGCAGCGTATGGCGCTTTATAACTTCCGCTAGCGATAGGCCTGTGCCACACGGCAGCGCCTTGGCAAGCTCAGCTAGTCGACATGGAAAAGCCACGTTCTGCGAGAAGAAGTTTGCGGACTGCGCTCCATCGAAAACGGCTCCGCAGCTACGTACGCCACAGAGCCGGGCGTATCTTGAAAGGACGCTGTGAAGCGTCTCATCGTGAAACACGGCCGGAAAGAAATGGAATTTGAGCCCCATTTCGTCACCTTTTATTCACCCCTTCCGATACAACGGAGAGAACTCAAATAGATCGCTGTTTATCCAACCGGCGCTCTTCAACGCCTCAACGGAGTCTTCACTTTCACTTAACGCCTGTGCCTCTGACGTCTCAACCGCCACCGCCGAAGGAGGCTGCGATTTGAGTGGGTTAACGGGCGCCGCATTAGGCTTTGGGGCACTATTGTCGCTGCGACTGATGACACTGCGCAGCAACGCCAGTCGCTCCGGCCGAGCCAAACCATCGAACGCCATCATGTCGCTTAGTTGGTCTTCAATCGGAAGCAAATCGTCGAACTGCCGCATCCGTTTCGGATCTCGGCTTCGCAGGGCGGACAAAGCTGGCTTCAATATTTGCATCTTGGTGTTGCTCACCAACGCGATTGTCTCGGCGGTAACGCATTCCGAACCACTCTGGATCGCATACCTCTGACTGAGCACCAAAAGCTTCACCAAAAAGTCGGTGACGCCTTGTGTATGCTCATACAGCGCATCAAACACTTCTTCGGTCAGTTCGACCGGCTGCTGGTACCACTGATAGCTCCAGAGGTTTTCAACGAGCATTCGCCACTCGTCATCGTCCTTCTCAAAGCGTTTAAATTCGAGTACCCCGACGCCGCAGCAACGCCGTGCGTTGCGCATGACGTCCGAAAATAGGCTAATCATCGAATTTGTCCCGATGAACACCACGGGAATGCCGATGTTGTTCACTAGATGGAGGAAGAAATTCAGCATGTTGTCCTTGCCCCCAGTTTTCGCCAGGTGCAGGTTCTGTAGTTCGTCGATCAACAGAGCGCCGATGAAAAATGTACTCGCAACCTGCTCCATTTGTTGCAACGAGTCATTGATGTTCCGAGCCCGATGCCGCTTGTAGTAATCCTCATCACCTAACGCTCGCCCGACCGCATAGAAGAATTGCTGACAGAAGCCTGCCAGCGACCCATCTCGGGGGCAGTCAAGCTTGAGCCAGGTGATCTGGGTATGAACGAACTGCTTTCCTTCATAACGCTCGTGTCGGATCGTTTGAGGGTAGAGACTCAAAATGGCTTCGAGGGCGGTGGACTTCCCAATGCCACTAAGGCCAACCAGACTGAACGTTTCGGCAGTGGACTTGAATCCATCGTGGTAGCGCTGTGCACCCGAAAGCGAGTGTAGATGTCTGACAGTGTCTGGAGAAGTCGGGTTGCGTCCGACGTACCCTCGTCGGACCAGCAATGAAAATACGGACTCCAGATCCATGTGGACAATCAGAGGCTGAACCACCGTCCTCAACCGGTCGATACAGTGGATCCGAGTCGAACGGTCAAGGGCGAGCTCTTCTGGATCAACAGGACGGGGAAAATTCGAGATCAGTTGGATTGCTACCTCTTCTGAGAAGATAGGTGGCAGCGCTTCGATGAGCGGATTTCCCGCGTAGTCCGCTATCGCCTGCTTGGTGTAGCTTGCGAAAACTTGGGCGCCTTTCATTAGTTTTGTCCTGGGCGGAGTCGTTTGAGCATATCGATGACCTGAGCGCTGCGAGGGCCGGCAAAGTTCTCCGAGCGTTCTGGGGCGGTCTCTGCCTTCTGCCCAGGAGGGTCAATCCTCACACCCTCTGGCACATGGGCGGTCTCCCGCTCCTTGAGGCGTTCAACAGCGCGGTTCTCACGAATATTTCCAATCATCTCGGCCTTGGTCGCAGGGACTGGCTCTTCTTTTCGCTCAGCCATCGCACCACTGACGATTTGATTAACCTCCTCTAGAAGCGAAATCCGACTCTCCAACTCAGCGCGTTTATGAGCCGGTGGAGCCTGGCGGTAAGCTTCGAGCAGGTCGAAAATTTCATCGGATCGATAATCAGCATACTTGTGATCGGACTTACGCAAATCGCAACGGATGAACTGTTTGTTGTCGCCCCGGATCCAAATATGTGCCGCGGAATTTGGATCATACCAACACTCTATAGACCAAACCCCGCGGCTACGGGCTTTCGCAAACCAGTTGTTCTCGATCGCTACATCACAGACATAGTGCATCCCTCGGAATAGCACACCACCCTTTTGCACCGTTGCTTGCTCGCGCGGAAGCAAATGGAGATAGACCAGCTCGTCGGGATGATTGTTTGGTTCGACGTGGCCATTTTCCAACGCCCAAGTCCAAATACCTACCGGCGTCGGGTCGACACCGTCGTTCATCATCTCTTGAGTGAGCCTGTCGGGCTGCCGGTTGAAGCGGTTATAGTGAAGGACGCACTGGATGATGATCTTAGTGAACTCTTTCATGCTCAGCGTCGCGTCGAGTCGGTAATCTCGCTCGCCACGCTCCTTCTCCCTAGCCGCTACGCCACCTGGTAGCCACCTGATGCCCGTCAAATCGTTCAGGATACCGAACCGACTCTCCACCATCGACTTCCAGTCTGGCCGGTAAGGTGGAGCGATTCCCAGCTCGATATTCAGGCCAGTAGCAAGACCTTCAGCTGCTTTCCCCAACATCTCGCCTCGATCAGCGTAGATGTGATGTGGGAGGTGGTGACAAGCCCATTCCTCGGGACCGATTGTGACCCCGTTGGTAGCGCAAAACTGAACCTTCGAAGTGAAAGCGTTGAACAGCGCTTGCCTAGCTCCGTTCCAGCTCGGCCCCTCCAACCCGATGTAGAGACCGACGATCATGCCGGAGAAGCTATCGATGACGACGTACACCACCGGCCGTCCAATGAGCATCCGCCTGGAGTAGCCGTTCACGAGATAAATGTCAGCAATGGTGGCATCGATCTCAAACTGATGGCAGGGACCACGAAGCCAGTCACGCACGGTTCCAGAAAGGGGGCGGCAATCTTTTAGCCACTTGCGCATTCCCTTACGCCCGCGTTCAGTTTCAACTTCGTCGAAATATTGCTTTCCCCAATAATCGAACTGCCTGAAGGAAGGAATTTCCGAATCGGGTAGGAGGCGACCACCCGATTCTGGATTTTTCGAAAGGTCTTTCGCTGTGTAGAACCTTCTAAGCATCTCGACATAGGCGCTGGTTATCGTAGAAGTCTTATCCCCCACGAATAACGAGTAACCGACACGGATACAGCGCTTATCCACGGCATCAATAAGCTTGGTCGGCGAAACGGCAATACCTTGGTATCGTGGTTTCCTGCCGGGCGGTTTTGCGGGATCATACTTGCGCTCAGGAACTCCGACGCCCGCGTAGTTTTTCAAGAGCGCATTTCGAACCTGGCCATTGATCCAGTAACGGTACAGAAGTCGATAGATACTCTTGCGCTGCATGCCAAGCTCAACAGCTCTAGCGCCCACCATTCGCCCCATCTCACCGGGAGCAAATATCTGACCTGGGTAATCTGAGTCGATCAGGGGCGCGATGATGTTCCACTTTTCATCCCTTTCCCGCTTCTTTTTCTCATCCAGGTCATCCTCTAGCACTAAGAGAAACTCAGGCGTAACAATCTTGGCTGACTTCGTATCGCCTGCTATGACGGAGCCGCGAAGCTCTTCCAAGCCCAAACCAATCGGTTGGCGTGGCGGGTCCGTTAATTGGATCAAAACTACCGCATCGTATCGTTCATTGAGATACAAGACCCTAACGATGCCAGGCACGACGGAAAACTCAGTGACCGGTTCAAAAATATCATTGACTTGGACTTTCATGATAAGCCCTCCGCCGCCAGTGAAATTTTTATTGGGCTTTCGATAATTTCAAAGGTTGGTAGTGGTGCAGTCATTTGAATGGGAGTACCAACCAAATCTACCTTGATCGACTTGGCCCATATCAGGTGATGATATAAAGCCCGAGAATCTTGATAGGAGATAAATAAACGTGCGGCAATCTTTCGCAGACTTTCAGCCGTACTCCACGGGTACGGACGGCAGCTAGTTAAGTGCTCCAGAAAATCTGAATGTAATGAGGGCTCAGCCAAGGCGCGCGGCAGCTGAGCAAACTTCCTGAGCAAGCCTAAATTCTTGATCAAATCGGGACTGAACATTTCTTCAGTGACAATGGCCCAATCGACGTGTTGACCAGCCCAGAAACGTTTTTCGATCTCAAGTTTTTCCAACGTTCTCCTGGCTTGTTTGCCTTCGAGGTCGCTGCGGTATTTGATTGTTCGGGCTACGGATTTAAAGCTGCCATCGGACTTTTTTATTGTTAATAAAAAATCCGTGGTCATAACGTAAGGAAGCACTGTCTTCGGATACTTGGGGTATCGCACTCCGATAGAGCTAGCGATTGCTTGAGCACTTTCTCGCGGCAGCAATGGATACTGCTCGCGTATATCCACAACATTTTCCGAAAACTCACATACCAAAAAATAGGCGCGTTCTAGGTCAGAAAAGAGGTGATGGAGACGATCGATCTTCACACCTTGGATCTTGTGGGAGCGTCCTCTGGAAGGCACATCTTGGACGCGCAGCCACGGCAAATAACTGGCACCAGCTCCGCTACCGAATCCATTCGTAATGTGCCTTTGAATGTCTATCTCTGACGAAAACCTACGACCGCGCAATGCTTCCTCCTTCGTCCGCCGTGACCGCCTCTCCTCGTCCTGAAAAAATAGTTACAGGAAAAAATCGCTCACCATCTGCCGATGGTATAGCGCTTTCTAGCCTACTCCCGGAGCGAAACGAAGCGGAGAATCTAGACCGATGGCTCAGCCCAGAAATGGAAACCCCCGTAAATACGGGGGTTTAGGCTTTGTGTCAATCTATGTTGTGTCGTGTCAACCTTTATTGTTTTGTGTCAGTCTTTATTGTTAGAAGCCAATAGCTGTGACGAAATAATAAAGATTGTCACAGCGCCCCGCGTATTCCGCGGCCTACAGGGCACTACAAAGCTAGCTCTTTGAAAATAAAGTTTGTCACAAAACTTCAAATTTCCAGAAAAACGGCTCCGCTGCAAACAATAAAGATTGTCACAAGGTCTTTACCCTTGCCCCAGAAAGCAACTGCAGTTGATAAATCCCCGCTGCTTTCGATTAGGCTGTGAAATTGTTCTAAGGAAACTCTGAAAAAGACTTCCATCTCCGGTGAAACACTCGCCTCACACAAATCGAACGGTTGATCCTCGACGAAACAGATGTCCTTCGCCGATGCCGAGTATGCCGGCAAACGTAAGCAGACCCGCTGTGAGCGCTTCCTGATCGAGATGGATCAGCTCTATGGTGGACACTAGGTGAACTAGGGTTTGTCTGTAGCCAACTCAAACGGGGAGGGTGAATGCTATGTCTAGTCGGAATCGTGCGACCGTTGAGCGGATAATCCTACAAGCCCGGATATGGGGATGGGATATGTCATGGCCTTTCAGCATGGCCACGCCTACCGATACCAGGCCAATCGGTCACCATTATTCAGAGCATACTGCGATCAAGCTTTACGGCTCCGTCAGATACCCTGAAGCATTCAAATACCCAACCCTAGAATGCTACCTACACGTTGACCCACTACTACTAAGCGACAAGTCGACTCCTCGTTGCATCGGCTCTATGCTGGCGACTGGCAAAAGGCTCATCGCATATATCTCAGTTAGCAATGACCGCTTCAACAGCTTGATCATCGCTGCAAGTCGACTTGTTGCCCTAGAGATGAATGCGGAGCCGCTGAGATACCGCAAGACCAAGGTGATGGGTATCCACCTAAGTACCGAGCTGGAATCTGATTGGTAATGGTGCTTTTGATCATAGAGACGCTGGTGTGTTGGCGCTGACGCCGCATTGACCCAGTGGCCGAGATGTCACTGACCCAGTCTGACTCCTCGAAAAACATTGCCTGCGCGGTGTTTGTGCCGATTTGAAGGTGGGCAGCCTTGCATCGGCACGTGGGTCAATTTGGCATCGGCCTCAACATAGAGCACAGAGTTACTGAAGAAGTACTACGCGAAAACACACTTTACCCATTGGCTCAAGCTCTGGGTCGCCTAGCACTTAGCACTAACTATACACCGACCGTTCGTTGGAAGATCTGTCTTCAATGCGTCATTGAAGATATTGAAAAACACGGTACGTCTTACATACATCGACGCAATTTGCTACCTGCAATTACTCATTGCAGCCTTCACGCCACTCCACTTCACGTAAAGTGTCCATCTTGCCTTGAGCCGATCACAATCCATAAGTTGTCAAACTTCGAAAAATGCAGAAATTTTTTTCCAAAAACACCACCAACTTTTAGATCATCTCACCATATGTTCGCAATATTTGTAAGCGACCTTTTAAGTTACAATGACAAGCCATTCATATCAAAAGCTGTAGATCATAGGGTATTCGAAAAACTAGTAGCGACGTTATATAATGGCGATTATTCACAGGCGTACTACAACATTATTATAGATGCCAATAAAGCACTTGGAGCACGTATTAGAAGCAATAGGCTTGAGGGAATTAGTCTTAACGCTTGCTCGATCCTAGCCTTCCTCGCTTATCAGACATCTGAAGCGTATTTAGACGCAATGACTAATGTAGGCGAGCGTTCACCTCGTGGTTTCCTTATGTCATCGCGATCAACAAAAACTTAGGCAGAGTCACACATCGCTGAACAGCATCCACGCATAATGACTAAAAAACAATACCTATTATTATCAGAGATCCTCACAGCCCTGTTGAGTTAGGAATAATATTGCTATTTCTGACTCCGAGATTCGTCTAACTCGTATTCCTGAAAAACGCATAATGACGCTCACAGCATAGTGCTCTGACAGTGAAAAAACTCTTATCGCCCAATATACTTTACGAATTTGATAATCATGTTCTGTTTCCAGAAGCGTTTTCAATATCTCGATGCTTTTTGGAAATTTTTGTCGGTTCCGTAGAAACCCGTAGTGATTTGAGACTTTTCTGAACAATGCAGATTTTGTGATTTTTATTGGTTTTCCCATCTCAGTCATTATTTCAATATGAGCAGATACAAGCTCGCTCGATAAAGAAACATCGCGATCAGACCAATCGACAGATACTCTCTCTCTTCTAATAACGGGATGCGACTTTACATAGCTTTTCAACCAATCACGGTCATGATGATATAACCAGAAATATCCCGTTCTATCGTGACACTTTTCATTGCCATCAATTTTGAAAGCCTGCCGAAATTTGGTTGTCTCGGCCGTGGAAGCAGGTATATACAAAGGCTTAACAAGAAAGTTTCTGGAGCATTTTTGGTGGAGAGTTCTATGCTCATACTTACGTAAATCATCCGCATTTGTTTCCAGTAGCCAGCATAGAAAATAGTATCGAAACGGTTGAATGATTCTTCTACGCCGACGGAGCAAGCGCATCACCCATTCGGAATCTAAGGTGACTGTTTGAAACTCCTCCTCCTGGGTACTGTGACGGAATCTGCGCTCGACATAGCTTCTGATCGCTTGCTCCCTCAATCTGCCCCCATGGATCATGCCCATGTCTGTGAGACGCCATCTTAGGAAATCATTGCGCACTAACCCGCACGCGCTCTGTGGGTCGCTAAGCCCCCAAAACTGCATTTTTGCTACAGCAGATGCAGCTCCCGAAGATGATTCACTTAAGACAGGCGTGCTGTTTGATTCTCCAGGGAGAAGCATGCAGCGCCAATCTGCATCTTCAGGAAAAATTGCGCGAAGAAGCACGTTATCGTGGTGTGGACAGATGCAGACGCCTGCAGCCATGTGAATTCGGTGCCAATAGGGGACGCCGTATTCATCAGCGTCATGCTGTATGCACGCTTCGCAGCATCGGAAAGATGAAAACTTCAGCAGTCCTGAGGCGGTCATCCCCAAGCTCATTTTCAACCCTGTGCCCTGCGTACTTTGCATACACCGGACAGTCGACTCGTAAACCTTCCCGCTCAGGAAGGGCTTGTAGAGCGGTAACAACGTTCGAGCTTCGGCAAGTTCTGTAACGGAATATTGCCCATCTAATCGCTGCGACAATGCCCTCAAGCAACAAGGTAGTACCGAGCCGCACGTTCTTGAATAGGTACCGAACAGCTCGTGGCTGGTTCGTCGATAGCTATCGTTGGCGACTAATCGATGGTAGCGGACCGCGAGGCTATACAGGGACTCGTCAGGAAACGGTTCTGGGAACAACAACAGACGATCCATCCTTTCGCTCCCGCGTCAGCAATGCTCACCAGACTGGCTCGTCATCGATCCAGCCCCGTTTCAAAAGCTCCGCCTGCACTTCACCGTCCTTGTTCAGATGGATGTTCTCTAGGCTGTTATTCGCCACGGCTGCCACTGCTTTACCGACGGTTTTTTTCGGTTGCGTCTCCGCTGATGCAGGCATGCCTTGTACAATCAGAGCAAGGTCTGCACGTTTAGCTCGACGGGCGAGGTCATGGTTGAGCATTTGGGCAATCTGATCTTTCGTAGGCATCATGTCCTCGAAATCGGCGATCTGCATTGGATCACCACTGCGCAACGCCTCGATCGGCTTATGCAGCATCCTCATCTGATTATCGTAAACGTGCTGCAGCACCTGCGACGTGACAACCTCCAGCTCTTCCGATATCACGTGACGCTGAGCCAGCATCAGCAACTTGACGAGGAAGTCTGTGTTGCCTTGGGTGAGGTCGTAGAGAGTCCTCATGAGGTTATCGGTCAGCGGAGCCCCGGATCCCGTCCAATCATATTCCCAAAGCCGGGTGACGAGATGCTCCCAAAAGGGATCGTCCTCGTTGAACCGATCAAAGGTGATCTCGCCCATCCCAACGGCCCGCCTCGCATTTCGTAGCACACCGGAGAAAAGGGGCAGCATGGCATTCGTCCCAACATAAACCAGCGGAACACCTGCATCGTTTGAGAGAGTGACAAAGAAATTAAGTAGCTTCTCTCTGTCTCTACCTCCCCGCGAAGAGTTCAGATGCTGCATCTCATCAATAATCAGAGCTCCGACAAAATAAGCTTTGCACAGTTGACTTATATGCTGCAGCATCACGCTTACGCTGGATCGACTCACACTAAGCGATGAATACTTTTCAATTCCCAGCGCGTTGTCTAAAGACGCGAAGAACGCAGCGCAAAAACCGCGCAACGACCCATCATGGGGGCACTCGATCTTCAGCCAAACCACTTGAGTCTGGATGAACACCTTAGATCCATACTTACTGTGACTCACAACCTGCGGATAGAGCTTGGTTATCGCATCTAGGGCGGTAGTCTTACCCATTCCGCTCAGCCCAATCAGCGTCATGATGTTCGCAGAGGACTTGAAACCACCACGGCCCACGCTGCCTGACGAGGGCTGACGATATCTAACCGTTTCTGCGCTAAACGGATTTCGTGCGGTGTACCCATATCGGATCAGTTGGCTAAAACAATCCTCTAGCTCAAGATGAATATCCAGCGGGATCACTACGTCTTTCAGTCTATTTACCCCGTGCCCCCGTAGTTTTGGGCTAAGTTCGAGTTCCATCGGAGTTGGCCTAGGTGGCAGATTTCCTATGCTTCGGACCACATCGATATCAGTAAGAATCGCCGGCAGGCATTCAATCAATGGATTTCCATCGTACTGCGGCATCCCTGTCTGACCATAGGTGGCTTTAGCAAAAGCTGGATTTTTCATTCTTCCACCTCCTGAGCCTCACTGACGACCAGTCTAAGAAAAGCTGCACTCCTTGCGGACCCACTCTTGTTGCGAATAGACACTTGTCGTTCCACGGATGGCTGAGCATTTTCCACAAAGCGAAGCTGATTCAAATCAGCCGTGTGGTTATCCCGCTCGACCTTAACTTCAGTACTGCGCTTTTCCTCCTTTCTGCTTTTGAAGTCCGCCTTTGATTTCGGACTACCAGCTAGATCTTTCTTGGCTTTAGCACTACTGACGATGCTCTCTTGGAGATCTTTCAACTTAGCGGCGTCATTCAACGCCTCATATTTTGAATCAGGAGAAACCTGTCGGGTAATGCTAAGGATGTCGACGATCTCCTCCATTCGGTAGCCGGCATATCTTTTCGCCTGATGAGGAACAATAGTCATTGGCTGGAACTCGGCACCATTTTTTATCCAGCAGTTTTCGATTGAATTCGGGTCGTACCAGACCCTGACATACCGGCTCTGGAAATTATGCGAGTGAGCAAGCCAATTTTCCCGCTGGGCTAACTCACAGGTATAGAGAACACCCTGAAATTGGATACCCGCGCGAGTAATGCGACATTCCTGCGAGGGCAACAGCGCGATCTTCAACTCCGCCGGTGTGACAACCTTCGTGTTGACCATATTGTGTTCCATCGCCCAGTTCCAGATGTTGATCGGAGAAGGTTCAAGATCATCCGCCATCATCTCAGGCGTCAGTAGATGAGGGAGTTGCAGGCCTTTGTTGTGAGCCAGTACCCCCGCGATGATCATTTGAGTGAACTCATCAAGATCGAGGATTGCGTCGAGCTCGTAGTCCCTGTCACCGCGTTCCAGACGCCGAGCATCCACTCCACCCGGAATAAACTTCAGATCCAACTTTTCGTTGATCAAACGAAAGCGACTTTCGACGATACCTTTCCAGTCTGGCCTATATGGTGGTGGGATATTAAGGACGGTACCCAACGTGTTAGACATGACCTCGCCAGCTTTACTGAGCAATTCTGCCCGGTCCGCGGTCAACTCGACAGGCAAATGGGAGCACGGCCATTCGGACTCTTCGATATCAATCCCATATCGCTTACAAAATTCTTTTTTGGGCGTGTACGCGTTGAACAACGCATGCCTCGCGCCATTCCAACTAGGCCCTTCAAGGCCCACGTGTATACCGACAATCATCCGCGTGTAGCTATCAACGACCACATACAGCACCGGCCGGCCAATCAGCCAATTTCTATTCACTCGGTGAACGAGGTAGACATCTGCAATGGTTGAGTCGATCTCGTATCGATGGCAGGGACCGGAAAGATCCTGAGACGCTTCTCCAGAGAGAGGCCTGTAATCTTTGTTCCAGCGAATCCCACCACGACGCCCCTTCAAGACATACAGCGCATCAAAGAATTTTTTCCCGTTGTAGCTTAGCTGCCCAATACTGGGGTGGTTACCCCTTACGACATCGCCCTTGGAACCATCGGAAGCGACTGCTCTATAAAATTTATTCAACATCCAGGAGAAACAGTCTCCGATAGTGCCGCATTTCCCGCTCGCATAACGGCTATACGCCAACTTGATCGCAGACAGATGGCGTTCATTCAGAAGAACCGCACCGTCCTCAACAACGACGCCGCGATACTTTGGTCGACGTCCTGGGACGATGCCGGACTCTCGACTTTTAGGTTTACCCCTTCCACCGCATTTGGATGTATTCCACAGGAAAGCGTTTTTAACCTGTCCCATACTCCAATACCTAAACAACAGCCTATAGATTTGCTTTCTATCAACTTCCATCACTTCGGCATGTTTTTTTACATCTGCACCGAAATTAACGGTCAGAATATCTAGAGGTGACTTACCCTCGACCAAATCCCTGATCAAGTTCCAGCTCTTCTCGCGACTGCTTTTTTCTCGATCATTCAACTCATCTTCATGACGAATCATGAAATGAAGCGGCAGTTCAACATTTAGGACCGCAGCCCCACTCTTAATCTCAGCACCAAGCAACTCCTTCTCGACCAGCCAGGGTTTTCGCGGGGTGGAGGAAAGCTCGATAACAACGGCCTGATCGTCCCTAAACCCCAAAACCCTCACCGGATGTTCGAGTAGCTGCGATCCCTCTCCAGGAGAAACAATGGAATTCATTGTGAAATTAAGCATGACGGGAAACCTCACCTGATGAGAACTCACCCAAGCTCATCACCTCTACATGCAGAGGCTTCGATAGCTCGATAATCTTTATATTCAGGTCAATCCTCAGCCTTCCAACCCAAATCAGGTGGAAAAATAGGCACTTCACTGCCATGTATTCCATGTATAGAGATTTCGCCATTTTGAGCAGAAGAGTCTTCAGCGGTATCTCCTCGGTTCTCGCCATGGAGATAACCTCTAACATTCGATTTATATTTTTTTCAGCCACAAGCGCTGGAGATATAAGCGCGTAGCTTCTAAGAATCAGTAGATTCCTAATTCTCACCTGCGAAAGTCTCTCATAGAGAACCAACTTCCACTCAATATCTCTTCTAGCCCAATAAAGTCGCTCAATCTCGAGTTTTTCGAGCAATCTGTCCTGCTCGGCTTTCGAGGCATCTTCGATCTCTTTTGCATACTTCATTGACCTCGCGACCAGTCGTTCCTTACCCGCACTGTCCACCTGCGTGATTAGAAAATCGGTCGTTAGCACAAGAGGTACGGAAGTCCCAGGGTAAACCGGTGGCCGAACGTTCAGGCTCGAAGCAAGTGCATGGGTTTCAGCAGCAGGCATTAGGGGGAACTGCTCCCTAATATCAATGATTGACCGGTCTTGCTCAAGTATCACGTGGTAGTGGTACTCAGCATTCGAAAGCAGATGGTGAACTCGATTAACCTTCACTCCTGGCACGATGTGCGAAGTACCACGCGATGCAAATGCCCGCACCTTGATCCAGGGAACGTATTCTTCTCTGACCCCTTGGCCATCGCCGGCGGCTATCCGTTTATCTATCTTTTCCTGTGTAACGACCTTCGAGCGCACTGGCTTGCGAGGCGACGATTTAACCTGGTTCATCTGGCTAACCGGATTACCTAAATGACGTGGCAACGCCTCGTAAAGAGCGTTGCTGATAGAGGGGAACCTTCGCTATCGAATCGCAGCACAGTGATAGCGTCACAACCTCACAACAGATTGTGAACCTTATTAACAATTGCAGTTGCTTCCCCGACGTAGGGAAGCAACCGTGACAATCTTTATTTCTTTGTGACAAGGTTTATTTACTTGTGACAGCCTTTATTTATTACAGACAATAGCTGGTGCCCAACATCATAGTTTGACACACGGAAACCAATAAAATCAGTCGTTTACGGAACCTGCCGCGATGCCATTTTTACAACATAGATTGACACAAGGCATGACGATATCCGAATGACGGGATGAGTTTATAACAACATAGTTTGACACTACCCTCGGGAGTCTTTTTAAAGTCGAGATTGCAGCTGAACAAAATATTTTGACACCAGCGGCTCAGTGAATTCAGGGGGAAACGGCTTAACGGAGCATGCCAGCTAAATGACTATTTTGACAAAAATGCCCGTTGGGGGCGCGTACCCAATTGTGATGGTTCTACTTAGCTGCGGTTGGATCAAAATGACATGCCCTCAGCTACCCGAATCAGCATTTCTTCGACCCGATGTGTGCCGTGAGTTGTAGTGAGCATCGCCGTTGGACTTTTACCCGAAAACCGGGATTTCGGTTTGGAAAGCCATTGTTTGGCCTTCTCTGCGTCCCCGAAGATCACATCGGCCATGGCGGTAATATGTGCAAAGCGGAACAGGCGATCACTCTCATCCACCGTTAAAAGCTGATTGCTGACCAATTTTGTTTTGAGCATTTTGAGTGGAATAATTCTGTCGCGTTCTTCCGGACTTATGGTTCCGACGTCGCAAAGCGACTTGATCAGGCTGGCCGAGAAGCCAGCTACGATAATGTCGTGAATGTCCTGATCAGAGGCGTTTGAGGGGATATTAAGAGACGCCTCCAGCCGGATGCGGTAAGCATGATAAGCCTCATCAAGCAGGACTCCAGCAAACACGGCCTGCACTGATGTTGCTCCATGCATAGGCTTCACCACTATTGCGCCGTCCGCTACCGTAATCGTCAGATCGTCCCCAACACCTACCCCCATTTTGGCAAGCAGTTCTGGGGGTAAATCAACGATGACATCACCGCTACCATCCTCAGTATCCTGGCATTTGACTATCCAGCGCTCGCTCTCACTCATGATCGTCCGGTTCTCATTTCGTAATTAGAGAAGACGCATCATTATGCTCGCGCGCAGAGTAGATCCAGTCACTGGATAACCTTGCATAGAGGCCATTCCTGCCGGTTATTGCGACGAGCGGCTGCGCTCTCCGGCGCATCGGCAAAGATGTCAGCTAAAAGCTCGACTACACGCCCGCCGTTTCACGTTCGAGCACCACATCGGACGGAAATGGGTCTACGGCAGCCATTGGTCTGGTCAGAAAGATATTCGCCAAATGGGAAGGAAAAGAAGCCCAACAGAGACGGGCCTCAACTTAGTCGCAAGCTATCCGCACACGAAAGCGGCTTCAAATAACTTTCTTGGGCGCTTGACCCTGAAGTAGGTACAGGCTGTTGAATGGCGGAATTATCCTTCGCGGTAGAAGCACCATGAACCAGGAAAACAAGCTCAAGCCGGTCCTCCGTCTTTACGTACAGAAGAAAGAAGAGTGTTGCGGATCTGACCATCAGCATGGGTCCGCTAAGGCTGCTGAGCCCAGGCATCACAAAGATCACAAGCATGATCACAAGCATGAGCATGAGCATGAGCATGAGCATGAGCATGAGCATGCCCACGATCATGCCGATGCGTGTTGCGCTCAAGGCACTCAAGCAACAGAAGGTTTTTCGACCAGCAGGAGCAATCCAGCTCCGGAAGGGACTAGCAATGTTCGGTATCGCATCGACAAAATGGATTGCCCCACAGAGGAGCGCCTGATCCGTAACCGGCTGGAACCCATGCCCGGAATTGTCCGACTCGACTTCAATCTCTTGAATCGTGAGTTGACCGTGCATCACCGCTTGGATGATCCGCAGTCAATCGTCACCGCCTTAGTCGCGTTGGATATGGGGCCGAGCCTGCTTGAGGCCGGCGCCGCTCCATCGGCAGTTCCCCCGGCCTTGAGCGCCAAACTGAAAGGATTACTGGCCATCAGCGGCTTGGCTGCTATCGCCGCTGAAGTCATCGCGTGGACAACTGGGCAGGAAGGTTCCTGGCCGGTGATGGTGCTTGCCGCTCTTTCCATTCTGAGCGCTGGCCTGCCAACCCTCAAAAAGGGTTGGATTGCGATTAAGAACTTCACTCTGAACATCTATTTTCTGATGTCGCTGGCTGTCATTGGTGCTCTCGTCATTGGTAAATGGCCTGAAGCTGCAATGGTGGTTTTCCTATTCGCTATTGCTGAAGCTATCGAAGCCCTTTCGTTGGAGCGAGCGCGTAATGCGATCAAATCGCTAACTGCATTGGCGCCCGAAACCGCCGAAGTAATGATTGATGGCGGTTGGAAAGATCAGCCGGTGGCGAGTGTATTACTCGGTAGTCGTATTCGGGTTCGCACCGGTTCGCGAGTACCCTTGGATGCCAGCGTCGAGTCTGGTCGCGCCGCACTGGACCAAGCTCCAATTACTGGCGAAAGCCTACCAGTTGATAAGCAGGTCGGTGATCCACTTTACGCAGGCAGTATCGTTACCGACGGTGTAGTTGAAGCGACTGTGACGGCCGTAGCAGGAGAAAGCACTCTTGCTCGTATCGCGGCGGCCATACAAGACGCGCAATCTCAACGAGCCCCTACCCAGCGGTTTGTAGATCAATTTGCACGTTATTACACCCCGGCTGTAGTGGTACTTGCCCTGTTGGTTGCTGCATTGGGCCCCGTTCTGTTCGCTGGAACCTGGGGCGATTGGCTCTATCAGGCGCTGGTCCTGCTAGTCATCGCCTGCCCATGTGCCTTGGTGGTTTCAACGCCAATTACCGTCGTCAGTGGGCTAGCCGCGGCTGCCAAGCATGGCATTTTGATTAAAGGCGGTGCGTACCTTGAAAGCGGCCGACTACTTAAGGTTGTGGCGCTCGACAAGACTGGCACCTTGACCCAAGGCAAACCGGTACTGACCGATAACGAGCCTTTTGGTGATCTGCCCATAGAGATGGCTTTGCAGATCGCAGCTAGCCTCGACGAACACAGTACACACCCAGTGGCGAAGGCCTTGGTCAGCGGATGGAAATTACAGCAACCGGACGCGGCGACTCTGCCGGTTGAGGACTTCGGCGTACTCAACGGTCGTGGCGTCAAAGGCAATATCGACGGTCAATCGTGGCACCTGGGTAACCACCGCTTGGTTGAAGAGTTGGGCGTATGCTCGCCGGCCCTTGAGGCCCGATTGTCGCTGCTGGAAAACGCAGGAAAAACTGTAATCGTGCTCTGCGCGGCCAGCGGTCCAGTGGCGATTTTTGCTGTGGCTGACACAGTAAGGCCTGAAAGCTTTGCTGCCGTAACTGCTCTGAAAGCATTGAATGTCGTACCGGTGATGCTCACGGGTGACAACCCTGCAACGGCCAAGTCCATCGCCGCTCAGCTCGGCATACAGGATGCACGCGGAAACCTCATGCCGGAGGATAAACAGACCGCCGTCGCTGAACTCAAGCGCCGCTTTGGTTCAGTTGGCATGGTGGGCGATGGTGTGAACGATGCTCCGGCATTGGCGCAAGCCGACATTGGTTTTGCGATGGGAGCCGCTGGGACTGCCACAGCGCTTGAAACGGCTGATGTCGCCATCATGGATGACGACCCACGCAAGATTGCTGACTTTATTAGCCTGAGTCGTCGATGTGCCTCTGTTTTAAAGCAAAACATTGGACTGGCCTTGGGTATCAAAGTTGTTTTTTTAGCGCTTGCGTTGTCCGGCCACGCTACGTTGTGGATGGCTGTTTTCGCCGATATGGGCGCGAGCCTGCTCGTCGTATTCAATGGACTGCGGCTACTGCGTCGGTGACGTAGAAGCCGCGTCTTCGATTGCCTGTCCACACAAGGAAACAAAATCATGCAATGTCCGATCTGCAAAGATACCGCCCTGGTAATGACTGAGCGCCAGAACATCGAAATTGACTATTGCCCACAATGCCGTGGCGTTTGGCTCGACCGAGGTGAACTCGACAAGATCATCGAGCGCAGCCAACAGCAAGAGGCCGTTAGGTTTCTTCCACAGGCCCCAATTCCACCCGTACAGAATGCTCCTCCGGCAGTACAACCCGGTTACAGCCAGCATGGAAATAGCCAAGGGCATGGAGATAGCCAAGCTCATGGAGATCAACGAGGAAGTCACGGTGGCGGTTGGAGAGACGGTGGCCATCAGAGCAGTCATCAGAGCGGCCATCAAAGTCAGGGTGGACATCAAAACCAGAGTGGGCATCAGGGGCAACAGTCGTACCGCAAAAAATCGTTTTTGCAGGAGATGTTCGATTAAGGCTGCGATTTCGCGCTTTGATCGGGATATACCTCGAACCAGCACCAAATCCCGAAATGGGGTGTTTCATGAGATGGAACGGTTTGGGGTATTAGCTGGTCTTTATATCCTGCAATCGACTCGTAGCAAGGGTGCTACCTGGGTGGTTGGAATTTCAGCGAGCGGCGTTTGAGGGAAAGGTTATGAGCTCAGGACACAGTCACGGCCAGGTACGCGCCGGTCACGAAAAGTTGCTGTGGATCGCACTCGCCCTGACGACGAGCTTTATGGTGGCGGAGGTCATCGGGGCCTTTGTCACCGGCAGCCTGGCCTTACTGTCCGATGCAGCTCACATGCTGACGGATGTGGCCGCATTGGCGATATCTTTGGTCGCCATTCACATAGCCCAGCGCTCTGCGGATAAAAAACGGACCTTTGGTTACGCACGATTCGAAATACTTGCAGCCGCATTCAACGCGGTTTTGTTGTTTTTAGTCGCTATATACATCGTGTATGAAGCATATCTGCGACTTAAAGCCCCAGCAGAAATTCAGTCGATGGGCATGTTGGTTATCGCGGTGATCGGGCTCATCGTCAACCTCATTTCCATGCGTCTGCTGGGTGCTGCCAGCGGGGAAAGCCTCAATGTGAAGGGCGCTTATTTAGAGGTCTGGAGCGATATGGTGGGGTCTATTGGCGTCATCATCGCCGCTCTTTTGATCCGTTTCACCGGCTGGAACTGGGTAGATTCCCTTGTCGCTGCTGGCATCGGGTTCTGGGTGCTGCCCAGAACGTGGTCATTGCTCAAGGAAAGCATGAACATATTGCTGCAAGGGGTTCCAGAGGGCATAGATATCGAGAAGGTAGAGGCGACGCTTTATGGGATCGAGGGGGTCAAGAATATCCACGATTTGCATATCTGGGCTTTGACCAGTGGTAAAAGTGTGATGAGCGTCCATCTGGTCGCTGACTCGGCTTCCCGCAGCGAGCAAGCTATCTTGTCCGAAGTAACCAGCCTTATGAGTGATAAGTTCCACATCAGCCATACTACCGTCCAAATGGAAGGATCTGATTTTCACGACCAACTAGCTGACGACCATGAGGGTATGGAGCACTAACTGAGTCATGGCATTCATTTTAGTCAGCTTCAAGTTTTCACGTTGCAGATACCGATCAATAGAGTTGATTAATATGATTAGAAATTTTTTAAGTTGTTCTTGGCTGGCAATGCTTTTGGCTTTTGTCGCGCAGCCGGTTTTTTCAGCACCTGCTAATCCAGAAAGGGTATTCGGCTGGATCGAGGAAGGAATACTTTTACCGGAAAATATTGCCGTGAAAGTAAAGTTAGATACAGGAGCTCTTACATCCTCAATGGATGCGAAAGACTTAGAACGATTTCAAAAAAATGGAGAGGAATGGGTTCGTTTCAACGTTAAAGTCAAAGACACAAAAACTAAGAAGGTGAGTAACGCACTCTTCGAGCGACGCGTCGAAAGAAATGTAAAGGTTAGAGGCGCCGGCGGCGCTGAACATCGTCCAGTAGTCATGATGACGATGTGCATAGGAGATAAAATTTATAAGGAGGAGTTTTCACTGAAGGATCGAGGCGACATGAACTACCCCGTCCTGATTGGTCGCCGAACTTTGGGGGTGTTGGGGGCGGTCGATGTTTCGCGCACATTCACTGACGAACCCAACTGCAATTAAATCTAACATCCTGCTCTACATCTATACGTGCAGGGTGAATGTACTGAGGAAATAGCTCGGCAGAAGTTTGCAGCTTTTTTGACGCTTGCGATGGCCGACCAAATGGTCTCACATAAAGACGCCCACCCGGATGCTGCATTTTTTTGGAAGTGTTAGTGGCGGCGCCATGCAACTATCAATAGTTAGTTGCATGGCTCTGATGAAAAAGCACGCTCATTCTACAGGGTGATTTTAGATCTTTGTCGCAGCCCCCCTTATTTTGGTATTTTCACTGATTGACGCTCAAATATTTGCGCGAGCTTTAGTGGTGTTGTCGCTTTGGATTGGCAGATGCTGAACAGATCGAGCTCTGGGCGATATGCTGAAGTTTGAATACCCATCAACCCCAATATAGAATGGAATAAGTTGTCATGGGACAGTGATACTCCGCGTTGTTCCTTCAGGCATTGAGGATCTAGGTTTTGACGCGACTGCATATCTTTGGAGATCCAGAGTACCATGGGGATACTAGTCTGCTCGCTGGGAGCCATGGCATAAGGAAGTCCATGCAAGTAAAGCCCATTCTCGCCGAGGGACTCACCGTGATCAGAGACATAAAGCATCGCCGTATCAAAACGTTCAGCGTTACGCTTTAGCAGGTCGATCGTTTGCCCAAGTACGTAGTCCGTATAACTGAGACTGTTATCATAGGCACTGACAATGCTTTCGCGCGTACAACGTTCAAGTTGGTTATTATTGCAAACGGGCCCGAATCGTTCGAACGCTGGTGGATAGCGTTTCGAGTAGGATGGGCCGTGACTGCCTTTCATGTGTAGCACCACGATTGAGTCCCGCTGCTGTTTATCCAAGTAGGCTTGTAAATCTTGCAATAAGACTTCGTCGTAACACTCGTCGGCTCTACATAATCCCAGCGTTTTTTGATTGTTCAATTTTTCATTTGGTACTCGGTCGCAAATGCCTTTGCAACCCGAGTTATTGTCTCTCCAAAGGACCGATACTCCGACCCGCTGCAAAACGTCTAATAGTCCTTCTCTACGAAGCGCCATACCGTCTTTGTAGCCTTCTTTACCCACATCCAGGAACATGCAGGGTAAGGAAACGGCCGTAGCTGTTCCACATGAGCTGACATTGGTAAAACTTAAGACACCACGCCTGGCCAATTCCGGATTGGTATCCCGGGTATAGCCATTGAGGGAGAAGTTAGCGGACCTAGCGGTTTCACCCACCATAAGTACCGTTAGCCGTGGTTTGCGTACACCAGCAGTAGCTTCTTCACGGCGGGCATCAGCACCAATGGTTTTTAATTCGGTGGGAACTGCTAGCTGGCGACGCGTATACCCATGGATTGCCGAAACCACATTCGACGGAACCAACATCAATCGGAGTTCGCGATGGTTACGCATCAGCGATGCATAGGATTGATAATGCGTAAATACGATGACCGCCAAGCAGGTGAGCGCTACCGCCACACCCATCAATCGATGAGCAAGTGCGCGGGACCACGATCGTTGGATCAAACGGACTCGGGTAATAATCAACCCCGGTATAACACCAAAGCCCAGCATCCACAGCAGTAGTTCCCAGTTCAGCAGGTCCGTGGCCTCGGACCTGTCCGTCTGCATCACATTCGTTAGCATGCTGTAATCAATTACTATGCCATAGCTATTCATAAAGTAACTCGTTGCTGCCGCAACCAGCAGCACGATAGCTAGCACAGGTTTTATCAAGCGTCCCCAGGCCATCACGCTGAGCAATACGTATAGCCAAATCAACACGAACCAAGGCAGGCTAAGCACGAATATGGTGTTTCCGTCCTGTAGGCCTCCCACGCCTTGCCAGACAGCTCGCCAAAATGGCCAGTTACTAAACAGTAGAAGCCAGGTTGAAACTGCAAGAATTAACTGATTGCTACCGAGTGTGATTTCCCAACTGCGAATTGGTACTTTGTTATTCATGGGTACTCCGGAATATCTCGACGTATCCAGGCGCGAACTGCCACCGGAGTGTCACTACGTTTTAGGTAAGAAAAAATCGCCTATGGCGCGGTGCAACTCGTGGATGCACCAGTGACCCTGAACGTTCTCGTCAGCTAGTTGGCGATCTGCGACTAGCCAGACCGCCAGACACACCAAACTGATGAAAATCTTTTTCATGAGGTAACCCCCCAAGTAAGCGACGTGGCTGTAGATCTGCTCGATTCGTCCTTGAACACCAGTAGTTGTGCTGAAGCGAAATACTGGGTGCGGGGCCGCGTAGACTTTGTTGCTCTGTAGGCCGTCGAGCGCTTGTCTACAGCGAGGCGGATTTCGTACCGCAGGCGTAGCTTGGTGACGTTGTGCAGATCACGAGACTGATAGGTGCGGCTGGCCGCCGACGAAATACTTTTTAGTTTGCGGCCGAAGGACAAAATCGGTGTTGAAGCGCCCACCAGGGTCAACCGCTTCCGGATGCTGGTCATCCTCGTTCCGCCAGACATTGCGAACTCTGAGCTGAAATCAGACCTTGCTGTGCACGCATGACGCACACTTTCGGCGTCCGACGGAGCTTTACGTTGGTGGTGTTCGAATTTTCGCGGAAGGCTTTGGCATCCATTAGTACTGGATTGAGGATCAAATCAGTCTGTTGGTGCCCCGTTTGGGCAGTTTGGATATCCCACTGGGCATCTACGAGGCTTGGGTTATTGAGTAATGCGGTTTGGGGTTTGGTCCTAGCCTCGACGTGGGCTTCCTGACGCGACGCCGTCATCAACGACGAAACACGAGACAGTGGACCAGCCGCCCACAACATTTTTCTAATGCGAGATCGCATAACAAGATTTACGCCCCCAAAGCGCGCTGTTTCTTTGTTCACTAATAAATATTTGATGGTCTAAAAAACTGCGAGCATCGATTTCAGGTGTCTGGATTCGATCAGAAGTCGCCCCGTCCGCAGGATCCTATGACGCGTAGTTTTTTTGCACACTCAATGTACTGCTGAGCAGTTATCAGAAGGGTGACTGAAGAATTACAAATTTGTTATAAGCCCATCTGCTGCGGACAATTAGTCTAAGATCTATTTAGTGTGGAGGTTTGTATGTTTTACGTCGATTGCGTAGCGGAGCCTCGATAATGCGTGATAAATTCTTACTGACTAAAATCGATCAATGCAAATATGTTGGAATGGGTTGATGAGTGAAGTTATCTGTGCGCGTACAAGGATGTTTTATTATTTAGTATCGAGATTTTATGAAAAATGCGTATTTTGATAATAGAAGACGAGCTGAAAACCGCCCATTATTTACATCAGGGGCTGACTGAAAGCGGATTTGTCGTTGATTGCGTCGCCAGCGGAATCGATGGCTTACGCTTAGTATCCCAACAGGCTTATGATCTTGTAGTGCTCGACGCGAACCTACCGCAACGTGACGATTGGGGTTTACTTGTAAGCATTCGCAAGGTCATTATTGCGCCTATCATGATACTTACCGTTAAAGGTAGTCTGGAGGACAAAATCAAAGGGTTCGACCTAGGCGCCGACGATTACATGGTCAAACCAATTGAGTTTCCAGAACTGTTGGCCCGAGTACGTACTCTGATGCGTCGCACTGAATTGTCGGCATTGCCCGATGTGCTGTGTGTCGGCGACCTGGAACTCGATCTGGGCAGACACCGGACCTGTCGCGCCAAGCAGCGGATTGAACTGACCAACAAGGAGTTCGCCTTGCTACACCTCTTGATGCGCCAGACTGGTACGACGCTGTCGCGCAAGCAAATCATGTCCTCTCTCTGGGGGCTGAATGCTGATTGCGACACCAATGTTGTTGAAGTAGCAATGAGAAGGCTTCGGGCTAAGATTGATGATCCTTTTGACAAGAAGCTAATCCATACCTTGCGTGGTGTTGGATATGTTCTCGAAACGCGTGATCAATGAGCCCTCTTAATCCTTCGAATTTTGAAGTCGTGTGAAATAATCGACATTCAATTTAAATTCAGAATGCACAAATATTTCATCTAATAGTAAGTTTTATAGGATTCCCGAATGGCTCCTGGGTGGGACGGTACTGCGCTTGGCAGATTTTGATATCTCACTAAGCTTTTGAGACTAACGGGTGGAAATTACAAATAAGTGATTTTTCTGAAATGAGTCAGAAAGGTTTATCTCGTTAAACTTACGTAAGTTTAACAGCTTTGTAACCACTTCAAAGAGACTCTGCGATGAGCGCTTTAAAATTAAGTGCTGTTGCGCTGACGCTATCATTGTCTTCGATAACATTCGCTGAAAGCCGTGGTGATCGCAACGATAACGCCATGGAAGCAAATCAGAAAACAAAGGCAGCCTACGCAGCTCAAAAAGGCAAGACAGCTCCGGAAGTTCAGAAATATCGTGATGGAATGAAGCTTGATATCGCAAAAGTGGTGAGTACGACCCCACCAATTCGCTCTTGCAACATTGTACCTTTTCGAATGACCTATGAGGACTCAGCTGGAAAGCTTCACACTATTGAATACCAAATTATGGGTGTGTGTCGTAACACGCACGAATGAACGGATGACGTGAATAAGGGCTGTTTTTTCAATGGTTGGTGTCACCAGCTGGTGTGTCCATGGATGTTTGGAAAACCCAGCTTGAAGGTCGTGATCTTGCCTGGGCAGCTATTAACTTCTGCGACTCCCTGATGCAAACTCATGATTGATTTCACAATGGCTAAACCAAGCCCGGTACTTCCTTCAGCGCGCGAATGATGAGTGTCAACTCGATAAAAACGATCGAATAAGTGCGGTAGGTGTTGAGGTTCAATACCTGCGCCTGGGTTGGCTACATGTAGCGAGACTTCTGTGGCATGGACTTCGATGGTGATTGTGATGGCTTGGCCTACTGGGCAATGGCGGATTGCATTGGACATCAGGTTGGAAATTGCCCGCTGAATCATCAACCGATCACCAATGGTCGACCCCCTGCCAGTAACGCTCACGCTGATCTGTTTATCTTCCGCCGACAGTGAAAACAGATTGATGACCTTCAAGGCTTCATCCTCCAGAGCAATGGTCTCAAACGGAACCAGCGCAGCGGGATGACTGACCTGTGCCAGGAAAAGCATGTCCGAGACAATCCGGGCTACGCGCCCAAGCTCTTCGGTGGAGGACTCCAAAACCGCTTTGTACTCCTCGGCCGGCCTCACCCGGGACAACGTCACCTGGGCTTTGCCCATCAGGTTGGAAATGGGTGCTCGTAGTTCGTGGGCCAAGTCATCGGAGAACTGCGACAACTGCTGAACATCGCTGTCTAGTCGGTGCAGCATGAAGTTGATGCCATGGGCCAGTTCGCTGAGCTCCTGCGGCATCTTGACCACCCAGAGTCGATGGCTGAGGTCCTGAGCAGAGATCATGGCGGCCACCTTGCGAAACTCCCGCAGCGGCGCGAGCCCCCGTTTTACCACTGCCCAGGCACTGAGGCCGATAAGTAGCAGCAGCAACGGCAAGGCCATGATCGTTGAGCTTAGATATGTGCTGAGCAGCGCTTCATCGTTGGCGCAATCAAGCGACAGCAATACGGCGACATTCGTACCGTTCGGCAAGCGGATCAGTCTGGATGCAGTCAGGAAGTGCCGGCCCTGATCATCGGTGCTTCGGGAGTACGACACCTTGTCGGTGGCAGCCCCTGCCGCCTTCAACTCCACCCTGGGGTCCGTCAAGCCAAAGCCTGACTTCAAGAGCGGCGTCCTCATATTTATCAGGTCATAAATGGTAAGGTTGAGGTGGTCATGCCCCATCACCTGATCCAGCAAAACGTGCGGTTTAATGTTGATGTCGACAGGTTTTTCATACAGCGAAAGACTGTGCTCGATTTGCCGCATTTTCTCGCTCAAGTTGTCTTTTGACAGTTTATCTAACTCATGCGTTAGCGCGAGGAACGCAAGAACCGCCAGAAATAACACCAACAATGCGCCCATGATACTCACCGCCAAACCCAGCCGCATCGACAGGCTTGCCGACTTCATTCCCGGGCCTCCAGTACATAGCCAACGCCGCGCAGGGTATGGATTAGCTTCTTGTCAAAAGGATCATCAATCTTGGCCCTCAGGCGGCGGATTGAAACCTCGACCACATTGGTGTCGCAGTCGAAGTTCATGTCCCAGACCAATGAAATGATCTGAGTGCGGGAAAGCACCTCACCCGACTGTCGCATCAAAAGGTGCAGCAAAGCAAATTCCTTGGTCGTCAGGTCGATACGCTGCTCGCCCCGGAAGGCCCTATGGCGGCCCTGGTCGAGTTCCAGATCGGCGACTGTCAAGACCTCAGGGACGGAAACTTGTTCGCTGCGACGCATTAAAGTTCGTACCCGGGCCAACAGTTCCGGAAATTCGAATGGCTTGACCAGATAGTCATCGGCACCCAGGTCCAGGCCGCGGATCTTGTCCGCCAGGCGCCCGCGAGCGGTTAGCATCATGACCCGGGTGTTACTGCTTTGGCGCAGTCGCTCGAGCACACCCCAGCCATCAAGTTGTGGTAGATCGACGTCAAGTATTACCAAGTCGTAGGTTTGTTGACGCGCAAGGTGAAGTCCATCCGTACCATTCGCCGCCCGGTCTACTATATAGCCGCTTTCAGTCAAACCCTGATGCAGGTATTCGGCAGTTTTAAGCTCATCCTCAACTACAAGCATTCGCATGGTAGTGCCGCCCTATGTAATATGAATTGAATAATAAACTTTCGAAGTTTATTTAAGTGCCCGACTAAGAAATGATGTAGAACTATTCGATCATAAAAATCTCAAAACCGCGCATTGCTCAAGTGGTCAGTATCAAGCCTGAAGCTGCTACAGGGTCAACAGGAGGAGGACATTTTACGATAAAAGTATTTGCGACTATATGTCGCAGGCATGTTAATGCGCGACTCCCATACATTCATTTCAGCCAGAAGCCAAGCTCCGCTCGGCTGATATCTATGGGGAATCGTTTCGAAGTGTTACGGCGCAGATAGTCAATTTAATGCTGCACGCATTTTTTGGGGAGACTGGCAGGATGTACCAAGGGGAGTTGATCTCGCTTTGCGATTTGTAAGTACCCCGCGCTATCTATGCTCTATGAATTTTCGGAGTCTCGTTCTTAGACTATTGTTTGTCGTGATTTTAGTTACGGTTTTACTAAAATCACTCCCTTGGTTTTTTGGATTTTAAGTTGCTTTGTGCATTATATTTTGGAAATGTAAGTCGAAAAACTGTCAGATGGCCCGGCATACTTTGGACTTCTGCCATTCCTTGGTGCAGGCTCATGATGGATCGGACAATGGCCAACCCTAATCCAGTACCACCTTCAGCTCGTGAGCGACTGTTATCCACACGATAGAAGCGATCGAAAATATGAAACAAGTGCTGGTGCTCAATTCCTACCCCAGGATTACTTATTGATAGGGATACTTTTTCAGATTGCGTTTCAATCGCTATAGCAATGGACTGCCCTGCTGGGCAGTGACGAATGGCATTTGATAAAAGATTGGAAATAGCCCGTTGAATCATGAGTCGATCACCTAAAACTTTACCCCATCCGCTGACAGTTATACCGACGCTCTTTTCCTCAGCCGATAGAGAAAAAAGGTCGATGACTTTTAGCGCTTCATCCTCTAGTAAAATGCTTTCAAACGGCACGAGTGCAGCCGGATGACTTACTTGGGCCAAGAAAAGCATGTCTGAAACAATTCTGGTGACTCGTCCTAGTTCCTCGGTGCATGACTCTAAAACAGCCTTGTACTCTTTTGCCGGGCGTTCTCGAGAAAGTGTTACCTGAGCTTTCCCCATAAGGTTCGTAATCGGTGACCGCAGCTCATGCGCCAAGTCATCAGAAAATTGCGATAGTTGTTGAACTCCGCCGTCAAGACGGTGCAGCATGAAGTTTATACCGTGAGCAAGCTCACTGAGTTCTTGGGGCATCTTGACAACTGAGAGTCGATGACTTAAATCCTGGGCCGACACCATTGCTGCAACTTTCCGGAATTCCCGGAGGGGGGATAAGCCTCGTTGCACAATAGCCCAGGCGCTGATACCAATCAGAATCAGCAACAGTGGAACCGCTACAATGGTCGAACTCAGGTAGGCGCTCAATAGCGTTTCATCATTCGAGCGATCAATAGACAGTAGGACCGATACGAACTCACCATCCTTTAATTTCATGAGCTTAGAGGCGGTGAGGATGTGGATTCCGGACTCTTCGGCTGGGGAGTAGTACGACAGCTTATTACTGGCGGCTGTTCCGGCTTGATTCGTAGATACTTCAGGTATATCTGCTCCAAAACTCAGCAGAGGTTCACTCATGTTGTCATCATCAAAGATGGTCAGGTTAAGATTGTCGTGTCCCAGCACTTGATCTAATAGCACGTGTGGTTTTAAACTCATGTCACGGGTACTGATATCCATCAGTAGACTGTGCTCAATCTGACTCATCTTCTTCTCTAAGCTATTTTTTGCGCGCGAATCAAGTTCGTGAGTAAGCGCTAAAAAAGCTAGTATCGCTAACAGCACTACTAGTACCGCTCCCATAATGCTAACTATCAACCCCAGCCGCATCGATAGGCTGACCGGTTTCATTTCCTCGCCTCCAATACATAGCCTACGCCACGAAGGGTATGTATTAATTTTGTTTCAAATGGATCATCTATTTTTGCTCTCAATCTTCGTATCGAAACTTCGACAACGTTTGTGTCGCAGTCAAAGTTCATATCCCACACTAAAGAGATAATTTGAGTGCGAGATAACACCTCTCCTGATTGACGCATCAACAGATGAAGCAGCGCGAACTCCTTTGTCGTCAGATCTATGCGTTGCTTTCCGCGGAATGCGCGATGTCTGCCTTGATCAAGTTCAAGGTCAGCGACTTTTAATACCTCTGGAACTGGAATATGTTCGCTGCGACGCATTAAAGTGCGTACTCTTGCAAGCAACTCAGGGAATTCAAATGGCTTGACCAGGTAATCATCGGCTCCCAAATCCAATCCTTTGATTTTGTCTGCCAGACGCCCTCTTGCAGTCAGCATCATTACCCGAGTGCTACTAGTCTGCCGAATATTTTCAAGAACGTCCCAACCGTCAATTTCAGGTAGATTTACGTCTAGTATTACCAGATCATAAGCTTGCTGACGTGCTAGATGGAGTCCATCAGCCCCAGTCGATGCGCAGTCTACAATATAGCCACTTTCAGTCAGGCCTTGATGTAAGTACTCAGCAGTCTTCAGCTCGTCCTCTATCACAAGGATTCGCATAGGATTTCACCCTCTGGTAAATGTATCGGAATGATTGGATGCTCGTTAAACATGGTTTAAGGGCTTTATTAATCTGTATAAACGTTTCGATTCTGGCTACATCTTTAATTTTCTTCGCAATATGGTCTTTTTAAAGCTTTGCAAGGTTCGTCATGTTTCCTTGACCTCCTAAAGTACTAGGTTCGGCTCCCCTTTTTTTGTTTCGGGTTGTTTCTTGGCGCGAGCACTTGTTGACTTCATCCTAATGCATTAATTGAGGTTTTTCCGCTAGATAACGTATTTGTAATTTTTCAGTCACCTTGTTGATAGGTGCGGAGAATTACATTTGCCTCATGGGAAATTCTTTTTGTTTTAAAGGTTTTAAGGAATGATGGAATTACTTCGGTGTAGAAAGTTTATTGCTCACCCAATCACGCATAAGACCATGCTAAGAGCAGGTCTCATTTCGATCCTTGCGCTTTTGACTAGTCCTTTGTTTGCGGCGACCGCTCAAATGCTCACAATGGATCAGGCGCTTGAAACCGCTTTTGCCAATAACCCTGATCTGGCGGCCGCTCAATGGGAGACTGGTATTGCTCAGGGAGAGCGACAGCAGGCAGGGTTGATCCCTAACCCTGAGGTTTCCTGGGAGGCTGAAGATACTCGGCGAAACTCGCGCACTACGACGGTAATGATCAACCAGCCGATCGAGCTTGGCGGTAAGCGCGGGGCTAGGATCGAGGTGGCCAGTCGAGCTCAAGACGCGGCCGGTATTGAATTGGACCGCAAACGCAATGTTCTGCGTGCCGATGTCATTCAGGCGTTTTACAGCTCCTCGACGGCTCAGCAAAGGCTGCTGTTATCACGTCAATCACTTGAGCTCGCCGAGCGCGGTTTGCGTGTAGCTCAAGGTCGCATCAAGAGTGGTAAATCCTCACCCGTTGAAGGTACTCGCGCAGAGGTTCAGCTATCAGAGGTTCGTCTGGAGCTGAGGCGGGCTGAGCGGGATGAGGCCAGTGCCTACCAGCGACTCGCTCAGGTCATGGGCGCGCCTTTGCCTGCATTCGTGTCTGTGGGTGATCCAGGCCGGTCGATGCCAACCGTACCGGATTCGTCACTGCTGCTTAATCGCATAGGTGAAACCGCGGAACTACGATTGGCAAAACTGCAAATAGATCAGCGGGAAGCCTCCCTTGGCCTGGAGAAGGCTCAGCGAATTCCCGACCTCACCGTGAGTATCGGGAGCCAATACGACGAGCGCGAGCGCGAGCGGGTGAATGTCGTGGGGCTGTCTATGCCCATCCCATTGTTTAACCGTAACCAGGGCAACGTACTAGCCGCTGCCCGCCGTACCGATCAAGCCCGCGACCTTCGTAACGCCAGTGAGTTACGCCTGCGCACAGAAATCCAGACCACCCTGGATCAGTGGATGACGGCTAACACTGAAGTCGCGTCGTTCAATCAAACCATCCTGCCTGCCGCGAAAAGTGCCGTCGACACCGCTACCCGAGGTTTCGAAATGGGCAAGTTTAACTTCCTCGACGTACTCGATGCTCAGCGCACCTTGATTAGCGCCCGCACGCAATACATCCAGGCTATCGCCGAGGCGACAGACGCCTGGGTGCGCATCGAGCGAATTTTCGGAGATGTCGCCCTTCTCACTCGCACTCCGTGAATTTCATATAACGCTTTTTTTACCGCTGCTCAGCATCGCAATACCACGGTAATCCGTGACTGCCGACTGGGCTGCGCAGGGAGTTTCCATGGATAAAAAACTAATTCTCGTCACTGCACTGACCTTGACGGTGGGTATAGGCATCGGCTCGTTGTGGATGGGCAGCCCATCGGTGCCCTCAGCCGAGGCTCAGGCTCAGGCTCAGGAGGGCAAAGGCCATGACGATCACGGCGATGAAACTACTGGAAAAAAATCGGCCGAGGGCGAACACGCCGAAGGCGAAGCGGAAGAAGGTCACTTGACTCTGAGCGAAGAGCAGATCAGCTCAGCCGGCATCCAGTTGGTCGAAGCCAAGGCGCAGAGTATTAGCCTTTCATTGCCCTTTCCTGGAGAAATCCGTTTTGATGAAGACCGCACTGCGCATGTGGTGCCCCGTGTACCCGGTGTCGTCGAGTCGGTCCATGTCAATCTTGGTCAACCGGTGAAAAAAGGCCAGTTGCTGGCCGTGATCGCCAGCCAACAAATTTCTGATCAGCGTAGTGAACAAGCCGCGGCGCAACGTCGTCTTGAGTTGGCCCGTACTACCTACGAGCGAGAGCGACAGTTATGGCAGGACAAAATCTCTGCCGAACAGGATTTCCTGCAAGCCCGCCAAGCTTTGCAAGAAGCCGAAATCGCCCTCAGCAATGCTCGACAAAAAATCAGCGTACTCAGTGGCAGCTCGGTCACCAGCGGGGGTAACCGATATGAATTGCGTGCGCCGTTTGACGGGGTTGTCGTTGAGAAACACTTGGGCCTCGGTGAGGTTGTCAGCGAAACCACTAATGCCTTCACCCTCTCCGACTTGTCGCGTGTGTGGGTGACCTTTGGTGTCTCGCCAAAGGATTTAAACAAGGTACTGGTGGGCAAGTCGGTCACGGTCAGTGCGTCGGAACTGAATGCCGAAGTCACTGGAACCGTGGCCTATGTCGGCAGTTTGTTGGGCGAGCAAACTCGTACAGCCACGGTCCGCGTGACCTTGGCCAATCCACAAGGTGCATGGCGTCCCGGGCTATTCGTGACCGTGCAGGTTGACACTGATACTCGGCAAACAAAGGTCGCAGTACCAGAAGCGGCTATCCAGACGGTCGAGGACAAGCAAACTGTTTTCGTTCGAACGGACGACGGGTTTAAAGCTCAGCCAGTGGAGACAGGTGGCCGTTCGGCGGGTCTGGTCGAGATCACGGAGGGCCTGGAGCCCGGTGTTCAAGTCGCCGCTGCCGGCAGTTTCATTCTGAAATCAGAACTGGGTAAAGCCTCGGCTGAACACGCCCACTGATCCGCCACTTCCACGAGAAGGTTCTCATGTTCGAACGCCTGATCCAATTTGCCATCGAGCAGCGCATCATCGTGCTGCTCGCGGTTCTCCTCATGGCCGGCCTCGGGATAGCCAGCTACCAGAAGCTGCCGATCGACGCCGTTCCCGATATCACCAACGTCCAGGTGCAAATCAACACAGGGGCAGCAGGTTTTTCACCACTGGAAACCGAGCAGCGCATCACGTTTCCCATCGAAACTGCAATGGCTGGTTTGCCGGCTCTAGAACAAACTCGCTCGCTGTCACGCTCGGGTTTGTCGCAAGTCACAGTGATCTTCAAGGAAGGCACTGACCTGTTCTTCGCCCGACAATTGGTCAACGAACGGTTGCAGGTGGCCAAGGAGCAACTACCCGAGGGGGTGGAAGCCGTCATGGGGCCGATCTCAACCGGTCTGGGTGAAATTTTCCTGTGGACGGTCGAGGCTGAAGAAGGTGCCGTCAAGGAGGACGGCAGTCCCTATACGCCGACCGACCTGAGGGTGATCCAAGACTGGATCATCAAGCCTCAGCTGCGCAATGTTCCCGGGGTCGCCGAAATCAATACCATTGGCGGGTTCGCCAAGGAGTACCAGATTGCGCCCGATCCAAAACGCTTGGCGGCTTACAAGCTTACGCTGACTGACCTTGTTACAGCGCTGGAGCGCAACAACGCCAACGTCGGTGCCGGTTACATCGAGCACAGTGGCGAACAGTTACTGATTCGCGCACCTGGCCAAGTAGCGACCACCGAAGATATCGCCAATATCGTCATGGCCAACGTCGACGGTACGCCCATCCGTGTCAAGAACGTCGCAACCGTGGACATCGGCCGTGAATTGCGCACGGGGGCAGCGACCGAAAACGGTCGTGAAGTGGTGCTCGGCACAGTGTTCATGCTGATCGGTGAGAATAGCCGCACCGTGGCCCAAGCCGTTGCTAGCAAGCTTGAGCAAATCAACCGCTCACTGCCAAAAGGGGTGGTGGCAGTCACCGTCTATGACCGTACCAATTTGGTGGACAAGGCAATTGCCACCGTTAAGAAGAACTTGATTGAAGGTGCGATCCTGGTGATCGCGATTCTGTTCCTGTTCCTTGGCAACATTCGCGCGGCTCTGATTACTGCCATGGTGATCCCGCTCGCGATGCTATTCACATTCACTGGCATGTTTACCAACAAGGTCAGCGCCAACCTGATGAGCCTCGGAGCGTTGGACTTTGGCATCATCGTTGATGGCGCGGTGGTCATTGTCGAAAACGCCATCCGTCGTCTGGCCCATGCACAGCAACACCACGGACGCATCCTCACCCGCTCCGAACGCTTTCACGAAGTGTTCGCGGCGGCCAAGGAAGCACGCCGACCGCTGATTTTCGGCCAGTTGATCATCATGGTCGTGTACCTACCGATTTTTGCCCTCACCGGCGTCGAAGGAAAAATGTTTCACCCGATGGCGTTTACTGTGGTGATTGCCTTGCTCGGCGCGATGCTGTTGTCGGTGACCTTTGTCCCGGCGGCGATTGCGATGTTCGTCACCGGTAAGGTCAAGGAAGAAGAGAACATCATCATGCGTGGCGCCCGTCGGGTGTATGCGCCAGCGCTAGAATGGGTCATGGGCCATCGATCAATGGCATTCGCCATAGCACTAGCCGTTATCGCGGTGTGCGGTGTGGTCGCCAGTCGAATGGGCAGCGAGTTTGTGCCGAGCCTCAGTGAAGGGGATTTCGCGTTGCAAGCACTGCGTGTACCAGGAACCAGCCTGACGCAATCGGTAGAAATGCAGCAACGTCTGGAAAGACTTGTGTTAGCAAAGGTACCGGAGGTCAAGCGGATGTTTGCTCGTACTGGTACAGCAGAAATTGCCTCAGACCCAATGCCACCAAACATCTCTGACAGCTACGTGATGCTCAAGCCGAAGAATCAATGGCCTGATCCGAATAAATCCAGAGAGGCGTTGGTAGCTGATATCCAAAAAGCTACAGCCGGAATGCCCGGAAGCAACTATGAGCTTTCTCAGCCTATTCAATTGCGTTTTAACGAGCTGATTTCAGGCGTGCGCAGTGATGTGGCGGTCAAGGTCTTCGGTGATGACATGGCGGTGCTTAACAGCACCGCTGCAAAAATTGCCGCGTCCATGCAGAAGATCAATGGTGCCTCCGAGGTCAAAGTCGAGCAAACGTCGGGACTGCCGGTACTGACCATCAACATCGACCGTGACAAAGCCGCCCGTTACGGACTGAACGTTGGCGACGTACAAGACACCATTGCGGTGGCGGTCGGTGGTCGTCAAGCCGGTACGATGTATGAGGGAGACCGCCGATTCGACATGGTGGTGCGTTTATCCGACGCCATGCGTAAGGATCTCGAGGGATTGTCCACACTGCTAATCCCGGTACCGGCGCTGCTTAACACCAATGCCGATCAGATCGGGTTTATTGCTCTTTCAGAGGTGGCTAGCCTCGATCTAGTGTTGGGACCTAACCAGGTCAGTCGTGAAAACGGCAAACGTCTGGTGATCGTCAGCGCTAACGTGCGTGGGCGTGATATCGGCTCATTTGTACAGGAGGCCAGTAGCGCCATTGATAAAGAAGTGCAGATCCCGGCCGGTTACTGGACCAACTGGGGAGGACAGTTCGAGCAGCTCCAATCCGCTGCCAAGCGACTACAGATTGTAGTCCCAGTGGCCCTGCTCTTGGTGTTCGCACTCTTGTTCATGATGTTCAACAACCTCAAGGATGGCCTATTGGTGTTCACCGGTATTCCATTCGCGTTGACGGGGGGAGTCATGGCTTTATGGCTCCGAGACATCCCGCTGTCGATCTCGGCAGGTGTTGGTTTCATCGCGTTGTCGGGCGTGGCGGTGCTGAATGGTCTGGTGATGATTGCGTTCATCCGCAATCTTCGGGAGGAAGGACATTCGTTGAGTTCCGCAATCAATGAAGGGGCTCTTACCCGGTTGCGCCCAGTGTTGATGACAGCTCTGGTGGCCTCTCTTGGCTTTATTCCGATGGCACTGGCCACCGGAACGGGGGCAGAGGTCCAGAGACCCCTGGCTACCGTGGTGATCGGGGGCATCCTATCCTCAACTGCGTTGACCCTGCTGATATTGCCTGCGCTTTATCAATGGGCGCACCGCCGAGACGAGGAAGAAGCCGAAGACGATAAAATAGAAGCCGTATAATTCTTTAGTTTTAAAAGCCCACTATCGAGATTCGATAGTGGGCTTTTTTATGTGAGCTACATAACGAATCTGTAATCTTGGCGCCACCGTGTTGATAGGTTCGAATTGATACCCTACT
The DNA here is from genome assembly GCF_008369325.1 of Pseudomonas sp. ANT_H12B. Lineage (GTDB taxonomy): Bacteria > Pseudomonadota > Gammaproteobacteria > Pseudomonadales > Pseudomonadaceae > Aquipseudomonas. The sequence goes on along the minus strand of NZ_VOBI01000013.1, from coordinate 122,594 downwards.
AGCGTTAACTATATGAGGTGTCAGTATGAAAATTGCTCAAATCTGCGCTCTTGCGGGTGCTTTAATCCTTTCTTCAGTTGCTTTAGCCGAAGGTGGGGGGGACAGAACCTTCGAAAAAATGATGGCGGCGCGAGATGTGGCAATGGAGGCATATGTTGCTAGAGAAGGGAAGAGCGTTCCCGTGGTTTCAAGTGATGCTAAAGATGAGACAGGTAAAATGTAGTAGTACTGCGTATAAAAAACCGCTTCCGGCTTCCGGCGGCGGTTTTTTTTACGGCTTTATTACACATTCGTAACCTAGCCGCCACGCCATCGCAATGTTCGAATTGATATCCTTGTAACAGTTAATATATGAGGTACTAAATATGAAGTTCATGAGTATTATTACTTTCGCTGGAGCTCTGACGTTATCCTCTCTCGTACTGGCGGAAGGGGGAGGAGACAAAGCCTTTGAAAAGATGATGGTGGCGAATGCTAAAGCCATGGAGCAGTATGCAATTAGCCAGGGGAAAAGCGCCCCTGTGTCGAAAGAATACGAGTACGGGATGAAGGTGGATGTTGTGAAGGTTATCAGTGTGGTGCGGCCTGCAAAAGTCTGCGCAGTGGTGCCCGCCGCAATGACCTATGAAGATTCAAAAGGACAGCTAAATACAATTAGGTACACTGTGGCTGGAGAGTGTCGTAAACGAGGCGGCTAGCAGCTATGCTGCTGTCAGAGGGATTTATAACGCTCGATTAACCTCAATACTTAGAGGTATCGGGCGTTTTTTATATGCTCGTGTTTTAACGGGCATAAAAAAGACGCCCCGAGGGACGTCTTAAAAATTCACCTTTTTCCAAAGGAGCTTCTAAAGGTGAGCTTGGAGCTTTTAACTGAACAGCGATGAGTTTCAGATTTTCACATACTAGCTACTTGTCTGTAGGACTCCAACCAGATGCGCTAGCTAGATTCCTATTAACTCCCACTCACTATAAGCAATTCAAGTTAACATGAAGATGATTGAAAAATTACATTTTTGAAATCTTTCTAGCGAAAACGGGATATTCGTGAGGAACGAATTATCCCGTTCAGGTATTACAGAATCGCTAGTGGGTACTCAACGATCACACGGACTTCATCCAAATCAGACTCAAACGCGGTTGCACGGGTGTTCATTTGTCGCAAGCGAAAGGACATATCTTTCAAGGAGCCTGTCTGAACGACGTATTTTACTTCGATGTCGCGCTCCCAACGTTTCTGATCGGTCAACGGGTTTCCATCCGCATCGCGCCGCATGTATGTGGCGTTGGCGTTGGAGTAGTCAGCGTCGGTGCCACGACCATAACGTGTCATAAACGACAAGCCAGGTACACCATACGAGCTCATGTCGAGGTCGTAACGCACCATCCATGAACGTTCTTTTGGCGAGTTGAAGTCGCTGTACTGGATTGAGTTGTCGAGAAAGATGGAATCCGACTGACGCAGGTAGTCGAAGTCGTCGTTACCATTATTTCGCTGGTGAGAAAGTGCAAGTGAGTGTGCGCCATACTTCACGCCAACCTTAGCGCTCCAAATATTGTTGTCGAACTCGCCCAGCAGTTTTTTCCCTTCGTCAACGGCCTTGTAGTAATTCACACCGCCGAATACGGAAAGCTCATCAGACAAGGAGTAGTTCAACCCGGTGCCAGCATAGTATTGATTCCAGGCGTCTTTGAGACGACTGGAGTAAAGACTAACGATAATATTCTTATTCACATTGTAGTCGCCACCAAAATAGCCGACCCAAGGTGAGTTAACTGGGCCTGCATAGAAGGTTGCGAAGTTGTCGCGCATATTGCTGGAGACTGGTTGACTCATAGCATGCAGGCGACCACCCTGAACTGTCAGCCCTTCGATGCTGGTATTGGTAGCGGTCACACCACGGAAACTTTCCGGTAAAAGCCTTGAGTCGCCAGAAGCCACGACAGGGTTGGCGGGAAATACATCACCTACTTTCACCACAGTGTCAAAAGCGCGAACTTTTGCCGCGCCACCGACTTTCGTGTATTCATCTCGTGCTTCGCCGTCGCCATTGACAGGTAGCACATCGAATGAACTACGACCGCCGTTACGACCGTCACCCGTATCAAGCTTCAAACCGATCATCGCGAAAGCGTCGACGCCCACGCCTACAGAGCCTTGGGTAAACCCGGATTCGAACTTACTGATAATCGCATGCGACCAAGCTTCGGAGTAGCCATTGCCCGTGGGGCTTGATTGACCGTTACGATGATCACGATTGAAGTAGAAATTTCGATTGAGCACGGTAAGGCTGCTGTCTTCGATAAACCCCCCAGTCTTTTCCTCCGCAAACACTATAGAAGGCCCAGAACTGACAACCAACGCCAAAGCGGCCATCGAAAATTTCGTATTGTTATCCATTAATCACTCCTTAGGTTCGGCAGAACTAGAAAGCTCTTCGGCTGGAATTATTGTTTACGGGAGCAGTTTCTGCTCCCGTATCGCCGCCGACTTGTATCGTTGCAATTTGAAGATAACGGGGAGATGATTGAAAAATTACAATTCTGTAATGTTCGCCTGTTTTTTCAAAATTAACTTTTGCGGCATGCCCCCAACCGATGGGTGGCTCTACCTTTACTAGGGCTTTTCTCAGGAATTCTCTTAACCAGCAGCACGAATCCACACCTGAAAGTGCGCATGCTCAGGAGCTGAAATCAGTTCTCGATGCATCGTCACAGTGAAGTCGAACCGAGATCGTTTAGATTTTTGGCTCACCTGACCAATCTGACCATCACACAGCTTTATATGATTCAAGCAGTGACCGCGGTCAAGTTGGGATGCGGTAATAGCTGTACCCGGAAGGCGGTCGCCGCTAACCAAAATGGGATAGCGATAGCGGAAATATTCCGGATGTAGTGTTGTGGAGTTCCCCATCCGCTTGTTCAAAAAACCGAGTATTTTTTAATACTGCTGGAGTTGTTGCTTTTGGACTTTATCAGCCAGTCCCTATTACGGCGCATACTGGTCAAGTTACATGCAAACGAATGTCTGCAAGAAAACAACTGGCTGGTCAGTGGTATTGCATAGGGAGCAAGAGCAGTGCAATGAAGCACGCTCTTTAACGACACGATAGTTACTGGATGGGTTTGACCGAGACCACATCGAAATATTTGAATTTCTTTTTTTTAGCTTCTTTTTTAGCCTCTTGTTCCGCGATAAGAGTACTCAGCGTGTTCGCATCATAAATGAACACGCTCACGTCGCCTTCGAAGTCCTTGGTAACGTGCAGTGTCACCCTCAGCTTCGGTGATAGCGGTTTAGAGTTTAGTCGGGGCGTTGGACTCGGCTGCGGCTTTGCGCGTACTACGGGGTCGGATTGTTTTGGGGAGCCGAATAGCGCCAAGCGCATATCCTCCTCATTCAGTTCAACGCTCATCTGGGATTTCTCGTCGCTAATGGAAGACGCGGGACCTTCATTACGTAGACTACGTGGCAAGCTCCTGCTGACCGCCAACTGTGATGGCCTCAGGAGTTTCAAATGGTGGGTTTTCATCTCTTAACGTTTATCACTGAGCGATTGAAAACGACGTGGCCGAGGGATAAGCCAGATTTCCTGCAAAGCGCAGCCTTTATGAAAACCGCCGCACGCTCCAGCTCCGTTGAGGATGCTGCGTGCTCAGCTGCCATCTGTTTGTTGCGAGCATAAATTTTTTCCTCGATCAATTGTAGGCAGCGTGGATCATTATTCAACAGTTTGAACTTACTAATCCTATTTCACCTTAAAATTTGCCATAGAAATGAGGCAAAGCCTTTACGGGCTGAGAAAGTTCGGGGCTACGTTGAGCGCGGAAAACACGATCGACAGGATGGTCATCAATAGCCATACGAAACCATCCCAGTATTTTATCGCGGCCAGCAGCAATGCCCCGACGATTGGCAGCAAGGACAGCCCCTTCAGCAAGCGAAAGGTCCTGGTTAGCGTTCGGCCCTGCTTGTCGACCTGGTCGATGGTGATCCTGAGCAAGCCCTGAAGTTTTGGGGGATAGGTTTTTATCTTGTCCTTAAAATCATCGAAGATGACATTGAAACTGTGTAGCAGGCGCTCTGTTTGCAGCATTTGATTGTGCAGGATCGCAAGCAGAACCACAGAGACCACTGCCAGCCCAAGGACAAGAATAAAACCTTCGAATTTTGAGGTGGTTTTCTCCAGCACGACCAGACCCGCTAACGATATCGGCAGGGCAAGCATCTTGCCCGCAATATCGCCCAGTACCCCGCTAAGCTTAGTGCCATAGTCGATTTCAGCCTGGGCCACCTCGCGCCGGGCCCGCTCAAACGAGAAGCTATAGACGTAGGTTTGCAGATTCGCACGGTACGTGGCGAGGACCTCCCGCCACTCCCGCACGATCACCAAGAACAGATTCGGCTCGCTCTCAAACTTCTCGATGACGCTCGCCACCGCCATCCGAATCATCAATTTTCGTTCGGAGAGGTGCGCCTTGTTTTCGTTTTTTCGATTGAGTATTTCTTCCAACAAGCTCAGGTGGTTGAGCTCATAGTCAAGAACCTTGACGTCAACCTGGGTAGGCAACAGAAAAGTTCTCGGAGGCTTAGCCCCATCAGGAGGCAAGGAAAAAACAGGTTATTGCTTCCTCCTTCGTCCGCCGGGATCGCCTCTCCTCGCCCTGAAAAAATAGTTATAGGAAAAAATCGTTCACCATCTGCCGATGGCATAACGCTTTTTAGCCTACTCCCGGAGCGAAACGAAGCGGAAATTCTAGACCGATGGCTCAGCCCGAAAATGAAAACCCCCGTAGATACGGGGGTTTAGGCTTTGTGTCAATCTATGTTGTATCGTGTCAACCTTTATTGTTTTGTGTCAATCTTTATTGTCAGAAACCAATAGCCGGCCTCAGCTGTGGATAACTTATTCCACAGTCACGGATTTCGCCAGGTTGCGCGGCTGGTCGACGTCGGTGCCCTTCAACACGGCCACGTAGTACGAGAGCAGTTGCAGCGGGATGGTGTAGAGGATCGGCGACAGGATGTCGTGAATGTGCGGCATGTGCACAACGTGAGTCCCTTCGCCATTGGTCATGCCAGCCTTCTCGTCGGCGAAGACGATCAGCTCACCGCCACGGGCGCGGACTTCCTGGAGGTTGGACTTCAACTTCTCCAGCAGTTCGTTGTTCGGCGCCACGGTCACCACCGGCATGTCGTTATCCACAAGCGCCAACGGGCCGTGTTTCAGCTCACCGGCCGGATAGGCTTCGGCGTGGATATAAGAGATTTCCTTGAGCTTGAGCGCCCCTTCCATTGCCACCGGGAACTGCGCGCCTCGACCCAGGAACAGCGTGTGGTTCTTCTCGGCGAACAGCTCGGCGATTTTCTCCACAGTGCTGTCCATCGCCAGCGCTTCACCTAAGCGAGTTGGCAGGCGACGCAGTTCTTCGACCAGCGTGGCTTCGATGCCTTTGGCGAGTGTGCCGCGAACCTGGCCCAGGGACAGCGTCAGCAACAGCAGGCCAACCAATTGAGTGGTGAACGCTTTGGTCGATGCCACGCCGATTTCGCGACCGGCCTGGGTCAGCAGGGTCAGGTCGGATTCACGTACCAGCGAGCTGATGCCAACGTTGCAGATCGCCAGGCTGGCGAGGTAACCCAATTCCTTGGCGTTGCGCAGGGCGGCCAGGGTGTCGGCGGTTTCGCCGGACTGGGAAATGGTCACGAACAGGGTGTCCGGCTGCACTACCACTTTGCGGTAGCGGAATTCGCTGGCGACTTCGACCTGGCACGGGATGCCGGCCAACTCTTCGAGCCAGTAACGGGCAACCATGCCGGCGTGGTAACTGGTGCCGCAAGCGACGATCTGCACGTTACGCACTTTGGCGAACAGCTCGGCAGCCTGTGGACCGAACGCTTGCACCAGCACTTGATTCTGGCTAATGCGACCTTCCAGGGTGCGCTGCACCACGGCCGGTTGTTCGTGAATTTCCTTGAGCATGAAGTGGCGGAATTCGCCTTTGTCGGCGGCTTCGGCGCCATCGCGGTACTGCACCGACTCACGTTCGACCACTTGGCCGCTCAGGTCCCAGATCTGCACGCTGTCGCGGCGAATTTCGGCGATATCGCCTTCTTCCAGGTACATGAAGCGGTCAGTGACCTGACGCAGAGCCAATTGGTCGGAAGCCAGGAAGTTTTCACCCATGCCAAGACCAATCACCAGCGGGCTACCGCTGCGAGCAGCGACCAGACGATCAGGCTGATCAGCGCTGATCACTGCCAAACCATAAGCACCGTGAAGCTCTTTAACTGTCGCCTTGAGAGCGACGGTCAGATCGCACAGATCCTTGAGTTTGTGGTTCAACAGGTGAGCGATGACTTCGGTGTCGGTGTCCGAGGTGAACACATAACCCAAGGCTTTCAATTGTTCGCGCAGGGCTTCGTGGTTCTCGATGATGCCGTTGTGCACCACGGCCAGATCACCGGAAAAATGCGGGTGAGCGTTGCGTTCGCACGGCGCTCCGTGTGTGGCCCAGCGGGTGTGGGCGATACCGAGGCGACCGACCAGAGGTTCTTCGGCCAACGCCAGCTCCAACTCGCTGACTTTGCCCGGACGACGCATGCGCTCAAGCTTTTCGTCGTTGGTGAACACCGCCACACCGGCACTATCGTAGCCACGGTATTCCAGGCGCTTCAGGCCTTCGAGCAGGATGGCGGTAATGTTACGTTCTGCGACTGCGCCGACAATTCCACACATGCTATTTCTCCTGACTGACAACCGCGCAAATCAAATTGATCCCGCGGGCCTGAATCTGATCCCGTGCCTCAAGCGGCAGGCGATCATCGGTAATAAGGGTATGGACGCTGCTCCAGGGCAGCTCCAGGTTGGGAATCTTGCGTCCGATCTTGTCGGACTCGACCATCACCACCACTTCGCGGGCGACCTCGGCCATGACTCGGCTCAGTCCCAGCAATTCATTGAAGGTGGTCGTGCCGCGAATCAGGTCGATGCCATCGGCACCGATGAACAACTGGTCGAAGTCGTAAGAGCGTAGTACCTGCTCGGCAACCTGCCCCTGAAAGGACTCGGAATGCGGGTCCCAAGTGCCGCCGGTCATCAACAGCACCGGCTCGTGCTCAAGCTCGCTCAACGCGTTGGCGACATGCAGGGAATTGGTCATCACCACCAGACCCGGTTGTTGACCAAGTTCCGGAATCATCGCCGCGGTCGTACTGCCGCTGTCGATGATGATTCGCGCATGCTCGCGAATCCGCGTAACGGCTGCGCGAGCAATGGCCTGCTTGTATTTGGAAACCGGCTGACCGATATCGGCTACCAATTCCTGAGGCATGGTGATCGCGCCGCCATAACGGCGCAGCAGCAGGCCATTGCTCTCAAGCGCCGCCAGATCCTTGCGGATCGTAACTTCCGAAGTTTCGAAACGTTTGGCCAGCTCATCCACACTGACTTCGCCCTGCTCATTGAGCAAGGCGAGGATATTGTGACGGCGTTGAGGTGTATTGCGTTTCGACATGGCTTGGTAAGTTTCGATTCGAAAGATAACGTAAGCAATCAAAACCTATTGGCGAAACTTCGTCAAGCCAGCACAAGAAAAATATCTGTGGATAAAAGCATCGCGGGCAAGCCCGCCCCCACAAGGTTTGCGAAATCCTTGTGGGAGCGGTCTTACCCGCGATTACGATCGATCAGGCTGTGAATAACTCAAACCTGATAATGCAACTGTGGATAACTTAAGCTTTCTTGATCTTCTCCGGCCGCTTCCAGCCATCGATGTTCTTCTGACGCGCACGCCCCACAGCCAATTGTGCGTTATCCACATTTTGCGTAATGGTCGACCCGGCCGCAGTCGTCGCACCGTTAGAGATATCCACAGGCGCAACCAACGAGTTGTTGGAACCGATAAAGACATCTTCACCCAATACGGTTTTCCATTTGTTGGCGCCGTCATAGTTGCAGGTGATGGTGCCCGCGCCGATGTTCGTGCGCGCACCGATCTCGGCATCGCCCAGATAGGTCAAGTGACCGGCCTTGGCGCCTTCGCCCAGATGAGCGTTCTTCAGCTCAACGAAGTTACCCACATGTGCTCGTGCTTCCAGCACCGTGCCCGGACGCAAACGAGCGAACGGGCCGGCATCGCTGCCTTCACCGAGGATAGCCCCTTCAATGTGACTGTTGGCCTTGATCACCACGCCTTTGCGCAGGGTGCTGTCCTTGATCACGCAGTTCGGACCGATCACTACGTCGTCCTCGATAACGACCTTGCCTTCGAGGATCACGTTGATGTCTATCAGCACGTCGCGGCCGACGGTGATTTCACCGCGAACATCGAAACGAGCAGGATCACGCAGGGTCACGCCCTCAGCCATCAACCGACGACCCGCACGCAGCTGATAGTGACGTTCAAGCTCGGAAAGCTGCTTGCGGTCGTTGGCGCCCTGCACTTCCATGGCGTCATGCGGTTGCTCGGTGGCCACCAGCAGACCGTCGCTGACTGCCATCTCGATCACGTCGGTCAGGTAGTACTCGCCCTGCGCGTTGTTGTTCGAAAGACGGCTCATCCAGCCAGCCAATTGCGCGAACGGCAGCGCCAGAATGCCGGTGTTGCCTTCAGTGATCGCTCGCTCGGCTTCGTTGGCGTCTTTCTGCTCAACGATGGCTGTCACTTTACCGTCGGCGTTGCGGACGATGCGGCCATAGCCGGTCGGGTCATCCAGTTCGACTGTCAACAAACCCAGTTGCTGCGGCGCTACTTGCTTGAGCAAACGCTGCAGGGTCTCGACTTCGATCAATGGCACGTCACCATAAAGAATCAGGACGGTGTCGGACTCAATGAAAGGCACCGCTTGAGCAACGGCGTGGCCAGTCCCAAGCTGTTTGTCCTGCAGGACAAAATTCAGATCATCCGCCGCCAGACGCTCGCGCACTGCATCGGCACCGTGGCCGATCACCACGTGGATGCGCTGCGGATCAAGTTGTCGGGCGCTGTGGATAACATGGCCGAGCATCGAGTTGCCGGCAATCGGGTGCAGGACTTTCGGCAGCGCCGAACGCATGCGAGTGCCTTGGCCAGCAGCGAGGATAACGATTTCAAGAGACATGACTGGCTACCAATCCTGGGTGGTCAGCGGCTGCGACCAGGTTATGAATGTCGGAAAAGAAAAAAGGGTAGCCGAGGCTACCCTTTTTAATCAATCGCGCAACAAGTTGATGGCCTATTAGTGGCCGAACTTCTTGCGGATCTGCTGGACGGTGCGCAGCTGAGCTGCAGCCTCGGCCAGACGTGCGGCAGCAGAACCGTAATCGAATTCCGCGCCTCGTTCATGCAAGGCCTTCTCGGCAGCCTTAACGGCTTCCTGAGCGGAGGCTTCATCCAGGTCGGCAGCACGTTGCACGGTGTCGGCAAGAACCTTGACCATGTTCGGCTGAACCTCGAGGAAACCACCGGAGATGTAATACACCTCCTCTTCCCCGCCCTGCTTGACCAGGCGGATCGGGCCCGGCTTGAGATTAGTGATCAGCGGCGCGTGACCCAGGGCGATACCAAGATCACCCAGTGCACCGTGCGCAATCACCATCTCGACCAGACCGGAAAAGATTTCCCCTTCCGCGCTGACGATATCGCAATGGACTGTCATAGCCATCTGATTGCCTCAACCTAAATTAGCGCCCGTTGCCGGGCGCCGGGATTACAGTTTCTTGGCTTTCTCGATCGCTTCTTCGATGCCGCCGACCATGTAGAACGCTTGTTCTGGCAGGTGGTCGTAGTCACCGTTGAGGATGCCTTTGAAGCCAGCAATGGTGTCTTTCAGGGAAACGTATTTACCCGAAGCACCGGTGAAGACTTCAGCCACGAAGAACGGCTGCGACAAGAAACGCTGGATCTTACGAGCACGGTTTACCAACTGCTTGTCGGCTTCCGACAGCTCGTCCATACCTAGGATCGCAATGATGTCCTTCAGTTCTTTGTAACGTTGCAGGACATACTGTACACCGCGAGCGGTGTCGTAATGTTCCTGGCCGATTACGTTCGGATCCAGCTGGCGCGAAGTCGAGTCGAGTGGATCGACCGCCGGGTAGATACCCAGGGAAGCGATGTCACGGGACAGAACGACGGTGGCGTCCAAGTGGGCGAAAGTGGTCGCTGGCGACGGGTCAGTCAAGTCATCCGCAGGTACGTATACCGCTTGGATCGAGGTGATCGAACCGTTTTTGGTCGAAGTGATACGCTCTTGCAGAGTACCCATCTCTTCGGCCAGGGTCGGCTGGTAACCTACTGCGGAAGGCATACGGCCCAGCAGTGCGGATACTTCAGTACCGGCCAGGGTGTAACGATAGATGTTGTCGACGAACAGCAGAACGTCGTTACCTTCGTCACGGAACTTCTCGGCCATGGTCAGGCCGGTCAGTGCTACGCGCAGACGGTTACCCGGCGGCTCGTTCATCTGACCGTAAACCAGTGCCACTTTGTCCAGAACGTTGGAATCCTTCATCTCGTGGTAGAAGTCGTTACCCTCACGAGTACGCTCACCCACACCGGCGAACACGGAATAACCGCTGTGCTCGATGGCGATGTTACGGATCAGTTCCATCATGTTTACGGTTTTGCCTACACCGGCACCACCGAACAGACCGACTTTACCACCCTTGGCGAACGGGCAAACCAGGTCGATAACCTTGATGCCGGTTTCCAGCAGGTCGTTGCCGCCCGCTTGTTCAGCGAAGGTTGGCGCAGGACGGTGAATGCCCCAGCGCTCTTCGGTATCGATCGGGCCAGCTTCGTCGATCGGGTTACCCAGGACGTCCATGATCCGGCCCAGAGTCGCTTTACCGACTGGTACGGAGATGGCAGCGCCAGAGTCTTTGACTTCCAGACCGCGCTTCAAGCCCTCGGTGGAACCCATCGCAATGGTACGAACCACACCGTCGCCCAGCTGCTGCTGAACTTCGAGAGTAGTCCCGGCCGCGCTTTGTACCAACAGCGCGTTGTAGATGCTCGGTACGCTGTCGCGTGGAAATTCCACGTCGATAACGGCGCCGATGATTTGAACGATACGTCCGCTACTCATAGCTGGATCCTCTGAATATTTGAACCGTTAAACCGCGGCAGCGCCGCCGACGATTTCCGAGATCTCTTGGGTGATCGCAGCCTGACGCGCCTTGTTGTAGACCAGCTGCAAATCGCTGATCAAATCACCGGCGTTGTCGGTAGCGTTCTTCATCGCGATCATCCGCGCAGCTTGTTCAGCCGCGTTGTTCTCGACCACCGCCTGGTAGACCTGCGACTCCACGTAACGGACCATCAAGCCGTCAAGCAGCTCTTTGGCGTCCGGTTCGTACAGATAATCCCAGTGGTGCTTGAGTGCCTTATCCGGGGTTGCCTCCAGTGGAATCAACTGCTCCACGGTCGGCTGTTGCGTCATGGTGTTGATGAACTTGTTGGACACCACGGACAGGCGGTCAATACGGCCGTCCAGGTAGGCATCCAGCATCACCTTGACGCTGCCGATCAGATCATTGATCGACGGCTCTTCACCCAGGTGGCTGATAGCTGCAACGACGTTACCGCCGAAGTTGCGGAAGAAAGCCGCACCCTTGCTACCAACAACACACAGATCGATCTCGACGCCGTTTTCGCGGTTTACCGCCATGTCCTTGACCAGGGCCTTGAACAGGTTGGTGTTCAAGCCACCACACAGACCACGGTCACTGCTCACAACCACATAACCGACGCGCTTGATTTCACGCTCGATCATGAAGGGGTGGCGATATTCCGGGTTGGCGTTGGCCAAATGACCAATAACCTGGCGGATGCGCTCCGCGTAAGGACGGCTAGCAGACATGCGCATTTGTGCCTTGCGCATTTTGCTGACCGCCACTTTTTCCATGGCGCTGGTAATCTTTTGCGTGCTTTTGATGCTCGCAATCTTACTGCGAATCTCTTTTGCGCCTGCCATGTAACACCTATCAGGTTAGCAAGCGGGAGCCTCGCGGCTCCCGCTGCGGCTTACCAGGTTTGGGTGGCCTTGAACTTCTCGATACCGGCTTTCATGCCAGCGTCGATTTCGTCATTGAAGTCACCCTTCACGTTGATCTTCGCCATCAAATCGGCGTGATCGCGGTTGAAGAAAGCAATCAGCGCTTGTTCGAAGCTGCCGATCTTGGCGATTTCAACGTCAGTCAGGAACCCACGCTCAGCGGCATACAGCGACAGCGCCATGTCAGCGATCGACATTGGTGCGTATTGCTTCTGCTTCATCAGCTCGGTAACGCGCTGACCATGCTCAAGTTGCTTACGGGTCGCTTCGTCCAGGTCAGAAGCGAACTGGGCGAATGCCGCCAGTTCACGGTACTGAGCCAGAGCGGTACGGATACCACCGGAGAGCTTCTTGATGATCTTGGTCTGAGCGGCACCACCCACACGGGATACCGAAACACCGGCGTTCACAGCAGGACGGATCCCGGAGTTGAACATGGCCGATTCCAGGAAGATCTGACCGTCGGTGATGGAAATCACGTTGGTCGGAACGAACGCGGAAACGTCGCCAGCCTGGGTTTCGATGATCGGCAGTGCGGTCAGGGAACCGGTTTTGCCGGTCACTGCGCCGTTGGTGAACTTCTCTACGTACTCTTCCGAAACGCGGGATGCGCGCTCCAGCAGACGGGAGTGGAGATAGAACACGTCGCCTGGGTAAGCTTCACGGCCTGGTGGACGGCGCAGCAGCAGGGAAATCTGGCGGTAAGCCACTGCTTGCTTGGACAGATCGTCATAAACGATCAGCGCGTCTTCACCGCGGTCGCGGAAGAATTCACCCATGGTGCAACCGGAGTACGGAGCCAGGAATTGCAGTGCTGCAGATTCCGAGGCGCTCGCAGCCACGACGATGGTGTTAGCCAGTGCGCCGTTTTCTTCCAGCTTGCGAACCACGTTAGCGATGGTCGATTGTTTCTGACCGATTGCTACGTAGACGCAGAAGATGCCGCTGTCTTTCTGGTTGATGATCGCGTCGATCGCCAGAGCGGTTTTACCGATCTGACGGTCACCGATGATCAGCTCACGCTGGCCACGGCCGACAGGGATCATGGCATCGACAGCCTTGTAGCCAGTCTGTACAGGCTGGTCTACCGACTTACGCCAGATCACACCTGGAGCAACTTTCTCGACCGCATCGGTCTCGGTGTTGTTCAGCGGACCTTTGCCGTCAACTGGGTTACCCAGTGCGTCGACTACGCGACCCAGCAGTTCCTTACCAACCGGAACTTCGAGAATGCGGCCGGTGCACTTGGCGCTCATGCCTTCAGCCAGAGACTGGTAGGAGCCCAATACAACGGCGCCTACAGAGTCTTGCTCAAGGTTGAGGGCCATGCCGAAGACGCCGCCCGGAAACTCGATCATCTCGCCGTACATGACGTCGGCCAGACCGTGAATCCGCACGATACCGTCAGATACGCTGACGACAGTGCCTTCGTTACGGGCTTGGGAGGTCACATCGAGCTTGTCGATGCGGCCCTTGATAATTTCACTTATTTCGGAAGGATTGAGTTGCTGCATTGCTCTGCTGCCCCTTCAAACTCAAGATTTCAATGCTTCGGCAAGGCTCGCGAGTTTGCCGCGAACCGAGCCATCGATAACCAGGTCGCCGGCGCGGATGACAATGCCCCCAATAAGGGATTTGTCTTCCTCGACTTGCAGGCGCACTTCCCGGTTGAGTCGTGCACTGAGAACCTTGGCGAGTTTGTCTTGCTGTTCTTGGTTCAATGCAAAAGCACTGGTGACTTCAACGTCTACCGATTTCTCTTGTTCGGCCTTGTACAGGTCAAACAGAGCGGCGATCTCCGGCAACAGCGGGAGACGGTCGTTTTCGGAAACGACGTTAATGAAGTTCTGTACCTTCACATCAAACTTGTCGCCGCACACGTCAATAAACGTGGCGGCCTTGTCTGCGCTCGTCAGTCGCGGGGCCTTGAGCACGCGCTGCATGGTGTCGTCTTGCGACACTGCTGCAGCCAGGCCGAGCATGGCTGACCAAGAGGCCAGTTGCTGGTGGGCCTGGGCGTGCTCGAAGGCTGCCTTAGCGTAAGGTCGGGCCAACGTGGTCAATTCTGCCATGATCGCCCTCGCTTAAATTTCAGCAGCCAGTTTGTTTACCAGCTCCGCGTGCGCGTTTTGATCGATTGTGGCACCCAGGATCTTCTCGGCGCCGCCAACGGCCAGAGCACCCAATTGGGCACGCAGCGCGTCTTTGACACTGTTCAGTTCCTGTTCGATCTCGGCCTGAGCCTGAACCTTCACACGTTCAGCGTCGATACGGGCTTTTTCAACAGCCTCTTCGACGATCTGATTACCGCGTTTCTTGGCTTGCTCAATGATTTCAGCTGCCTGAGCTTTTGCTTCGCGCAGTTGATGACCCGCTTTCTCTTGGGCCAACTCCAGGTCGCGAGCTGCTCGGCTGGCAGCATCCAGTCCATCCGCGATCTTCTTCTGACGTTCGTGCAAAGCCGCGATGACCGGAGGCCACACGAACTTCATGCAAAACAGTACAAAAATGAAGAACGCAACGGACTGGCCAATCAGGGTTGCATTAATGTTCACGCCAACACCTCGCTCGTTCGTTGCACATCACACCAATTACTCGAAGGCGAGTAATTAGCCAGCGAGTTGACCAACGAATGGGTTCGCGAAGGTGAAGAACAGAGCGATACCAACACCGATCATGGTTACGGCGTCGAGCAGACCGGCAACGATGAACATTTTAACTTGCAGCATTGGAACCATTTCTGGCTGACGCGCTGCGCCTTCCAGGAATTTGCCGCCCAACAGGCCGAAACCAATTGCGGTACCCAGTGCACCCAGGCCGATCAACAGTGCAACAGCGATAGCGGTTAGACCAACTACAGTTTCCATCTTTCCTCCCGACTTTTACGTCGTATGGTTTAGGTTTTTTAGATTTTAAAGCGGTAAAACAAATCGTTTCATAGCCCTGTTCGGGCCCCCACTCGTTTGACCGAGTGGGACATCAGACTAGTCGAGACTGGTCTTAATGGTTCTCTTCGTGCGCCATCGACAAGTAAACGATGGTCAGCATCATGAAGATAAACGCCTGCAGGGTAATGATCAGGATGTGGAACACAGCCCACGCCCACTGCAGAACAATGCCCAGGCCGCTAAGCCAGAGCAGACCGCTGCCGAACATCACAGCAATCAGAATGAAGACCAGTTCGCCGGCGTACATGTTGCCGAACAGACGCAGTGCCAGCGAGATTGGCTTGGCGATCAGTGTCACGAACTCCAGCAGGAAGTTCACCGGAATCAGCAGGGCTTGAACGAAGATGTTCTTGCTGCCGAACGGGTGCAGGGTCAGTTCGCCGATGAAGCCGCCGATGCCCTTGACCTTGATGCTGTAGAAAATGATCAACGCGAACACCGACAGGGCCATGCCCAGGGTAGCGTTCGGGTCAGTGGTCGATACGGCACGGAACGGAATGTGCGCATCGCCAGTGATCAGGATGGCCAGCTGAGGAATCCAGTCGACCGGGATAAGGTCGACGGCGTTCATCAGGAAGACCCAGACGAAGATGGTCAGTGCCAACGGTGCAATCACCGGACTACGGCCATGGAAGCTGTCTTTCACGCTGCCATCGACGAATTCGACCAATACTTCAACGAAGTTCTGCAAAGCACCAGGCTGACCGGAAGTCGCCTTTTTCGCCGCCATGCGGAAAAGAAGAACGAAGATCAGACCCAACGCGACCGACCAGCCGAGGGTATCGACGTGGAAAGCCCAGAAGCCCATTTCTTTGGCTTCTGCTGCGGTGTGGGCAAAACCCCACCCGCCAGTTGGGTGCTGACCGAAGGTCAGGTTCTGCAAGTGGTGCTGGATATAGCCCGAAGCGGTTGTTTCTGCCATGGTTGCCTCAAACGCCCTAAGGTCTCGAAAGTCTTGTTCTCATCAGCAGGGGCGCGAACCAGCTGACCAGTTGGGTCAACACGAAGACGCCGAATACAGCTAGCGGCGCCAATGGCTTCACACCTGCAAACGTCAATGCAAAGAGCACTGCCGTCAAAATCAGTTTGCCCGCCTCGCCGGCATAAAAAGACCGGACGATGGCTTGAGCTGCTCGGGCGCCGGAAAACCGAAATGCCCTGTGAGCGAAATAGACATTGGGCAGCAAGGCTATCAGGCCTCCGCAAAGTCCTGAGTACCCGGCAACGACTCCATGCCAGTACCAGAGCGCCAAAGCGGCCAGTACTAAAACGACAAATTGAGCCAGTAAGACCGGAAAAACTGCCAGGCGATGGAACGGCAAGCGGTTTGGCGTGCGGCTTTCCATCGTTTTTGCTCCCAATGATCGGCTGCCAGAATTCAATAACTTGGCATAATTTGTGCCGACAAAATGCGCGCAGAGTATAGGGGCGGTTCTGCCCCTATTCAACCGTCAGGTAGTGATTTCCACCTGCACGCTACATGAGGAAATGTTTCAGCGAATGTGTGCGAGTACACCTTGAAGCTCATCGAGGGAGTTGTAACCGATCACCAACTGCCCCTTGCCCTTTTTTCCGTGGCGAATCTGCACCGCAGAGCCTAGGCGCTCGGCCAGGCGCTGCTCGAGTCGGGCAATATCCGGGTCCGGCTTTACCGGTTCAGCAGGTTCCTGTTTACCGCTCAACCACTGGCGAACCAGTGCTTCAGTCTGGCGTACAGTCAGCCCCCGTGCGACAACGTGTCGCGCCCCTTCAACCTGTTGATTTTCCGGTAAACCGAGCAAAGCACGGGCATGACCCATTTCCAGGTCGCCGTGAGACAGCATGGTTTTGATGACTTCCGGCAACGCGATCAAGCGTAGCAGGTTGGCCACGGTCACGCGGGATTTGCCCACCGCTTCGGCCACTTGCTGCTGAGTCAGCTGGAATTCCTGCTGCAAACGCTGCAAGGCCACTGCTTCTTCGATCGGATTAAGGTCTTCGCGCTGGATGTTCTCGATCAGCGCCATGGCGATCGCGGTTTCATCCGGTACATCGCGAACCATCGCCGGGATGGTTTCCTGGCCAGCCTGCTGGCTGGCGCGCCAACGGCGTTCGCCGGCGATGATTTCGAAGCGGCCGTTACCAATCGGTCGAACCACGATCGGCTGCATCACGCCCTGGGCCTTGATCGACTGCGCCAGTTCTTCCAGCGCCTGAGGGTCCATGTCCCGACGCGGCTGGTACTTGCCGCGCTGGATCAGGTCCAGGGGCAAGTGCTGCAACTCACGCTGGTCAGCCTGCACCGCTTGTTCTTCCAGCGAGCTGACAGTCGGACCACTCAGCAGTGCATCCAGTCCACGTCCGAGACCTCGTTTCTTGACGGCCATGGGGATTCCTTAAGTTGCCTGAACGGCGGCGGTGCGTGAATTTTTGCGTTGACGGCGAACCATCTCGCCCGCCAATGCCAGATAGGCAATCGCGCCCCGCGATGATTTGTCGTACGCCAGCGCCGGCATGCCATAGCTTGGCGCTTCGGCCAGGCGGATGTTGCGCGGAATGACTGTGTCGTAGAGCTGCTCGCCGAAGTGTTCCTTGAGCTGCGCCGAAACGTCGTTCATCAGGCTCAGGCGCGGGTCATACATGGTCCGCAACAAGCCTTCGACTTTCAGGTTAGGGTTCAGCAGTTCAGCGATACGCTTGATGTTATCCACAAGGTCGCTCAAGCCTTCGAGTGCGAAGTATTCGCACTGCATGGGGATAATCACCCCATCGGCAGCCACCAGTGCGTTAAGCGTGAGCATCGACAACGACGGCGGACAGTCGATCAAAATGTAATCGTAGTTTTCACGAATAGGCGCCAACGCACTGCGCAGACGGCTTTCCTTCATCTGCATTTCCAGCAGAACCACTTCGGCCGCCGTCAGGTCGCGGTTGGCCGGCAACAGTTGGTAACCACCGTGCTCGGAGTAGTGCATGGCCTGGGCCAGATCGCATTCACCGATCAGCAGGTCGTAGACCGAATTTTCCAGGCTGTGTTTATCCACACCGCTACCCATGGTGGCGTTGCCCTGTGGATCGAGATCGATCAACAGCACCCGGCGCTTGGTAGCGACCAGGGAAGCTGCGAGGTTGATGCAGGTGGTGGTTTTGCCCACACCACCCTTTTGGTTCGCTATTGCGAATACCTTAGCCATTCTTGCTTGTGTTCCCAATCATGCCGTGCGGCGCAGTATCAGCAGATGACGTTGGCCTTGGCAACCAGGTACGGCCAGGGCGTGTTCGCTATCGAGGTGGAAGTCTGCCGGCAATGCTACCAGCTCATCGGCGGGATGAACGCCCTTCATTGCCAGCCAACGCGTATCGGTGTCACCGAGGTGGCGAGTCCAGTTGCTGAAGTTCTCCATGCTGCTGAACGCCCGGGAAATGATCCCGTTGAATGGCTGTGCAGGCTGAAAGGCTTCGACGCGACTGTGGATAACTTGCAGGTTATCCAGTTTGAGTTCGAGTTTGACCTGAGTCAGAAAGCGGGTTTTCTTGCCATTGCTGTCAAGGCAAGTGACCTGAGACTCTGGAAACAGGATGGCCAACGGAATACCCGGCATGCCACCACCGCTGCCAACGTCCAGCCAGCGACCGTTTTCGACAAACGACATCACGCTCAAACTATCGAGCAAGTGACGGGACACCATTTCATCCGGATCGCGCACGGCGGTCAGGTTGTAAGCCTTGTTCCATTTGATCAACAGGGCCAGATAACCCAGCAGCTGAGTGTGCTGGGTGTCTGACAGTGTGATACCGAGCTGGCGAGCACCTGTGGATAACTCTTCGGCGTGTTGCAAGGTGACCAACGAACTCAAGCGCTTTGCTCCAACTGACGGCCCGCGCCGCGTTTTTTCAAATGAATCATCAACAGCGAAATCGCTGCCGGGGTGACGCCCGGGATACGTGACGCCTGGCCCAAGGTCTCTGGACGAGTCGCACCGAGCTTGCTCTGGATCTCTTTGGAGAGACCGGAAATGTTCGTGTAATCGATATCCACAGGCAACTTGGTGTCTTCGCTTGCCCGCAGACGCGCGATTTCATCCTGCTGACGATCGATGTAGCCGGCGTATTTGGTCTTGATTTCGACCTGCTCGGCGACTTGTGGATCTTCTGCACCACCACCGGTTACGGCGATCAGCCCAGCGTAGTCGATTTCCGGACGGCTCAGCAGGTTGAGCAAGTTGTATTCGTGGGTCAGTGGCGTACCGAATTTTTCGGAAATCGCGTCGCCCTGCTCGGTGCCCGGGCGGACCCAAGTACTTTTCAGGCGTTGCTCCTCCAGCGTGATGCTTTCGCGTTTGGTGCAGAACGCCGCCCAACGCGCGTCGTCCACCAGACCCAGTTCGCGACCTTTTTCGGTCAAGCGCAGGTCGGCGTTGTCTTCGCGCAGGATCAGGCGGTACTCGGCGCGGGACGTGAACATCCGATACGGTTCCTGGGTACCCAGGGTGATCAGGTCGTCGACCAACACCCCGATGTACGCCTCATCGCGTCGCGGACACCAGGCATCTTTGCCGTGTGCGCGCAGTGCGGCGTTGGCCCCGGCCAGCAAACCCTGGGCGCCGGCTTCTTCGTAACCGGTGGTGCCGTTGATTTGCCCGGCGAAGAACAGACCGCCGATGACTTTGGTTTCCAGGCTGTACTTCAGGTCACGCGGGTCGAAGTAGTCGTACTCGATGGCGTAGCCCGGACGCACGATGTGCGCGTTTTCCATACCGCGAATCGATTGCACGATCTGCAATTGCACGTCGAACGGCAGGGATGTGGATATCCCGTTCGGGTACAGCTCGTTTGTGGTCAGGCCTTCCGGTTCGATGAAGACCTGATGGCTTTCCTTGTCGGCAAAGCGATGGATCTTGTCTTCGATCGATGGACAGTAACGTGGGCCAATACCTTCGATCACCCCGGAATACATCGGCGAGCGATCAAGGTTGGCAGCAATGATTTCGTGGGTTCGCGCGTTGGTGTGGGTAATCCAGCAGCTGATCTGTCTCGGGTGCTGCTCTTTGGAACCCATGAACGACATGACCGGGATCGGCGTATCGCCTGCTTGCTCGGTCATCACCGAGTAATCCACAGACCGACCGTCGATACGCGGCGGTGTACCGGTTTTCAGGCGACCAACACGCAGTGGCAATTCACGCAAACGATGAGCCAGGGCGATCGACGGCGGATCACCGGCGCGACCGCCGGAATAATTCTGCATCCCGATGTGGATAAGTCCGCCGAGGAAGGTGCCAGTGGTCAACACCACGGAGTCTGCGAAGAAACGCAGGCCCATTTGGGTGACAACACCACGCACTTGTTCCTGTTCGACGATCAAGTCATCGGCAGCTTGTTGAAATATCCACAGGTTCGGCTGGTTTTCCAGGGTTTCGCGGACAGCGGCTTTGTACAAAACCCGATCGGCTTGAGCGCGAGTTGCACGCACGGCCGGGCCTTTACGGCTGTTCAATACGCGAAATTGAATACCACCTTTGTCGGTGGCCATGGCCATCACGCCGCCCAGGGCATCGATTTCCTTGACCAGGTGGCTTTTGCCTATCCCGCCAATGGCAGGGTTGCAACTCATGGCACCGAGGGTTTCCACGTTATGCGTCAGCAACAGGGTTTTTGCCCCCATGCGTGCTGACGCCAGTGCTGCCTCGGTACCGGCATGACCGCCGCCGATGACGATCACTTCAAAACGGGAAGGGAAATCCACCACGCACCTCGTGCCTGCTTCAGTTAGGTAATCAGGAATAGTTTGAGCTCAGGTTTTTGGACCTGGGCGGCAAGTATAGGGACTTCGCCCTTCCTAAAGAACCCTTTGCACAAAATTTAACCAGCTGTGGAGAAGTCGCGGTTATAGAAATTAAAAAGAGAGAAATTTATTAAATCTTTGTTTTTATGTTTATTTCTACTGAGCACAATTTCTGTGGATAGATCTCTACAGACCTTTATTTTCAATATGTACAGAGATTCAAAACCCTGTGGTCATGTGCCAATGAGGCCCTTGGATAACCGCTTTAAGCCTGTGGATGAAAGGGGTGGTTATCCACAGAGGCGGTTATCTTCAGTTTTGAGGCCCTGTTATCAACTGCCCTTAGTGGCAGTTATTCACAGGGCTTAATCCACAGAAAAATGCCGAATGAGCGAATCCCGGGTACGGGAAATCCGCCCAGGCAAAAAGAATCTGCTCGGCACTGAAAGGAAAATTTCAAAAAAGGAGGGAACAGACAGGCGCAAATGGCCTGTCTGTGAACAACGGAAAAACTATTTACCGATGCAGAAGCTGGAAAAGATCCGTCCCAACAAGTCATCGGAGCTGAAGGCACCGGTGATTTCACCTAAGGAGTGTTGAGCCTGACGCAAATCCTCGGCCAATAACTCACCGGCACCCGCCAGGGTCAATTGCGCACGGCCGTGCTCGAGGGATGCACTGGCATGCCGCAACGCCTCAAGATGACGTCTACGCGCGCTGAAGCTGCTTTCCGAGGTCTGTTCATAGCCCATGCAGGCCTTGAGGTGGTTGCGCAGCAATTCCAGTCCCTCGCCTGCAGACTTGGCACTGAGGCTAATAGTGACATGGCCATCCTCGCTGACTTCCAGCGCAATGGCTTCTCCGGTGAGGTCAGCCTTGTTACGGATCAACGTGACTTTCGCCGGATCGGGACGAATTTCCAGAAATTCAGGCCATAACGCGAACGGATCAAGCGCTTCGGGGGCCGTAGCATCGACCACTAACAGCACGCGATCAGCCTCGCCGATCGCTTTCAACGCCCGTTCAACACCGATTTTTTCTACCTGGTCGTCGGTATCCCTCAATCCTGCGGTGTCGACTACGTGCAGCGGCATACCGTCAATGTGGATATGTTCGCGAAGAATATCCCGAGTGGTGCCGGCAATCTCGGTCACGATGGCTGCCTCACGACCGGCCAGAGCATTCAGCAGACTGGATTTACCGGCATTCGGGCGACCAGCGATCACCACTGTCATGCCATCACGCAGCAATGCACCCTGCCCGGCTTCTCGCAGTACGGTGGATAACTCATCGCGCACTTTGTCGAGCATGCTCAGCACGTGGCCATCGGCGAGAAAGTCGATTTCCTCTTCCGGAAAGTCGATAGCCGCTTCGACATAGATGCGCAGGCCAATCAACTGTTCGGTGAGGTTATGCACACGTTCGGAGAATGCGCCTTGCAAGGAACGCAGTGCATTTCGCGCCGCCTGTGCAGAACTTGCCTCAATCAAGTCGGCAATTGCTTCGGCTTGGGCCAGGTCGAGTTTGTCGTTGAGGAAAGCGCGCTCGCTGAATTCACCCGGCCGAGCCAACCGACAACCCAGTTCCAGGCAACGCTTGAGCAGCATATCCAGAACGATCGGGCCGCCATGACCCTGGAGCTCCAGCACATCTTCACCGGTGAACGAGTTCGGTCCCGGAAAATACAACGCGATGCCTTGATCCAGCACCTCATCGTTTTCACTGAAGAACGGGCCGTAATGGGCAAATCGTGGCTTGAGCTCACGACCGCTGAAGGCCTTGGCCGCAACGCTGGCCAGAGGCCCGGAAATACGCACGATGCCCACGCCCCCGCGACCTTGAGCGGTGGCGACGGCTGCGATGGTTTCACGAGGAACGCTCATAAACCGGTATCCAGACAAAAGTGACAGATAGCAAAACGCCCCACTAGGGGGCGTTTTGAGTGGTTATCCACAGTGTAAGTCAGGCAGTCGCTTTAGCAGCCGCTTCGATCTTACGAGTGATGTACCACTGTTGGGCGATCGACAGGCAGTTGTTCACTACCCAGTACAGCACCAGACCAGCCGGGAACCACAGGAAGAAGAAGGTGAAGATGATTGGCATCATTTTCATGACCTTCGCCTGCATCGGATCCGGAGGAGTCGGGTTCAACTGCTGCTGGATGAACATGGTTACGCCCATGATGATCGGCAGAATGAAGAACGGATCCTTGATCGACAGGTCAGTAATCCACAGCATGAACGGCGCTTGGCGCATTTCAACGCTTTCCAGCAGAACCCAGTACAACGAAAGGAAAACCGGCATCTGCACGAGGATTGGCAAGCAACCACCCAGCGGATTGATCTTTTCTTTCTTGTACAGCTCCATCATGGATTGCGACATTTTCTGCCGGTCGTCGCCATGTTGCTCTTTCAGCGCGGCCAGTTTCGGTGCCACTGCACGCATGCGCGCCATGGATTTGTAGCTGGCAGCCGACAGCGGGAAGAAAATCCCTTTGATCAGCATGGTCAGGAAGATGATCGACCAGCCCCAGTTGCCGACGATTGCGTGGATGTGTCCCAGCAACCAGAAGATTGGTTGGGCGATGAACCAAAGAATGCCGTAATCGACGGTCAGTTCCAGGCCTGGGGACAATTCTTTCAGCACAGCCTGGCTTTTCGGACCCGCATACAGAACGGCACTGGTTTCGGCTTTTGCACCTGGCGCAACGCTCATTGCCGGGCCGGTATAACCGATGATGTAGTTGCCCTTGCTGTCTTTACGGGTCTGGACGATGTTGTTTTCGCCCTTGGCCGGAATCCATGCGGTCACGAAGTAGTGCTGCAACCAGGCAACCCAACCACCGGTGACGGTTTCCTTGAGCTGAGCCTTGTCCATGTCGCTCATCGACACTTTCTTGTACGGCTCGTTACTTGTCCACAGGGCAGCACCGAGGTAAGTCGCGGTACCGGTGGCGGTGGTCGAGGAAGGATCGCCGCTGGCGTCACGCTTCAGTTGCGCGAACATCGCACCAGACCAGGGCTGCGCGCTCTGGTTGTCGATCAGGTAGGAAACGGTTACGTCGTACAGGCCACGTTTCAGAGTGAAACGCTTGATGTAGTTGACGCCGTCCTTGCTGAACTTCAGGTCTGCGACCAATTGGTCCTGACCGTCAGCCAGTTGATAAATCTTCTTCTCCGAGGAGTAAACCGGGCGACCGGCAGGACTGGCGTCCGGACCGTTGGTACCGATCAAACCGCTTTGAGCCAGATAAGTCCGCTCGTTGCCGTTATCGAACAACTGGAATGGAATTTCCGGATGGTCCTGGCGACGTGGATACAGAGGCAGCGTCAACTGCGCAACATCACCACCTTGTGGATCGACTGCCAGGTTGAGCACATCCGTTTTGATCTGGATGAGGTCTTTGCTTGCAGCTACTGGTGTTTCAGCAGGTGCAGTTGCACTGGTATCGCTTGCGGCGCGTGGAATGTCGTCACTGACAGAAGCATTATTGCCAGTCGCCGTATCCGGTAGGCCCGGTGCGGTAGTACTGGAAGCAACATTCTGAGTCGGCAAGGCAGTCTGGCCATAGTCCTGGTTCCATTTAAGAACCATAACGTAGGACACGATTGCCAGGGCGACGATCAGGATCGTGCGTTTGATATCCATGATTACTCGGCCATCGAAGAAGAACGGGAGGTAGGGATAGATGGAACCGGGTCATAACCACCGGGATTCCACGGATGACAGCGACCTAAACGACGAAAGGCCAGCCAGCCACCGCGCAGAAGGCCATGATTTTCTATGGCTTCATACGCGTAGCAGGAACAACTGGGGTAGAAACGACAGTGACTGGCCATCAGGGGACTAATGGCATAGCGATAAAACTGGATCGGAACGAGTGCCAGTTTACGCATCTGGACTGTCTACCCCTACAGTTTCGGTTTTGACTGCTGGTACCGGCGTGCTGCGTGCCAGACGCTTCCAGAGTTTGCCGAAATGCTGAATCAATTCGGGGTTTTCTACGTCACCCAAACCTTTGCGCGCGACGATAACGATGTCCCAACCGACCAGTGAATCCTGGTGCAGACGGAACGATTCGCGCATCAGACGTTTGAGGCGATTGCGCTCGACGGAGAGCTTTACGCTCTTTTTCCCGATAACCAACCCGAGACGGGGGTGATCGAGATCGTTATTGCGCGCAAGGAGCAGGAGATTTTTCCCCGGAACCTTGCCGGTAGGGGAGTCAAAGACTGCCTTGAAATGCCGGGGGGTAAGCAAACGCTTCTCCCGACTGAAGTCCTGACTCACCTCCAGTGCCGGATTATCAAACTGCCAGACGCGCACGACCTTTGGCGCGACGACGCGACAGGACGGCACGACCGTTTTTGGTAGCCATGCGAGCACGGAAACCGTGGGTACGAGCGCGTTTGATAGTGCTTGGTTGGAAAGTACGTTTCATTGTCGTGTTACCTGGTTCGTCCACAACGGGCCGGAATGGCCCCCGTTTTAAGAGACCGGGGATTCTAGAGAAAGCAAGCCTCTAGGTCAATTTCCAACCAGCGTTTCCTCATAAATAGATCTCCAGCCGTTTTGCTCGTACGCAGGTCTTCGCTAGATATAGATATAAAGAAGGGAATTATTTAAAGCTTTTCTGTAAAGCTTATAAAAGCTAGGGGCACGATCATCTGTGGATAACTACCTTTAGCCCTTTAAACCCGTGCTGTACAGAGAATGACAACTACCGTGGAAAACGGGGGGCAGCCTGTGCTGCACTGTCGGATAAGCTGTGTGTGAAAGGGCTACTTATCCACAGGTCAGTTATCCACTGGGTTTCTCCCCCACTTGTGCAACGACCTTAGACCCGGTTATCCACAGAGCTTATGCACAGACCATTGGTCGTCTTTTTTTCGTATAACGCTTTGATTCTTCTTGAGAGGTGAACAACCTTCGTGTGGATAAGTCGGCGTCTGGTCGCTACAATGGCCGCTTGTTTTTGCCTCACCGGCTTTCAACTTAGGGGATATCCGTGTCAGTGGAACTTTGGCAGCAGTGCGTGGAGCTTTTGCGCGATGAGCTGCCTGCCCAACAATTCAACACTTGGATCCGTCCACTACAGGTCGAAGCCGAAGGCGACGAGTTGCGTGTTTACGCACCGAATCGTTTTGTTCTCGACTGGGTCAACGAAAAGTATCTGGGCCGCGTCCTTGAACTGCTGGATGAGCATGGCAATGGCATGGCGCCGGCGCTTTCCTTATTAATAGGCAGCAAACGCAGTTCGGCACCGCGTGCCGCCCCGAATGCTCCGTTGGCCGCCGCTGCCTCCCAGGCTCAGGCCGCTCAAGCACCTGTCAGTGCGCCAGCGCCAACTCAGGCAGCCGCGCCGACCAAGCGTGCGACGCATAAAGTCGCCGAGGTCAGCGAAGAGCCATCGCGCGACAGTTTCGACCCGATGGCCGGCGCCAGTTCGCAACAGGCCCCGATTCGTGCCGAGCAGCGCACGGTGCAGGTGGAAGGTGCCCTCAAGCACACCAGCTACCTGAACCGCACCTTTACCTTCGAAAATTTCGTCGAGGGCAAGTCCAACCAACTGGCCCGGGCTGCGGCCTGGCAAGTGGCGGACAATCCCAAGCACGGTTACAACCCGCTCTTCCTTTATGGTGGTGTCGGCTTGGGTAAAACCCACTTGATGCACGCTGTGGGTAACCACCTATTAAAGAAGAATCCGAATGCCAAGGTTGTGTACCTGCATTCCGAGCGTTTCGTGGCCGACATGGTCAAGGCACTGCAACTCAACGCAATCAACGAATTCAAGCGCTTCTACCGTTCGGTGGATGCGTTGTTGATCGATGACATTCAGTTCTTCGCCCGCAAAGAGCGTTCACAGGAAGAGTTTTTCCACACCTTCAACGCCCTGCTCGAAGGTGGCCAGCAGGTCATTCTCACCAGTGACCGCTACCCGAAAGAAATCGAAGGCCTTGAAGAGCGCCTCAAATCCCGCTTTGGCTGGGGACTGACGGTTGCCGTCGAGCCGCCGGAGCTGGAAACCCGCGTAGCGATCCTGATGAAAAAGGCCGACCAGGCCAAAGTCGATCTGCCTCACGATGCGGCGTTCTTTATTGCCCAGCGTATTCGTTCCAACGTCCGTGAGCTGGAAGGTGCGCTCAAGCGCGTAATTGCCCACTCGCACTTCATGGGCCGCGACATCACCATCGAGTTGATTCGCGAATCCCTGAAAGACTTGTTGGCGCTGCAAGACAAACTGGTCTCTGTGGATAACATTCAGCGCACTGTCGCCGAGTACTACAAGATCAAAATTTCCGACTTGCTGTCCAAGCGTCGTTCACGCTCGGTCGCTCGTCCGCGGCAGGTTGCCATGGCGTTGTCCAAAGAGTTGACTAACCACAGCCTGCCGGAAATTGGCGATGTGTTTGGCGGCCGCGACCACACGACTGTTTTGCACGCCTGCCGCAAGATCAACGAACTTAAGGAATCCGACGCGGACATCCGCGAGGACTACAAGAACCTGCTGCGTACACTGACCACTTGATGAACTCCAGCGCAGCTTATTAAGGCAAGGGACTAGACCATGCATTTCACCATTCAACGCGAAGCCCTGTTGAAACCCCTGCAACTGGTCGCAGGCGTCGTCGAGCGCCGACAGACCTTGCCGGTGCTCTCCAACGTGCTGCTGGTTGTCGAAGGCCAGCAACTGTCGCTGACCGGTACCGACCTGGAAGTCGAGCTGGTCGGTCGTGTACAACTCGAAGAGCCTGCAGATCCAGGTTCCATCACCGTGCCTGCGCGCAAGCTGATGGACATCTGCAAGAGCTTGCCGAACGATGCGCTGATCGACATCAAGGTCGATGAGCAGAAGCTTGTGGTGAAGGCCGGCCGTAGCCGCTTCACCCTGTCGACCCTGCCGGCCAATGATTTCCCTACTGTGGAAGAAGGCCCTGGCTCACTGACTTGCAGCCTTGAGCAAAGCAAACTGCGTCGTCTGATCGAACGCACCAGCTTCGCCATGGCCCAGCAGGACGTGCGTTATTACCTCAACGGCATGCTGCTGGAAGTTTCTGAAGGCATCATCCGCGCCGTGGCCACCGACGGTCACCGTCTGGCCATGTGCTCGATGAAGGCCGATATCGGTCAGCCGGATCGCCACCAGGTCATCGTGCCGCGCAAGGGTATCCTTGAGCTGGCGCGCCTGCTGACCGAGCCAGACGGCCTCGTCAGTATCGTACTGGGTCAGCATCACATCCGTGCGACCACTGGCGAGTTCACCTTCACGTCAAAACTGGTCGATGGCAAATTCCCGGACTACGAGCGTGTTCTGCCTAAAGGTGGCGACAAACTGGTACTCGGCGACCGCCAGGCCCTGCGCGAAGCCTTCAGCCGTACCGCGATTCTGTCCAACGAGAAGTACCGCGGTATCCGTCTGCAACTGGCCAATGGTCAGCTGAAGATCCAGGCGAACAACCCGGAGCAGGAAGAAGCGGAAGAAGAAGTGGGCGTTGAGTACAACGGCGGCTCCCTGGAAATTGGCTTCAACGTGAGCTATCTGCTTGACGTGCTGGGCGTGATGACCACTGAGCAGGTTCGCTTGATCCTGTCCGACTCCAACAGCAGTGCGCTGGTGCAAGAGTCCGACAACGACGACTCGGCTTACGTTGTCATGCCGATGCGTCTGTAATCATGCTCAGCAGAAGCTAGATGTCTTTAAGTCGCGTCTCGGTCACCGCGGTGCGCAATCTGCACCCGGTGACCTTCTCCCCCTCCCCCCGAATCAACATTCTTTACGGCGCCAACGGCAGCGGCAAAACCAGTGTTCTGGAAGCCATTCATCTGCTGGGGCTTGCCCGTTCGTTTCGTAGCAGCCGTCTATTACCCGTCATTCAGTACGAGCAATTGGCTTGCACGGTGTTTGGGCAGGTTGAATTGGCCGAGGGTGGTCATAGCGCCTTGGGCATCTCCCGGGACCGTCAAGGGGAATTCCTGATCCGCATCGACGGGCAGAACGCCCGCAGCGCGGCGCAACTGGCGGAGATCCTGCCGCTTCAGCTGATCAACCCCGACAGCTTCCGCTTGCTGGAGGGCGCACCGAAGATTCGCCGCCAGTTTCTCGACTGGGGTGTGTTCCACGTGGAACCGCGATTCATGTCCACTTGGCAGCGCTTGCAGAAGGCCCTGCGCCAGAGAAACTCTTGGCTGCGGCATGGTACACTTGACGCCGTTTCGCAAGCGGTTTGGGACAGGGAACTGTGCCAAGCCAGCGCTGAAATTGATGAATACCGCCGCGCTTATATCAAAGCCTTGAAACCAGTCTTTGAACAGACCTTGAGCGAGCTGGTAAAGCTTGAGGGCTTAACGCTCAGCTATTACCGAGGTTGGGACAAGGATCGCGAACTGAGTGCAGTGCTCGCCGGGTCCCTTCAGCGGGATCAGCAAATGGGTCATACCCAGGCCGGACCACAACGTGCTGATTTGCGTCTTAGATTGGGCGCACATAACGCCGCGGACATCTTGTCTCGGGGTCAGCAGAAGTTAGTGGTCTGCGCATTGCGGATTGCCCAAGGGCACTTGGTCAGCCAGGCCCGACGCGGCCAGTGTATTTATCTGGTGGATGACCTGCCGTCCGAGTTGGACGAGCACCACCGTCGTGCGCTTTGCCGCTTGTTGGAAGACTTACGCTGCCAGGTGTTTATCACCTGTGTAGATCACGAATTATTGAGGGAAGGCTGGCAGACGGAAACGTCAGTCGCTCTGTTCCACGTGGAACAGGGCCGTATCACCCAGACCCACGACCATCGGGAGTGAAGGCATTGAGCGAAGAAAATACGTACGACTCAACGAGCATTAAAGTGCTTAAAGGCCTGGATGCCGTACGCAAACGTCCCGGTATGTACATTGGTGACACCGACGATGGCAGCGGTCTGCACCACATGGTCTTCGAGGTAGTCGACAACTCCATCGATGAAGCGCTCGCTGGCCACTGCGACGACATCAGCATCATCATCCACCCGGACGAATCCATCACCGTTCGCGACAACGGTCGTGGCATCCCGGTAGACGTGCACAAAGAAGAAGGCGTCTCGGCAGCCGAGGTCATCATGACCGTGCTGCACGCCGGCGGTAAGTTCGATGACAACTCCTATAAAGTATCCGGCGGTCTGCACGGTGTAGGTGTGTCGGTTGTGAACGCCCTGTCCGAAGAGTTGGTCCTGACCGTTCGCCGCAGCGGCAAGATCTGGGAACAGACTTACATCCACGGTGTTCCGAAAGAGCCGATGAAAATCGTTGGCGAGAGCGAAACCACCGGTACTCAGATTCATTTCAAGCCGTCTGACCTGACCTTCAAGAACATCCATTTCAGCTGGGACATCCTGGCCAAGCGGATTCGTGAACTGTCCTTCCTTAACTCCGGTGTCGGTATCGTCCTCAAGGATGAGCGCAGCGGCAAGGAAGAGCTGTTCAAGTACGAAGGCGGCCTGCGTGCGTTCGTTGAATACCTGAACACCAACAAGACTCCGGTCAACCAGGTGTTCCATTTCAACATCCAGCGTGAAGACGGCATCGGCGTGGAAATCGCCTTGCAGTGGAACGACAGCTTCAACGAGAACCTGTTGTGCTTCACCAACAACATTCCGCAGCGCGACGGCGGTACTCACCTGGTGGGTTTCCGTTCCGCGCTGACGCGTAACCTGAACACCTACATCGAAGCCGAAGGTCTGGCGAAGAAGCACAAAGTCGCGACCACCGGTGACGACGCCCGTGAAGGCCTGACCGCGATTATCTCGGTGAAAGTGCCGGATCCGAAGTTCAGCTCCCAGACCAAAGACAAGCTGGTTTCTTCCGAAGTGAAGACCGCGGTCGAACAGGAAATGGGCAAGTACTTCTCCGACTTCCTGCTGGAAAACCCGAACGAAGCCAAACTGGTCGTCGGCAAGATGATCGATGCGGCTCGCGCTCGTGAAGCGGCGCGTAAAGCCCGTGAGATGACCCGTCGTAAAGGTGCGCTGGACATCGCCGGCCTGCCGGGCAAACTGGCTGACTGCCAGGAAAAAGACCCTGCCCTCTCCGAACTGTACCTGGTGGAAGGTGACTCTGCTGGCGGCTCCGCCAAGCAGGGGCGCAACCGCCGGACCCAGGCCATCCTGCCGCTGAAAGGCAAGATCCTGAACGTCGAGAAAGCGCGCTTCGACAAGATGATCTCTTCGCAAGAAGTGGGCACGTTGATCACCGCACTGGGCTGTGGCATTGGCCGCGACGAGTACAACATCGCGAAGCTGCGTTACCACAACATCATCATCATGACCGATGCTGACGTCGACGGTTCGCACATCCGTACCCTGCTGCTGACCTTCTTCTTCCGTCAGTTGCCGGAGCTGATCGAACGCGGCTACATCTACATCGCTCAGCCACCGCTGTACAAGGTCAAGAAAGGCAAGCAAGAGCAATACATCAAAGACGACGACGCCATGGAAGAGTACATGACGCAATCGGCCCTGGAAGATGCGAGCCTGCACCTGAACGAGGAAGCACCGGGTATTTCCGGACCCGCCCTCGAGCGCTTGGTGAATGACTTCCGTCTGGTGATGAAGACCCTCAAGCGTTTGTCGCGCCTGTACCCACAGGAACTGACCGAGCACTTCATCTACCTGCCTGCGGTAAGTCTGGAGCAACTGTCCGATCACGCAGTCATGCAGGATTGGATGGCTCAGTATGAAGTTCGCCTGCGCACCGTCGAGAAGTCCGGCCTGGTCTACAAAGCCAGCCTGCGTGAAGACCGCGAACGTAACGTCTGGCTGCCAGAGGTCGAACTGATCTCCCACGGCCTGTCGAACTACGTCACGTTCAACCGCGACTTCTTCGGCAGCAACGATTACAAGACAGTTGTCTCTCTCGGCGCTCAACTGAGCACCTTGCTGGACGACGGCGCGTACATCCAGCGTGGCGAGCGCAAGAAGCCGGTTACCGAGTTCAAGGAAGCGCTTGAATGGCTCATGGCTGAAAGCACCAAGCGTCATACCATCCAGCGATACAAAGGTCTGGGTGAAATGAACCCGGATCAGCTGTGGGAAACCACCATGGACCCAAGCCAGCGCCGGATGCTCAAAGTGACCATCGAAGACGCCATTGGCGCAGACCAGATCTTCAACACCCTGATGGGTGATGCGGTCGAACCTCGCCGTGACTTCATCGAAAGCAACGCACTGGCGGTTTCCAACCTGGACTTCTGATCCAGCTGTCGACGGGCAAGTTAATTGTCATGTTCGTGCAGGTTATTGTCATGACAAAAAGCGTCACTACCCCGGCTTAGCGCCGGGGTTTTTCGTTTTGGCTGAGAGCTTTAGGGATGGCTGGGAGGTATCCGTGGAGTTCATTTTGTAGCGAAGCTACAAAGATTGTTCGGAAAATCTCGTATTGATAGAGGCAAAAAACCTGGGAGATTTAGAAGCATCTGATGCGAGGCAATTTATGGAAATCAAAACAGCATCGCCCATCAGACCCCTAAACCACCGCTGATGGGCGCCTATTGAGATACGCTTGCGGATTCATTAAAACAAACCGCATGCTGAGCCAGCCAGCCAGCCAGCCAGCCAGCCAGCCAGCCAGCCAGCCAGCTGTAGGTGGGTAAAGTTAATCGCCACGTCGGTCAAAATTAATCGATTTGGCCAAAGCTAATGGCCCACTGCCCTGCCAACAAACCCTGGTCGACCGAAAGGCCTACCGGGGTTTTCTTTTGGCTGTTCGTAGTTGCCCCAATTGATAGACTGCTGCGATTTGGTGCCCGTGATGCGCCAGTCGTATTCAAAAGGAATTCTTATGTCCGCTCTCACCGCCCTGCTTAACACCTATCGCACCGCCTCAGTAAGCGAGCGCGAGAAAGGCACCTACTTTGAAGAGCTGATTTGTACCTACCTGCGCAACGAGGCGACATATTGCGATCTGTATGCGCAAGTGTGGACATATTCCGACTGGTCAAAGGAGCAAGGACTAGACGGTCGCGACACCGGTATCGACCTCGTAGCCAAAACCCATGGCACGGGGGAGATCCACGCCATCCAGTGCAAATTCTTCGCAGACAACTACCGCATCCAAAAAAGCGACATCGACAGCTTCTTTACCGCTTCGGGCAAAAAGCCCTTCACCCATCGCGTTATCGTCACTACCACCAACAACTGGAACGAGCACGCCGCCGACGCCCTTCAAAACCAGCAGCCGCCAGTGAGCAAAATTGATCGTCAAGACCTGGAAAACAGTCAGATTGACTGGGCACGCTATCAGCCCAATCAAGCTGTAGTGCTCAAGGGTAAGAAGCAGCTGCGTGACCACCAGAAGCGCGCCCTGCTATCCGTTGCCAGCGGCCTGCAAACCGCTGACCGGGGCAAGCTGATCATGGCCTGTGGCACCGGCAAAACTTTCACCAGTTTGAAGATTGCCGAACAATTGGCCGGTGCGGGCAAGCGCGTGCTGTTTTTGGTGCCCAGTCTGTCGCTGCTGTCGCAAACACTCACCGAGTGGACGCAAGAGAGCGAAACCCCGTTGCATAGCTTTGCCGTGTGCTCTGACAGCGACGTGGGCAAGAAGCGCAAGAAAGACGATGACGCCGTACAAACCTTTGCCCACGAACTGCGCTACCCGGCCACCACCGCGCCACGCAAGTTAGCAGCAGAGATGCTCGCGCGCCACGATGACCAACACATGAGCGTGGTATTCAGCACCTACCACTCCATTGCTGTGATCAGCGATGCCCAAACCCAGCATGGCCTGGCTGACTTCGACCTGATCATCTGCGACGAAGCCCACCGCACCACCGGGGCGACCTTTGGCGACGATGACGAAAGCGCCTTCGTTAAAGTCCACATGGCCGACTACATCCGCAGCACCAAGCGCCTCTATATGACCGCCACTCCGCGCATCTATGGTGAATTGGCCAAGGCCAGTGCTGAAAAAGATGATGTTGCTCTGTGCTCCATGGATGACGGCAGCCTGTACGGTAAAGAGCTGTTCGTCATCACCTTCAGCGAAGCGGTAAAGGCCGAGCTGCTGGTCGATTACAAAGTGCTGGTGCTGGCCATGGATGAAAAGCACATCAGCAGCCGCCTGCAAAAGCTGCTGGCCGACGACGACAATCAAATCAAGCTGGAGGACGCTGCCAAAATCATCGGCTGCTGGAAGGCCCTGAGTAAACAAGACACCCGCGAAGACCTCGTAGACGATGGCGATCCCATGCGCCGCGCCGTGGCCTTTTGCCAGGTCATCGAGTACCAAAAGTTCGCCAAAACCCACAAGGTCAGCTCCAAAAACATCGCTAGCATGTTTGATCAGGTGGTCGAGTCTTACAAAGCCAGCAACCCGGAAAGCACCGACACTGCCGCCACGCTCATCTGCGAAGCTTCTCATGTTGACGGCGGCATGACTGCCAGCCAGAAAGAGGCCGAACTCGACTGGCTTAAGGCCGAGGTGCCCGACAACACTTGTCGCATCCTCAGCAACGTGCGCTGCCTGTCTGAAGGTGTGGACGTGCCCGCCTTGGACGCCGTGCTGTTCCTCACTCCGCGCAATTCACAGGTAGACGTGGTGCAATCGGTTGGTCGCGTCATGCGCAAGGCCGAAGGCAAGAAGCGTGGCTATGTGATTTTGCCGGTCGTCATCCCTTCCGGCATGGCACCCGATGAAGCGCTGAACGACAACAAAACCTACAAGGTCGTCTGGCAAGTGCTGCAGGCCTTGCGCTCACACGATGACCGCTTCGACGCTATGGTCAACAAACTCGATCTGATCGGCAGCGACCCGGCCAAGATGGAAATCATCGCCGTTACCGAGAAGCTCAACAAGAAAACCGACCGCAGCAACATCGGCAAAGACAATGGCAAGGACACTTATGGCATCGGCGAAAAGAGCGGTAAATATGATCACGGCCCTGCGCCTCAACAGTTCGGCCTAGAGTTTGAGATTGGTGAAATTGAGCGCGCTATCTATGCCAAGGTGGTGCAGAAGTGCGGTAACCGCAGCCACTGGGAAGATTGGGCCAAGGACATCGCTAAAATTGCCCGCACGCACATCACGCGCATCACCAGCATCATTGAGAATGAAGACAACACCCGTGAGCGCGAAGCCTTTTTTAGCTTTGCCGGCGAGCTGCGTGACGACTTGAACGACAGCATCAGCGACGGCGAAGTAATCGAGATGTTGGCCCAGCACCTAATTACCAAGCCAGTGTTTGACGCGCTGTTTGAGGGGTACAGCTTCGCCAGCAATAACCCCATGTCTTGCGCGATGCAAAACGTCCTGGACGTGCTTCAAGAGCACCACTTGGACAAAGAAGCCGACACCCTCCAACGCTTTTACGACAGCGTAAAAATGCGCGCCGACGGCATCGACAATGCCGAAGGCAAACAGAAAATCATTGTTGAGTTGTACGACAAGTTTTTCCGTAACGCCTTCCCGCGCATGACCGAGCGCCTAGGCATTGTCTACACCCCGGTGGAAGTGGTGGATTTCATCATTCACAGCGTCAACGACATCCTACAGAGCGAGTTCGGCCAAACTCTGGGCAGCGATGGCGTGCATATCATCGACCCCTTCACCGGCACCGGCACTTTCATCACCCGCCTGCTGCAAAGTGGACTGATTAGCAAAGAACAGCTACAGAGCAAATACCAAGGCCAAATCCATGCCAACGAAATCGTATTGCTGGCCTATTACATTGCCGCCATCAATATCGAAGCTGTCTACCACAGCATTGTAGGGGGCGGGTACCAGTCCTTCGAGGGCATCTGCTTAACCGACACCTTCCAGCTCTATGAAAAAGACGACCTAGTCAGTGAGCTGCTGATGGATAACAGCGCTCGCCGTACCCGCCAGAAGGCGCTGAATATTCGAGTGATCATTGGCAACCCGCCGTATTCAGTTGGGCAGGCCAGCGAGAACGACAACAATTCCAATGTCGCCTATCCGCTGCTCGACAGCCGTATTCGTGACACCTATGCAGCGCAGTCAAAAGCCACGCTCGCAAAGGGACTGTACGACAGCTATATCCGCGCTATCCGTTGGGCTTCTGATCGAATTGGCGACAGTGGCGTGATTGGGTTCGTCACCAATGCGGGTTTTTTGGAGGCTACCACCGCTGACGGTTTGCGTCAGTGCTTGGCCGAAGAGTTCTCCAGTATTTATGTATTCCATTTACGCGGTAATCAAAGGACATCTGGCGAGCTTTCCCGAAGAGAGGGAGGCAAGATATTCGGCAGCGGCAGCCGCGCCCCGATTGCCATTACGCTGCTGGTCAAGAACCCAGCCGCCCGGCAACACGGACAAATTTACTGGCACGATATTGGCGACTACCTAAGCCAAACCGAGAAACTAGAAAAGATTAGCGCTTTTGCCAGTATTGCCGGTATTACCGCAGCAAATGCTTGGCAGTCCGTGACCCCCGACGAGCATGGTGACTGGGTCAACCAGCGCGATAACAGTTTTGGTGAATTTATCGTGCTG
Source organism: Pseudomonas sp. ANT_H12B (assembly GCF_008369325.1). GTDB lineage: Bacteria > Pseudomonadota > Gammaproteobacteria > Pseudomonadales > Pseudomonadaceae > Aquipseudomonas. The sequence continues at coordinate 86,365 of NZ_VOBI01000013.1, read as the reverse complement.
GGCGATAAGAAAGGGGATGCAAAGAAGGTTTTTGAAAATTTCTCGCAAGGGGTGCTCACAGCACGGGACGCTTGGTGCTTTAACGCTAGCAAGTCTGGTGTAGCGTCCAACATGAGCGGGATGATTGAATTTTATAATGCAGAGGTAACGCGCTTTAACGCCGCCCATGTTGGGGCGGACAAGAAAGCCCGCGAATCTAAGTTGGAAGGTTTTATCAATACCGATCCAACACAAATCAGTTGGACTCGGGCGCTCAAACAAGAGCTTGCCAAAGATCGGTTCTTTACCTTTGAAGCGGACTGCCTTGCCCCAAGTCTCTACCGCCCTTTCACCAAGCAGTGGATTTACTTCAATCGTCGTTTCAACGAAATGGTCTACCAAATGCCGCGTATCTTCCCCGGAGATGGGGCGGATAATCGGATAATTATGGTTAAAGCAAGATGGTCAAATGGCCAGATTGCGCTCATTACTGATCGCGTTCCTGGGTTCACGCCTGATGGCGGAGAACAATGCTTCCCGCTTTACCTTTACGACAGTCCTGAAGATCAAGCCAGGGCCAGTAAGACGGTTCCGAGCCTGTTTGACACCCCGGCACAGCCAAGTGCCAGCCGCCGCGACGCTATCACCGAGGAAGGTCTGGCGCACTTTAGCGCCGCCTATCCAGGCGAGGTCATCAGCAAGGAAGACCTCTTCTATTACGTCTATGGCCTGCTGCATTCGTCGGAGTTCCGCGACAAGTACGCCGACAATCTCAGCAAAGAGTTGCCGCGCATACCAGCGGTAAAAGCCGCTGCTGACTTCTGGGCTTACTCCAAGGCAGGTCGCGCGCTGGCCGATTTACACCTGGGCTACGAAACCGTGGCAATGTACCCCGCTAACGTACAAAGCAGCGCCAGCATCGACAGTGACTACCGCGTAACCAAGATGAAGTATGGCAAAAAGGGCAAAGACAAAGACCTCAGCACTCTGCATTACAACGCCAAAATCACCATCACTGGCATCCCGCTGCAAGCCTACGAATACATCGTCAACGGCAAGCCCGCACTGGATTGGGTGGTCGAGCGCCAATCCGTCAGCACCCACAAAGACAGCGGCATCACCAACGACGCTAACGACTGGGCCATCGAAACCATGGACAACCCCCGCTACCCGCTGGAGCTATTCCTGCGCGTGGTCACGGTTAGTCTGGAAACCATGAAGATCATAGAGTCCCTCCCTCCTCTCGATATCTGATCGAGAGCTTGTCACCGGCTAGATGAAATGGCCGGTGACATTTTCCAGTTGAATCCCTCGTCTGAACTCAGGTACAACTATCAGTGCTGGGTGTTACCGCCCAGGTGCTCTTTAAACATGGTTAAGAATCGGGCTTGCAGTTGGTGGTCGGGAAACTGACCAGCTTTGGTGTTCTCCAGAGCTACCTTCGCCACACACCTGTCGTCATCCCGATGTGCTCAGCGCTGAGGGTTTCGTGGCAAATGTCACGAGGCTGTCAGCGATGCTCCATCGGTGAATTGACAGAAATGCGGCGGACGGCTTATCAAGGATTTGATAAGCAGAACTGTGGTTTGTAGCGGCATCTTCAAAGTTCCATTCGGCCCGGAATACCTGGCGGCGGAGTAATCCACCGTAAGGAACTGTAACCATGAAGAAGGTAAAGAATGCTGTCGATACTCGTATCCATCAGCACATGCACAACACTGAAGATGCCCGCGTCATCGTACAAACTGTTCCCCAGCAACCGAGTCAGCGCAAATGGGTCAAGATGAAGGCTGTTGCCAAACCGGTGGCAAAATTTATCCTGTACCGTTCTGCAATCTGGGTCTGGGATCACTCAGGGAGTATTTGGGATTGGCTTTGCAGTAATGTAGGGTTCTTCCTATGACGCAACAAACCACATCATTCGAATTCTAGTGAGGCCGATCCAGTGATCGGCCTCACGTCATTTTGGGGACAGGAAATGGACGCTCCGCTTTATCCCTTCAAACCGATCTACAGCCTAAAGGCGCTGTCATTGACCCTTGGCGAACCCGCCGAACTCCTCGAAAGCTTGGCCAGGCGCAGCTCCAACTTGTACCGTCATGTGCCGCAAACCAAGAAAGACGGCACTCCCCGTGATACCTATGATGCCTACGAGCCGTTGAAAGCCATTCAGCGCAAGATCGTTGATCGACTGCTGGCTCGCGTTCGCTTTCCAGGCTATCTCCATGGCGGGATCAAGGATCCGGTTAAACGCCGCAGTATTTACTCCAATGCACACATCCACGGTCGTGCCCAGTGCGTGGTGCTTCAGGACATTAAAGACTTTTTCCCTTCCATCAAGACGCAGCATGTTCAGCAATTGTTCGTGGGCTTGTTCGGGTTTTCCGAGGCGGTGGCAGGCATCTTGGCGCTGCTGACAACCCGTCATGGCGTCGTGCCGCAAGGTGCCAGCAGCAGTAGCTATATAGCCAACCTGGTGTTCTGGGATATCGAACCGGCATTGGTGGCCAAGTTGAATGCGCAGGGATTCAATTATTCTAGGTTCGCGGATGACATCACCATCACCTCCATTAAGCCCATCGATTCATCAGCGCTAACAAGCATCGTCTCGGCGGTCACCCACATGCTGGCGCAGAAGGGCTGCTACCAGAAGCGTTCAAAGTTGCATATTCGCAAGCGCGGACAAACGGTGCTCTCCAAAAATGGATTCGAGTCTTTGACCGTTACCGGGCTGACGATCTTTAACGCAATCCCAGGCATACCCAAGGCCGAGCGTAAGGCGATTCGGGCGGTAGTAAAACAGTTGGAGGATCAGGCGACGCAGGGTACGGCGTGGACAGAGCTGGAGCCTTTGGTTCGCCGTGCGATGGGCCGTGTAGGACGCTTGATTGCCTGTTCGCATCCCGATGGTGAACGCCTTAAACAACGACTGCATACACTCAAAGTCCGCAGCCAGGTTGCGCTTTTGGATCGCTACGCTGCGGCACTGCAAGACCTGGCGGTTACAGGTCAGTTACCCGGTTAATGCGACTTTCCTTAGAGTTCGACCGTCAGCATCTTGATGCCCACGCCTGCGCAGAACCGCCCAACGGCGGTCAGTGAGCGCCAGTAGCGCACCGGTTCACGCCGTGACCGCACCGGCAGCCACTTGGCGCCGAGGCGCAGTTCCAGGCGCCAGGCCTCGCCCTCGCGTAGCACGCGAAACTCCCGCGCCGCCCCAGTCTCGACCAGGGCCGCCAGGGTTTCCTGCGCAATGGCTTTCTTCATCAGCCGCCCCTTCGTTCCACTGCTACGCCATGCCCCACCCTTCTGCTATAGCGTATGACCGAGATCCGGTCTCCGGAGTGGTAGCGGCTGTCGACCGTGTCCGCCCCCCACGTGGGGGCTGATTGACCATAACGTCCAATTATGTGCAGCGCGAATCGTAGAGAGCTTAGGAATGGCCCTGTCGTTCCTGAGCCTTACAAAAGGCTAACGCCATGGCCGTGGTCGCTGGCGCGCGTTCAGTCGATTTCTTCGGTTCACGCTGGACGTTGGGCCGTCGTGGATTGGACGGCTTATTCAACGATGCCGTTCGCTTATCTGTGAGTGTGGGTCTCGCCGACCCAACCGATGTACTTCGGCCTTCTCTCGCTTGGGCAAGCAGAGCGTACACGTCGAGGGTGATCGGAGACCCCTGCGTGAGAAGGATCGACAGCTGAAAGTGGCCGTCGCCTAGGGTTTTAATCTGCGCTAGGTTGTGCTCGGACAGCGCCTGATGGTGTTGATGGTGTGTCACGAGCCGCCTTAGATAGAGGAACAGGTGCTGCCCCTGACGGACTCCGGTCAGCTTAAGGTAGTCTTTGTCGATGCCCACGACCGCCTCGATAATGAACGGTTGCCATCCGGCACGCTGCCATGCGTAAACGGTTGACTGACCTGTCATCCTCGATGAGTGAGGAGCTTTCGCTGGAGGGGTGATAGTGTCGGTGCAGGGGTGTTTTGGCCAAGGAGGGCCCAACTCGTCGAAGAAAACTCGGCCACCACTGGGCGATTGATAAAAGAACACTGCAGTCCCGCACACCGGGCAGCCGGCGTTGGGATTGACGTAACTGTGATAGGTATTGGTAAGCGAAATTAACCAGGCGCCGTGAGTCGCTTGCGCGTTATAGGCATTAGTGGATCGTCCTGGGTGTCCATCACCGCCCCAGCCGCAGCTGCAGTTTTTGGGGTGATTCCATGCATTACACATGAGTACTCCTTGTGATTGCCGGCGATTTTCTGATCTCTCAGTCTTTGGCTGTTCTATGTCCTGACGTGACCAGCTCGTTGGGGGGCCCACACACGCTGTAATGCTGATGGCGTATTGATATCTCAGGGTGACCCCAGTACGATCGCTTAGAAATCGATACGAAAGAAATCAATCGCAAAGGAACGCTTGGAAATGGCTAAAAGTGCTCACGTTATTGCCACCGATATCGACGGTTTTATGAAAAAGAAAACGTTGAATGTATGGACATTACCTTGGGCCCAGCTTTACGAGGTTGCTTCCCGTGAGCGTATCAAGGAGGCATTTCAGGACGATCTGAGGGCAGCATTGAAGGGCCATGCGCTCGAAATCACCTATGGCACAAATGCTGTCGTCATCCACCGTGACTCAAATTTCGGCCCACAGAGCTGGGGTTAAGTACAAAGTCCGTCCTCCGATGCAAGGCATAAGCTTCTCCCCAGCTGCCTATGCGGATCATACCGTTACACCAGAACGACATTTTCTGGAGTGATCTTGGCAGCGATTACGCTGTAAATGTCAGTATCAACCTCAGGGACTTTGATCGAAATAATTAGCGCATATCGTGCCGGGCTGTCATATCGCTCCAAAGCCCCCCTAGTCTTCCACCATCCTAATGATGGGTACACGGCAAGATAGCCACGGCTTGCTAGCTCAGCTGCAGTGCCTTTCCAAGTGTCCTGATGAAGCGAGCCACGATGGCGTTTCTGTTTACCTAGAGTCCACGCCGGGTCGTTGTCATGGTTCGGCACTCCATTTTCATCGTCGAGCGCAGCGGCATTTACCCTGGCTCTGAACCGAGGGACATCCTCCGTTGGGCGTTTTACGTCGAAGCGAAGACCGTGGGATTCATATCGATAGCGAGATCTTCCGCGGGCGGATGGATTAGGTTCGATGAAGTAGGACAACGTGACGGTCATCTCAACGTCGGTTGCCCCCAATGCTTCAAGTTCGTCCTTAGGCCAGGGTAGCTTGTGCAGGTGCATTTCTCGTGGAGAGGGATCTTTCCCTCTCAACTTCTTAAAGGGTTGGAGGGTGTCCTCGACAATCAGCGTCAGCGAGTTAGATGCGCTCCATTGGGCACGCTCCAGGCTGGGCACGCCAAAGCCACAATGCCTAACCAGACGTTCGTAATCCTGTTTTGTTGGGTTACGATTTTGCGGAAGAAACATCTGCTTCATCGCATCAGTCCATTCAGCAGAATGAACGATCAAAGCCCGAATGCTTTCAGGCCAGCGCCCTGGGTATGCGGCCATTAACTGAGCCGCCATCCGGGAACAAAGCGACGTCGCAGCGCTGGTGGCAGTGGCTAAGGTGAGATGGCGGTCGACTGGGTGGTTATGGGTGGTCAGCAGTGATAGCTCCCCTGCTGTAGCAGGGCCCAACAACTCATCATGGATCAGATTACCTCCCTCGAAGAGCACGTCGGGTTTCAGGGGATAATGGTTAATCCAATTCTGCGACGTCGTGCTGAAGGGGCTGAGGCCGCCCTTTGCGGCAACAGCTCTCAGGCCTGGTGGGAGCTCTACCAGATCTGTAAATGCCCCCACAGTTAATGAGTTCCAAGCCTGTGCAGGGTCACAAATGCCCATCAACGTATTGCTGCTTGGGTAGTCCATCCATTCGCTGGATTCTCGAATGTTACCTGCCGATACAACGAATAGTCGTGGGCTTGCACCCTGTGCATCTGCGTCGAAGGCAAGCCGATCGAGAGCCGATGACCAGGATGACGGGCGGCCCCGATCTCGACCGTCCACGGTAGTGACTGCCATGCTGAACAATCGTGTTCTTAGGGGCGCAGTTATCTCAGCCCTGGATACAGCTTCGACTGTATTGAACCCGAAATTCTTCTCATCTCCAGCATTTGCTCCGTCGCTTGGTAGCAGCTTCACAGACTCAAGGCGATGTTCAATGATCAGAGGTTCCGCTGATCTTAATGTATGGGTTAAATCGCCATAAAGGGCTAGTCCAGCCATGCTGGTGCCATGGCCATGGCGATCATCAACACCCCAATCCGGCTCGATAGTGTGAAGGTCTGGTTCCACAAGTGCTGGAGTTAAAAGTGGGTGGCCGTGGTTCACACCCGTATCAAGAATGCAGATGTGCGGAGTATGCTTTGAGGCGGTGAAGGTTGTTCTGCCTAGAAGTTCAGCAGCCCATTCGTGCTGCTCTGCAGGTGTAAACGAATCAAAAAAATCTGCCGTTTCCTTTGCCCTGCGTAGTTCAGCGATGCTGTTAAGAGTCAGAACTGACTGCTGTAGCTGTGCTTTGCTGCATTGGATTGTCAGCACTGTTCGTTCTGGGAAATTAAGCCTTCCCTCCAGTACTCGAATACCAAGTAGCTGAGCGGCCTGCATGAAGCCTGCAGCTACCAGGTCGCGATTATCCCTGACGGGTAACCAAGCCTCCCACCATATAATCTCGTTTTCGTCTGTAGGAAAAAATGCTGGAGCATCCGTCCACAGCGCCTCTAGTTGAGCCACATGGATGGATTGAATCGTGTTGACTAGGGCTTTATGGTCAAGGCTTCGACCTGTAGAACCTTTACGATCATCAAGGTACTCGATGATGACCCGTTCAAAATAATCGAGCTTGCCATCCGGGACGAAAACGGTCGCAAAGCCTCTTTCTCCTTCTTCTTTATAATTGAGAAGCTCGATCCCATTGGGTTTATTTGCCAAACTTTCAAAAGCGAGCTTGATATCGTCGAAGCTTTTAAACTGAACTCGGAGACCCACGCCGTCTTGGATTCCAAGTGCCACTTGTTCTTCTTTCGCCTGCTCCGCAACAGGCCGAAGCTGCTGGAGCTGTTCTCGCAAAGCATTGCCGTGCATGGCACGATCACGTGCAGGAAGCGGTGGAGGCCTTACCGGAACCCTATGGGAGGTGAAGGGCTCTGCGGATGATGTATTCTGGGGAAATAGATGCGGGAGGTTTTCTCTGCGTTGATCCGTCATCGCGATACTGCTCTTCGAATTATGTATCGATTAGTGTTTTCTTACTGATCAGCTTCCGTTCTTCCAACATATTTAAGACATCAGAATCCGTGATCGATGCACGGTCATGAATAATTGCATCTTTGAGGGTATCGTCTGCCGCCCGTGCCACGTCGGCATAGCTCAGACCGCTGGCTTTATCTGCGAGCTTTGACCAAGCCAACCGTTTCGGTTTAAAGGCGGATAAACGATTCTTTAGCACTGCAATGATTTGCTCTGCTTCGGGAAGTCCGTACTGGATCATGTCGTCAAACCGACGGAACAAGGCGTAGTCCAAAATCTCGGGGTGGTTTGTAGCCGCGATTACCAGACTGTGGGACTGATCCTGCTCCAGCATTTGCAAAAAACTATTCAAAACGCGCCGTATCTCGCCGACGTCATTTGCCTGGCCACGTTGCGAACCGATGGCATCGAACTCGTCAAAAAAATAGACACCGCGTACTTCCGTTATGGCATCAAAGACCTGACGCAGTTTGGCGGCGGTCTCCCCCATGAATTTGGTGATCAAGGCATCAAGTCGCACAACAAACAGCGGAACACCCAACTCACCTGCCAATGCAGAGGCGGTCAGTGTTTTGCCAGTGCCTGGCGGCCCGACCAATAACAGTTTCCGGCGAGGTGAAAGCCCATGTGCACGGATCTTCGTATGGTTCTGCTGCTCTTTGATGATCCGATGCAAACGCATAGCAACCTGGTCGTCCAGGATCATGTCGGAAAGTCGAGTTTGTGGATAAGAGGCCTGGAGAAGTCCGACCAACTCACCACGAGGTTGGCTGATAGGGATCGTTTTGTTTAGTACTTTTGAAGAGGGCCGAGCTTTCGCTGCATCGATCAGAGCTTTGAGCTCTTCTGCCAGTTTTCCGTGGCCGAGCTTTGCCTCGTGCGCTGCAACCTGCATCGCGACGGAGAAGAAGTGGCTGTCATCGCCAGTAATGTGGGATTTCAGCAGTGCTTTGAGCTGATCGGCGCTTGCCATAGGTTGACCTCATGCTAGCCGTGCATTATAGGCCTGATTAGGTTTGCCCTGCAGAAAAGTAGCTTCGGCGCAGCAAAAGGCTGGCTTTCTCGAAGGTATTGATTTTCTGGCGTTCGATGTTCTGGAAGGAGTATGCGGTATGAGCCATGTCCAAGCGGCCATCTTTGATGCGTTCGGTACCGTCATACGGATCGAGAACGCGCGCCATCCCTTTCGCCAGCTTCTAAAGCTGGGTATCGCCCAAGGGCGGCGACCTAAGCCGGATGATGCGTCAATGCTAATGCGCCATTCTTGGGGTCTTGCACAGGCCGCTGACCATTTCGGTATTGATGTAACACCGGCAGAGCTTGCGCGAATCCAAGCCGAACTTGATGCCGAGGTCGCTAGCATCCAACCCTTCGCCGACGCCCTCGCCTGCATTGAGGCACTGCAAGCGCGTGGTCTGAAAGTGGCGGTCTGTTCAAATCTGGCCCAGCCCTATGGTGCGGCTATTGAGCGGATCTTTCCGGGGTTGGATGGCTACGGCTTCAGCTATGAGTTAGGGTCGCTCAAGCCAGATCGGCGTATCTACGAGGCAGTGCTGACTGAGTTGGCTGTAGACGCCTGCAAGGTGTGGATGATCGGGGATTCCCAACGCTGTGATCGAGACGGGCCAATAGCCCTCGGAATTAAAGGGCATTATCTAAACCGGACTGGAGCAGGATCGCCATCTGACTTTCGCGATTTGATGGCTTTCAAGCACTCCGTGTTTGAAAGCCGATCGCCTTGATCTCCCAGTTACATCTACAGTTGTGCAGCACCGGTAACGCTTAGCCGATGCAGGTCAGAGACCTAGGTCAATAGCAGCCAATCGGTCAATTTGATCCGACGTTGCATGACCTTGCCCGGCAATCGCCCGTAAGCGCTCTCGAAGTACTTCGGAGTACGGACGATGTTTCGTCGCTGCAGATATAGGCTGGATGTTCCGTAAAGGAATTGTGATGCATGCCTTGCTGCCATCCATAGCTTCCCCAGTGGCGATCAGATCATTTGGCCGAAGCGCACCTCCGCCCTCTGTCATGCTGCCAATCAGGTTGGAGAAGTATTCCTCAAAAAGCACCTCAAGCTTCCCTGATTCGGTCAGATAGGCCAAGAGTAACCATGGATCGTCACTAGTAGGCGAGCCACCCCACCAGATGCTTAGCTCTGCGAGATGCTGAAGCACGGCACTGTCTTTTTCAAAGACATACCAAATCGCTGGGGCTGTGTGCCTGCGAGCCACTGCATGCTCATACAGTTCCCTAGCAACACCGGCAGGATCCCGCCAGCCGCTTCCCTGTTTGCAAAGGACGAGGGCGCTCGGTTGTCCGTTTTTTGTGTGGATAAAATATCCAGGACAGGAGCCGAGGCTTGGTTTGAGTCTGAACGCTGTACCCCGATACGAATCGAAATGCACCAAATCTGACGATGCTACCCAGGCATCCATTCGCGCCATAAAACCAAGCTGAGACGGCCCGACTAGGTTGCTTTCTGTGGAGCTTTTTTTTTCGCCAAGCTTGACCCGACGAATAGCTTGTTCTAGCTCAGGCAGCTTAGTCCTGTTGGCCAGGACACTTTCCAATCGAGACTGCGCGCCCGAGGGATCGGCTCCCCATAACTTAGATAACAGCTCTAACGAGGCGTAACCGCACTGAATTTGTTCTGGCTTTACCCCAGGTAGCACCTCATGGATGAAGCGGCCTGCAGACCTTATTCGTGCAAGTGTTTTTGGCTTCACACCCAGATGATCTGCCAACTCTGGTGTGCCTACGGACTTATCTCCCGAGAGGTTTTCGAAGGCGATTGCTTCCAAATAGGTGCCGTACCAGGTGGTGTCCACTTTTCTACCCATGCCAACCCCTTTTGTTTGGACGGAAAACTATTGACAGGCTGGCCGGCCAGCAGTATTCCTATACGCCGATTGTTTGGACTCTACAGAATCCAGTCGGAGTTTGGGGTTTGGCGCTTACGGCGTCAAGCATCGCCATGGTGCACACCGCATTGACGGTGCTTTCTTAAGATTTTGGAGTTGTGTTATGCCCGTCAGAAATAAGGGCGTTAAGCCTGTACGTGACGTTGCCAAGCGTACCAAACGGGGTCGCCGAGCTTATATCGTGCCGACGGATCGCAACGCGAATGGGATTGTCGCGGGCGAGAGTTTTCTTGAGCGCAACCACTTGCTGCTTCTCAGCCTCATGCCTGGATTCACGCGGATATCCGACCAGTCAATCTGTGTCGACCTGGAAAACGAAAATCTGCTTACTAGCCGACAGGACTTGCCCAAGAAAGACGGTAAAAAGGCTGTGGCTTACACTGCTGACAGTGAAATTGAGCGGCATGACGGACAGATCTTTATCTGCGAGAGCAAACCCAGCGCTTTCTTAGAGAAGCACGCGGATAAGCATGCTCGGGCTGAACGCATCTTGGCCACATATGGCAAGCAATTTATCACCTTCACCGAGGAGAAATTCTCTCCGGTGTTCATCTCCAATCTGGAAAATTTGAAAAAGGCGCTTAGTCCTGCTCAAAAGGAACGCGCGGCAGGTGCCTGTGAAAAGGTAGGCATCGCGTTAAAAAATCGTAAGCGGTGGCCGACCCTTGAGCTTAAAGAATCTGGGGCACTATCTAATGCGGACATTTTTTTTGGATTGGCATATGGGGTGCTGAGCGCGGACTTGTCGGAGAATGTTTTCTCGGGGGATGGCTGGGTTAATGCAGCGCATGGCTCGTTGGATCATCTGAAGCTAATGGACATCTGAGATGGCTGCCGTTAATGAAGGGCTCATCAGCTCGCGTCGATACAGGGTTGGCGCTACGGTCATCGGAGCAGATGGTCGTTCGTATGTAATTGGAACGATTAATACCAAAGCACGGCAAGTAGTCCTGATTGGGCAGCTAGGTGAGTCTCATGTCTACCAGGATGACGACTTTCGCAATACAGTCGCTTCGGGGGATCTACGCTCGATCGTGCGTATTGAAACCCCATGTGGGGTAGAAGAGGTTTTTGAACCTCGAATCTTGAGTCCCACAGAAATTAAATCTAGAGATGAGCGGCAGGAGTACATCAGAGTTGTAGAGCAGCTGATTGAGGATTTTACTTGGAAGGATATCTACATTGAGATCCAAAGGCGATATGGCTTGCATCGTACTGTACCGTCAAGAAGATCAATTGAACGATACTGGAGAATTTATAAAGAGTCGTATTCGCCAAACTGCTTAGCTGCACATTTTTCGGATCGTGGGGTTCATCATTCGTTATCGATGGAACCCGAGGTTCAAGAAATCATTCTTAACGTCATCGAGTCAAAGTATTGCAGTAGCAGTAGGTTTAGCATTCAGGATATTGTTCATGCAATTAATATTCGGTGTTCAGAAAAGTCAGCTGAGATCGGTGTTGAACTTGGCGGTGTGTCTAGGCGTACGGTAGGCCGATTCATTGCGAGACTAAATCTGAAAAATATCAAAGGTCGGCTGAACCCCCGCACCTTTCGTTTGATTATGCGAAATGCCTGTAGCTATCTTGATGTCAAAGAGCCTTATGCCCGCGTAGAGGGTGACTCTACGGTTTTGGACATCTTCATTGTCGATGCCTCTGGCAACGTAATTGGTTGCCCTACCTTCTATGCTTTGATTGATACAGCAACAATGACCATTGTTGGAATTCACCTCACCATTCAGGCAGCAAGCCAGGTCGGGTTGATGCAATCCCTACAGTTTGCTTTTAGCCCCAAGGGAGAGCCATTTAGAACGCAATGGAGCTGTGTGCATGAGTGGCCCGCCCCGGCAGATATCCGCACATTGGTTCTGGATAACGGGTCAGATTGCCATGGCCCTATGATCGTTAAAGCGTCGCAACACCTGGGTATGATGTTGGAGTACTGTGTTGCCGGTGCCCCCTACCAGAAACCGTTTATTGAGCGTTTTTTTGGCACGTTGAACACGATGCTGATCAAGAAACTGCCAGGCGCCAAGAAATCACATGACAAGCGGGAAACGCATGGTCTGGAAGACGCACAAAAATCTGCGACCTTGACCATCGAAAAACTTAACGAAGTCATCATCCGCTGGATTACGGATTCATATCATATTAAGAAGAGTGATCGCTTGTCCGAAAAGTTTGGTCAGGAGTTTACTCCATTGCAGGCGTTGACTCGTCTGAGCCAGGAGTACGTAGTTTTTCCAGCCCCTTCGGCTGAAGAATTGATGGAAGCCTGTCGTCATTACTTAGAAGTGAAATTAAGTATCACTCGTGAAGGTATTAACTATCAGCGCCAGTTCTATCAGAACGAGTATGTTTCAGCGCTTTTTAAAACAAACTCTACGGTGAAGGTAGATGTGTGCATTAATCCACTTGACTGTCGGTCGGTTCATATTTATGACCTTGGCTTGAAAGAGTGGGTCACGGTTCAAAATAAGAACCCGAACATGCCTGCTATTAGTTTTGAACAGGCTAAGGAAATCCGTAAGGCACATTATAAGTCAGACTTCGAATTGTCTGGGGAAGATTACGTCATCAATCATATAAATATTATCGAAGATGCCAATGCGCAGAAACGTCCAAAGGGCAAGATTCGCGAGAATCAAAGAGCTCAACGAACAGTCGATAAAGCCAACGCTGCGGCGATCGCTCCTGAGCAACAATTGCCGATTGCTGAAACCGTTCTCGCTGCTGCTCCGACAGAAATCGTAGTTGCGCCCCACCGGAGGAAAAAATGATGGCGAATGAAGTCATTAAGGTGATTCGTTCTGAGGGCTTTTTCCATGGCCGGATGTTGAGGTCATATCAGCGCGCCTTTCAAGTCATTGAAGCCTCCCTTGCCGGTGAGCGGCAAATCTTGCCGATGTTCGGCCCCAGCCGAATAGGCAAAGGAGAAGTCGCTCAGGCACTGATGGCAGACTTTCCCACGCAGGAGGTGAACGGCAAAATCTGTAAGCCGCTGATCCGCGTCACAGCCCCAACGGAACCCAATCAGCGTGCTCTCACGCTAAGTATTATCCGTGGCCTCGGTGGTAGGGTACTGAGCAAATGCAGCACACCGGATTTGTACGATCAAGCGTTGCGCCAGCTAGAGATTGCGAAAGTCAGGGCGATCATCGTCGATGAAGTACAACATCTGGCAGAGCTACACAGCCCACAAAAAGTAAGGGCTCTAGCTGATTTCTTCAAAGTATTAAGTGATGAACTTAACATCTCTCTCGTTTTGCTTGGCCTTCCTGCTGCTGAGCGCTTGCTGGGGCTAAATGAGCAATTACGTGGTCGCAGTTTGGCTACTGAGCTGATCTACCCCTACTCGTGGATTAGTGCTGCTGATCGCCAAGATTTTGCTGCGGGTATTGCGCTTGTGGCTGCTGCGTACAGTGAACAAGGCTGGATATTCGAGCTAAGTGGTGATGTAGCTATCAAGTCCCTTTATGCCTCCTCCTTAGGCCGCTTCGGTATGTTGGTCGATCTCTTCAGCCATGCCGAGACTAATAATGCCAACAAGATAATTGACGTTAGATGTCTAGCTAAGGCCTACCGTAACGCAGTCAATGACCAGCCTTTTTCTGGCAACCCGTTTACACCTGGCACCGTCATTTCGGATCACGATTTGAACGCCGCTTATGTGAAGGTGTTGCGTGAAGCTCATCTCCCTATTCCCCGGCTGTAGAGGGCAACATACATGTCGTTTTTCCAAAATGTGGCCCTCCAACCAGGTGAAAGTCTGAACTCTCTCTTGATGCGAAAAGCGGAGCTCAACGGCTATGGTTGCGCTCAGGCGCTGTTGGGCGAACGAGGGCTCAAGTTAACAGCCGCTTACTCGTCGCCAGAGCTCGCTCAAATCTGCGAATGCTTTGAGCTGAATGAGGAACAGCTCAGTACAACTCTCATCGGCCAAACGCATTACCTTGGTCAACCCAGCTACCTTCGCAATGGCCATTCACCGGTCTGTCCAGAGTGCTTGGCCTCCGATGGATATGCTAAAGATGCTTGGTCTCATTTGCTGGTTACAGCTTGCCCCACCCATGGCACTGTGCTGCTTGGGAACTGCCCCGACTGCGAGAAACCGATCAGTTACCACCGACGGACGCTAGAGCTTTGTGACTGCGGGTATGATCTACGGCTTGCTGTTAGCGTCCAAGCTTCAGAGTTCGCAATGAAATTATCCGCACTGATGGCTGATGCGGGTGTCGGCGAGCACAAAGGGTTTACCGAGATTTGCCGCCGTCAGGGATTCGAACCGCTGTTGCCTGACTTCTTAACGCTACTTGCGAAGCACCAAGCTCAACGAAGCGGTTTGCCGATGGCTAAACCTCGCTTCAGCAGTTCTTCACCTTTGCAAGATTCGCTGGTGATGGTGGGTTGTTTGGAGTCGTTGCTGAGTGATTGGCCAGCACGTTTTGATGCGGCCATGCAAAACCAACTTCGCTCAGGCCATGGCGTTGGTCTCGCCGAACGGATTGGATCTTGGTACAGGGAGTTATTCAGCACCTACTCATCCTCCAGCTTTGATTTCGTTCGAGATCAGTTCAAGGCACAAGTGGCTGAACACTTTGACGGGCGCTTAGGGCTCAACACGCGCGCGATGATGTTTGGGCCTGATAACGCTGAAGCGATGCAGTGGTTCTCAGCGGCAGAGGCGGCGCGCTTGTTAGGAGTTGCTCCAGATATTCTGGCCAACCTAGTGATCAAGCAAGCTGTGATCGGGAGGGTTCACCAGGAAGGTAAGAGTCGCTTTGTCGCCATTCACCGCTCTACGCTTGATCAGATCGCGTCAGCACGTGCTGAATACCTTTCCGCAACCGAGGCTCGCCGTCGACTGAACGTCTCAAAGGTATTTTTTGAGCGTGTCGTGCAAGCCGGAGGCCTCCGCCGGTACAAACGTGATGAGCGGCCTGTGTTAGTCGCGGGCGAATTTTTAGCTACCGAGATTGACGCAGTTGTTGCCCAGCTGATTAAACGGGTGCGTAAGAAAGCTCGGGTTTCTCTCCCCATCGGAATTCAGGACATTTCGGTAAGACACGGCATATCCAATGCCAAGATTGTCGCGGTGCTCCAGGACATTTTGCAGGGAACGATCTGCCCGACGGGGCATGTGCCAGCTCTCCATGGGCTGGCAGGCTTCCAGTTCGATCAGGCCGAAATCGAACAGCGTGTTCGAGACAACAATCCGGATGTCGCGCTCAGCGTAGACCACTTGGCCCAGATATCAGGGTGGAAACCTGCAGTGATCAAGAAATGGATTCAGGGCGGATACCTTAATGCTGTCGAAGAGAAACATGGCAAAGCTAAGCGAGATGTAGTGCCTGTATCCGCGCTTGTTCGTTTTCTTCTGACATACGTTCCAACTGCTGAGATCTCCAAGCAGCTTGAGACCAAAACGCCCTATTTGCTCCAGTCCCTCCGGCCCGCGAAGATCGAATGCATTGTTCCGCCTCAGGAAGCAGGAGGAGCTCATCGTGGCCTGTTATTGCGGAGTGCTGACTTGGCACGCGGAGCTCAACTGCGTAAGCCCACTATCCGAGATTTGGCTAATCAAATGGCCCAGGTGGATTTTATCCAGTGTTAGCCGCCTGTGCGACAACGTAACCGGCGCCAGCTGGCGCATGGAGAGTCTGAAATGCATTACCTCAGTGATGTGGTTGAAGTGCTTTATGGGCCAGGCCAGCCAATGTCTGGTTCCGAAATGAAGAACGATGAGGCGATTGCGTACGTCCGGCAACATTGTCCGCAGGCGCCTTTTTGCTTAGTCCGGGATTGGGTTTGGGTCGATTTGGATGTTAGCGATGTGCAGCGAGCAGATCTGCAAGAAGCCCGTTGTCAGCCCGTGATTTTATATGCCCATACCGTCATACATGACAGTACCGATCAGTGGAGGTGTGGTGACTTTGTTCGAACCTCACCGCTACACGTTTTCCAAGATGGGTTTCTCTTCAAGACGTGCCGCACGGTTTACGTGCTGCTAGGCGGTGGGATGCGCAAGATTTCAGCGCCTGATGTCCTAGAGCGCGTCCTCTAGAGCTGTATGAAATTGCTCGGGGCCTATCTAGCTGACCGAGTTGAAGGATGATCATCGACAAGTTCGCCCATGACAGCTTGCCCATGTCAGACGCCCCGCCACTCAGTGACCGTTTGAGGAAAAGACGATGCGCATTCACCTGCTCTCCGATTTACACAACGAGTTTGAGCCCTACCTACCGTCAAAACTGGATGTGGATTTGGTGATCCTGGCCGGCGATATTGATATCAAAACCCGTGGGGTTGCTTGGGCCGGTAAAGCTTTCACCTGCCCTGTGCTGTATGTGCCTGGCAATCACGAGTACTACGGTGGTCATCTCACCAAGACGCTGGAGAAAATGCGCTTGGCATGTGACAGTCATGTCCAGATTCTTGATCTCGAACAGGTCGTCATAGAAGGCGTCCGCTTTCTGGGTGCCACAGCGTGGACGGATTTTTCAGCTACCGGCAACGCTCCACTGGCATCCATAAGCGCCCAAAATCTAATGAACGATTTTCGGCAAATCCGTACCGAAAATTACCGGCGTATTCGGCCAACTGACTTGGTTGAGAGGTCTGTGAATGCGCGAGAGTGGTTGTGGGCGAGACTGAAAGAGCCATACGACGGCGCGACGGTGGTGATCACACACCATGCTCCTTCGCTACGATCCCTTCAGGACAACCCTCATGCTGGTGGTCATATGGATGCTGCCTATGCAAATCGTTGGGAGCATCTCATGGGTAGCGATCGGGCCAATTTGTGGGTACATGGCCATTCACACACAGCGGTGGACTATGACGTTGAAGGCACCAGAGTGGTATGCAATCCGCGTGGGTATCCAAATGAAGATACCGGTTTCGATGCTGGTTTAGTGGTAACGGTTTAATCGAGGAGAGGTTCAGTGGATAGCCTTTCCCGCTACTCCAGATGCCGCCTGGCTCGGGCTTATAGCTGCTATTTTCCTGAGCTGGTTACGGCTTTTCTTACCAATGTCATCATCGTGTCCTGCAGCGGATATGGCGTAATGTACCGGCATGTGAAGGCAAGTCGAGTAGGATATTTCCAAGACGGTCACAGGTTACGAACCTCTGACATTCTCCATGCAGACCGCTATGGCTCGTTTTGGGCACTGCGGACAGTCAGCGGAAGCTTTTATGTGATTGCCAGTTTTCATCGTAAGGGTGGCCGACAGTCGCTGCAAACATTCCTCAGGCTTCGTTCAAAGGGCATTCATCTGACGCCAGAGCGGTTGCAGTGACAATCATTCTTTCAAATTAATGATACCCGGTGCCTACAACAGTACAGACGGGGAACCCTTGCGAAGAATCGACGGTAACCCGGTTCACGGGACGCGAACTGCGTCTTTCTCATTACCTGGTGGCATGCAGCGGATCAACGGGTCAACCGACCTATAGTTCGCCGTTGAGCGGGTCGTGGCTGAGGATTGCTTCGGCTGGCTCTGTGTCTTATGAGCCGCTTGCGTGCTCATTCAAACGACCTGTCTGGCCGAGGCCAAAGATTTTATGCCGAATTATTAAAATCCAATAATTATTCGTGAGCCATAATTCCAAGACGGAATCTCGGCTTCCACATTACGACGTGCGCCTATGCTCCATTGGATGATCCAATGTCCCTCCAACGAGGTATATCGAATACGAATAGCATCTGGATACATCCGGTTGGCACCATCAACCCTCGGCAGTGGTGCTCTGTGAATCATCTTCGGGCCCGTTGTCTGCCCAAGGCAGTTCGGTCAACTCGGCAATGGACTGGAATTCTTTCAGGTACTCTGGTTGGTGCCGAGCTAACCACCGCACAACGGCAGCGTTGGCGAGAAGCTTGGTCAGGTAGCCTTTTATAACCGTCAAATGAAGGACATCAGGCCCATAGTCCTCTTCGACTGTCTTGATCTGCATCTGCAAGGCAGCTAGCTCGCGCTCCAAGCGTGCCATGGACTCCGCAGAAACCTGATGATCTTGAGAAGGATTTTTTGTCATCACGAGCTGGTCGGGTGGTGTGGCCGCTAATAGTGCTTTAGCAAGGAGAACCGATAGGTTTTTGTTCCCAATCATCAGTTCTGCTGCTTCGATTTGCCTTAAGGGTTTCATCTGCCGTAAAAGGTTAAATACATTGGCCGGGCAGTCCGTGTCACCCAAAAGGGCTACGACCTCTGCGCAAATACCATTAAGCAGGCGAAATCTCTGCCTGATGGTTTGCGGTGATAGCCCGAGGGCTTTACCAAGCCTTTCGGCTGACACGCCTCGTTCCATTGCTCGTACGATCATTTTGTTACTTTGGACAGCGGATAATCGGTTAGTACGTTTATTGTATGAATAAGTATCATCGTCAGTTGCTACCAAGCAATCGACTTTCAGCTCGCCTAAATCTTTCAGCACTTCAATGCGCAGATGGCCATCGAGCAGGAAATATTGTCCACTGGTGCCCGGTGCAGGTGTGACAGCTGGCGGCTCCACTAGTCCTACATCTTGGATAGAGGCAAGAATTTGATGATACTTAGTACTCTCTTTGACCGCAGGACGTAAGACCTTCAGCGGCAGAATATTAATGATTTCGACTCGAACGCATTCGTCCAGAAAAGCATTGTTGGGAACATATATTGGCTGTGTTTTATCAGGGCTTAATTTTCGGTTAGACATCACAAGCCTCCTCCATTCGATAGTCTAGCCTGTATCAGCTTTGGCATCGAATCTAGGTGTTCTGTAGCAAGTAGCTTTTCGAAATCACTGACGGCCAAAAGCTCTTTTATAGCTTGGATTGAGAAAACAACACGGTCGTGAGTAAATGCTGCTTTTTTCACCATCAAACGCTGCCGCTCAGCCTCCCGCTCAAACAAATGCCTCAAGTCAGTTGGGGTAAGCCTTTTTTTCTTATTTTGGCTAACGCCCAAGGGATTTCCGCGTACAAGCTTGTCCTTCTTGGCCCGGAGCTCCAGGAGGTGCCGTAGTTTGGTGATTTTCTTTCCTCTGATCCCTCGTTCGTAAGCGTCGGTGAGTAAATCTTGAATATCACTTTCACTGCTCCGAGCTATATCTGTCGCCATGCTCAATGGGATCAGCCCTGTTTCAACAGCCGAGAGGAGTTTTTCTTCACCTCGCTCAATCAGATTAACAATCATGTTGACCCATGAGGATGTACTACCAATTATGGTTGCGATTTCCGCATCTGTTTTGCCTCGGCCTTTCAAGCGCCCCACTTCATTCATAAGGTCGATCGGACGATGTTGCCTTCGCGCAACGTTTTCCACCAAACTCATGACAAGGCAATCTTCTTCCGCCGCGTCGATCACGAAAGCTGGAATCTCAGTAGCCTCTAGAGCCAGGAACGCTTCTAAACGACCTTGTCCGCATACAAGGTCATAGTTGAAAGACCCTTGAGGTGACACTCTGCGACTGAGAGTAATCGGGCGTTTGAGTCCGACTGTTTTGATATTTTCGATAAGCTCATGGTGGATTTTCTTGTTTCTCGTTCGCGGGTTAAGTATGTGAATTTCTGTGATAGGTATAAGTGCGATACGGTCGCGTGTGGTTAAGGGGACGGTCATTGGCAAGCCTCCTTCAGAGAGCAGCGGGCAGCAAGCCCATCAAGTACATCCAGAGTTTGGAAACAGTAGCTGTCTATCAGAGGACTGTTTTCTTCTGCCATTTTCTGTGGCCAGGCGCCCATGTCTATAAGTGGAACGAGGTAATAGTCCCGGACTTGAAGGTTTACTCGCTCCATGCGCACAGCAATGGTGATATCTGGTGCCAGGCTAATGTCGAATCTCAGTTTCCATCGAAGAGTGCCTGCCGGAGTTGAGTGACAGCGGGCGATAACTACAGATGCCGTCCACTCACCGTTAACTGTTAATACGTCATTCTGAGCACTGATTTCTACACTCGCTCCAGCGTTTTCCAAGTGTTTTATTACGTCTTCAAAAACCTGTGGATGTAGTTGTCGTAGAGACCGATTGATATCCAAATATCGATAATCTCGGTTTGGTGCGTAACCGATGAGGGTATAGGCGCGTAAAAGTCCGCCAAAACGACTTATGTAAACAGTGCTGGAGGGCATGTTGTCCTGCTCGTCAATGAGCATCCCAGATAATGATCCTGCCTGTTGAAGTAAGGCGCGGAGCAGTTCTAGCATTTGAGTATCATCTAGGCGGTGTGAACGCTGCAGGATGATTTCGCGAGCGCAGGTAAAAACCTCTAGTGAAACAATTCCTTGAAATGCGCCATCACAGCGTATCCACTTGTCGGGTGGGTTGCGGCTGCTACGTTTGCGTAGCTTGGATGATGTTTTGTTGTATACGTTGTTGCCAATATATTTCTCATTGGTCAGCACCTCGTGGACGCTGCTACGGCTCCAAGGACGATCAAAGTCGGTGAGCACGCCGTCAGCATTAAGTGCGTTAGCAATTTCGCGTTCGTTCATCCCGTTGTGGATGAATCGGTGATAGATGTGTTGAACGATTTCTATCTCAGCTTCAGGCCCAGGAATCAGGATGACCCTGTCCGTCTGAATGCTTTTTTGCTGCCCCCGCCACAGTTCTGCCTTGAACTCATTTTTCTCATCAATCAGAGCGCGGCGCAGTCCATACCCTGCGGGCCCGCCCTGATGGAAACCCTTTTCCACAAGGCGGCATTGGCCAGCGAAAACTTTCTGAGAGAGTTCGCGACTGTACTCCCCCGCCATTGATCGCTTGATGCCTTTATAAATCGTTGCCATAGGAGAACCATCGTTCTCGAAGGGCTCGGCGCAATACACGACCTGAATGCCGGAGCTGGTACAGAGGTATTCATAATGCGCGCTCTCGTCAGTGTTCTGAAAACGCCCCCAGCGACTTACGTCATAAACCAGAATGACTTGAAACTGAGTATTTCCCGCTTGGACGTCATCAAGCAGCCTACGCAGAGCATCGCGGCCCCCGATATCTAAGCCGCTTTTGCCTTCATCGCGATAGGTTTTTACGATATCCATGCCATGGCTCAGGGCGTAAGCATGAATGGAAGCCGATTGGTTTTCGGTGGAATAGCGTTGGTGATCAGTCGACATGCGAACGTATTCCGCAGCCGCTATCAAGCCGTCGGAGCAGTCTTCTGGTCTTTTTCGCATTGACGGAGAGGACAAGGCAGGCCTCCTCTAGACCAGAAAATTCCGGCCCATTCTATTCAGCCTAGCGTTGCTTTATGACCTGATGGTGACAAGGCATTGAGCAGATGCCTGTCTGGTTACAAGGTCATGGGGTACAGGTTTGCTGACTCCTCCGGCTCAATTGCGTTGCTTTTAAAAGACTGGTGTGGACGACAAAGCCAGTTAGCAATCGGGCTCGAAAAATGCCTGTTCCATGCTGAATGGAATCCCTGTAACCTTAGGGAAATTGCCAATTTGTCAATCTGGGTTGCGCATTGAACTCTCTTTAAGTGGGCGGCGTAGCGGAGATGTAGTGCGGTCAGCGCGCAGTTTTTCTGGCTTGCGGAAAATGACAATAAGTTGCGCTCGTTTGACGGAAGATGACATCTTGTTTGACGCGTTCATGTCATTAATCTTGCCCAATTCGTTCTTAACTCATTGATTTTTATAGCGTGACGGATGACATTTATGTTGCCCGTCGACACCAGCGAACCTGCCAAACGAAAAAGGCCAACGCTCAGCGTTGGCCTTTTTTATTTCTGCGATTCTGTGAAAGCAGCCCCCACGGGTCCTTCGTGCGAAGCCTGAAACCTAGCAAACCCGGGCATAAAAAAACCGGCTATATCAGCCGGTTTTTTTGCGTCCGGAAAAACTTATGCACCTTTTTCGGTGTTTTATGAATTTATGAAATATGTATAAAAATCATAGACCTACAAACTAAATCCGACGTTTTTCAGGAAAACGGTACACAGGTTATCCACAAAATCTCAGACAGCCATTTGATCCGACGAAGTCGGGGCTGCCGGGGCGGCTGGAAGCGACCCCATTTCCCGTTGCATCTGCTCGTTCCAGGCTTGAACCCGGTCGTTCAGTTCGGCAACGGCTCGCGGCCCGCTCCCTTCGGCATACATCGGCGCGCCGATGATCACGGTGATGACGCCCTGCTTCTTCGCCCAACCGGTTTTCGGCCAAAACTTGCCGGCATTGTGCGCAATCGGCAGCACTGGAAGTGCGGCGTTGACCGCCAACGCGGTACCACCGCGTGAGAACTTGCCGATAGTTCCGTAGGGAACGCGAGTTCCTTCCGGAAAGATCAGCACCCAGACGCCATCTTTGAGCAGCTCATCGCCCTTCTTCGCCACATGCTTGAGCGCGGCTTTCGGATTATCGCGGTCAATCGCGATGGGCCGCAGCATGGCCATGGCCCAGCCGAAGAACGGAACGTAGAGCAGCTCGCGCTTGAGCACCTGGCTCAAGGGCTGGAAATACGCGGAGAGAAAAAAAGTCTCCCAGGTACTTTGGTGGTTCGACTGAATCACGCAGGGTTGGTCCGGCACATTCTCGGCGCCTTTGATTTCATAACTGATGCCCAGAAAGACTTTGCTCAGCCACAAGGCGCAGCGGCACCAGTACACATTGATGAAGCGATAACGCGCCTTGAAGGGCAGAAAAGGCGCGATAAAAAAACTCAGGCTGCACCAGAGCAAAGACGTGGTGCCCAGTAGCAGGTAAAAGAGGAAGGTTCTGATGGCCTGCATTATCGACATGGCAACGTTTACCGTTGCGGGCATTGCCCGCCTGTTTAAAGCGCACTCCCGATCAATCCTTGGCCAGGAATATCAGAAGCACTCTAATTGTGGATAAGTTCTGCGGCGATCGCCGCCAGATCGTCAAAAATCAAGGTGCCCACCGGTAGGGTTTTGCCCAAAGTCTTTTCGCCTTTCCCGGTCTTTACTAAAACTGGCTGAGAATCGACGGCTTTGGCGGCTTCCAGGTCACCAAGGGTATCGCCGACAAACCAAACATTGGTCAGCGATACGTTGTAATGGGCGGCGATGGTTTTCAACATCCCGGGTTTTGGCTTGCGGCAATCGCAGCCATCGTCCGGCCCGTGCGGGCAATAGACGATCAGCCCGACTTCACCGCCCTGCTCCGCCACGAGCGAGCGCAAGCGCTCGTGCATGGCATCCAGGGTGGCAATGTCGTAATAGCCGCGAGCGATGCCCGACTGGTTGGTAGCCACCGCTACCGTCCAGCCGGCCTTGCTCAACTGCGCGATGGCTTCGATCGAGCCCGGGAGCGCAATCCACTCCTCCACCGACTTGATGTAAGCGTCGGAGTCGTAATTGATCACCCCGTCCCGATCGAGAATCAGCAGTTTCAACAGCAGCCCCTCAACCCAGCAGCGAAATGTCGGCGACGCCGAGGAACAAGCCACGCAAACGCGCCAGCAGCGCGTAACGGTTGGCGCGGACCTTGGCATCTTCAGCGTTGACCATCACCGCTTCGAAGAACGCATCCACCGGCTCGCGCAAGGCAGCCAGGCGTGCCAGCGATTCGCTGTACTGACGCGCAGCGGCCATCGGCTGCACAGCCTGGTCAGCCTGCTGGATCGCCGAGTACAGGGAGAACTCGTTGGCATTGTCGAAGTATTTGGCTTCAACGACCGTAGGAATAGAGCCTTCGGCCTTGCTCAGCAAGTTCGATACGCGTTTGTTCACAGCGGCCAGGGCAGCGGCTTCCGGCAATTTGCGGAACGCCTCTACCGCTTGTACGCGCTGGTCGAAGTCCAGCGCCGAACCCGGTTTCAGGGCACGCACCGACAGGTAAGTCCCGACATCCACGCCTTCGTCTTCGTAACGGGCACGCAGACGGTCGAAGATGAACTCCAGCACCGAGTCGTTCAGGCCGGCAACCTTGACCTTGGTACCGAACGCATTCACGGCGAAAGCCACGGCGTCGTTCAGGTCGAGGTCGAGCTTCTTGTCGATCAGGATGCGCAACACGCCCAGCGCTGCACGGCGCAGCGCATACGGGTCTTTGCTACCGGTCGGCAGCATGCCGATGCCGAAAATCCCGACCAGCGTGTCGAGCTTGTCAGCGATGGCCACGGCCGCACCGGTCAGGGTGGTCGGCAGTTCAGCGCCAGCACCGCGCGGCATGTACTGCTCGTTCAGTGCCAGTGCGACTTCTTCCGGCTCGCCATCATTCAGGGCGTAGTAGTAACCGGCGACGCCTTGCATCTCCGGGAACTCCCCGACCATCTCAGTCGCCAGGTCGCACTTGGACAGCAGGCCTGCACGGGAAGCCCACGCGGCGTTACCGCCAATGCGTTGAGCGATGAATGCGGCGAGTTTGGAAACGCGCTCGGCCTTGTCGTAGACGCTGCCGAGTTTTTCCTGGAACACCACGTTTTGCAGGCGCAGGTTGAAGTCTTCGAGTTTCTGCTTCTTGTCTTGCTTGAAGAAGAACTCGGCGTCGGTCAGGCGTGGACGAACCACTTTCTCGTTACCGGCGATGATCTGCTGCGGGTCTTTGCTTTCGATGTTGGCCACGGTAATGAAACGTGGCAGCAACTTGCCGTCGGCATCCAGCAGGCAGAAGTACTTCTGATTGTCCTGCATGGTGGTGATCAGGGCTTCTTGCGGCACCTTGAGGAAACGCTCTTCGAACGAGCACACCAGCGGCACCGGCCATTCAACCAGCGCGGTCACTTCGTCGAGCAGCGCTGGCGGCACGATCGCCGTCCCTTCCTGCATCGTCGCCAGCTCTTCGACGCGCTTGCTGATCAGTTCGCGACGCTCGTTGGCATCGGCCAGTACGTAGGCAGCACGCAAGTCGGTCAGGTAGTTGGCCGGCGAAGTGATGCGCACGTTTTGCGGGTGGTGGAAGCGGTGACCACGGGAATCACGACCAGACTTCTGGGCGAGGATCGTGCAATCGATGACCTGGTCGCCGAGCAGCATCACCAGCCACTGGGTCGGGCGAACGAATTCTTCCTTGCGAGCACCCCAGCGCATGCGCTTGGGAATCGGCAGGTCGTTCAGGGAGTCTTCGACGATGGTCGACAACAGGCTCGCGGTCGGCTTGCCGGCGATGCTTTGGCTGTAGCGCAGTTTCGGGCCGCTCTGATCGATTTCGCTCAGGTCGACGCCGCACTTCTTGGCGAAGCCCAGTGCCGCTTGAGTCGGGTTGCCTTCGGCATCGAACGCGGCCTGACGTGGCGGGCCGTCGAGGTTGATGCTGCGATCCGGCTGCTGAGTGGCCAGATCGGTGATCAACACGGCCAGACGACGCGGTGCGGCGTAGACGGTTTTGGTCTCGTAATTCAGGCCAGCGGCTTGCAGGCCCTTGTCGATACCGGCCAGGAACGCGTCAGCCAGGGTGTTCAGGGCTTTGGGTGGCAGTTCTTCGGTGCCCAGTTCAACTAGAAAATCCAGAGCACTCATTGTGCAGCCTCCAGCTTAGCCAACACTTCATCACGCAGGTCCGGGGTCGCCATCGGGAAGCCCAGCTTGGCGCGAGCCAGCAGGTAGGCTTGCGCAACGGAACGCGCCAGGGTGCGCACTCGCAGAATGTATTGCTGACGCGCGGTTACCGAGATCGCCCGGCGCGCATCCAGCAGGTTGAACGTGTGGGAGGCCTTCAACACCATTTCGTAGCTCGGCAATGGCAGCGGCTGGTCGAGTTCGATCAGGCGCTTGGCTTCGCTTTCGTAGAAATCGAACAGTTCGAACAGCTTCTCGACGTTGGCGTGTTCGAAGTTGTAGGTCGACTGCTCCACTTCATTCTGGTGGAACACGTCGCCGTAAGTCACTTTGCCCATCGGGCCGTCAGCCCAAACCAGGTCGTAGACCGAGTCAACGCCTTGCAGGTACATGGCCAGACGCTCAAGACCGTAAGTGATCTCGCCGGTCACCGGGTAGCATTCGATGCCGCCCGCTTGCTGGAAGTAAGTGAACTGCGTCACTTCCATGCCGTTGAGCCAGACTTCCCAGCCCAGGCCCCAGGCGCCCAGTGTCGGCGATTCCCAGTTGTCTTCAACGAAGCGAATGTCGTGGACCAACGGGTCCAGGCCAACGTGCTTGAGGGAGCCCAGGTACAGTTCCTGGAAGTTGTCCGGGTTCGGCTTCAGGACTACCTGGAACTGGTAGTAGTGCTGCAGACGGTTCGGGTTTTCGCCGTAGCGGCCGTCAGTCGGGCGACGACTGGGCTGCACATAAGCGGCGTTCCAGGTTTCCGGGCCAATGGCGCGCAGGAATGTGGCGGTGTGGAAAGTGCCGGCGCCTACTTCCATATCGTAGGGCTGAAGTACCACACAACCTTGCTCGGCCCAGTATTGCTGGAGGGCGAGGATCAAGTCTTGGAAGGTACGCACGGCTGGCGTAGGCTGGCTCACGAAATTCACCTGTTTCTTGGGCTGCGATTTAAAGAGCGGGAGTATACCCGATTCGGTCCTGCGCACGCCCCCTGGAGCCTTATGCCACGCTGCTTTTGGTGTTCCGAAGATCCGTTGTACATGGCTTATCACGATCAGGAGTGGGGCACGCCGCTACGCGATGCGCAGGGATTGTTCGAGTTGCTTTTGCTCGAAGGGTTCCAGGCCGGCCTTTCTTGGATCACCGTGCTGCGTAAACGTGAGCACTATCGTCAGGTGATGTTCGGCTTCGACGTACAGCGCGTGGCGCAAATGAGCGACGCCGAAATCGATGAATTGATGCTCGATCCGGGGATTATCCGCAATCGTCTGAAACTCAACGCGGCCCGGCGCAATGCTCAGGCCTGGCTGGCGCTGGAGGATCCGGTGGGGTTTCTGTGGTCCTTCGTCGGAGGCGTTCCGCAGATCAATCATTTCAAGAATCGCACCGAAGTGCCGGCGGTTACGCCGGTCGCGGTGGAAATGAGCAAAGGCCTGAAAAAAGCCGGATTCACCTTCGTCGGTCCGACCATTTGCTACGCGCTGATGCAGGCCTCGGGCATGGTCATGGACCACACCCGAGATTGCGATCGTTACGCGACCTTGGCGAACGGCGGTTAGAATAGCCGCCTCGCGCACAGCACAAGATCAGGAGTGACCTGTGGATAAGTTGAAAGGCGCCTTGTTGGTAGGCGCTCTGCGGTTGTTTGCCTTGCTTCCGTGGCGGGCAGTACAAGCCGTGGGCGCAGCCATTGGCTGGGTCATGTGGAAAACCCCGAACCGTTCCCGCGACGTGGTGCGGATCAACCTCGCCAAGTGCTTCCCGGAAATGGACCCCGCTGAACGGGAGCGCCTGGTCGGTCAGAGCCTGAAAGACATCGGCAAGTCCCTCACTGAAAGCGCCTGTGCCTGGATCTGGCCAGCTCAGCGTTCGATCGATCTGGTGCGCGAAGTCGAAGGTCTGGACGTATTGAAGGACGCCCTCGCCTCCGGCAAAGGTGTCGTCGGCATCACCAGTCACTTGGGCAACTGGGAGGTGTTGAACCACTTCTATTGCAACCAGTGCAAACCGATCATCTTTTATCGTCCGCCAAAGCTCAAAGCTGTGGATGATTTGCTGCGCAAGCAGCGGGTGCAATTGGGCAACCGGGTGGCCGCTTCCACCAAGGAAGGCATCCTCAGCGTTATCAAGGAAGTGCGCAAAGGTGGTGCAGTGGGCATTCCCGCTGACCCGGAACCGTCCGAATCCGCCGGGATCTTTGTGCCGTTCTTCGCCACTCAGGCCCTGACCAGCAAATTCGTACCGAACATGCTCGCGGGCGGCAAAGCGGTCGGCGTGTTCCTGCATGCCCTGCGGCTGCCGGACGGTTCGGGTTACAAGGTGATCCTCGAAGCCGCGCCAGAAGCCATGTACAGCACCGATACCGAAACGTCCTGCGCGGCCATGAGCCAGGTGGTCGAGCGCTATGTGCGGGCGTATCCGAGCCAGTACATGTGGAGCATGAAGCGCTTCAAGAAGCGTCCGCCGGGTGAAGAGCGCTGGTACTGATGCTGGCTGTGGATAATTCCCGGTAAAAATCAAAAGATCGCAGGCTCCTACAAAGACGCGACGTGCACTCCGTAGGAGCTGCCGCAGGCTGCGATCTTTTGATCTTTGGCCTGAGTTGCCTCTGATCAGTGCGCCTGCCGCTCAAGCTTCTTCAGAAACACGGTCATTTCCTTCTCTGCCTGTTTGTCGCCATGGGCGCGGGCGGCTTCCAGGCCCTGTTCCCAGGCCTGACGCGCGGCCGCAAAATCCGCCAGCGCCAGATGGGCCTTGCCCAACAGCTTCCAGGCCGCTGAATACTTCGGATCAAATTCGACGCAGCGCTGGAAATGCTCGGCAGCCTTGGCGTTTTCCCCAAGATCCAGATAACCCTTGCCCAGCCCGAAGCGCAGCAATGAGTTATCCACACCCTTGGCGAGCATTTTTTCCAGGGATTCGATCATTGGGTGAACTCCTTCTAGAGGTGTGTCAGCTTCAAGATAGCCATCGCGAGCAGGCTCACTCCCACAGTAGTTCTTCAGTGAATACAGATCTTGTGTCCGGCAAAAAATCAACTGTGGGAGTGAGCCTGCTCCGGGCGGCGTTCCGACGATGAGGCCAGACCGGCCATCGCAGCTTCTGGATCAGAAGAAGCTGAGTCCCACATGGAACAACTTCTCCACATCCCGAATATGCTTTTTATCCACAAGGAACAGAATCACATGGTCGCCCGCCGCGATCACGGTGTCATCGTGGGCGATGATCACCTCTTCATCGCGAATGATCGCACCGATGGTGGTGCCCGGTGGCAAGCCGATGTTCTCGATGGATTTACCGATCACTTTGCTCGATTTCGCATCGCCGTGGGCAATCGCCTCGATGGCCTCCGCCGCCCCCCGGCGCAGAGAGTGAACACTGACGATATCGCCGCGACGCACGTGGGCCAGCAAGGTACCGATGGTCGCCAGTTGCGGGCTGATGGCAATGTCGATGTCGCCGCCCTGGATCAGGTCGACGTAAGCCGGGTTGTTGATGATCGTCATCACCTTCTTCGCGCCCAGGCGCTTGGCCAGCAGCGACGACATGATGTTGGCTTCGTCGTCGTTGGTCAGGGCCAGGAAAAGGTCGGCGTCGGCGATGTTCTCTTCCATTAGCAGATCCCGATCCGAAGCACTGCCCTGCAACACCACGGTGCTGTCGAGGGTGTCCGAGAGATGACGGCAGCGTGCCGGGTTCATCTCAATGATCTTCACTTGGTAACGGCTTTCGATGGCTTCGGCCAGACGCTCGCCGATTTGCCCGCCACCGGCGATGACGATGCGCTTGTAGCTCTCATCGAGGCGGCGCATTTCGCTCATCACCGCGCGAATATTCGCCTTGGCGGCGATGAAAAAGACTTCGTCATCTGCCTCGATCACCGTATCGCCCTGCGGCAGAATCGGTCGGTCACGCCGGAAAATCGCCGCGACGCGGGTTTCGACATTCGGCATGTGTTCGCGCAACTGGCGCAGTTGCTGACCCACCAGCGGGCCGCCGTAGTACGCCTTGACCGCCACCAATTGGGCTTTACCTTCGGCGAAGTCGATCACCTGCAAGGCGCCCGGATGCTGGATCAGGCGCTTGATGTAATTGGTGACCACTTGCTCCGGGCTGATCAGCACGTCCACCGGAATTGCTTCGTTGTCGAACAGGTCGGTGCGGGTCAGGTACGCGGCTTCGCGGACCCGGGCGATCTTGGTCGGCGTATGAAACAGGGTGTGGGCGACCTGGCAGGCAACCATGTTGGTTTCGTCACTGCTGGTGACTGCCACCAGCATGTCGGCGTCGTCCGCACCGGCCTGACGCAGCACGGTCGGGAGCGAGCCGCGGCCCTGTATCGTGCGGATATCCAGCCGATCGCCGAGGTCGCGCAGGCGTTCGCCGTCGGTGTCGACCACGGTGATGTCATTGGCCTCGCTGGCCAGGTGTTCCGCCAGCGAACCGCCGACCTGCCCTGCGCCGAGGATGATGATTTTCATCCAGTCACTCCTTAAAACCCATTAACCGCGTGCGGCGGCGATCTTGATCAACTTGGCGTAGTAGAACCCGTCGTGGCCGCCGTCCTGGGCCAGCAGTTGACGGCCATGAGGCTGTTTGATGCCGGCGACCGTTGCGAGGTCCAGTTCACGGGCGCCCGGTGTACGAGCGAGAAAGGCTTCAATGACTTCGGTGTTCTCGGTCGGCAGCGTGGAGCAGGTGGCGTAAAGCAGGATGCCGCCGACTTCCAGAGTTATCCACATGGCGTCGAGTAACTCTCCCTGAAGCACCGCCAGCGCGGTGATGTCGTCGGGTTGGCGAGTCAACTTGATGTCCGGGTGACGGCGGATGACGCCAGTCGCCGAGCACGGCGCGTCCAGCAGGATGCGCTGGAACGGTTTGCCGTCCCACCAGGTCGCTGTGTCGCGGCCGTCGGCAGCGATCAGTTCGGCGCTCAGGCCCAGGCGTGCGAGGTTCTCGCGCACTCGCACCAGACGCTTGGCTTCCAGATCCACCGCCACGACGCCAGCCAATTCAGGCTCGGTTTCAAGGATGTGGCAGGTCTTGCCGCCCGGTGCGCAGCAGGCGTCCAGCACCCGTTGGCCCGGCGCCAGGTCCAGCAGATCGGCGGCCAGTTGCGCGGCTTCGTCCTGCACGCTGATCCAGCCTTCGGCGAAACCCGGCAAGCTGCGCACGTCGGCAGCGGCTTGGAGAATGATGCCGTCCTGACTGTAAACACACGGCGTGGCGGCGATGCCGGCGTCGGTCAGCAACCCGAGATAAGCATCGCGGCTGTGATGACGACGGTTGACCCGCAAAATCATCGGCGGATGCGCGTTGTTCGCTGCGCAAATGGCTTCCCACTGCTCAGGCCAGAACGCTTTCAGGGATTTTTGCAGCCAGCGTGGATGGGCAGTGCGCACCACCGGGTCGTGTTCCAGCTCCGCCAGCAGCGCTTCGCTTTCACGCTGGGCGCGGCGCAACACGGCGTTGAGCAAGGCTTTGGCCCAGGGCTTTTTCAGTTTGTCGGCGCAACCGACGGTTTCACCGATGGCGGCGTGGGCCGGGACGCGGGTATAGAGCAATTGATAGAGACCCACCAGCAGCAACGCCTCGACATCGGCGTCCGCAGCCTTGAATGGTTTTTGCAGCAGCTTGGCCGCCAGCGCCGACAGACGCGGTTGCCAGCGAGCGGTGCCGAACGCCAGGTCCTGAGTGAAGCCGCGATCGCGGTCTTCGACTTTGTCCATTTGTGTCGGAAGAGAGCTGTTGAGTGAGGCTTTTCCGTTAAGAACAGCAGCCAGTGCCTTGGCGGCGGCCAGACGTGGATTCATTGAGCGTCCGCCGTTTGACCTAGGACGGTGCCGACGGCGAATTTCTCACGACGGCTGTTGAACAAGTCGCTGAAGTTCAGCGCCTTGCCGCCGGGCAATTGCAGACGGGTCAGACACAGGGCTTGCTCACCGCAGGCGACGATCAAACCCTCCTTGCTGGCGCTGAGGATTTCACCCGGATTGCCCTGCTCTTCAGCGATGCTCGCGGCGAGCACTTTCAGCGCTTCACCGTTCAGCGTGCTGTGGGTAATCGGCCACGGGTTGAAGGCGCGAACCAGACGTTCCAGTTCAACCGCCGGGCGGCTCCAGTCGATACGCGCTTCGTCCTTGTTCAATTTGTGAGCATAAGTGGCGAGGCTGTCGTCCTGCACTTCGCCTTCCAGCGTGCCCGTAGCGAGGCCGGTAAT
The DNA here is from genome assembly GCF_008369325.1 of Pseudomonas sp. ANT_H12B. Classification (GTDB taxonomy): domain Bacteria; phylum Pseudomonadota; class Gammaproteobacteria; order Pseudomonadales; family Pseudomonadaceae; genus Aquipseudomonas. The sequence continues at coordinate 54,538 of NZ_VOBI01000013.1, read as the reverse complement.
CGCCTGAATCACCGCTGGCGGACCCATTTGCGCCAGACGGTCGTGGAGGCTGCCGCCGGTGTCTTCAGCGGTGATCGGCGTGGTGACTTTCAGCAGCATTGGTCCAGTGTCGAGGCCCAGTTCCATGCGCATGACGGTCACGCCGCTTTCGCTGTCGCCCGCTTCGACGGCGCGCTGGATCGGCGCCGCACCGCGCCAGCGTGGCAGCAAGGAGGCGTGGCTGTTGATGCAACCCAGGCGCGGAATATCCAGCACCACTTGCGGCAGGATCAGACCGTAGGCGACCACCACCAGCAAATCCGGCTTTAGCGCGGCCAGTTCAGCCTGGGCGTCTTCGTTGCGCAGCGTCGGCGGTTGCAACACCGGGATGTTGTTTTCCAGCGCCAACTGCTTGACCGGACTTGGCATCAACTTTTGCCCGCGACCCGCCGGACGGTCCGGTTGGGTGTAGACCGCGACGATCTCGTAAGGGCTGTCGAGCAGGGCCTTGAGGTGTTCGGCGGCGAATTCCGGGGTGCCGGCAAAGACGATGCGCAGTGGCTCAGTCATGGGAGCAATCTCTGAAAAGAAAAAGGCTTGCCGCAGCAAGCCTTTGAAAGGAGGGCATCAAGCGTTCTGGCGATGGAGCTTTTCCAGTTTCTTCTTGATTCGGTCGCGTTTTAGATTAGACAGGTAGTCGACGAACAATTTGCCGTTCAGGTGGTCGCATTCATGCTGGATGCACACCGCGAGCAGGCCTTCGGCGATCAGTTCGTAAGGCTGGCCGTCGCGGTCCAGGGCCTTGATTTTGACCTTCTGCGGGCGATCGACGTTTTCGTAGAAGCCCGGCACAGAGAGGCAGCCTTCCTGATACTGCTCCATCTCGTCGGTCAGGGTTTCGAACTCGGGGTTGATGAACACCCGTGGTTCGCTGCGGTCTTCGGAGAGGTCCATCACGACGATACGTTTGTGCACGTTGACCTGGGTCGCGGCGAGGCCGATGCCTGGCGCTTCATACATTGTTTCAAACATGTCATCGACCAACTGACGCACTTCGTCGTCCACTACGGCCACAGGTTTGGCGATAGTGCGCAGGCGCGAGTCGGGAAATTCGAGGATGTCTAAAATGGCCATAAGCTTATTTGCTGCACGTGTGAGGTAAAGTCGGGTCGATGGCCTGACGTGTCCGAAGATGCAGGCTACCGTTGTAAAACGTAGCTCCCTTTTCTTCATAAACAAATGGGGGAGCGAGCCACGGGGGCTCTGGCGTTCTACGCGAATGCACATAATAAAGGGATTCACCGCATGAGGAAATCACTACTCGCCTTGCTCCTTCTGGCCTCGGCCGGTTTTGCGCACGGGCAAGTGCAACTCAAGGAAGGTTTTCCACAGCAATACACCGTGGTAACGGGCGACACACTCTGGGACATATCGAGAAAATTCCTCCGTGAGCCGTGGAAATGGCCGGAGCTATGGCAGGCCAATCCACAGATCGAAAACCCCAATCTCATCTATCCCGGCGACTTGCTGTCGCTGGTCTACGTCAATGGCCAGCCGCGTCTGACCCTCAATCGCGGGGCTTCCAGGGGCACCATCAAGCTTTCGCCACGGGTGCGCAGTTCGCCGGTTGCCGATGCGATCCCAAGCATTCCGCTGCAAGCGATCAACAGCTTTTTGCTGAGCAATCGCATCGTCGACAAGGTTGAGGATTTCGACAAGGCGCCTTACATCGTCGCCGGTGATGCCGAAAGAGTGCTCAGCGGCACGGGGGATCGCATCTTCGCTCGTGGCCACTTCGACCCGGCTCAGCCGGTCTACGGCATCTTCCGTCAGGGCAAGGTCTACACCGATCCGCAGAGCAAGGAGTTTTTGGGGATCAATGCCGACGACATTGGCGGCGGCGAGATTGTTGCCACCGAAGGTGACGTCGCTACGTTGGCCCTGCAACGCACGACTCAGGAAGTGCGACTCGGCGATCGGCTGTTCAGTGGCGAAGAGCGATCGATCAACTCGACCTTCATGCCCAGCGCACCGAAGAGCGAGATCGACGGCTTGATCATCGATGTGCCACGCGGGGTTACCCAGATTGGCGCGCTGGATGTGGTCACCCTGAACAAGGGCCAACGTGATGGTCTGGTCGAAGGCAACGTGTTGGTGGTGATGAAAACCGGCGAAACCGTGCGTGATCGAATCACTGGCCAGCCGTTGAAAATCCCTGATGAACGCGCCGGTTTACTGATGGTGTTTCGTACCTACGACAAGCTCAGCTACGGGCTGGTGCTCAACGCATCGCGCTCCTTGGCGGTGATGGACAAGGTGCGAAATCCGTAAGCCTGCTCCACAAGTTACCAACAGAGTTATCCACAGCTTATTCCCGTTTGAACGGGGCTCATAACGATCAAGGATGATCCATGTCGCTGTCTACCGTCACACCGGTTTCCCCTGCGGAACTGGAAGCTCGTTTACGTCTGCATCGCTTGCCGGATCTCGGCCCTGCGCGATTCAAGAAATTGCTTGAGGCCTTCGGTTCGGCGTCCAAAGCCATCAGCGCCCCCGCCAGCGCCTGGCGTTCGCTGGGTCTGCCATTTGCTTGTGCGGAGGCCAGGCGCTCCAATGAAATCCGTGACGGCGCGAGCCACGCATTGGCCTGGTTAGAGCGTCCGGGTCAGCATTTGCTGATGTGGGACCAGCCTGAGTACCCAGCGCTGCTGGCGGAAATCAGTGATGCGCCGCCGCTTTTATTCGTTGCGGGCGATCCAGGCATCCTGGAAAAACCGCAGCTGGCGATGGTTGGCAGCCGTCGCGCTTCACGGCCGGGTATGGACACCGCCGCCGCATTTTCGCGAAGTTTGGCCGGCGCCGGTTTTGTCATTACCAGCGGTCTGGCCCTGGGCATTGATGCCGCTGCGCACCAGGCAGCGCTGGACGTTGGCGGGCGAACGGTAGGGGTACTTGGCACGGGCCTTGAAAAGTTTTATCCACAGCGCAACCGTCGGCTGGCGGACGCCATGATCGCCTCGGGCAGCGCGGTGCTTTCGGAGTTCCCGCTGGACGCCGGCCCGAGCGCCAGCAACTTCCCCCGGCGCAATCGAATCATCAGCGGTTTATCCCTCGGCGTGCTGGTGGTTGAGGCCAGCGTCGCCAGCGGTTCATTGATCACCGCGAGACTGGCGGCGGAGCAAGGTCGCGAGGTGTATGCGATCCCGGGATCGATCCATCATCCCGGCGCGCGCGGTTGCCATCAGTTGATCCGCGATGGCGCGGTGCTGGTGGAAACCATCGAACACATCCTCGAAGCCTTGCGCGGCTGGCAACAGTTGCCGTTATCCACAGAGGCGTCGTCAATTGCGGTGTCTCATCCTTTGCTCATGTTGCTTCACGCGGCACCGCATACCAGTGAGGCTTTGGCACAAGGCAGCGGCTGGACCTTGCCGAAAGTGCTGGCAGCGTTGACTGAACTGGAAATGGAAGGCCGGGCGGTCTGCGAAAGCGGGCGCTGGTTTGCACGGGTGAGCTAGGTTTTATAAGGAAGATCGGTAAACTGCGCAGAGCCTTATTCCGGAGAGTTTTTTCATGGTCAACAGTTGGCGTGTGCAACAAGCCGCACGAGCCATTCGCGCAGGCGCGGTGATTGCCTACCCAACCGAAGCGGTCTGGGGCCTGGGTTGCGATCCGTGGGACGAAGAGGCGGTCTATCGTCTGCTGGCGATCAAGGGGCGGTCGGTGGAAAAAGGGTTGATCCTGGTGGCCGACAACATTCGCCAGTTCGACTTCCTCTTCGAAGACTTCCCGGAATTGTGGATGGATCGCATGGCCAGCACCTGGCCAGGACCGAACACCTGGCTGGTGCCGCATCAGAATATGTTGCCGCAGTGGATTACCGGTGTGCATGAAACGGTGGCATTGCGGGTCAGCGATCATCCGCAGGTGCGGGATTTGTGTGCGTTGGTGGGGCCGTTGGTGTCGACTTCCGCCAACCCTCAGGGCAGGCCGGCGGCGCGGACGCGGATTCGTGTCGAGCAGTATTTCCGTGGGCAGGTCGATATGGTGTTGGGCGGTAACCTCGGTGGGCGCAAGAACCCCAGCGTGATTCGCGATCTGGCGACCGGCAAGGTTTTGCGCCCGGACTAGCACAAGATCGTTCCCACGCAGAGCGTGGGAACGATCAGTGTTCAGGGCAACAGAATCGTCGAGCCAGTCGTACGCCGCGCCGACAACTCAGTCTGCGCCTTCGCCGCTTCGGCCAATGGATATTTCTGGCTGATGTCCACCTTCAGCTTGCCGCTGATGATCATTTCGAAGAGTTCATCCGCCATGCGCTGCAGGTTTTCGGCGTTGTTGGCGTAGGTCGCGAGCGTCGGCCGGGTCACATACAGCGAACCCTTCGCCGAAAGAATCCCCAGGTTCACGCCATCCACTGCGCCGGACGCATTGCCGAAACTCACGACCAACCCGCGTGGCGAAACGCTATCGAGCGAAGTCACCCAGGTGTCCTTGCCGACGCCGTCGTACACCACCGGGACTTTTTTGCCGTCAGTCAATTCCAGTACGCGTTGTGCGACATTTTCATGGCTGTAATCGATGGTTGCCCAAGCGCCGTTAGCCTTGGCCAGTGCGGCTTTCTCGGGGGAACTGACCGTGCCGATCAGCTTTACACCCAAGGCCTTGGCCCATTGGCAGGCCAGGGAGCCGACACCACCGGCTGCGGCGTGGAACAGAATGGTTTCACCACCCTTGAGTTCATAAGTCTGACGCAGCAGGTACTGCACGGTCAGGCCTTTGAGCATCACACCGGCAGCCTGTTCGAAACTGATGGCGTCCGGCAAATGCACCAGATTAGCCTCCGGCAATACGTGGACGTCGCTGTAGGCGCCCAACGGACCGCTGCCATAAGCCACGCGATCGCCAACCTTGAACCGGGTGACTTCGCTGCCCACCGCCTCGACCACCCCCGCGCCTTCTGAGCCCAGACCCGATGGCAGGGCCGGGAGTGGATAAAGGCCGCTTCGGTAATAGGTGTCGATGAAGTTCAGGCCGATGGCCTTGTTGGCCACGCGCACCTGCTGCGGGCCCGGTTCGGCGGGTTGGTAATCCGCATATTCGAGTACTTCGGGGCCGCCATGGGCACGGAACTGGATACGCTTAGCCATCTGCCTACTCCTTGGTTCGTTTGCGAAGCTCCCTATCGAACTCCTAAGCTTGACCTTCGTCAACTGCGAAGGGTCGACCTGCGATGTTATGCTACGCGCCCATTTGCGCCGGCCCCTGCTCCAAGGGAGCGCCGCGTAGCTTTGCCCGATTCAAGGTGATGACATGACAACCCGCACCGAGGCCGTAAAAGCCTACCTGCTCGACCTGCAAGACCGCATTTGCGCGGCCCTCGAAGCTGAAGACGGCGGCACGCAGTTCGTCGAAGACGCCTGGACCCGGCCTGCCGGCGGTGGCGGTCGCACCCGGGTGATCGAAAACGGCTTGGTGATCGAAAAGGGCGGCGTCAACTTTTCCCACGTCTTTGGCAGCGGACTCCCACCGTCCGCCAGCGCGCATCGGCCGGAACTGGCCGGGCGTGGTTTCGAAGCCTTGGGCGTGTCGCTGGTGATTCACCCGCACAATCCGCATGTGCCGACTTCCCACGCCAACGTGCGATTTTTCATCGCTGAAAAAGAAGGTGAAGAACCGGTCTGGTGGTTCGGCGGCGGCTTCGACCTGACCCCTTACTACGGCAACGTCGAGGATTGCGTGCACTGGCACCGGATCGCCGAGCAGGCCTGCGCGCCGTTTGGCCCGGATGTCTACTCGCGCTACAAAGCCTGGTGCGACAGCTACTTCCACATCAAGCATCGCCACGAACCACGGGGCATCGGCGGTCTGTTTTTCGATGACTTGAACGAGTGGGACTTCGACACTAGCTTCGCTTTCATGCGCGCCATCGGGGATGCGTTTATCGAAGCGTATCTGCCGATTGTGCAGCGTCGCAAAAATACTGCGTTCACCGCCAAGCAGCGTGAGTTCCAGGAATTCCGCCGTGGCCGCTACGTTGAATTCAATCTGGTCTACGACCGCGGCACGCTGTTCGGCCTGCAATCGGGCGGACGTACCGAGTCGATCCTCATGTCCCTGCCGCCGCAAGTACGCTGGGGATACGACTGGAAAGCCGAGCCCGGCAGTGAAGAAGCGCGCCTGACCGAGTATTTCCTGCAAGACCGCGATTGGTTGGCCAAGGCCTGAACGAGGAGTTCTGATGGACCGTTACGTCGTATTCGGTAACCCGATCGGCCACAGCAAATCGCCGCTGATCCATCGTTTGTTCGCCGAGCAGACTGCTCAGCAATTGGACTACAGCACTTCGCTGGCGCCGCTCGACGATTTTTCCGACTTTGCGCGGGCGTTTTTCCGTGAAGGTCGCGGTGCGAACGTGACAGTACCGTTCAAGGAAGAGGCCTACCGCCTGGCGAACAGTCTGACGGCGCGGGCCCAGCGGGCCGGTGCAGTGAACACGCTGAGCAAACTGGCCGACGGCAGTTTGCTGGGCGACAACACCGATGGTGCCGGGCTGGTGCGGGACCTCACGGTGAACGCCGGTTTCAGCCTCAAGGGCAAACGCATCCTGCTGCTCGGTGCCGGCGGCGCGGTGCGCGGTGCGCTGGAACCCTTGCTGGCCGAGCAACCGGCGTCGGTCATTATCGCCAACCGTACGCTGGAAAAAGCCGAACTGCTGGCGGAGTTGTTCGCTGATCTGGGGCCGGTGTCGGCCAGCGGTTTTGACTGGCTGCAGGAGTCTGTGGACCTGATCATCAACGCCACGTCCGCCAGTTTGTCAGGCCATATACCGCCGATTGCCAGCAGCTTGATCGAGCCGGGCAAGACGGTTTGCTACGACATGATGTATGGCAAGGAACCGACCTCATTCTGCCGCTGGGCCAGTGAACACGGTGCAGCGGTATCGATGGACGGTTTGGGGATGCTGGCCGAGCAGGCGGCCGAGGCCTTCTATCTTTGGCGTGGTGTGCGACCGGATACGGCGCCGGTACTTGCCGAGCTGCGTCGGCAGTTGGCCCTTTAAAAGCATCGCGGGCAAGCCCGCTCCCACAGTAGATCCTCAGTGAACACAGATTTTGTGAACGACGAAAATCCAGTGTGGGAGCGGGTTTGCTCGCGAATGGCAGCGACACCGATTTCGGACTAATCCTCAAACCGGATCGGACATTTCTCCGCGCCTTCCAGCTTGCGCAACTCCTCCACCACCTGTGGCCGCGCCCGCCGCAGGGTCAGGCTGCGATCCTGGCGCAGTAGCCGTCGTGCTTCCTGGTGCAGCATCTCCACACCCGAATAGTCGATGAAGTTGATCTGTTGCGCCTCGATCACCACGCGCGCGCCATGCATGCGTTGCAGACGTACTTGCAAATAATGGCTGGCGCCGAAAAAGATCGAACCACCGACCCGCAGAATATCCTCCTCCCCTTCGCGCCAATGCTGCACTCGCGGTTGCGAGGTGCGTTTGAGGTAGAAGAACAGGGAAGCCAGCACGCCGGCATAGATCGCCGTCTGCAATTCCAGCAACAGTGTGGCGACGCAGGTCAGCGCCATGACCAGGAACTCGGCGCGGCTGACCCGTAATAACGCACGAATGCCGCGATGATCCACCAATCCCCAGGCGATCAACAGAATGCTGCCGGCCATGGCCGGGATGGGAATGTGCGCGATCAATGTCGCGCCAAAAATGGCGAACAGTGCCACCCATAACGCCGAGAAAACGCCGGCCAGAGGCGAGCAGGCACCCGCTTCGTAGCTAAGACCGGAGCGGGTGAAAGAACCGGCCGACAGTGAGCCGGAAAAAAACGCACCGACAATATTCGATAAACCCTGGGCGCGGACTTCCTGGTTTGCATCAAGCAATTGTTGCGAGCGCGCCGACAAGGAACGGGCAATCGACAGACTCGTCACCAGCCCAAGCATGCCTACCGCCACTGCGCTGGGCAGCAAACGCAGGATCAGATCCACGTCCAGCGGCAGCGGACTGAAGGGCGGCAGGCGCCCGACAAACGCGCTGACCAACTTCACATGGCCGAACATTGACGGCCAGAACCACACCAGCAGTCCGCTCAGCACTAAGGTGATCAATAGCGTTGGCCAGCGTGGCAGTAGCAATTTGAGGATCACGCCCACCACGACCGTCGCCAGGCCCAGCACCAGTGAAGGTTTGTCCACTGTGCCGAGATGACTCAAGAGCATCATCAAGCTGTTCAGCGCCGTTGCCTGATAGGGCAAGTCCAGCCCCAGCAGGTTTGGCAGTTGGCCGATGGCAATTACCACCGCTGCGCCGAGGGTGAAGCCCAGCACCACCGAGTGAGAAACGAAATTCACCAACGCGCCAAAACGCAGCAGACCGAGCAGCCATTGGAAAATGCCGGCGAGTAGTGTCAGAAGCAGGATCAGCGTGATGTAGTCCTGCGACGCGGGGACCGCCAGAGGACTGACGCTGGCGTACAGGACAATGGAAATGGCCGCGGTCGGACCGCAGATCAGGTGCCACGACGAACCCCAGAGGCAGGCGATCAACACCGGAATAATCGCAGCGTACAAGCCGTATTCCGGTGGGAGACCGGCGATCAAGGCGTAGGCAATGGATTGCGGTAACGCGAGAATTGCACCGCTCAGACCGACGATAAGGTCACGACCGACACTGGCGCGCGTCTGCCGGGGCAACCAGCTGAGGAAGGGAAAGAGTGAATGGCGGCTGGGGAAGGCCATGGGTCCTCTCGGGTGGGATTTTGCGCAAGGGTAGCAGGACCGGCCAAAGATCGTTCCCACACGGAGCGTGGGAACGATCAAAACGATCAGCGGCGAGCGTTAGAGCTTGGCTTTGACCGCCGTCAGCGCATCTTTCCCATCCACTGTCTTCACGCCATCCAGCCATTTATCCAGCACCGCCGGATTGGCCTTGATCCACGCCTTGGCCGCGTCAGCATTGCTGACTTTCTTGTTCACCACCTCAGCCATGATGCTGTTCTCCATCTCCTGGGTAAAACTGAGGTTGGTGAGCAGCTTGCCAACGTTCGGGCAGGCCTGTGCATAACCTTTGCGGGTGAGTGTATAAACGCTGCCGGTATCGCCGAAATACTTCTCGCCGCCCTTCAGGTAATGCATCTTCAGCTGAACGTTCATCGGGTGCGGAGTCCAGCCGAGGAAAGTGACAAATTTCTGCTTCTTCACCGCGCGAGACACTTCGGCCAGCATCGCCTGTTCGCTGGACTCGACCAGTTTCCACTGACCCATCTCGAAGTCATTCTTCTTGATGATTTCCTGCAAGGAAATGTTTGCAGGAGCGCCGGAGCCGATGCCGTAGATCTTTTTGTCGAACTTGTCGGCGAATTTATTCAGGTCGGAAAAGTTACGCACACCCGCGTCCCAGACGTAGTCCGGGACCGCCAGGGTGAATTCGGTGCCGTCGAGGTTCTTCGCCAGTTGAGTGACATCGCCAGTGGCCACGAACTTGTCATAGAAGCCCTGCTGCGCCGGCATCCAGTTACCCAAAAACACATCTACCTGACCATCCTTGAGCCCGCCAAAGGTAATCGGCACCGCCAAGGTGTCCACTTTGGCCTTGTAGCCCATGCCGTCCAGCAGAAACCCGGTGATGGCGTTGGTCGCGGCGATGTCACTCCAGCCTGGGTCGGCCATTTTCACCGTCTCGCAACTCTGATCGGCATACGCCGATGCACTGCCCAGGGCTAGCACCCCGACCGTCAGTACTGTGGATAACTTACGCATGGCATTCCCCTTAACATTATTGGTTTTGGCAGGGTTGTGGATAACGTGCTTTGCGCTCCAGATCGTCGAGGTCGATGTGGTTGCGCATGTACTGCTGACTGGCGTCCACCAGCGGCTGGTGATCCCAGCTCTTCAGCTTGCCGAGAGTCAGTGCGTCGGCGACGAATCGCCGGCGGCGCTGGCTCGCGAGCACCTGTTGGTGAATGGCCGGGATATCCCATTTGGCCCGTGCTTCGCTCAGAAATTCCTCGAACAGTTGCTGATGTTGTGGCGACTGGCTGAGTTCTTCCTGCTCGCGCGGGTCGTTGTGTACATCGAAGAGTAGGCAAGGGTCGTCTTCGCTGTAGATGAATTTGTAGGCGCCGCGGCGAATCATCATCAGCGGGCTGATGGTGCCTTCGGCCATGTACTCGCCGAAAACTTCGTCATGACCGCCCTGCCCTTGCAGATGCGACACCAGCGAGCGACCGTCCAGCGGCAAGCCCGGTTCCAGGGAACCTCCGGCCAGTTCCACAAAAGTCGGCAGCAGGTCGGCGGTAGACACAGCCGCACTGACCCGACCGGCGCCGAACTGTCCTGGCGCACTTATCAACAGCGGGACTCGCGCGGCCATTTCGTACCAATGCATTTTGTACCAGAGCCCACGCTCGCCAAGCATGTCGCCGTGATCGCCGGAGAACACAATAATGGTGTCGTCGATCAGCCCGGTTTCCTCGAGTGTTTGCAGGAGTTTGCCGACGTTACTGTCGATATAGCTGCATGCACCGAAGTAAGCACGGCGAGCATCGCGAATCTTATCCACAGGCAGCGGTTTGTCCCACAAGTCATAAACCTTGAGCAAACGTTGAGCGTGCGGATCAAGTTCGGACTGGTCCGGGGTTTCGGGCATCGGGATGTCGGCGTCGTCATACATATCCCAGAAAGCTTTGGGAATTGTGTACGGGTCGTGTGGGTGAGTCATCGAAACGGTCAGGCAGAACGGCTGATCGCCATCCTCACGGATGTGGTCGAACAGGTATTGCTGGGCCTTGAATACAACCTCTTCGTCGAAATCCAGCTGATTGGTACGTACGCACGGCCCGGCTTGCAGCACTGACGACATATTGTGATACCAAGTTGGACGCACGTCTGGCTCATCCCAGTTCACTGACCAGCCGTAGTCGGCCGGGTAAATATCGCTGGTCAGGCGTTCTTCATAGCCGTGGAGCTGATCAGGACCACAGAAATGCATCTTGCCTGACAGCGCGGTGCGGTAGCCGAGTCGTCGTAGGTAGTGGGCATAAGTCGGTACATCGGCGGGAAAATCGGCCGCGTTGTCGTAGGCGCCGATCTTGCTCGGCAACTGACCGCTGACCAAGGTAAATCGCGATGGTGCGCACAATGGGCTATTGCAATAAGCAGCATCGAACACCACGCCTTCGGCGGCGAGGCGGCTCAGATTAGGCAATTTGATGGGCGAAGGGCCGTAAAACGGCAACATTGGCGCGGCCATTTGATCGGCCATGATGAAAAGAATATTTTTGCGCTTCATGTGATCGCGGCATTCCATAGTGAATATTTATGCGAGAGTGCTGCGATCGAGCATGTAGCCCATACACTTTGTGGTAAAGCCCATGCCAAGCAATGACTAGGATAAGCACAGCTTATGTATGACGCCCTTGGTGATTTGTCTCTGGATTTGCTGCGTGCCTTCGAAGTGGCGGCCCGTCAGCGCAGCTTCACTGCCGCCGCCGTGGAGCTCGGCACGACGCAGCCGGCGATCAGTCAGCAGATCAAGCGGCTGGAAGAGCAGCTCGACACACGGTTGTTCGATCGCATCTATCGCGGTATCGAACTGACCGAGGCCGGAACGATTCTTTTCGAGCAAGTTCAACTAGGTTTGCAGAATATCGACGCAGGATTAAGCGCAATCAGTGCACAACATCAGCATGAAGTGCTGCAGGTCGCTACCGACTTCGCCTTCGCCGCGTATTGGCTGATGCCACGCCTGCACCGCTTTCATGCCGCCAACCCTCAGGTTGATGTGAGCCTGGTCACCAGCGAACGCAGCCTCAACATGCTGCGCACCGATATCGATGTAGCGATATTGTTCGGCGATGGCCGCTTCAAACAGGGCGAGAGCCATTGGCTGTTCAGCGAAGAAGTGTTTCCGGTTTGCAGTCCACTGCTATTGAAGGATCGTCCGCTGCCCATGCCGGCCCAGGCATTGCTGGAATTTCCGCTGCTACACCTGCGAGGTGAAAACAGCAGCAACTGGTTTGACTGGAGCGGTGTATTTCGCGAACTGGGGATTACTTCCGCGCCCGCGCCGGGGCAATTGCGCTTCGACAATTACACGCTGCTGATTCAAGCGGCGATTGGTGGCCAAGGCGTGGCGATTGGATGGCGCCACCTTGTGGATAACTTGCTGGCACAAGGTTTGTTGTGCCGGCCGATCGCGGACACGGTGATTTCCAGGCTGGGTTATTACGTGGTCTTGCCCCAACGCAAACGGCGCGGAGCATTGATTCAACAGTTTGTGGACTGGTTGATGGCCGAGCAGGCCAGCAGCGCACAATCGCTGAACGGCCTGTCGCTGCCGTCTATTGCTATCTAGCGTCGGTCGCGACGAAGGTCACGTGTTCGCCGACATGCAGGTTCAACTGTAATTCATCGGCAATTCCCACCGCCACCCGACTCAACCGTTCAATCGGTTGGGCCAGACCCGGCTCAAGGCTGCTGCTGACCTGGCTGAAGTGTTCGATGGTCAGCCCCGGCGTAGCGCGTGGCGCATTCACCATTGTCCAGTGCAAGAGGCTGCTTTGCAGGGCCTCGCGGATTTCTTCGGCGGCATGGCGTTGCAGTTGATCTTCAATCTCCGGATCGTCCAGGACCTCGAAATCTCCGACCAGAAACAGCCGGACAATCCCTGAGGCCTGCATGCCATCAATCAGAGCATCCACCGCCAGCACTTGCTCGACCGGGCCGGGCACGATGGCTTTTTCCACGTGCTCGCTGTTCATCGGCAACCCGGGTGCATCCAGCAGACAGATCACCGCCGAACACCCGGCGACGCTCTGCTTGACCCGTTTGGCGTCGAACAAATCACCGGTCTTGGTCCGCAATCCCGGGCGCGGTGCGAGCGCCGTCAGGTCATCGAGAATTGCGATCACTTCATGTTGACGCCGCAGCATTTCAGCCATCAGCGCACTGCCCAGGCTACTCATGGCACCATAGAGCACCACTTTCACCACGGGGGTTTCGGCGTTTTTCATCGCTGAGTTCCTTGTTTCCTACCTATATGGCGTGTGACCTGTAGGAAACGGTGAGGGTTCTACCGGTTTTTCGAGAGGTTCACATGCAGCAGATCACCGGCTACCACGCCCATGTCTATTTCGACGCCAGCACGATCGACCAGGCACGGTCTTTGTGTGAGCAGGCGGCGCAATTATTCCCGTTGAAGATGGGGCGCGTGCATGAGCGCCCGGTGGGGCCGCACCCGGACTGGAGCTGCCAATTGGCCTTCGAGCCGCAACACATTGGCGACGTGCTGCCGTGGTTGGCGCTCAATCGCCAAGGATTGGTGGTGTTCCTGCACCCGGACACCGGCGACGATCTGCTTGACCACACCGAGCATGCGATCTGGATGGGCGCGATTCGACCGCTGAATCTGTCTGTTTTTTGATCAGAGTGTTTCTTCCGGCTCACCGGGCAATTGCTCGTCCAGGTGCAGCCAGGGGAGGCGGCTGTCAGTCCAGATGTGTCGTTCGGCTGGGGCCTGTTCGGGATGATCGAGGGTGGCGATGGTCACGTCGATGCTTTCGGGGCTGAGGCGAGTCACCAACGCCAACTGCGCCCCACAACTTGGACAGAAATACCTTACGCAGGTAGATGAAGAGTCGTACTGCGCGGGTATCCCCTTCACCCATTCGAACGCTGGCGCGGGCACGGTGATCCAGGTGGTCACAATCCCGCCACTGACCCGTCGGCAAATCGAACAATGACAATGGGCGATGTCGTGCAACGGCGCGTTGAATTGATAGCGCAGATGTCCGCAGTGGCAGCCGCCCGTATGCATTCCGTCCATTTTTTTTACCTCCTGCCCCGTATTCCGGGACTTTAAACCCGTCCGACGACCGGTTGCACATCGGGTCAATGCTTTTATCCGCGAAAGCTGGGTGAAAGCTTCCGCGATTAGGATCGCCTCACTGCCGGCAACAGACCGGTTGGCCAAAGCGAGTGTTTGATTGCTCGCACGGTCCATTTAACAACAACAATGGTGATCCTGATGTCCCTTACTACCCGCCGCTTCGCTGTCACTCCGCCCGTATCTCTCGTGCTTCCCGTTCTGCGCTGACCCCACCCGGTTCGCCCATTCCTTAGCCGCGCTATGCCTGGAGTATTCCCATGCTGACTTTCCTTGGCTTTGCCATGGTCATCACGTTCATGTTCCTGATCATGACCAAGCGCCTGTCCGCGCTGATCGCTCTGATCGTCATCCCGATCGTGTTCGCCCTGTTCGGCGGTTTTGCGCCGAAGATCGGTCCGATGATGCTCGAAGGCATCACCAAGCTTGCACCGACCGGTGTGATGCTGATGTTCGCCATTCTTTACTTCGCCCTGATGATCGACTCCGGCCTGTTCGACCCGGCTGTGCGCAAGATCCTCAAACTGGTCAAAGGCGACCCGTTGAAAGTTTCGGTCGGCACCGCCGTATTGGCGCTCGTCGTTTCCCTCGATGGTGACGGCGCGACCACTTATATGATCTGCGTGGCCGCCATGCTGCCGCTCTACAGCCGCATCGGCATGAGCCCGCGGATCATGGCTGGCCTGATCATCCTCGCCGGTGGCGTCATGAACATGACCCCATGGGGTGGCCCGACCGCCCGTGCGGCCAGTGCGCTGCATGTGGATCCGTCCGATATCTTCGTACCGATGGTTCCTGCGATGTTGGCCGGCGTGGTCGCAATCCTGGCGATTGCCTACTTCTACGGTAAACGCGAGCGCGCTCGTCTGGGCGAATTGCACCTGGTCGGTGATGAAATCGACCACAGCGAAATCAGCGTTTCCCAGTTCCCTGACGCCCGTCGTCCGAAGCTGATCTGGTTCAACGGCGCCCTCACGCTGGCGTTGATGTGCACCCTGATTGCTGGTCTGTTGCCGCTGCCCGTGCTGTTCATGGTGGCTTTCAGTATCGCGATGATCGTCAACTACCCGTGCCTGCAACAGCAGAAGGATCGCATTGCGGCCCATTCCGGTAGCGTGCTGGCGGTGGTCGGTCTGATCTTTGCCGCGGGTATCTTCACCGGCATCCTGTCGGGCACCGGTATGGTCGACGCCATGTCGAAAAGCCTGCTGGCGGTGATCCCCGATTTCCTCGGCCCGTACCTGGCCGTGATCACGGCGCTGGTGAGCATGCCGTTCACCTTCTTCATGTCCAACGATGCATTTTATTACGGCGTGTTGCCGGTACTTGCCGAAGCGGCCAGTCACTACGGTATAACCGCAGTTGAAATGGCACGTGCCTCGATCGTCGGTCAGCCCGTCCACTTGTTGAGCCCGCTGGTACCATCGACGTATCTGTTGGTGGCGCTGGCCGGTATCGAATTTGGTGATCACCAGCGCTTTACGCTGAAGTGGGCAGTGCTGGTTTGCCTGTGCATACTGGTCGCCGCATTGCTGATGGGGATTTTTCCGCTGTTCAGCACTCTATAAGCCCAAGACTCACCATGACGGGTCCAGGCTTCGCTGTTTGAAGCCCGGGCCCTTCGTGGTTTAACAACTGCTCAAAGGAATACACATGGAATGGCTGACCAACCCTGAAATCTGGGTTGCCTTCTTTACCCTGACCGCCCTGGAAATCGTCCTGGGTATCGATAACATCATCATGATTTCGATCCTGGTCAGCCGCATGCCCAAACACATGCAGCAGCGCACCCGGATCTTCGGCCTCGCCCTGGCCATGATCACGCGGATTCTGTTGCTGCTGTCGATCACCTGGGTCATGCGTCTCACCGCCGACCTGTTCGAAATGTTCGGCCAGGGTATTTCCGGGCGTGACCTGATCCTGTTCTTCGGTGGTCTGTTCCTGCTGTGGAAGAGCTCCCAAGAGATGTACCACGCACTGGAAGGCGAAGACGAAAGCGGCGACGAACCTTCGGGCAAGGGCGGCAACTTCCTCTACACCATCATCCAGATTGCGATCATCGACATCGTGTTCTCGCTGGACTCCGTGATCACCGCGGTGGGCATGGTTTCCCACGTACCGGTCATGGTTGCAGCGATCATCGTTGCGGTGCTGGTGATGATGGTCGCCTCGCGCACCATCAGCGAGTTCATCGACAAGCACCCTTCGTTGAAAATGCTGGCGCTGTCGTTCCTGTTGCTGGTCGGCACTGTGTTGATTGCCGAGTCTTTCGACGTGCACTTGCCAAAAGGCTACGTCTACTTCGCCATGGCGTTCTCGCTGGCGGTGGAAACGATCAACATCAAGATGCGCATCGCGATGATGAAAAAGAAGAAGCAGCAGGATCCAGTGAAACTGCGCAAGGATGTTCCGGGTCAGTAACACCTATGGGAGCGAGCCTGCTCGCGAAGAGGGGGTGTCAGCCAACATCAACGTTGCCTGGCACATCGCTTCGCGAGCAGGCTCGCTCCCACATGAACCAAGGGGCCTCCGGGCTCCTTTTTTACATCTGCGTCAAGCTGTTTTTATGACAGTTTTGTTTCAATCGCTTCTTTAGCTGTGCGATGCTGGCGCGCAGACCGTTAGCCAACTACAGCTTAAGTACACAACGTAGAAAGTCGCGCGGCACCGTCAACTTGCCCCTTTGGGGCGCTACCACCACAGGGGGCCTGCATGCTCACCCTGCTCAATTTGTTATCTGCCGTGGCCTTGTTGATTTGGGGCACGCACATCGTCCGAACCGGCATCCTGCGGGTCTACGGTTCCAACCTGCGCCATGTGATTGGCCAGAATATGTCCAGGCGCTGGCTGGCATTCATCTCGGGGATCGTCGTGACCGCGATGGTCCAGAGCAGCAACGCCACCGCCATGCTCGTCACCTCCTTTGTCGGTCAGGGCCTGATGGCGCTGACCCCTGCCCTGGCGACCATGCTCGGGGCGGATGTCGGTACTGCGCTGATGGCGCGGGTGCTGACCTTCGATTTGTCGTGGCTGTCGCCGCTGCTGATCTTCCTCGGGGTGATTTTCTTCCTGTCCCGCAAGCAGACCCGATTGGGCCAGATGGGCCGGGTCAGCATCGGTTTGGGACTGATCATTCTGGCGCTGCAATTGATCGTCGAATCCGCGGCACCGATCACTCAGGCGCAGGGTGTGAAGGTGATTTTCGCCTCTCTGACCGGCGACATCCTGCTCGATGCCCTGGTTGGCGCGCTGTTCGCGATGATTTCCTACTCCAGCCTGGCCGCCGTCCTGCTGACCGCGACACTGGCGGGTGCCGGGGTGATCAGTTTGCCAGTGGCCATTGGCCTGGTGATTGGCGCCAACATCGGCAGCGGCATCCTTGCCTTCCTCAGCACCAGCATGCAGAACGCCGCCGGCCGGCAGGTGGCCCTCGGCAGCCTGTTATACAAACTGATCGGCCTGCTACTGATCATTCCAGTGCTCGACCCGTTGGTGCATTGGATCGACAGCCTCGACTTCAGTCCCCAGGAAATGGTCATCGGCTTCCATCTGCTCTACAACACCGTGCGCTGCTTGATCCTGCTACCCAGCGTCGGTCCGATGGCCAGGCTCTGCGCCTGGTTACTGCCGGAGCGCCCGGAAATCAACGGCACCGCCAAACCCCGTCATCTCGACCTGACGGCGTTGGTCACCCCCAGCCTGGCACTGGCTAATGCCGCCCGGGAAACCCTGCGCATCGGCGACCTGATCGACAACATGCTCGAAGCCATGCTCGACGTGCTACGGGGTAATCAAACCGCCGTCACCCAGGAAATGCGGCGCATGACCGATGATGTGGAGTCGCTCTACAGCGCGCTCAAACTCTATCTGGCGCAAATGCCCCGCGAAGACCTCAGCGAGCAGGACAGCCGCCGCTGGGCAGAAATCATTGAATTGGCGATCAATCTAAAACTCGCCAGCGACCTGATCGAACGCATGCTGCGCAAGGTTCAGCAGCAGAAAACCTCGCAACGCCGGTCTTTTTCCGAGGTCGGTCTGGAGGAGTTGGCGGGGCTGCACAGTCAGTTGATTTCCAACCTGCGTTTGGGGCTGTCGGTGTTCCTCAGCGCCGATAAGGAAAGTGCCCGCCAGTTGCTGCGCGAGAAACGTCGCTTTCGCGCACAGGAACGCCGCCTGGCCCATGCTCATGTCAGTCGATTGCAACGTAAGATCGTGCAGAGTATCGAGACCAGTTCGTTGCACCTGGAGCTGATTGCCGACATGAAACGTTTGAATTCGCTGTTCTGCAGCAGCGCCTACGTAGTGCTGGAAACGTCTGACACTGGCGCACTGGTGGTCGACGATATGGCTGACATCACGCATTCGCCTTGAACGTCTGGCAGTGTGGTCAGTCAGTAACATTGATTCAGCCTTGAAATCGCCTTCGCGAGCAAGCCCGCTCCCACAGGTTTTGCGGTGGCCACAACTAATTGGCCCGCCTCAATTTCTGTGGGAGCGGGCTTGCTCGCGATAGCGGCCTAAAGGACGACACGGATCTCCAATCAGCCGTATGGAAGCTCGCTATGCGTTGTCTGTTGTTCGCCTGTCTATTGCTGGGTTCATTCCCTTCATTCGCCCTGGATCGTTTTCAGGTCGAAGGTTATACGTTGCGCAATGGCCTGCAATTGCTGCTTAAACCCGGCGTCGAGCGCGGGCATGTGGCGATTCGTCTGGTGGTCGGCGTTGGCCTGGATGATTTCAGTTGCGCGGAAAAAGAGCTGCCACATTTGCTCGAACACTTGCTGTTCAGTGGCATCGACGCGACCGGCGAAGGCGGGCTGGAAGAGCGTATGCAGGCACTCGGTGGTGAGTGGAATGCCTACACCAGCAATGCCGACACGACGTTCGTCATCGAAGCACCGGCGAAAAACCAGCGCAAGGTTCTTGACCTGTTGCTGGCGCTGCTGACCCAGACCCGAATCGACGACAACGCCATCAACGCCGCCAAGCAAGTGGTCGAGCGCGAAGATGGCGGCCATTATTCGCACCTGCAACGCTGGCTGGATCGCCAGGACCTGGGCCACACCGCCAGCAATCAATTGGCGGTGGAACTGGGCCTCAAATGCCCTGAGCGGGCCGAGGTCGATCACCTGACCCGCGAACAACTGGAGACGGTGCGCAAGGCCTGGTACGCGCCCAACAACATGACCCTGATTGTGGTGGGCGAACTCGACAAACTGCTGCCGGCCTATCTGGAACGGTCCTATGGCACGCTTGAAGCGGTCGACCCGACTGATCACCCGCCCTTGCCGGAAATCCAGACCAGTGCTGCCCACGAGCGCACCTTAAGTGACGGTTTCGTCGGCGGTGGCGCCAAGCTGCATTGGCTGGTCCCGGAGCCGGTGCTGGAAAACCAGCACGACGAAACCTTCGATTTGCTCAAGGAGTACCTGGACTGGGCGCTCTATCGCCAATTACGGCTGGCCCATGGTTTGTCCTACGGGCCATCGGCCGAGCGCGAGGTGTTTGGCGGAGTGGGTTTCATGAGCCTGAATGCGGACCTTGAGCGTGACGACGTGGCTGAAGCCGAACAGGTGCTGGATGATTTGAAGGCTGGCCTGCTCAAGGACGGTCTCAACGCGGGCACCTTCAACCGACTCAAACAAGCCGCCATCGCCCGTCAGGCCTGGGCCGTGCAGGGCAACAGCGCGCTGGCCGATTACTACTGGAGCGCTCTCGGGAACTACGAGGACGGCCGATTCGCCGCCCCGGCCAGAGCGTTGCAGGGCGTGACGCTGGACGAGGCAAACAAGGCGATGCGCGAGTTGCTCCTGCAGCCGGGGTATTTGCGGATCGAGAAACCGCTAGTCAGTTATGACCAGTTGATGTGGTGGAGCGCTGGCGTGCTGGGGCTCATTGTATTGATGCCTTTGGGTTGGCGCTTGCACCGCAGAGCGCCGAGAACCCTGTAGCTGCTGGCGCAGCCTGCGTTCGGCTGCGTCAGCTGCTATGTATGGACTGCGGCCCTCGCCACACCGCTCCCCGGGCGGTACCCTGTCGAGGATTTTTCCCACGACTATTGCGAACTGCCGAATGTCTACTCTGACCCTATACGTCCAGCGCATCCTGGAATTGATGAAGCGTTATCCAGGGGTCATTGCACTCGGTGGTTTCATTTCGGGGGTCGGCAGCTTCATGCTGGTGGATCGTCAGCAAGGCCTGGCGACCTGGATCACCACCATCATGCTGATCAGCTGGCTCTGGCTGATGCTGGAAAACAGCCTCACCAAGCTGTTCACCAGGATCTTCAAACGCGAAATACCCCAGCCTCTGCTGCGTTACGCCACGCAGATGATCCACCAGGAAAGCCTGTTTTTCGTCCTGCCATTCTTTTTCATCACCACCACCTGGAACAGCGGCCAGCTGTTTTTCACCGGAATTTTAAGTATCGCGGCGCTGATTTCCATCATCGACCCGCTTTACTACAAGTGGCTGGCGCCTCGGCGCTGGGCGTTCCTGGCGCTGCACACCCTGACGCTGTTCGCCGCATTGCTGACCGCCCTGCCCGTCATCCTGCACCTCACCACCGCGCAAAGTTTCAAACTGGCACTGGGTATCGCCATGCTGTTGTCGTTCCCGAGCCTGGCGTCGATCTTCCCGATCCGTACCGTACGTAATGCGTTGGCAATCCTGAGTATTACCTTGGGCATTGGCGCCCTGGGTTGGGTGCTGCGTTCGTGGGTCCCGCCGGCGACCCTGTGGATGACCGACGTGGCGATCAGCACTCAAATGCAGGATCGCACCCCCGGCAAGAGCCTCGATGAAGTCAGTGCCGAGCAGATTCGCGGCGGCGGTCTGTACGCCTACACCGCAATCAATGCCCCGCGTGGTCTGGACGAACGGATTTATCACGTGTGGCAGTTCAACGGCAAAGAAGTCGATCGCATTCCCCTCGACATCCACGGCGGACGCAAGGAAGGCTACCGGGCCTGGACCCACAAACAGAATTTCCCCGGCAACCCTGCGGGCAAATGGCAGGTCCGCGTGCTGACTGAAGACGGCCAGTTGATTGGCGTGCTGCGATTCGAGATAAAGGACAGCGCAGCGACCAAAGAAAAGTAATGCGGTTCGTGCTATTACGTACACCTGCGTAATAGCCGAACAAGCATGGAGCTTATGACCAGCAACACAATGGCCGGCAATGCCCGACTGGACACCTCTCACTCCCCTGCACAGCTGCGGGTCACGGGTGACTGGACGCTCGCCCATTACGCCGATCTCAAGCACCTGAGCGAAACCCTCCACGGCCAATACGACGACAGCACTCACATCGACCTCAATGGCCTCGGCGCGCTCGATACTGCTGGCGCATCGTTGCTGGTGGAGTTGCTGGGGGCCGAGCGTTTGGGCCGATCCGCCGAACACCCCGATTGCACACTGTCCTCTGCCGACCGCGCCTTGTTGCAGACCGTCTATTGCTCGCTGACCGATTTCTGCGTGCCGATCAAGGAGCCGGAAATCAGCGTTGGCATTCAACTGCTGACCCGCATCGGCCGCGCAGTTGACACGGTCTGGCAGGACACCCTGCAACTGCTGGGCTTCGTCGGCCTGATCCTGGAAACCATCGCCCGTGGCCTGTTTCGGCCCAAACGCTGGCGCCTCACGCCGATGGTGGCGCACATCGAACAGACCGGCCTCGACGCCGCACCCATCGTTGCCCTGCTGACCTTTCTGGTGGGCGCTGTGGTGGCGTTTCTCGGGGCGACGGTGCTGGCGAGTTTCGGCGCGAGCATCTTCACCGTGGACCTCGTCGCGTTCTCTTTCCTGCGCGAATTCGGCGTGTTGCTGACCGCGATCCTGATGGCCGGCCGCACCGCCAGTGCGTTCACCGCGCAGATCGGCTCGATGAAGGCCAACGAAGAAATTGACGCGATCCGCACATTGGGTCTCGACCCGATGGAGCTGCTGGTAGTGCCAAGAGTGTTGGCCCTGCTGGTCGCGCTGCCGATGCTGACTTTTCTGGCGATGCTCTCGGGGATTATCGGCGGTGGTGTGGTCTGCGCGGTGTCGCTGGGTATCTCGCCGGCAATGTTCCTGTCGCTGCTGCAAACCGACATCGGTGTTCAACATTTTCTGGTGGGGATCGTCAAAGCACCGATCTTTGCGTTCCTGATCGCCGCCATTGGCTGCCTTGAAGGCTTCAAGGTCAGCGGCAGCGCTGAGTCCGTCGGCGCGCACACCACGTCCAGCGTGGTCCAGTCGATTTTCGTGGTGATCGTTCTCGACGCCGTGGCCGCGCTGTTTTTCATGGAGATGGGCTGGTGAGTCGTCTACCCCGAACGCCCTCCGAGGCAGTGATCGAAGTCCGTGGGCTGTGCAATCGCTTTGGTCGCCAGAGCGTGCACGAGAACCTTGATCTGGATTTGTACAAGGGCGAAATCCTCGCCGTGGTCGGCGGTTCCGGCAGCGGTAAATCGGTGCTGCTGCGCAGCATTGTCGGGTTGCGCCAGCCCAGCGAAGGGGTGGTGAAAGTCTTCGGCAAGAACTTGCCGACGCTGTCCGAGCATGAGCGCTCGATGGTCGAACGGCGCTTCGGCGTGTTGTTCCAGAAAGGCGCCCTGTTCTCTTCGCTGACCGTGACCGAAAACGTCGCCCTGCCCCTGATCGAGCACGCCGGTTTGAGCCGCAACGATGCCGAGCACCTGGCGGCGGTGAAGCTGGCGTTGGCCGGGTTGCCTTTGTCGGCGGCGGACAAGTACCCGGCTTCGCTGTCGGGCGGCATGATCAAGCGAGCGGCACTGGCCCGGGCATTGGCGCTGGATCCGGACATCCTGTTTCTCGATGAACCCACCGCCGGCCTCGATCCGATTGGCGCCGCAGCGTTCGATCAACTGATCCTGACCTTGCGCGATGCCTTGGGCCTGAGCGTGTTTCTGGTGACCCACGACCTCGACACGCTCTACACCATCACCGACCGGGTGGCGGTGTTGGCGCAGAAAAAAGTGCTGGTGGCGGACGCCATCGACAAGGTCTCGGAAACCGACGACGCGTGGATTCACGAATACTTCCATGGCCCTCGTGGCCGCGCGGCGCTAACCGCCGCTCAACAGCTCAACGAGGTCTGACATGGAAACCCGAGCCCATCATGTATTGATCGGCCTGTTCACCGTGATTGTGGTGGCAGGCGCCCTGCTCTTCGGCTTGTGGCTGGCCAAGTCCAGCGTCGACACCGAATTCAAGGATTACGAAATCGTCTTCAACGAGGCGGTCAGCGGGCTGTCCAAGGGCAGCGCCGTGCAGTACAGCGGGATCAAGGTCGGCGACGTGGTGACATTGCGCCTGGACCCGAAAGACCCGCGCCGGGTATTGGCGCGGATTCGCCTGGGCGGCGACACCCCGATCAAGGAAGACACCCGGGCCATATTGGCACTGACCGGGATTACCGGCACTTCGATCATCCAGCTCAGTGGCGGCACCCCGCAGAGTCCGAAGCTCAAGGGCAAGGACGGTGATCTACCGACGATCATTGCATCGCCCTCGCCTTTCGCCCGCTTGCTGAACGATAGTGGCGACTTGATGGCGGGGGTGAACATGCTGATGCACAACGCCAATCAGATGTTTTCCTCGGAGAACGTCGAACGTATCAGCAAGACCCTTGAACATCTGGAGCAAACCACCGGCACCATCGCCGACCAGCGCGGCGACATCCGTCAGGCGATGCAGCAACTGGCATCGGTCGGCAAGCAGGCCGGCGCAATGCTGGAGCAGACGTCGGCGTTGATGCGCAACGCCAACGGCTTGCTCAACGATCAGGGCAAGCAGATGTTCGGCAGCGCCGAGCAAGCCATGAAATCCCTGGAACAGAGCAGCGCGACCATCAACACGTTGCTCACGACCAATCAGGATTCTCTGAACAGCGGTATGCAAGGCCTCAATGGCCTGGCCCCGGCGGTGCGTGAGTTGCGCGATACGCTGACGTCGTTGCGGGCTATTTCCCAACGCCTGGAAGCCAACCCCAGCGGTTACTTGCTGGGCAATGACAAGAACAAGGAGTTCACGCCATGAAGCTGACCCGTCTCGCCCTCCTCGTCAGCTTCACGTTGGTCAGTGCCTGCTCGATCCTGCCCAAGTCCGAACCGTCCGATGTCTACCGGTTGCCTTCGGCCCAGAGCAGCCCATCGTCCAGTCATGGGGCGCCTCAACGCTGGTCGCTGCGCCTGACCAAGCCGCAGGCCAGCGAGGCATTGAACAGCCCGAATATTGCGGTAATCCCTCAAGGAGACTTGATCAGCAGCTACAAGGCTTCGCGTTGGAGCGACCCGGCGCCGGTGCTGCTGCGCAATCGTCTGCTTGATGGTTTTCAACGTGATGGTCGGGTGCCGCTTTTGAGCACTGATGACAGCAATTTCCAGGCGGATCTGGAGTTGGGCGGGAATCTGCAGGCGTTTCAGACGGAGTACCAAGGCACGGCTGCAAGCGTGATCGTGCGGCTGGATGCGTTGTTGGTGCGCGGTTATGACCAGCGAATCCTCGCCAGCCGCCGCTTCGAAGTGCGTCAGCCACTGAATGACGTGAAGGTGCCGGCGGTGGTTGCCGGGTTTGGCCAGGCCAGTGATCAACTGACGGCGCAGGTGGTGGCTTGGGCGGTTGAGCAAGGGCAGAAAGTCGCGCCGCCGCCCCGCCCTTAAAGCCAACGCTGGACCCATGTGGGAGTGAGCCTGCTCGCGATAGCGGTGTGACAGCCAACATTTGTGGTGACTGATTTACCGCTATCGCGAGCAGGCTCGCTCCCACAGGGGATCTTTGGTTAACCAAAGAACCAGTAGCAAACAAAAATCGCGCCAATCACCCCGGCCAGCTCCGCCAGCAACGCACACCCCACCGCATGCCGCGCTCGCTGGATGCCCACCGCGCCGAAGTACACCGCCAGCACATAGAACGTCGTTTCAGTACTGCCCTGAATCGTCGCCGCCACCAGCGCCGGGAAGCTGTCTACCCCGGACGTCTGCATCGTTTCGATCAGCATCGCCCGGGCGGCGCTGCCGGAGAACGGTTTGACCATCGCCGTTGGCAGCGCATCAACGAAGCGCGTGTCCCAACCGGCCCACTCCACCAGATGCCGAATTCCGTCCAGACCGAAGTCCAGTGCCCCGGACGCGCGCAGTACGCCGATGGCACAGAGCATCGCCACCAGATACGGCAGCAGGTTCTTGGCCACGTCGAAGCCTTCTTTGGCGCCTTCAATGAACGCCTCGTAGACCTTCACCTTACGTAACGCGCCGATCAGCAGAAACAGCATGATCAGCCCGAACAGCGTCAGGTTGCCGAGGATCGATGACAAGCCGGCCAGAGCGGTCGCCGAGAGCGTCGCCAGCAGCGCCATGAAGCCACCGAGGGCCAGGGCACCGGGAATCAGGTAAGCGAGCACCACCGGGTCCCACAGGCGCAGACGCTGCATGAACGCCACCGACAGCAAGCCGACCAGAGTCGAGCAGCTGGTGGCCAACAGGATTGGCAGGAACACCAAGGTCGGATCGGGCGCGCCTTGCTGGGCGCGGTACATGAAGATCGTCACCGGCAACAGGGTCAGGGAGGAGGCGTTGAGCACCAGAAAGAGGATCTGCGCATTGCTGGCGATTGTGTTGCTGGGGTTGAGCTCTTGCAGCGCCTTCATGGCTTTGAGGCCGATTGGCGTCGCGGCGTTGTCCAGGCCCAGGCCGTTGGCGGCAAAGTTCAGGGTGATCAGGCCGATGGCGGGGTGCCCGGGTGGGACTTCCGGCATCAAGCGCAGGAACAAGGGGCCCAAGGCTTTTGCCAGCCAGTCGACGATCCCGGCCTTCTCGGCGATCCGCAGAAAACCCAGCCAGAGGGTCAGGGTACCGAACAGCAGGACCATGACCTCGACCGACAATTTGGCCATGGCGAAAATGCTTTCCACCATCGCCGCAAAGATCCCGGCGTTGCCGCCGATCAGCCACTGCGCCATCGCCGATACGGCTGCCACGATGAAGAAGCCAAGCCACAGGCCGTTGAGCATCAGTTAAATCCCCCAAAGAATGCGGCGAATGATAGCGGGGTGTGTAGAAACGACAAACCCCGGATTTCTCCGGGGTTTGTTGGGTGCGATGTACGCGGACCATTGTGGGAGCGAGCTTGCTCGCGAAAGCGGTAGGTCAGTCAACGCAGAGGTTGAATGTACCGAAGCCATCGCGAGCAGGGGAATTGCATTAGTTGCTGGACGCTTCACCAACCGGCAATTTTTCCTTGCTGCGCCAGTGCGGCAGGGAATTCCAGTAGCGCTGGCCTTTGGCGTCGTCGTACATGCCTTCCCAGCGGGAGATGACCAACACGGCCAGGGCGTTGCCGATCACGTTCAGTGCGGTACGGGCCATGTCCATGATGCGGTCGACACCGGCGATGAACGCCAGGCCTTCCAATGGAATACCTACGCTGCCCAGCGTGGCCAGCAGCACCACGAAGGACACACCCGGTACGCCGGCGATGCCTTTGGAGGTGACCATCAGGGTCAGCACCAGCAGCAATTGCTGGCTGATCGACAGGTCGATGCCGTAGAGCTGGGCAATGAAGATGGCCGCGATGCTCTGGTACAGGGTCGAACCGTCGAGGTTGAACGAGTAGCCGGTCGGCACCACGAAGCTGCAAATGGCTTTCGGCGCGCCGTAGGCTTCCATTTTCTCGATCACGCGCGGCAGCACGGTTTCGGAACTGGCGGTGGAGTAGGCCAGCACCAGCTCATCCTTGAAGATGCGCATCAGCTTGATCACCGAGAAGCCGAACAGGCGAGCGATCAGGCCCAGCACCACGAAGGCGAAGAAGGCGATGGCGACGTAAACCAGGATCACCAGTTTGGCCAGCGGAATCAGAGAGGCGAAGCCGAAGTTGGCCACCGTCACCGCGATCAGTGCGAAAACGCCGATGGGGGCGTAGTTCATGATCATGTGGGTGACTTTGAACATGCTTTCCGACACGCCCTGGAACATCTTCACCAGCGGCTCGCGCAGGTCCGATTGCAGGCTCGACAGACCGAGGCCGAACAATACGGAGAAGAAGATGATCGGCAGCATCTCGCCGCGGGCCATGGCCGCGAAGATGTTCGACGGGATCAGGTTGAGGATGGTTTCGATGAACGCATGTTCGTGCTGAACCTCGGCGGCAGTGGCCTGGTACTTGGAAATATCCACGGTACCCAGGGTGCTCATGTCGATGCCGGTGCCCGGATGGAACACGTTGGCCAACACCAGACCGACCACGATGGCAATGGTGGTGACGATCTCGAAGTAAATGATGGTCTTCAGACCGATCCGCCCGAGCTTCTTCGCGTCGCCGACGCCTGCAATACCGACGATCAGCGAAGAGATCACGATCGGGATCACAATCATCTTGATCAGACGGATAAAGATATCGCCTGCTGGTTGCAGGACGTTGCTGATCCACCAGGCTTTTTCGGCACTGAAATGGTTGAGCAGCGCACCGATTGCAATCCCCAATACCAGACCGATGAGGATCTGCCAGGCGAGGCTAAGCTTTGCCTTCTTCATATCTTTACCCTTACTTGCGTTTGACTCAGGCAGATGCAAGAACTGGAACGCTCGTGGCGAAAAAGTCTGTGCATCTGCCCCCGTATAAGGTGCCCCGGAAGCGCTCGATAACGGCTCTCTGGCAGGCGAAAAAAGGCGCAACTATTCAGATGCAAGGAAGCAACGTCTAATGCCGTAAACGCCTACCCTATGCCGAATCGGCATGAGCTTTTTTTAATGAAACTGGCGTCCCAACCGGTTCGAATGCGACATTTCGGCAGGTATAAGTACCGTGAACCGGCCATTTCAGAGGAGGTTGGATGTTTTTTGAGCGGGGGGATGAGCGCCAAAACTACAGAAAAATCCTACGTTTAAGAGCGAAATTTCTCTTACATTTTGCCGCAGCTTTCTCGATATACGGTCGCAAAGAATCACGGGGAAATGCATCCCGGGGAATAATTCGACGTTAGGCAGGGAAGACGAGCTGAACGCTCTAAGACGATGCTTTATATAGAAGAAGCTCTTCGCAAGTCCGTCGAGCCATGAGTGGGCCCGCGAACTTGCGCCGCAGCTTTGCCTGGCCCGGCCCTTGCGCAGGCACCCCTTGTGCCCGTAGGTCACTCCGCCCCTGTAACAGGCAGAACGTCCCGACCCCTTGGCCATGCAACTACCTTCCTCGGGTAGCCGCATCGGAAAGAAGCGCTGTGGCTTCTTTCTTGTTTCGAACTCAGTACCAGTTTGGATCTTTCTTCAGTTGTTCCATCAACAGGTCCTGCATGCCTTGGTCCGGCTTTCCGAGGAAGCGGTAGTCGGCATGCCGCGTTGGCGACTTGTCGGCTGGCAGCCCCGAAGGTACTTCTACCAGCATGGCGTAGGCATCCTTCTTGTCGAAGCTGAACGCAACGATCAAGCGGTTGTTGAGGCACGTCTGCCGAGTTTCGCAAAGTGGCCCGACCAGATACTTGTCGCCATCTTCTTCGACAGCATTCATTTGCTCGGCGTCGCCGGACAGGTTCATCACCCATTCCGGCAGGCGTTCTTCCTTCTTCACCACGCCTTGCCATGTTTCACGGTATTGCGGGTCTGCGGTCAACAGCTCATTGACCCGCGCCTGGCCATCATTGGCAGCGATTGCCATGGCACTACCGCCCAGGAGCAGGGCGGCTGCCAGTGTCTTTAACAAAACGCTCATGTTCAGCCTCGGCCGCGACGGCCAAAGAAGAAGGAAGCAATGAACATCACCAGGAACACGACAAAGAGAATCTTGGCGATACCCGTGGCGGTGCCCGCGATACCACCGAAGCCCAGTACTGCAGCAATGATGGCAATGATCAAGAATGTGATTGCCCAGCTCAACATGGTGATTCTCCTTACGCTTCTATTTAAAAGTGGTGCTTGTGGTGCTTTTCCCGGCGCATCGATCGCGCCAAGTTCGTGTGTTTAGAACACCCAGCGTTCCTGACGGGGCATCTCATCCACAGGCTGAGCCTGGTCGACACCCATCATTCGCATCGGTGCGCTGTCAGCGAAGCTGCTGGCTGCGCTGAAATGAGTTTGGGTCGGGTGCTGAGTCGATACGCGTGGCGCTTCGTGCTGCTGGCTCTGCTCCCAGCGCTGAAACTGCTGGCCGCCGATCAAAGTGATCAATAGCGCCAGAACACCACACAGACCTTGCTGGATGTGCAGTGGCGAGATACGCAATTGGGCGGCACGTTGGCGACTCATCCTGAAGCTCCTCCCACACTGGTGGTGATCTGTTTAGGGCGTTCGTTTTTCGCCCTGGGTTATTCAGACTATTGCAGCCTGCATGCCAGCTTTTTGTAAGAAAAATATTATTTAAAATCAGATAGTTATGAATAGAGCGAAAATCGTTTCGGACGCATCCTGCACGATGCCCCCTGCAAGGCCGTGCGTAATGCACGATGGATGCGTAGGAACTTTCATTATTTTTGAATTGCGAGGAGGGCGTGAATGTCACAAGGGGACACCGGTAATCGCGTACAGACCGGCTATCTGATAAAAAAACAACAAAATCAGGTGATTAGCCGTAGCGTGCGGAGAGAGCTAACCTGCTGTGACTGGAATCGACCAGAATCAACCATGCAACTTGCCCGATTTTTCCGGGACTAACCAAAGATCATTCATTAAGGAGCGTAGGAAAATGGAATCAGCCACTGAGCACCAAGGCCGCATTCTGCTGGTGGACGATGAATCTGCCATCCTGCGTACTTTTCGCTATTGCCTCGAAGACGAAGGCTACAGCGTGGCCACCGCCAACAGCGCCGCGCAAGCCGATGCCTTGTTGCAACGTCAGGTGTTCGACCTGTGCTTCCTCGATTTGCGTCTGGGCGAAGATAACGGCCTCGATGTTCTGGCCCAAATGCGCATTCAGGCACCCTGGATGAGGGTGGTAATCGTCACTGCTCACTCGGCCGTGGACACCGCCGTGGATGCGATTCAGGCGGGCGCGGCCGACTATCTGGTCAAACCGTGCAGCCCCGATCAATTACGCCTGGCCACCGCCAAGCAACTGGAAGTGCGACAACTGTCGGCGCGTCTGGAAGCCCTGGAAGGCGAAGTGCGCAAACCCAAGGATGGCCTGGACTCCCACAGTCCGGCGATGAAAGTGGTGCTCGAAACCGCCCGCCAGGTTGCCAACACCGATGCCAATATTTTGATTCTCGGTGAGTCCGGTACGGGTAAGGGCGAGTTGTCCCAAGCCATTCACGGCTGGAGCAAGCGGTCGAAGAAATCGTGCATCACCATCAACTGCCCGTCGCTGACGGCCGAACTCATGGAAAGCGAGCTTTTCGGCCATAGCCGTGGCGCGTTCACGGGGGCTAGCGAAAGTACGCTGGGTCGCGTCAATCAGGCTGACGGCGGGACGCTATTTCTCGACGAGATCGGCGATTTTCCGTTGGTTTTGCAGCCTAAGTTGCTACGTTTCATCCAGGATAAAGAATACGAACGGGTGGGCGACCCGGTCACTCGCCGCGCCGATGTTCGCATCCTTGCAGCCACTAACCAGAACCTCGAAGACATGGTGCGCGACGGCCGTTTCCGTGAAGACTTGCTCTATCGCCTGAACGTCATCACCTTGCACTTGCCGCCGTTGCGCGAACGCCGGGAAGACATTCTGAACCTGGCCGATCGCTTTCTGGCGCGCTTCGTCAAGGAGTACGCGCGTCCGGCTCGGGGCTTCAGTGACGAGGCTCGCGAAGCGCTGCTCGGTTATCGGTGGCCCGGCAACATCCGCGAACTGCGCAACGTGGTGGAGCGGGCGAGCATCATTTGTCCACAGGAGCGAGTCGAGATCAGTCACTTGGGTATGACCGAAACGCCGGTCAACAACGCACCGCGTATTGGCGCTGCGTTGAGTCTGGATGAATTGGAAAAAGCCCACATCGGCGCCGTCCTCGCCACCGCCGATACGCTGGATCAGGCCGCCAAGACCCTGGGCATCGACGCCTCGACGCTCTACCGCAAACGCAAGCAGTACAACTTGTGAGCCTTGCCCGATGAAACTGGCGATGAAGTTGCGGACGCGCTTGTTCCTGAGTATTTCCGCATTGATCACGGTGGCCCTGCTGGGGCTTTTGCTCGGGCTGGTCAGCGTGATGCAGATGGCCGGGACTCAGGATGCGGCGGTTCGAAACAACTTCGTCACCCTTGATATGGGCCTCAAGCTGCAGCAGATCCTCGGCGATCAACTGATCATCATGCTTAGCGATAAACCTGATCCTGCGGCATTCGAAGCGTCCAGGCAGCATTACTTCGAGCTTCTGGACGAAGGCATTGCCCATGAGCAATCAGGCCAGGGCGGCCAGTACGGTTTCAAACAAGCCAAGGCCGATTACCAGCGTTTTCTCCAGACTTACGACGTGTCACGCGACCCGACATACGTGTTGAGTGGCAATGACGAGTTCACCCAAAAATTCAACGCGCTGCGCAATGGCTTGATCTCCGAACACAAGCGCGCGCTGGACAACGTCAATGATGCCCAGCGCAAGGCCCGTGATCGGGCGCTGCTGATCGCCGGCCTGCTTGGGTTGGTGGGACTGGCGGTGTTGATCATTGGCTTCGCCACCGCCCATGCGATCGCGCGGCGTTTCGGCGCTCCGATCGAGGCCTTGGTCCAGGCCGCGGACAACATCGGCCAGGGCAATTTCGAAGTGACCCTGCCGATTTCCTCGGCGGCGGAAATGAATCAACTGACCCGCCGCTTTGGGGTCATGGCCGAAGCTCTGCGCGAGCACCAGGCCACTAATATCGATGAACTGCTCGCCGGCCAGCAGCGTTTGCAGGCTGTGCTCGACAGCATCGACGACGGTTTGCTGATGATCGACCGCGATGGCCATCTGGAACACCTCAACCCGGTGGCGCAGCGTCAGTTAGGTTGGGAGACCGACCGTCTTGGCCAAGGGCTGGGTACGGCGCTTGAGCGTCCCGAACTTGATGAACAGCTGCAACTAGTGCTGCGTGGCGGCACTTTGGAGCACGCGCCAGAGGACCTGAGTATCGAGGTCGATGGTGAGTCGAGGTTGCTGACCTATAGCCTGACGCCGGTCAGCCATACACAGGGGCATATCCTCGGCGCGGTGATGGTGCTGCATGACGTCACCGAACAGCGGGCATTTGAACGGGTGCGCAGCGAGTTTGTTTTGCGCGCTTCTCATGAACTGCGAACGCCGGTGACCGGAATGCACATGGCGTTCGGACTGTTCCGCGAGCGCGCGCATTTTGCCGAGGACTCGCGTGAAGCCGATCTGCTGGACACCGTGAATGAAGAGATGCAGCGCTTGATGCAGTTGATTAACGACCTGCTGAACTTCTCCCGTTACCAGAACGGCTTGCAGAAACTCACGCTGGCGCCGTGTGCCATCGAAGATTTGCTGGAGCTGGCCCGTGCTCGATTTACTGGGCCGGCAGGGGAGAAGGGCATCGACTTGTTGGTGGAAGTGCAGGGGCCATTGCCTTGGTTGCAGGCTGATCAACCGCAGTTGGACCGAGTGCTCGATAACCTGATCGACAACGCGCTGCGCCATACCGCGATTGGCGGACAAATACGCTTACAGGCTCGGCGTCATGGGGAACGGGTGATCATCAGCGTCGAAGACAACGGCGAAGGCATTGCCTACGGTCAGCAGGGGCGGATCTTCGAGCCCTTTGTCCAGGTCGGTCGCAAGAAGGGTGGGGCCGGGCTCGGACTGGCGCTGTGCAAGGAAATCGTGCAGTTGCACGGTGGGCGGATGGGGGTCTATTCGCGGCCGGGGCAGGGTACCCAGTTCTATATGGCGCTGTCGGTATAAGTCGAAGCCGCTTCAAGCTTCGTCATCCAGGCGCCGGGCGGCCAGTCGGCGGCCACGCGTAATCAGTTCGATGAACTGCGCCGAACTCAACGCATGCGCGAATAGCCATCCCTGACCGAACTTCACGCCTTCACTGCTGAGAAACGCCGCCTGAGCCTCATGTTCGATGCCCTCGGCAATCACCTTGAGTTGCAGGGCATGGGCCATATGAATGATGTACGGTGCCACGCCACTGCTTGCAGCGTCATGGCCCAGGGCATCGATAAATGCCTTGTCGATTTTCAGGCAATCCACTGGCAGGGTTTGCAGGTAGGCAAGGCTGCAATAGCCGGTACCAAAGTCATCAATCAGCACCTGATGCCCGACATCCCGCAAGGCTTGCAGGTTTTCCCGGGCTACCACGACATTGATCAATCCCCGCTCGGTCACTTCAAAGGCAATTTGCTTCGCCGCGACCCGGTGCAAGGTCAACAGGCGCGCCATCACTTGGCCGATACGCGGGACCATGACATCGCAGGCTGCCAGGTTGACCGAGATATACAGCTGCGGGTTGGCTCGCAGCAGTTGCCCCAACTGCTCAAGCAAGCGCTGCAGCACGAAGTCGGTCATCTGGCGGATCTGGCCGGTGTTCTCCGCCATCGGGATGAACAGATCGGGGCTGGTCAGGGTCCCGTCCGGTCTTCGCCAGCGCAGCAAGGCTTCTGCCCCGACACAGTTACGGCTGTCGAGGTCGAAGATCGGTTGATACAGGACCTGCAGTTCGCCACGCCGAATGGCGCCACTCAGTTCGGCGTCCAGCGACTGTCGCTGGCGCACCAGCAGAAAAACCAGAAAGCCCACACACGCGGCCAACGCCAAGCTGGCCGGCAGCAACCACCACCAGACCGGGGGCACATGCATGCTGGTGCGTGGGCTGATCAGCACCAATTGGTATTCAGGATTGTTGGTGGGCATGCGATAGATCAAGCGAGATTGCGTGACTTGTAGCGAGTCGAGGCTTTTCGGGGGCCAGGGTTCGGTGGGTGGCCAGACCTGTGAAACGCCCAGCACCGGAATCGCGCGCGTGCCGTGATCGAGTATCACCAGCACGCTGCTTCCCGGCGACAAATCGACCATGTCAGTCAAATGTCCCCGAGACGTCGCGACTCGAAAGTTACCGCGCCCCAGCATCAACGCGGCACGGTTTTCATCGGGTTCGGTGGTGGTGTTCAGCCAGTAGCTGTAAGTCGGCCCCGTGATGTCCGGGGGTCTTATCATCGACAGCCCTTCCTGGCGGGGACGGTTTGAACAGATCCGCGAGGCGTCCATGTAAGCGGCTTCGTAAACGAAACGGTAATTGAAACTGACCTGCTGCAAGGTCGCGATCATTTCGTCATCACAGCCCCGTAATGGCTGAGCTTCCAGATCATCCAGACTTTCACGCAACTGCCCGAAGAGTTGCTCCAGGCGAACAAGGAAACGCTCACCTTGGGCATTCATTTCCTGGCTTTCGTTCTGTTCTAGCTGATGCATGGCCACGAACAGACTGCCGGCCATCAATAGCGTCGCGCTCAAGGCAGCAGCCAGTATCGCCAGGAACCAAGGGCGATAGAACCAACTACGAAGTGTCTCTCGAGCAGCGGGCATCATGGAATATCCGAAGAATTACCAATGAGTTATAGCTGCTGATTGGGAAAAGCGCTGACCGTCGGACGGGCGTCATTATTTTGTCTGGTTCAAGACTTGTAGCAGCGCCGCTGTTTGCGCATCCGGTGTCCCGTCGAAACGCGAAGGTCGGAAATGCATCTGAAAGGCAGCAATTACATGTCGTGTTGTTACATCCAGTTCACCTGTTTGTGGCGTGGCATAACCCAAGCGAGCCAGTTGTCCCTGAAACCAGCTGATGGTCGGCAGTTGTACTTCGAACTGTGTTTGCTGGCGCGCTACGACCTGCTCGTTCGGCCATATTCCCAAGCCTTCGCCAGCCAGGCGTTTCCAGGGGAACAGCGGTCCCGGATCAAGCTTGCGCAACGGTGCGATGTCGCTATGGCCGATGATATTGCGAGGATTGATGGCGTAACGCTTGCTGATGTCCTTCAACAGGATGATCAAGGACTGGACCTGGTCTTCGCTGTAGGGATACCAGAGACGCCCGGAGGGGGTGTCCTTGAAGCCCGGATTGACGATTTCGATGCCGATGGAACTGGAATTCAACCAGGTGCGGCCTTGCCATTCGCTTTCCCCGGCGTGCCAGGACCGGAGGTTTTCATCCATCAGCTTGTAGATGGTGGCGCCCTTGTCGTCACCGATCAGATAGTGACTGCTTACCTCGCCATGGGTCAGCAATTGCAACGAGCGCTCCAGCGATGCGGAGGTGTAATGCATCACCACGAACTGGACACGACTGTCGTGATTGGCTGAGGGGTGGCTGGTGTTGAACCGGGGGCCGCTGGCGCAGCCGCCCAGCAGAATCAGCGACGCGATGAGAGCAAGGTATTTCATGGCAGAGGCAATACACGCAAGACAGTAATGCAACAGTGTAACGTATTGTTTTGCTCCCGGATGGCGAACGCGATGTTTTAAATAAAATGGAACAATTGCCCCTCAGCCCAGTTCCACTCGGTTGCGGCCTGCGTGTTTCGCACGATATAGCGCCTGATCGGCTCTTTTAAGCACCAGATCCCCATGTTCACCGGGTTTGAACGCCGTCAGCCCCATGGAAAGGGTGATCGTCACCCGCTCACCCTTGAAGTGGAAAGGGCAGGCTTCAATCGATGCACGCAGGTTTTCCAGCAGTTTTGCGCCGGTTGCGGGCACTGTGGCGGGCATCAACAGCACAAACTCTTCACCGCCAAACCGGGCAATGAAATCCGACCCGCGCAAGCGCTTGCGCAGCACGCTGGCGATGATCTTCAGCACTTTGTCGCCCGCCAAGTGGCCATAGTTATCGTTGATGCGTTTGAAATGGTCGAGGTCGAGCATTGCCAACAAGAGGGTGTTGCCGTGTTGCTGCCATTGGTTGATTTCGTGTTCCAGTCGCTCGCTCCATGCCGCCCGGTTGGGCAGGCTGGTCAGCGGGTCGATCAAGGCTTTCTGGCGCTGCTCTTCAAGATGCTCGCGGTAGCCCAGGGCTTCCTGCTCCATGTGGGCCACGCGTTCGGCCAGGCCATGCAGGCGGGTCGCTATCTCCTGCTCGCGCTCGTCGCGCTGCTTCTGGTGCTGGTCCATGGTGCCGAGCAGGCCTTCGAGATGATTCTCAAGTACCTGCTTGAGATCGTCCAGGTCCGCTGCTTCCTGCATGCTGCTCTGCAAGCCATCGACTTGCTCGCGTATCTGCGTGTCCATCTCGCGCGCGGCCGAGCTGTTGTCGGCATGGCCTTCGCTGGCCGCTTGCAAGTTGCCTTGGAACGATTCCAGGCGCTCGTTGAGTTGCTGCAGATAGGCTTCGAATTCGTGCTGGCCGCTGTCGGTGATCGCCAGCATCAAAGTCGCCAGATCGTCGAGAATGGGCAGCAGCTCGTACCAGTTCAAACCGTTTTGCAGACGATCGCGCATCGATTCGGCTTGTGGGCGATGACGCTCGGGTAGTGTCAGGTCGTCGAGCAGGCCCAGTAGCGTGTCTTCGATATGTCTGGCCACTGAGCTGTAGGACGGCTCGGGTGAGTCCGGCAGGGCGTAGAGAATATCCTGGTCGGTTTGTTCGGGGTCGACAGTGGCCAATGCCTCAGCCACGGACGAGGGTAGAGGCGGGGTGTCGAGATACGCCACCGGGGTCAGTTCATCGGGATTGATAACCGACTGTGCCAGTGTCGCTGGCGCAATGGTCGGTGGAGCCGACACTTCTGGTTGTTCAATTACCGGCTGGGGTTGTGCCTCGGGGGTGGAGCGTATTGGCTGCGGTTCTAGTACCGAGGGGACAAATGCCACGACTGCTGGGGACGGCTCCGTTGCGGGCGCTGTCTCTGGCACCTGTGATTCGGATACGACAACCGCCGACACGGCGACTTGTGCCGCCACCACGGGCGGCTTATCGATGTTTGGTGTGATATCGACGGTTACTTGCGGTGCGTCGTGGTAAGGCGCAGCAATCGCTTCGATCAGCAGTGGGGCGGGCGTCTGCACAACCACCGGGGCGAGCTGTAATGTCACATCATCTGCTTCACGGCTACCAAACAGTCGCTGCAGCAAACCCGGGCGGCCGGACTCTGCAGGGTTCTCAAGCTGACTCAGGGCTTTACCTTGCAGACCACTCAGTTCGCTGAGCAGTAAGGGTATCTCACGCACCTGGCCGACTCTTGCATCCAGTTGCTTGGCAAAGGTCTTGAGCGGCCGGCTCACTTCCCGGGGCAACGGCAACGTTTGCAGCTGCGAAATCAGTGCGGTCAGTGCGGCGCTGGTCTGGTTGACCCGGGTTTCCCGGCGCTGTTCGGAGTCGAGTACGGCTTTTTCCAGTCGCGGAAGCAGGGCGGCCAGGCCGGCGTCCATGTCATCAGTGCGCACAACTTCGCGCATTTCTTTCATGCACAGGTCAACAGCGCGGTCCGTGCCCTCGGCTGCCAGGGTGCTGCGTACCAGACCGCGACGCAGCAGGTCGAGCCGGGCGTCCCATCGACGTTCGAGCTTTTCCTGTTGTTCGATGCTTTTGAGGTATTTCTCTTTCCAGCGCTGTGCTTCGTCGCTCATTCATGGGATCCGCGAGGGGCAGGACTCAACGCGGGGAATGCATCAGCCGTGAGCGAACCCGGCAGGCGAATCTCTACCGCGACCGGCAAGTGATCGGAAATGGGTTGTGCCAGTACCTCAACCTTTTCAAGGGTTAGGGTCGGGCTCAGCAGAATGTGGTCCAGGCAGCGTTGCGGGCGCCAGCTGGGGAAGGTTGCTTCCAGCTGCGGCGCGAGCAGGCCGAGGTCACGCAACGGGGAGTTTTGCAGCAAGTCACTGGCATGGGTGTTCATGTCGCCCATCAGCACCAGGTGTTTGTATCCACCGATCAGCTCGCGGATGTAAGCCAGTTGCATGCTGCGGGTGCGAGCACCGAGCGCCAGGTGCATCATGACCACCACCAGTGCCTCGGGACCTTCGCCAAAGCGCACCAGAATTGCCCCGCGACCCTTGGGCCCCGGCAGCGGATGATCTTCAATCGCCCACGGACGCAGGCGGCTGAGCACGCCGTTACTGTGTTGGCCGAGGCGGCCGAGATTGCGATTGAGTTGTTGATACCAGTAGGGGAATGCACCGAGCTGGGCCAGGTGTTCCACCTGGTTGACGTAGCCTGATCGCAGGCTGCCGCCATCGGCTTCCTGCAAGGCGACCAGATCGAAGTCGCCCAACAGATTGCCAATCTTTTGCAGATTGTCGGCACGCCCGGTGTGGGGCAGCAGATGCTGCCAGCCTCGGGTCAAGTAATGCCGATAACGCTCGGTACTGATGCCGACCTGGATATTGAAACTGAGCAAGCGCAAACGGCTGTCTGCGGGCAAGCCCGTGGATTCCAGGTGATGCTCGTTGACCCGCGGATCATGCAGGCCGACGACGCGTTCAGTTCCCCAGCGGCGCATGGCGGTCGCCGCGCTTAGTTGGCAGCAGCCTTGTTAGCCGCTCGCTCTTTGTCGACCAGTTTATCGGCCAACTGCAGTGCTTGTTCGGCACCGCCGGCGGAACCTACGTCGAAGCGATACTTGCCGTTGACGATCATGGTTGGAACACCGGAGATTTCATACTTTTTGGCCAGTTCGCGAGCCTTGGTCATCTGACCCTTGATGGCGAAGGAGTCGAAGGTTGCGAGGAACTTGTCCTTGTCTACGCCTTGGGTCGCCAGGAAGTCAGCCATTTCGTTCTTGTCGGTCAGTTTCTTGTGTTCCTTCTGGATGGCGTTGAACACCGCAGCGTGCACGCCATGCTCGACACCCATGCTTTGCAGGGTCAGGAACATTTGCCCGTGGGCGTCCCAAGGACCGCCGAACAGGGCTGGAATACGCACGAAATTGACATCGGAAGGCAGTTTTTCAACCCAAGGATTGATCACCGGCTCGAATGAATAGCAGTGCGGGCAGCCGTACCAGAACAACTCCACCACTTCGATCTTGCCAGGTACAGCCACCGGAACAGCGTTAGTCAGTTCGACGTAAGGGGCGGCGGGTGCTTCGGCGGCTTGGGCGGTCATGCCGAACAGGCTGGCAGCGACGAGTGCGGCGCTGATGATCAGATTACGCATGCTTTACTCCTGGACAAATTAGATCGCCTCGCGCGACCTGTTTTCAGACAGGTCCTGGCGGGCTTGAGTTCTGTAGTGTAACGGCAGCGGCCACAAAAAAGGGCGGCCAAGGCCACCCTTTTTATGCTTGCATCGACGGATTAATCGAGCGTTAACGTTGCAGGAGATGTACGCCCTGAGCAACGCTCTGTCCGCAGACCTTAGTGCAGGCCTTGAATGTAGCTAGACACTGCCGCGATATCTTCGTCACTCAGCCTTTTGGCAATGGTCTGCATGGTTTTGGTGTCGCCATCGTTGGTGCGGCCGCCTTCTTCCTTGCGGAAATCGGTCAGTTGCTTGGCGATGTATTGCGCGTGCTGTCCGCCCAAATGCGGGAAACCGGCAGCGGCGTTGCCTTTGCCATCTGGAGCGTGGCATCCGGTGCAGGATGGCAGGCCCTTGGCCAGGTCGCCACCACGAAACAGTGCTTCACCTCGAGCGACGATTTTCGGATCGGCGGCGCCAACGCTACCTTTCTGGGTGGAGTAGTAGGCGGCGATATCAGCCAGGTCCTGATCGCTCAGGTTAGTCAG
Organism: Pseudomonas sp. ANT_H12B; assembly: GCF_008369325.1. Lineage (GTDB taxonomy): Bacteria > Pseudomonadota > Gammaproteobacteria > Pseudomonadales > Pseudomonadaceae > Aquipseudomonas. Next base: position 15,071 of record NZ_VOBI01000013.1, on the reverse strand, counting down.
CAGGCCGGTCATTTCCAGCACCGTGCGTTTACCGGACTTGATGTCGACCAGCTGCTTGTTCAGATAACGTTCGCCCTGGCCTGCCAGTTTCGGAAAGTTAGGCGCCATACTGTTGCCATCCGGGCCATGACAGGCGCCACATACTGCGGCTTTCGCCTGACCAGCAGTCGCATCACCTGCGGCATGGGCAATGCCGGAGATCCCCACGGTCAACAGCAGACTCACGATCAATTTGTTCATCAGCTAATCCAACTACGGCTAAGGGTTAAAGAGTTATGGGCCGGGATCACTCGCTCATCCACTGGATGATTGCTTGGTAATCCTCGGCACTGCAGTCCATGCACAAACCACGCGGCGGCATCGCCTTGAAACCCTGGGTCACGTGTTGCACCAGCGTCTCCATACCTTTCGCCAACCTCGGCGTCCAAGCTTCCTGATCGCCCTTTTTGGGCGCCATGGGGAGTTGGCCGGAATGACAGGCACCACAAACACGGTTGTACACAGCTTCCGGATCCTGTGTAGCCTGAGCGCTGTAAAGCGGCATCAAGATACCGGCAGCTAGCAGCCATTTCGTCATAAAACGACCTTTTCAGGGTTGAGAGCGTTCTGCGTTCTAGTGCGCAATCAAGGTCAATCGCTCTCGTGAACTTCATCCTACGCTGGGACAAAGCGCACACAAAATCTGCGGCATTATATACTGGCGTCACTGAAACGGAAACGACACTGCTCGCCGCGTCCATTCCCGGCGCCGCCCACATCGGAAATCCCATGCAACTCAAGAACCCCATCCTCGGTCTGTGCCAACAGTCCACCTTCATGCTCAGCGCCGCCAAAGTCGACCAATGTCCGGACGACGAGGGCTTTGAAGTCGCCTTCGCCGGGCGTTCCAACGCCGGTAAATCCAGCGCGCTGAACACCCTGACACACGCCAGCCTGGCGCGAACCTCGAAAACACCGGGGCGCACGCAGCTCTTGAACTTCTTCAAGCTAGACGATGATCGTCGTCTGGTCGACCTTCCGGGTTACGGTTACGCAAAAGTACCGATCCCGTTGAAGCTGCACTGGCAGCGTCACCTGGAAGCTTATCTGGGTGGTCGCGAGAGTTTGAAAGGTCTGATTCTGATGATGGACATCCGTCATCCAATGACCGATTTCGACTTGTTGATGCTCGATTGGGCCGTCGCCAGCGGCATGCCGATGCACATTCTGCTGACCAAAGCGGACAAACTGACCTACGGCGCGGCGAAAAACGTCCTGCTCAAGGTTCAGGCAGATATCCGCAAGGGTTGGGGCGATGCGATCAGTATCCAACTGTTTTCGGCGCCAAAACGCATGGGCCTGGAAGACGCCTACACTGTACTGGCGGGCTGGATGGAATTGGCGGACAAGGGCGCCGAGGTTGCCGGGCAATAAATTGCAGGCAAAAAAAACCCCGGACTTCTTATGGGGAGGGGGAAGTTCCGGGGTTCAAGTTCCGGACCGCTAGGGCGGGGTCCAGATATCTGCCAACACTTAACACAACATAGGAGCATCGAAGGGCTTCACCACCCATTCAGTAACTCTGAGTGGCAATTTACGAGATTAGTTCAGAATTTTTTCAAAAGCCTTTGGAATAGCCAAAGCATTTTTTGAACTATGCGCGCCCTTCGCTCTATCTGCTGCGGCAATATGCCGCAGCAGAACACGTCTTTTCAGACGGCTCAGTGAGCCTCGTCCCAGTTATTTCCTACACCAACCTCGACCAGCAGCGGCACATCCAGCTTCGCGGCATCGCTCATGTGCGCGCGAATTTCGTCACGGACCTGGTCGACCAGATCTTCACGCACCTCAAGAACCAATTCATCGTGCACCTGCAGGATGACTTTGGCGTCGAGGCCTGAGGCTGTCAGCCAGCTATCTACGGCAACCATGGCTTTCTTGATGATGTCCGCCGCAGTGCCTTGCATCGGCGCGTTGATCGCCGTGCGTTCGGCACCTTTGCGCAGGGCCGGGTTTTTCGCGTTGATTTCCGGCAGGTACAGGCGACGACCGAAGATGGTTTCGACGAAACCTTGCTCTGCGGCCTGCGCGCGGGTGCGCTCCATGTACGCCAGAACGCCCGGGTAACGGGCGAAATAACGATCGATATAAGCCTGGGATTGCTTGCGATCAACGCCGATCTGCTTGGCCAGGCCAAACGCGCTCATGCCGTAGATCAAGCCGAAGTTGATCGCTTTGGCGCTGCGCCGTTGGTCGGTGGTGACTTCGGCCAGTTCAACCCCGAAGACTTCGGCGGCGGTGGCCTTGTGCACGTCCAGGTCATTGCGGAAGGCGTGCAGCAAACCTTCGTCCTTGGCCAGATGAGCCATGATCCGCAGTTCGATCTGCGAGTAGTCCGCGGCCAGCAGCTTGTAGCCTTTTGGCGCAACGAATGCCTGACGAATCCGACGACCTTCGGCGGTACGAATCGGAATGTTCTGCAGGTTAGGATCGCTGGACGACAAACGACCGGTCGCCGCTACGGCTTGATGATAGGAGGTGTGAATCCGCCCGGTGCGTGGGTTGATCTGTTCCGGCAGGCGATCGGTGTAGGTGCTTTTCAGCTTGCTCATCGAGCGGTACTGCATCAGCACTTTGGGCAACGGATAATCCTGCTCGGCCAGTTCCGCCAGCACGGCTTCGGCGGTGGACGCCTGGCCCTTGGCGGTTTTGCTGAGAATCGGCAGGCCGAGTTTTTCGTACAGGATCACGCCCAATTGCTTCGGCGAGCCGAGGTTGAATTCTTCCCCGGCGATGGCGAACGCCTCACGCTCGAGGGCGACCATTTTCTCGCCCAGCTCCACGCTCTGAATGCCCAGCAGGTTGGCATCGACCAGCGCGCCCTGGCGTTCGATTCGTGCCAGAACCGGCACCAGCGGCATTTCGATTTCGCTCAGGACCTTGCTCAGGCTCGGGATGGCGTTGAGTTTTTCTTGCAGCGTCTGATGCAAACGCAGGGTGATGTCTGCGTCTTCGGCGGCGTAAGGCCCCGCCAGTTCCAGAGAGATCTGGTCAAAGGTTAGCTGTTTGGCGCCCTTGCCGGCGATGTCCTGAAAACTGGTAGTGGTGTGATTCAGGTACTTGAGTGCCAGGCTGTCCATGTCGTGGCGGGTCGCGGTCGAGTCCAGCACGTAGGATTCGAGCATGGTGTCGAAGGCGATGCCTTGCACGGTGATGCCGCAGCTCTGATCGCCGCCGATGGCGCAGTTGGCCAGGATGTTCATGTCGAACTTGGCGTGCTGGCCAACCTTGAGTTTGCTCGGGTCTTCCAGAATCGGCTTCAGTGCGCGCAGCACGGTGTCGCGATCGAGCTGATCTGGTACGCCCATGTAGGAATGGGTCAACGGGATGTAGGCCGCTTCGTTGGCTTGTACAGCGAAAGACAGGCCCACCAGTTGCGCCTGCTGCGCATCGATGCCAGTGGTTTCGGTGTCGAAGGCAATCAGCCTGGCGTCGTTGAGCTTCTTCAGCCACAGGTCGAAATCAGCCTGGGTGAGGATGGTGGTGTACTTGAGTTCGGTATCGACGGCCGCTTCTTCAGCCACCGGAGCGGCGACTTCCTGGCCGGAACGCTTGGCATCGCGCTGGTTCTCTTCGAACCAGCTCTTGAATTCCAGCAGGGTGTAGAGCTCGGCGAGTTTGTCGTGATCCGGCTTGCCCATCTGCAGGTCGTCGAGGCCAATGTCCAGCGGCACGTCGATCTTGATGGTTGCCAGTTGATAGGAGAGGAACGCCATCTCCTTGTGCTCTTCGAGTTTGGCCGGCAAGGTCTTGGCGCCGCGAATCGGCAGGGTCGGGACGATATCGAGCTGCGCATAGAGCTCGGTCAGGCCGCCGTTCACACCGACCAACAGGCCCGAAGCGGTCTTCGGGCCAATGCCCGGGACGCCCGGAATGTTGTCGGACGAATCGCCCATCAGTGCCAGATAATCGATGATCTGCTCGGGAGCGACGCCGAATTTCTCCTTCACGCCCTCCACGTCCAATGCGCTACCGGTCATGGTATTGACCAAGGTAATGTGGCCGTCGACCAGCTGTGCCATGTCCTTGTCGCCGGTGGAGATCACCACCGGGCGGTCGGCCGCCGCGCTGCTGCGCGCCAGGGTGCCGATCACGTCATCGGCTTCGACGCCTTCGACGCACAGCAGCGGGAAGCCCAGGGCGATCACGCTCTGGTGCAGCGGCTCGATCTGTACGCGCATGTCATCGGGCATGCTTGGGCGGTTGGCTTTGTATTCGGCGAACATTTCGTCGCGGAAAGTCCCGCCCTTGGCGTCGAACACCACGGCGAACGGACTGTCCGGGTATTGCTTGCGCAGACTCTTGAGCATGTTCAACACGCCCTTGACCGCACCGGTCGGCAGACCTCTGGAAGTGGTCAGCGGTGGCAGGGCGTGAAAGGCGCGGTACAGGTATGAAGAACCGTCCACCAGGACGAGGGGGGCTTGGCTCATGAGCAGGATCAACCTTTTCGGCGGGTCCGGCGCTAGAATAGCGGGACCGTTGACGACAAAGGGACAAGGTTATCATGCGCACACTAAATCGCTTGCTGCTGGCTGGCTTGTTTGCAACCGTTCCGTTCGCCGTCATGGCAGCGGATGATGCGCCGACTCCGGAGCCTGAAGTCACGATCCGCACGGAAGGGGACAAGGTCATTCAGGAATACCGCCAAAACGGTTTCCTGTACGCGATCAAGGTTACGCCGAAGGGCGCTCCACCGTACTTTCTGGTGCGCGCGGACGGTACAGATGCGAACTTCATTCGCTCGGATCAGCCGGATATGCTGATTCCGTCGTGGAAGATTTTCGAGTGGAAGTAAATTCTTAATTTCAATCGGCGTTGGCTCCAGTAGCAGCGCCCGTACTGGCAGTTTTAACCATGTCTGTGTTCACCCCCCTGGCTCGGCCCGAGCTGGAAGCTTTTCTCGCCCCTTATGGCCTCGGCCGCCTGCTTGATTTCCAGGGGATTGCCGCCGGTAGCGAAAACACCAATTTTTTTATCAGCCTGGAGCAGGGTGAATTTGTCCTGACCCTGGTCGAGCGCGGTCCGGTTCAGGAGATGCCGTTCTTCATCGAACTGCTCGATGTCCTGCACGAGGCCGATCTTCCGGTGCCGTACGCGTTGCGCACCACCGACGGCGTTGCCTTGCGCGAACTGGCCGGTAAACCTGCGCTGTTGCAGCCGCGCCTGGCCGGCAAGCACATCAAGGAAGCCAACGCGCAGCATTGCGCCCAAGTGGGCGAGTTGCTCGGTCATCTGCATCTGGCGACCCAAGCCAAGATGATCAAGCGCAAAACCGATCGTGGTCTGGACTGGATGCTGGAAGAAGGCACGCAGTTTCTGTCGCACGTGAATGCCGAGCAGAAAGAACTGCTGCAACGGGCGCTGGACGAAATCACACAGCAGAAGACGAAAATTCTGGCGCTGCCGCGAGCCAATATCCACGCCGACCTGTTCCGCGATAACGCGATGTTCGAAGGCACGCACCTGACCGGGTTGATCGACTTCTACAACGCCTGTTCGGGGCCGATGCTTTACGACGTGGCGATTGCCTTGAACGACTGGTGTTCGGACGAGGGCGGGCTGATCGACGGCGCGCGGGCGCGGGCATTGCTTGGGGCATATGCGGCGCTGCGAGCGTTCACGGCGGCCGAGGCGGAGTTGTGGCCGACCATGCTGCGGGTAGCGTGTGTGCGGTTCTGGTTGTCGCGGTTGATTGCCGCCGAGGCGTTTGCCGGGCAGGACGTGTTGATTCACGATCCGATGGAGTTTCAGCAACGCCTGGCACAGCGGCAGAAGGTCAGTACGCCGTTGCCGTTCGCCCTCTAAAAAGCATCGCGGGCAAGTCGGATCGCCGCGCCGTCGCTCCCACAAGCATCACCGCGAACCTGTGGGGGCGGGCTTGCCCGCGATCGAGGCGACGCCGATGTCGGAGTTACAACGACTCCAGACACCCAGCCAAATCATTCCCCAACTTCTCCAGCATTTGCTCATACCCTTGAGCAGTCGCTGGCGTGTACCCGCCCAACGCATCCAGTTCCGCCAGTTTCACCGGCAAACCCGCCACCAGAGTTTCTGCCAGGCGCGGTCGCAGGGGCGGCTCACTGAACACGCAAGTCTTGCCGACTTCCTGCAATCGCGTGCGCATCGCCGCGACATGCTGGGCGCCGGGCTGCACCTCTGCGGCAACACTGAAAACGCCGACATGCTCGAGGCCATAGGCATCTTCGAAGTAGTCGAACGCTTCGTGGAACACGAAGTAGGGTTTGCCTTCAACACTGGCCAGACGTTTCTTCAAACGCAGATCCAGCGCATCCAGGCGCTCGTCGAACGCCTTGAGGTTGCTCTGATAACGTGCCGCATTGACGGGATCGGCTGCGCTCAGGTCCGCGGTCATTTTCGTGGCAATCACTCGAGCATTGACCGGCGACAACCACAAATGCACATCCAGGCTGCCGGGACGGTGATCGTGGTCATGGTCGTCGGCTTCTTCGGCGTGAGAGTGACTGTCTTCGACGAAACGACGCAGTTTCAGACCAGGCAAATCCTGCACGGCAACGCTGGGCAACGTGCGACCCTTCAGCACGCGAGGCAGGAAACCTTCCATGTCCGGACCGATCCAGTAAACCAGATCGACCGATTGCACCTTCCGTACGTCGGAAGGGCGCAAAGCATAGTTATGCGGCGAAGCGCCGGGCGGCAGCAACACTTCCGGAATCGCTACACCGTCCTGCACAGCAGCGGCGATCAGCTGTAGAGGCTTGATGCTGGTAAGGACTTTGACTTCGGCGTGGGCTGAACCCATCAGCAGAAAACTTGCGACAAATGCGACAAAGATAGAAAAAAGTCGGGACACGATGACCACTCGAAGAGGCGAGAACGGGTAACATAATAACGTCTCTCACAAAACTCGTCGCCGCTCATGCCTAAAACACCGATTGCCAGCCGTCCCCACGACCACTCTCACTGCGTTCATAGCGCATTGTCTGAGGCCGATGCCCTGTGCGCACGTCAAGGCCTGCGCCTGACGGCCTTGCGTCGGCGGGTGCTGGAACTGGTGTGGCAAAGCCACAAACCATTGGGCGCCTACGACATCCTCGCGGTGCTCAGCGAGCAGGACGGCCGTCGAGCCGCGCCGCCAACCGTGTACCGCGCGCTGGATTTCCTGCTGGACAATGGCCTCGTTCACCGCATCTCGTCGCTGAACGCCTTCGTTGGCTGCAATCACCCGGGACACGCCCACCAAGGGCAGTTCCTTATCTGCCGCGAATGCCACGCTGCCATTGAACTTGAACAGAAATCCATCAGCGACGCGATCATCGCTAGCGCCAGGGATGTCGGATTTGTCGTCGAGGGCCAGACCGTCGAAGTGGGCGGTCTGTGCTCGGGCTGTCAGGGGGCTTGATGAGCAACGCGCTGATCCGCCTCGAGCAGGTTGCCGTCACCTTTGCCGGGCAAAACGTGCTCGATAACATTGAGCTGAGTGTCGAGCCGGGGCAGATTGTCACCCTGATCGGCCCCAACGGCGCCGGCAAAACCACGCTGGTGCGCGCCGTGCTCGGCCTGTTGAAACCCGACAGCGGCAGCGTCTGGCGCAAGCCGAAATTGCGGGTCGGTTACATGCCGCAAAAACTCCACGTCGATCCCACGCTGCCGCTTTCGGTGCTGCGCTTTTTGCGTCTGGTGCCGGGTGTGGACCGCACTCGCGCGTTGGCGGCACTCAAGGAAGTCGGCGCCGAACAGGTGATCGACAACCCGGTGCAGAGTGTTTCCGGTGGCGAAATGCAGCGGGTGCTGCTGGCTCGGGCATTGTTGCGCGAACCGGAACTGCTGGTGCTCGACGAACCGGTACAAGGCGTCGACGTGGCTGGTCAGGCCGAACTCTACAGCCTGATCACCCGTCTGCGTGACCGTCACGGCTGCGGTGTGTTGATGGTTTCCCACGATCTGCACTTGGTGATGAGCACCACCGACCAGGTGGTCTGCCTTAACCGTCATGTTTGCTGCTCCGGGCATCCCGAGCAGGTGAGCGGCGATCCGGCTTTCGTCGAGCTGTTCGGAAAGAACGCACAAAGCCTGGCGATTTATCACCACCATCACGACCACGCCCATGACTTGCATGGTTCGGTGGTCAGCGCGGCACCGTCGGCCCAACCCCACGTTCATGGAGATAGCTGCAAGCATGGCTGATTTTCTGCTCTACGCCCTGCTTGCAGGTCTTGCTCTGGCGCTGGTCGCGGGCCCGCTGGGTTCGTTTGTGGTGTGGCGGCGCATGGCCTATTTCGGCGACACCCTTTCCCACGCAGCATTGTTGGGCGTAGCCCTGGGTTTTCTGCTGGATGTCAGCCCGGCCGTGGCGGTCACCGTAGGCTGTTTGCTGCTGGCGGTGTTGCTCGTGACGCTGCAACAGCGTCAGCCGCTGGCGTCCGACACGCTTTTGGGAATTCTCGCACCGAGCACGCTCTCTTTGGGCTTGGTGGTACTAAGCTTCATGCACGAAGTGCGGATCGACCTGATGGCTTATCTGTTCGGCGACCTGCTGGCGATCAGTCCGACCGATCTGGCCTGGATACTCGGCGGCAGTGCGGCCGTTCTGGCCTTGCTGGTGACGTTGTGGCGGCCATTGCTGGCAGTCACGGTGCACGAAGAATTGGCCAGGGTTGAAGGTTTGCCGGTGGCGGCGTTGCGCCTGGCCCTGATGCTGCTGATCGCTGTGGTGATCGCGGTGGCGATGAAAATCGTCGGTGTGTTGCTGATTACTTCACTGCTGATCATCCCGGCGGCTGCGGCACAACGTCACGCCCGCTCGCCGGAGCAGATGGCATTGGGCGCGAGCCTGCTGGGTATGCTCGCGGTGTGTGGCGGGCTGGCGTTGTCCTGGTTCAAGGACACCCCGGCCGGCCCGTCGATTGTGGTGGCAGCCGCCGCGCTGTTTCTGCTGAGTTTTGTCCTGCCCCGTCGAGGGGTGTAGACTTGCTCGTTTTTTGCGCAAATAGAGAGTCGCAGGAATGAAGCTGTTCGCCTCCCGTTATCTGCTCCTTGTCGCATTTTCTCTGCTACTGGGCGCTTGCCAAAGCACGCCACCGGCGGCCACCGAAGCCACTGATGCGCGGGCCACGGCCATCGCACAACTGGAACAAAGCCTGGCCCGCAGCGAGCTGGCTACCGCCGAAGGTCAATTGGCTGCCTTGCAGACCGAATCGCCCAACGATCAATCCCTCGAGCAATACCAGCGTCAGTTGGCCGAAGCCTATCTGCTGCGCAGCCGTATCGTGCTGCAAAAAGGCGATGTGAATGCCGCCGCCACCGCCCTCAGTCGTGCTCGGGTATTGATGCCCAAGGCGCCAGCGCTGACCGGAGGGGTCAACAATGCCATTGTTAATGCTCGCAAGGCCGAGCTGGATAAAGCCGAAGCCGCGCTCATGGCTGCCGAAGCCAAGCCGCAGGCGAAAGTTATCGACCCGACTGCTGAAAGCACCACCGTTGCGTTAAACCTGACCGATATGACGAAACTTCGTCGCCAATTGGATGCGATCGCCGCCGATGTGGTGAATTACCAGTGCGACGTGAGTATTCAGGCGCCACGCACCCAGGATTACCCTTGGTTGGCTACACTGCTGACCAAGCGGGTCAAAAAGCTCGATTCGGAGTTTGATTTGAACCTTGAGAAGCAGATTCTGCGCAACATCCCGGCGCAGATGGTTCTGAGTCCGCGCAAACCTTAAAAGCATCGCGGGCAAGCCCGCTCCCACAGGGTTTTGGGTAGACCACAAATATGTGGTTTATCCCTCATCCGATGTGGGGGCGGGTTTGCCCGCGATGGCGTCCTCGCCATCACTACAGCATTTTCAGACAGCCCTTAAGCCGGAATCGCCTTGGCTTTCGGCTCCCTGTCCCACACCCGATGCTGCCCTATCGCGGCAAAAAACGGCTTGATCAGTTTGGCATCTGCCCCAACGATCAACCCCGCATCGACCTCCAGCTTCAACACATCCAGCAACTGTTTCGCCTCGCCATGCAGCGCTATTGCCTTCAGGTGCTTATACGCCTCCAACACGTAATGCAGCGCCACACCGTCAGTGCTCAACGCCTTGATCGACGCCGCGCCACCGGGCACAAACACCGCATCGAACGCCACCGACGGCAAGCCTTCCATCGACGCATCCACCGCCAGCGCTTTGCCGTCGGCGGTCGTCACCGGTGCAGAAGTCGGGCCGAGCAGTTTGGCGTGAGCCCCTTCAGCCTTCAGCGCTTTTTTCATCGCATCGATTGCCGCGCCATCGACACCGTTGGCCGCCAGGATGGCGACTTTCCGGGTTTTGATATCGGCCGGCAGAAGATTGGCCTGACTCAAGGCTGGAGAGCGATCCAGTGAGGTTTTACGCACCTCGACCGTCCCGGCTTTCGGCGCAGGCAGGCCCAGGTTCAGTGCCACACGCTTGGCCAGTTCCAGGTCGATGTTGGCGAGGATCTCATTGACCTGACGCGCCCGAATGAACTCGCGCTCGACCTTGCCAAGCTCAAAGCTGTAAGCCGAGATGATGTGTTCCTGCTCGTGCTTGCTCATGCTGTGGAAAAACAATCGCGCCTGGGAGAAGTGGTCGCTGAACGACTCGCTGCGCTGGCGGATCTTGTTGGCGTCGATGCGCTCCGGATAAGTCTCGAACCCGCCATCTTGCGCGGCGGGCGGCGTTTCTTTCGGCCAGCCACTGTCGATGGAGTTTGGCTCGTAAGACGCGCGGCCCTTGTCGATGGTGGTGCGATGCAACGCATCCCGCTGGCCGTTGTGGAACGGAGACACGGGACGGTTGATCGGAATCTCGTGAAAGTTCGGCCCGCCCAGTCGGCTGATCTGCGTATCGGTGTAGGAAAACAGCCGTCCTTGCAACAGTGGGTCGTTGGAGAAATCGATCCCCGGCACGATATGCCCGGGACAGAAGGCGACTTGCTCGGTTTCGGCGAAGAAGTTGTCCGGGTTGCGGTTGAGGGTCATTTTGCCCAGCGGCGTGATCGGCACGATTTCTTCAGGGATGATTTTGGTCGGGTCGAGCAGATCGAAATCGAAAGTGTGTTCGTTTTCCTCCTCGACGACTTGTACGCCCAGTTCCCATTGCGGGTAGTCCCCCATCTCGATGGACTCCCAGAGATCGCGACGGTGGTAGTCGGTGTCTTTACCGGCGAGTTTCTGTGCTTCATCCCAGACCAGCGAACAGGTCCCGGCGGTGGGGCGCCAATGGAATTTGACGAAGCGTGACTTGCCTTCGGCATTGACCAGCCGGAAGGTGTGCACACCGAAGCCTTGCATGCTGCGCAGGCTTTTCGGGATCGCCCGATCGGACATGGCCCAGATCACCATGTGCGCCGATTCCGGCACCAGAGAAACGAAGTCCCAAAACGTATCGTGAGCCGAGCCACCGGTAGGAATCTCGTTGTGTGGCTCAGGTTTTACCGCATGCACGAAGTCAGGAAACTTGACCGCATCCTGAATGAAGAACACCGGCATGTTGTTGCCCACCAGGTCGAAGTTGCCTTCGTCGGTGAAGAACTTCACGGCGAAACCTCGTACGTCCCGCACGGTATCGCCTGACCCGCGAGGGCCTTGCACCGTAGAAAAGCGCACAAATACCGGCGTTTTCTTGCCGGGGTCTTGCAGGAAACCTGCCTTGGTCAGTACGGAATGATTTTCATAACTCTGGAAAAAACCATGAGCACCGGTGCCGCGGGCGTGGACGATACGCTCGGGAATGCGTTCATGGTCAAAGTGCGTGATCTTTTCACGCATGATGAAATCTTCCAGCAACGATGGCCCGCGGGCGCCGGCCTTCAACGTGTTCTGGTTGTCCGAGACTTTCACGCCTTGATTGGTGCGCAGGGCCTGTTCAGTGGCGTCGGAGCGAAATTTTTCCAGGCTGTCGAGCTTGGCGTTGGTGTTGCCGCGGTCCAGGGTATCGGTCCCGGCGAGTGCGCTTTTGGTTGTGGCAGGCTTTTTAGTACTCATCAGACATAAACTCCCTCGTTGCGATTCCCGCCGTAGCCAGGACTCTTGAGTAATACCCCCGGCACGGCACCGGAGGCGTTTTCGAGTTGCCTAATTAGTGACTGATGGCTTTTTTAGCCGTTCCTTTTTTCTGACCTTTGATCGCGTTATTGCCAAATGGCAGGATGATTGCGAAATAAATGCTAAGAACCTCTATACGGACAGGCTAAAATGCGCGCCCGGCTAACCGCTGATCCTTTTCCAACGCGCCCCACAAGGTTCGCTACGTGATCGAGTTTCAAAACGTCCACAAAACTTACCGCGTCGCCGGTAAGGACATTCCGGCCCTGCATCCGACCAGTCTGACGATTGAGAATGGTCAGGTCTTCGGCCTGATCGGCCATTCCGGTGCAGGAAAAAGTACCCTGCTGCGTCTGATCAATCGCCTGGAAAACTCCAGTGGCGGCAAGATCTTCGTCGATGGCGAAGAAGTCACCGCGCTTGATGCCAACAGCCTGCGGCGCTTCCGTCAGCAGGTCGGGATGATTTTTCAGCACTTCAATTTGCTGGCCTCCAAGACCGTTGCCGACAACGTCGCGCTACCGCTGACCCTCGCCGGTGAACTGTCCCGCAGCGAGATTGACCGGCGTGTGGCCGAGTTGCTGGCGCGGGTGGGTCTGTCCGACCATGCCAAGAAGTACCCGGCGCAGTTGTCCGGTGGTCAGAAGCAGCGCGTCGGCATCGCCCGCGCCTTGGCAACCAAGCCGAAAATCCTGCTGTGCGATGAAGCCACCAGTGCTCTGGACCCGCAGACCACTGCGTCGGTCCTGCAATTGCTGGCTGAGATCAACCGCGAACTGAAGCTGACCATCGTACTGATCACCCACGAGATGGACGTGATCCGCCGGGTTTGCGACCAGGTGGCGGTGATGGACGCCGGCGTGATCGTCGAGCAAGGTTCGGTGGCCGAGGTGTTCCTGCATCCGAAGCACCAGACCACCAAACGCTTCGTACAAGAAGACGAGCAGATCGACGATAGCGAACAGCGCGATGACTTCGCTCACGTGCCGGGCCGCATCGTGCGTCTGACCTTCCAGGGTGAAGCGACCTACGCGCCATTGCTGGGTACTGTCGCCCGCGAAACGGGTGTGGACTACAGCATCCTGGCCGGTCGTATCGACCGCATCAAAGACGTGCCCTACGGGCAGTTGACCCTGGCCGTTACCGGTGGCGACATGGAAGCGGCGTTCGCCCGCTTCACTGCGGCTGACGTTCACATGGAGGTGCTGCGCTGATGGAAGTCCTGACAAGTTTCTTCGCCAACATCGACTGGTACGAAATATGGCTGGCCACCGGCGATACTCTGCTGATGCTCGGCGGCTCGCTGTTGTTCACCGTTTTGCTGGGCCTGCCGCTGGGCGTGCTGTTGTTTCTCTGCAGTCCGCGTCAGTTGCTGGAGGCCAAAGGCGTCTACGCGATGCTGTCGCTGGTGGTGAACATTCTGCGTTCGCTGCCGTTCATCATCCTGCTGATTGTGATGATCCCGTTCACCGTATTGATCACCGGCACGTCCCTCGGTGTTGCCGGTGCGATTCCACCGCTGGTGGTAGGTGCTACGCCGTTCTTCGCACGACTGGTGGAAACCGCCCTGCGTGAAGTGGATCGCGGCATCATCGAGGCGACCCAGGCCATGGGCGCGACGACGCGGCAGATCATCACCAACGCCTTGCTGCCGGAAGCCCGCCCGGGCATCTTCGCGGCGATTACGGTGACAGCCATTACACTGGTGTCCTACACGGCGATGGCCGGTGTAGTGGGGGCCGGTGGTCTGGGTGACCTGGCGATTCGTTTCGGCTACCAGCGTTTCCAGACTGACGTAATGGTGGTCACGGTGGTGTTGCTGCTGGTGTTGGTGCAAGTGCTGCAAACCGTTGGCGATAAGCTTGTGATCCACTTTTCCCGTAAATGACAAATGAGCCGGCCATTCGCTGGCAGGCGCCGAAGACAGGCGCCTCACATGGAGTTAGCTGAATGAAAAAACTACTCGTCGCGTTCGCTGCCGTTGCAGCCTTTTCCGCTCAAGCCGATGAAACCCTGACCGTGGCCGCCACACCAGTCCCGCACGCGGAGATCCTGGAGTTCGTGAAGCCGGCCCTGGCTAAAGAAGGCGTGAACCTGCAGGTCAAGGTCTTCACCGACTACATTCAGCCGAATGTGCAAGTGGCCGAGAAACGTCTGGACGCCAACTTTTTCCAGCACCAGCCGTACCTCGATGAATTCAACAAGGCCAAGGGCACCGATCTGGTTGCCGTTGCCGGCGTACACCTGGAACCGCTGGGCGCTTACTCCAGCAAGTACAAAGCGCTGACCGAGCTGCCAGGCGGCGCCAACGTCGTGATCCCGAACGACGCCACCAACGGCGGTCGTGCGCTGTTGCTACTGGCCAAGGCCGGCGTGATCAAGTTGAAGGATTCGAACAACATCCTGTCGAGCGTGAAGGACATCACCGAGAATTCCAAGGACCTGAAATTCCGTGAGCTCGAAGCCGCGACCATCCCGCGTGTACTGACCCAGGTCGACCTGGCGCTGATCAATACCAACTACGCGCTGGAAGCCAAGCTTGATCCGTCCAAGGACGCGCTGGTCATCGAAGGCAGCGACTCGCCATACGTGAACATCCTCGTTGCCCGCCCGGACGACAAGGACAGCGAGGCGATGAAGAAACTGGTTGCTGCATTGCATAGCCCGGAAGTGAAAGCGTTCATTCTCGAGAAGTACAAAGGCGCGGTAGTGCCGGCGTTCTGATTTAACGCTTTAACAAAAATGGGGCGCATTGAATGCACCCCATTTTTTATGCCCGAAACACCGTCCCCTGTGGGAGTGAGCCTGCTCGCGATAGCGGTATAAGCCTCGACACAAATGTTGAATGTACCGGCCCCATCGCGAGCAGGCTGAACTGGTCAAGTAAATCCGGACACCGGTTACGGTGCTTATGCCGCTTTTTGCTCCATAGCTATTGGCGACAGGTAGTTGTTGTAGCTGTGGAGTCTGGTGCGGTTGTAGTACATGAAGAAGC
>NZ_VOBI01000012.1 GCF_008369325.1 Pseudomonas sp. ANT_H12B | reverse complement strand
TGTGCCACATCCCTCAAACCCGCGCTACCGGAACAGTAGTCCTGCACTGCTGCCAGTTTTACTTGCTCTGTGTACTTACCCATGACACCCCCAAAGGTTGTGTTCAACCTTTGGGGGTCAGTTCACTTCGCGTGGGAACGATCATTTGTGCGCAAACGCCTCAACCACAAAGTCGATGAACACCCGAGTCTTGGCCGGCATCAACGTCCGGCTCGGGTAGTACAACGAGATCGGCCCCGCATCGGCGTGCCAGTCGGGTAACAGGCGCACCAATTCGCCGCGCTGGGTTTCCATGGCTGCCACCTGCTAGTAAAGCTTGAAAATCATTCAAGGCATTACCGACTAATCAGGTGTTAATGACAAGCGCAGTATTCACGCCATCAACCACCCTCGGAGTGAATACCCGTGAGCACAATTGGAATCATCGGCGCCGGCGCAATCGGTGCAGCTTTTGCCAAAGCACTGTCCCGTCAGGGCATTGAAGTTGTCATCGCCAATAGTCGCGGCCCGCAAACCCTGGCTTCGCTGGTGGAAGAACTCGGCCCGACGGCACGCGCCGGCACCCGCGAAGAAGCGGCGGCCCAGTCGATTGTGCTGGTGGCGGTCAACTGGTCGAAATCGCCGACCGCGCTGGCCGGTTTGCCTGATTTTGCTGGGCGGATCGTAATCGACGCGAATAACTCGATCGAGGCGCCGTCGTTCAAAGCGGTGGATTTGCAGGGACGGATGTCCAGTGAAGTGTTTGCCGAATGGGTGCCCGGTGCGCGGGTGGTGAAGGCGTTCAATCACCTGCAGGCGCGTTTTCTGGAAAGTGATCCGGCAGCGGAGGGAGGGCGACGGGTGCTGTTTCTCTCGGGTGATGATGCCGATGCGAAAGCTCAAGTGGGGGTGCTGATCGAACAGCTGGGCTTCTTCGGGATCGATCTTGGGGAATTGAGCGTCGGGGCGCGGCTGGTGCAGTTTCCAGGCGGTCCGCTGCCAGTGCTGAATCTGGTGAAATTCGCCTGATGGCCAGACAAAAAGAACCCGGTGCGACGTGAATCGCACCGGGTGTTTTGCCAAACGGCGAACGGATATTCGTGGGTCCCCGCGCCGTCTGTTGAACGCTTTACGCCCGTTCGATCGCCAGTGCCACGCCCTGACCACCACCGATGCACAGGGTGGCGAGGCCTTTCTTGGCGTCACGCTTGATCATTTCGTGCAGCAACGTCACCAGCACACGGCAACCCGACGCACCGATCGGATGACCCAGGGCGATGGCGCCGCCGTTGACGTTGACCTTGTTCAAGTCCCATTCCAGGTCCTTGGCCACCGCCAGAGATTGTGCAGCGAAGGCTTCGTTGGCTTCGATCAGGTCCAGTTGGTCGATGGACCAGCCGGCCTTGTCCAGACAACGACGAGTCGCGCTGACCGGGCCGATGCCCATGATCGCCGGGTCGACACCCGCGTTGGCGTAGGCAGCGATTTTCGCCAGCACCGGCAGGCCCAGCGCCTTGGCTTTTTCGGCGCTCATCAGGATCACCGCAGCGGCACCGTCGTTCAGCGACGAGGCGTTACCGGCGGTCACCGAACCGTCCTTTTTGAAGGCCGGTTTCAGTTTGCCCAGGGCTTCGGCAGTTGTGCCGGCCCGTGGCTGTTCGTCGGTAGCGAAGGACAGTGGATCGCCCTTGCGCTGAGGAATCAGGATCGGCGTGATCTCATCGGCAAAACGCCCGGCTTCGATGGCCGCCGTGGCTTTCTGCTGCGAGGCCGCGGCGAAGGCGTCTTGCTGTTCGCGGGTCAGGCTGTACTTGTCTGCCAGGTTCTCGGCGGTGATGCCCATGTGGTAATCGTTGAACGCATCCCACAGGCCGTCGCTGATCATGGTGTCGACGATTTGCGCGTGACCCATGCGCAGACCGGTGCGCGCGCCGGGCATGACGTAGTTGGACAGGCTCATGTTTTCCTGGCCGCCGGCAATGATCACGTCGGCATCGCCGCAGCGAATCGCCTGAGTGGCCAGATGCAAGGCTTTCAGGCCCGAACCGCAGACCTTGTTCAGGGTCATGGCAGGCACGGTGAAGGGCAGGCCGGCCTTGATCGCGGACTGGCGCGCAGGGTTTTGCCCGGCGCCGGCGGTCAAAACCTGGCCCATGATCACTTCATCGACTTCAGCAACGTCCAGGCCGGTTTGCGCCAGCAGTTGGCGGATTACCGCAGCGCCGAGGTCAACGGCGGAAACATTCGCCAGGGCACCCTGGAAACTGCCGATGGCGGTACGGGTGGCGGCGACAATGACGACTTCTTGCATGGAATGATTCCTCACTGGGCAGCGAACTGCATTTCCGGAACGTGATCCGGCACGATCAGTTTACCGGCGGTCTTGGCGACAATCTCTTCGACGCTGACGCCCGGCGCACGTTCTTTGAGAATGAATGCGCCGTTTTCGATTTCAAGATAAGCCAGGTCCGTCAGCACACGCTTGATGCACCCGGCGCCGGTCAGCGGCAGGCTGCATTTGGACAACAGCTTGGACTCACCGTCCTTGGACGCGTGGGTCATGATGACGATGATGTTGTCTGCTCCGGCCACCAGGTCCATGGCGCCGCCCATGCCCTTGACCAGTTTGCCGGGAATCATCCACGAGGCGATGTTGCCTTCGACGTCCACTTCAAACGCGCCCAGCACCGTCAGGTCGACATGACCCCCGCGAATCATCGCGAAGGACTCGGCCGAGGAAAAGATCGAAGCGCCGATACGCGCGGTCACGGTTTGTTTGCCGGCGTTGATCATGTCGGCATCGATGGTTTCTTCAGTAGGAAAGGGACCCATGCCGAGCAAGCCGTTTTCCGACTGCAGCATGACTTCCATGCCTTCCGGGATGTAGTTGGCGACCAGGGTCGGAATGCCGATGCCCAGGTTTACGTAGAAGCCGTCCTGCATTTCGCGGGCGACGCGTTGAGCCATTTGTTCGCGGGAAAGTGCCATTGTTGTTATTCCTTCATTCGGTCCGGGGGCAGGGGATCACTTACGCACGGTGCGCTGTTCGATGCGCTTCTCGAACGTGCCGCAAATAACCCGGTCGACGTAGATGCCAGGGGTGTGGATCTGCGCCGGGTCCAGCTCGCCGGGTTCGACGATTTCTTCGACTTCGACCACGGTGATCTTGCCCGCGGTGGCGGCCAGCGGGTTGAAGTTCTGGGCGGTGTGGCGATAGATGACGTTGCCGAAATGGTCGGCTTTCCAGCCTTTGACGATGGCGAAGTCACCGGTGATGGACTCTTCCATCAGGTACTTGCGGCCATGGAATTCGCGCACTTCCTTGCCTTCGGCAACCGGAGTGCCGACGCCGGTGGCGGTGAAGAATGCCGGGATGCCGGCGCCGCCAGCGCGCATTTTTTCGGCCAGGGTGCCTTGAGGGGTCAGGACTACTTCGATTTCGCCTTTCAGCAGTTGGTCTTCGAACAGTTTGTTCTCGCCGACGTAGGAGGCCACCACCTTGCGAATCTGCCGGTCTTCCAGCAGCACACCGAGGCCGAAACCATCGACGCCGCAGTTGTTGGAAACCACGGTGAGGTCGCGCGTGCCTTTGCGCTTGATCTCGGCGATGAGGTTTTCCGGGATCCCGCACAGGCCGAAGCCGCCGGCGATCACGGTCATGCCGTCTTCAAGACCTGCCAGAGCTTCCTCGTAGGAACTCACGCGCTTGTCGAAACCTGCCATATGCACCTCTTTTATTCTTTGTGGGCGGCTGGCTAGCCGTAATGGAATGGAGTGTCTCGCTGAAGGATTTATTTGTTAAGTTGATTTTTAAGGTTGATTGATAGATAAAACTCACCAATCAATCATCCGTACTACGTTGGAGCCAGTGGTCATGACAGTCAAGCAGATCAGGGCATTTTTGGCAGTGGCCCAGAGTTTGAGTTTTGCCGTGGCCTGCGAGCGGTTGCACCTGTCGCAATCGGCGTTGAGCCTGACCATCAAGGCGCTGGAGGAGGGGCTGGGCGGGCGCCTGTTCACCCGCAATACGCGCAATGTCGCGCTGACGGCGGAGGGAGAATCACTGCTGCCACTGGCACGTCGCCTGATCGCTGACTGGGATAACGCCGAGGATGAGCTGCGGCAACGCTTCACCCTTCAGCGCGGGCGGGTGACGCTGGCGGCAATGCCCTCATTTGCCGGCAACCTGCTGCCGCCGATCCTGAAAACCTTCCGCGCGCGCTATCCCAAGGTCAACGTCACGGTGAATGACGTGATCAACGAGCAGGTGCTGGAGATGGTGCGTGACCGGCAGGTTGAGCTGGGGGTGGCGTTTGAGCCGAGTCAGAGTTCATCGCTGGCATTCACGCCGTTGTACATGGATCGTTTCGTGGCAGTGGTGCCGAAAGATTCTCCTTTTGCCGAACGGGAAGACATCGATTGGCAGACCTTGCTCAAGGAACCGTTCATCACTTTGCAGCGACCGTCCACGGTGCGGGTGATGCTCGAAGAGCACTTGCAGTCGCGGGGGATGAAATTGCCGGTGGAGTTTGAAAGCCATCAGTTGGCGACGGTTGGGCGGATGGTGGCCAGCGGTTTGGGGGTGAGTGCAGTGCCGGCGTTGTGTGTCGGGCAGATGCGGGAACTGGGCGCACGGTGCATTACCTTGCGCGATCCGGTGGTGGAGCGGGCGATCGGGGTGTTGACCAAGCCAGGGATTGAACTGTCGGCGGCGGCGCAGGCGTTGTTCGATATTCTTAAAGCCGAAAACCTCGGCCAGCGCCTCGACCGCTGATCGTTCCCACGCTCCGCGTGGGAACGCCGCCAGGGACGCTCTGCGTCCCTTCGAGAGCCGAACGCGGAGCGTCCGTTGAGGCATTCCCACGCAGAGCGTAGGAACGATCATCGGGACAGGCGTTGCGTCAGTAGGGGTAGAAGCCGCTCACACGACGCCTCTATTTTCAAATCCAGAAGGTCATCCGCCCGTGTCTTGCCCAAATTAATCGCAATCAACGGCTTTCCCTGATCCGCCACCGCCCGGCACAACCGAAACGCCGAATACGCCATCAGCGAAGACCCGACCACCAACAGTCCCGCAGCCTTGTCGACCGCCGCCATCGCCTTTGCCGCCGTCACCTGCGCCACATTCTCGCCAAAAAACACCACGTCCGGCTTCATTCGCTCACCGGCGCAATGCGGACAGTGGGGCACCTGAAAGCGCGCTTCAAATGCTGCATCCAGCAGCGTATCGCCATCCGGCGCTTGCACCGCATCTACCCCGGCCAGGTAGGGATTCTGCGCTTCCATCAGTCGTTGGATCGAATCGCGCTCGCTGCGCTGTCCGCAGTCAAGGCACAGCACCCGGTGCAGGCTGCCGTGGAGTTCGATCACGTCATGGCTGCCGGCCTGGTCGTGCAGGGTGTCGACGTTCTGGGTGATCAGCCCGCTGATCTGCTGCGAACTTTGCAAACTGGCCAACGCTTCATGGGCCACGTTCGGCTGGGCCTGACGCACCCGCGGCCAGCCGAGCATCGCCCGCGCCCAATAGCGTCGCCGGGACTCGGGGGCCGAGAGGAATTCCTGATACATCATCGGTTGCCGACCGCGCCGCACGCCTTGATTGTCGCGGTAGTCCGGAATGCCCGACGGGGTGCTGATGCCGGCACCGGTCAGGACCACAAACGGTTGATTGGCCATCAGCTGCTGGAGCCGGTCGAGTTGTTCTTGGAGGGGGCTGTCGAGCATGGTTAACACTGCGCAGGACCTTGAGTGTCAGCAGGGTAGCATTTGTGGATCGCCCGGACAGGTGGCCTGTCCGGGCGATGATCGGTGTTTACTTGCGCGCCTCCAGTATCAGGTTGAACGGCGTTTCCGTGGCCCGCCGAAAAGTTTTGAACCCCGCCTCGGTGAATACCTTGCGCAACCGCGCCTCGCCCGCCTGGGCGCCGAGCCCGAGGCCGACCTCCTGGGACAGCGAGTTCGGTGTGCAAATGAAGGTCGATGCGGCGTAGAACAGTCGGCCCACAGGGGTAACGTTGTCGTCGAGCGAATCGTTGGCGAACGGTTCTACCAGCAGCACCGTGCCGTCCGGTTTCAGCGAGTCATAGGCGTGCTTCGCCGCGCCTACCGGGTCGCCCATGTCATGCAGGCAGTCGAAGTAGCAGACCAGGTCATAGTCGTCGCCGGGGTAGCTTTTTGCGGTGCCTTGGAAGAACCGCGCACGCCCGGACACACCGCCTTCTTCGGCGCGCTGGGTGGCGACGGTGACGGAAGGCGCGTGGTAGTCAAAGCCGACGAACCGCGAATCCGGGAACGCCTGGGCCATGATCACGGTTGACGCTCCATGCCCGCAGCCGATGTCCGCCACCTTGGCACCGGTCTCCAGTTTGGCAACCACGCCTTCGAGGGCCGGCAGCCATTCGGCGATCAGGTGCGCTTTGTAACCAGGGCGGAAGAACCGTTCCGTGCCGCTGAACATGCACGGATGGTGATCACCCCAGGCCAGCGCACCGTTGCTGCGCATGGCGTTGACCAGTTTGTCCTTGTCATGGAAAAACGACGCGACCACCCCGACACCGCCCGCTATATAGACCGGCGAGTCTTCGATCGCCAGCGCCAGGGCTTGCTCTTCGGGCAGGCGGAACTGGCCATCCTGGTGTTCCATGTAGCCAGAAGCGGCGTGGGCGCTGAGCCATTCGCGCAGCAGGCGGGTGTTGCAGCCGGTTTTGTCGGCGAGTGCTTCAGGGGTGACTGGCTGGCTGTCGGCCATGGCCCGGTACAGTCCGAGTTCTTCGCCGAGGATGACGTTGGCGAGCATCGCCGCGCCGCCCATGTCGTTCACCAGTTTGCCCATGAATTCATTGAGTCTGGCCTCGTCCATCACGTGTGCTCCTTCAGCAGGATCACGGTCCAGAAGCCTTGTTTTTCGAGGCGTTCACCTCTGGGCGGTGGTCGTGGGAATGAACAGGACGATAAGCTCGTCCTGAGTGCATTAAGTTTAGTCCGGGGTCCACGTACCGCTGCCCGGAGCGACGAAATCTACTTTCCCTGACTTACACCGGCCCGCTCCCACAGGGTTCAGAGGTGAGTGCAAAGATCGCATGTATCTCAATGTATCCAGCCCCCCTCTCGATACCGTGCCCAGTGCGGCATCGATCATCCGGCCAGCCATGTCGAAGGCATCGGCGAGGAGGCGATTCATTGCAAAAACTGGGGTGCCGAGGTCAGTGCGTTTCGCTTCAGCCACGGCTACGTGATCGTGTTCGATGCGCGAGGGCTGCGTGCTGATTTGCCCGGTCAAGGTGCCGGGTGCGGGGGCGTACATGGGCGACATGCACGCCCAGCAAGGCAACGGCGAGATCGCCGGGCATGCCACTGATTGCTCCGGAGAAACCGAAGTGCAGGTGCAAGTCATCAAAAACCTGACGCTCGAAGGGCCGGTCCTCCTGCAAAACCTCGACGACCTGCCACCCATGGCCCGGCCGATAAATGCCGAGCAGCGCCAGAAAGTTCGTGAACTGGGCGAACGCTGGGGCCACCACGAAATCGAGCAGAGCGGCTGATCACCTTTATCGGCAGCGGCGAGAACCTCAACGTCGCGGTGGAGAACGGCTTGAAACGCGCCGCTTCGGTCACCGGCCTGCCGTATGACGAAGTGCTCAACCGCGCGACCATCACCGGCTCCATCGACATCAGCCGCTTGCCGGGCACCGTTCGCGTGACGTTCCTGTGCCCGATGAACGTGCTGGATCGCATCGGCATCGGCCATGTGGTGCGTGAGAAATACGACTTGCCGTAACGCCATCTGGCGGTTTGTACCACAGTGTGTACAGACCCGCCCGCGATACAACCGCTGCCGTTTTCTGCTGGAGCGGAACACAGACCCGATACACCGTTTCGGTTAACTGTGATTCCGTTTTGGCAACCCTGAGATCGACATCATGCAGACCCCCCTCATATCAACGAAGGCCACCGTCGGGCTAGGCCTGCGTCGCGGTTTAATGAAGGACCTTCAAGCCGCTCCGGTGGGCGATTTCGACTTTCTGGAAGTCGCGCCGGAAAACTGGATCGGCATCGGCGGCGCCCATGGCGCTGCGCTGCGGGCCCTGGCCGAGCGTTATCCGTTGTCCTGTCACGGTTTGTCCCTGTCACTGGGCGGGCCGGCACCGCTGGACGTCGGGTTTCTACAAGAGGTTCGGGGTTTTCTCGATCAGTACAACGTGCCGCTTTACAGCGAACACTTGAGCTACTGCAGCGATGACGGTCATCTTTACGACCTGTTGCCATTGCCCTTTACCGAAGAAGCGGTGCACCACGTCGCCGCGCGAATTCGTCAATCCCAGGACATTCTCGGCCGCCGCCTGGCGGTGGAAAACGTCTCTTACTACGCCGCGCCACAACAGGACATGGACGAGCTGACCTTCACCAACGCGGTGCTGCGCGAAGCCGATTGCGACCTGCTGTTGGACGTCAACAATGTGTACGTCAATTCGATCAACCACGGTTTCGATCCGCAGACTTTTCTGGCCGGTATCGACTCGGGCCGGGTGGTTGCCATGCACGTGGCCGGGCACTTCGATGAGTCCGATACCTTGAAAATCGACACCCATGGCGCCTCGGTGAAACCGGTGGTCTGGTCGCTGCTGGCCGAGGCTTACGCTCGATTCGGCGCGCAACCCACCTTGCTGGAGCGGGATTTTAACTTCCCGGCGTTCTCTGAATTGGTCGCCGAATTGCAAACCATCCGCCGCCTGCAAACCGAAGGGGTGAACCGTGGATAAGCCAAACCTGTTTCATCAACAAAACACCCTTGGCCTTTACCTGCGCGATCCCGATCATTGCGCGCCACCGGCCGAGATGGATGCTGCGCGGGTGCAGGTATATCGCGACCTGGTGTTCGCCAACCTGTCATCGCTGCTCAGCGGGACCTTCCCGGTGCTGATCAAGGTGTTGGGCGATGAGCACTGGCGTTCGCTGGTGCGGATCTTCCTGCGGGACTACCGCGCGCACACGCCGAAATTCGGCGAGATCGCCAGGGAGTTTGTCGAGTTTCTCGCCTCGCAACCGCAAGCCTTGGTCGATGAGCCCTGGCCGCCGTTCATGGTGGAGCTGGCGCATTACGAATGGGTGGAGATGGCCCTGCAACAGTCCGACGCTGAGCCGCTGCCGCCCAGCGATGCCGGGTTGTTGCTGGATCGACCGTTGCAGGTGTCGCCGCTGGCCTGGCCGCTGGCGTATGGCTGGCCGGTGCAGTTGGTGGGGCCGGATTACCAGCCTGAAGCGCCACCGGCTCAACCGACGTTGCTGTTGGTGCGCCGGTGTGAGGACTGGAGTGTGAAGTTTTCCGAACTGAGTCCGTTGGCGTGGCGGTTGCTGCAGCGGATTGAGGAGTTTCCCGAGTTGAACGGACGGGCGCAGCTGGAAGGGTTGGCAGTGGAGGCGGGGACGAGCGGGTCGCCGGAGTTCATCGACAGCGGGCTGGCGTTGTTGCGGCAGATGCACGGGGAAGGAGTTTTGGGGCTTGCATGATCGTTCCCACGCGCAGCAAAGGAATGCAGCCCGGGACGCTCCGCGTCCCTTTCGAGAGCTGGAACGCGGAGCATCCATTGAGGCATTCCCACGCAGAGCGTGGGAACGATCATGCTACTGAGCCGGTAATTTAAGCTCAGCGCACACCCCCCCCCCTTCACGATTACTCAATGCCAACGACCCGCCAATCGCTATTGCCAGCTGCTGCGCAATCGCCAGGCCCAAACCGGTTCCGCCGGTGCTGCGGTTACGTGAGTTTTCCACGCGGTAGAACGGCTCCATCACATGAGCCAATTCCTCCTCGGCAATCCCCGGCCCGCGGTCCATGACTTTTATCGACAAGCTGCCGTCCGCCTTCGATTCCACCCGCAATTGCGCGGCGCCGGCGAATTTGAGTGCGTTGTCCGTCAGGTTCACCAACACCCGCTTCAAGGCATGTGGCCGGGTGTCGATCACCGCGTCACTTTTGCCCCCCAGCTGAACGTCTTTGCCCATGTCCTGATAGTCGAACACCAGGCTGTCGAGGAACGAATCCAGATTGGTGCGGCAACTCTCTTCGGTGGCGCCATGGACGCTGCGGGCATAGGCGACGCCTTCGCGCACCAGGTGTTCCATCTCGCCCAGGTCATTCCAGAGTTTGTCTTTCTCAGTGGAGTCGTCCATGAATTCGGCGCGAAGCTTCATGCGCGTGATCGGGGTCTGCAAGTCGTGGGAAATCGCCGCCAGCAGTTGCATGCGCTCTTTGAGATAGGCCGCGATGCGCGCCTGCATGGCATTGAACGCCTTGGCCGCATGGGCGACTTCGGTCGGACCTTTTTCGTCCAGGTGCACGGCGTGGGTGTTGGGGTCCAGGGTTTCCACCGCTTGCGCGAGACGGGTGAGGGGGCGGATGGCGATTCTCACCGCCAGCCAGGTGCAGAGAATCATCAGCGCCAGTTGACCCAGCAAAACGATAGGCAACCACGGCGACAACGGTACCATCGACGGAAGCACGTCGATCGTCACCGGGCTTCCATCGGCCAGTTTCAGGTGGACCTGAAAGTGTTTTATTGGACCGGGAATGTCGGTCACCGTCATCGGATAATCCTTGCCGATGGCGTCTTTGATCGAGGTCATCGCGATGGGCGTATCGCGCATAGCCGTGCCCGGCGAACCCTCACTCAGCAAATAGCGATAATTACGGCGGTCCAGTTGTTTCAGCCAGCTCATGCGTTCTTCGGCCGGCAAGCGGTCGAGGATGGCGATGGAGGTCGAGACGTCGGTTTCCAGATTGCCGAGCATGGTGTTTTTCGCGCTTTCGTAACGCTCGTAATACTGCGCACCGAAGGACAGCGCCTGCGCGAGGAGCAGGCAGATGAGGAAAATCAGCGACAGCCGTGAGGCGAGGGTGCGGGGCCACCGAATCGAGCGATTCATGACGGTGCCCCGAGGACTTCCACCGGCAGGGAAAACACATAGCCTTCACTGCGCACGGTCTTGATGTAGGCCGGTTCGCGGGCATCGTCCAGTAAGCGCTGACGCAAACGGCTGACCAGCAAATCGATGGAGCGGTCGAACAGGTCGGCGTCACGGCCCTGGGTCAGGTTCAACAATTGATCGCGATTGAGCACCCGCTGGGGATGATCGAGGAACACCCGCAGCAACCGGTATTCGGCGCCGCTGAGGGCGACCATGGTGCCGTCCTCATCGAGCAAGTGCCGCGCCGAGGTGTCCAGACGCCAGCGCCCGAAAGCCAGCAGACGACCGCTTTCAGTGACCACCAGATTAGGCGGCAGCATGCGTGTGCGGCGCAGCACAGAGTTGATGCGCGCCAACAGTTCACGAGCCGCGAACGGCTTGACCAGGTAGTCATCGGCGCCCATCTCCAGGCCAATGATGCGGTCGGTTTCATCATTGCGCGCGGTGAGCATCAGCACCGGGGTGGCCTTGTGTTTGCCGGCGCGCAATTCGCGGCAAAGCATCAGGCCATCGTCGCCCGGCATCATCAGGTCGAGCACGATCAGGTCCACCGGTGTGGACTCCAGGAACGAGCGCATCTGCCGCCCATCCGCCACGACGGTGGTGCGCAGGCCGTTCTTTTTCAGGTAGTTGCCTACCAGTTCCCGGATCTCGCGGTCATCGTCCACGATGAGAATGTGATCGACGTGTTCCATGGGGCCTTGCCTCTGTGGATGGGGATATCACGCAGTCTATCGAGCCTTGGCCCGCTCGCCCGCAGCCGTTTGTATTGCAGTGTATCTGGCCTGTTAGCGGATACATGCAGACGCAAAAACACGAATTTTCGGGGGTTTTGTATCGCTGTGTATCCGGGGACCGCTTTGATACGTACCGATTTACACGCGCCTGTTCCCGACACATACGGGATACCTCGCGAGTTTCTAATAGGTTCCATCGAGGCAAACCCAAACCGCCTCGGCCCAATAAACGATTGACCTATTGAAGCCTTGAGGAAACCACCATGAACACCAAAGCCGTCTACGCCGCTTGCCTGTTTGCCGCCCTGAACATCTGCACCTTGTCGGCCCGCGCCGAAGCCGATGTCACCCCTAAAACCTACACCTACGGTACTCACCTGGACATCAAGAAAGTGGTGTCGCTGAAACAGGACGACTCGCCGACCTGCGGGATTGTCGATGCCCAGCTGACCTACCTGGATTCCCAGAGCAAAACCCAGGTCCTGGACTATCGCAAATTTGCTGACAGCTGCAACTCGGAAAACTGAGTGCTTCGATCACCGATTGCCAACCCCATTTGAAACAGGAAGAACGCCATGAACAACGTAACCCGCTTTTTGACAGCAATCGCCTTCTCCGCGGCCGGCGCGGCTGCCCATGCCAACGCAGCCGTTGAACAAAAAAGCTGT
Organism: Pseudomonas sp. ANT_H12B; assembly: GCF_008369325.1. Classification (GTDB taxonomy): domain Bacteria; phylum Pseudomonadota; class Gammaproteobacteria; order Pseudomonadales; family Pseudomonadaceae; genus Aquipseudomonas. Next base: position 179,002 of record NZ_VOBI01000012.1, on the reverse strand, counting down.
GGCAGCGCGACTTGCTTCCAGCTGACACCAGTGGCGCAGAAGGGCGCTGGTGCCTTTTTGGCTGAAGACGGTTCCAGCCGCACACCGCAGGGGCAGATGGTTGCAGAAAATGGTTCCAGCCGGACACCACAGGGCCAGTTGCTGGATAACCATGCGGCCTGAAGTCCGACACTGTTTGTGTGAACACCACATGTCCATGTGGGAGCGAGCTTGCTCGCGATGACGGAGTGTCAGTCGACGTCAATGTTGAATGTTCCGGCCTCATCGCGAGCAAGCTCGCTCCCACAGGGATGTCTTGTGTGTCGCCCCTTCTTTATTCCAAGGTGATCCCATGTTTCTCATCGCGTTCCTGGGCGGCATATTGACCGTCCTCAGTCCTTGCATCCTCCCGGTCGTGCCGTTCCTGTTCGCCGGTGTCAAACGTACACGTTCCTCGATCATGCTGACCCTCGGCGGCATGGTCCTGACCTTCGCCCTGATCTCCAGCCTGGCCGTGGTGAGCAGCGAATGGGTGGTAAACGCCAGCAACACCGGTCGCCACGTCGCCCTCATGGTGATGGTGCTGTTCGCCCTGTCGCTGATTTCCGCTCGTGTCGGTGACTGGCTGGCCCGCCCATTCGTATTGCTCGGCAATCGCCTCGACCCTGACACCCGCAAAATGTCCGGCCCGTTGAGTTCGGTGATGATTGGCGTCGCCACCGGCCTGCTCTGGGCACCGTGTGCCGGGCCGATCCTCGGGGTGATCCTCACCGGCGCCATGCTGCAAGGCGCGAATGCTCAAACCAGTCTGTTGCTGGTGGCGTACGGCCTGGGCAGCGCGTTGTCCCTGGGCACCTTGATCTTCGCCGGTCGCGGCCTGGTCAATCGCTTGAAACCGTCGATCCCGGTGACCGGTTGGCTGCGTCGTGGCACCGGTGTGGCGGTGCTGGCCGCGGCGGCGGTGATTTCCACCGGTGCCGACAACGTTCTGCTGGCCGGTACTTCGTCCGAAGGCGTCAGCAACGTCGAAAAGAGCGTGCTGGAAACCGTACCGAAAGTCGTCGATTACTTCGTCAGCAAGGTCAAGGCCGACTCGACCCTGGACAACGCCCAAGGCGCCATGCCTTCGATTGCCGGCGCCGTGCAATGGCTCAACTCGCCAGCCCTGACCAACGACGCTCTGAAAGGCAAAGTGGTGTTGGTGGATTTCTGGACCTACGACTGCATCAACTGCCAGCGCACCCTGCCTTATGTGAAGGACTGGGCGAAGAAATATGAGAAGGATGGCTTGGTGGTGATCGGTGTTCATACGCCTGAATACGGTTTCGAACGCATCATCGACAACGTCAAGGATCAGGTGAAACAGCTCGGCATCACCTACCCGGTAGCGATCGACAACAACTACGCGATCTGGCGCAACTTCGACAACCAGTACTGGCCTGCTCACTACCTGATCGATGCCAAGGGCCAGGTGCGTTTCACCCACTTTGGTGAAGGTCGCTACGAGACTCAGGAGAAGATGATTCAGCAGTTGCTGGAAGAGGCCAAGGCTGACGCCAAAGCTGCCGCTCCAACCGCGTAACCCTCTAGATCAATGGCTCACAGGCTGCGCGCCGTGGGCCTGCCATCACCACGCGTTCGGCACCGGGCTCCAGAAACGGTGCCGCCGTGTCGGCGCTGGGCGACTGGGGGCACCAGGGCGCAGTGAACTTGGCATTGATGAAAATCGCGCCGACCAGGCGCGCGACACGCAGCGTCTGGGACAGGGCGTCCATGATGGTTTCCCGAGCGGCTGAGGGCTTTCTGATTGTGAGTGCGATGCCGCGCAAGGTGAATTCTCCGGACGATCGGACAGGGTTGGCCGACGATCGGGCAGGACGCCAGCGTGCGGCAGAGCGATAGTTTGCGCACGGGGTCACTGCCGACCCTGTCATCAATAACAAGAATGAGAGGTTGCCATGCCGAAGTTCGTCATAGAACGCGAGATTCCGGGTGCTGGAACACTGTCAGAAAGGGATTTGAAAGCGGTTTCGCAAAAGTCCTGCAGGGTATTGCGCGATTTGCCAGAGGTGCAGTGGCTTCAGAGTTACGTCACCGGTGACAAGCTCTACTGCGTGTACATCTCGCCGAACGAAGAGCTGATCAAGGAGCACGCCAGGCAGGGCGGCTTCCCGGCCAATCGCATTTCCCAGGTCATGACCATCATCGATCCCACCACGGCGGAATAATCCGCGGCCGCGTTCCAATCCGTACGGAGCAGACTTCATGAGTACACCCATTGATCTTACTGCCCTGAAAAACCGCCAGATGGCCTCCTGGGCCAGTGGCGACTATGCCGTCATCGGCACCACGTTGCAGATCGTCGGCGAGCAGCTCGCCGAAGCCTGCGACTTGCTGTGCGATGAACGCGTGCTCGACGTGGCTGCCGGCAACGGCAATGCGACACTCGCTGCTGCGCGCCGTGGCTGCCACGTCACCTCCACCGACTACGTGGCCGCGCTGCTTGAGCGTGGCGAAGACCGGGCCAGGGCAGAACGTCTGGAAGTGATCTTCCAGGTGGCCGACGCCGAGGCGCTGCCGTTCGAGGACGCCAGTTTCGATGCCGTGCTGTCGACATTCGGTGTGATGTTTACGCCGGACCAGCCCAAAGCCGCCGCGGAACTGGCGCGCGTCTGTCGCCCTGGCGGCCGGATCGGCCTCGCCAACTGGACGCCCGAAGGTTTCGTCGGTCAGATGTTCAAGACCCTGGGCCGCCACATGCCGCCACCGCCGGGGGCACAACCGCCTTCGCAGTGGGGCACCGAAGCCTGGCTGCATTCGCAGTTTGACGAGAGTAAATTCCTGGTTCAGGTCACTCGCAAGACCTTCAACTTCCGCTACCGCTCGGCCGCGCACTTCATCGACACGTTCCGCAACTGGTACGGCCCGATCCACAAGGCGTTCGCGGCGCTGCCACCCGAAGGCGCCAAGGGGCTGGAGGATGACCTGACCGAGTTGATCAACCGCATGAACCGGGCGGGAGACAAGTCGATGGTGGTGCCGAGTGAATACCTTGAGGTGGTCATCACCCGGCGTTGACCTGCCAACACCTCACCTGTGGGAGCTTGCTCCCACAGGGTTTTGTGGTGTCCGGTAGATCAATCACTCATCCAGCCGCTCGGTGTGCATCACCCAGACGCTGCATGGCATTTTGTACAGCAGATGCTCCACCGTGCTGCCAATCAGCCGGCCCAGGCCGCGATGACCGACCCGGCCCATGACAATCACGTCGACGTCATAGGCATCGGCAAAGCGGGTCAGGACCTTGGCCGGGTTGCCCATGATCATGTGTCGCTGCTCCGGCGCGATGCCGTTGCGCTCGGCTAGATCGTTGAAGGCATCCTCCTGGTAGTCGAACAGGGTTTTAGCCTTGCCCGACGAGAAAAACGCCGAACCATTGTCGAAGCCGAATTCGTCGGCGCTGATGGATGAAAGGTCATAGGCGTAGACCACATCCAGTTCGGCATTACAGGCGCTGGCCAGTTTTGCCGCTTCGTGAAGGATCCGGTCATTGAACGTTTTGTAGTGATCATCGCGATGGAAGGGGTCGACCGCGGCGACGACCTTGCGGGGCAGTGCGTGGATGGCGTGGCTGACGAAATGCAGCGGTACCGGGCATTCGCGCAGTAAATGCACGTCGAGCGGGGTAAACATCAGTCGCGACAGCAACGATTGGTGCTCCAGCGCCTTGATCAGCACGTCCATCGGCTGCTCTTTGAGGTGAATCAGGATTTCCTCCAGCGGGCGTTCGACCCACTGCACCTCCGTGGTGACCTGCACGCCGATCTTGCGCAAGGGCCGGGCTTGCTCTTCAAGCCACTGGCGGTGGCGATCGACGTAGCCCAACCGCATCTGCTCCAGAGCCTTTTCGTTGACCATACTGGCGGTCGCCAGGCCTTCCAGATAGTCGAACGCCACGATGTGCAGTGCCGCGTCTTCGGCCTTGGCCAGCGCCGCAGCCCGGTCGAAGGCGGGGCTGTGTTCCATCAGCGGCGAGGCAACGAGCATGAAGCGTGATTGTTCTGACATGACAAACCTCCTGTGGGTAAGGAGACAACGGTCATTGGTTAAACATCTAATCTTTAATTATTGACCAATATCGCGAGCAAGCTCGTTTGCGTGCCTGGAATTTAAACGGGGCAAACGGCGCTGCATGATGATCGTGCGCTCGGCACCGTGGAATTCGTCGTGAACTTTTCGATACCCCAGCCTGGAGTAGAAGCCTTCTGCGGTGATGGAAGAACGGACGCGCAATGCTTCGATGTTCGCGACAAAGACCTGGCGTTGGCTCAACAAGGTGCAAATAGCCTCGGCGGAAAAGCTTTTCTCCACCTGCGCAATGATTTCAGGGGAGTAGTCCCGGGCATTGGACTGGCGAAGCGATTGAATGATGACCTGGCTGATAGCCGCCGTATCCTCAGGCGTTGCGAGGCGAATCTGGCTGTTCATGGTGAGTACCTCAATCCTTGGTGTCTCGATCCCGAACCCGGTGATGATCGTTCCCACGCTCAGCGTGGGAATGCAGCCCGGGACGCTCCGCGTCCCCAAGAGCGGACGCAGAGCGTGGGAACAATCACGTGCTTTCACACAACCTTGGCACCCCGTGCCTCAAGCAGCTCTCGCAACACGGATCGATGGCAATGCGCTTCTTCCTCGCAGTAACAGCCAACAGCCAGCGAGGTTTGATGGGAAAGGGCGGCCAGCAGGTCCAGCAAGTGGTTGGGCGCGGGATGGTTCATCTCAGCCTTGAACTTGCGTCGAAAGCTGTCCCAGGCTTTTTCATCGGTGGCAGCCTTGGCTTCGGCCACCAGTTCCGGGCTGGGTGACAGCAGCGGCTGCCAGACATCATAAAAATCACGGCTGGCGAATTCGGCTTTCGGTACGCCGCGCGGTGGGCGGCGAACCGTGCCGATCCGCAGGCCTTCATCGGGCGTGCGGGGTGAGCCGAGTCGAACGATGTGGATGGCCATGGCGGGTTACTTGTGCCGCGACCCGTCAAACCACTCCATCGCCGTGCGCCAGATGCAGATCCCCAGGAAGTAAGCCGACATCAGCAGCCAAAGCCCCATCACCATCGGGTTGATGACCGGATGGTTAATCACCAGCGACAAGCTGCACAGCAGCCAGATGGCCGTCACCGCAATGTTGATCGGCATGAACTTGCGCACGCGAAACGGGTGAAGGAATTTCATCCGGGTTACGGTCAACAGTGCCAGGCCGATGACAGTGAAAAAAGTGATCCACGGCGTCGGGGCGACGATGTACAGGCACAGGGCAACCACGTTCCAGGCGGCCGGGAAGCCCTGAAAGTAATTGTCTTCGCTCTTCATATTGACGTTGCAGAAGCAAAACAGCGACGAGACCAGAATCAGCGACACGGTCAGCAACAGCGTGTAGTCCGGCAACGGGATGTAGCGATAGATGAACAACGCGGGGATAAACACATACGTCAGGTAGTCGATCACCAGGTCGAGGATCGATCCGTCGAAACTCGGTAGCACCGACTGGACATTAACCTTGCGCGCGAGTGCACCGTCCAGGCCATCGACGATCAGCGCAACGCCCAGCCACAGCAGGCAGTTTGTAGCCTGGTTTTCCAGCAGGGCCAGCGTCGCGAGGAAGGCAGTGACCACGCCGGTGGCGGTAAAACCATGGGCGCCCCATGCTTTGAGCCTGGCAATGTGTACGGTCGATATCACGGGGGCGTTCTCCAAAAAGTGAAGCAAGCCAGTTATCACCCCTTTAATGGGGGTGTCGGCAAACCAAGTCAGGTTGCATGTATCGACCGGGTATCCGGGGATAAGGTTCACCACCTGTAAATCTTAGCTGGGCCGCAACAAAATACCCCGGATAAATCCAGGGTATTAAATAAATGGCGTTGTCCGGCTGGCCGGGGCTCGAACGGATCAGGGCCGGGCTGCCACAGAAGGCCGCTCACCCGTCGCGAGCAGCGTAAAGCAGGACGCAGTTGACGTCGGCCAAACGGTGGTGGCGCATTTGCCTGCGAGGACTATTGTTGCCTGACTGGATCACTCCTATCGATGAGGATGTCGTCATGAACACCAACGATTTGCTCGAACAGTTATTGCGGGCGGGCCAAGGTTCGATGCCGCAACAGGGCGGCGGTGGTACCTCTGCCCCTGGTGGCCTCGGCGGTCTCGGCGGATTGCTCGGCGGTCTGATGGGCGGTGGCACCGGTTCCAGCGCCGCGGGAGGTGGCTTGGGTGGGTTGCTCGGTGGCCTGCTGGGCGGTGGCTCACCGACGGGCGGTTCGACCCGGACCCGGTCGGGTGGCGGCACCAACTATGCGGCACTGGCGTCGTTGGGAATGATGGCATTCCAGGCGTATCAGGCCTGGCAGCGTAACCAGGCCTCGGCGCCGCAACAGGCACCGCGCACGGTCGACTTGTTGTCAGGCCCGGAAGTCGAGGACCACAGCCACGCAATCCTCCGCGCATTGATTGCGGCGGCCAAGGCCGATGGCCGGATCGATGACACCGAGAAGCAAATGATCAGCAGCGAAATCGGCCGGCACACCGATGATCCAGAGCTGCAGCAATGGCTGGACGATGAAGTCGCCCGACCGCTGGATGCCGCCGATGTGGCGCAATCGGCAACGGATCCTGGCATGGCGGCGGAAATGTACCTGGCCAGTGTGATGTTGGTGGACGATCAGCAGGACGCCGAGCGTAGCTATCTGGATGAACTGGCGGCGGCGCTGCAGATTGATCCAGAGCTGCAAGTGCAACTGGAACAAAAAGCCAAGGGTGGCGCTGTTTGATGATCGTTCCCACGCTCTTACTGAGATCGAGGCGTTCCTGCGTCAGTATATTCGCTTGGCGCAGCATGGCCTTGACCGGTCGCCGGATCAGCCATGAAACACAGTGGCCAGCGCTGACTTATGGCGGCGCTGGGGAACGGGCGATTGTCAGGTCAAAGCCTGCCAATCGCCTGGCGTCGCTAGCAATGCTTATTGATCGCCCTTCTGGTCGTCGTCGATTTTTTTCTGTGCCTGTGAAGTCAACTCAATGCAGTCTTTAGTGCCCGCATCCGTGCCTTTGGCCTTGGCCGCTTTTGCGTCTTTGAGCAGTTTGTCGATATCGTTTTTCAGCCCTTCGCTTTGCGCTTCACTGGACGCCAGCGAATTTTCGACTCCCTTCAGTTGGGTATCACACAGATCCTCGGCGGCAAACGCCGAGGGCGCTATCAATGCTGCGCAGATGAACAGTCCAGCAAGTGCGGTACGCTTCATATCAATCTCCTCAGAAAAGGAAAGTCCGACGCTGCCGCAAAGGGGCAGGCTGGTTATAAGCCCTGTCACCAGGGCCTGAATGAATGACTATAGCCGCGCTTTGCAAAAAGGCCTGATGTTGGCCACAAGCCCGTCTGTCAGGGCAATTTCAACGCCGATGGAATTTTTTTCCGGGCGTGTCGCTCTGCTGATGTAGAGACGTGCTGATTCAGCGTTCTGCCACTGGCCTCAGACCGAGAGACACACCCATGACTGCCCTGACACGACTTGAATCCCGGCCGGCCCATGCACACGCGATGTCCAGCGCCGGCAGCATGAAGCAGATCTACGAACAGCTGCTGCTGAGCGACGACGCCGCGCAACAACGCACACTGGCGAAAAGCTTCCTGCAAGCCCGGCTCCAGGACGCTGCCGACCTGCCTGAAGAAATGCCGCAAGACCTGTTGGCACTGCAAAGCTTTGTCGAGCAGCACAGCGCCGAAGTGGCGCGCCAATACGCCGACTATCTGCAACAACGCAAGGCTGGCGGGCCTCGGCAGTTCTTCGGCAGCAAGGCGCATGCACTGTTTTTCCTGCAAGCCGTTGCCCCTACCAAACTGGTGGACGGCGCCTGGCTCTACGGTCTGCTGCGACAGTGGCGCGACCCTCGTTTTGACGGGTTGATTCGCACCTATCTGGAGGAGTTGGGCGACGGCAACCCGGCGCAGAATCATGTGGTGATCTACCGCAAATTGCTCGCCGAACATGGCTTGCAGGACAGCGGCGTCATCGCCGACGAGCGCTACCTGCAAGGCGCGGTGCAATTGGCGCTGGGTTACTGTAGCGACGAGTTTTTGCCGGAGGTCATCGGCTACAACCTCGGCTATGAACAGCTACCGCTGCATCTGCTGATCAGCGCTTACGAACTCAGCGAGTTGGGCATCGATCCGTATTACTTCACCCTGCACGTGACCATCGACAATGCCAGCACCGGCCATGCACACAAGGCTGTGCAATCGGTGCTGCAACTGATGCCGCTGGAAGGCGATCGCGAGGCATTTTTGCGCCGGGTTTCGGCGGGCTACCGGCTCAACGATCTGGGGCAGGGCAGTCGCGCCATCATCGAATCGTTCGACTTGTATGGCGAAGTGCTGAGCATGCTTGAGCGCAAAAGCTCGTTCGGCCAGCACCTGCATTCCGACTACTGCCGCTTTGAAGGCAAGACCGTCAATCAATGGTTGTCGATGCCTGAACAGTTGCCGGATTTCCTCACGGCCCTGGAAAACAAAGGCTGGATCAAGCATCACCAGGACCCGCAGGACAGCCGGTTCTGGCAATTGATCGAAGGCGACGGCGCGGCCATGTTCGGAGTGTTCAGCCCCTACGAAAAACAATTGCTGCATGACTGGATTGGCGGAGACTGGAAGCCTGGGCGTTCGCCGGTAGCGACTCGTCGCGGCCCCCGCGCCGCAACAGAGCCCCCCGTGCCCGCCAATGACCCGGATATCCAGAGCCTGCGTGCTGCGCTGGACGGGTTGAGCGCACTTGAGCAGATGCAGGTGTTGATCCCGTGGCTGTCTGCGCATCGGCATTCCCACCCGGCCGGCCTGATGGCCACGCGACGGTTTATCGAACTCCAATCCAGCCTTCGATAGGGAGTACGCCATGAATCAGGAAGAACATCTGTCTGCCGCCGATCTGGCGTTGCTGCAACTGGGTCGCCGCTTGCAGGCTGACGGTTATCGGTTCATCACACCGACACCACTCACCCACCAGCGGGTCAACGATCGCTCCTTCGGCCAATGCGCCCGGACCCTGCGCGACGTTTTCGGCTGGTCACGCCCGTTTGAACCTGGGCTGTTGTCAGTGGACGAACAGCGCCAGTTGCAACAGACGGGCGTCCTCGAAGAAAGCAACGGACGGCTGAGAAGCCGCGTGCGCTGGTCGAGTCTGGACGATTTGCTGTTCGTGCATTCGGGGTTCCCCACCGAAGCAAACGACGCAGTGTTTTTCGGTCCGGATACCTACCGTTTTGCCCAGCTGATTCACGCCCACCTGCAACAGAATTTCGCACCGATCAGACGTGCCGTGGACATCGGTTGCGGCGCAGGCGTCGGGGCGATTGTGATTGCCCGCGCACGTCGTGAGGCCGAGGTGTTGGCGGTCGACATCAACCCGGCGGCGCTACGCATGACGGCGGTCAACGTGGCGCTTGCTGAAGTCGCCAACGTCACGGTCGAGCCCAGTGATGTGCTGCAAGACGTCGACGGTAACTTCGACCTCATCGTCGCCAATCCGCCCTACATGGCCGACCCGGCCGAGCGTGCCTACCGCCATGGCGGCGGGGCGCACGGTGAGCAGCTATCGTTGCGCATTGTCGAGCAAGCCCTGTATCGACTGGCGCCTGGTGGCTCGCTGGTGCTGTACACCGGCGTGGCGATGATTGATGGTCGCGATCCGTTTCTGGACGCATTGATCCCGCGTCTGGAGGCGCCAACGTTCGGCTGGACCTACCGCGAACTCGATCCCGATGTGTTCGGTGAAGAGCTGCTGACCGCAGGCTATCAGCGAGTGGAGCGGATTGCGGTTGTTGCGCTGATCGTCACCCGCATCGGCCCTGGCATCGGGGGAAGCGTTGCGTCGGCAGCAGGTGCGCCATGAACAAGAATCTGGACGATTACAACCGCATGCGCGACTTCTCGGCGACGTCCGAACCGGCCGCCGCCAAGCGTAAGGGCAAGAGGTCGGCGCAAGATCACGCCTTGCAGTTCTGCATCCAGAAGCATGACGCCTCGCGCCTGCATTATGACTTTCGCCTGGAGCTCGATGGCGCGTTGAAGAGTTGGGCCGTGCCAAAAGGTCCGTCGCTGGACCCGAAGGTCAAGCGTCTGGCGGTGCACGTCGAAGACCATCCGCTTGATTACGCGACGTTCGAGGGCAGCATTCCCGAAGGGCATTACGGTGCCGGCGATGTGATCGTCTGGGACCGTGGTGTGTGGGTTCCCCAGGATGATCCGGCCAAGGCCTATGCCAAGGGCAAGCTTAAATTCGAACTGCAAGGGGAGAAACTCGGCGGCCTGTGGAACCTGGTGCGCACGCACATGCCGGGCAAGCAGGAGCAATGGTTTCTGATCAAACATCAGGACGGCGCGGCCAAACCCGAAAGTGATTACGACGTGGTCGCCGCCGAGCCCGACAGCGTGCTCAGCGATCGGACCATTGTTGCCAAGGCTCCCAAAGCAACAAAGGCAACCAAGGCTGCGAAGCCAAAACCGATCAAAAAACCGGCGGCTCCGGCGCGCAAAGGAAAGACGGCGCAATTGACCGGCGCCCACAAAGCCGAACTGCCGCAACTGCTCAAACCGGAACTGGCGACGCTGGTCGAAAAAGCCCCGGACGGCCAGTGGAGCTATGAGATCAAGTTCGACGGTTACCGGATCATGGCCCGCATCGACCACGGTGAGGTCAAACTCTTCACCCGCAACGGCCACGACTGGACTCACAAATTGCCGAAACAAGCCGAGGCGCTGGCGGCGATGGGTCTTGAATCGGCCTGGCTTGATGGTGAGATGGTGGTCGCCGATGAGCAGGGCGTGCCCGACTTCCAGGCCCTGCAAAACGCGTTCGATTCGGGCCACAGTGACAACATTGTTTACTACTTGTTCGATTTGCCTTACCTCAATGGCGTCGACCTGCGCGGGGTGCCCGTCGAAGAGCGAAGAGTCGCTTTGGCAACGGTGCTCAAACCCAACGAAGACCCACAACTGCGGTTCTCCGACGCGTTTGGTGAAGAGCCGGAAGCCTTGCTCAACAGCGCCTGCCAAATGCAGATGGAAGGGTTGATCGGCAAGCGTCTGGGTTCGCCTTACGTGTCCCGACGCAGCAGCGACTGGATCAAACTCAAGTGCAAGCATCGGCAGGAGTTCGTGGTCGTTGGCTTCACCGATCCGAAAGGATCGCGCAATGCCTTTGGTGCGTTGCTGCTGGGGCTGCATGACCGCGACAGCGGTGAATTGCGTTACGCGGGCAAGGTTGGCACCGGGTTCAACGAGACGACGCTCAAGAGCATCTACCAGCAATTGCAGCCGTTACAGACGAAAAAAACGTCGGTGGTCAACCCGCCGAGCGGCTTTGAGGCCAAGGGTGTGCACTGGCTCAAACCCAGCCTGCTGGCCGAAGTGGCCTTTGCCGAAATGACCAAGGACGGCTCGGTGCGCCACGCCGTATTCCATGGCCTGCGTGACGACAAACCGGCCGAAGAAATTACCGAGGAGCGTCCAAAAGTGGTGAAGAAAAGCACTGCCGAAAAGCCTTCCGCCACGACAAAAAAGAAAGCCGCGCCTGCACCCTCTCAACTCAATTTGGGAGAGGGCAAGGTGCGCATTACTCACCCCGACCGGGTCATCGATGCCAGCAGTGGCACGACCAAAGTGCAGCTGGCGGAGTATTACGCCAGCGTCGCCGAATGGATTCTGCCCGAGCTCAAGGACCGCCCGGTGGCGCTAGTGCGCGCGCCGGACGGTATCGCTGGCGAACTGTTCTTCCAGAAAAATGCCGAGCGCCTGGCCATTCCGGGAATCTCCACCCTGGACAAGGAACTCACCGGCCAACCCGTGATGATCATCAATAATGCCGAAGCCTTGATCGGCGCCGTACAGATGAGCACCGTGGAATTGCACACATGGAATGCCACCTCGGACAATCTCGACAAACCCGACCGCTTCGTCCTCGACCTCGATCCGGACCCGGCGCTGCCGTGGAAAAGCATGGTCGAAGCGACCCAGTTGACCCTCTCGGTGCTCGATGAGCTGGGGCTCAAGGCGTTCCTCAAAACCAGTGGCGGCAAGGGCATTCACCTGGTGGTGCCACTGACGCGCAAGTTGGGCTGGGACGAGGTCAAGGACTTCAGTCATGCCATCGTCAGCCACATGGCCAAGTTGCTGCCGGAGCGTTTTTCGGCGGTGTCGGGTCCCAAGAATCGGGTCGGGCGGATCTTCATCGACTACCTGCGCAACGGCCTGGGCGCCACCACCATTTGTGCCTACGCCGTGCGCACCCGCGAAGGGCTGCCGGTGTCGGTGCCGGTCTTTCGCGAAGAAGTGGCCGAGCTCAAGGGTGGCAATCAGTGGAACCTGCACACCGTGCATGAACGCCTGGCGGAAGTGGGCGATGAACCTTGGGCGGACGTGAAGAAAACCAGGCAGACGATCACCGCCGAGATGCGTCGGCGGGTCGGGATGAAAAAATAGGCGTCACGATCCGGGGTACGACAGGGGGGCGGCCAGCAGCATTCGCCACCCCCATGGCTGTTATTTGCCGACAGCGGCGTTCAGCAACGGTGCCATATGTTCATCGGTCAGTGCTGCCTGGACTTCCATCTTCATGATGTCGTTCCACTCCAGCACCCATTTCTGAATCGGCACCAGATCATTGGCCTCTGCAATACCAAAACCACTCGAACCTCCCACGGCGTGCCAGCGACCCTTCATCGTGACGCCATCGGGTGGGAGGGCCCCGGTCTTGAGAAAGCGACCGATCGCGACGTTCCGGTTTTCCGGGCTGATCGACCAACTCACTATGAATAACGTCTGTCACCTCCTGCTACGGATTGGCACCTGCTTCTCTTTGCGCACCTGGCTGGCGCCGGGGCCATGGTCACGCCTCTGTTTGCAGCTCTGTCCTGGCTGGCCTGAAACGATTTCTCCCTGGAGAAGGCATAGCACCCGCGCGCGTGACGCGTACGACCGCTGATCCTCTTTCGGTTTCAGGGGGGGAGAAGGGGTCAAGCGTCGCGCAACAGGTCGTTGGCGTTGAGCAGCTCGTAGGCAATCTCGGGGCGCTTCTCCATCGAGCGGCGGATGGCGGCGGGGATGGACGAGCGAGTCTTGCGGCACAGCCCCGGCAGTTCGCCGATATTGATGCCGATGCCGCGCATGGTCCGCACCTCATTGAAGCTCGGGACGATCTCCACGCGGATGCCCAATTGTTCGTACATCCGCCGTTGCAGATGCTCCAGGTCGCTCAGGCTCTGGAGGTTTTCCAGGCGCTCGATCAGGCGTTTCTCCTCCGGGCGGGTCAGAAACAGGATGCGCACATCCGCCCCCGGCGTTTCCAGCAGCGGGTCACGCCCGCAGTCGCAGGCGCCGGGCGGGCAGGGTTGGCGGATCGAAGCAGAGGTCGTCATGGGGTTCAATCATAGAGTGCTCCGATCGGGTTTGCCCATAGGGTTTTGGACCGCGGCTGCGTACACGCAGGCAGCTCGGCGCATGGCTGGCGTGATGCACTGAATGTTGATTCGCAGCCTACGCCAGCTCAAACGGTAAGGCCTGAGGCAGCGAGCAAGCCTGATCGAGTGAATGTAAGGCATTTTGCTGGCCCCGAAGCGCAGGATTTGTCGCCAGAATCACTTCAATTTCAGGTGGTTAGGGTGGGATTTGAATGCGCAATGTGCTGTTCACGCTGATTTCGTTTGGCCTGGCGAGTGTTGCAGTCTCTGTCCAGGCCAAGGAACTGATGTCGAATGACAAGTTTATGTGCAGTTGGGGGGCGGGGACCGCCGCAAGAGCACAGGAACTCAAGTTGTCGGGCGTCTCTCTGTATGCCGCTCGCCAGAAGATTCATGCTTACAAGTTCAACAAATCGTGGATGCGCATGATGGCCATGGGCATTACCGAGCAGACCTACGACAGTAACTCGCGGATCAAACCCGCTGCGGTGCGGGAGAGCTTCTATGAAGAGTGCGTCAGGTATAAGTTGGCGCGTAAATGAAGTGTTGAAAATCACCCGGCACTGCACGTCATGTGCCGGGCTCATTCAATGTGCTTTTCGATACGGCTTCAGGCCAGCATGGACAGTAAACCGCCTTGACGATCCAGTTTGGCCAGGTCGTCGAAACCTCCGACATGAGTGTCGCCAATAAAGATTTGCGGGACGGTGCGACGACCGCTTCGGGTGAGCATCTCCTCAAATTTTCCGGGTTCCGATTGAACGTTTATTTCCCGGGCTTCTATGCCTTTGCGGGCCAACAGCGCCTTGGCGTTGCGGCAATAGGGGCAAGTGTCGGTGGTGTAAAGCGTCACAGTGTTCATGGTCAGTACTCGCGAAGTTAAAAGTCTGGTTCAGGCATCGATCGCAGGGAAGTCGATCTCAGTCAGGGCGAGGTTGTTGAGGTAGTTGGTCAGCGTCTGAGCCGCCACGTGGGCGATCACTTCAATGATCCTGGCGTCGTCGATACCGGCTGCTCGTGCCGCTTCGACCTGTTCGCTGCTCAGGTGGCCGCGGCTTTCAGTGACTTGCCGGGCGAGGGTGGCAAACGCATTGAGCTGGCCATGGCGGGCGCTGAGAATGTCTTGCCCGCTGAGCCCTGCCTTGCCGGCAAACACCGTATGCGCCGCCAGGCAATATTCGCAGCCGTTGACCTGCGAGGTGGCGAGATAGATCGCTTCTTTCTCGGTGGCGCTCAAGGACGTCTTGCCCAGGGCTACAGACTGTTGCAGATAGGCCGCCAGCACCGCGGGTGCATGGGCCAGTGTCTTGAAGACATTGGGCAAGAAGCCGATTTTTTTCTGCACGCCTTCCAGCAACGTACGGGTGGTGTCGCTGACGTGTTCAAGGCTGAGGGTGGTGATGCGGCTCATGGGGACTCTCCGTCGATTCAAGCGCGGATGTGCGCTGGGTACGGGGTCCATGCTAGTGACGAGAGCTGGTGTTCAGGGTGCTAATCGTCGAGGATATGCGACAGATCGTCCAGATATGCCCTCGGGAGCCGCTCTATGGATCGTTTATCTACCTTGCTTACGCATTTCGGTGTCAGCGCCGGCACGTTCCACAGCGGGGCTTTTTGTGGCACCACGGGCTTTGATGGCCATCAAACGAGTGGGCATCTGCATTTGCTTCAGGCCGGCGAGTTGAGCCTCAAACTGGCCGATGAGCGGAATATCCAGCTCAACAAGCCTACGTTGATTTTTTTCCCGCGGCCCTACCGTCATCGCTTGTTGGCCCCTGAAACGTCCGGCACTCAGCTGGTGTGTGCCTCGCTGACCTTCGATGGCGGCGCGGGTAATGCACTGGCGGCGGCCTTGCCCGATTACCTGATCCTTGAACTCGATGAACTACCGACGATGGCCGGTACTTTGGACTGGTTGTTCAACGAGGCCTTCGGCGGCATTTGTGGTCGCGAAGCGATGATGGATCGGCTGTTCGAAGTGTTGGTGATTCAGCTGCTGCGGCACATTCTGACCAGCCGTGACCAGAGCCCCGGAATGATGGCCGGCCTCGCCGATCCGCGTCTGGCGCGCTCCTTGAGTCTGATGCACGACTCGCCCGGCAAGGCCTGGACGGTGGCCGAGTTGTCGGCGGCGGCGAACATGTCTCGCGCCAGTTTTGCCGAACACTTTCGTCTGGTGGTGGGGCAGACGCCGGTCGATTATCTGGTGAGCTGGCGGATCAGTCTGACCCAGAAACGCTTGCGTGAAGGCAAGTCCATTGCATTGATCGCCGATGAAGTCGGCTATGAAAGCCCTTCGGCACTGGCCAGGGCTTTTCGTCGTAAAACGGGTGTAAGTCCTCGCCAATGGTTGCAGGGCGGGAAGCATCAACCAGGGCTTGTCGAGTGAATGCGCCGGTAACCGTCGTGTTTTGAAGCGTCTCCTATACTGAAGCGTTCCGAGCGTTTCCCTACCAACCACAGGAGAAAGAACATGGCAATCCGCATTGGCGACGAAGCACCGGACTTTTCCGTTGAGAGCACCGAAGGCACCCTCAATTTCCATGAGTGGATGGGTGACAAGTGGGCCATCCTGTTCTCGCACCCGAAAGATTTCACCCCTGTGTGCACCACTGAACTCGGCTACATGGCAGGGCTCAAGCCGGAGTTCGACAAGCGCAACACCAAGATTGTCGGGCTCAGCGTCGACCCCGTCAGTAATCATCAGAGCTGGGCCAAAGACATTGAGGAGACTCAGGGGCACGCAGTCAACTACCCCATGATCGGTGACGAGAACCTGGTGGTGGCGAAGCTCTACGACATGATTCACCCAAATGCCAGTGGTGGCTCACGGACCGCCGTCGACAACGCCACGGTGCGTTCAGTGTTCATCATCGGCCCGGACAAGAAGGTCAAGGCGATGCTGATCTATCCGATGAGTGCCGGGCGCAACTTCGATGAAGTGTTGCGGCTGCTCGATTCTCTTCAATTGAATGCCAAGCACACCGTTGCTACCCCGGTGAACTGGCGTCCGGGAGAGGTCGTGATCATTCCTACGTCGGTATCCGACGAAGACGCGAAGAAGAAATACCCGGATGGCTTCAAGACAGTGAAACCTTATTTGCGCACGGTGGCGCAACCGAAGTAACGGTCAGTCATTCACATTGACGGCGCCCGCAACAGGCGCCGTCAACGTTGAGCCCCATCAGACCCGTTCGAACAACACGGCGATGCCTTGGCCGCCGCCAATGCACATGGTCGCCAGGGCATATCGGCCCTGACAACGGTGCAGTTCGTGAATGGCCTTTGTGGCGATAATCGCGCCAGTGGCGCCCACCGGATGGCCCAGAGAGATACCCGAACCGTTGGGGTTGACCTTCTCCGGGTCAAAGCCCAGTTCGTGCGCCACGGCAAACGCCTGCGCGGCGAATGCCTCGTTCGATTCGATGACATCCAGGTCAGCCACGGTCAGGCCCGCGCGTTTGAGTACCAGCCGGGTGGCGGGAATCGGGCCTAATCCCATGAGTTCCGGCTCGACGCCGGCATGGGCATAACCGACCAGGCGGGCCATTGGCTTGAGGCCTTGCTCGCGAACCATCTGCCCCGTGGCCATGATCAGTGCTCCGGCGCCATCGTTCAGGCCAGACGCGTTGCCGGCGGTGACGCTGCCATCTTTTTTGAAGGCCGGTTTCATCTTGCTCAATTGCTCGAAACTGGCCTCTGCACGGACATGCTCGTCCGTCGCAAACGACACCGGACCTTTGCGGGTCGCCACTTCGATCGGCACGATCTGCTCGAGGAATCGGCCTTCGGCAATCGCCCGGGCAGCCCGTTGTTGGCTGACCAGCGCCAGTTCATCCTGGGCCTGGCGGGTGATGCCGTAGCGCTCGGCAATGTTCTCGGCGGTAATGCCCATATGGAAACCGGCAAACGGGTCTTGCAGGACGCCGAGCATGTAGTCGATGGCTTGCATGTCGCCCATTCGTGCGCCCCAGCGCGCCTGTGGCAACAGGTAGGCGCCGCGACTCATGGACTCGACGCCACCCGCCAGCGCGGCCCCCGCATCCCCCAACATCAGACTTTGAGCCGCACTGACAATCGCCTGCAAACCGGAACCGCAGAGGCGGTTGACGTTGAAGGCGGGCGTCTCTTTCGGCAGGCCGGCATTCATCGCCACCGCCCGGGAGATGTAGGCATCACGCGCCTCCGTCGGGATCACATGACCCATCACCGCATGGCCGATGTGCTCCGGCGCCAACCCAGAACGTTCGATGGCGGCGCGGCAAACGTCAGTCGCCAATTGAATAGGCGATACATCTTTGAGCGAACCGCCAAAGCTGCCGATGGCAGAGCGGACGGCGCTGATAACAAAAATATCGGATGGGTTCATGCGGGTTCCCCTGGCTCAGTCCCGGATTCGGTTGCACTTTGGCGCGGTTATTGGGGGGCGAGTCTAGAGTCGGCAGCGTTATTGGCCTATGCCAAAACTGCTCAAGGGGGTTGGTGTTTTTTGCCATTTTAGGTGGAGTTTTTTTTAGATCCGGTTGAGCCGATCGAGCGCAGAAGAGAAATAAAAAAGCCCGGTACAAATCCGGGCTTTGTAAATGAGGTCTGTGTCAGGCACAGGTTTTGTCTTGCTTGTGCCAGCCATTTTCGAACTGAAAGTTGAGCTTGTGAAGCTCATGGTCCAGCTCATTGATCGAGTTAATGGCTGCCATCAGATCCGCCTCTCCAGTCTTGGCTTCCAGGTAAAGCCCGCGCAGGTAGCGATCATTTACCGTCGGAATCTTGTCAGTCTTTTCCCAGATCGCTACCGCCTGGGAGGTAAGCCCAACGATACCGGCCAGTCTTTCTTGAGATAAGCCCAGCTCTTTGCGCAGGAAACGAAATTCTGCCCCGGTAAGAGCTGCCGGTTTTTCCGCAATGGTCTTGCCGATAAAGTCGTGGAGACCCTCGACATCGGTGATAGCAACAGACTCGCCATAGGCGGTCTCTTTCACCACGTAGCCGTTGCTGAGCCAGACGTTCGGCAGGCCGCTTTCAACGTAGTGGTACATAAAATTATCTCTCCCTTTGCATCGTGGTCACTATAACGAGATATTTCCCATCTTCGTCGACATCGATTGCGCCGACAATTTGGAGGGGTGACCCAGCCCTAAACCATGAAATTGTAAATCTCCAATCACCCCCTGGTGCTTGATAGGGGCCATCAGTGACCTGTCCTCTACGCAGACAATCCATAACATCAGGCATGGTTATCTCACGCTCAATCATGCGAGACCGTGCGTGTTTAGAATAAAAAACACGCTCGGATCTATTAGAAAGCGCCCTAATGATTTCCAAGGCTTTCTTTTTGGACAGCGGAAACGGCAGTAGGTCGCTCATGATTTTCTATAGTATTTATAGGTTGCGACAGACTAAAGCTCAAGTGTCGAATGTAAAAGCAAGGAAATAAAATGAGACATCTGGCGGAGAACCAGACGGTGCCAACCGGCAGGGACGGGCAGATTAATTTCGTTCGAAAGTCGGTTTCGACCTCACTCACCCACTCGCCGCGCCGGAAAAAATAATTCAAAACACGTAATTCCCTCGCTACTACTGACGCTGTAAGCGCCGTGGTGCAATTGCATGATCGTCGCCACGATCGACAGGCCCAAGCCATTGGAGTGGGCTGAACGTTCGCGGGATTGATCGACGCGGTAGAAACGCTCGAAGAGTCGGGGCAGGTGTTCGGGCGCGATGGTCTGGCCGCGATTGCGCACCTGCAGGCGGATGCCATCCGCTGAAGGTGTGGCGCGGATGAACAGCTCGGAATTGGCGGCACCGTATTTGATGGCGTTGGCGCAGAGGTTGGCCAGGGCGCGGCGCAGCAGCATCGGTTCGGCCCAGATCAGTCCGCTGCCTTGGGCATTGATGCTGATCCCGGCGTCCGCAGCGGGCCCTTCGAAATAGTCAGCCATGCGTTCCATTTCATCAGCGGCATCCAGTTCCTGACGCTGGCTAAGGGCACTGGCCGGATCGGTGCGGGCCAGAAACAGCATGTTGTCGAGCATGCGGGCCAGGCGTTCGAGCTCCTCGACATTGGAGGCGAGCAGTTGCTGATAAGCCTCGATGCTGCGGTTTTGCTGCAGGGCAACCTGGGTTTCGCCGAGCAGATTGTTGATCGGTGTGCGCAGCTCATGGGCCATGTCGGTCGAGACCTGACCCAGTTGCACGAAGCCCTTGCCCAACCGGTCGAGCATTGCGTTGAAAGCCTCGATCATCGGCAGCAGTTCCCGTGGCGCCCCTTGGCTGTCGAGGCGTTCGGTCAGGTTGCCGACGCCGATACCGTGAGCGTGTCGGGCCAGGCGCCGCAACGGCAGCAACCCGCGATGAACCAGCAGATAACCGGACAGCGCCAGCAGAATCGCCGCCACGCTGGCGAACAGGTACACGTTGAGTCGGTAGCTGGCGAGCACGGCGGTGCGCTCGGTCATCAGGCGCCCGGTGACAACTTGCAGGCTGCCCAGGTCGCCGGAATCGATAGTCGCCGCCAACGCCGCGAAGGGCACGCCATCCACACTCGGGTAATGCTGCACGTCATCCAGTGTCAATGGATGGTCCATCGCGACCGGCGATAGCGACGGCATGGCGAGGTTTCCGGGGTTGACCACCAGCAACGGCTTTTGTCCGGGGGCACCAATAGTCAGCAGGGACTCGCGGTTGCCCAGCATGTTCTGAAACAGCGCCGGTTTGGTCTTGATCAGGTCCAGGGTGTTGCTGTCGTTAAGAAAGGTGCGCAGTTGATCGATGCGGTTCACCAGGGCGGCGTCGTCGCGGCGGATCAACTCGTGTTCAAGGTCTCGGTACAACGCTACGCCCAAGAGGGTCAGCGAGACGAAAGCCAGCAAGGCAAACACCAGCGCCAGGCGCAGCGTCAGGGAATGGCGCACGCGGTTCATGGTTGGGTATCGAAGCGGTAGCCGATACCGCGCACGCTGTGGATCAACTTGAGCTGGAACGGGTCGTCGATTTTCAACCGCAGACGCCGCACCGCGACATCCACGACGTTGGTGTCACTGTCGAAATTCATGTCCCAGACCCGTGAAGCGATCATCGAGCGTGACAAGACCTGACCCTGGTGAGTGGCGAACAGATGCAGCAGGGCGAATTCCTTGTTGGTCAGGGTGATTCGCACACCGGCGCGAGTGATGCGACGTTTGAGGACATCGATCTGCAGGTCATCGACTTGGAGTTGTTCTTCTTCACGGGTGGGGCCACGCCGGGTCAGGGTGCGCAAGCGCGCCACCAGTTCGGCGAAGGAAAAGGGTTTGATCAGGTAATCGTCGGCGCCCAGTTCCAGGCCCTTGATGCGGTCGGCAATGTCATCGCGGGCGGTGAGAAACAGCACTGGCGTATCGGCTTCCTTGCGCAAGCGACGCAGGACTTCCCAGCCATCCATTTTCGGCATCATGACGTCCAGCACGATGACATCGAAATCGTGCTCCAGGGCCAGGTGCAAACCATCGACGCCATCGCGTGCCAGGCTCACGGAGTACCCGAGTTCCTGCAGGCCGTTGAGCAGGTAGTTGCCTGCCTTGGGTTCGTCTTCGACAACGAGGATGTTCATGGATAGTTGCCTCAGTCAGTTGGCGCCAGTGTAGCCCGATCAATGATCATCGATGCAGCCACCGCCCTCGACCTGGTAATCCAGCACATGCTCCTGGCCTTGATGGTCGAGGTAGTCGAGCCGTGCGGGGATGATGCCGCATTGCTGTGAAATGTCGGTGCTGGAAAGCACTTTGTCGACGTCCAGGTGGACAAAGAAACCGGTTTTGTCGTGGATCACGGGCGCGGCGCTCTGGGTAGCGGCAAACGCCGAACCGGTGGCGAGGAGGGCGGTGAAACCGAGCATAAACATTTTCATGATGAGTCTCTCTATTCAAGGTTTGGGGTGGCTGTCGGCGGTCTTGCCTGGCAGTGACGTCAGGTTAACCAGGCGATCCGGACAGCCGACCAACAGTTCAATGACAAAGTTGTAATGCAACGCGGTTTGGACCTACGGCTGGCGGCCGGAGGCTTCGAGGATCAGGTCGGCGATTTCCCTGGAGTGGGACACCAGGGACAAGTGACTCGACGGCAGCTCGATGGTGGTCGCGCCCATGCGCTTGGCCAGGAAACGCTCCAGATCCGGGTTGATGGTTTGGTCGAGACTGGAAACCGCGTACCACGAAGGCTTGGTGTGCCAGGCCGCGGCGGTGGTGCGGTCGGTGAACAGGGTTTTGGCGATCGGTTGTTGGACGGCGAACAACTCCATCGCCTTATCGTGGGGCACGTCACTGGCAAAATACTTGAGGAAGGCGTCTTGCTTCAGGCTGATGTAGCCATCGTGTTCTTCGGTACCGGCGCGCACCGGCATGGTCGGGTATTTGGCGGACAGCGCGACGAAGTCCTCCCCGGCATCCGGCGCCCGGGCAGCGACATAAACCAGTGAGCTGACTTTCGGATTGCCCCCGGCTTCGCTGACCACGGTGCCGGCGTAGGAGTGGCCGACCAGCACGGTCGGACCGTCTTGTTGATTGAGCACGCGCTGGGTGGCGGCGACGTCGTCGGCGACTGAGGTTAACGGGTTTTGTACCGCGGTGACGTGCAAACCGGCGGCCTGCAACCGGGAAATCACGTCCGCCCAGCTGGAACCATCGGCCCAGGAACCGTGCACCAGTACGACGTTGTTGGCCTTGACCGGCGCGATGTCGCTGGCCATGGCGGAACCGGTGCCCAACATGAACAGGCTGGCGGCGATCAGGCAGAGTTTGCTCATTGGTTTCATGGTATCGACCCTTGTCATCATCAGTAGGAGGTGTGTCACCCGGTGTGGGTGACTGACGACGCCACTGTATGAAGTGAGGGTGCTGGCTACGCTGACAACTCAATGACAAGTTTGTAATGCAAGGACCTCTGCCTTCAGCGGCTGACACCGTCTGTCGGCGTCAAGGAACAGCCATTCATGTGCAAATTTCCAATCGAAGACAGTCCTTTGAGAATCCCGCCATGAATGATGATCAAAAAGAGCAGGCGTTGACTGCCTGGTATCAGCTCCTGAAAGAGCCAGAAATCCGCATGGATGTTGAAGAGCAGTATGACGAACTGCTCAAGGCCGCCGATGAGATGGAGCGCAAGGGACTCATTACCAGCAGTGAATGGCGCAAGCTGGTGCGCGAGGCCGGAGTCGCTTTTGCCAGAGCGATAGAAGGGGTGGGTGGTGGAACGTAGCGCCGCGACATGTACGTCAGGTGTAGGCCAGCAATCGACCGCAAAGCACCACGCTGACCCATAGCGCAATTGAAAACAGCGCCTGGAGTTTTGCCACGCCAGGCGCTGAGACACCGGTGTTCCACTGGGTGACGGAACGGTATGCGCCGACGTGGAAAAGCACGGCATTCAGGCCTGCCGTAGCGATCAGGCACAGCTTCAAGATAAAAATATCGTTGGAGGCGAAGTCATGAGGATGAGCGGAAAACATCATCAGCCCGGCAGGTACGATCAATAGCAGGGCCGCAATCGACCAGGTCAGGAGGTGGCGAGCCAGGGCCGTCACCTGAATATCCTTCGACAGCCCAAGCACCCGTAGATCAAACATGATCACGGAGCCGACAAGCACAATGAATCCAATGATGTGCATCACCTCGACCAGCGGATACAGCCACAACTCGCCGCGCATGGCGGCCCCCAGTTGCGAGCCATCCAGCCAGTCCAGCCAGCCTTGCGGACCCGGCTCGTTGGTAGGTGTCGATTCCATCAACGCAACTCAATGGTTTTATCGCCAACCGTGATGCGTTCTGCTCGTAGTTCATCGGGTTTGTTGCGGTTCTGATAGCCGATCACGGTGGCCTGGTTTCCGACTGCCAGCATTTCCTTCGAAAGACCTCGGTTTTCCATACGTGATGGCGGCGCCAGTACCACGTTCCAGGTCTTGTCGGCTGTCTTGAGATTCACGAACCCGTGCGGATGGGAGTAGCCGGATTGCTCTATCGTGCCCGTCAGCTGCAAAGATTTGGTTGAGTCGTACTCACTCCAGCCGTGATGAGCAAATGCCGCCGTTGCAACCAGTAGCAATGACACTGCAATGCCCTTGAGCATGACGTTCATGACACGGTTCTCCTGTTGCAGGTCGTTAATTAACGCGAAGCGCGATTCACCTGTGTTGTTTGGCAAATAAAAGTTGTCCCGCAGATGGTTTTTAGAATAGTCGGCCCATTTCAGCGTGCCGAAATACGCCCCAAAAGAATGTATCTGTCTGTGACTCTTGATTAAGGGCAGGTGCCTGCACTTCAGCCTGCCGGGCGAACCATTGCATGATCAGCGAACACGCCGGATGCGAGGCGGCCGAGGGTTGCGGACACAGCGAATACACCCCTCTGGTCTTCAAGGGTTGGCTCAAACCCAGCGAAAAGGCGCCGCTGCCCGGCCATGTTGCGGGCTGACATCCTTCATGAAGCGGGGGTGCCCAAGGGTGTGTTCAATCTGGTCAACGGCGATGGTCCGACCATCGGTGATGGCATCGCCCGGCATCCAGACATCGATATGCTGTCGTTCACGGGCTCCACCGGTGCAGGTATCGCCGTGGCCAAAGCGGCGGCAGATACGGTCAAGCGGGTATCGCAGGAACTGGGCGGCAAGTCAGCCAACGGCGCGCCTTTCGGCGGCTACAAGCAGTCGGGCAACGGCCGCGAGTGGGGCGTACACGGGCTGGAGGAGTATCTGGAACTGAAGTCGATGTTCGGTTACCAGCCAACCGCCTAGAGGTATTTATCCGTGACGGCGCCTTCCGAGGCGCTGGACACGGTCTTCGCGTACTTGGCCAATACCCCGCGTTTGTATTTGGATGGCGGGCGCACCCAGCGGGTCTTGCGCTCGGCCAATTCGTCGTCGGAAACATCGACGGTGATCTGTCGGGTTTCGGCATCGATGGTGATCTTGTCGCCATCTTCAATCAGCGCAATCGGCCCGCCATCAAACGCTTCGGGCGTGATATGTCCCACCACAAACCCATGAGAGCCGCCGGAGAAACGGCCATCGGTAATCAGCGCAACGTCCTTGCCCAACCCCTTGCCCATGACCGCCGAGGTGGGCGAGAGCATTTCGCGCATGCCGGGGCCGCCCTTGGGGCCTTCGTAACGGATGACGATGACCTCGCCTGCTTTGACTTCGCCATTGAGTATGCCGGCCAGCGCACCTTCTTCGCCGTGGTAGACACGTGCCGTGCCTTCAAAGCGCAGACCTTCCTTGCCGGTGATCTTGGCCACGGCGCCGGTGGGCGAGAGGTTGCCGCGCAGCACCACCAGGTGGGAGTCCTTTTTGACCGGTTGATCGAAGGGCAGAATCACGTCCTGACCGTCGGGGTAATCGCTGACGTTTTCCAGGTTTTCCGCCAGGGTCTTGCCGGTGACCGTCAGCACATCGCCGTGCAGCATCCCGGCCGCCAGCATGCGCTTCATCAAAGGTTGAATACCGCCAATGGCGACCAGTTCACTCATCATGTATTTGCCGCTGGGGCGCAGGTCGGCCACCACCGGGGACACCTTGCCCAACTCGACGAAATCGTCCAGCGTGAGCTCGACCTCCACGGCATGCGCCATGGCCAATAGGTGCAGCACAGCATTGGTGGAGCCGGCGAGGGCGATCACCACTCGAATGGCATTTTCAAACGCCTTGCGGGTCATGATGTCGCGCGGTTTGATGTCGAGCTTGAGCAGCTCCATGACCTGCTGACCGGCGCGGTAACTGTCTGAAGCCTTGTCACTGCCCACGGCGTCCTGAGAGCTGGAACCGGGCAGGCTCATGCCCAACGCTTCAATGGCAGACGCCATGGTGTTGGCCGTGTACATCCCGCCGCAGGAACCGGGGCCGGGAATCGCCACTTCCTCGATCTGCTTGACCTGGATCTCGCTGATATCGCCGCGCGCATGTTGGCCCACGGCTTCGAACACGGAAATGATATCGGTGTGCCCGGCACCCGGCCGGATAGTGCCTCCATAGACGAAAATCGAAGGGCGATTCAGCCGCGCCATGCCGATCAGGCAGCCCGGCATGTTCTTGTCACAACCGCCCACCGTCACGAGGCCGTCAAAGCCTTCACAACCGGCCACCACCTCAATCGAATCGGCGATCACTTCCCGCGACACCAGCGAATATTTCATGCCTTCGGTGCCATTGGCGATGCCGTCGGAAATGGTGATGGTGTTGAAAATGACGCCCTTGGCGCCAGCGGCATTCGCGCCTTTTTCGGCTTCAATGGCCAGCTTGTCGATGTGCATATTGCAGGGTGTGACCATCGCCCACGTGGAGGCGATGCCGATCTGCGGTTTTTTGAAGTCCTCGTCGGTGAAACCCACGGCACGCAGCATGGAGCGTCCGGGTGCACGCTCCACGCCGTCGACCACTTGAGAGGAAAATTTGCGCAGATCGTTTTTGTCACTCATGACGTCTCCTCATTGGCTCGTCGAGAAAAGCAGAATGAGTATAGTGGCCGAGGCAGACTATCAAGTCGGGAACAGACGCGCGGGTTTGCCGTGTCGTGATATTCTTCGCATCAACTTGCTTTGACCTATTCAGTTTGCGCGTCCAAAGACGTGCCAGCAGAATCACTGTCGCTCAAGTAGCTGAAGCCAATAAAGATAAAAAGTCAGTGCACGAGGGACATATAAACTGAGGTCGATGGAGACACGTCGGCCTTGTGTGCCCACCCTCTAATCCTTATGTGCCGGACCCCACAGCATGCTGCCTGCATGCCGTGAATCAGGGGCCGTATGAGTAAGGATGGAAGGGCGGATGACGTTTTATCATAGGTGCTACAGATGTTTAAGAAAATGAACACGGCCCTGCTGGGGCTGGCTTTGTCGATGGGGATCACTTCCGTTCACGCGGAAGAGGCAAAGAAAGTTGATGTGCTGCTCATTGGCGGCGGCATCATGAGCGCGACCCTCGGCGTCTGGCTCAATGAGCTGGAACCGGGAATGTCGATGGAAATGGTCGAGCGCCTCGACGGCGTTGCCCTGGAAAGCTCCAACGGCTGGAACAACGCCGGTACCGGTCACTCCGCGCTTGCCGAGTTGAACTACACCCCGGAAGACGATAAAGGCAACGTTCAGATCCCGAAAGCCGTTGAAATCAACGAAGCTTTTCAGATCTCCCGTCAGTTCTGGGCCTGGCAGGTTCAGCAAGGCGTGCTGAAAAACCCGCGTTCGTTCATCAACTCCACACCGCACATGAGCTTTGTGTGGGGCGATGACAACATCAAGTTCCTGAAAAAGCGTTACGACGCCCTGCAAGCGAGCCCACTGTTCGCCGGCATGCAGTACTCCGAAGACCCGGCTGTGATCAAGAAGTGGGTTCCGCTGATGATGGAAGGGCGTGACCCGAACCAGAAAATCGCGGCCACCTGGACCTCAATCGGCACCGACGTCAACTTCGGCGAGATTACCCGCCAGTTCGTTGCGCACCTGCAAACCACACCGAAATTCGACTTGAAACTGTCTAGCGAAGTGCAAGACATCACCAAGAACGAAGACGGCAGCTGGCGCGTCAGCTACAAAAACCTGAAAGACGGCACCAAATCCGAAACCAACGCCAAGTTCGTCTTCATCGGCGCGGGCGGCGGTGCACTGCACCTGCTGCAGAAGTCCGGCATTCCTGAAGCCAAGGAATACGCAGGCTTCCCGGTAGGCGGCTCGTTCCTGGTCACCGAAAACCCGACCCTCGCCGAACAACACCTAGCCAAGGCCTACGGCAAAGCCTCCGTTGGCGCACCGCCAATGTCGGTTCCGCACCTGGACACCCGCGTGCTGGACGGCAAGCGCGTCATCCTGTTTGGCCCATTCGCGACCTTCAGCACCAAGTTCCTCAAAGAAGGCTCGTACCTGGACCTGCTGACCACCACGACCACGCACAACGTGTGGCCAATGACCAAGGTCGGTATCAAGGAATACCCGCTGGTCGAGTACCTTGCTGGCCAACTGATGCTGTCTGACGAAGACCGCCTCAACGCCCTCAAAGAATACTTCCCGAACGCCAAGGCTGAAGACTGGCGCCTGTGGCAAGCCGGCCAACGCGTGCAAATCATCAAGCGTGATGAAGCTGCCGGTGGCGTGCTGAAGTTGGGTACCGAAATTGTTGCCTCGCAAGACGGCACCATTGCTGGTCTGCTGGGCGCCTCGCCGGGTGCATCGACCGCTGCACCGATCATGCTGACCGTGCTGCAGAAAGTGTTCAAAGACAAGGTTGCTTCGCCAGCCTGGCAGGAAAAGCTGCATCAGATCGTGCCGAGCTATGGCACTCAGCTGAATGGCAGTCCTGAGAAGGTCGCGGAGGAGTGGGCTTACACCGCCAAGGTGCTGCAGCTGACTCCGCCGCCGGTGATTGGTCAGGTGGCTGTTCCTGCCGCACCTGCCGCCGCTGAAAAGCCAAAGGCTGTGAAAGAGAATGCTGCTAGTGATATGGCTCTGTAACTAGAGGCGTAATCGAAAAGCCCACTGAACCGGTGACGGTCAGTGGGCTTTTTTGTGCTTGGGATTTAGTGTGGATGATTTGCGAGAGGTGCTAAACGGAGATGCTTTGTGGCGTGAAAAGGCGCGCTGGGCCGCAAGCGTACCGTATTCACTCAGTTGCGAACTCCAGAAGCGCTTTATTTTTCAGCGAAACTGGGCTGCCAGGGTAAGCGTCCGCCCAACACACCTTGCGTGTTTAAAAGCTCTAGACGTTACTTCCTGAAAGCTACAAGACCTTGCGCCGTTGCCTACGGCTACGCCAGAATCCGCCGGCTTGTGCGCCTTGGGCCTGGGTTCTATTGTTTCCGTGTCGCTGACGGTTCAGCGGTCGGGCTTGGAAACTCGACGGGTAAACGGCACTAAAGCACTCTTCATAACGCCCTCTTGCACACCTTGTGCATTCCGTTATGGCGGCTGTGCGTGGGAGACCTTCTAGGTCTGCCGGGCTCGTTTACCCTGGTTTTCCAACCCGCGTACAGCTGCCACCCCTTCGCTTGGAAACGAACGTGGCAGCTCCACCAGTAAACGAGGATTCACCATGTTCAAAGTCACACCCAACCCGCCGGACACCGATCCTGCATCCCCGTACGAAAGCCTCGATTCAAAAAAACTCAACAACGCCGCCGAACGAGCCCTCGACTTCCACTTCCCGTCGATGGCCGATATCAAAGCCACACCACGTACACCCAGCGCTCTATTTTCCGTTGACCCAGAGGCCACGACCGAAACCCTTGTGGTGTATTTGGTCGAGACGCTGGCCTCGGTCGATGTGATGGTCCATCAGTTGGTGGACCATCTGGAGGGCGGGACACGCAATGCGCTGCTGGGCATTTCCAACAGCGTGATGCTGGCGGAGATCACGGCAAACCGGGTGCTGGATCAGATTGATCCGCCTGCGTAGGTGAGGGCTGCCGTGGCGAGGGACCGAACTCCCTCGCCACTATGGTTAAGCGCTCATTAATTACTTACTTCAGTGGCAAGCGTCCGGTGATCACGCCTGGCAAACCGTGCTGTCGGTGTGCTACGGAAAAATAAAATGGTCAGCGGGCTTTTGCGTGTGTAGGTTCTATTCTGATCCGTATTTTCTGTCGTTATCTGCATCTGTAATGCACCCAGCCTGCGCCTCACAATGACAGCACGCTCCACATCCGCAGCAACTGCTGCACCGCAAACTCACAAGTTAGGAGGCCCCAATGGGCAAGATGGCTATTTTCCTGGGTGGATTTCTGGTGTTAACCATTTTGATTGGTGCACTCGCCACGATCTCTCCCGCTTAGTCCTTCCTGCGATCAGACGTTCTCCCGCCAGCGCCGGGCCTGAACGAGCAACGCCGGGGCGAAGTGCAGCACGACCATCCGCACCAGATGATGAGTCAGGATGAACACGACGTTCAGTCCACCACTGACCGCGACCAGGGTGATGGTCTCGATGGCGCCAGGCATGTAGGCCAGCCAGAGCGACAAGGGATCGCTGCCCAGAACCCGCCCGGCCACGCCGGCAAACGCTGTCGCGATCAGTAACATCAGGGCGACGGACATCAGTCCGGCCCGTCCGTGGCGGATCAGTTCGTTGAGGCTGATGTCCTTGAATTTCGAGCCAATCAGCACACCGAGGAGAACCACGGCGGTGTCGACACTCCATGGCGGCATGTGGAAAGTCTGGAGATAGCCCATCTTCAAGTAGACGCCGGTGATGACGATCGCGGTAAGCATGAACGGTGCCGGCACGCCGACGCTCAACAGCACGCGGCCAAGCAACATGCTCAAGGCGATCAGCGACAGTAGGGTCAGCGCCGTGCTCGTGAGCAGTGGGTTGCTCTCGCCAAGCGCCATATCGGTATGCCCGGGAATGCAAAGGCTGACCAGCACGGTGATCGACAGCAGTCTGACCAGGTGCACGACGATCACCTTGCTCGACGCACGCTCGGACTCGAGCAAATCGAACACGGCGGCGAGTGCGCCGGGGTACACGGCTAACAGCGAGTCTTTCAGGTTCCATCCCGAGACTTTGAGCAGCCACAAACCGGCCACCGCGCTCTGGACCGTCAGGCCCAGCAACATGAAGCCCAGGCTGGGCAACATGGCCGCCGCCGTTTGGCTGTTCCACGACGTGAACATCAGACCGGTTGCGATCCCCGACACGATTTGCACGTAGCCAAGGCCGAAGGGCAGTGTGGGAGCAAATCGCAAGTTGCTGGCGATCAACGCGGTCGCGAGTATCGAGCCCAGCAACAGACCATGGGGGATGCCGGCGTATTGCAGCGCGGTGCCGACGCCGGTGGCGATCAGCAAACACAATAGGCTTTTCATGGTTTGACGAATCTTCCTTAATTCATTGAGTCTTCCATTTGGGCCACGGACGTTTTCCCATTGAACGGCGTGAAGCGTCAAGTACGCCTGGCTCAGCGCTACAAAACACTCGCCCGGCAAAAAGCACAACGCCTCCACACTGGGAGGCGTTGCGGGTTTTCAGAAAATACCGCTCGTGTTACCGAACGTCGAAGCGATCCAGGTCCATCACTTTGGCCCACGCCGCTACGAAGTCTTTAACGAACTTGTCCTTCATGTCTTCGCTTGCATAGAGTTCGGCCAAGGCTCGCAGCTGCGCATTCGAGCCGAAGACGAGGTCGACGCGGGAAGCCGTCCACTTCACTCCGCCGGTTTTGCGATCGCGCCCTTCAAACGCTTCATTGGCCTCGGAGGTCGGTTTCCATTCCACGCCCATGTCCAGCAGGTTCTTGAAGAAGTCGTTGGTCAACGCCTCCGGCTGCTGGGTGAACACGCCGTGTCTGGTTTGCCCGACGTTGGTGTTCAACACGCGCAAGCCGCCAAGGAGCGCGGTCATTTCTGGTGCGCTGAGGGTCAGTTGTTGCGCCTTGTCGATCAGTAACGCCTCGGCCGATACGCTGTATCTGCCCTTGACGTAGTTACGGAAGCCATCGGCGATGGGTTCGAGGAAGCCGAACGATTCCACGTCCGTCTGCTCTTGGGAGGCGTCCATCCGACCTGGTGTGAACGGCACCGTCACGCTGTGGCCAGCATTTTTCGCAGCCTGTTCGACGCCAGCATTACCGGCCAGCACGATCAGGTCCGCCAGCGATATTTTCTTGCCGCCGCTGTTGAACTCGTTCTGGATACCCTCGAGTTTCGTCAGCACGTTTGCCAGTTGCTCAGGCTGGTTGGCCTGCCAGAACTTCTGGGGGGCCAGACGCAAGCGTCCACCGTTGGCGCCGCCGCGCTTGTCGGAGCCACGGAAGGTCGAAGCGGCCGCCCACGCCGTTGACACTAGCTGCGAAACCGACAGACCCGAGGCCTGGAGTTTGCTCTTGAGTGCGGCGACGTCGCTGTCGTTGACCAACTCATGGTCGACCTCCGGGATGGGGTCTTGCCACAGCAGTTCTTCGGCCGGCATTTCCGGACCGAGGTAGCGCGAGAGGGGGCCCATGTCGCGGTGAATCAGCTTGAACCAGGCGCGGGCGAACGCGTCGGCCATTTGATCCGGATTCTCCAGGAAGCGCCGGGAAATCGGTTCGTAGATCGGGTCGAATCGCAGCGACAGGTCGGTGGTCAGCATGGTCGGGTTACGACGCTTGGACGGGTCGTGGGCATCCGGAATGATGCCGGCGCCAGCGCCGTTTTTGGGTGTCCACTGGTGCGCACCCGCCGGGCTTTTGGTCAGTTCCCACTCGAAGCCGAACAGGTTTTCCAGGTAGTTATTGCTCCATCGTGTGGGCGTGGTGGTCCAGGTCACTTCCAGGCCGCTGGTGATCGTGTCAGGACCTTTGCCGGTGCCGAAGCTGTTCTTCCAGCCCAGCCCCTGAGCTTCGAGGCCAGCCGCTTCGGGCTCGGCGCCAACGTTGTCGGCAGGCCCGGCGCCATGGGTTTTGCCGAAGGCATGGCCGCCGGCGATCAGGGCCACGGTTTCTTCGTCGTTCATCGCCATGCGACCGAAGGTTTCACGGATGTCGATGGCCGCAGCCACGGGATCGGGATTGCCTTCAGGACCTTCCGGGTTCACGTAGATCAAGCCCATTTGCACTGCGGCGAGCGGGTTTTCCAGGTTACGTCCCTGGTCGGTACGGCTCTCCTCGTTTTCCCCCGGCTCAGCAACGAGTGGACCTTCGCCGGGCTCTTGCATGGGCTCGTTTTCTTTGCCGTAGCGGGTGTCGCCGCCCAGCCACTTGTTCTCCGAGCCCCAATAGACGTCTTCATCCGGTTCCCAGACGTCCTTGCGGCCGCCGGAAAAACCAAAGGTCTTGAAGCCCATGGACTCCAGCGCGACGTTACCGGTGAGCACGATCAGGTCAGCCCAGGAAATCTTACGACCGTATTTTTGCTTGATCGGCCACAGCAGCCGGCGCGCCTTGTCGAGGCTGACGTTGTCCGGCCAGCTGTTGAGGGGCGCAAAACGCTGCTGGCCGGAGCCGGCACCACCGCGACCATCACCGGTGCGGTACGTGCCTGCGGCGTGCCAGGCCATACGAATGAAAAGCGGCCCGTAATGACCGAAGTCCGCAGGCCACCAGTCTTGCGAATCAGTCATCAGCGCAGTCAAGTCTCGCTTGACCGCTTCGAAGTCCAGGGTTTTGAATTCTTCGGCGTAGTTGAAGCCTTCATCCATGGGATCTGACAGGGACGAGTGCTGGTGCAGGATCTTCAGATTCAGTTGGTTTGGCCACCAATCGCGGTTCGTCGTGCCACCGCCAGCGGCGTGATTGAACGGGCATTTCGATTCATTTGCCATGTGTGAGCTACCTTTAGGTCGTGTTCATCCGGCTATACGGCCCGTTGTGGGCTCGCAATAGTGACGAGCGAAATCAATGACACAGGCTGCTGGGCCAGCAGTTTGAGCAACTGATTGTTTTTGACCGCACGGGAATTCTGAACATCGGCAATCGAGTTGCCAGCACGGTGGCCCACGGCAGGCTCAGTCACGTTTCTGACTCATTCCTGTCTCCTTATCAGCTCTAATCCGGCCAGCTTACGCCGGCGCTGGATTAAGGTTAGACCCCTATCCGCAAGTCAGCTAATAGGTGGAGTATTCGGTCCTGATAGGCATAATCTTTTACCCGAACCGCCGTGATGGGCCCTACTGAGCCGGGCCGGCGTGGGGTGTGCCGTTGGCTCAGCCGGATCTGATTAGAAGTAGTACCCGATATTGATATTAGTCCGGTAGTACCACTCATTACTTCCGATCGAGTTGGTATTGGTAAAGCCAGTACCGTTTTCCGCGCCGCCGTAAGGGTTGGCGTTTTTCGCCCAGGTCAGGTCAACCCACGCCATGATCGGCATGGCCAGGAACTGCGCACCGACGGTGTACATCTGCGAGTCGTCCCAACCACTCTCGTCTTTCATCATGCGACTGTAGTCGTTGTACAGCTTGATCTTCTTCAGTTGCCCCAACTTCGGCGTGGCGATGTCGTAGCTGACGTTCAACGAGGCGATGGTGGCTTTGGAGGCAATCAAATAAGCCGGCGTCAGGCCGTTGCCGCCCATCAGTACCGAGTTGTTGCTGACACCGGCAGGGTTTTTCGGGTCGTATTCGTAGCGAATGCCTTGGGTGCTGACGGTCCACGCGCCAGCGTTGATGATCGCGTGGATACCGCCGGCCCAGTAGTCGCCGTCGTCTTTGGTGGTGGCGTTGTACAGTTGGGCGGCGGCAATCGATGCGCCGATTTCGGTTTTCCAGCCATCATTGGTAAAGGTTCGCGCAACCCGGGCGTTGATCTGGTTGTGCTTCTCGTTATCCTGGCGCGACTGGGTGAAAGGGATCGCATTGTCCTTGAGGTCGGCATAACGCCCGACTTCCGGCGAGTAGCGAATGTCCGACGGCAACATGCGCGGGAAGTACCCCAGCTGTACATCCCAGTCCTTGTCCTTGTAGCTGTACTTCAAACCGGTGCCGGCGCTGACGCCATAGCCCATGAAGAAGGGCAGGTGATAACTCCAGCCAAATTGCGGATAAGGTTCCAGGCCGAACGGCTTGAACGGCGCGCCCAGCTGCAGGTTTGAGTTGCTGTTGATCCGATAGCCGACGAAGCCGCGGTCGATGGAGCGTTTGCCGTCATCCTGAAACCAGTAGCCGACATCGCTGAACAGGTTTTTGTAAGTCGCCGCCACGTCGATGCGGAAGGTATCGAAGAGAAAACGTCCGTTGTTTTCGGTGGTGTCCCAGTGTTCGTCACGGTAGTTGGTGCGCAGCGCTCCGCCGATATCCAGGCTGCTTTCGCCATCATCGCTGCGCCAGGCGATATGCGGAAACGGCTTTTTACCGGTAGTAGATGTCACGGGCGCAGCGGGACCGGGTTCGCCGGCGAAACTCACGCAACTGCTCATCATCAGCCCCACACATATAACGTAATGCTTCATGTTGACTCCGCTGCTCAATTGAACGCTACAAAGTGACCGGCAACACTGTTCCGTTCGCCTTGAAAGTGGCGAGGGGCGGATAACGTCGAGTGTTGCTTTGATTAAGTGCGTTTCTGTTTTTATTGTTTCATGGGTAATACGGCGTATGGCCTATGAACTCATGATTACCTGAGCAGAAATTATGCCAACTGTCAGAAAGCTGTTTTTGGTTTAAAAATTCAATAAAAACAATTGTTTATATAGGAAACATATTTATTTGTATTGCCCATGAAACAGGCGCGTCGAGGGGTAACGAAACTGCACATTCACTGTGCGTTTTTTATTTCACGCGCATAAAAAAAGGCCGACATACCTGTCGGCCTGTTTAACCCTGGAAACTTGATACTCGCGTTATAGATCCAGTACCAACCGCCGGCTCTTGCAACCTGACACACACACCATCATGGATTTATTCGCCGCACGCTCGGCTTTGGTCAACACGCCATCACGATGATCGACATCACCCTCCAGCACACGTGTTTCGCACGAACCGCAAACTCCTTCGCGACAGCTGTACTCGATATCGCAGCCAGCCTCGAGCAGCACGTCGAGCAAACTCAAACCGGGCTCGATCGACAGCGTCTTGCCAGATTTTTTCAGCTCCACGCTGTAGCTGCTCTGCGCATCTTCCGACGGTGGCAATTCAGCCGCCGCGAAACGTTCAATATGCGCATGGGGATAACCGAGACCTTCACAGGTGCTTTCGAAAGCATCGAGCATCGGTGTCGGGCCGCAGCAATAGAAGTGCGTGTCGCCGGGCTTATCCGCCAAGTAAGCGCTGAGGTCGGGCGGCATGCCCTTTTCATCGTTGAAGTGGTAGACGACTTTGGCACTCAGGCCGCTGAGTTCTTCCACCAGCGCGGCTTCCTGCCGCGAACGGGCGCAGTAGATCAGCTCGGCGGATTTTCCCAGTGCCAGCAACTGGCGGAACATGCAGTAGATCGGTGTGATGCCGATACCGCCGGCCACCAGCACGCTGTGTTTGGCACTCATATCGAGCTGGAAATTATTGCGCGGAGACGAGATCGGCAGTTGCATGCCGACCCGCAGTTGCGCGTGCACATACTCCGAGCCACCGCGGCTGTTGCGATCACGCAAAATGCCGATCACGTAACGGCCGTGATCGCTCGGCGAGTTGAGCAATGAGTAACTGCGCACCAAGCCATTGGGCAAATGCAGGTCGATGTGCGAGCCCGCTTCAAAAGGGGGGAACACCGTGTCGCCAAACGGCCGCAACTCGACACTGATGATGCCTTCGGCTTCGTAGCGCAGGGTATGCACGCGAGCGGTGAGGGGGGAGGAATGGGACATCGGTCACCTCTTTTCGACAGTTCGCAAATCGAGATCGAGACGCGCGCCGGCCTCGATCTCCACCCGCAGTTCGGGAAACACCAGCGCGCTCACTTCAACCAGCGTGGAGGTAGGAAAAACCGCCTGACCTTCGAAGAAGTCACGGCGTGCGCGACCCACTTCGTCCTTGTCGGCGATGTCGGTGACATACACCGTCAACCGGTAAATGTTGCCGACATGCCCACCCGCCGCTTCAACCAGCGCCTGGACCTTGTTCAGCACCACCAGGGTCTGGGCGTAGGCATCGAGCGGCGCGTCAGCCACAACGGCCAGGCGTGTAGCGGGATGGCCGGTCATGCCGGACATCACCACTTCATTGCCGATCAGCAAGGCATTTGACCAGGTGGCGCTGGCCGGTTCGATCAACGATCCGGCCTGAACACGTTGCACGGCTGCGTTCATGACAACTGCTTCGCGTCGATCAGCTCCAGTTGGGCCTTGGCCGCGTTTTTCAGGTAGCGGCGCAGACGCACCACACCCAGGTCATGCTGGTAGAGGTTTTCCCGCTGGTTGGCGTCCGGTTCCATGAATTCGAGCAGCACTCGATCCTGCTCCAGCACCGCCCAGTGCCGTGCTTCCAGACGGTTTTTGTAGAGGAAACGCCAGGTGTCGCGCTGCCAGCCGGTCAGTGGACGGCAACGCCAGTGGAACACCGCCGACAAGGAGCGGCTGCTCGGCGTGTAGCTGCCGATGATGGTGAAGTTGCCACCCGGGCCGCCGGTTTTCGGATACGGAATTTCCAGACGCAGCCAATGGCAGCCGTTGTCCATGAATTCGGTCCAGTCGAAATTCACCCCGCGCTGGCCTTCTTTTTCAAAGAAGAAACCATTGTCGGTGTCGCGGGTGACGAACTTGGCGGTGGCTTCGCCTTCGCTCATGGAATGCGACATCTTGTGCAGGTAGGTGCCGTGCATCGGGTCCATGACGTTGTCGATCACGTAGCGATAGTCGCCTTTCCACTCGGTGTAGCAGACGAAGCTGCTCCATTCGGGGGAGGTCAGTTGCTCGGGCAGCACCAGCTCCGGCGGGGTATCCACGTGCGGGTCAGCGGCGTTGTACAGAAAGATCGCGCCAGCGGCTTCACGGGTGTGAAACATGCGGGTCGGGCGGCTGCCTTCGAGCTTGCAACCGGGGCTGCCGGGGACTTTGGTGACCGTGCCGTCGCAGCGCACTTCCACGCCGTGATACGGGCATTGCAGCCGGTCGCCCAGAACCGGGCCCTGGGACAGTGGTGCGCCGCGATGAGGACAGTGATCTTCCAGCGCATGGACGCTGCCATCATTGTCGCGCCACAGCGCAATTTTGTAGCCGAGGCGACGGATCGACACCGGTTTTTCGCCCAGTTGATCGGAGGGCAGGACCGGGAACCACAGGTTCTTCAACCCATTGGCCAGGAGGTTTTCAGCAGGATCGACGGTTGTATTCATGTTCATTTCTTATTGTCCTCCGGCGGGTCATTCGCCCAGCCGAGCCATCAGGGTTTTATAGGCGTCTGGTGTCCACTCTCCGGTGGTCAGCGGGCAGGGCGGCCCGACCAGATTCAGGTGCGCGAGCAGGTCGGGCAACTCGGTCACCCCATTGCCAAAAGCGCGTTCGATGGAGTCGCCGAGCAACTCTTCGAACTGGGTATTGGGGCGTTTACGGGCCTGATGGGGCTCCAGGTAGGGTTCGGTATTGCTCATCTCATTGACCTCCGTTACGTACCCGTTCGCGGATCATTTCGCGCACGGGAATAAAGTCATACGTCGGGAAAACTTCGGTGCTGAACACGCCCCAGGCCGAGCGTTCGAGCTCGACATTGAGGGGCGGCAGCAGGCTCGGTGGCAATCGCAGGGTGACGATCTGACCCAGGCCCATGGCCACGGTCCAGGACACCACCTCGACGCCTTGCGGTGGAAACCGCTCCCACCAGTCCTGCTGCTTCATGTGCCGCTGAATCTCTTCCAGGTTCTTTGATTGGTCGTGCTTGAGCAGCACGGTCACCAGCAAGGTCTCGCTCATGGCTACGGTCCTGCTCACGCCACGTTCGGCATCGACACGGCCCAGGCGTCATAGCCATAAACCCAGTCGGCGTTGCCGCCGTCCTTGAGCCATTGGTTGCCACGCGAGCCGATCTGGATCTGGCTGGTGCGTTGCAGTCGTGCCTGCTGATACGCCTGCAGGGCCTCGGCGATCTGCGCGGTGCTGGTCAGGTCTGGCAAATGGCGAGCGAGCACAACGGCGTCTTCGATCGCCTGGCCGGCGCCTTGCGCCATGAACGGCATCATCGGATGGCAGGCATCGCCCAGCAGGGTCATCGAGCCCTTGGACCAGAACGGCAGCGGATCGCGTTCGTACAGCGCGGTCTTGAGCACCTCGTTGCACGCATCGAGCAGGGCCCGAGCATCCGGGTGGAAGTCCTGATAGTGGCTGCGCAACTCGTCGGCATCGCCGTGGCTGGTCCAGGACTCTTCATGCCAGCTGTCCTGAGCCGTGGTGGCGAAGATGAAAATGTCCCGGCCCTGATTCAACGGGAACGTCACGATCTGGCTTTCCGGCGTCGGGCCCCACCATTTGGTGAACGCCTGAATGTTCGGCACATGGGCCACGCTTTCGGCAGGTACGACGGCGCGGTAAGCGACCACTCCGGTAAAGCGCGGCTGCTCATCACCGAACAGCGCATTACGCACCACCGAATGGATGCCATCGGCGCCGATCAACAGATCAGTGACATGGCGGCTGCCATCCTTGAAGCGCAACTCGATACCGTTGGCGGTTTGCACGACGTGCTCGGCACGTTTGCCGAACTGCACCTGTTCTTGCGGGAAGACGTCCGCCAGCGCGGCCAGCAGATCGGCGCGGTGAATGGTCAGTTGCGGCGCACCGTATTTCTGTTCGGCGGCATCGGACATTTCCAGGCGCGACGTTTCCTCGCCGCTGTCCCAGAGACGGCTGATCCGGTGCGTTGGACGAGCGGCTGGAATGCGCACGGCAGCGCCCACCCCAAGACCATCCAGAGCACGCACGGCATTAGGCGTCAGGTTGATATCGGCACCGACCCGCAAAAAGGCTTTCGACTGTTCGAAAACGGTGACGTTATGGCCTGCGCGGTGCAGGGCGATGGCGGCGGTCAGGCCACCGATTCCGGCACCGGCGATAGCGATATTCAGCGAAGACATGGACGACTCCTGCTCAGGGTTTCGGTTTGTCGGTGAGGAACTTGCCTTGCGGCGCCTCGACGTTTTGCTGGCGACGGGTATTGCCATCGATGCCGCCGGCAATCGCCCATTCGGCGAAC
Organism: Pseudomonas sp. ANT_H12B; assembly: GCF_008369325.1. Taxonomy (GTDB): domain Bacteria; phylum Pseudomonadota; class Gammaproteobacteria; order Pseudomonadales; family Pseudomonadaceae; genus Aquipseudomonas. The sequence goes on along the minus strand of NZ_VOBI01000012.1, from coordinate 139,989 downwards.
ATCGTCGGGCCCGGCTCGAAGTCCCGCGGCTGCCATTCGCCGGTCAGTTGGTCTTCATCGGCGTAGTACTCGACCAATGCGCCGGCCGGGTTCTTGAAGTACCAGAAGAACGCCGACGACACCGGGTGCCGACCCGGGCCGATTTCCGTTGCCCAGCCGCGTCGGGAAATGTGCATGCCGCCGCCGAACACTTCGTGCACATCGCGCACGGTGAAGGCAACGTGGTTCAGGCCGGCGCGAGGGGCGGGCAGTTGCAGCATGAACAGATCGTGGTGGCCGCCTTCTTCGGCGGTGCGCAGGAACGCCCCGCGATCCGGGTAGCGGTCCGAGGCCTGGAAGCCGAAACGCTCGTGGTAGAAGGCTTCGCAGGCGTTGACGTCCTTGACGAAAAACACCACATGGCCGACTTCGATCGGCGTGGCGCGGTCGTAAATTGGCGCAGCCTTGTTGATCCGGCCTTTGGTCTGCCAGGTGTTATGGCCGCTGCACTCGATCTCCAGTTCACGCTTGCGGGTCACTTGCAGGCGGATCGCCAGGCCGTTGGGGTCGGTGCAACCGATGCGCCCAGCCGCTTCGATGAAGCCCGGATCGTTGGCGATGCGCTCGCTATAAAGCTTCAAGTCAGCGTCGCTTTCGACGCCCCAGACCACTTCGCGCACGGTCGAACCGGGTTCGATGGCGGGCGGCAACCCCGCCTTGTTGATGTCGGCAAGCACCACGCGGCAACCGTTGAGGGTTTCGAAGACCACCTCGTCAGGTTGCTCGCTGACTTTGCTCAGGCCCCAGTCGCTGAAAAAACGCACGCTGGTGTCGAGGTCCTCGACGCCGTAGGTGACTTCATCAATGCCTAAAACGCTCATACCGCTACCTCTCGTTGCACACCGGCCCAGGCCAGTGGCTGTTCATTCATGCCCCAATAAAGGCTTTTCTGTTCCATGTACTGCAGGATGCCGAGGCGACCTTTTTCACGGCCCAGACCGCTGTCGCGCCAGCCGCCGAACGGTGTGGAAATCGAGAACTGTTTGTAGGTGTTGATCCACACCGTACCGGCCTGAATTTTTCGGCCTAGCGCCCAGGCGCGTTTGTAGTCGCGGGTCCAGATGCCGGCGGCGAGGGCGTACAGGCTGTCGTTGGCCTGCTCCAGCAATTGCGCTTCGTCGTCGAACGGCATGGCCACCAGCACCGGGCCGAAGATTTCTTCCTGACAAACCTGTTGGCTGTTGTTCAGGCCTTCGAGAATGGTCGGCGGGTAGTAATAACCCTGGTCGTACACGCCGCCGCTCGGACGCTTGCCACCCAGCAGCAAACGCCCACCTTCGGCCAGTCCTAAAGCAACATACCGCTCCACGGATTCGCGGTGTCCGGCGCTGATCAACGGGCCCATTTGCGTACGTTCATCGGCTGGATCACCGACGCGCAACTCAGCCGCCGCTGCGACCAGGCGAGCCATGAACGGCTCATACAACGGGCGGGCGACGAACAAACGTGAACCGGCGATGCAGGCTTCGCCCGAAGAACTGAAGATGCCGTACAGCACACCGGCCACCGCGTGGTCGAGGTCGGCGTCGTCAAGAACGATGGTCGGCGACTTACCGCCCAGTTCCAGCGATACCGGCATCATCTTGTCGGCGGCGATGTGGGCAATGTGTTTGCCGGTTTTGGTGCCACCGGTGAACGACACGCGCTTGACCAGCGGGTGACGCGTCAGCGCATCACCGAGCAGCGAACCCTTGCCTGGCAACACACTGAGCAGGCCGTTAGGCAAGCCGGCGTCCTCGCAGATGCGTGCCAGTTGCAACGCCATCAACGGGGTGATTTCCGCCGGTTTGATCACCACCGCGTTGCCGGCCGCCAGCGCCGGAGCAACCTTCTGCGCTTCGCTGGCAATCGGCGAGTTCCACGGAGTGATCGCGGCGATCACGCCCATCGGCTCGTACACACTCATGCTGACGAAATCACCACGGGACGGCGTGATGGTTTCTTCGAGGGTTTCGCAGGCTGAAGCGAAGAACTGAAAAGTCCCCGCCGCACTGGCGACCAAAGCACGGGTTTCGTTGATCGGCTTGCCATTGTCCTGGCGCTGCAATTGCGCCAGTTCTTCGCTGCGCTCACGGATCAGCTCGGCAATGCGATACAGCACGCTGGCGCGCTCATGGGGTTTGCGCTGCGCCCAGCCGCTGTGCAAAAACGCCTGGTGGGCGCCTTGCACGGCGTCTTCAACGTCGTCGACACTGGCGGCGTTGAGCCAGGCAACCGCTTCGCCCGTGGCGGGGTAGCATGTGGCATAACGCTCGCCGCGCCCGAGGCGCCAGTCGCCGGCAATGCAGATCGGTAAAGTCTGTTCGAGAGTCATTGGCGGTCCCCTAAATCGAAATCGCGTGGGCGTGGTTGCCCAAGGCGCGGACGACGCTATAAACGGTCAGTGCCGAGGTCTTCGGGTTGGCCAACAGCGGCTTGCCACGCAAGCTCAGTTCGAAACCGCCAAAGGCACCGCGGGCTTCGAAGTGATGGACGTTTTCCTCGCTCAGCGGGTCGGCGATCAGCGTCACGTGAGTGCGATCCAGGCCGAGCCCGGCCAGCGACAAGGTTGCCGCGACGTTGGCGTTTTTTGGATAGAGCCGTGCCGCTTCCCGGGCGCTGCCCTGAAAAATCACCGTGGCTTCGGTGATGCTGTCCAGATCACAGACCAGCTCACCGGGAGTGTTTTTCCAGGCGCGAGCCGGTTTGCGTCCGGTGTAATTGACCGAATCGAGCCCGCCGACCTTGGCCGCCGACAAGGCGTCGATGCCGCCGATGGCACCGGGCAGCAATTCGATGCGGGTCTGGCCGCGTTCGGCTGCCGCTTCCAGGCGTTCCACCAGGCCGACTTCGGACAGCGCGCCGACCGACACGATCAGGCAGGCAATGCCACGCTCCAGCGCCGGCAACACATGTTCTTCGATGGCGCGATGGCCGGCGCACTCGACCAGCAGGTCAGGGCGGGCGTCGGCCGGCAACGCGGTCAGCACCTGCGGCGGTTGCGTGAAGCTGGCCAGCCTTTGACGTACAAGCTCTTCAGACCCGGCCGAAGCGATGACGTAATCAACGCACAGCTGCGGATCCTTCTCCAACAGTTCGAGCACGCCGACACCAATGGCGCCGCAGCCGATCATGGTGATATGCAACATGACGAAGTCCTCAGGCCGTGGCTTTTTGCGCTTTGGTTTCGCTGTTGGGCGGACCGGCAAACTGGGTGGCGAAGCTGCCGACGGCGAGCATGTCGACTTCCAGCAAAAACGGGCCAGGTTGAGCCAGCGCGCTGTCGACAACACTGCCGAAATTCTTCAGGTCGGTGACCAACCCGTGGCGCAGGTTCAGGGACTCGGCCAGCTTGGAATAATCCGGGGTGTGCAGGTCGACGTAGCAATGACGGCTGCCGTAAACCGCGTCCTGAATATTGCGGATCACCCCGTAGCGCTGGTCGTTCATCAGCAGGATCACCACGTTGGCCTTCTCTTGCACCAGCGTTGCCAGTTCGCCGAGGTTGAGGATGAAGCCGCCGTCACCGGCGAGGGCGAAGACTTTGCGATCTGGCGCAGTTTCAGCAGCGGCCACGGCGGCACCGATGCCCATCGACAAACCCTGGCCGATGCCGCCGCCCAGCGCATGTACGCCGGAACGCGGGTGGTACAGGGTCAGCAGGCGGTTGCCCCAGATGCTGTTGGACAGCGTGACGTCGCGCACCCAAGAGAAATTGCGCCCGGTGATGGCTTGCAGCTGTTCGACCATGGCCGAGTACGGGCCGAGGTCAGCGATCAGTTGAGTCCGGGATTTTTCGCGGACTTCCTTGAGTTCGGCGAGGAACGTCGGGTCGATCTGCAGGCGACCTTCCAGACGATCAGCCAGGCCGTCGAGGGCCAGCGCCGCGTCACCGCAGATGAACAATTCGCTGTTATAGCTGCGACCTTCGATCGCCGGGTTGGCGTCGATACGCAGGGTATTGCGTGGCAGCTTCAGTGCGTACTTGAAGGTTTCGTTGCTGCGCAGGCGGGAACCGGCGATCAGCAAGGCATCGCAGCTTTGCAGGAACTGCTCGACCAATTTGTTTTGCGAGAACGCGCCGAGGCAGCGTTCGTCATCTTCGTTGACCACGCCGCGACCCTGGGTCGAGGTGATCACGCCGACGCCCATGTCCAGCAGGCGTTTGACTTGAGGCCCGGCATGCCGCGCGCCGCCACCGAGCCACAACAGTGGACGGGTGGCTGTGGCCAGACGCTCGGCCACCAGGTCCAGCGCTTCGGGTGCGGGTACGGCCACTGGAATCGGCAGCGGTGAGAGGTCGGTCGGCATCGGGATAAAGGTCGACTGGATGTCGATCGGGATTTCCACGCTGACCGGACCGGTAGGAGCGGTCAGGGCGGTTTGCACGGCCAGCTTCATCGTGCTGATGGCGGTTTCGACGCTGCGTACGCGAAACGCAGCCTTCGACACGGCTTTGAGCATGGTCAGTTGGTCGCGTGCTTCGTGGATGTAGGCGAATTCCTGATCCAGGTATGGCGTTTCAATCTGCCCGGTGATGTGCAGCAGCGGCGTGCCGGCGGTCAGCGCTTCGACCATGGCGCCTGCGGCGTTGCCGGCCGCGGTGCCAGTGGAGGTCAGGCAAACACCGAGGCCACCGGTGGTGCGGGCATAAGCGTCGGCCATGTTGGTGGCGCCGGCTTCACCACGAGCCATGACGAAGCGGATGTTTCCGCGAACCGCGAAGGCATCGAGGATCGGCATGTTGTGGATCGAGATCACGCCGAACGCGGCCTTGACGTCGCATTGCTCGAGAAACGCGGTGATGGCGGCGCCAACGGTGACAGTATTTTCATTACGCATGGCGGGACAGGCCTCCAGAAACATCGATATGGCTGCCTGTGGTGTAAGCCGACAGAGGCGAGGCCAGAAACAGGATCGCGCGGGCCGCTTCAATCGGCAGGCCCAGGCGCCCTAAGGGAATGTGTTTTTTACGAGCCAGCTGGGCGGTCCATTGGGTCCAGTCCAGGTCCCGCTCTTCGCGGGCTTCGAAACGTCGGCGCCATTGCCCGGACTCGACCAGGCCAATGAGGATGCCGTTGACCCGAATGCCCTGACCGGCAAATTCGGTGGCCATCGAGCGCACCAGGTTCATGACCCCGGCGCGAGCGGCCGAGGTGGCGACCATGTGCGGTTCCGGCTGGCTGGCCAGCAGCGAATTGACGCAGACGATGGCCGCGTTCGGCTGGCGTTGCAGCTGTGCCATGAAGGCGTGGACCGGGTTGATCACCGAGAAGAATTTCAGGTTCAACTCTTCGGTCCAGGCGCTGTCGGTGGTGTCGGCGAAAGTCGACACCCGACCTTGCCCGGCGTTGTTGATCAGCACGCTGGCCGGCCCCAATGCGGCCAGACTGGCCGCGGCAAACGCCTTGACCGAATCCGCGTCGAGCACGTTGCAAACATGGGCCAGCAGCCGTGCTTCGGGGAAGCGTTGACGCAACTCGGCTTCGGCGCTGCGCAGGCGGTCTTCGTTACGACCGCAGAAGGCCACGGCCGCGCCGGCTTCGAGCAACAACTCGACGCAGGCCAGGCCAATGCCCGAAGAGCCACCAGTGACAATCGCGGTGCTGTCTTGCAGTTGATAAAGGCTCATCTCAATCCCTCATCAATGCAGTGACGCGGTGCTGCCCGTCATGGGCAGCACCGCTGTTGTAGTTGAGCAGCCGCGACAGTTCGTCGGCGCTGCGGCGCACTTGCAGCAGCAACTCGTTGAAGTTGACGTGAGCGATCTGTGCGGTCGGGATCGTGACGCCCAGCGCCGCGACGATCCTGCTCGTCTCATCGCGCACCGGTGCGGCGACGGTCGAAATCGTTGATTCGAAAAAACCTTCGCTGCTGACGAAACCGCGCTGGCGGTCGGCCTGAACCAGGTCGAACAGTTCCATCACGGTTTTCGGCGTGCACGGCGAAAACTGCTCCAGGTGGTCTTCCGGGTACAGCTCACGCAATTCGGCCAGCGACAGGTCTTCGAGCAGAATTCGCCCGAGGACAGTGGCGTGGGCGGGCAGGCGAGTGCCGACGTTGACCGCACTGGAGAACACTGACGGCGGCGAGACCTTGGCCACGTAAACGATCGAACGACCATCGCGAACCACCAGGTTGCTCGGGTAGTTGAGGCGGTCGCACAAACGCGCCAGCAGCGGTTGGCCGAGCTCGGTCAGTTCCAGTGACGCCAGGTACTCAAAGCCCAGGCGCAGCACCGACATGCCGAGGCGGTATTCATTGCCGCTGCGGGTGACGAAGCCCATGGTTTCCAGGGTCGTCAGCAGACGAAATATGGTCGAACGTGGCAGCGCCAGACGTCGGGCCAGTTCGGGTGCGGTCAGCGTGCGATTGCGCCGGCTGAACTCGCACAGCAGCAACAAGCCGCGCTCCAGGCCCGGCACGATGTATTTGTCCTGAGCGTCCTTCAGCAGATCTGAATCGTTCATAGAGATGCACCAGTCAGGGATTCTTTGATGGCAAAGGCCAGACGACCCGCCACCACATAAGGTTGTTCGATCGGGCTGGCATGCCCGGCATCGGGAATCAGGTTGAACGTGGCGCCCAATGCTTTGGCCAGGGTCAGGCAGCTTTCAGGTGCGGTGATGCCATCGGCTTCGCCGCAATGCACTTCGCAGGGCATCGACAGCGGCGCGTGCCGCAGCAAGTCTTCGCCGCACAGCAGTTCAATCGCCTGGCGATAGCCATCGGGATTGAGCCGGCCCATGTTCCACTGCACCCAGGCCTGTGCCTTGGGGCTGGCCGCGGGGGAAAGCATGTAGGCGCTGCGTTGCTCGGCCATGTGTTGAATGCCCAGTTGTTCCAGGGCACGCAGACGTTTGCTGCGCACTTCCTGACGCTGCAAGGCGCGTGATGGATGGCCGTAACCCTGCGCCGGGCTGATCAATACCAGCCGGCTGATTCGCTGCTGCTGCACGCCGCTGGCGAACGCTGTGGCGGTAATCGCGCCCAGGGAATGACCCACCAGCACACAGCGCTGGATGCCCAGTGCGTCGAGCATCTGCAGCAGGCGTTCGGCATAGTCCGAAGCGTCGGGGGCCAGCGATCTCAACGGCGTGGAATCTCCGTAGCCGGGCGCGTCCCAGGCAATCACCCGGGCGCTCTGGCCAAGCTCCTGCGCCACCTCTAACCACGACGCCGAGCCCGAGCCGATCCCGTGCAGCAACACAATGGCCGGCCCGGTTCCGCATTCGCGAATGGCCTGGCGCCCGCCTGCAATCTTCAGCGTGCGCTGGGGAAAGTGCAGGGCCAGTTGTGCCTGGAGGTCAGCCGTCAGCTGCGGGACGAGATTATCGATGGCGTGCAACATGGGCTTATCCGCGCTTGATCGAGGCCAGAGGGTGTTCTGGCGGGTAGGTCGGGGTCAGCGGTTTTTTCGCGCCGAGCATCACGCACATCAGCGCGTCTTCATCGCCGATGTTGATCTCTTCGCGGTACACGCCGGGCGGCACGGAAATCACGTCGCGGTCGGTGAGGATGGTTTCGAAACGCTCGCCGTCCTTTTCGATCACCACTTTGAGTTTGCCGCGCAGCACAAAGAACACTTCTTCAACGTCGGTGTGCAGGTGTGGCGGGCCTTCGTGACCGGCGGGAATCACCATGGTGGAGAACGTGAAGTTCTCTGACGGGATGGTGTTCATGTCGGTGCTCACGCCGGTGCCGCCGGTGCCGATGTAGCGCATTTGCGCGCGGCGGAATTTCGGGTCGTAGTCGGCCTGGAACTTCAGCGCGTTCCAGTCGTACTTGCGCGTGTCGTAGCGGGCGATGCGGGTTTTCATCCAGCTTTCGAGATCGCTGCCGGCCGGCTGTTCCCAGCTTTTCGGGGTTGGTTGCTGTGAAGATGAGTGTGCAGATAAATCGGTCATGGCTGTCTCCTGATTCAGGGCATGACGAACCCGCCGTTGACCGGCAAGGTTTGTCCAGTGATGAAACGGGCGAGGTCGGACAGCGCAAACAGCACGGCGCCGCTGACGTCTTCGGGAAGTTGTGGGCGTTGAATGGCCCGGTGGTCGTTGTACAAACGGTGACGTGCTTCGGGCACGTAGGCGGTGGCTTCGACCAGCACAAGGCCCGGCGCGATGGCGTTGACCGTGATGTTGTCGGTGCCCAGTTCGCGGGCCAGGCTGCGGGTCATCGCAATGATTGCGCCCTTGCTGGCGACATAGGCCAGCAGGTTCGGCGCGCCCCACAGCGGTGTGTCGGACGCCAGGTTGACGATGGCGCCATGACCACTGGCGCGCAGGGCTGGCAGGCACGCCTTGGTCATCAGCCAGGTGCCGCGCACGTTGACTTGCATGACTTGGTCCCAGGTCTCGAGGCTCAGCTCTTCGCAGGTCTTGCCGCCGGAATTGGTGATCGAAGCGTTGTTCACCAGGCCGTCGAGGCCGCCGAGCAGCCGAGTGGTTTCGGCCACGCAGGCATCGATCGAATCGGGTTGCGCAAGGTCAACCGTCACCCCATGAACGTTCAGGCCTTCGGCAACCAGTTCGGCGGCCGATTGCTGGACGCGTTCGGCGAGAATGTCGGCGATCACCACGTGGGCACCGGCGCGGCCGATGGCCTGGGCAAAGGCATAACCCAATCCGCGGGCGCCTCCGGTGACCAGGATCCGGCGGCCTTCGAGCAAACGATTGAGGGCCGTCATCATTGCGTACTCAGCATGGCTTTAGGCATGTAATGCAGCACGCGTTTCTCGGCCCAGACCACCGCGCCGTAGGAGAGCACACCGATCAGCGTGAGCATGACAATCGCGACGAATACGCCTGCGGTGTTGCCCTGGCCTTCAGCATCGACCAGCAGGAAGCCCAAGCCCTGGTTGCCGCCGACCAGCTCACCGACGGTGACGCCGATCACGGCCAGGGTCGAGGCAATGCGCAAACCCGAGAACAGCGCGGCCATGGCCGAGGGAAACTCCACCAGGCGGAAGATCTGCCAGCGGCTGGCGTTCATGGTCCGCACGAGGTTGATCATGTCTGGATCAACGGTGCGGATGGCCGAGAGCACGTTGATCATCACCGGGAAGAACACGATCAGGATGGCGATCAGGATCTTCGGGTAGATGGTGTAGCCCAGCCACATCACGAACAGCGGGGCGAAGGCGACTTTCGGGGCGATTTGCAGGGCCAGAATGTAAGGCGACAGCATGGCTTCAGCAGCGGGCGAGAGCCCGAGCGAAACACCGATCGCCACGCCGAGCAGCGCGCCCAGACCGAAGCCGACAATGATCTCGAACGCGGTAATCAGGGTGTGTTGCAGCAGGCCGCCGGTTTGCCACATCACCACGCTTTCCTGAACCACGCGGCTCAGGTGCGGCATGACGAATTCGGGCATGCCGAGCAGTCCCGGGCCCCATTGCCAGAGCACCAGGAACAGGATCAGCAGGGCAACGCTGCCGAGCATGGAGTTATTGAGGTTTTTCATCGTGTCGTTACCTTGTTGTCACTCGCCGTTATTGCGCAGCTGTTTGGGTGTCGATGAACTGGTTGGTGTACAGGTCGTCGAGCTTCGGTTCCTGGGTGACGATGCCTTCGCTGACGTAGAACTTGCGGACCGCTTCCAGTCGCGCCGGATCGATGCGGCCGAGTACGGTTTGATTGGCGTAGACGTGTTCGACGTAAAGCTTGAAGACCTTCTCCAGCGAATCTTCCTTGCCGGCGTAGGCGGGCACGGCTTTGGCGAAGGTGACCGCGGCGGCGCGCGGGTCCTGGATGATGTCGCGCATGCCTTGCAGGGTGGCCTGAACTACGCCGCGAACAATCTCCGGGTGCGTCTTGATGGCGTCGTCTGAAGCGAGGATCGCCTGGGCCATGCTCTCGAAAATCTGCGATTGCGGGATCAGTTTGATCTTCACCCCGGCTTCTTCGGCGTTGACCACCCAGTCCGGTACGCCCGCCATCGCCTGGGCTTTGTCAGCCGAGAACAACTGCCAGACGCCCGCCGGGCCGGCAGCCTGGATGCTTACGTCGGTTTTGCTCAGGCCGGCTTTGCGCAACGAGGCGAGCAAGGCGTAATAAGTGGTGTCCGAGTAGGACATCACCGTCATGGTCTTGTCCTTAAGGTCAGTGATCGAGTTGATGTTCTCGGCCGCATTGGTGGCAATCATGGTCACACCGCCGGCGCCCAACACCGCGACGGAGCGCACCGGAATACCGTTAGCCCGCACCACAATCGGGGTATCGCCCAGGGCACCGCCGAGCATGGCGTTACCGGCACCGATCTGTTTCGCCACGTCCACACCGCCCTTGGCGGCGATGAAGGTCATGTTCAGGTTCTGGGCGGCGTAGTAGCCCTTTTCCTGGGCGATGATCCACGGGGCGAACGCCGGCGAATTCGGCGGCGCCGGCAACAAATAGGTCACGTCGGTGGGCTGCGCCTGCGCGGCGAAAGCCATGCCCAGGCCGAGCGCGATGCCGCTGGCCTGGCTGAAGCGTTGAAACAGAGACTTGAACATGCGTACTCCTGAATCGGTTGATGGCCGCAAGGGCATTGATCAATGCAGTTCGGTGTCTTCGCCGACTTTCAGCAATTCCATCAGGCGACCGGCCAGCGGGCCGATTTCCGGCAGCTTGCGGCGCTCCAGCGGGTTGTCGCGAAACGGCAGGTCGACGGTGATTTCTTCGATGATGGTGCCCGGGCGCGCGCTCATGACCAGCAGCCGGTCGGACATGGCGATGGCTTCGATCAGGTCGTGGGTAATGAACAGGGCGGTTTTCTTTTCATCGAACAGCATTCGCGCCATGTCCTGTTGCAGGATCATCTTGGTCTGCGCATCGAGGGCCGAGAATGGCTCGTCGAGGAACAGAACCTGCGGGTCGATGGCCAGGGTCCGAGCCAGGGCTGCGCGCTGACGCATGCCGCCCGACAGTTGGAACGGGTAGTGGTCGGCAAAGCCTTGCAGGTGGCAGCGATCGAGCAGATCTTTGGCCACCGCCTGACGCTTGGCGGCAGGTACGCCCTGAATTTCCAGGCCCAGTTCGACGTTGCGACAAATGCTGCGCCATGGCATCAGCAGGTCTTTTTGCAGCATGAAAGCGACCTGGCGAACCGGGCCGGTCACCGCTTCACCGCCGACGAAGACTTCGCCTTCAGTCGGCCGGTACAAGCCGGAACCCATATTAAGGATGGTGCTCTTGCCGCAACCGGAAGGGCCGATGATCGACACCACTTCACCGCGGCGAATCTTGAAATTGACTTCACGAATGGCAAACGGCGCTTCGGACTTTCCTTTGGCCGGGAAACATTTGCCGACATTGCGGAATTCAATTTCGGTGGGCTCCAGATCTTCCTTGGGAGCGGGTTTATTCCATTGAGGAGCGATGGCGTACATCTCGTTCACAGCCATTGGGAAGGGTCTCTGGTCTGTTTTATAGGTGATACGCCGTTTAGTGCATGAACAATGCCAGAGGTAGGCCAAGTTGAATTGTTGTTAAAAAATGCTTGTTTATTAAGGGTTTGCGGATATTTAGATGTTTTGTTGATGTTTCATATATGAAACATGGTTTTCTATATGGCACGAAATTGCACATCCATTGCGCATGCAATGGATGTTGTGAAAGAGAGGGGTTGTAGGAGGTAACGCTTAAACAGCGGTTTTGTTTTACATACGAAACAGGCGGGTCGTTACAGGGATCGAGGCTTTGCGCCTGAGGTCAGCTTTGCGTGGGGGCGATCAGACTTGCGATAGGTCAACAGCACAATGCCGGTGACGACGATTACACCGCCGACCACTTGCCCTGCGCTGAGCATTTGATCCAGCACGATCCACCCCATTAATAAGGTAGCCAGCGGCTCGATGTTCATCACCGGCGCATTCTTCTGCATGTCCAACCGCGGCACGGAAATGAACAGCACGATAAAACCGGTGCCATAGAGCACCACCAAAGTGGCGAGGGCCAGCCAGCCAGTGGAAGTTGCCGGCAGGTTCAGGCCGCCGGGGAGGGCGCCGGTCAGGCCGGCGAGGTTGACGCTGCTGAAGACAATAAAGATGGTCAGCAGACTGCGCACGGAGCCACGCACCTGGGACAGCTTGTGATCGGTGATCCACAGCGCGCAGGCGAATACGCTGGCGGCACCGAAGGCGAGGGCAACGCCCAACAGCCACTGCGGGCCGACGCTGCTGTTGGCCGACAGGCGTCCAGGCACGTCCAGCACAAACACCAGCCCCAGCAGAATCAAGCCCATCAGCGTGGCGGTGCGAGCGGTGGGTCGCGCCCCGCCCAGCGCCCAGGTGAGCAGTGCCAGCAAGATGGGAAAGACGTTGGCCACCAGCAGCGCCAGCGCCACCGGCACCCGCGCTACGGCTGAATAAAGGCAAAGGCTTTGGGCTGTGATCAGCAATCCCAGCAGCAGCTGCCAACGCCAGGCTCCCGGGGCAAGGCGCAGGCTTTGGCGCTGCCACAGCACTATCGCGGCCAGTACCAATAATGTCCCGCCGGAGCGCATCAGAATTGCCAGTAACACCCCGGCCCCATCATCGAACGCCACCCGCGCCGCCACATGATTGCCGGCAAAGGCGCAACCCATGCACAGCAATATGAGCACGGCGAGGTGGCGGGGGAATGGAAGAGGGGTGGTTTGTGCGGGGGCCGGGCGGGTCATGGCAGGGTCTCATACAGTGCGTGCCACCGTTGGAGGATGGCTTGGTGTATTTATTTAGTTGTCGTACAACTTGAGGGTTTGTACCGTATTTGGTTTGAGGGGACAAGAGTGATAGGTATTTCAAATGCACGGATTTACAGGCTTGGCGGAGCATACTGGCTGCATTTGACGGGTTTGGCGGGAAAGGAGTCTTGCAGAGGAGATCGTATGACTATGGGTTGTGGGTGACTGTGAGGGCCTTTTCGCGAGCAGGCTCGCTTCCACAGGTCGGCGTCGCTGCTTTTGCATACTTGAAAATACAAATCACCCGGGTGCTGACACATTGCAGATACATAGGCGCGGTTTCATGGCTCCGTCCAACACTACAGCGAGATATTTGCCATGTACCGCAAACTGCAGCATGCCGCCAAGTTCCTCAGCCAGAGCGTGCGCTTGATGGTCGGCGTTCCGGATTACGACAACTATGTCGCGCAAATGGCGCTGAATCATCCGGACCAGCCAGTCATGAGCTATTCAGCGTTTTTCCGCGAACGTCAGGAAGCACGTTACGGCAAGCGGTCATGTACGACGCGTTGCTGCTGAGCGCCATTCGATCAGGCCGGGATTTGTAGTGGTTGTGAGGGCCTCTTCGCGAGCAGGCTCGCGAAGAGGCCCAGACAAACACCAGAAAATCCCGAATTAGTTGTACTCATCATGCCGACGCCACCAGGGCCCCGTTTCATTGCGTCCCTTGGGCGCGCGGTCAAGCCATTGATACATGTTCCAGAGCCCATCCACCCCCCGCGCATAGGTGGAATAGGTGTGATAAACCACACCGTCCTCAAGCACAAACGCGCTCAACCCCGGCCTGTCGCGCGAGTAGGTCGGCGCATCCGTTCCGCAAGTGGCCGCGAACCGGGCGACAGGTTCCGGGATTTGCGTGGCGTCCATCGCATGTCCGCCGCGCTGGTAGTTGTAGTCGACCGTCCCTTCGCGCTGTTGCGCCTCGGTGAACGAGACGTTGAAGTCAGCGGTGAAGTCGCTGTCGGGCGCAGACGCCCAAGGGAACGTCCAGCCCATCCGCTGCTTGTAGGCTTGCAGTTTCGCCAAGGGCGCGCGGGAGACGGTGATCAGTGTGACGTCATGGTTCGCCAGGTGAGTGACGATGCCGTCGTAGCCGTCCGCGATGGCCGAGCAGGACGGGCAGCCAGCCTTGTAGTCAGGTCCGAACATGAAGTGGTAGACGAGCAGTTGTGAGCGTCCCTGAAACAGGTCTGTCAGCGTGACACTGCCTTGGTCGGTGTCGAAGCGGTAATCCTTGTCGACCCGAACCCACGGCAGTGCCTGACGCTGGCGCGCCAGTTCGTCGCTGCGTCGCGTCAGCGCCTTTTCCGCTTCGAGCAATTCGAGCCTTGCAGACAGCCATTCTTCACGCGTTGCGATCATGTGTGTGGGCATGATTGTTCGCTCCCTTGGGGTCGTCCTTCGTAGTGGGTAGTCGTGAGATAGACTAAACAGCGTACATCCGATGGTGGGAGTGACAAATGTGGCGGGATTCCGATGGATTCGCTGATTACGGCCGCAGCGCAGGCGCTGGCGAGGGGTGACCCGCTTGGCGCGCTGAACCGGGTCGCGCTGCGTGACGATGCGCCGGCGCTTGCGCTGCGGGGTATCGCGATGGCGCAGCTCGGCGATCTGGTTCGGGCGAAGGCGCTGGTGCAGAAAGCGGCGCGGGCCTTCGGTCCGAAGGAGGCCGTGGCTCGGGCGCGGTGCGTGGTGGCCGAGGCCGAGATTGCGTTGGCGTCCCGCGACTTGGGTTGGCCGGTGAAGGCGCTCGAGGCGGCGCGGGTGACGCTGGAGGCCCACGGCGATCGGGTCAATGCCGCCCATGCGCGGTATCTGCAGATCCGGCGTTTGCTGTTGATCGGGCGGCTCGATGAGGCCGAAATCCTGCTCGCCGAACTCGACCCCGCGCCATTGCCGCCGGCATTGCGGGCCGCCCATGAACTGGTCGTGACGGGGATCGCGATGCGGCGACTCGAAACGAAAAAGGCGCGGTCTGCACTCACGAGGGCCGCGCACGCCGCCCACGAGGCCGGTATTGCTGCGCTGACGGCAGAGGTCGAAAGCGTAGCGCTGGTTCTGAATACCCCAGCAGCGCGGTTGATCGCCCTGGGCGAGGAGCGGCCGCTGTTGCTGGATGAAGTTGAAGCGTTGCTGGCGTCGAAATCGCTGGTGGTGGACGCGTGCCGGTACAGCGTGCGTGGCGCCGGCATGTCGGTTTCCCTTGCCACACGCCCGGTGTTGTTCACCCTCGCCAGGGCGCTGGCTGAAGCCTGGCCCGCTGACGTCCCGAGGGAAACGCTGATTGCCAAGGCCTTTCGATTGAAGCTCGCCGATGAGTCCCTTCGCGCACGGTTGCGCGTCGAAGTAGGGCGATTGCGCACGGCGCTTAAACCCTTGGCCGGTGTGACGGCGACCCAGCGCGGGTTTGTGCTGGTGCCGCTGATTGCCGTCGACATTGTGGTGCTGGCTCGGCCGGTGGAAGAGAAGCACGCGGCACTGTTTGCCTTCCTCGCCGACGGTGAATCGTGGTCGAGCTCGGCGCTGGCGCTAGCCCTGGGTGCCAGCCAGCGGACGGTGCAACGCGCACTCGACGTACTGGCCTGCGCTGGCAACGTGCAGTCGTACGGTCGCGGTCGCGCACGGCGCTGGATGACCCCGCCGGTGCCGGGTTTCGCGACGACCTTGTTACTCCCGGCGCCACTGCCCAGTGACTAGGATCACTCCACACACCCAGTGACGAGGAAGCCAACATGAAACACTCATCAGCAGAAATCCTCAGTGAATATGGCCCGTTTGCGGGCGTCGACAAGATCCATGGTGTCACCTTCGACGGCCAAAACGTCTGGTTTGCGACCGGCGAAAAACTCAACGCTCTGGACCCTGCGAGCGGCCAGACGTTGCGCTCGATCAATGTCGCCGCCCATGCCGGCACAGCCTTTGACGGCGAGTACCTGTTCCAGATCGCCGAGGATCGCATCCAGAAAATCGATCCGCAGACGGGACGGGTGCTCGCCACGATTCCGGCGCCGGGCGGCAGTGACTCGGGGCTCACCTGGGCTGAAGGGACGCTGTGGGTCGGTGAATATCAAGATCGCAAGATTCATCAGATCGATCCCAAAACCGGGACGATTCTGCGCACCATCGAGTCCAACCGTTTTGTGACCGGCGTGACCTGGGTCGAGGGTCAGTTGTGGCATGCCACGTGGGAAGGGAATGAGAGTGAGTTGCGGCACATTGATTCGAAGACCGGCGAGGTGCTGGAGAGTATGAAGATGCCGGCCGGCGTCGGGGTTTCAGGGCTTGAATCCGATGGCGCCGATCAGTTTTTCTGCGGCGGCGGTGACAGTGGCAAGGTGAGGGTAGTTCGCCGGCCGAAATGACCGCAGCAAGCTCCCCTGTAAACACCATCCCCTGTGGGAGCGGGCTTGCCCGCGATGAGGCCCGTCCAACCAACAAAAGACTCATCGAGTAAAAACCGGCCCTCAAAGCTAATGCCGGTTAGTCAAGCAATTCAGCAGCAACGCATACCTTGTTCCCGTCTTGGTTTGACTGATCGGTATTGCCAGTCAAGGCGCCCCAAACAACATCGTCCAGTAAACCCCTTCATCGCTACGCGAATCCGCCGCATAAGCCGCACCCATTTGGGTAAACATCGGGTTCATCAGATTGGCGCAATGCCCAGGGCTGGCCAGCCAGCCCGACATCGCCTTGCTCGGCGAACCCTGGCCGGCAGCAATGTTCTCGCCAATCTGTCGCCCACGGAAACCAGCGGCTCTGGCCCGATCTGCCGGCATATCGCCGTCGGAATCGCGGTGTGCGAAGTAATTGCCGTAGGCCATGGCCTTGCTGTGCCCTTGCGCCGCAGCGCCCAGCGCGGCGTTCCAGGCCAACGGTCGTGCAGCGGCGAAACGCTGACGGCCGCACAGGCGCGGCTTTGAACGCGCCGAATTGACTTGCGCCAGCAACGCCTTGCTGACGGCGCGTGTATCGCCCACCTGACCATCGAGCACCGGCCGCGCTAGCACCACCTGCCACTCACTCCGGGCGCGACTGACACCAATATCGGCGAACTGGGTATCGAGCAACGCCGCGCAGTAATCGTTCTGCAGCATCTCGAACGCCTCGTCGGCATCCTGCGCACCGACCACCCGGAGGGTTCGCACTGTCACCGGTTGGTAGCCGGACGCTTTCAACCTGTCCCGCAAGCCGCCGCCATAGCCGATCGGCAAGGCCAGGTTCGACTTCAGCGCCAACGGCGTTAACGCTCGCCCGGTCCGCCCTGAGCAGCGATAAGGATGGGCGCGGTAGTCGTTGATGGCTTCCACCAGTTGTCGTTCCGCGCCCGCATGGGCGGGGCTGGCGAACAGTGAAATCAGCGGAATCAGGCACAGTGAAACAACGCGAAACGAGCGAACGAAGTGGCGCATGGGGAGGACGGCTCTGATGAAGTGACACGCTAAAGGGTGAAAGTGGAGCCGGGCGAAGACCGTTTATTTGTCGGTGTTGATGAGCTTCGCGGCTGGTTTAAGACTGGCTTCTCGAGACTTGGTTCACGAGGCGGGATACAAATTCAGGAAGGACGCCGAAGCGGCGGGGAGGTGTCGTATCATGGCCTTTTCTCGCCACAGACAAGGACCCACTCATGGGCTTGAGCAAACGTGATCAGGCACATATCGAGCGTCGCCTGGTCGCTACCCTGACCGAGGCGTGTGAGACGGCCAAAGCGGAAATCATCGGGTTCACCTGGTTGACTCACGAAGTCGATTACGCTGAATTCCCCTCCAGCCTGAGCGTCATCTGGGTGTTCGACACCCAGGCGCAAAAAGACCTGGCACTGGCAAGCGGGCAGGGCGAGCGCATGGTCGAGCTGACCGCCATTGCGTTAAGCGAAGCGGATGTTCTGCTCAGCCAGGTTTCGGCCCATGTGCAATTCGATTCTGAAGAGCAATGTCAGCGCGCCCATGCCGGCAACTGGCAGCAACGCCTGGCGCGCAATCGCTCCAAACGAGGATAACGGTGTTTACTTCGAAAATTTCCTCGCGCCCGCCACGCACAGAATCACCGCAACGGTGACGCCCAGCATGCCGATGCTGACCTGCTCGTGAAGCAACGTGGCAGCCAATGCCAGTCCAAAAAACGGCTGTAGCAACTGAAGCTGACCAACAGCAGCAATCCCTCCTTGTGCCAGTCCCCGATACCAGAATACGAAGCCGACCAGCATGCTGAAGATCGATACATAAGCCAGGCTGACCCACGCGCCGGTACTGATGCCGGTGAACGAGGACGGTGCGATGAACCAGGTCAACGGAATCATGACGGGCAACGACAATACCAACGCCCAGGAGATCACTTGCCAGCCGCCGAGCGTCCTTGAAAGCTTCGCACCTTCGGCATAGCCGAGGCCGCAGGCGAGGATCGCCAGCAACATCAGAATGTCCCCCGCAGGATTGGCGGTCAGGCCTTGGGAGAGTGCAAACCCCACCACCAGGGCGCTTCCCAGCACCGAAAAGATCCAGAAAACCGGTCGCGGCCGCTCGCCACCGCGCAACACACCGAACGCAGCGGTGGCAAGCGGCAACAGGCCGACAAAGACGATGGAATGCGCAGACGACACATACTGCAACGCCAGCGCCGTCAGCAGCGGAAAACCCACTACAACGCCCAGTGCCACGATGGCCAAGGACAAAAGCTGGTGTCTGGCCGGGCGCTTTTCTCTAAAGAGCACAAGCAGGCACAGCGCCAGGAGCCCGGCGATGGTGGCTCGGGCTACCGTCAGGAAAACCGGGTCAAATTCCAGCACCGCCACCCGTGTTGCCGGCAGTGAACCGCTGAAAATCAACACGCCGATGAAGCCGTTGAGCCATCCACTCGCCGTCCTTTGCGTCGTGGGGTTTTGCAGGCGAGAGATCCGTTCCATTTAGGTCACACTCAAGGACTGTTTGCGTGACAGCCATCGTATGATCGAAGATCAGCACAATCAAAAAATTGTCATGGATACATCTCGACATGCCTCGATCACGGTACAAGTCTTTAGTGGATGCTTTGGCAGCTGACATCCGGTCTGGGCGATTGCTGCCGGGCACGCGCTTGCCGACGCATCGTCAGCTCGCCACGACAGAAGGGCTGGCGTTGGTGACGGCAAGCCGGGTCTATGCCGAACTCGAAGCCATGGGCCTGGTCAGCGGGGAGACCGGGCGAGGCACATTCGTGCGGGAGATTTTGTTATCCCCTGGCCAGGGCATCGATCAGAAAGTCGTTGCAACCGGCATGACCGATCTCAACTTCAACTATCCATCGCTGCCCGGACAGGCAGAACTGTTGCGAACAGCGCTGCGCCAACTCGCCTTGGCCGGCGACCTGGAGTCCTTGCTGCGTTACCAGCCACACGCGGGACGCCCTCATGAGCGCGCCTCGGTGGCCGGCCATCTGCGCGCCCGGGGACTGACGGTGGACGCCGGGCAAGTGTTGATGGTCAGTGGCGCACAACACGGGCTGGCCGTCACCCTGATGGCGCTGCTGCAACCCGGCGATGTGATTGCCGCTGATGCATTGACCTATTCCGGCTTCAAAGTACTGGCCGAAGCCCTGCACCTGGAAATCGTGCCCATTCCCGTCGCTGCTCATGGCTCTGATCTGGAGGCACTGGACAGTCTGTGCCGGAGTCGGCGCGTGCGAGCCGTGTACACGATGCCGACACTGCACAATCCGCTGGGATGGGTAATGAGTGCCGAACAACGCGAGCACTTGGTGACGATTGCGCGCCGACATGGACTGCTCATCATCGAGGACGCCGCTTACGCCTTCCTGGTCGAGAACCCACCGCCGCCATTGGCGCAACTCGCCCCCGAGCGGACGGTTTACGTTTCAGGGCTGTCCAAGAGCGTGTCCACCGGTTTACGCGTAGGCTTCGTCGCTGCCCCCGCCGAAAAAGTCCCTGCGTTGGAGCGCATCATCAGATCGACCACCTGGAATACCCCGGGCGTGATGACGGCAATCGCGTGCGCGTGGCTCGACGATGGCACTGTCATGCAGCTCGAAGGTGAAAAACGCCGGGACGCGCAGGCCCGTCAAGTCGTGGCCGCCGAGGTGCTGGCGGGGCTGGAGTGCGTTAGTCATCCGTCGTCGTATTTTCTTTGGTTGCCTCTGTTTGAAGATGCAAGGGCTGACCAGATCGCCAAGGCATTGCTGCATGAAAAAGTCGCCGTTTCAACGGCGGAGCCGTTTGCGATTTCTGTGCATGTGCCTCATGCGATTCGGTTGGCACTGGGCTCTGCGCAGATCGGCCCATTGCGCGAAGCGCTTGAAAAAGTGAAGTGGGTGATTGGTGCATATTCATAGGCTTTCGGCGCAGGAAATGCACAGATGCTCAAGGCGCCAGCGGCAATTACGCTGATCGTCAGGCCCTGGGCTAAACTCATGCGAGTGCTCGCGGAGTCAAACGTTTGAGGTCTTGGCCGAACAAAGATCATCTAGGTCAGCTGCGCCGGCCTGCCGACAAGCATCCACTTCTACCGGAGAACCTCGAATGCCTGAAGATAACAAAGATTCCTCAGCCTCTTCACAGCAGCTCCTGATGGCATTGTCGAAATGGGACAATGAAGGCGCAGCAGATACCCTCCAGAGCAACGAGGCGAACGAGATACCAGAGTTGTCCAACGCCGAACTGGTCCACCTTAGGATCCGTGTGATTGCCTTGGAAAACCTGGTGATCGCTTTGCTCGCCCAAGGGTCGGATCAACAGCTTGCGGTCGCACGCGAAATGGCTGGCTACATCACGCCCAGGCCGGGTTTCACCCAGCACCCGCTGACGATTCATGCGGCCTCGCAAATGGTCGACAGCGTCGACCGTGCGGTGAGATTTCGAAAACTGTCTGGGGCTTGAATGCCGTGCCGATACCAGCCAGCCGACGTTCCTGTCCGGCAATGCTCGCAGTGTCAGCGTCGGTCTGAACTACCGTTTTTGAGCTGATTTCCGGCCGGCAAAGTGGCCGCCCTTGTGGGCGTGATGGCGAGTGCGCAGCAGCGCCCTCGCCACACGCATCTTTCACTACGCAGGCGGATCGATTTGCTCCAGCACCCGGTTCGCGATGATTTCCGCCAACATCATGCTGTTGGAAATGCCCGGCAGGGCATTGCGCGACCCCCCGTCCAGATGATCCACCAAGCGCATTGCGGCGCTGTTGAATCGGTGGGCGGGCGCGTCCTACACGCGGTGAACGTCAAGAAAATCGAGGACGCATCTGACGTGAAAACTCACACTCCCATCGTTCCCGCAGAGCCGCCCGAATCCCCTCCAGCAACATCGCAAATGCCCAATGCTGTGGTGCAAAGCCGAGTATCCGTGCCGACGCTTTCAGCGACTCAGAGAGGAGGGTCAGGGCCCAGTTCCTGATTGGTGCGCTGGAGTTCCTAGGGCATCACCTTCCATCGAGAGGCGCACCGCGAGATTGCCGGCGATCGGCGAATTCGCAACGTACGCCACCGCCACGTCAACCAGCAGGAACAGTCCTATCCAGGTCAACCACGGGCGGACCTACATTCGTTGGTCCGCGGCATCAGGTGGGCGGTGGTACGACAGCATTCCGACCAGCAGCAGAATCGACATGACCAGTCGAAAATGTTCACTCGAATGTCCTCAAAGCCAACGAAAAAAGGGACGTCCATTAGCCGGTGTCGAGTCAAGGCGATATACACCCAACAGTTATGGTTTTATTGCGTGACCATCGTCAATGTGGGAGGCGTCTGCTGGCTTCTTGTCCGGGACGATAAAACTCACTGTCGTACTGGTGAGGATTTTGTGAGTCGGGTCGGCCACTTCGAGAAGAACATTGTGAATGCCGGGCTTCAGTCCAACCACGATAATTGGATCTTCACTGGTGTGCGCCCATGTACCTTTCCAGTCGTCGACGGTCACGTGAAGGTGACTCAAACGTGGTGATACATCAGCCGCCGCTTTGCCAAATACCGGCATGATCCTGGCGTGCTCTGTTCGATACTGGATGATGACAACACCGCGGGCGAGCGCCTCGGCAAGCGGCGGATAGGCAATGAGTTTTGGCAGCGTCTCAGATTTCAATGGGAGTATTGCCGATGGGGGATTGGTGTCTGCTACCCCTTGACCGAACGCTGTTGTGCAAAACAAGAAGCCCAAAGCAAGGGCGAACAGATTTCTGAGAGCGAGGGGCATGGTTTTTCTCCCGCGTGCTATCACTCAAGGCTAGATCAAACCGCGCAGTTGTCTACGTTTACAGAAAATGTGTCGCATGGTTTCAAAAGCGCCCAACGACGATCTAAAGCCTTTGAGGAACCTGACTTAGTCACGACTGGACTGATTTGATTGTTATTTAAAATCGGAATCGCCCATTTATCTAATCGACACGCACTGACCGCTTTTGGCTGTGGATTCAACGATCGTGGGTTCAAAGCTGTCGGTCATGGCGACTATTGACGAGGGCCAACCACTTGCGCCTATGATTTGGCGTATGTCCCTATGCATTACCTAAAGGCACCAGGACGGCGCTCAAATTACGGCAAGCGTGTGTCACAGATCTTCCTTCGATATATCGGGGAGAGCAGGACTACATCCGGTGCTGGGAACCCGATCATGAACATGCATGGCAGACCCAGTTGGAGCGACACCTTACACGCTGGGTGGAAAACTTTAATCGGTTGACGGTCGCGATCATCGACGAGCAGTTTGCTGGCTACTCTTTGTGATCGTGATGATCGTGATGATCGTGATGATCGTGATGATCATGATGATCATGGTGACGAAGTTCACGCCGGGACAGTTGGTTGAGTTCTTGATGTAGTCGCGGCGACCTCACTTTTGCTCAAGCCGTGTATTCCAGACCACCGCGCACAGGGCCAATCCCGCCACATTCAGCGTAACGGGATTGAAGGCCTCCCTGAGCATGGCCGGATTGAAAATCGCGACATCCAGCAACAGGCCGGTCAGCGCCGACGAAGCGACGATCAGCGGCCAGGCAGTGCGCCGCGCCAGCAACAACCACAAGGCCAGGCCAATTTCCGCAACGCCTGCCGCATAGGCGAATAGCTCCACTTGCTGGATACCATGCGCCTGGATCATGGTTCGCTCGCCTTGACTCAGCCAGAGCAGCTTGGGCACCAGACCGTGGTAGGCAAACATGAAAACCAGGCCGCCGCGGGCGATCCAGTGGACGCGTTTCAGGACGCTCATCTTGGGGCTTTCAAGAAGCGGTGTTCATGGTCGGGATGGGGCAAAAGGCACGTGTCGTATTTGCCGAAGAGCCGATACCGATTCAGCGCAACGCGATCGTAGGCCCAATCCCGCAGCCAGCGAGGGCAACCGCGCAGCAACATCACCGCGCGCCAAAGACCGGGCAGCAGGTTGATAACTTCGAAGAAGGCATCTGAACGCACCCAGTAATGCCGGTCGCGGATCACCGCCATGGTGTCGAATTGATCCACCGGTAAATTTGCCCACGCCAACAGTGCCTGACCTTCAGGGGATTGCACTGACGCCAGCCGCACGCGTCGGTGCAGATCGTGGCGGATCAGAAACCTTGCCCAGCCGTTACACAATTTGCATAGGCCGTCGAACAGGACGACGGTTTCGCCTTGCTGGAGTAAGGGCGCGGAGGAGGGGCGGGTCTGAGATGCTGGCATGAATGGGGGCCGTGGGTGGGTTGGGGCTTTTGGATCATACCTGTGTAGTGCGCTTGGGATTTGTTTTTTAGTGATGGGTGCTTGTTGCCACGTCCTCCCTAAAAAATCACAATCCCCATCCTTCCCGTACAGCCGTCCGAATCCCCTCCAGCAACATCGCAAACGCCGGATTGTCATTGTTCTCGCGCCAGATCAAATGCAGTTCGCTCTGTACGCCTTCCCCCAAATCAATATCCCGAAACACCACATTCTTGAACACCACACTGCTGGCACAACGCGGCACCAACGCAAGACCCATTCCAGCGTTGACCAGCGCCAAAATCGTCAGTGAAGAACCCAGCCATTGCACGTATTCCGGGGCGACGCGGGCGGATCGAAGCATGCCGGTCAGCAGTTCGTTGAACGGTGGGTAGGCGGCGTGGGAGTACATCAGGAAAGGTTGCGCGTCGAGGTCTTTGACGGACACGGTTTCGGCGCTGGCCAATCGATGATTGCTGGGGACGGCCAGTACGAACGGTTCTCGCACCAGGCACTCGGTGGCGTAGCCCGGCTCCAGTAAGGGCGCGCGAACGATGCCCAAATCGATACGCCGAGCGCGAAGGGCTTCGTGCTGCTGGTAGGTGTTCATCTCTGACAGATCGATTTTCACATGCGGTTGTTTGAGCCGCGCTTCGGCGATGACCTTGGGCAGGAATTCGTACACCGCGCTGCCGACGAAGCTGATGTTGACCGAACCGATATCGCCTTCGGCAAAACGTCGGGCGGTCACGGCGGCTTGCTGGGCGCGCTCCAGCAGATTTTGCGCTTCGATGAAGAACGCGCGGCCGGCAGCCGTCAGGGCGACGCTGCGGGTGGTGCGGGTAAATAGCTCGACGCCCAGATGGTGTTCCAGCAGTTGAATCTGTCGGCTGAGGGGTGGTTGGGTCATGTTCAGCCGTTCGGCGGCACGACGGAAGTTGAGTTCCGTCGCCACGGTGGTGAAGCAGCGCAATTGGGTGAGTTCGAACATTGATCTAATCCAGGTATCAATCGAATGCCAAGTTAGATTAGACGGGATCAATGTGCACGTCCATGATCGGCTCGTCCCTAAAAAAACAATGAACGGGAGTTGCCCTTGAATACCCTCCAGAGTCCGCCAGACCCGACTGTGCTTGCCCGCGCAGCGGCGAAGGTGAAGCGCCATGTGCTGCCGCTGTTCGTGGTGATGTTCATCGTCAACTACATCGACCGGGTCAACATCGGTTTTGTGCGCAGCCACTTGGAAACCGACCTGGGCATTGGCGCTGCAGCCTATGGCCTGGGTGCCGGGTTGTTCTTCATCGGATACGCGATTTTCGAAGTGCCCTCCAACATGCTGTTGCAACGTTACGGTGCGCGCGCCTGGCTGACGCGCATCATGTTCACCTGGGGCGCGGCGGCGATGGCCATGGCGTTTGTGCGCGGTGAAACCAGCTTTTATGTGCTGCGTTTTGTTCTCGGTGCAGCCGAAGCGGGCTTTTTCCCCGGCATCATTTACTACTTCACCCAATGGCTGCCGTCGACCGAACGTGGCAAGGCCATGGCGATCTTCCTCAGTGGTTCAGCCATTGCCTCGGTGATTTCCGGCCCGGTGTCCGGTGCGCTGTTGAACGTCAGCGGGTTCAGCCTGCATGGCTGGCAGTGGATGTTCCTGATTGAAGGT
Source organism: Pseudomonas sp. ANT_H12B (assembly GCF_008369325.1). Taxonomy (GTDB): domain Bacteria; phylum Pseudomonadota; class Gammaproteobacteria; order Pseudomonadales; family Pseudomonadaceae; genus Aquipseudomonas. The sequence goes on along the minus strand of NZ_VOBI01000012.1, from coordinate 114,956 downwards.
TTTGCCTCCATCGTGCTCTGCGGTTTTGTCTGGTTCTGGTTGCAATCGCATCCGCGTGAAGCGAAATGGCTGAGCACCGAAGAAAAGGATGCACTGACGAGCGCCATCGCGCTGGAACAGCAGGCTCGTGAAGCCGCGCAGACGGTCAAGCCGTCGATGTTCAAGCTGCTGGCCGACAAGCAGATTGCGCTGTTCTGCTTTATCTACTTTTCCATTGCCTTGACCATTTATGGCGCCACCTTCTGGCTGCCGAGCATGATCAAGAAAATGGGCAACCTCGGCGACTTCCAGGTCGGCCTGTTCAACTCGATTCCGTGGATCATTTCGATCATCGCGATGTATGGCTTCGCCGCGATGGCCGGCAAATGGAAACACCAGCAGGCCTGGGTTGCCTTGACCCTGGTGATTGCCGCGTTCGGCATGTTCATGTCCACCACCGGCGGGCCAATTTTCGCTTTCGTCGCCATCTGTTTTGCCGCGATTGGTTTCAAGGCGGCCTCGGCGTTGTTCTGGCCGATTCCACAAGGCTATCTCGATGCACGGATCGCCGCCGCGGTGATCGCGTTGATCAACTCGATCGGTAACCTCGGCGGTTTCGTCGCGCCGACAGCGTTCGGTTTTCTGGAGCAAAAAACCGGCTCTATCGAAGGCGGGCTTTACGGCCTGGCAGCCACTTCGCTGGTGGCCGCGGTGGTGATCTTTTTCGCTCGCACCGCGCCGCGTGGTGATGCGCTCCGATCGCTGACCGGCCAACCTGTCGCCAACTCTTCATCACAAAAATCTGCAAGCCACCCAGCTTTGAAACCTGATCCAAAGGGAGCAGCCTCTTGAGAATCAAACGAGTCACCGTCACGCCAATCGCCTTTCGTGATCCACCGCTGCTCAACGCCAGCGGTATCCACGAACCCTTCGCGCTGCGCTCGATCATCGAAATCGAGAGCGACAATGGCTACATTGGCCTGGGTGAAAGTTACGGCGACGCCCCGGCGCTGTTGATCCAGCAGCAACTGCAAAATCAACTGATCGGCCTCGACCCGTTCAACCTCAATCAGTTGCGCAGTATCGTGCAAGCCACGGTGGCGGCGAACAAACCGGCGAGCATTGCCGGTGCGGAACTGGCACCCGGTTCCCACGCCAGCAAAGCGGTGAGCAACGCGTATTCGGCGTTCGAAGTGGCGTTCCTGGATTTGCAGGCGCACTCGTTGAACGTGCCGTTGGTGGACTTGCTCGGCGGTGCGATCCGCGACGAGATCCCGTTCAGTGCGTATCTGTTTTTCAAGTACGCCCAGCATGTCGATTCGCCCTATAAACCGGACAGTTGGGGCGAAGCGCTGAACGAAGAGCAGATCGTCGCCCAGGCGCGGCGCATGATTGAGGCCAACGGTTTCAAGAGCATCAAGCTCAAGGCCGGCACGCTGCCGCCGGAGCACGAAGTGTCGTGCATCAAGGCGCTGAAAAAGGCGTTTCCCGGTTACCCGTTGCGGATCGACCCGAACGGCAACTGGTCGCTGGAAACCTCGATTCGCATGGCCGAACTGCTGGGTGACGATCTGCAATATTACGAAGACCCGACACCGGGGCTGGAGGGCATGTCCGAGTTGCACAAGCGCACCGGCCTGCCGCTGGCCACCAACATGGTGGTCACCGATTTCGATGAGTTCCGGCGCAGCGTTGCATTGAACAGCGTGCAGATCGTCCTCGCTGACCACCACTATTGGGGCGGTCTGCGCGACACCCAGGCATTGGCCAAAATGTGCGATACCTTTGGCCTTGGCGTGTCCATGCATTCCAACTCGCACTTGGGCATCAGCCTGATGGCGATGGCGCATGTGGCCGCTGCGGTGCCCAATCTCGATTACGCCTGCGACACCCATTACCCGTGGCAGGAACCAGATGAAGAAGTCATCAAGGGCGGCAAAATACCCATCGTCGATGGCTGCGTGAAAATCACTCGCGCGCCCGGCTTGGGCCTGGAACTGGATCACGACCAACTGGGCAAGCTGCACGATCAATACCTGACTTGCGGCATTCGCCAGCGCGATGACGTCAAGCAGATGCAGCGTTACAAACCCGAGTGGAAGGCGGTCAAACCGCGGTTTTGAGGTTGTCCGGTGCTTGGCCAGCAGGGCAAGGCACCGGGTTTAAGCACGAATAAAAAAGGCCTTGGTGAAAGGTTTTGGGAGCTGCATCACCAAGGCCGAAAATCGGGATCAAGCACCCGCAGGGCCAATCCATTTCGTGACGGTCGGGGCTTGCCACTGTTCGAGCGCATCGATCAGGGCCGCCGGATCGGTGTTGAAAATCAGCATCTCGTTGTGTTCGGTTTTCATGAAGCCTTCTTTCACCGCATGGTTGAGCAGGCTGCGAACCGGATCGAAAAAGCCGCCGATGTTCAGGCAGGCGACACCTTTGTGGTGCTCACCCAGTTGCGTCAATGTCGCCACTTCAAACAGCTCTTCAAACGTCCCCAGACCACCCGGCAACGCAATGAATGCATCGGCGCAATCACTCATGCGCGTCTTTCGGCTGCGCATGTCTTGCGTCACTTCATGCCGGGTCAGTCCAGGATGAAGATGCCCGAGGTCAGATAGCAGGCGAGTAATGATGCCGACGACTTCACCCCCCTCGGCGAGCACAGTATTGGCCATGACGCCCATCAAACCTTTGTCGGTGCCGCCATAGACAAGCTGCAGGCCGCGTTTTGCAATTTCCCGACCCAAGGCCTTGGCGCCTTCGACATACGCTGGGTTGAAGCCGAAGTTGGAACCTGAGAACACAGCAATGCTGCGCAGTGGAGGGGGAGTGGGCATTGGATTTTTCCCGGTCGGTTGTGCTGAGGATTGAGTGATTTAAACGGTCGCCGGCAGCGGGTTGGAAAAATACAACGCCGTTTCATGTTCCGTTTTTTCTCGCCTGACGTTCAAGACACTGGGTTTTTGAGCGGTGCCTTCAACCGAGAAGAACTTCACGTTCAACAGTCCAATGGTCGCCAGTGCAGCCTTCAAATAAGGCGTCAGGAAGTCAGGTTGCGAAGCGTTGTCCGTGGAGAACGTTCCGCCCGAGGCGACAGCGATGAAAACGGGGCGGTCGCGCAGCAATGGGATTTTACCTTCCGGCGTAATCCTGAACGTTCGGTCTGCTTGAATCATATGGTCGAGCCAGGCCTTCAGCGCTGAGGGGATCGTCATGTTGTGCATGGGGGTGGCAATCACCACGTAATCCGCACTTTCAAGCTCCCGAATCAATCGCTCGGACTGAAGCAAGGAACCGCTGGCGACGACTGCGCTGGAGGGATCGCGTCGTTTGCTCACCGCCGCTGCATAGTCGGCGTCGACATGCGCGAGCCCACCGACACCTCGCTCGGTAATGATGAAGTCGCGACCGCGATGGCGGGTGATCAGGTTGTTGATGATGGTTTGCGAGAGTCGATAACTCTCGGAAGATGTGCCTCGAGGGCTGCAAATCACGCGCAGGATTTTCATGTCGGGGTTACCACCAATACTTTGTAGAAACGAATCGCACTGGTGAGTAATCCGTGACGGAAATAAAAGCGCTGTGCGTGAGCGTTCGAAAGCGCGGTATCCAGCACCAGTTGGCGACAGTCCGAAGCGCGAGCAATGCTATCGAGCTCTTCCAGTAAGCGTGCGCCCCATTGCTCGCGGCGATGCTCCGTGCTGACAACCAGGTCATCCACGTAGAGGAAACGCCCATACAACATGTTTTCCTGGAACCGGTAACCCGCCAGTGCAATGACGCTTGTGCCGTGCCATACCGCCAGCAAGTGGTAGTTTTCTCCACGCATTCGACTGATTCTGTCTGCGAAGTCCACCTCGTCATGCAGGTGCGGCCTGAGTGACTGCATGACAGAAAAACACGCCCCGACTTCAGCCGAGGTTTTTGCGTGACGTATAACGTGGGTGTTCATGACTGCACTGCTCATGACGGGGCCTTTGAAGCGCTTTGGGAGACAGGACTGCATGATGCGTTCTCTTGGATCAGTGAAGAAGATCCAAGAATCGGTTGTTTTAATGGGCCATGATCGTCGGCCCGGGCGTCAAGGCTGATACGGTTACAGCAGCGCCAGGATGCGTTTTCCCAGTTGTTCGGCGGTGTCTTGCGAGTCGATGTTGGCGAACCCGAGCATCAACCCGGAGTGCGTCTGGCCAACAGTGCTCCAGCCTGACAGGGCTTCTGCATAAATACCGGCCTCCCTCATGCGATCGGCCAACGCACGATCGGACTGCTGGTCGGTCAGTCGCAGGATCAAATGCATACCCCCCGGCTGCGCATCAATGCTGATGTGGTCGCCCAAGGCTTTCTTCAGCCCCCTCGCGGTCGCTTCCCGGCGCTCGCCGTAGAGTTTACGCATGCGCTGGATATGCCGGGCGAAATGGCCCTCGGTCAGAAAGGTCGCCACGATGGCCTGGGTGAGTTCCGGACAATTGCCGAGGAAGGTCTGGCTGACGTGTTCAAAGCGTTCGACCTGCGCCTGGGGCACCACCAGATAGCCGAGCCGGATCCCAGGAAACAGCACCTTGCTGAAGGTGCCGGCATACAGCACTCGTCCATCGCGATCCAGACTCTTGAGCGCGGGCAGCGGACGGCTGATGTAGCGGTACTCGCCGTCGTAGTCGTCTTCGACAATCCAGGCTTGCTGGCGGCTCGCCCACTCCAGCAGTTCCAGGCGCCGCGGCAGCGACAGCGACACACTCAACGGGCTTTGATGGGCCGGCGTGACGACGACGGCGCGCGCTTCCGGCGCACTGTTCACGCCTTGCGAAACCAGCATGCCGTCCTGATCCACCGGAACGGGGGCCACCTGTATTTGCAGATGTTCCAGCAACTCGCGGGTGGGAGGGTATCCCGGGTCTTCGACGAGTACCTGGTCCCCAGGCTTGAGGAGCGCGTGCGCAATCAGCGTCAGGGTGTTGCGGTAGCCCGAGGTGATGAACACTTGAGCGGGCGAGCAGGTAATGCCCCGTGCGACTTGCAGATAAGTGGCGATTGCAGTGCGCAAAGATTCCAGGCCATACACCGACGGATTGGCCATGTCCGGGATGCGCGTGGCACGCACGCACCGTGCGCCGATTTGCGCCCAGATTTTTCTCGGAAAGGCGTCCAGCGCGGGCAAGGCCATTTGAAAGGGCAGGACCGGTGCCTTGTTCCTGACGGAAGTGTTTTTCACCGGGCTGAAGGTTTGTTCGGCGGGAGTTGTGGGAGCTCTGACGTTGATCCCCGGCGCCACGACCGTGCCGGCCTGGCCACGGGACTGAATGTATCCCTCGGCGGTCAGCAGTGAATACGCGGTATCGATCGTGCCTCTGGCCAACCCGAGTTCTTTGGCCAGCGCCCGTGCCGCAGGAATGCGGTCGCCGGGAGTGAGTACGCCGTCCGTAATCGCCCCGCGAAACCGCCAGTAGATTTGCCGATAGATTGGTTCCGTGGAGGAGGGGTCGAGGGGTGAAAAGCTGCTGATGGGCTTGGTCATGGCCTAGAACTCAAGATAGATCATGGACCTTCTAACATAGGCCAAGCAGCAGCACCATTGAGTCCTTCAAACAGCAAACATAAGGATTCATCATGAGCAATCGTCTTAACTACGCTAACGCTTCACCGGAAGGTTACAAGGCGTTCGGCGGCGTGTACGTCTATCTGCAGAACTGCGGCTTTTCGGCAGAATTGATCGATCTGGTGTACCTGCGGGTTTCGCAGATCAATGGCTGCGCCTTTTGCATCGACATGCATTCTCGCGACCTGCTGAAACTCGGTGTGTCGGTCGACAAGCTGGTATTGGTACCGGTGTGGCACGACGCGGGGAACGTATTCAGTCAGCGTGAGCGCGTTGCGCTGTCGTGGGCGGAAACCGTCACCCGCGTCGCTGAAACTGGTGTTCCGGATGCCGACTACGAGGCCGCCGCCGCTGAATTCAGCGATAAAGAACTCGCGGATCTCACTTACGCAATTGGCTTGATGAACGCCTTCAATCGACTCGGTGTGACGTTCCGCTCGAAACCGGCTGCCGCTGAAAAAGCTTGATTCCCACCCCTCATTGAGTGCCTGGCGCATAGACCAGTCTATTCGCTGGCGCTCGCTTCCTTGAGCCAACTTGACGGGACATTTACCTATGGCATGGGCACTGCTTGGCATCGCTGGCATTCTCGAAATCGCCTTTGCCTTTTTCATGAAGAGCTCTGAAGGTTTCACGCGATTGACCCCTGGACTCTTGGCGGCTGCTACTGGCTTGTCGAGCGTCTTTCTGCTTTCACTCGCGCTTCGTTCACTACCGGTGGGGACGGCCTACGCGGTCTGGACCGGTATTGGTGCAGCGGGCACCGCTGTTCTGGGCATGGTGCTGCTGGGCGACGCGACGACGCCGCTGAGGATTCTCTGCCTGGTGGTCATTTTGGCCGGTGTTATCGGACTCAAGCTGGTCTCGGGCAACTGAGGCTCGCACTTGATCACGGTCGGGGAATGTTCAGGGGAGAACAGTCTGTTAAGTCGCTGTTGCAGGGCAAACACTGTTCGCGGCGGGTCATGAGCTTATGACTAAATAGAATTTAAAAATCTTCGTTTAAGAGCGTTATGGTCTATATAAATCACGCTCAAGGAGCCCCCGATGAACCTGTCCCGATTCGTGCGCAGTCTGTTGACCTGCGCACTGTTTACCGCGCCAATGGCTTACGCCGCAGAGCCCGTTGTCTTGCACGTCGGTGATCAGAACTACTACAACGTTCGTGCCTCGGTGGAGGCTTCGGGTGTGCTGAAAGGGGCGCCGTATACCGTCGACTGGAAACACTTCCAGGCCGCTGCGCCGTTGGCCGAAGCGCTGAATACCGGCGCGCTGGATTTGGGCTTTCTTGGCGATTCGGGCTTCCTCTTTCTCGCCGCCAAACAGGCGCCGGTGAAGCTGATCGGTGTCACGCGGCAAAACCCGGACACCATCGCCTTGCTGGTGCCCAAGGATTCACCGGTCAAAACCATCGCTGATCTGAAGGGCAAGAAAGTCGCTTACTGGCCCGGCGCCTGGAGCCAGCAACTGACCTTGCGCGCACTTGAAAAAGCCGAGCTGCCGGAAAACTACGTCGACTTCATCAAACTGATGCCAATCGATGCCGCAGCAGCGTTGCCGCAGGGCAGCATCGACGCGTTCCCGGTCTGGGAACCCTATATCTCCCAGCAGATTCTGTTCTCCGGCGCCCGGCCGATTCTCACCGCCAAGAACCTGATGCCCGGCCTGAGCGCCATCGCCGCGTCGACGCCCTCGATCGACAGCAAACGCGAAGCCATCGCCGACTTTCTGGTGCGGCTGAAAAAGGCCCGGGCCTGGGTCGACAACAACACTGACGAGTACGCCGACCTCTGGGCGAAGAAGGCCAACCTTGACCAGAACGTTTCGCGCCACTGGCTGCGCCAGGCGCACATGACTGTCGGCCCGGTGGATGAGCAGGCCGCCAAGGATCTACAAAGCACCGCAGACTTTCTGTTTAAGGTCAAGGCGCTGCCGGCCGAACTGGCAACGGCGCCGATCATCGACAATTCGTTCCAGCAGTCCTTTACCCAATAACCGACGATGCCGGGCAGCACCGGAACCAAACTCTGTGTACCCTGATCCAACCTGCGCCCGCACAGATGCGGGCGCAACGGTCTGGCTCAAGGCAAAACATGAAACAGTTGGTCAAGGTTCTATCGGCGTTCGCCATGGCAGTCAGTCTGCTGGGTTGCATCGCTTCTCCCATCGAAATGACGCCGCAGACCGAACAGCGTCTGCGCGCACACCCACCTGTCCGCTTTCTGCTGACCTTCGATGATGGTCCCAGCGCATCGAGCTTCTGGAACCCGACGATGACCGTGCTCGACAGTCTGGCCAGTAACCCGGTGCAACCGAACATCAAAGCGGTGTTCTTCGTGCAGACCGGTGCGCCACGTGCCGGCGACAGCGACATCGGTCGCGAGGTCATGCGCCGCGAGCATGCAGAAGGGCAGATTCTGGGCTTCCACACGGGCACCCACTCGCACACCAATCACCGCTCCCTGACTCCGGAAGAACTGGAGCAATCGCTGAGCAAAGGCAGCGCCGATATCGCCGCGATCACTGGCGCGCCACCGACCCTGGTGCGTCCGCCATTCTGGAACTACGACAAACGCACTTTCGCGGCTTATCAGCAACACGGCTTGCATATACTGCTCACCGACCTGAGCGCCAATGACGGCAAGATCTGGGGCTTCAACGCCAGCCCTCGACGGCGCTCGCACATGCTGCGCTCGATGTCCGAAGTGCGTGAGCGTATTGCGCGGGGAGAGTTGCCAACTGTGGACGGGGTGATACCGGTGGTGGTGACCTTCCACGACCTGAATCGCTACTCCGCCCGGCATGCCCGGGAGTACCTGCAAATCCTCCTCGACAGCGCAAGCGCCGCTGGGGTGAAGTTGGCAGAAAAGCCGTTTTACGACGATCAGGCGGCTCTGCAACGGGCGGCCATGGCGCGTACCGTCAAGGACAGTTCAGAGGCGGTCAAACTGCCGGGGATCTGGAACTGGCTCTGGGGTGGGGATTCCCATTGAGCCCTGTAGCAGCAGGCGAAGCCTGCGTTCGGCTGCCAAGCAGCCGTAAAATCAGACACCGCGGTGAATCAGTTAGGCCGAGATAGCCTGATTCACGACTGCTGCGCAGCCGAACGCAGGCTGCGCCAGCTGCTACGCGGATTGCATTACAGCGGGCATTCGGGCTAGTCCCGCGGTTGCAGTTCATCAATCATCTGCAAGCAATGATTCAACCCCGGCGACACGTCGCCCACCCGTCTGCTGAGGATGATGGGTGAGGTGGCGTTTTCTTCCAGTAGCGGGGTGAAGCCAATGTCGTCGCGGTGCAGCAACTGCACCGAGGCCGGCACCAATGTGACCCCGATGCCTGCCCCCACCAGCCCGATGGCGGTTTGCAGCTCGTTGGTCCATTGCGCTACATGGATGCTCACGCCATAGGATTCGAACAGCGCGATCACATGGTCGGCGTAGCTGGGTCGCGGGTTGCCGGGGTACAGCACAAAGGGTTCTTTCGCCAGTTGGCGAAGGCTGATCGGCCCGGCCAGCAACGGATGGCCGGCGGGCAGGGCGGCGACCAGCCGGTCTTCGGTGAGCACGGTCTGGATGATGGCCGGGTCGTCGATGCGGATTCGCCCGAAACCGATGTCGATACGCCCGGCCTTGAGCGCCTGCACCTGTTGCAGCGTGGTCATTTCCGAGAGCCCCAGTTCAAGCTCCAGCGGCTCACCGCTGCGCAAACGGCGAATCAGTTCCGGCAGCACGCCGTAGAGCGTCGACGGCGCGAAACCGATGCCCAGCCAGGTCTTTTCACCCAAACCGATCCGTCGCGTGTTGTCGCAGACCTTGCCCAGTTGCTCGAGCAGGGCGGTGGAGTGTTCATGGAAAAACCGCCCGGCGTCGGTTAGCTTCAGCGGCCGCCCACGCTCCAGCAACAGCACCCCGAGTTCGTCCTCCAGTTGCTGGATCTGCCGGCTCAATGGCGGTTGGGCGATGTGCAGCAGCTCTGCGGCACGGGTGAAATTGAGGGTTTGAGCCAACACCTGAAAGTAACGCAGGTGACGCAGTTCCATGAGGCCTCCAGATGTCGGATGGTTAAATACCTTTAAGGTATCAAGCCAGACCAATTCTATATTGGCCGCCCGGAAAAAGCCGTACGAGAATCCAAATCAGAACTTCAAGAACCTGACGGGTATCGACATGCTTGCTACAGCCATTGAATCGATCGAGACGATCATCGTCGATCTGCCGACCATCCGCCCGCACAAGCTGGCGATGCACACCATGCAGAACCAGACCCTGGTGATCATCCGTGTGCGCTGCGCCGATGGCATCGAAGGTATCGGCGAATCCACTACCATCGGTGGCCTGGCGTACGGCAACGAAAGCCCCGACAGCATCAAGACCAACATCGACAGGCACTTCGCGCCGCTGCTGCTGGGCCAGGACAGCGGCAATGTGAATGCCGCGATGTTGCGTCTTGAGCGCAGCATCCGCGGCAACACCTTCGCCAAATCAGGTATCGAAACCGCCTTGCTCGACGCCCAGGGCAAACGACTGGGCCTGCCGGTCAGTGAGCTGCTCGGCGGTCGCGTTCGTGATGCGCTGCCAGTGGCGTGGACCCTGGCCAGTGGCGACACAGCCAAGGACATCGCCGAAGCGGAGCAAATGCTCGACCTGCGCCGCCACCGGATCTTCAAACTGAAGATCGGTGCCGGCGAGGTCAATCGCGACCTGGCCCACGTCATTGCCATCAAGAAGGCCTTGGGCGACCGCGCCAGCGTGCGGGTCGATGTCAATCAGGCCTGGGACGAAGCGGTTGCACTGCGCGCCTGCCGGATCCTCGGAACCAACGGCATCGACCTGATCGAACAGCCGATCTCGCGCAATAACCGCTCGGGCATGGTGCGCCTGAATGCCATGAGCCCGGCGCCGGTTATGGCTGATGAGTCCATCGAATGCGTCGAGGATGCCTTCAATCTGGCACGGGAGGGCGCGGCTTCGGTGTTTGCCCTGAAGATCGCCAAGAACGGCGGCCCACGTGCCGTGTTGCGAACCGCCGCGATTGCCGAGGCGGCGGGTATTGGCTTGTACGGCGGCACCATGCTTGAAGGCGGGATCGGCACGCTTGCGTCGGCCCATGCATTTATCACCCTGAACAAATTGAGCTGGGATACCGAGCTTTTCGGTCCGTTGCTGCTGACCGAAGACATTCTCAGCGAGCCGCTGGTCTATCGCGATTTCGAGTTGCACGTCCCGAAAACACCGGGTCTGGGCCTGACGCTGGATGAAGAGCGCCTGGCGTTTTTCCGTCGCGACAAGACTTCTTCTGTTCTTCATCAAGTCTAAGGAGTGCATCATGTTATTCCACGTGAAAATGACCGTGAATCTGCCGGTCGACCTGAATCCGGAAATGGCCGCCAAGCTGAAGGCTGACGAGAAAGCCCTGGCCCAGCGCCTGCAAGAGCAGGGCAAGTGGCGCCACTTGTGGCGCATCGCCGGGCTCTACGCCAATTACAGCGTGTTCGATGTCGACAGCGTTCAGGAGCTGCATGATCTGCTGATGCAATTGCCGTTGTATCCGTACATGGCGATCGAGGTCACCGCGATGTGCCGCCATCCTTCTTCCATCCGCGAGGATGACCGCTGAACCCAGCCTGTTCAGTTAGCTACGCCAATAATTACAAGATGAGGAACCACCATGAACGTCAAGATTTCCCACACTGCCAGTGCCCAGAAGTTTCTCGAAGAGGCCAGCGGCCTGCATAACGATGCCGGCGATCCACGGGTCAAAGCGCTGGTTTACCGCATTCTGCGTGACTCGGTGAACATCATCGAAGACCTGGCCGTGACGCCGGAAGAGTTCTGGAAAGCCGTCAACTACCTCAACGTGCTGGGTGCGCGTCAAGAGGCCGGGCTGGTGGTGGCCGGGCTCGGCCTGGAGCACTACCTCGACCTGTTGATGGATGCCGAAGACGAACAGGCCGGGAAATCCGGCGGCACCCCGCGGACCATCGAAGGGCCGCTGTATGTGGCCGGTGCGCCGCTGTCGAATGTCGAAGCGCGCCTTGATGACGGCGTCGATCCGGGTGTGGTGCTGTTCATGCAAGGCCAGGTGTTCAACACTGCCGGCGAACCCCTGGCGGGCGCCGTGGTGGATGTCTGGCACGCCAACACCGGTGGCACCTACTCGTATTTCGATACCACACAATCGGAGTTCAACTTGCGTCGCCGCATCGTCACCGATGCCGAGGGTCGTTATCGCTTCCGCAGCATCGTGCCGTCGGGCTATGGCTGCCCACCGGACGGTCCGACCCAGCAACTGCTCGACCAGCTGGGCCGTCATGGTCAGCGCCCGGCGCATATCCACTTCTTCATTTCCGCCCCGGATCATCGCCACCTGACCACTCAGATCAACCTCGACGGCGATCAATACCTGCATGACGATTTCGCCTATGCCACCCGTGATGAACTGATCGCCAAGATCACCTTCAGTGACGATCAAGCGCGTGCAGCGGCGCACGGTGTCAGCGGTCGTTTTGCTGAAATCGACTTCGATTTCACGTTGCAGTCGTCTGCCCAGCCTGAAGAGCAGCAACGCCACGAGCGGGTTCGCGCACTCGAGGACTGATCGCGCAATGTTATCCACCGTGTGGGAGCGAGCCTGCTCGCGAAGAGGGAATCAGCTTCAACATCCCTGTTGACTGACACTCTGCTTTCGCGAGCAGGCTCGCTCCCACAGGAGTTTCGGTTAACTGACTGGCAGCACGTCGGCGTACTGATACACCGTTGCTCGTACTGTTCTAGAATGGCCCGACGCAATCGATAACAACAATGAGAGTGACCCGATATGCAAGCGCAACTGTTGAGTCAGCGCAGCACCGTATTCGACCATGCCGACCCTTACGCGGTGTCGGGCTACGTCAATCAGCATGTCGGTAACCATTGCATCTTGATGCCCCGGGCCGGGCGACCGCTGGCCAGCCTCAATCACTGCAAGTTTGCCAGCCTCGACCTGTGTCGCATCAGCTATGGCGGCAGCGTACGGGTCACCTCCGGCGCGCTGGAAAGCATCTATCACCTGCAAGTGTTGCTGCGTGGCAACTGCCTGTGGCGGGGCCACGGTCAGGAACATTACTTCGCCCCGGGCGAATTATTGCTGATCAATCCAGACGATCCGGTAGACCTGACCTATTCGGACGATTGCGAAAAATTCATTCTGAAAATCCCCACGCCGTTGCTGACGTCCGTCTGCGATGAACAGCGCTGGCGGTATCCGGGGCAAGGCGTGCGGTTCCTGGAGAACCGTTATCAGCTCAATGAGCTGGAAGGTTTTGTCGGTCTGCTGGCGATGATTTGCCAGGAAGCCGAGGCCACCGAGCAGATTCCCAAGGTGCAGGAGCACTACGCGCAGATCATCGTCAGCAAGATGCTCAGCCTGATGAAGACCAACGTCAGCCGGATCAGTCTCGGCTCGCAGACGGCCACTTTCGAAGTGATCGCCGACTACATCGCGCGCAACCTCAAGCAGGACATCGACAGTGAAGAACTGGCGCGCCAGGCGCGGATGAGCCTGCGTTCGTTGTATGGATTGTTCGAACGCCATGTGGGTGCGTCTCCACAAAATTACATCCGCCAGAAACGCCTCGAACGCATCAACGCCTGTCTGAGCGACCCGACCTGCAACGTGCGCAACGTCACGGAAGTGGCCATGGATTATGGCTTCCTGCACCTGGGCCGGTTCTCCGACAGCTACCGCAAACAGTTCGGCGAGTTACCATCCGATACCCTCAAGCGTCGGCACTGACCTCGAAAACGCCACCTCCCTGTTGATCGTTCCCATGCTCCTGCATGTGAATGCCTCAACGGACGCTCCGCGTCCGCTTTTGGGACGCAGAGCGTCCCGGGCTGCATTTCCACGCAGAGCGTGGGAACGATCAGGCAAAAAACCCTTTGCAGTAAACGGATACAGGTCTGCACCCCGCGGATAGTCCGCCACATCCCCCCGTCCTAGCATGGCCCTGCCTGAATAAAAACAATGGAGGCGGCGGCCATGTCCCTGCGACCCGAATACCTTCACTCCCTGCTCGAAGATGACAAAGAACAGGGCATCTATCGCTGCAAGCGCGAGATGTTCACCGATCCGCGGTTGTTTGATCTGGAGATGAAACACATCTTCGAAGGCAACTGGCTGTACCTGGCCCACGAAAGCCAGATCCCCAATATCAACGATTTCTACACCACCACCATGGGGCGCCAGTCGATCTTCATCGCGCGCAACAAGGACGGCGTGCTCAACGCCTTCATCAACGCCTGCAGTCACCGCGGCGCGACGCTGTGTCGGCACAAGACCGGCAACAAAAGCTCCTACACCTGCCCGTTCCATGGCTGGACGTTCAACAACTCCGGCAAGCTGCTCAAGGTCAAAGACCCGGCGGCGGCCGGCTACCCGGCGAGCTTCAATTGCGAAGGCTCCCACGACCTGACCAAAGTCGCGCGGTTCGAGTCCTATCGCGGCTTCCTGTTCGGCAGCCTGAAGGCCGACGTGGTGCCGTTGGTCGAGCACTTGGGCGAGTCGGCAAAGATCATCGACATGATTGTCGACCAGTCCGCCGACGGCCTGGAAGTGTTGCGCGGATCCTCGAGCTACATCTACGAAGGCAACTGGAAACTCACCGCCGAAAACGGCGCCGATGGTTACCACGTAAGTTCGGTGCACTGGAACTACGCAGCCACCCAGAACCAGCGCAAGCAGCGTGAGGCCGGCGATTGCAACCCGACCATGAGCGCTGGCAGTTGGGCCAAGCAGGGCGGTGGTTTCTATTCCTTCGACAAGGGCCACATGCTGCTCTGGACCCGTTGGTCCAACCCTGAAGATCGTCCGCTGTACGAGCGTCGTGATGAGTTGGCCCAGGACTTTGGCCGGGCCCGTGCCGACTGGATGATCGAGAACTCGCGCAACCTGTGCCTGTACCCGAACGTGTACCTGATGGACCAGTTCAGCTCGCAGATTCGCATCGCCCGGCCGATCTCGGTCGACCGCACGGAAATCACCATTTACTGCATCGCCCCCAAAGGCGAAAGCGACCACGCCCGTTCGAGCCGGATTCGTCAGTACGAGGATTTTTTCAACGTCAGCGGTATGGCCACGCCGGACGATCTTGAGGAGTTTCGCTCCTGCCAGACCAGTTATCAGGGCAGCGTCACCACCTGGAACGACATGTCCCGTGGCGCTGAGCACTGGGTCGAAGGCGCCGATGAAGCGGCAAAAGAAATCGATCTGCATCCGCTGCTCAGCGGCGTGCGCACCGAAGACGAAGGCTTGTTCGTGCTGCAACACAAATACTGGCAGCAGACGATGCTCAAGGCATTGGCCGCTGAACAGTCGGAGCTGATTGCAGTGGAGGCCGTGCAATGACCATCACCTACGACACCGTTCGCGATTTTCTCTACCGCGAAGCGCGCTACCTCGATGACAAGCAATGGGACGAGTGGCTGGAGTTGTACGCCCCGGACGCGACGTACTGGATGCCGTCCTGGGACGACAACGACGAATTGACGGAAGACCCGCAGCGGGAAATCTCGCTGATCTGGTACGGCAACCGCACCGGCCTGGAAGACCGCATCTTCCGCATCAAGACCGAGCGCTCCAGCGCCAGCATTCCGGACACCCGCACCTCGCACAACATCAGCAACATCGAGCTGCTCGAACAGGCCGACGGACAGTGCAAGGTGCGCTTCAACTGGCACACCCTGAGCTTCCGCTACAAGACCGTCGACAGCTATTTCGGCAGCAGTTTCTACACCCTCGATGTGCGCGGTGAAACCCCGCAGATCAAGGCCAAGAAAGTGATCCTGAAGAACGACTACGTTCGCCAGGTCATCGATGTTTACCACTTGTGAGGCAGCCGTCATGACTCATTCGATCGCATTCAATTTTGAAGATGGCGTCACCCGATTCATCGACGCCAATGCCGGCGAAACCGTGGCCGATGCCGCGTATCGCCAGGGCATCAATATTCCGTTGGATTGCCGCGACGGTGCTTGCGGAACCTGCAAGTGTTTCGCCGAGGCCGGCACCTATGACCTGGGCGAGGAATACATCGAAGATGCGCTCAGCGCCGAAGAAGCCGAGCAGGGTTTTGTCCTGACCTGCCAGATGCGCGCCCAGAGTGATTGCGTGGTCCGCGTGCCGACCTCCTCGGATGTCTGCCGCACCCGCCAGGCCAGTTACGACGCGACCATCAGCGCCGTGCGCCAGTTGTCCGACAGCACCATCGCGTTGTCGATCAAGGGCGAAGCCTTGAGCAAATTGGCGTTCCTGCCGGGGCAATATGTGAACCTCGCGATTCCCGGCAGCGAGCAGACCCGCGCCTATTCATTCAGCTCGCTGCAGCGTGACGGCGAGGTCAGTTTCCTGATTCGTAACGTGCCCGGCGGCTTGATGAGCAGCTTCCTCACCGGCATGGCCAAGGCCGGCGACAGCATGAGCCTGGCCGGGCCGTTGGGCAGTTTCTATTTGCGCGACATTCGCCGTCCATTGCTGTTGCTGGCCGGTGGCACAGGTTTGGCACCGTTCACCGCGATGCTCGAGAAAATTGCCGAGCAGGGCAGTGAGCATCCGCTGCATTTGATCTACGGCGTGACCAACGATTTCGACCTGGTGGAACTTGATCGGCTGGAAGCCCTGGTTTCGCGAATTCCGAATTTCAGCTTTAGCGCTTGTGTGGCTAACCCCGACAGTCAGCACCCGCGCAAAGGCTACGTGACCCAGCACATCGAGCCGCAGCATTTGAACGATGGTGACGTCGATGTCTACCTGTGCGGCCCGCCACCCATGGTCGAGGCGGTCAGTCAGTACATTCGCGAACAAGGCATCGCGCCGGCGAATTTCTACTACGAGAAGTTTTCCGCCAGCGTGGCATGAGGTGTCCATGAACAGATTTCACGAAAAAGTCGCGCTGATTACCGGTGCAGCACAGGGCATCGGTCGGCGCGTTGCCGAGCGCATGGCTGCTGAGGGTGCGCGATTGATCCTGGTCGATCGCTCCGACCTGGTGTTCGAGGTGCAGGTGCAATTGGCGCAGACCAATCAGGTGCTGGCGCTGACCGCCGACCTTGAGCAATACGCCGAATGCAGCCGCGTGATGCAAGCCGCCGTCGAGCGTTTCGGCCGCCTCGACATACTGATCAACAATGTCGGCGGGACCATCTGGACCAAGCCTTTCGAGCATTACGAAGAGCAGCAGATCGAGGCTGAAGTCCGCCGTTCGTTGTTCCCGACGTTATGGTGCTGCCATGCCGCGCTGCCGTTCATGCTGGGGCAGGGCAGCGGAGCGATCGTCAACGTTTCCTCCATCGCCACTCGCAGTGTCAATCGCGTGCCGTACGGTGCGGCGAAGGGCGGAGTGAATGCGCTGACCGCCTGTCTGGCGTTCGAAACGGCGGGGCGTGGGGTTCGGGTCAATGCCACCGCGCCCGGTGGAACTGAAGCCCCGCCGCGAGTCGTTCCGCGCAACAGTGCCGAGCAGAGCGCTCAGGAGAAGGTGTGGTATCAGCAGATCGTCGACCAGACGCTCGACAGCAGTTTGATGAAGCGCTACGGCACGCTGGATGAGCAGGCCAGCGCTATTCTGTTTCTGGCCAGCGACGAAGCGTCGTATATCACCGGCATGATCATGCCCGTGGGTGGTGGCGATCAGGGTTGAACAGCCTAGAGGCGACGCTGGAACGCTCTGACGATCCTGAGTGTGGCATCGCTTGTGTTCAGGTTGTGTACCGCGTCCAGTGGGTACCAGATGCAATCGAAGATTTCGTTTTGCGGGCGGGCTTCGTCCGAGTTCACCACTGACGCTTCGTAGACGTGGTGTCGAGTGTTGCCGGTTTGCAGCTCCATCAGGTACAGCAAACCGTCGACTCCAAGCCCGGTCTCCTCCTGAAGTTCTCGCGTGGCGGCGTCAGCAATGGTTTCACCGGGCTCGACCTTTCCGCCGGGCAACGTCCAGCGACACCTTGGCTTGCGCACCAGGAGAATATGCCGGTCGTGCTCACAAATGACGGTTGCGCGTACTTTCATGTGTTACTTAACTGCCGCTTGTCATGAAACAGTCATAAAACTGCAATATTCAGGCCGGGAGGGCTTTGATCTCTATTTGGCTAGTTGGAGGCCACGCGGGGCCTGAAAGTGCAATCGAATACCGGAATCCTGTCGCGACGTCTGGTCGGCACCTTGGCAAAGGGTGGGTGTATGGTAGGCAGGTCAATCTGATATCACTGCCGAATGGAGGTGACTATGAGCGTTCCGATGCTGAATAAAATGCACATGAACGGCTATGACGTACTCAGCGTTAACAACGGGCCCTGGCGGGTTTGCACCAAAGGCGACCGCCTTGGATCTTTTGGCAGCAGAGAAGAGGCACTGGCTTATGCGGCGTCCCTTCCCGGCTACAAGGCCAAGCCGAGTCGGCCTGCACGCAGCCAGAAGTCAGATCGATAGTGCGCTGAAGCCCCGGTTAACCGGGGCTTTTCACATCGATTGAGTGAGTATTAGTAACCGCCGCCTCCGCCCATCCCGCTGCTGCCATGGGAGGGCTTTCGGGCTTTTTGCTGTATGTGGCTCCATTCTGCGCAGGTGATGAAGCTTGTGTGGTCGACCTTGCCGCGGCCGTCGAAGCTGACGTTGTACGGTTTTTGATGTCCGTCCTGCGTCAACTTGTAGTCAAAGCAGGTGCCCGGCACTGCGGTGCGATCCGTTATCGTCAGGGGCTGACCGCCGATCTGCTGGACTTGCTCCTTGCTCATGCCGGTCTCGACCTTTGCAACCAGCGGCTGGTCTCGATAGATATGTGAATCGGTGCTGCAGCCGCCCGCCGCTGTCATTGCGACGAACAGCGCGCATAGCGGCTTGTTCATGGCACAGCGCTCTCACTACCGGGCTTTGTTCGAGTGATGATTTTGGCTTTAACTTCCTCGGCATAACCCTTCAGTCGTTCTTCATCTCCCTGAAACAACTCGCACAGCTTCAAGGTTGCCTGCGCGTCCACATCGTTGCCGGCCTGGCGCAGTTGCTCCGCGATGCGCAAAAGCTCCACTGCCGACCACCGAAGATCTGACGCAACGCCTTGCAGGCCACGCCGAAGTTCGTTTTCAGATTCGTTAAGCCACATGATGACCTCCTGCCAATCTCCGCTAAGAAATATTAGTCCCATTTCTATGCGTGGGCTGTAATGTTCGTCTGACTCGTTGGTATTGCCTTTGGTCGGGAAGATGCACGCGCCTGCGCAGATCTGATGTCGTAGTGATGTAGCGACTTTTCGCTAGGGCGAGGCGACCTTAAATGACAACTACCGATGACTTCAGGTTTCACGCTCATGAGCTGATCGTGGATCTGGATGCGGCCACCACGGAAATGATGAAACTGATTTCTGCACATCAACTGAGCGGTCCGGAATGGGAGTGGGTCAATCAATGGCAGCATGACGCGTACGAAAGATGGACGAGCTATCTGAACGAGCAGTCAAGTCCGGATCGCGGCGATAACAATGCGCCTCGCTGAAATATGTCCAATGGATGGATGGATGTCTGGACGGCGACGCGCTACATTCCCGTTTTTCAGGATTAAGGAAGCGTCATGCGGATGTTGATGGGGGGAGTGTTGCTGGCGTCGCTGGCGGGTTGTTCGTTGCCTGCTTCCCTGGTGCCAGGTGAGCCGAATTACAGCAAATACAGCAACAAACCACCAAAAGAATATGCCGCGTGTGTGCTGCCTGCGTGGCAGCAGGAGATACCGAACGCGGCTCAATCGGCGATTTCCAATGGCTACAGGGTCACGGCGCCAAGCATCATCACGGCGGACGAAATCCTGGATATCGTCAAATCGAAGGATGGCAGTCGGGTATCGCTTTATCAGGGACCGCCCTGGGCCAAGTCAGGCGCGCTGCGCAAAGCCGTGCGCGACTGTTTGTAAGGCTTAGCTGCCGATATCGGTGACCGGGATGAAGTGCTCGCCAGTTGCTTGGGCGCTGCTTTTCTTTTCTCGACGATCACTGATCCAGTTGTCCACCAGAGCATTGAATTCTGCCGGGGCTTTGCGCCCGACCTTTCTCGCGAGATCAAGTATGGTCTGCTGGGCGAGTGCTTCTTCCATGCGATTCTGCGCAGTCATCATGACGGCATGAACGGAGCAGGGACCGCTCAGCGCCCAGTCGGGCGCGGAACCTTCGAACAAGGCACAACGACCGCGAATCTCGCGGCAATCGAAGATGAGCTTCTGGCCGTCGATGGCGTTGACGATATCCAGAATGCTGATTTCATCAGCAGGCCGCGCCAGCTTGAACCCGCCGCGCACACCTTCAGTGGCCACCACCAGTTTTGCCTTGGCCAGTCTGGTGAAAATTTTTGCCAGATAGTCCAGAGGCACGCCTTGCAACTCGGCAAGGTCGCGCACGCTCGCCTCGCGGGTATCGCCGCGATTACCCACCAGAAAAATCAGGCAATGAATGCCGTACTCAACGCCCGCGCTATAAAGAGACATGTAGATCTCCGACAAATGTAGTCGTAAATGTTATCAGTCGGCTAGGCGCTAAGCAACGAAGCAGATCCTGTGCCCGCGATTTCTTTCCTCTCGTAGGTGGCCTTCTTCTCTAGGCTGTTGTCGCTCATGGGAGAAATCAAAGTGCTCGATGGTAACTATCAAAAAAAACCAGTTGTGTGTTTTAACTAGGATCAATAGAGTCGCCGTTGTCCGGTCGGCAGTGATAAGCATCCGCTACCTGGGACCTTAAGCGAATTCAACACTTGGTCTTCTCTGGAGTTAAAAATGAAACAACACATCCTGGTAATAGGCGCAGGTTTCGGTGGTATGTGGACGGCGTTGAGCGCTACGCGCCTTTTTGACATTCATGGTCACAACGACGTTGAAGTGACCGTGCTGGCCCCGCAGGCCGAGCTGCGTGTGCGTCCGCGCTTCTACGAGCCGAATGCTCACCAGCTGACTGCACCAATCGGCGAACTGTTCGATTCGGTAGGCGTGAAGTTCATCAAGGGCACGGCGCAGACCATCGACGTGCAACAAAAGCGTGTCGGCTACGTCGATGCTTTCGGCAATCAGCAAGTGTGCAGCTACGACAAACTCGTTCTGGCCACCGGCAGCCGCCTGGCACTGCCGAACACTCCAGGCGTGACCGATCACGCCTTTGACGTCGACCAGATCGAACAAGCCGTACGCCTGGAAAACCACCTCAAATCCCTGGTGAACCTGCCGCCTGGCAAAGCCCGCAACACGGTAGTGGTTGCTGGTGGTGGCTTCACCGGGATTGAAACGGCGACTGAAATGCCGGCGCGTCTGCGCGCCATCCTGGGTAATCGTGCCGACATCGAAGTGATCATCGTTGATCGCGGCGATGAAGTTGGCGGGTCCATGGGCGCCGAGATCGCCAAGTCGATCGCTGAAGCCAGTATTGAAACGGGCGTGACATGGTGCTTGAAATCGTCGGTCGTCGCCGTCGATGAAAACGGCGTGACCCTGGCCGATGGTCAGCGCATCGACGCGAAAACAGTCGTCTGGACTACCGGTGTACGCGCCAGCTCGCTGACCGAGCAGATTCCGGCAGAACGCGATCACCTGGGTCGTCTGCACGTCGATGCGCACCTCAAAGTCATTGGCCAGGAAGACATCTTCGCCACCGGTGATGTTGCCTACGCCGCCTCCGACGATATCGGCAACTTCGCATTGATGACCTGCCAGCATGCCATCGTGTTGGGTCGCCATGCTGGCAACAACGTGGCCGCCCAAATCCTGGGCGTGGACCCGACGCCGTATAGCCAGCCTAAATACGTGACCTGTCTGGATCTCGGAGCCTGGGGCGCGGTGTACACCGAAGGGTGGGATCGTCAGGTCAAGCTGGTCAAGCAGGAAGGCAAGGCGCTCAAGACGCAGATCAACACCCAGTGGATCTACCCGCCGGTGGCCAATCGTGAAGCGGCCTGGGCCGCTGCGGATCCGCTGATCCCGATTGCTTAAGAGGTCATCAAGGTTTTCTTGAAGACGCTGTCTGCTTCAAAAATCCCGCCCGGCTTTCCTTGGGCGGGATTTTTTTTGTCTGCCGAAATGTTGCAGTGGTGAAATTTAACCTGTACTTTTTCATGAAATTATAAGTATCAAATTTCACGAGGCTTGCATGTTTCAGCAATCAGCCCGGCACGTAGACAGTTATTACGCCCACACCTGCGCCGATCGCCTGGTGGAACGAGCGGCGGTGGAAGGTGAGCAGGACACTGAGGTGTTGATCATTGGCGCCGGCTTCAGTGGCTTGCACACCGCGTTGCGACTGGCCCTGGCCGGCAAGCGCGTGACGGTGCTGGAAGCCAGTCGGGTTGCCTGGGGGGCATCGGGGCGCAATGGCGGTCAGGCAATTCTCGGCTGGTCGTGTGACATGCCGTCGTTGGAGGCTGCGCTGGGTTATGAGCGCGCGCGGCGACTATGGGACGGCATGCGCTGGGCCGCGCAGGAGTTACGAGACTTGCCCGTTCGCCATGATTTCGATTGTGACTATCGGCCCGGTCACCTCTGGACGTCGGTGATGCCGCGTCGGGTGAGTCTGCTGACAGAGTGGCAACACGAGGCCAGCCACAAGTGGGGACACGATGGTCTGCAGTTCATTTCGCGCGCTGAGTTGCCTGAATGGGTCGCCAGTGAGCGCTACCAGGCAGGCTTGTTTGATCCTGAAGGCGGACATCTCAATCCGCTGAAACTGGCGCTCGGGCTGGCCGCCGCGATTGAACGTGCCGGTGGACGCATTCATGAACAAAGCAAGGCGCTGAGTTATCGCGAGGAGGGCGATCAGTACGTTGTCACCACTGAGCGCAGTCGGATTCGCGCCGACGTGCTGGTGCTGGCGTGCAACGCCTACCTTGATCGGCTTGATCCGGAACTTTCGAGTTGCGTGTTGCCGGTCGGCACCTATCAGGTGGCCACCGCGCCGCTTTCAGAAAAACAGGCGACCGCGCTGCTACCGAGCAATGTGTGCGTCACCGACAATCAGTTTGTCCTCGATTATTTCCGTCGTACACCGGATAACCGGCTGCTGTTCGGTGGCGGCTGCACCTATCTTGGAGGAATGCCGACAGACATTGCCGCCGCGACCCGGCCCTATCTGGAGCGTGTGTTTCCTCAACTTAAAGGTGTCGAACTGGAATTCGCCTGGGGAGGGCACATCGATCTCACGCTCAAGCGCACGCCTGACCTCGGTCGACGTGGCGATCTTTACTGGCTGCAGGGTTACTCCGGGCACGGCGTGTTGCCGACGCTGGCCGGTGCGCACGCCGTGTCTGACGCGATACTTGGCCAACCAGAAGAGCTGGCGTTGTACCAAGGTTTGGTCAACGGCAGTTTTCCCGGTGGAAAGTATTTCGCCGCACCGCTGGAAGCCATTGGCAAAGCCTGGTATCGGCTGCGCGACAGCATTTGAAGCACCTATTTCTGGAAACCCTCTCTATGGACATGCAAGAAGAAATCTCGGCGCTGGCGATCCTGATTCAGGACCTGCGCAAGCACAAAAAATACACGCTCAAAGCGCTGGCCGACAAAATCGGTCGCTCCGTTGGCTTTCTCTCGCAAGTCGAACGTGGCCTGTCACGTCCAACCGTGGCGGACCTGACCGCCATCAGCGAAACCCTGGGCGTACCGACCACCTATTTCTACAGTTTGCCCAAACCCATGGCATTGCGCTGGGTGACCCGTCCGGACGAGCGACGCACGCTGTATTACGCCGACGGGATTACCGACATCCTTGTCTCGCCGAAGATGAGAGCGTCCTTCTCGATGCTTGAAAGCCATCTGGAACCCGGTGCCAGCAGTGGTGACCGGCACATGAATGACAGCTCGGAGCAGGGCGGTTATGTCCTCGAGGGGGAGCTGACGCTGTGGCTGGATGACGACAAACCGGTGACCTTGCATGCCGGTGACAGTTTTCAGCTGGCCAGTCATACCCACTGCCGCTACGGCAACCTCTCGGATCAGCTCACCCGGGTTCTCTGGGTTTACACCTGATAAAAACAACAAGGAACACCAACGATGGATGCTGTCTGCTCTGATCTGCTTGTCGAGGTTCGCGCGTTTCGTCAGCGCTTCCCCGATGTTCGCTACGTCGATTTGATTTCCCTGGACATCCCCGGGCACTTCTACGGCAAGCGCTACCCGATAGAAATGCTCGAGAAAGTCGCCGCTGGCAGCGCGCTCAAGCTTCCACAAAACTGCGTATTGCTGGGGACCCAGGGCGGGCTGTTCAAAATCGGCGACTACTGTTTTAACGACGGCGATCCGGATGCTCCACGCCGACTGGTGCCCGGCACGCTCAAACCGGTTGGCTGGGAAAAACAACCATTGGGGCAGATGCTGATTACCTCGAGCGGTACTCAAAAGCCTATCGTCTTCGAGCCGCGCGAAGTGTTGGCGCAGGTGCTGGAGCGACTCGGCCGCAAAGGGATTTTCCCGGTAGTCGCTTTCGAGCTGGAGTTCTATCTGTTCGATCGCCAGTTACGTGACGGCTTGCCACAGTTTCCGCGTGATCAGCTGACGGACGACCCAGACGATCAGCCAAACATGCACATTGAACGGCTGTCGAGATTTTCACCGGTGCTCGATGAAATGGTCGAGACCGCACGTACGCAAGGCATCGACACTACAGTGATCACTGCAGAGTTGGGCCCGGGTCAGTACGAGATCAATTTTGGTCATCTTGATGACGGTCTGCGTGCCGCCGACTGGGCCGCTCTGTTTTGCCGTAGCACCCGTGGTGTGGCGCTCAAACACAACCACCGTGCCAGTTTTATGGCAAAACCCTACTTGCAGCACCCCGGTAGCGGCATGCATGTTCATGTGAGTCTTTACGATGAGGCGAGCAACAATGTGTTGGCGGCGAACGGGCAAAAGGCGCTGCGCCATGCCGTGGCCGGTTGCCTGGAATTGTTGCCGCACTGCATGCCGATCTTTGCTCCCAATCACAACGCAATGCGTCGCTTGAGTGGCACGGTGAACGTCGCGACGCGCGCCAGTTGGGGGTTTGAAGACCGCGACGCCTGCCTGCGGGTGCCTGACTCGGATGCTGAAAACCTGCGGATCGAACATCGCCTGGCCGGTGCCGATGCCAATCCTTATCTTGTGTTGGCGGCAATTCTGGTGGGGCTGGAGCAAGGGCTGGAAGCCGGCCGCGAACCGATTGCATCACTCAATGAAGACCGTGCCAGTGGTATCGATTTCCCGCTGGAGATGCTGGAGGCCGTGCGCTCCATGCAAAGCCATGCGCTGTTACGCGAGGGTTTGGGCGCGGAGTTTGTCGATGTGTATTGCGAAAACAAACGACAGGACCATTTGGCGTTCATGCAAGACATCAATGCGCGTGAATATCGCTGGTTTTTGTAGTAAACCTTAAAAATAGTGCGGATATTTAACGGGTTAGAAGACTTAGTAACTGGATGGTGAATCAAGATATCTTGTTACAAACCGAAATATTACGTAATATCCGCCCCGCGTTCACCACCACGGTTTATGCATTTTTAAGTCCCAGGCGTCCATCAGCTGCCTGGGATTTTTTTTTGCCTGAAACTCAGTATCAATTAAACCTAGGGCTGGTTTCAGTTGTGAGGCGCGCCTTGCTGTATGAATCTTTATATGCAAATAAAGAATAAGAAGATAATTATATATTCCTTTTGTTGTTGGTCCAGTCGGTGCATTTTGAAGGCCTGCTCATCCATGCGGAAGTGCTCGACATCAGACAGGAAGCCTCATCATGACCATCAAAGCGATCAACGTCCGCAACCAGTTCAAAGGCGTCATCAAGGAAATAGTGGAAGGCGAAGTGGTCTCTGAAATCGACGTGCAAACCGCCTCCGGCATCGTCACCTCCGTGATTACCACCCGCTCGGTGCGCGACCTTGAATTGAAGGTGGGTAGCGAAGTCATTGCCTTCGTAAAATCCACCGAAGTCTCGATTGCCAAGCTCTGAATTCGATATCCGCGTGTAGCAGTCCGTTTTTTTAACCAGTACGAGGTTTTCATGAAGACTCGCTTCACGCGTTCAGCGTTGACCGTATTGGCCGCCTCCGTGGCTGCGGTGAGTGCATTACTCAGCCCCGGTGTTCAGGCCGAAGGCAAAATCAGCATTGCCCAGCAATTTGGTATCGGTTACCTGATTCTGGATGTGGTTCGCGATCAACAGCTCATCGAGAAGCATGGCAAGGAGCAGGGCCTCGACATAGCAGTCGACTGGAACAGCATCTCCGGTGCCACGGCGATGAATGAGGCGCTGTTGGCTGGCGCGCTGGATGTGGTGTCGGCGGGCGTGCCGCCGATGCTCACGCTTTGGGACCGGACCAAGGGCAAACAGAACGTCAAGGCCATCGCGTCGCTGGGTTCGATGCCCAACTACTTGCTGACCAATAATCCGAATGTGAAGAGCCTCAAGGACTTCACGGAAAAGGAC
Source organism: Pseudomonas sp. ANT_H12B (assembly GCF_008369325.1). Taxonomy (GTDB): domain Bacteria; phylum Pseudomonadota; class Gammaproteobacteria; order Pseudomonadales; family Pseudomonadaceae; genus Aquipseudomonas. The sequence continues at coordinate 88,938 of NZ_VOBI01000012.1, read as the reverse complement.
CGCATCGCTGTACCGGCGGCGGGAGTCGGGTTCCAGTCACGCACCTTACAGATCGAAACGGCTAAACAGTTTGGCAATGACAATTTCAAGAAATTCGACGACATCTCGATCAGCCTTGCCCATCCGGATGCGACGGCGGCGCTGATCGCGGGTGGCTCGGAGATCAACTCGCATTTTTCCAGCCCGCCGTTCCAGTATCAGGAACTGCAGAGTCCCAACGTGCACAAAGTGTTGAGCTCCTACGATGTGCTGGGTGGCCAGGCCACGTTTAACGTGCTGTACACCACTGAAAAATTTCACGACGAAAACCCGAAAACCTACAAGGCGTTCTACGACGCATTGGCCGAGGCCGAGACAATCATTAAGGCCGACAAGTCCGCGGCAGCCCAGACCTATATTCGGGTGGAGCAATCAAAGCAGCCGTTGGCACTGATTGAGAAAATCGTCGCCGACCCTGAAATCGACTTCACCGTCGTGCCTCAGCGTACCTTTATCTATGCCCAGAAGCTGCAGGCGTTAGGCGTACTGAAAAACAAGGCGTCCAGCTGGAAGGATTACTTCTTTGAAGAAGCCCACGGCGGTGCGGGTAGCTGAAACGACAGGGCGTCTGATTCCCTTGGCATGTCCTTTAGACGGCATCTGCTGGCTCATGGGCGTTAGTGGGTAATCAGCAGGCGCGTTAGAGTCATCATCACGTTCTTGGTAACCCCGGATGATGCTGATGACCCGCCCTCGTTTTTTACCCGACAACTTCACCCTGACGCTGATTGGTGTGGTGATTCTCGCCAGCTTGCTGCCCGCCAGTGGTCAGGTCGCGGTTGGTTTTGGCTGGCTGACCAACGTCGCCATTGCCCTGCTGTTTTTTCTGCACGGCGCCAAACTGTCGCGTGAGTCGATCATCGCCGGTGCCGGCCACTGGCGTTTGCACTTGCTGGTGTTCGGGCTGACCTTTGTGCTGTTTCCGTTAATCGGTCTGGCGCTCAAACCGTTGCTGGCGCCGATGATCGGCGACAATTTGTACATGGGCATGCTCTACCTCTGCGCACTTCCGGCAACCGTACAGTCGGCGATTGCCTTTACCTCTCTGGCTCGCGGAAACATTCCGGCGGCGATTTGCAGCGCGGCGGCGTCCAGTCTGTTCGGGATCTTCCTCACGCCGTTGCTGGTGACGTTGCTGTTGGATGTGCACGGTGATGGAGCCTCGACGCTCGATGCCATTCTGAAGATCAGCGTGCAGCTGTTGCTGCCGTTTATTGCCGGGCAAATCGCTCGGCGCTGGATCGGCGCCTGGGTGGGGCGCAACAAGAGTTGGCTGAAGTTCGTTGATCAGGGCTCGATTCTGCTGGTGGTCTACGGTGCATTCAGCGAAGCCGTGAACGAAGGCATCTGGCATCAGATTCCGCTGCGGGACCTGGCCGGGCTGGTGGTTGCCTGCTGCGTGGTGCTGGGGCTGGTGTTGGTGGCAGCCACCGTGCTCGGCAAAGCCTTTGGCTTCAATCAGGAAGACCGCATCACCATTCTTTTCTGTGGTTCGAAGAAAAGCCTGGCGACCGGCGTGCCGATGGCACAAGTGCTGTTCGCCGGCAGCACTATCGGCGTGTTGATCCTGCCGCTGATGCTGTTCCATCAGATTCAGCTGATGGTCTGTGCGGTGCTGGCGCAGCGCTACGCAAAACGCACGGAATCAGTCGCTGAACTGATGGGGCAAGTAGACCCTTGATTCCCAAGGGGTCGGGAGTTAAAACCCGGCTCAAACACAAAGCGTCGATGCCCCAGGCGAACGAACCGCACCGCTGCGCACTTCTCTGGCCGTGCAGCCAAAGTGTTGGCGGAAGCTGCGGGTAAATTGGGCCTGATCGCTGAACCCCCAACGCATGGCCAATTCGCCGATCGACAGGTGACAGTTGGGGTCGTGCAGGCCTCTATTGACTGCTTCAAGACGCCGCAGGCGAATCCATTCCCCGAGGCTGTAGGGCGTGCTGCTGAAGAGTTTGTGCAAATAACGCACTGACAGGCCACAGGCGTCAGCGATCATTTGCGGCGCCAGGTCGGGATTGCCCAGCTGTTTGTCGACGTAATGTTCGATGCGTTGCAAATGCATGGCGGCCAGGTTCGAACTTTCGCTGTTGAGCACTCGCTCGTCATCACGCAGAGCCATCAATAAGGTTGAGAGTGCTTGCTCAAGCAACATGTGGCGAGCGGCATCGTCGCATTCGTCGAAACGTGCGGCACACATGGCCAACTGATCGACAAAGATGCGGCCAAGCGCGCGCTTGGCGTCGAAGCAGAAGCGCGTGTAGCGCTCGGCACCGCGCAGTTGTCCATGCAACGCGCGCTCGGGGAGCTTGAACACCCAAAGATCGTTGTCGCTGGCGTAGTGAAAGCGATAGGGCGCATCGCCACGTTCGAAGATGAACCCTCCGGGCTGGCAATGCAGTGCCCGGCCGTCTTGCTCGAAATGGACTTCGCTACGGCGCGGCACGGTGACGAGGTAGCAGGCTTCCTGATCTTCACTGACCTGGGCTTTGCTGCGCGAATAGCCGAGCTGACTGGAGCGCAAGCGTGACAGGGTCAGCGGGGTACTGCCGGTTTCCCAGATTTGCAGGCTGCCGCTGAAACTGCTGCTGGGCGCGAACTCCAGGGACAGCGGAAAATAGGCACTGCCGATTGCCTGGGCCCAGAGCGGCTGGCGTTGACTGTCGGGCCAGGAGCGGGTGGAGAGTTTGTACGCCATGGCTGCCCTCGTATCATTTTTATTATGAGGACGGTGCCGACGCAAAGAGCCGTCGGCACCGCTGGTTTGCCATCATTTGCCAATGCTTATGGGCGGTCAATCATTAGGCGTCAGCCGGTAGGTGGCCGAGGGCGCAAGCGTTGCCTGCCAGCCCGGTGGTACGACGATGTTGGTAGTTGTCTCTTCGATCACGCAAGGGCCTTGAACCGTTTGCCCCGATTGCAGCCGGTCACCGTTGTACACCGGCGTTTCCTGCCAGGGTGATTGCGCGCTGAACAGCATCGGCCGTGCTCCGCTTGCTTGAGGCGCAACGTCCTCGCAGGGTTGTGGCAGTTCCGGCATCGGCGGGCGTTGCAGGCGTGCAATCACCGAACATTCGAGGTTCACCAGTTCCGCCGGGCTCTCAGGCTCACTGTAGGAAAACAGCGCCTTGTGTCGCGTATGAAAGGCTTCACGCAGGGCGATGAGACCCGCCTGATCCAATTGATCGCAGGTCAGTTCGACGCTGCATTCGTGAATCTGGCCGAGGTAGCGGATCTCCAGGTTGTACAGGCACTCAATGTTGTTACCGGCGCTGAAGCCATCGTCGCGCAGGTTGTTCATGCCGCGCTCGCGCAGGTCACGCAACGTCTGGTTGAGCAAGGGCAGGTTGACGAGTTCGTCGTCCAGGCGCATCGGCAGTGTGGTCAGTTGGTCGTAGCGGATGTCCGAGAGAATCTGCCCGTAAGCGCACAGCCCGGAAGCCACTTTCGGAATGAGCACCACTGTGCTGCCGATTTCCTCGGCCAGGCGCATCACGTGCATACCCGCTGCACCTCCTGCACCGATCAGGGCGAAGTCCCGTGGGTCATAACCACGCTCGACCGACACCCGTCGAATGCCGCTGACCATGTTCAGGTTGACCAGGGTGATGATGCCGATGGCTGCGCGTTCAACGCTGATCCCCAAGGGCTCGGCGATTTTGTTTTTGATGGCCTCGATAGCCGCCTTGCGATCAAGCCGAATGCTACCGCCCAACAGTGCACCGTCGGCCAAATAGCCGAGGGCCAGGTTAGCGTCGGTGACGGTCGGCTCCGTGCCGCCCTTGCCATAGCACACCGGGCCCGGGTTGGCGCCGGCGCTGCGCGGGCCGACCTGGAGCATGCCGAAGTCATCGAGAAAGGCAATCGAGCCGCCACCGGCACCAAGGGTTTCCACCTGAATCATGGGCACACCGATGCGATAGCGCAGGAAGTCAGTGTCCTTGCTGAAGTTGGTGCGTCCGGACTTGCTCAAGGTGATGTCGAACGAGGTACCGCCCATGTCCACGGTGATCACGTTGTCGATGCCAAACGGCTGCGCGACGCACAATCCGGCTTGCGGTGCGGACGCCGGGCCGGAGTTGATCGCATTGACCGCACGTTCGCGCATCACCACGCCGGGCGCCAGCCCGCCGTTGGATTGAAAATAACGAGTCGGCTGTTGCGCGCCGAGTTCTTCGAACAAAGCGTCGATACGTTCGATGTAACGGCCCATGATCGGGCTCAGGTAGGCGTTGACCACAGTGGTCGAGGTGCGGGTGTATTCGCGGATCTGCGGGAACACTTCATTGCCGGTGCAGACGAACACGTCCGGCAATGCCGCCCGCACCATTTCGGCGGCGCGTTGTTCGTGGCTCGGGTTGCGCACCGACCAGACGAACGAAATCGCAACGGCCTTGACCTCCTGCTCGCGGAAATACTCGATGGCTTCGCGAATCGCGGTTTCGTCGAGCGGGGCGTATTCGCTGCCGTCGCTGATGATCCGCCCGCGGATTGGCCGACGCAGGTGACGCGGTACCAACATGTAGGCGGGCGGGTAACTGGCGTCATAGCGATGGCCGTCTTCCTTGTGGCCCAGGCGGATTTCCAGACTGTCTTCATGCCCGTCGGTACACAGCAGACCAACCTTGACCCCGGTTTTCTCGATCAGTGCGTTGAGGGCCACGGTGGTGCCGTTGATGCACAGGTCGCAGTCACCAATGATCTCGGCAGGGGAGCGGCCGATGGCATCGGCGATTTGCGCCAGCCCGTTGCGGATCGCGATAGTGCCGTCCTGTGGCGTCGAGGGGGCCTTGAACAGCTGCACGTTACCGCTGCGATCAGCCAGGATGAAATCGGTAAAGGTGCCGCCGGCGTCGATGCCCAGACGATATTGTTGCTTGGTCATGATGAGGGATTCCAGGTTGCTCAAAGGGGCTGGGCTCAATTAATGCGCGGCACGACAGGCGCTGGTCGCGGCTTCATCGACCTGGCCGTTACTCTCGATCACCACGCCATATTCCAGGCGGGCGCCTTCGCGAGACACCAGGCCGTTGCGCACATCGTTCACCACGCTGGCGATCGGGCGTCGCAAGGGATTGCCATAGCCACCCCCGCCAGGGTTGACGTTGATCACCCGTTCGCCCGGTTGCGCGGTGAGTTGCGCGTTGTAGATAAAGGACTGTTCTTCGCCGTCGACCTTGCGGTGTATCAGCCGGCCCAGCTTGGGTTCGAGCATGATGTTGTTCGCGCCTGCGGCACCTGACGTTGTCAGTTGTCGACCTTCACCGAACCCGACCACGGTCATCGCGTGGTTCAGCGGTTCGATTTCGATACGGGTCCCCGAACCGCCGCGAAATTCACCGGCGCCACCGCTGTCGGTCATCAGGCTGTAGCGGTGAATGAGGATCGGATAGGAGTACTCCAGCAACTCGATATCGCCGGACATCAGCGCGCCGAAACAACACAGCGGGCCGCACGCCGGCCACCCGTCCATGGCTTTGTTCGCGCCGGCACCGGAGATGATCGACGCGAGCACCATGGTCACGTATTCGCTGTTGGCATTGCGCGGGTCGTGGCCGGCGATGTTGATCCCGCTGGCGTGACCCCAGGAGGCCGTGACGCGATCGGGCGCCGCTTGCTCCAGTGCCTGACGCACCGCGTCGGCCAGGGTTTCCATCGGCGTGGTGGTGCAGTTGACGTGCGGTGCCGGTTCTTGCGCGTTGCACAAGGTGCCCGGTGGGCCGAGGTCGATGGACACGCAGCGGTATAGCCCTTCGTTGTACGGCGGCGGCACCTGAGCAAACATCATCAGCCCCAAGTAAACCCCGGACACCGAGTTGCCGGCGTAAGAGTTGATGAAGTAAGGCACCTGTGGCGGGCTTTCGATCAGTATGTGGGCCTCGTCACCGCGAATTTCCACCTGCGCGGTAATCGACAGCTCACCCAGCCCATGGCCCGAGTCTTCAAGCACGGCGGTGCCGCTATAGAAACCATCCGGTACATCTCGCAGCAGGGCACGCATGTGCCGGTCCGCCATGTCTTTCAACTCGGCGATGCACGCGCGTACCTGCTCCACGCCGTAGCGATCAAGCAGCTCGAGCAAGTGGCGTTCGCCGACGTTGCAAGCGCCATATTGGGCATTGAGGTCACCTTCCTGATAGGCGCGGGCACGCATGTTGGTCAGCAGCAGGTTGATCACATCCTCACGACGCTTGCCGTGTGACCAGAGCTTCACCGGCGGGATACGCAGACCTTCGGCGTAGATTTCCTTGGCATCCGGGTTGTAGCCAGCAGGCACAGGGCCGCCGATGTCGGTGAGGTGACCTTTGCAGACGGCCCAGAACACCAGTTCACCTTTGTAGAACACCGGTTTGTACATGCAGCAGTCGAGGATATGGCTGCCCATGTAGGCGGGGTCATTGTGGTAAATCACATCGCCTTCGTGGATGTCGTCACCGAAGAAACCGGCAACGCATTTCATTGCCGGAATCAGTGACCCGAGGTGAATCGGGATGTCCTGACCTTGCAGGATCATTTCCGGAAGGTGATCGAAGAGTGCGTTTGAATAGTCGTGAGCCAGGTTGAAAACGCTCGAACGACCGGTTTTTTCAAGGGTGATGGTCATTTCGCGCTGCGCGGTTTCGAGCGCGCCTCTCACGACTGCCAGGGTGATCGGATCTACTGTACTCATGGGTCACCAGAAATCTTGTTGTTATCCAGGTGAAGGTCAGGACGAACGTCTAACCCACGACACAAAACTACGCGCTCGATCCGGTGGCTGGCTTGGCGCAAAGTGCACTGTTTTTTGATTTTCAGTGCACTGGTTTTTACGATGTATTGCCTGCTGGTCGACGAGGTTTCAGGTGCAACTGGCGCGCACGAACCCGCTGCGTCTGGCGTTGTTGAGCAGTAACCAGTAGGCACCGAAGGCACTGATGAAGGTCACCGGTGCGGACCAGGTGGCCAGCGTTGCACTGCCACAATTGAGCAAGAGGATGCCCAGCGCTGCGGCGATTTTCAAAGCCGTGGCCTTAGGCACGAATGGCATTGTCGAGGGCACTGCGGTGCGGACTCTGGTCGATCTGTCGACGGTGGGCTCTCGCGCTGAACAGGAAGTCGCCGCAGGCCTTTTCACCAGCGGGATTGAAACCGTCGATGCACCGGTCAGCGGCGGCGCCGCCGGCGCACAGAAAGGCCCGAAAAACCCGGTTGATGAGGCCGGGTTTTTCCATTGAGTGTTAATGCCTGCTACCGGGAGATAATCCCGTGATCGATCGCGTATTTAACCAGCGCCGCCGGTTTGTCGATGCTGAGTTTGCGACGGATGCTCAGGCGGTGGGTTTCTACCGTGCGAACGCTGATGTCCAGTGCCCGTGCCATCTCCTTGTTGTTCAGCCCTTGAGCCATCTTGGACAACACCTGACTCTCGCGCGGTGTCAGCTCGTTGTCGGTGCTTTTATCGGCAATGAGCCTCTGGGCGATTTCGGCACTGTAGAACGTGCCGCCACTGGCGATGGCTTCGATCGCCGCAATGATTTCCCGCGACGGTGAGTTCTTCAATACATAACCGCTGGCACCCGCGCGAACCGATTCACTGACGTATTCATTGTTATCGTACATGCTCAGCACCAGCACCTTGAGCGTCGGGTACTGGCTGCGTAGCACCCGGGTCAGCTCAAGCCCGTTCATGTCCTTCAGGCCGATGTCGACCAGCAACAGGTCCGGCTGGCAGCGCCCGACCATCTCGATCGCCTCGGCGCCGTTCTCGGCTTCGCCCACTACTTCCAGGGGTGCCATAACAGCGAGCAACGCTTTGATCCCGTCGCGGACCAGGGAGTGATCGTCGACCAGGGCGACGCGGATCGGGTAGGGCAGGTTCATCGCAGGCATTCACTCTTGTTGTTGGGGCGACTCAGCGTTTTGTAGCGGGCATTTTCATCGGCAGCCAAACGTCCAGCTCACTTCTTCCCGGCATCGAGATCAGGTCGAAGCGGCCACCAAAATGCTCGACTCGTTCACGGATATTGCGCAGGCCAATGCCCGCATGACGACGTTCGACCTGGGCGACGTTGAAACCGATGCCGTCGTCTACCACCGTCAATCGTACGGACTCTTCACACCCGTGCAGGGTAATCGAGACATTCTTCGCCTGCGCGTGTCGTTCGATATTGGTCAGGCCTTCTTGCACGATGCGAAACAGCGAGACGGCGGCCCCATCGACCAAATCACAGTCGAATTCGTTATCGTCGTAGGTCACCACCAGCCCGCTGCGTTGCTCGAATTCTGCGGCGAGTTGACCGATCGCCGCCGGCAAGCCCAAGGTGTCGAGCAGCGAGGAGCGCAAGTCGTGGGAGAGGCTGCGAACTTCGCCAATCGCTTCCCCCAGGCGCTCCGTGGCGTCCCTTAGAGTGCTCAAACCTTTGTCTTGTGCTTGCCCGTTCTCGAGCAGATGGCTGGCCAGTTCGAACTGAAACTTGATGGAGACCAGTAGCTGGCTGATACCGTCGTGCAGCTCACGGGAAACCCGAGATCGCTCCTCCTCCTGCAAACTGACAATGCGCTGGGTCAAACGCTGAAGTTTTTTGTCCGCCAGACGATGCTCGCTGACATTCAGTGTCATGCCGCTGGCGAAGACAAACAGCACCGCCACCAGGGCCACCACGGCAATCGCCAGCATGGTTTTGCGGATGCCTTGAGCCACTTCGTCACGCGCCTGCTGGGTGGCGCGCTCAACGTCCTCAAGGTAAATGCCGGTGCCGAGCATCCAGCCCCAACGGTCCAGCATCACCACGTAGGCGAGCTTGTCGGTCACCTGGCCGGAAGAGGGTTTGTTCCAGGCGTAGCGTTGAAAGCCTTCGCCCGATTGCGCACTTTGGAGCAGCGCCTGGATCACTGGCAAGCCGTGCGGGTCCTTCATGTCCCAGAGGTATTTGCCCACCAGGTCCGACTGGCGCGCGTGCATCAGGCTGCGGCCTTCGTGGTCGTAGACGAAGAAGTAGCCATTGATGCCAAAGCTCAGCTTGCGCAGTTCTTCCAGCACTTGTTGCTGGGCGTGCGCGTCACCGTGGCCGTCGTCGTACAGCGGCTCGATCAGGCTTTTCGCCATTTCAACGTAGTTTTTAAGTTCTGCACGCTTGCTGGCCAGAATGCTGTCTTCGATCAGCTGCGCCTGTTGATCACCCAGTTGGCGATTCATGGAAATCACCAGCGCGCAGATGACGGCGATGGCCAACACCAGCGGCAGAATCCCGAGCGCGACGATTTTGTGTTTGAGCTGCATCTCTGCTCCTGTCCGGACCGGGGGAAGGCGAAGGCCCGGCATCATATGCCAAAGATACGCGCGTCCAGTAGCGCTGCTGGACGGAATGACCGATGGATACAATGTCAGTCAGTTGAAATGCATACCCCTGTGGGAGCGGGCTTGCCCGCGAATGCAATCTGTCATTCAACATCGATGGCGACTGACATACCGCCTTCGCGAGCAAGCCCGCTCCCACAGGTTTTGCATTTCAACTGACAGATCCGGCGTGTCTACGTAGAACTACGTAGACAGCACGTACGTAGTAACGCGGATTTATTTGTAGACGGCATGCGGGGATATTGGGCCAGCTCCGCATAGCGGACACAATTATAAAAATTACCGCCGCAGTCCATCGGCTGTCGGCAGGAGACACTCTATGCCCCGTCTGGCTAAACACTTCGCCTGGTTTGCTGTGGCTGTCTTGGGAGCGTTTGCGCTAAGTGTCGTGGCCTTGCGCCGCGGCGAAGCAATCAACGCCCTCTGGATCGTAGTCGCAGCAGTCGCCATCTACCTTGTTGCCTACCGTTACTACAGCCTATTCATCGCCACCAAGGTGATGCAGCTCGACCCTAATCGAGCCACTCCCGCCGTACTCAACAACGACGGTCTGGACTACGTACCGACCAACAAACATGTGCTCTTCGGTCACCACTTCGCGGCCATCGCTGGCGCGGGGCCTTTAGTCGGTCCGGTGCTGGCGGCGCAGATGGGCTACCTGCCCGGCACGCTGTGGCTGATTGCCGGCGTGGTGCTGGCCGGTGCGGTTCAGGACTTCATGGTCCTGTTCCTGTCCACCCGCCGCAACGGCCGCTCCCTGGGCGACATGGTCCGCGAGGAAATGGGGCGCATCCCCGGGACCATCGCGCTGTTTGGCTGCTTCCTGATCATGATCATCATCCTCGCGGTGCTGGCGCTGATCGTGGTCAAGGCCCTGGCGGAAAGCCCTTGGGGTATTTTCACGGTGATGGCGACCATCCCGATCGCGATGTTCATGGGCATTTACATGCGTTACATCCGCCCGGGTCGCATCGGTGAAATCTCCATCGTCGGCGTGCTGTTGCTGCTCGGTTCGATCTGGCTGGGCGGGCAGATTGCCGCCGACCCGGTGTGGGCCAAGGCCTTTACCTTCACCGGAATCCAGATTACCTGGATGCTGATCGGCTACGGCTTCGTCGCCGCAGTGCTGCCGGTGTGGCTGATTCTGGCACCGCGTGACTATTTGTCGACCTTCCTGAAAATCGGCACCATCGTCGCGCTGGCGATCGGCATCCTGATCACCATGCCCGACCTGAAAATGCCGGCGCTGACCCAGTTCATCGATGGCACCGGACCGGTGTGGAAGGGCGGGTTGTTTCCGTTCCTGTTCATCACCATCGCCTGTGGCGCGGTTTCCGGTTTCCATGCGCTGATCGCTTCCGGCACCACCCCGAAACTGTTGGCTAACGAAGGCCATGCCCGCTACATCGGTTATGGCGGCATGCTGATGGAATCCTTCGTCGCCATCATGGCCATGGTGGCCGCTTCGGTGATCGAGCCAGGCGTGTACTTCGCGATGAACAGCCCGGCGGCCATTGTCGGCGCCGATGCTGTTTCAGTTGCACAGACGGTCAGCAGCTGGGGTTTCGCCATTACCCCGGAAGCGCTGCAAGCGGTGGCCAAAGACATTGGTGAAACCACCATCCTGGCCCGTGCCGGCGGTGCGCCGACCTTGGCGGTCGGTATCGCGCAAATCCTGCATCACGTCCTGCCGGGTGAAAACACCATGGCGTTCTGGTACCACTTCGCGATCCTGTTCGAAGCGCTGTTCATCCTGACCGCCGTCGACGCCGGTACCCGTGCCGGACGTTTTATGCTGCAGGACTTGCTCGGCTCCTTCGTGCCCGCGCTGAAACGCACGGATTCCTGGACCGCCAACCTGATCGCAACCGCCGGTTGCGTGGCGATGTGGGGTTACCTGCTGTACCAAGGCGTGATCGACCCGCTCGGTGGCATCAACACCTTGTGGCCGCTGTTCGGTATCTCCAACCAGATGCTGGCGGGTATCGCGCTGATGTTGGCGACTGTCGTGCTGATCAAAATGAAACGCCAACGCTACGTTTGGGTGACGATGCTGCCCGCCGTGTGGTTGTTGATCTGCACCGTGACCGCAGGCTTCATCAAACTGTTCGATGCCAACCCGGCGATCGGCTTCCTGGCCCTGGCCAAGAAATACAGCGATGCGCTGGCCAACGGTCAAGTACTCGCACCGGCCAAGAGCATCGAGCAGATGCAGCACGTGATCTACAACGCCTACACCAACGCGACACTGACGGCGCTGTTCTTGTTCGTGGTCTTCAGCATCCTGTTCTTTGCACTCAAAGTCGGCATCGCCGCCTGGGGCACCAAAGAACGCACCGATAAAGAAGCACCGTTCCAGGCCATTCCGCAAGCTTGATCGAGGATTGCAACGATGTTCAATGACCTGAGTCGCCTCGGTAAATACCTCGGTCAGGCCGCACGCCTGATGGTCGGCATGCCCGACTACGACAACTACGTCGAGCATATGCAAACCAAGCACCCGGACAAACCGGTGATGGACTACGAGATGTTCTTTCGGGAACGCCAAGAGGCTCGTTATGGAAGCAAGGCAGGGCCGAAGTGCTGTTGATCGTCGACACCGCTGAACCCGCTTAAAACGCCAAAAACGCAAACGCCGCTCAATGAGCGGCGTTTTCGTTGGTGCGTTCTTACGGCAGCTCCTCCCATTTAACCTGCGTCAAACCGGACTTTTCAGCGTGTTCGCGCAGTTGCACGTCGTTATGTTGAGAGTGGATTTCCCCATACACAAGATCCACGCCAGCGTGCAGGCACGCGTAGTACCAGGCATCTTCATCGCTCATGTGCGAGTCAGGCTGGACAAAAATGTGCCGCTGCTTGTTGAAGCAGTAGGTAACTTCAAAATGCCGAGGGCGGGTCATCCGGTTCTCCTGGTATGCCGCTACGACACTGGTGGCTCAATGCCGGTTCAGTTTTTTTCAAATTTCCCCCTGCTTTTTTTCCTGCAGCACAGTCAGCGTGGACATGGCTGTTTGCTCTGTGTGAGGTTATGCTCCGGCTACTTCCGTTTTCCTTTAATAAACAACAGTGACGGCATGAATCAATCAGAGACACGTGCAACGGCTCTAGCGTTATATCCCGAGGATTCCCGCGAAGCGGCGGCGCTGCTCAAGCAAGCTGTGCCGCTGATGGTGCGTCACAATATTCCGCCCAATCCGGTGCACTACGCGCTCTGGTACACCTATAGCAAAGGCGTCGAGCCCGAACTTAATCGCCATCTGGATCGAGTGGTGAAAGACTTCGACAGTTTTCCGCCTGAGTCCGCCGCAAAGCTGTTTCGCGAGTACATCATTCGCGACGAGCTGGAGGATGCCCGGGCCGGGCAACAGCAAGCGATCAATCTGGTCGACGGCATGGAACGGGACGTCACACGCAGTGTGAATGGCAGCCGCAATTTTCAGGACAGTCTGGGGCATTGCCTGGAGATGCTTGAGTCTCCGCTGGACACCAACCTCCCGACCATCCTCAATGAGCTGCAACAAAGCACCCAGTTGATGCAGGATCAACAAGCGCTTTTTCTCTTCCAGCTGCGCGCCGCTCAAAATGAAATTAAAACCCTGCGCGACAAACTCGAGAGTACCAGCCTGGCCGCCACGCTGGATGGCCTGACCCAGGTGTTGAACAGAAATGCCTTCAACCGCGTGTTGGAAAAAGCACTGCGCAAATCGCCTGAAACAGTCGCGCTGGTCATGCTGGATATCGACCACTTCAAGCAATTCAATGACCAGTACGGTCACCCGTTGGGCGACCGGGTACTTGAACATGTCGGACAGGTGCTGCGTAACTCGCTTCCGGCCGCAGCCGTAGCGGCACGTTATGGGGGAGAAGAATTCTGCGTGATCCTGCAAGGCTGCACCGATCTCGACAGTGCGCGCGTGTTTGCTGAACAGCTGCGCCTGAAAATCCAGTCACTGCGGATCAAGGCGCGAGTCACTGACACGGTGCTCGATACGATTACGGCATCCTTCGGTGTTGCGCTCTCCAAAACCGGCGACAGCTCGGAAAGCCTCCTGACCCGTGCCGATGATGCGCTCTACCGGGCCAAGCGCAGTGGACGCAATCGAGTGCAGTGATTAACTCGGCCAGGCCCGCGCGGGTGAAGGTTTGAATCAGGCGATCGGTATAAAGGTAAACGCTGGCACCACCGGCGCCTTTGTCTGGCAGGTTGCCGTGGCTGAGCTGAGTGAAGTTACTGCCGCTCGAAACGCTTTGGTAACCCGCCGTGATGCCATGGCCACCTATTGCTTTCACGGGTGCCGCCCGCGACGGCCAGCCCTGTCTGATCGCTTGAACCCCGGCCCGTTGCATGTTCGATTCGTCCACCGGTAAGGGTCAGGTCCTTGAACTCGCTCGAAGTAATCTGACCGCCTTCGAATGTCTGTGGTAGCAGGCGGCCGTCATTGGAGACCAGGATCGGAAATTTCGGCATCAGCGTGCCCAGGCGAAGTTCGGTTTTCGACACCTTGACCTTGTCGGTCAACCCCAACCGGCTCCACTCATCGACAGCACTGTCATCGCTCTGCGACGGAATCATGCTGCTGCCGATGTGCCGCCCCTTGCCGCTGTCCAGCGTAATTCCCATCAACCCCAGTGCGTCGACGCCAAAACCAACCGTGTCGTCGGTGTAGCCCGACTGATCAAGGCATCGGGGATGCTCAGCACCGCCACGAAGTCATGAATGCCCCGGTACTGTGAAAGTTTTCCACACATGGCCAGATCCTCACGTTGATCTTTCAGCGTAGATCAGTACTCGACCGCTTATAGGTGTGCTTTCAAAGCGGTTTTTTCGGGCGTTGAACTGAAGGCACTGAATTGCATCCAAGCAGCACGGGCGATCGAGCGTTTTGAAGCCTTCAATTTCTCTGGGGGTTTCGATGGTTTACCAAGGCGGGAGAGGTGTGATGGGGAGGCGGACGATGTTCAAATTCTTTGCGGCTTACTTGTCCGTTTGCCTCCTTGTTGCATGGGGCGTGACCATGGCGTCTCCCTGGATTGCCTCCCACGTTCTTTTGAGGTGGATGTTTTAGCCTGGGTGCGGCGGGAGAAGTGCTGAGCGATAGTACACCTTCAGCGTATCGACGAACTCCTCGGCCAGTCGCGTCCTCGTCTGTGCGGTCGGCCAGATCACATAGGTCGGAAAGAGGATGTCTGGCTTGAACGGCCTGATCACGATGTCCCGATGCTGATAATCCTTGGCGACCAACGGATGGGCGAGGGTGACGCCCATGCCGAGCGCGACCATTTCGCAGTTGATCGCGCTGTACTGCGCCTCGACAGCCATCACCCGCTCGACGCCTGCCTGTTCGAACAAACCATCCACCATCGAACGCGTGCCATCGCCATGACACAGCGAAACGAACGCTTGCCCTTCGAGGTCCGCGAAGGTGATCTGCGATCGTTCAGCCAGCGCATGTGAGCGCGGCAACACGCACACGGCCGCTATCTCGGCGAGCAACTCGACCTGTTGACTGTTGACGTCGCCGGGATGAACCACGATGCCGATGTCGCAGAACTGCGATTTGACCCATTGCTCCACCGTCGGTGAGGAGTTCACGTGCAACGACACCGTGAGCTCCGGGCGCGAGTCGGTGAAGGTCTTGATCACCCCGGGAAGCACGCTCATGCCGGTCGAGGGCACGGCCGCCACACGCAAACGTCCGGTGCCCAGATTGCGGATGTTCTTCGCCGAATGCTTGAGGCTGTCGAGGCCGACATAGGCGCGTTCCACTTCATGAAAGAACGCCTGACCTTCCTGGGTCGGGATCAGCCGCACGCCCGCGCGCTTGAACAGAGTGAGCCCGGTGCTCAGTTCCAGCTGGGCAATCAGCCGACTGACATTGGGCTGCGATGTGTACAGCACTTCCGCCGCCGCGGTCATGGAGCCCAATCGCATGACGCTGCGGAACGCTTCTATTTGCCTTAGGTTCATGCCCGACCTTCCATATCAAATATGAATAACTAACCCGGATATTGTGATTTGACCATATGGATAGTGCATCGCAATACTCCAGACCAGCAACCCATAGCGCACATGAAGATGCGCCATCCCGTGATGTATTCGCCGGGACATGCACCGTAGTGCATGGCTTCGATTGACGCCGAAGCAACTGACGCATTGTTCGATCTGCCCCACGCACTTCGGAGATAGTCTGTGAATAGCCATAACCCGACCTCAGCAACACCGCCGTTTCGCCCTCTGACCCGCATTGCCACTGCTGTCGCTGTCGCCCTTGTCGGGCTGGGCAGTGGCGCCGCATTCGCCGAGCCGACGCTGTACGTCGCCGGTGTCGGCGGTTCCACCGAGCAGATGTACAAGACCAAAGTCATCCCCGTGTTCGAGAAACAGCACAACGTCAAAGTGGTCTACGTCGCAGGCAACTCCACCGAAACCCTGGCCAAGCTGCAGGCTCAGAAAGGGCGCCAGCAGATCAATGTGGCGATGATGGACGATGGGCCGATGTACCAGGCGCTGCAATTGGGCCTGTGCGAGAAACTCAGCGACGCACCGGTCTACAAAGACCTCTATCCACTGGCACGCCTCAGCCCTGAAGCCACCGGTGTCGGCATGGTCGCCACGGGCATCGGCTACAACGAAGACGCGTTCAAGAAACGTGGCTGGGCCCCGCCCGATTCCTGGGAAAACCTGACCGACCCACGCTACAAGCAACTGCTCGGCATGCCGCCCGTCACCAACACTTATGGCTTGCACACCTTGGTGGAAATGGCCCGTTTGCGTGGAGGAGGCGAAAAGAATATCGACCCGGGCTTCAAGGTACTCAAAGACGAGATCGGCCCGAACGTACTGGCCTGGGTGTCGGCACCCGGTGAGATGGACGGCATGATGCAGAACGGCGATGTGGTCATGGCGGTGTATGGCAGTGGTCGTGCGGTGGCGTTGCAGGGCACCGGCTTCCCACTCAAATTCATCTACCCGAAAGAAGGCGGCATCGCCCTGCAGATCGCAGCCTGTGGTATCACGCCCAACGCTCAGCCCGAGCTGTCGCAGCAATTCATTCAGTACGTGCTGTCACCTGAAGTGCAGAAAATCCAGGCTCACGAAAACGGCTTCGCGCCGGTCAACCAGACCGTCAAGCTTGAGCCGGACATCGCCGCACGCATGCCCTATGGCCCGGAGAAGGTCAATGCGTTGATCAAGGTCGATTGGGACACGATCAACCAGCAGCGCAGCGAGTGGACGACGCGCTGGAATCGCACGGTCGAACGCTAGCCGCTCGATGGCTCCGATCCTTCCCGAAATCATTCTGGAGACGCAGGCGTACGCCTGCGTGGCAAGCCAATGGCGTTTCTCACACTCGAAGGTATCGTCAAGACGTATGGCAGTTTCAGGGCCATCGACGGATTGAACCTGGAAGTCCGGCACGGCGAATTCATCGCCCTGCTCGGGCCCTCCGGATGCGGCAAAACCACCACCCTGCAATCCATTGCCGGTTTCGTCCAGCCAACCGAAGGGCGCATCGTCCTCGATGGCCGCGACATCACCCATGTGCGTCCCGAGCAGCGGGGCCTGGGCATCGTCTTTCAAAGCTACGCGTTGTTCCCGCACATGACCGTGGCACAGAACATCAGTTTTGGCCTGGAAATGCGTGGCGTGCCCAAGGCCGAACGCAGCAAGCGCATCGACGAAGCGCTGGCCCTGGTGCGCCTCGGCGGTCTCGGCGAGCGTTATCCCAAAGCGTTGTCCGGCGGTCAACGGCAGCGGGTCGCCATTGCCCGGGCCCTGGCGATCCGGCCCAATTTGTTGCTGCTAGACGAACCGATGTCCAACCTCGACGCCAAACTGCGCGAAGAGATGCACATCGAGTTGCGGGCGATTCAGCGCGACTTGGGCATCACCACGATTCTGGTGACCCACGATCAGGTCGAGGCCATGACCATGAGCGACCGCATCGCGGTGATGCAAAAAGGCCGGATCGTGCAGATCGATACACCCTATGAAGCTTACGAGCGCCCGCATTCACCGTTCGCCTCGGCGTTTCTTGGCAAGACCAACGCCTTCGCTGGCGCGGTGCAAACCCGCAACGATCGCTGCTGCAATGTGCAGGTCAAGGACACGCTGTTGCACGTGCCTCACGAAGATCGCTCGCTGGGCAACGACGTCAACGTCTACATCCGCCCGGAAAAAATCCGTCTGACAGAGGCAGGCAAGGGGCGTCTGAGCGGACGCATCCGCTTGCGCGTATTCCTCGGCAACCTGTGGTTGATCGCGGTGGAAAGCAACTTCGGTGTGGTGCACATGACCCAGCCCAACCTGGGCACGCCACCACCCGGTGAAAATGCTGAAGTCGGGCTGGACTGGTCCGACGACGACCTGCGCCTGCTGGATCGGGAGGTCGCTCATGGCCAGGTATGATGCCGAACACGTCGGCGTCGCGCCGTGGTTGCTGAGCGGGCCGGCATTACTGGTGTTCGTCGCGCTGTTGCTGGTGCCGCTGCTGTTGACCGCAGTGTTATCACTCAACTTGTTCAGCGACACTGAAGGCGTGTTGCCGGTCTACAGCCTCGGCAATTATCTGGAAGTGTTCAAGGACGGCTATTTCCACGAAATCTTCCTGCGCACCGGCGGCATGGCGCTGGCAGTCACGGTCCTCTGCGTGCTGCTCGGCGTACCGGAAACCATCATCATTGCGCGCATGGCGCCACGCTGGCGTTCATTGTTTCTGCTGGTGGTGTTGGGGCCGCTGTTGATCTCGGTGGTGGTGCGCACGCTCGGCTGGGCGATCCTGCTGGGCAATAACGGCCTGATCAACGATGCCTTGCAGGCGTTGGGAATTACCGATCAGCCGGTGAAGATGTTGTTCACCCAGTTCGGTGTGGTCATTGCGCTGACCCATGTGCTGGTGCCGTTCATGGTGATTGCCGTGTGGGCCACCTTGCAGCGCCTGGATCTGCAGGTGGAATGGGCCGGGCTGTCCCTCGGCGCGTCACGTCTGACGGTGTTCCGCCGCATCATCCTGCCGCAGATCATGCCCGGCATTCTCTCCGGCTCGATCATTGTCTTCGCCCTGGCAGCGTCCGCCTTCGCGACCCCCGCGATCATTGGTGGCCGACGTTTGAAAGTGGTGGCGACGGCGGCCTACGACGAATTCCTCGGCACCCTCAACTGGCCTCTCGGCGCCGCCATCGCAATGCTCCTGCTGGTTGCCAACCTGATCATCATTCTGGGTTGCAGCAAGCTGGCCGAGCGTCGCTTCAAGCAAGTCTTCGAGTAACCCGCCATGCACAAGAACGGATTTTTCTCGCTGCTGTTTCATTTGCTGTTCATCACTTTTATCGTCGCGCCACTGGTGGTGGTCATGGCGATGGCGTTTACCGACAAGGGTTACCTGTCGCTGCCCACCAACGGTTTGTCGTTACGCTGGTTCCGGGCGTTGCTGGAGAACCAGGAAATGCTCGATGCGTTCTTCCTGTCGCTCAAACTGGGCCTGGTCTCGGCCACCGTCGCTACATTGCTGGCGGTCCCGGCTGCGTTGGCGATCAGCCGATACGAGTTTCCGGGGCGCGGCACCCTGACTGGTTTTTTGCTGTCGCCGCTGATGATTCCCTCCGTGGTGTTGGGCATTGCCTTTCTGCGGTTTTTCTCCATGG
Organism: Pseudomonas sp. ANT_H12B; assembly: GCF_008369325.1. GTDB lineage: Bacteria > Pseudomonadota > Gammaproteobacteria > Pseudomonadales > Pseudomonadaceae > Aquipseudomonas. Next base: position 69,920 of record NZ_VOBI01000012.1, on the reverse strand, counting down.
CGCAGATTGGCGGATCGTTCTGGGCCTTGAGCATTACCCATGTGATCGTGGTGCTGCCCTATGCGCTGCGGCTGACGCTGGCCTCGACCATTGGCCTGGAACGCGACATCGAACAGGCCGCTCTGTCTCTTGGCGCGCGGCGCTGGACGGCTTTTTACCGGGTGGTCCTGCCGCGTATACGCACCGGTGTCATCGGCGGCTGGATGCTGGCATTCATCCAGAGCTTCGACGAACTGACCATGACCGTATTCGTCGCCACGCCCGGTACCACGACCTTGCCGGTGGCCATGTACAACCAGATTTCCCAGACCATTGATCCGTTGATCACCGCCGTTTCCACAGTGCTGATCGTCGGCACCGTGTTGTTGATGCTGGTGCTCGATCGCATGGTCGGACTGGATCGGGTACTGATCGGAGAAGGTAAATGAGCCAGGACAGACACAACGTCGTGCAGTCGGACGTGATTGTGATCGGCGGCGGGCTGGTGGGCATGGCGGTGGCCTATGGGTTGGCTCGCAGCGGTGTCGACACCGTGGTCCTCGATCAGGGCGACGATGCGTTTCGCGCTTCGCGGGGCAATTTCGGCCTGGTCTGGGTCCAGGGTAAAGGTCATGACCTGCCGGATTACGCGCGCTGGACACGTTCTTCGGCGAGTCGCTGGCCTGCATTCGCGCAAGCATTGATGGCCGACAGCGGCGTCGACGTCCAGCTCAAGCAACCGGGTGGTTTTCACATGTGCTTCAGTGACGAAGAACTGCTGGAGCGCCAGTCACGACTGCAGACCTTGCAGGATGCACTGGGCGATTATCCGTTCGAAATGCTGGACGCCGCCGAAGTCAAAGCGCGTTTGCCGCTGATTGGGCCTGCAGTGATCGGCGCCAGTTACACGCCACAGGACGGGCACGTCAATCCGTTGAAACTGCTGCGGGCCCTGCACACCTCGGCGCAGGCCAAGGGCGCGCGGCTGCATGGCGGCGTGCAGGTCGATCGTATCGAATGCGCGCCCGGTGAGTTTCGGGTCAGAGCCGGGCAGCGTTACTTTGTCGCGCCACGGATCGTACTGGCGGCCGGGCTGGGCAATGCGACGCTGGCGCGGCAGGTGGGCTTGTATGCACCGGTAGCGCCCAATCGCGGGCAGGTGTTGATCAGCGAGCGGGTCCGGCCATTTCTCGACTACCCGACGCTGAACGTCCGACAGACCGACGAAGGCACCGTGCAACTTGGCGACTCCATGGAGGAGGTGGGCTTCGATGACGGCACCTCCACCGAGGTGTTGGCCGCCATCGCCAAACGTGGTGTCACGACCTTTCCCTTGCTGCGCGATGTGCGACTGGTCCGGGCCTGGGGCGCATTGCGGGTGCTGAGCCCGGATGGACTTCCTATCTATCAGCAATCCAGCGCTCATCCCGGTGCCTTCGTGGTCACCTGCCACAGCGGCGTGACCCTGGCGGCGGCCCATGCCCTGCGCATCGCGCCGTGGATCATGGGCGGAGCTCCCCCCGATGAGCTGGAGGTGTTTACCGGTGACCGTTTTCTAACTGACAAGGTGTTTTCACATGCGCACTGATCCGCTGTTTCAACCCGTCGTCAGTGAAGTCAGGGCGACGCGGACCGTGAGCCTGACCTTCAACGATCAACCGCTGAGTGTGCCCGCCGGCATGAGCGTCGCCGCTGCACTGCTGATGTCCGGCATCAGCCGGTTTCGCGCCACGCCGGTCAGCGAGTCGCCCCGTGCACCGTATTGCATGATGGGCGTGTGCTTCGAGTGCCTGGTGGACATCGACGGCGTTCCCAACCGGCAAAGCTGCCTGATCGAAGTGGCTGACGGCATGCGCATTCGTTCCCAGGAAGGCGCCCGGGATTTGATCTATCAACCGATGAATGTCCAGCCTGTGGAGGTGCAGTCATGAACCGCGAAACCGTCGATGTCGTGGTGGTCGGTGCAGGGGCGGCCGGCATGGCCGCAGCCACGCACATGGCCGGGCTGGGCTTGCAGGTGGTGTTGCTGGATGAGCAGGGCAGTCCGGGTGGACAAATTTACCGCGGCATCACCCTGGCACCGCTGTCGCGACGGGACCTGCTGGGCCCCGATTATGCTCACGGCAATCAACTGGCTCAGGCCTTGGCATCGTCGAGCGTGCGCTATGAAAAAGGCGCATCGGTGTGGCAGGTGACCCGGGATCATCAGGTCAGTTACCTGCGCGACGGTCGCCTGTATACGCTCGATGCCAAAGCCGTGCTGCTGGCGACCGGTGCCATGGAGCGACCGTTTCCGATTGCCGGTTGGACTTTGCCCGGCGTGATGAGCGCCGGGGCTGCACAGATTCTGCTGAAAAGCTCAGGCCTGGCGCCAAGCGAACCGGTGGTCTTGGCCGGTTGTGGCCCGCTCCTGTATTTGCTCGGCTGGCAGTACCTGCGTGCCGGCGTGACGATCAAGGCCCTGGTCGACACCACGCGGCCCGAAGATTACTGGCGTGCCCGCCGTCACCTGTTTGCCGCTCTGCGCGCCTGGCCTTATCTGCGCAAGGGGTTGGAACTGATGCGCAGCCTGCGCAGTGCCGGGATCGCTCATTACAGCGGGGCCGAGCAACTGGCGGTCGAGGGCGAAGAGGCGGCGCAGGCACTGACATTCAGCGTGTCCGGCAAGGCGCAGCGCATCGACACCCGCTGCGTGCTGCTGCATCAAGGCGTGGTGCCGAATATCCAGTTCAGTCAGGCATTGCGCGCGCGGCATGAATGGGATCTGGATCAGCTGTGCTTCAGACCGGTCACCGATCCGTGGGGTGAGCTGGATGTGCCGGGTGTTTACGTCGCCGGAGATGGCGCCGGTATCGGTGGCGCTCAGGCAGCGGCGGTGCAGGGCGAATTGGCGGCTCTTGGGATTGCCACGCAACTCAAGATCCTCAGCACCGCTGAACGTGATGACAAAGCTCGCGTGTTGCGCGTGCAACTTGAGGTCAACCTGCGGATTCGGCCGTTTCTCGACGTGTTTTATCAGCCAAAAGAACAAAACCGCATTCCGGCTGACGAGGTGATGGTCTGCCGCTGCGAAGAAGTGACGGCGGGCGAACTGCGCGGCTTCGTCGCCCTGGGTTGCGCGGGCCCGAACCAGGCCAAGTCATTCGGTCGTTGCGGCATGGGGCCATGCCAGGGGCGCATGTGCGGTCTGACGGTGACCGAAGTCATCGCCAAGGCTCGCGGTGTGTCGGCGGCCGAGGTGGGTTATTACCGTATTCGTCCGCCGATCAAGCCCATCACTCTGGGAGAGCTGGCCGGTGAGTGAGTCGAGCAAACGCCAGGCTGACGTGCTGGTGATCGGCGGCGGCATCCATGGTCTGAGCACGGCGTTGTTCCTCGCGCAAGCCGGCGTCAAGGTGATCGTACTGGAAGCGGAGTATTGCGGTCGCCATGCCTCCGGCGTCAATGCTGGTGGCGTGCGTACCCTGGGCCGTCACGTAGCGGAAATTCCATTGGCGCTATCCTCGCGTGATCTTTGGCATCAACTCAAAAATACGTTGGGCGACGACGGCGGTTTTGTCCCCAGCGGTCAGCTCAAGCTGGCGGAGAACCAGGCCGAATTGGAGGAGTGCCGGCAGCGGGTCGAGCACCTTCAGGCGTTGGGCTTCACCCATGAAGTGTTGATTGATCAGCAACAGGTGTTCGACAAAGTGCCGGCAGTGGCGCGGCATGTGACGGGCGGCATCTGGGTCGAGGACGATGGTTACGCGGTGCCTTACAAAACCGTCACCGCGATTCGCCTGGCCGCGGAAAACCGCGGCGTACAGATTCACGAAAACACCCCTGCGCAACGCATCGAGCAGACCGGTACTCAGTGGCGGGTGAGTACGCCCGCAGGCAGTTTCAGTGCCGAACACCTGGTGGTGACGGCGGGCGCCTGGGCCGGAGGATTGGCTGCGCAGATTGGTGAGCCGGTGCCCGTGCACCCTGAAGGCCTGATGCTGATGGTCACCCATCGCGTCGCGCCTTTTTGTATCCCGGTGCTGGGTGCTACGGGCAGAGCACTGTCGTTCAAGCAGTTTGCAAATGGTACGGTGGTCATCGGTGGCAAGCTGATCGGGTCGCTGGATTTTCTGGCGCGCCACGGCGAGGTCGAGATAGACCGTCTGGGCAGCAGCGCGCGCACGGTCACTGACTTGTTTCCGCATCTGAAACACTTGGGCGTCAATCGCGTCTGGGCCGGCGTTGAAGCCTTCACTGCCGATGATCTGCCGGTGATAGGTGCCAGTCGCAAAGCCAGTAACCTGAGTTACTCATTTGGTTTTTGCGGCAGCGGCTTTCAGATGGGCCCCGGCACCGGTAAACGTCTGGCCCAACTCATTCTTGGCGAGCATTCGGACATTTCACTGGAGCCGTTCGCCATCGACCGTTTTAACGAGGCCGCCGGTACGCAGGCTTCATCTTTTCCATCCGCTTCAATCATCCCGCAACATTGAGGAGTTCACATGCTGGAAATTAAACGCATCGAAACCAATCAACGCATGAGCCGCGTCGTTCAGTGCAACGGTTTCACCTTCCTCGGCGGCCAGACCGCCACGGACCGGACCCAGGACATTAAAGGCCAGACCGCTCAGGTGCTGGCGAAGATTGACAATTTCCTGGCCCAGGCTGGCCTGGATAAAACCCGTATCCTCACCGCGCAAGTCTGGCTGTCGGACATCCAGGCCGACTTCGCCGGCATGAACGAAGTGTGGGACGCCTGGGCACCAGAAGGCCACGCGCCTGCGCGTGCCACCGTTGAGTCGCGTCTGGCCGCACCAGACCTGCTGGTGGAAATCACCGTGGTTGCGGCGGGCTGATCATTAACAGGTGATGGAGTCGACAGGGAGCACCGGTCGACTCCATGGCTCAGGAAAATGACCACCCACCGCAGTCTTGCGGTGTGGTTTCAAAACGCTACGATTCGAACACCCGCCACTGCGCGCCCCGCGCAAACTTGCGTTCATCCGCTGCGCACCTTCGTCGGTAAATCACCGGCCGCTGCCTACGGCTTTCCAAGGCGGCGCTGGTAGACGGTGATTGGCTGTGCGGGGCGACTTATCAAACTGCGCCCAGCGTGAATAGTCGGCTTCGATGTAAGTCGCCATTTCGCGGATTGCCCGGCGGATTCCCACCTTGGCGAACAGGCGTGCGGCATGATCGACATCGATAAATAGAGTCATGTTTTTATGCTCCGATTCAAGATTTGAAACACTGCGATTCAGGGGGAAGACGCCTTGCCCGAAGCCGACTTCGTGACTGAAGCCTGAATAGTACGGATAGGACACCGCAGGTTCGCCGTGCAGCGAGACAAACATGACGTCGCGACGCCCGTAGAAAATGTTCTGGATGCCGTTGCCATGATGGAAGTCGACGTCCAGAACCGCGACACGTTTTGCGCCTTTGGTGACGGCCTGTTGTGCAGCAATGGCAGCGTTGTTGAGATAGCCAGCCGCCCATGTATTCGCGCACTGGCCATACCAGCGGCAAGGCATCGTGGGTGCGTCCGGTTGCGCACGATTCAGACCAGGCGGTTTCCAGAAAGGTTACGTAGCGCTCGCAGTGCGCGTTGACATAGCACGACCACCTGTCAAATGCTCGCGGCTCGATGATCTGGCCAAGCCCGACCTGCTTGACCCGTTTATGGACGGTATCGGCCCGACTGAGTGTTCGAAAGACGGCTTGAACACGCCGTCTTTCAATTCGGGGCCATGGTGCAAACGGTGGGAGTCACTGAAAACTGTAAACATTCTGCGCATCAGTCTCGACGACACCGACCTGGCGATACTCGCGTTGCTGCAGGAGGACGCGAGCATTTCCAACGCCTGACTCAGTGAGCGGCTGTCGTTAAGCCTTACGCCTTGCTGGCGGCGTCGTAAGCGAATGGAGGAGGCGGGCGTCATCAAGGGCTACCAGGCGAACCTTGATCGACGAATGCTGGGGCTGGATATCATCGCATTCGTGCACATTCGTTTTTCAACCCACGCCGATCACGCTCCCGACGACTTCGAGGCGGTGATTGCGCAACTGCCTGAAGTGCTGTCCTGTCACAAGATCACCGGGGATGCCGATTACGTGCTGCAAGTATTGGCAGAGGATCTAGATAGCTACGGTGATTTCATTGAGCAGGTGCTCAGGCGTCAGGTGGGTATCGCATCCATCCAGTCCAGTCTGGCCTTGCGCGAGGTCAAGACCAGTAGCCGTATAGCGATACCCAAATCGATCAAGGACTGAATGGGCAGGGGGTGGATCACCTTTTTGAAGCCGCGTAAGGCTGTCTTGAACAGACGCTCAGACTTCTTTATTCGTGTAGGCAGTCGCGGAAGTGATTTGTACGAAATGACCACGTTCTAATCTCGAAAATATGTACATCAACCAGTACGAAAACGCCGCTCAGTGAGCGGCGTTTTCGTATGTGCGTGTTTTGTCGAGCTGCTCCACAGGCGCGTGATTCCGTTTTTCAGTGCAGACCAATGCGATACGGCTTGCGCTGCTACCGCGCTGGGCTATAAGCCAAGAGGGATTCAAATAGTATCCGCTCGTCGAAAATCGACGATTTATCCAGGGTATGGGCTGTTAACTATTCTCAAAAGCCAGAAACGACAAAGCCCTGAATAATCAGGGCTTTGTCGGCACAAATATGGCGGAGGCGATGGGATTCGAACTCATGGACCTGTTACAGTCGACGGTTTTCAAGACCGTTGCCTTAAACCACTCGGCCACACCTCCGTTTGCGTTGCGGGCGCCATAATACCTGAATGAAACACACTGTCAAACTCTCTCCATAGCTTGTTACAGAGCGTCTGTTATGATCTTTGCGACTGAACGTTTCAAACCAACAGGAGTGTCGCCATGCGCGAACAGGATTACGCAGTTAATAACAGCGTGCAGGCTGAGCAGCTAGAGGTTAGCCGCGTCCTGCGCAACACTTATGGCTTACTCGCACTCACCCTCGCATTCAGCGGCGTGATGGCGTTCGTGGCTCAGCAGATGCGTGTCGGCTACCCGAACATTTTCGTGGTGCTGATCGGTTTCTACGGCCTTTTCTTTCTCACCAACAAACTCCGTGATTCTGCCTGGGGCCTGGTGTCGGCATTTGCCCTGACCGGTTTCATGGGTTTCCTGCTTGGCCCGATCCTCAACCGCTACCTGGGTATGCAAGGCGGTGCTGAAGTCGTCAGTTCCGCCTTCGCGATGACCGCGCTGGTGTTCGGTGGCCTGTCGGCCTATGTGCTGATCTCCCGCAAGGACATGAGTTTCCTCAGTGGCTTCATCACTGCGGGCTTCTTCGTGTTGCTGGGCGCGGTGGTTGCCAGCTTCTTCTTCCAGATCAGCGGTCTGCAATTGGCGATCAGCGCAGGTTTCGTGCTGTTTTCCTCGGTCTGCATTCTGTTCCAGACCAGCGCCATAATTCACGGCGGCGAGCGCAACTACATCATGGCGACCATCAGCCTGTATGTATCGATCTACAACCTGTTCATCAGCTTGTTGCAGCTGTTCGGCATCATGAGCCGCGATGATTAATCGCAGGCCTTGAGTGAAAAACCCGCTACGGCGGGTTTTTTATTGCCTGCGATTTGGTTCAGCGGTTACGCCATCGGTGGCAACCGACGCTTGACCGGGGTCTTCTTGACGATCGCAGTGTTGGTTTCAGCGTGGGTGTTGAGGCGGTCGAGCAGGGTGTCCAGCTGTTCCATCGAGCGCACATGCAGGCGGGCGATGAAACAGTCGTCACCGGTCACCTTGTCGCACTCGGTAAATTCAGCAATGGCCTGGATCTGCCGCTCCACTTCCTGCAATTGGCCCGGCAGCGGGCGGATGCGCACGATAGCCTGGAGTTGATAACCGAAGCATTTTGGGTCGATCTCGACGGTATAGCCTTTGAGCACGCCACGTTCTTCGAGGCGGCGCAAACGCTCGGCGACGCTGGGCGAGGACAGGCCGCTGAGGTGCGCCAGGGCCTTGAGCGAGCGCCGTGAGTCTTCCATCAATGCGGTGATCAGCACTTGGTCGATGTCGTCGGTCATGGCGAAACCCCCTATTAGGCAGTTAATTGAAATCGCCTTGATAAAAAAGGCAGAAGTCGAGTTTAGCCTGATTTTTGCGCTGGAGAAGCCCCCCGACGGATTGGCATACTTTGGACTCAAACACAGGAGTCTGATGATGGACAAAACACTTCGTCACGGGTCATTTGAAATGACCGCCGCCATGCTGATTTCCGGGACCATCGGTTGGTTCGTGCTGGTGTCGGGCCAACCGGTGCTGGACGTGGTGTTCTGGCGCTGCGTGTTTGGTGCCGGCACCTTGTTGCTGATTTGCGCGGCATTCGGCTTCCTGCGCCTCGGCATTCTGACCCGCACCACTTTCTTGCTGGCCGTGCTCAGCGGTGTGGCGATTGTCGGCAACTGGGTGCTGTTGTTTGCATCCTACTCCCGCGCATCGATTGCCATCGGCACGGCGGTCTACAACGTTCAACCGTTCATGCTGGTGGGGCTGGCCGCGCTGTTCCTCAACGAAAAAATCACCCTGCAGAAGTTGTTCTGGCTGGGCATTTCGTTTCTCGGAATGCTGGCGATTGTCAGCACACATGGCGGGCAGGGCGAAAGCGGCAACGATTACCTGATGGGCATCGGTCTGGCACTGGGGGCGGCATTTCTTTATGCGATTGCCGCGTTGATCATCAAACGGCTGACCGGCACTCCGCCCCATCTGATCGCGTTGATTCAGGTCACCACCGGGGTGCTGTTACTCGCGCCATTCGCGCACTTTTCGGTGCTGCCGCAAGCACCGAGCGCGTGGGCCAGCCTGGTAACGCTGGGCATCGTCCACACGGGCGTAATGTACGTGTTGCTGTATGGCGCGATCCAAAAACTGCCGACCGCACTGACCGGCGCGTTGTCGTTCATCTATCCGATCGCGGCGATTTTCGTTGACTGGTTTGCCTTCGGTCATCGCCTGGAGCCGTTGCAATGGATCGGTGTCGCCGCGATTCTGTTGGCCGCTGCCGGCATGCAGCAGGGTTGGAGCCTGAAGTCTCGTCGCACGGTTATCCAATAAACAGGCGTCAGATGTTCCACCGCGGCGCGGTCTTGGCCAGTCGCTGGCGCATCTGGCCGATGTTGGCGGCCAGTTGCTGCGTCAATAAACGATAGCCGTCCAGCGCGCCGTAGACCGGCGCATCGAGACTGGCATCCGGCAAGTCCATTGGCCGATTGAGGCGCTGGGACACGCCGGATTTCAGTGCCCGGGCCATGCCGATCAGCTGTACCCGAATCTGCCGATGTTCGGCTTTCAATGCCGATTGCAGATCGGCCATGGCGTCAGGGTTGCCGGCATCGGGTCGGGTGCTGCCGAGGATTTCCAGGGTGCTGACGCACATCCGCAAATGACGCTGGATAGCGTCGAGTTCAGTCATGGAGATCCGCACTTCCTTGGACACCGACGGCATCAGCGAGCGCAGTTGCACCATCACTGTGTTCAGGCGGCCCATGACTTTGAGGTGTACGTCATCGGTGACCGGCTGCCCATTGATGATGCGCCCGTAAAGCGTCGCGCAGTCGCGCAAGGCGTCAGCCAGGTTGTAGCGCCAGGAATAGACCGCGTAGAGCGGCAGGGCGAAGGAAAACGCCAAGGCCAGGGCAATGCCGATCAGGATATCGACCCCGCGCCACAACCCGTCGGTGACCGGATTGTCGCCATGCCCCGCGACGATGAACACGGTAATCGCCGACAGCAGCGCGGTGTAACCGCCCTTGCCGATGGCGTGGTACGAGAAGAACCCACACACCACCGCCATCGCGAAATAGGTCAGCCACGGCATTCCGAGCCAGGCCTCTTGCGCCATCAGCGCAAGGCCGACACCGGCCCCGATCAAGGTGCCGATGGCGCGCTCGGCGGCTTTTTTGCCGATGTTGCCGTGATGCTGCAAGCCGCCGATCACCACCAGCATCGTCACCGACGCCCACTCACCGTGGGGCAGGTTGATCCCGGTGGTCAGCAGGATCGTTGCCAACAACCCCAGCGACACGCGCACCGCATGGATCACTCTGGCGTGGCGATAACGCCGGTACGGGTCCAGCAACGGACGCAGTAGTCGGCGCATCAGTGGCGGCAGTCGAGTGTCTCTGAATGTGCTCAGGCTCGGTTTCCTCAGAAGATGTAGTCGGTGGTCAGGAAACTCGAACTCCGCCCGCTGATGATCTCGCTGATCAGGTCTTTGTTGGTTTCCTGGAACTTGGTCGCGACCAGTGTCCGGATTGAAAACACTCGCAGCGCATCATGTACCGACAGCGTGCCCTCGGCGGAGTTCTTGCGACCGTTGAACGGGTAGGTGTCCGGGCCGCGTTGGCACTGGGCGTTGAGGTTGATCCGGCCGACCTGGTTGGCGAAGGTGTCCACCAGCCTGCCGACCGCCACCGGGTTGGTGCCGAAGATGCTCAGCTGCTGGCCGAAGTCCGATTCCAGGACGTAATCGATCACCGTGTCCAGATGGCGGTAAGGCACGATCGGTACCACGGGGCCGAACTGCTCTTCTTGATAGACGCGCATCTGCGGGGTTACCGGGTACAACACGGCCGGGTAGAAGAACGAGGCGCGAGACTCACCGCCATTGGGATTGACCACGGTGGAGCCTTTGCTCACGGCATCCGCCACCAGCGAGTGCAGGTAATCGACCTTGCTCGCCTCCGGCAGCGGTGTCAGCGCCACACCGCTGTCCCAGGGCATGCCGGGTTTGAGGCTGGCGAGTCTGGCGTTGAATTTTTCGATGAAGGTGTCGACCACATCTTCGTGGACGAAAAGGATTTTCAGCGCAGTGCAACGTTGACCGTTGAACGACAGCGAGCCGGTGACTGCTTCGCTGACCGCGTTGTCCAGGTCCACCTCGGGCAAAACGATGCCAGGGTTTTTCGCATCCAGGCCCAGCGCCGCACGCAAGCGGTGAGGCCTGGGATGGAGTTTTTTCAGGTCACTGGCGGCTTTGTTGGTGCCGATAAACGCAAAGATATCGATCTTGCCGCTGGCCATCAGCGCGCTGACGGTCTCGCGACCGCTGCCGTAGATCACATTGATCACACCGGCCGGGAAGCTGTCGCGGAAGGCTTCCAGCAGCGGACGAATCAGCAGCACGCCCAATTTCGCCGGTTTGAACACCACGGTGTTGCCCATGATCAGCGCCGGAATCAGCGTGGTGAAGGTTTCATTCAGCGGGTAGTTGTAAGGTCCCATGCACAATGCAACGCCCAACGGTACGCGACGGATCTGGCCGAGGGTGTCCTGTTCCAGTTCGAAACGACTGGAGCGACGGTCGAGTTCCTTGAGGGCGTTGATGGTGTCGACGATGTAGTCGCAGGTACGGTCGAACTCTTTTTCCGAGTCCTTGAGGTTCTTGCCGATTTCCCACATCAGCAACTTGACCACGGCTTCGCGCTGTTCACGCATGCGCCTAAGGAATGTTTCGACGTGCTGGATGCGTTCGGCCACACGCATCGTTGGCCACAGGCCCTGACCTCGGTCATAGGCACGAACGGCGGCATCGAGGGCGGTCAATGCAGTGTCGGCATCGAGCAGGGGTGTGCTGCCGAGAATGACTTGTTCGTCACCATTTTCGCCGGTCAGGTACACCGGGCTACGAACCTGGGCGAGGGGCCCGGCCCAGGTTTTCAGTTCGCCGTCGACCAGGTATTCACGCTGCTCGGTCCGGCCGTCGAGGCGGTATTTTTCCGGAATGTCGCTTGCGTCGGGAAACAGGTTGCCAAGGATATGTGCTGTGCTCATGTCGCTACCCCGTGTGTGATGTAAGCCATACGCTGGCGGCTTGCAGTTCAGAATTCGCTTCAACGGTTATACGCCTTAATGACTCGACTTTTTACCGGCAATCGAGCTGAGGCGGGCAGAGCAGAGGGGGTGATGGTCTGGATCTTGTGTCCCAAGCGTAGACCGCTTTGCGTTGTACCGGAAAGCAGCGGCTCTCCAAGTCGCCCCGGGAACAGGCGATCTTTTGACCTGAGAACACACAACGGCCGATGCTGCGGTTAAACTTCGCGCTCTTTCTGAAGGAGTTCATATGAGTTATTACCAGCCGGGCATTCTCGCCACCCCAGTTCCACCTCAAGCCCGTCATATGTTCTTCGCACTCGAATCCGCCGCTGCACTGCCGGCCGCGCTCGACAATCTGAAGGGCCTGGTGGACGGAAAGTCGGCAGTGGTCGGCTTCGGTGAATCTTTGGTCAAAGCGCTGCACGGTCAAATCGAGAACCTGCGCACCTTTCCTGCGCTGACCGGTGTCGGCGTCGACAACCCGTCGACCCAACATGCCCTTTGGTGCTGGTTGCACGGTGTCGACCGTGGGGAATTGCTCAATCGCAGCAACGCCATCGAAGCCGCGCTGGCACCGGCCTTGCGCCTGGTACAAATGAACGAAACCTTCCGCCACCTCACCGGCCACGACCTGACCGGTTACGAAGACGGCACTGAAAACCCTCACGACGAAGCTGCCGTGGCCGCCGCATTGGTGAGTGACGGCGCGGACGGCATGGTCGGTGGCAGTTTCGCCGCGATCCAGCAGTGGCAGCATGACCTGAAAGGCTTTCACGCGATGCCGTCCCATGACAAGGACGACATCATGGGCCGTCGCTTGAGCGACAACGAAGAACTCGACGACGCGCCAATCTCCGCCCACGTCAAACGCACCGCCCAGGAAAGCTTCGCCCCCGAAGCGTTCGTGGTTCGGCGTTCTATGCCATGGATCGAAGGCGACCGCGCCGGCCTGATGTTCCTCGCCTTTGGTTTCTCCCTCGATGCCTTCGAAGCCCAACTGCGCCGCATGAGCGGTCTGGAAGACGGTATCACCGACGGTCTGTATCGCATCAGCCGACCGATCACCGGTGGCTACTACTGGTGCCCGCCGCTCAAGGACGGTCATCTGGACCTGCGCGCATTGCGCATCGGCTAACAATCAAGGAGTGAATATGAACGTGGTGCGCTGGGGCATGATCGGTTGCGGCAGCGTCGCTGAACGCAAGAGCGGGCCGGCCTTTTACAAGGCTCCCGGCTCGGCGTTGGTGGCGGTGATGGGGCGGCGGCTGGAGGCGGTGACCGATTATGCTGCGCGCCACGGCATTGCTCGGGTCTACACTGACGTCGAAGCGCTGATCAATGATCCCGAGGTCGACGCGGTGTACATCGCCACGCCGCCCGACAGTCATCACGCTTATGCCCTGTTGGTGGCCGCCGCCGGCAAATATTGTTGCGTTGAAAAACCGATGTCGCTGAATGCCGGGCAAAGCCTGGAGATGCAAAAGGTCTTTAGCGAGGCCGGGCTGCACCTGTTCGTTTCCTACTACCGTCGTTCGCTGCCACGCTTCCAGCAGGTGCGGCAATGGCTGGAAGAGGGGCGGATCGGGGAAGTCCGGCACCTGACCTGGACCTTGACCAAAGCCCCGTCGGCAGCGGATCTCGACGGCACCGACAACTGGCGCACCGATCCGTCGATCGCCGGCGGTGGCTATTTCGCTGACCTCGCCAGTCATGGCTTCGATCTGTTTCAGTACCTGCTCGGTGACATCAATGAAGTCGCAGGGTTTACAGCTCGGCAGGCCGGGTTGTACGCCGCGGAAGATGCCGTCAGCGCCAGTTGGCGGTTTGCTGGCGGGGCCATGGGCATGGGTTGCTGGAACTTCGTCGCGGACCGCCGCGAGGATCGAGTGGAGGTGATTGGCGGCAAAGGCCGGATCACTTTCTCCGTGTTTGATGAGCACCCAGTACAGCTTGAAGCTGATGAAAGCCTCAGCCTGAACATCGAGAATCACCCGCACATCCAGTGGCATCACGTGCTGGGCATGAATGCACACATTCGGGGTGAATCGCAGCATCCGGCGGTGGCCGAACAAGCGCTGAAAACCGACTGGGTAATGGACCAGATCCTGAAACGCTAGCGCAACCCTGTAGCTGCCGAGCCTGCGAAGCCGTCGTAAACCCTGCATGCAGGGCGCCCCAGACACACCGCATTGTCTGATTTCACAACTGCTGCGCAGCCGAACGCGGCCTCGCGGTGCTACACAGGATCGCGCTCACCCGGCGAATCTAACCTTATGCTCAAATAGTATTTCTCAAGCTTGTTATTAGAACTTTAAGATCACGTCATAACTCGTTATAACAAGTGATCTGCCATGACCGATAACATTCTTTCCCTGAGCAGCGTCCCGCTGCACACCCAGCTGCGGGATGTGCTGCGCGCCCGCATTCTCGACGGCGAATACTCGCAAGACAGTCAGATGCCTTCCGAAAGCGAGCTCGGCGCGCTGTTCAAAGTCAGCCGCATCACCGTGCGCCAGGCCTTGGGAGATCTGCAGAAAGAAGGGCTGATCTTCAAGATTCATGGCAAGGGCACCTTCGTCGCCAAGCCAAAAACCTTCCAGAACGTCAGCACCTTGCAAGGCCTGGCCGAGTCCATGACCGGTCGCGGCTACGAGGTGATCAACCGCCTGCGCAGTTTCAAATTCATTCCTGCCGACAAACTGGTCGCCGAGCGTTTGCAGGTTGCCGAAGGCGAGACCGTGGCGCAGATCAAACGCGTTCGGTTAATTAACCGTGAGCCGATCTCGCTGGAAATCACCTACCTGCCCAAAACCATCGGCGAACGGCTGGAGAAGGCCGATCTGGTCACACGCGACATTTTCCTGATCCTCGAAAACGACTGCGGCCTGGCGCTCGGTCATGCCGACCTGGCCATCGACGCGGTGCTGGCCGACAGCGACCTGACCCAGGCACTGAACGTCGAGGCCGGCTCGCCGATCATGCGCATCGAGCGTCTGACCCACGATACCGCAGGCCTTCCCGTGGACTTCGAACACCTTTACTACCGCGGCGATGCGTTCCAGTACCGCTTGCGGATCGACCGGCAAAAAGGGGATCAGGCATGACCCGAACGACTTTGGAACAGGAATACGACATCGTCGTGATTGGCGGCGGCACCGCTGGCCCGATGGCGGCGATCAAGGCCAAGGAGCGCAACCGCGATCTGCGGGTGTTGCTGATCGACAAGGCCAACGTCAAGCGCAGCGGCGCCATCAGCATGGGCATGGACGGCCTGAACAACGCGATCATTCCCGGTCACTCGACGCCGGAGCAGTACACCAAGGAAATCACCATCGCCAATGACGGCATCGTCAATCAGGCAGCGGTGTATGCCTATGCGACCCACAGCTTTGAAACGATCGAGCAACTGGACCGTTGGGGCGTGAAATTCGAGAAGGACGAAACCGGCGACTACGCGGTGAAAAAGGTCCACCACATGGGCGCCTACGTGCTGCCGATGCCGGAAGGGCATGACATCAAAAAAGTCCTGTACCGCCAGTTGAAACGGGCGCGGGTGAGCATCACCAATCGGCTGGTTTGCACCCGCTTGCTGACGGATGAAGAGGGCGCGGTCAACGGTGTGATGGGTTTTGACTGCCGCACCGCCGACTTCCACGTGATCAAGGCCAAAGCGGTGATCCTGTGCTGCGGCGCCGCCGGACGCCTGGGGCTGCCGTCCTCGGGTTACCTGATGGGCACCTACGAAAACCCGACCAATGCCGGCGACGGTTACGCCATGGCCTATCACGCCGGGGCGGAACTTTCGAACCTGGAATGCTTCCAGATCAACCCGTTGATCAAGGATTACAACGGCCCGGCCTGCGCCTACGTCACCGGCCCGCTGGGCGGCTACACCGCCAACAACAAGGGTGAACGCTTCATCGAATGCGACTACTGGAGCGGGCAGATGATGTGGGAGTTCCACCAGGAGCTCGAAAGCGGCAACGGCCCGGTGTTCCTCAAACTCGATCACCTGGCCGAGGAAACCATCCAGAACATCGAAGAGATCCTGCACAGCAACGAACGCCCGAGTCGCGGCCAGTTCCACGCCAATCGTGGCACCGATTACCGCACGCAAATGGTCGAGATGCACATCTCCGAGATCGGTTTTTGCAGCGGTCACTCGGCGTCGGGGGTGTGGGTCAACGAGCGGGCGGAAACGTCGGTCAAGGGTTTGTACTCGGCGGGCGACATGGCTGCCGTGCCGCACAACTACATGCTCGGCGCGTTTACCTACGGCTGGTTTGCCGGTACCAACGCGGCGGATTTTGTGGCTGGTCGTGAATTTTCCGCAGTCGATTCCAGGCAGATTGAAACGGAACAACAACGGGTTTACGCGCCGCTGGATCGCGAACACGGCCTGCCGCCCGCGCAGGTCGAATACAAGCTGCGGCGCTTCGTCAACGACTACCTGCAACCGCCGAAAGTGACGAAAAAGATGCAGATCGGCCTGCAACGCTTCAGCGATATCCAGCGCGATCTCGATCAGATCAAGGCCCACAACGCCCACGAGCTGATGCGTGCGATGGAAGTCAGCATGATCCGCGACTGCGCCGAAATGGCCGCCCGCGCTTCACTGTTCCGCGCCGAAAGTCGCTGGGGGCTCTACCACTATCGGGTCGATCACCCACAACGCAACGACAGCGAATGGTTCTGCCATTGCCACCTGAAGAAGGGGGATGACGGCCAGATGACCAGTTTCAAGAAAGCCGTCGAGCCTTACATCATCCCGCTGGACGCCGAAGAACTGCAGGCCTACGACCGGCTGCGAGTCGGTGCCTTTGCGGCCTGAGCCTTACAAAAAAGAGAGACCGTGAAATGGCCTATCAACCCCAGGAAATCTTCTTCCGCTCCAACGCACCGGTCACGGTCGACGAGGACCTTTGCATCGCCCACAAAGGCTGTACCGTGTGCGTCGATGTCTGCCCGATGGACCTGCTGGCGATTAACCCGGCCACGCAAAAGGCCTACATGGCGTTCGACGAATGTTGGTACTGCATGCCGTGTGAAAAGGATTGCCCGACCGGCGCAGTGAAAGTCGAGATCCCGTATCTGCTGCGCTAAGTGTGGGTGCTGTCCGGACGCCTTCGCGGGCAAGCCCGCTCCCACAGTGATTTGTGCTGAATCCCAAACTTTGTAGACACCAAAGAAACCTGTGGGAGCCGGGCTTGCCCGCGAAGAGGCCAGTCCAAACAACCACAAAGCCATCCGGTAACCCCCGGACGCCTGATTCAGAACACCCCTCGTTTCCCACCACGCCCTGATCGTGGCGGAGACGAATATCCTGATAAATGATTCGAGGGGAATACCCATGTTATTGCGTGCAGCATTTGCCGGTCTGGTACTGGCCTCATTCACCTTGTCTGCGCAAGCAGAAACCATCCGCATTGCCATCGGCACCCAGGACACCACGATCAACTGCGCCGCTGGCGGTCTGTTGATCCGCGAGCTCGGCCTCCTGGACAAATACTTGCCCCGCGATGGCCAATACAAAGACGCCACGTACGAGGTGCAGTGGAAGAACTTCACCAGCGGCGCTCCGCTGACCAACGAGATGGTCGCCGGCAAACTCGACTTCGGCGCCATGGCCGATTTCCCCGGTTCGTTCAACGGTGTGGCGTTCGAAACCGCGGGCAAGCACAGCCTGTTCATCAGCGTGCTGTCGGGCAGCATCAAGGGCAGCGGCAACGGCATCGTGGTGCCGAGCGCATCGAGCGTGCAGTCGCTGGCCGAGCTCAAGGGCAAGACCATTTCTGTGCCGTTCGCATCCACCGCCCATGGCATGTTGCTGCGGGCGGTCGCGGCCCAAGGCTGGGATCCGCTCAAAGACGTGAACATCATTGCCCAGCCGCCGGAAGTCGCAGGCTCGGCGTTGCAGGCCGGGAAGATCGACGCCCACGCCGACTTCGTACCGTTCGCCGAGCTGTTCCCGAGCCGTGGTTTTGCTCGCAAGATTTATGACGGTTCCCAGGCGAATGCGCCGACCTTCCACGGTGCGTTGGTCGATCAGAGCTACGCGAAAAAGTACCCGGAAATTGTCGTCGCTTACCTGCGCGCTAGCATCGAAGCCAACCAGTTGCTGACGGCGGAACCTGAGAAGTACAGCGAGTTGATCGCCAAGGTCACCGGCGTCGATGCGGAGGTCAATTATCTGTTCTACGGTCCGCTCGGCGTACAGACCCGCGACCTGAGCTGGAAGCCGGAATACCGTCAGGCCGTCGGCACCGCCATCGACACCCTCAAATTGTTGAACAAAGCCGATCGCGGTCTGGACCTCAATACCTTTATCGATGACCAGTACATCCGCGCCGCATTCAAGGCTTCGAACCTGGACTACACCGCGCAACTGGCCAACTACGCACAGACGCCGCTCAAGGCGGTGGATGCGCTGAGTGGCGAAGCCATCACCGATTTCAGTCATGTGGCCGAGATCTGGGTGCGTGGCGAGCCGAAGGTTCGGCAGTACGCCTCGGCAGAGTCGGCGTTCACCGCGTTGGCCAGCCTGAAGCAGGAAGGCAAAAACATTCGCGCGGTGTATGCCCAGGCCAATGACAGCGGGATCAAGTTGCTGGCGGATCAGGCGTGGTTTGCCAGTGATGCCAAGGGCCGCCTGAGTGCGTTCTTGCTCAAAGGCCAGGCTCAGCAATTCGCCACGGCCCAGGGCGGCAAAGTCTTCGACTTCACCGATGCCACCGCCCAGGCCGTCGCTACCCGCTGAGTTGTGGGGTGGACTCAAGAACTACCCCTCACCCCAACCCTCTCCCCAGAGGGGAGAGGGGGCTGATCGAGGTGTTTGGTCAAACTTTGCCGACTTGGCACTACGAGTCGAACTCAGGACTTGAAAAACATGGAGATCGGCTCCCTTTCCCCCTCTCCCCACTGGGGAGAGGGCTGGGGTGAGGGGTGGATTTCAACCCACACAAAGATCTTCAATCCAACCGAATCAAGCTGGTATTCCATCCATGCACAGATCATTCGCCCGCTGGATCCCCCGAGCAGCCTCCTTACTGCTCTGCCTCCTATTCTGGCAACTCGCCGCCTGCCACCACTGGAACCTCGGCCTGGTCACCTTCGCCAACGTCCCGACGCCACTGGCGGTCATCGAAGCCGCCCTCGGCCTAGGCGACTCCGGCAAACTCGCGCAACACCTCGGCAGCAGCCTCAGCCGGGTCTTCGCCGGTTATCTCAGCGCACTGATCATCGGCATCGCCCTGGGCCTGGCGATCGGTCGCTCGAAATGGGCCGAAGATGTGTTGCTGCCACCGTTGGAAGTGCTGCGACCAATCCCGGCGGTAGCGTGGATTCCGCTGGCAATCCTGATGTTCCCGTCGTCAGAACTGTCGATGGTTTTCATCACCTTCACCGGTGCGCTGTTTCCGGTCCTGCTCAACACCGTGCACGGCGTTGAAGGCGTCGATCCTCGGCTGATTGCTTCGGCAAAAAGCCTCGGGGCCGGGCGTCGGGCGATTCTGCTGGAGGTCATCTTGCCGGGCGCCGCACCGAGCATCATCACCGGGCTGGCCATCGGCATGGGCACTTCGTGGTTTTGTCTGGTGACCGCGGAAATGATCTCCGGCCAGTACGGCATCGGCTATTACACCTGGGAGTCCTACACCATTCAGAACTACGCCGACATCGTGGTCGGCATGTTGCTGATTGGCGTACTCGGGATGGGCAGCAGTCTGCTGATCAAACGATTGGGCGGGTTGTTTACGCCCTGGCATCGACCACGAGGAAAAGCCTGATGAGCATTTTTCAACACCCTGAAGGGCAAATCGATATTCGCGGCCTGGCGATCAGTCTGGGGGAGGGCAGCGCTGCTTTCGAAGCCGTGCAAGGCCTGGACTGCCAGATCGAACCGGGGCAGTTTGTGTGCATCCTCGGGCCATCCGGTTGCGGCAAATCGACCTTGCTCGGCGCGCTGGCCGGACACCTGCAACCCCGCGCCGGCACCCTCAAGGTCGACGGCGCAGAAGTCTCGGCGCCATCGCCCCAGCGCGGCATGGTCTTCCAGCAACACACGCTGTTTCCCTGGCGCACGGTGCGTGACAACGTCGCCTTCGGCCTGAAAATGCGCGGCATCGGTAAGGTCGAACGCCATAAAGCCGCCGATGAAATCCTTGCCCTGGTGGGCCTCGAAGGCTTTGCCGAGCGCTGGCCGGATCAACTGTCCGGTGGCATGCAGCAACGCGTGGAAATCGCACGGGTGTTGATCAACCGTCCGCGCCTGTTGTTGATGGACGAACCCTTCGGCGCCCTCGATGCGTTGACCCGGTTGAACATGCAGGAATTGTTGCTGGACATCTGGACGCAGATTC
Organism: Pseudomonas sp. ANT_H12B; assembly: GCF_008369325.1. Taxonomy (GTDB): domain Bacteria; phylum Pseudomonadota; class Gammaproteobacteria; order Pseudomonadales; family Pseudomonadaceae; genus Aquipseudomonas. The sequence continues at coordinate 49,749 of NZ_VOBI01000012.1, read as the reverse complement.
GCACCACCGTGGTGTTCGTCACCCATGACATCGACGAAGCGCTGTTCCTCGCCGATCGCCTGCTGGTGATGAGTTCGCGACCGGGGCGGATCATCGAAGACCTGCGCCTCGATTTCCCTCGGCCACGCACCACCGAACTGGTCACCCGCCACGAATTTTCCCGCTTGAAGCGTCACTGCCTCGAGTTGCTGCGTCACGAAGACGGTCGGCAGTTACCGCGCCTGAACCCTCTCGGACTTCCTGTAGAAAACAAACTGCCGCGATTTGCCCTATGACCTCTCTATTTGATGTAACCGATAACGACGACATTCTTGCCTTGCAAACGCGCCTGACCGATGAAGACCCCGGCGTACGCCGGGTCGCCCTGATCGAACTGGCTGATCTTGAGGAGCCGGATGGCCTGCTTTGGCTGGTCAATCGACTGGCTGAAGACCCCACTGAAGAGGTTCGTGCCGAAGCCGCGAGGCTGTTGGAAGCCTGGGAAGATGAACCCGTGGTCGAGGCGCTGTGCCAGGCCCTGACCGATCCCTCGCAAGTGGTGCAGGCTGCCGCGGCGCAAAGCCTTAGCTTGCTCAAGAGCGAGGCGGCGGGCCGGGTGATTCTGCCGTGGACCGGGCATACCGATATTAGCGTGCGCATCGCCGCGTTCAGGGCATTGCGCGAGCTGCGTTTTCCCGATGCCGCTCAGGCGGCGGCGGGTGCATTGAATGATGAAGACGCCAATGTCCGACGCGAGGCGGTCGGTGTGCTGGGTTGGCTCAAGCAGCTCGATGCCTTGCCGGCGCTCGCTCGATTGGCCAGCCACGACCCGGACACCGAAGTCCGCCGCGCGGCCACCGGCGCCCTCGGCCTGGCATCCGACGCGCAAGTGCTGCCAGCGTTGCGCCAGGCGTTGCAGGATTCGGCCTGGCAAGTGCGCGAAGAAGCCGCCACCACGCTGGGCAAGGTCGGGCACGTCGATGCAGGTTCAGCATTGGTCGAAGCCTTGAGCGACGATTACTGGCAAGTCCGCCTGCGCGCCACCCGCAGCCTTGGTCGCTTGCGTTACGTTCCGGCCCTCGATGCGCTGATCGAAACCCTCGCGCATCGCATCAGCAACCTGCGCAAGGAAGCCGCCCTGGCCCTCGGAGAATTGAACGACAAAGATGCCATCGCGCCTTTGCAGGCCGCGCAGGATGATGGCGACCCGGAAGTGCGCAAAGCCGTGCGCATCGCCTTGAGCCAGCTGCAATGAACCCGGTGGCGATCGGTAATTCCCAGAGCAAACAGCAGTTGCGATTGAACTGGCCGGGCGGCCGCGAGCAACTGCTCGATCACGCCGAGTTACGTCGTCAGTGCCCTTGCTCTCAGTGCCGCGCCTTCCGTCTGCAAGGCGTGACGCCGAAGGTCGATGCCCGGGTTCGCGTGATCGAACTCAACGTCCAGGGCTATGGCTTGCAACTGGTGTTCAGCGATGGCCACGAACGCGGAATCTACCCATGGCCCTACCTGGCACAACTCTCCCCCTAAAACGACTGAATCCCCTGTGGGAGCGGGCTTGCCCGCGATGGCGTCGTGTCAGGCGACATCCATGTTGAATGAGAAATCGCTATCGCGGGCAAGCCCGCTCCCACAAGGGGAAACCACAAGGTCTGAGAGTTGAACTGACTGGCGGTCCTTGCCAGGAAAATCCAGAAAGAGTACAAATGTACTCCATGACGACTTTAACTCCCCGCCGTACCGCCATCCTGACTTTTATCCGTGATCGAATCGCGGAGCACGGTCAGTCCCCGAGCCTCGCTGAAATCAGTGAGGCGTTCGGTTTCGCCTCCCGTAGCGTGGCGCGCAAGCATGTGCTCGCGCTGACCGAAGCCGGTTTTATCGAGGTCAACCCCCATCAGGCCCGGGGCATTCGTTTGCTCGGGCAGCCGGTACGGCCCGAGTTGCTGGACATTCCGGTACTCGGCCGGGTGGCGGCCGGTGCGCCGATCGGTGCCGATGCCGAGGTCCATAGCCGCTTGCTGCTCGACCCGTCGATCTTCTCCCGTGTGCCGGATTACATGCTGCGGGTCCAGGGCGATTCGATGATCGAGGACGGCATTCTCGACGGCGATCTGGTGGGCGTGCACCGCAATCCCGAGGCGCTCAACGGCCAGATTGTGGTGGCGCGACTTGACGGGGAAGTCACCATCAAGCGCTTCGAGCGGGTCGGCGACGCTGTTCGCCTGTTACCGCGCAACCCGGCCTATAAGCCGATCATCGTTCGCGTCGATCAGGACCTGGCCATCGAAGGGGTGTTCTGCGGTCTGGTGAGGCAAGGGTGATGGGCGCCGTCGTTGCGCTGGATACGCTGTTCAATGGCGGCCAGGTCTGGAAGGGCCGGCCTGCGCCACCTGCCGTCAGCCCGCAACCCACCGGGCATGCCACGCTGGATGCGGCGTTGCCCACGGGGGGCTGGCCGGAAGCGGCGCTGACTGAAATCCTCCTGGCCGGGCAGGGCGTCGGTGAGTTGCAACTGGTGTGGCCGGCGCTGGCGCGGTTGTCGGCGGCGGGTGAACGCATCGTGCTGGTAGCGCCGCCTTACGTGCCGTATCCCCAGGCCTGGCAGAACGCCGGGGTCGACCTGCGGCAGTTGTCGATCATCCAGGCCAGCGAACGCGATGCGCTGTGGGCGACGGAACAATGCCTGCGTTCGGGCAGTTGCGGTGCGGTGTTGTGCTGGCCTCACAAGGCCGATGACCGCGCCTTGCGACGCCTGCAAGTGGCCGCGGAAACCGGCCAGACCCTGGCGTTTGCCTATCGCTCGATCAGTGAAGCGATCAACCCTTCACCAGCAGCCCTGCGCATTGCCATCGACGGCAGGCCTGCGCAATTACGGGTGCTCAAGTGTCGCGGCGGGTTGGCGCGTTCGGCGCCGATTGCCTTTGCCGTGGGGCATTGAGGTTGCCATGCGCTGGGTTTGCATTCTCTTCCCGCAATTGGCGCTGGACGCGGTACTGCGTCAGCGCTCCAACCCCGATGAGCCGTTGGCGCTGCTGACTGGCCCGGCTCAGCGCCGGGTGTTGCAGGCGGTCAATGGTCCGGCGCGGGCGCTGGGCTTGCGTCCGGGCCAATCAATGACGGCTGCGCAGACCCTGAGTAAAGGGTTTGTCACGGCGGAATACGACGCTGCCGAGATCGAACACTGGCAGCAGTTTCTGGCCGCCTGGGCCTATCGGTTCAGCTCTCAGGTCAGCGTGCATTACCCACGTGCGGTGGTGTTTGAAATCGAATCCAGCCTGGGGTTGTTCGGGCCCTGGCCACAGTTCGAGGCGCGCTTACGGGCTGAGCTCGGCGAGTTGGGCTTTCGTCATCGGATCGTCGCTGCGCCCAACCCGGTGGCCGCACGGGTGCTGGCCAACGTTTATGACGGTCTGGTGGTGCCGGACGATCAAGCCTTGCACTACCACCTCGGGCAGCTGCCCATCGACCGGATTGCCTTGGAACCAACGGTGGCCACGGCGTTATCGCGCATGGGGCTGCGCACCTTGAGTCAGGTTCAGGCGCTGCCGCGGCATAGCCTTGCGCGTCGTTTCGAAGCGCAAGTGCTCAAGCACCTGGATGCCTTGTTCGGTGAGCGGCGGCTGGCGCTCGCGTTCTACCTGCCGCCGGACCGCTTCGATGTGCGCATCGAGCTCAACTTCGATGTGCAGTCCCATCAGGCGCTGCTGTTTCCGTTACGCCGGCTGACCGGCGATCTGTCGGCGTTTCTCTGCGGTCGGGACAGCGGTGTGCAGCGTTTTGACCTGCATCTTGAGCACGCAGGCTTGCCGGACACCGTGATCAAGGTCGGCCTGCTCAGCGCCGAACGCGATCCGGCGATGCTCTTCGAACTGGCCCGGGGGCGGCTGGAACAGGTCCAGGTCGAGGCCCCGGTGCGCGGCTTTCGTCTGCGCGCCGAAGACTTGCCAGTCTTCGTTCCCCAGTATCAGGAACTGTTCGACGATCGCCCGCAGCAGTCCTTGCCCTGGGAACAACTGCGCGAGCGCCTGCGCGCACGGCTGGGGGATGACGCGGTGCATGGCTTGCGGTTTCAGGCCGATCACCGCCCGGAATGCGCGTGGCAGGCCCGTGTCGACAGTCAGCGCTGTGCGGGGCTCCCAGCCCTGCATCGGCCGGGCTGGCTGTTGACTGAACCGCTGGCGGTACACCAAGGCTCGACGCGCATTCTCATGGGGCCGGAGCGCATCGAGTCCGGCTGGTGGGACGGCGACGACGTGCGTCGGGATTACTACCTGATTGAAACCCGCTCCGGTCAACAGGGTTGGGCCTATCGGGCGGTGGGTGAAGACGGCCCGTTGTGGCTGCAAGGCTGGTTCGCATGAGCGTCGACTATGCCGAGCTGCACTGCCTGTCGAACTTCAGTTTCCAGCGCGGCGCTTCCAGTGCCCTTGAACTCTTTCAACGGGCCAAAAAGCAGGGCTATAAAGCCTTGGCGATCACCGATGAATGCACCCTGACCGGCATCGTCCGCGCCTGGCAGGCGGCCAAATCCTCGGAACTGCCGCTGATCATCGGCAGCGAAATTCGCATCGAAGACGGCCCGAAACTAGTGCTGCTGGTGGAAAATCTCGAGGGTTACCAAACCCTGTGCCGACTGATTACCCGAGCGCGACGCCGCACGCAGAAAGGCCAGTATCAAGTGCTGCGCGAGGACTTCAACGCACCCTTGCCAGGGCTGTTGGCGTTGTGGGTGCCGGACGCTGTCGATGATGTTGAAAACGGTCACTGGCTGAGGCAGACCTTCGCCGAACGCCTGTGGCTGGCGGTCCAGTTGCATCGTGGCCAGGACGACACCCGGCGACTGGCCGCGCTGTTGACCCTGGCGGGCGAACTGCGAATCCCTGCGGTGGCCAGCGGCGATGTGCACATGCACGCCCGTGGCCGGCGCGCCTTGCAGGACACCATGACCGCGATCCGTCATCACCTGCCGGTGGCCGAGGCCGGAATGCGTCTGCACCCCAACGGCGAGCGGCACCTGCGCGGTCTCGATGCCTTGTCCGGTCTTTATCCGAAGGCCTTGCTCGACGAGACGCTGAACATCGCCCGGCGTTGTACTTTCGACCTTGGCCAGTTGCGTTATCAGTATCCCCGCGAGCTGGTGCCAGACGGTTACACGGCCACGACCTGGCTGCGCGAGTTGACTGCAAAAGGCATTGAGTGGCGCTGGCCAAAAGGACCGCAAGCCGAGGTGTTGGTGCAGATCGACAAGGAACTGGAACTGATCGCCGAACTGGCCTACGAAAGTTATTTCCTGACGGTTCACGACATCGTGCGTTTCGCCCGTGATCAGCACATTCTGTGTCAGGGACGTGGTTCAGCCGCCAACTCGGCGGTGTGTTATGCCTTGGGCATCACGGAAATCGATCCGGATCGCACCACGCTGTTGTTCGAGCGCTTTCTCTCCAAAGAGCGCAACGAGCCGCCGGACATCGACGTCGATTTCGAACACGAACGTCGCGAAGAGGTCTTGCAGTACGTGTTCCAGCGTTATGGCCGGACTCGCGCGGCGCTGACAGCAGTGGTCAGCACTTACCATGCGGCCGGCGCGGTACGTGATGTGGCCAAGGCCTTGGGCTTGCCGCCGGATCAGATCAACGCCCTGGCCGACTGTTGCGGCCACTGGAGCAATGAAACACCGCCCGTGGAGCGCCTGCGCGAAGGCGGCTTCGACCCTGAGAGCCCGGTGTTGCGCCGGGTACTGAGCCTGACGGGACAGCTGATCGGTTTCCCCCGACACCTGTCCCAGCACCCCGGCGGCTTCGTGATTTCCGAGCAGCCGCTGGACAGCCTGGTGCCGGTGGAAAACGCCGCCATGGCCGAGCGCACTATCATTCAGTGGGATAAGGACGACCTGGACGCGGTCGGGCTGCTCAAGGTCGATATCCTGGCGCTGGGCATGCTCAGTGCGATTCGCCGCTGTTTCGATTTGCTGCGACGACATCGGGGCCTTGATCTGAGCCTGGCGACGATCCCGTCCGAAGACGCGGCTACCTACGAAATGATTGGCCGCGCCGACACCATCGGCGTGTTTCAGATCGAGTCCCGGGCACAAATGTCGATGCTGCCCCGGCTCAAACCGGTGAAGTTCTATGACTTGGTGATTGAGGTGGCGATTGTCCGTCCGGGGCCTATCCAGGGCGGCATGGTGCATCCGTACCTGCGCCGTCGAAACAAGGAAGAACCGGAGGTTTATCCATCCCCTGCACTGGAAACCGTGCTCAAACGCACCCTCGGCGTGCCGCTGTTTCAGGAGCAGGTGATGCAGATCGCCATCGTCGCCGCCGATTACAGCCCCGGCGAGGCCGATCAGTTACGCCGCTCCATGGCCGCCTGGAAACGCCACGGCGGGCTCGAACCGCACAAGGATCGTCTGGCCGTCGGGATGAAGAAAAACGGCTACACAGCCGAGTTTGCCGCGCAGATTTTCGGGCAGATCAAAGGCTTCGGCAGTTATGGTTTTCCCGAGTCCCACGCCGCCAGTTTCGCCTTGTTGACCTACGCCAGTTGCTGGTTGAAATGCCACGAGCCGGCGGCCTTCGCCTGTGCGCTGATCAACAGCTGGCCCATGGGTTTCTACAGCCCGGACCAGATTCTGCAGGACGCGCGCCGGCATCATTTGCAGATTCGACCGGTGGACGTGCGCGCCAGCGATTGGGATTGCAGCCTTGAGCCGATCACCGGCGCGCAACCGGCGATTCGCATGGGGTTGAGGATGATCAAGGGCTTTCGCGAGGACGATGCCCGGCGTATCGAAGCCGTTCGGTCGAAGGGGGCGTTTATCGACATCGCCGACCTCGGCGAGCGGGCGCGCCTTGATGCTCGCGCTCAGGAGCAACTGGCCGATGCCGGTGCGCTGCGTGGGCTGGCCGGCGACCGTCATCGGGCGCGCTGGGAAGTGGCGGGTGTGCAGAAACAGCTCGGCTTGTTTTCCGGTTTGCCCAGTCAGGAAGAACCGGCGGTGTACCTGCCCAAACCCACTGTGGACGAGGACCTGAAAGCCGATTACACCAGCGTCGGCACCACCCTGGGGCCGCATCCGCTGGCGCTGCTGCGGGGTGAGTTGAAATCCCGACGCTGCCGCAGTTCGAAGGAGCTGCTCGATGTCGAGCATGGCCGTCCCGTCAGCGTCGCCGGGCTGGTGACCGGTCGGCAACGTCCGGGCACCGCCAGTGGCGTGACCTTCGTTACCCTGGAAGACGAGTTCGGCAACGTCAACGTCATCGTCTGGCGCGACCTGGCCGACCGGCAGCGCCAGGTACTGGTCGGCTCGCAGCTGCTCAAAGTTGATGGGCGCTGGGAAAAGGAAGGCGAGGTGCGACATCTGATTGCCGGACGCTTGAGTGATCTGAGCCCGTTGCTGGATGGCATCAGCGTGCACAGCCGGGATTTCCGTTGATCCCCGCTACACTGACCGTTCCCTGAATGGCTGTTCATCCGCCAGGGACGGGTTGCAGCCGCTATAAAGGTTCGTGCTCAGGGCAAGCTGCATTGCCACAAAGATCCGCCGGGCAAGAATCAGCTAACCTCTATGAAACCATTGGCGACGGCGACGCTCGAAACAAACGGGCTCGTGCTGTTCTCATGAAGTTGCGATCCCGCAAGTCGGCCACTTACAGGGACACAGAACCAGCTGATGCAGTTTCTAGACGATAGCCATGGGTGTGCCGGCTGGAACGGTGAAATGGCCGAGCGTATTCGCACGTTCGACTGGAGCCTGACCGAGCTGGGGAACATGGACAACTGGCCCAGAAGCCTGTGCAGCGCGGTGCAGTTGATGCTCGCGTCTCCACTGCCGATGGTGATGCTCTGGGGCCGGCCCGGTTACATGATCTACAACGACGCTTACTCGGTATTCGCCGGTGGTCGCCATCCCTATCTGCTGGGTTCACCGGTGGAGCTGGGCTGGCCGGAGGTCGCCGAATTCAATCGGCACGTGGTCGACATCTGCCTGGCGGGCGGCACCTTGTCCTATCGCAATAAGGTGCTGGTGCTGTTACGCGACGGCGTCCCCGAAGACGTCTGGCTGGACCTCTATTACAGCCCGGTCGCCAATGATCACGGGCAACCGGCTGGGGTCATGGCGATGGTGGTCGACACCACTGAGCATGTGATTTCCGAGCGCCGGCGTCGGGCCGCCGAAAACGCCTATCGCGCCGACAACGAACGGGTACGGCTGGCACTGAATGCCGGGGCCTTGCTCGGTTCGTTCGTCTGGGACATCAAGGCCAGTGTGCTGACCGGTGATGAACGATTCGCCCGCACCTTTTCCTATCCTGCCGGCCAGGACCTGGACAATTTGCCCGCACACATCGTTGAAGCGCATATTCATCCCGACGACCGCAGTTGGGTCCGCGAGCAGGTCAATCAATCAGTGGAAACCGGCGTGCCTTTCAACGCCGAGTTTCGGGTCCTGCGCGCCGACGGCAGTTACTTATGGGTGCTGGCGAGTGGTTGCTGCGAGTTCAATGAACAAAGCGAAGCGTTTCGGTTTCCCGGGGTACTGATCGACATCCACGAGCGCAAGACTGCCGAAGAATCCTTGCTCAAGTTCACCCGAAACCTGGAACAGCGCGTCGCCGACGAAGTCGAAGCGCGGCTGGCCGCTGAAGAGCAACTGCGTCAATCCCAGAAGCTTGAAGCCATCGGCGGCCTCACCGGCGGCGTAGCCCATGACTTCAACAACCTGTTGCAGGTGATCGCCGGCAATCTGCACTTGCTGGCGCGACATGAGCCGAACAACGCCAACGTGCAGCGCCGGGTCAGTGCTTCGATTGCCGCGGTCGAACGTGGTGCCAAGCTGTCCTCGCAATTGCTCGCGTTTGCCCGCCGGCAACCTTTGTCGCCAGCGGTCTGCAACCCGCAGCAGATCTTTGATGGGCTTGGTGAGCTGTTGCAGCGGGCGCTGGGGGAAACCATCCAGATCGACGTGACTGTTCCCGAAGATTCCTGGCACCTCTACGTGGACCGCAACCAACTGGAAAACGCCATCCTCAATCTCGCGATCAATGCCCGGGACGCCATGAAAGGCGAGGGGACCATTAATCTGAGCGCCGAGAACATAACCCTCGATAGCAAATTTTGCGCAGGCAAGGGCATTACCGCCGGCGACTATGTTTGCGTCGCGGTGGCCGACACGGGTGTCGGTATGCCCTCTCAAGTGCTCGCGCAGGCTTTCGAACCGTTTTTCACCACCAAGGCCGACGGCCAGGGCACAGGACTGGGCTTGAGCATGGTGTTCGGTTTCGTCAAGCAGAGCGGCGGTCATATCGAGATTTCCAGCGTGGTCGGGCAAGGCACTTGGGTGCAGCTTTATTTCCCTCGCAGCCTGCGCCCGATACTCAGCGAAACCACGATCAATGATGTGCAGCAACGCGGTGGACACGAAAACATTCTGGTGGTCGAGGACAATGAAGCGGTGCGCGTTTCGGCGGTGGAATTGCTGCGCGAAGAGGGCTATCAGGTCTTGACGGCCACTAACGGCGACACTGCCATGCAGATGTTGCTGGAGGGTGTGGCGGTGGACCTGATCTTCACTGATGTGGTCATGCCGGGCTTGATCAAAAGTTCGGACCTGGCTGCCTGGGCCAAGGTGCAGAATCCGCCGGTGGCGGTGCTGTTCACCTCGGGCCACACCCGTGACATTATCTCGCGCAATCACCAGCTCAGCCCCGATACGTATTTGCTGAGCAAACCCTATGGCCCCGAGGCACTGACACGAATGGTTCGCACAGTGCTCAACGGCTGAACACATTGATCGTTCCCACGCGGAGCATGGGAACGATCAGAGATAAATCATTCCTTCGAACTCTCAAATCAAGGCTGGTCCATGACTTCCAACCCTCCCTCCGGCATGGTCAGGGTGCGCGGCGCCCGGGAACACAACCTCAAGAACGTCGATGTCGATATTCCCCGGGATGCCCTGGTGGTGTTCACCGGTGTGTCCGGTTCGGGGAAGTCGTCGCTGGCGTTCTCGACCCTCTACGCTGAAGCGCAACGACGCTACTTCGAGTCGGTGGCGCCTTATGCTCGGCGCCTGATTGATCAGGTCGGCGTGCCGGACGTCGACTCCATCGAAGGCTTGCCGCCGGCGGTGGCGTTGCAGCAACAGCGAGGCACGCCGAGTACGCGTTCTTCGGTGGGCAGCGTGACGACGTTGTCGAGCCTGATCCGCATGCTGTATTCGCGCGCCGGCAGTTACCCGCCGGGGCAGCCGATGCTGTATGCCGAAGACTTCTCGCCTAACACGCCGCAGGGGGCGTGCGCCGAATGCCATGGTTTGGGCCGGGTGTATGAAGTCACCGAAGCCCTGATGGTTCCAGACCCGAGCCTGACTATTCGCCAGCGCGCGGTGGCCTCCTGGCCCACCGCCTGGCAGGGACAGAACCTGCGCGACATCCTGGTGACCCTGGGTTATAACGTCGACAAACCCTGGCGTGATCTGCCGAAAAAGCAGCGCGACTGGATTCTCTTCACCGAAGAAACCCCAACGGTTCCGGTGTATGCCGGGCTCACTCCCGAAGAAACCAAAGACGCCCTAAAACGCAAAATGGAACCGAGCTACCAGGGCACGTTCACCGGTGCCCGGCGCTACATCCTGCACACCTTCAGCCATTCGCAAAGCGCGCTGATGAAGAAGCGGGTCTCGCAGTTCATGCTCGGCAGCCCTTGCCCGTTGTGCGACGGCAAACGGCTCAAGCGCGAGGCGTTGTCGGTGACTTTTGCCGGTTACGACATCGGCGAACTGTCGCAGATGCCATTGCTGCAAGTGGCGCAAGTGCTCAAACCGGTGGCCGCGCACAGTTACCTCGAACAGGCTGACGAGGCGGGCGAGGTGCTGACTCACCGTCAGACCCGCGAGGCGCGTGAGCAGCGCGTGGCCCATGGCGCCAGTGGTCACGCCAACGCGCCGGATGTGCGCCACACGCCGAACCTGTCGGTGGAGAAACGCCTGGCTGCGCAGCGCATCGCCCAGGACTTGCTGGAACGGGTCAGCACCTTGACTGACCTGGGGCTCGGTTACCTGGCACTGGAGCGCAGCACGCCGACGTTGTCGTCTGGCGAGTTGCAGCGCTTGCGTCTGGCCACGCAATTGGGTTCGCAGTTATTCGGCGTGATCTACGTGCTGGATGAACCGTCGGCCGGTCTGCATCCGGCGGATGGCGAAGCGCTGTTCGAAGCCCTGCAACGCTTGAAAACCGCCGGTAACACCTTGTTTGTGGTCGAGCATGACCTGGAAACCATGCGCCGCGCCGATTGGTTGATCGACGTCGGCCCGGCGGCTGGCGAGCATGGCGGCCGAATTCTGTACAGCGGGCCGCCGCCAGGGTTGGCCGGGGTAACGAACTCCCAGACCCGCGCCTATCTGTTCGCCGAGCAGGTCACCCAACCGCGTGTCAGCCGAAAGCCGACCGACTGGCTGCGGCTCGAAGGCATCACCCGCAACAACCTGAACAACCTCAGCGCGGAGTTTCCATTGGGTTGTTTTACTGCGGTGACCGGTGTCTCGGGTTCCGGTAAATCGAGCCTGGTCAGTCAGGCGTTGCTCGAACTGGTCGGCGCTCATCTTGGGCGGGCGATAAGTGACAGCGAGCCCGAAGCGTTGAGCCTTGAAGACGACACACCGCAAGTCAGCGGCGGCCAGGTGACGGCTGGACTGGAATCGATCAAGCGCCTGGTGCAAGTCGATCAGAAACCCATCGGCCGCACACCGCGCTCAAACCTGGCGACTTACACCGGGCTGTTCGACAGCGTGCGCAAGCTCTACGCTGCCACGCCCGAAGCGCAGGCCGAGGGTTATGACGCCGGCCAGTTCTCCTTCAACGTCGCCAAGGGCCGGTGCGCGACCTGCGAAGGCGAAGGCTTTGTCAGTGTTGAGTTGCTGTTCATGCCTAGCGTCTATGCACCATGCCCGACCTGCCACGGTGCCCGCTATAACCCCGAGACGCTGGCGATCATCTGGCAAGGATTGAACATCGCTCAGGTGTTGCAGTTGACGGTGGACGAAGCGGTCGAAGTGTTTGCCGAACAACCGGGCATTCACCGCTCTCTGGAGGTGCTGCGCGATATCGGTCTGGGTTACCTGCGCCTCGGCCAGCCTGCGACCGAGTTGTCGGGCGGCGAAGCCCAGCGGATCAAACTGGCCACCGAACTGCAACGTAACCAGCGTGGAGCGACCTTGTATGTGCTCGATGAGCCCACCACCGGTTTGCACCCAAGGGATGTCGATCGCTTGCTTGAACAGCTCAATACGCTGGTGACGGCGGGGCACACGGTGATCGTCGTCGAACACGAAATGCGCGTGGTTGCGCAGAGTGACTGGGTGATCGATATCGGGCCGGGGGCAGGGGATCAGGGCGGGAAGATTGTCGTCAGTGGTACGCCGCAGAAAGTGGCTAAAAGCAAAAAGAGCCGGACGGCGCCGTTTTTGGCCAGGGTCCTTGGTTTGGCTTGAATGCAGGGTGTTCTTGCGGGCTTTCCCGCGATGGCGATTGGTCAGGTGCCGTGGAGCGTGCGCCGAACCTTGTCCAGCAATTCATTGATCTGGAACGGCTTGATCAGCATCTCCATCCTGTCGCCGAGGAACACCTGGCGATTGATCGCGGTTTCGGCGTAACCGGTCATGAACAGGATCGGCAATTTCTGGCGCCAGCCGCGCGCAACATCCGCCAACTCGCGACCGCTCATGCGGGGCAGCCCGACGTCCGTCAGCAACAGGTCGATGGACTCGTCGTTCTGCAAGCGCTCAAGGGCCGTTTCGATGTCGCCCACCTGAGTGCAGCGGTACCCGGCATCCACCAACACTTCGGCCACGAACATGCGCACCGACGGCATGTCCTCAACGATCAATACGTGCTCGCCGGCACCCTGGCAATCCACGGTCGGCGACTCGACTTCGCCAGCCATGGGGTCGGAACTGGCCGGCAGCATGATGGTGACTTCGGTACCGCGCCGGGCGACGCTGCGGATGTGCGCATCACCCCCCGATTGCCGGGCGAAACCATAGATGGTCGATAACCCCAGCCCGGTGCCCTGGCCCAGCGGTTTGGTGGTGAAGAACGGGTCGAACACTTTGTCGATCACACTGTGTTCGATACCGGTGCCGTCATCGCGGACCGATAACGCGACATACGCGCCATCGGCCAGATTGGGGTCGCCGTGGGAATAGGCGGCATAGGTGCTGACCCAAATGTTGCCGCCCTGGGGCAACGCATCGCGGGCGTTGATCACCAGGTTGAGCATGGCACTTTCGAGTTGAATCGGGTCGACCAGGGCGATGGCGGCTTTAGAGGTCAATTCCAGTTTCAGGGAAATGCGCTCGCCGATGGTGCGCACCAGCAGTTCCTCAAGGGAACGCACGTGCTCGTTGATGTCCACGGGCCGGGTATCGAGTGGCTGTTGGCGCGCAAAGGCGAGCAGGCGATGGGTCAGGGACGCGGCGCTCATGGCTGAGTTCAACGCTGCTTCGGCGTAAAACTGGACCTTGTCGGTGCGCGAGGCGGCGATCCGTTTCTGAATCAGTTCCAGGCTGGTGATGATGCCAGTCAGCAAGTTATTGAAGTCGTGGGCGATGCCTCCTGTCAGCTTGCCCAGCGCATCCATCTTCTGCACTTGCAACAGCTGGGCTTCGGTACGCACGCGCTCGGCGACTTCTTTGGCCAGTTGGGTAGTCGCATCGTCAAGGCGGGCCAGGTGCGAGCGTTCGCGGTGACGGTGTTCGGTGACATCCTCGACGAACACCAGGCTCAATTCCGGGGTGCGGTAGGGAGAAATTTGCCATTCGGTTTCGCGCACCGCACCGTGGGCCCGCATGGCCAACGTGCCTTTCCAGCGCTCGCCGTAGGCCAGGCGCAGGCGCAGTTCTTCGATCACGGTGCTCTGGTCCTCGGCGAAGCACTCGCGCAGGGCGTCCGGGTCGAGGTTGTCCTGTATCAGCTGCGCGAAGGCATGGTTGCATTCGTGCACTTTCAGTTCGGCGTCCAGCACCGCGATGGGCGCCGACACATTGACAAAGATCTCCCGAAACCGCGCCTCGCTTTCGCGCAGTGCGTTTTCGGTTTCACGCACCCGCAGCAGGGTGCGCAGGGTCGCCAGCAGCACATCCGGGTCCACGGGGTGAATCAGGTAGGCATCGGCGCCAGCGTCAAGACCGGTGATGATGTCACCGGTCTGGATCGAGGCTGCGGACACGTGAATCACCGGCAGCAGGGCAGTGGTGCTTTCGGAGCGCAGTTTGCGCACGATGTCGAAACCGCTCATGTCCGGCAGGTTGACGTCAAGAATCAGCGCGTCGATCGCGACGCTCTCGATCAACACCAAGCCTTCGCTGCCGGTGCCGGCTTCGAGCACTTCGTAGCCGTGGCGCTCCAGGCGCCGGCGCAGGGCGTAGCGAGTGACGACGTTGTCGTCGACGATCAGCAAACGAATGTCACGCTTCATCGGCAGGCTCCATGGCGATGGCCAGCGGGATGATCACAAAAAAGGTCGAACCCGTGCCTGGCGTACTCTGAACCCCGACTTCGCCGCCCAGCAGCGCCGCGAAGCGTTTGCACAAGGACAGTCCGAGCCCGGTTCCGCGAAGGCGTTTTTGCAACGGTGAGTCGACTTGAGAGAAGTCTTCGAACAATGCGCCATGTAGCTCCGGGGCGATACCTATTCCGGTGTCGCTGACGGCGAACCGCACGTGGGAGCTGTTTTCCAGCTGCGCCGAAACACGAACTTCCCCACGGGTGGTGTACTTCAGTGAGTTGGAAATGAAATTGCGCAGGATCTGCGCAAGTTTCTTGTCGTCGGTGTACAGCCTGGGCAGGCCAACCGGCTCTTCGAAAATCAGGTCCACGGCGCTGGCATCGACAATCGGTCGAAACATGCCGCGCAGGGCGGCGAACAGGTCGAACATGTCGAACCAGGCCGGTGAAATGGTGATGCGTCCGGCTTCGATCTTCGCCAGGTCCAGCAGGTCGTCGACCATGTCGCTCAGCTCGCGCGCGGCACCACTGACGAAGGCCACCTGCTTATGCTGCTCGGGGCTCAAGGGACCGTCGAGCTCATCGGTCAGCAGACCGGTAATGCTCAGGATCGAACCCAGTGGCGTGCGGAACTCATGGCTCATGTACGACAGAAAACGGCTTTTGAGGTCTGAGGCCTGGCGCAACTGTTCGGCCTGGGTGTCGAGCTCGGCGTACAGCGCCAGGACGCCCTGGTTGGTTTCATTCAGTTCTTCGCGCAGGGCATTGGCTTCGCCCTGCAACTGGACGATCAGCGCAGCTTGCTCGTCAATCTGACTCATGGGTGTCTCAGCCATGGGCTGCCTCCAGAGCAATGACCAGCACCGTGACATCGTCCCGTCCACGGCAGAAGTCGCGATGCAAAATGGTGGCAATCACGGCGGGATGGCGATGCACCAGGCCGGGGTAATCTTGCAGGTTCCAACGGGACTGCAGGCCGTCGCTGTACATGATCAGTAAATGTCCGTTCACTTGAGCATAGTCAAAGGGGTGCGCCTTTCGATACTGTCCGCCGACGATGCCGGGGTGGGAGGCCAGGCCGCGGGATTTGTCCGGGGCAATCAGGCAGGCACCAATGTTGCCGATGCCGACGAATCTCAGTGCGTCGCTGTCGCCGTCGAACTGCGCGATGGCCAGGGCACCACCACGGGTGCCGGTCATGGCGTGATGAATGTCCTCGAGCAACAGCAGCGGTGAGGCAAACGGCGACAGGGCGAAGGTTTTCTCACCGGCGCGGGCCGCACGTTTGGCTTCTTCTCCATGCCCCAGGCCGTCGATCACCAGGGCGCTGATGCGTTGTCCGTCAAACGCCAGATGCCAGACATCGCCGCAGGCGGGGTCATTACCCAAAGAATGTTGGCTGACGCCGATTCGTCGATCCGGGGCCTTGTCGCTGCGCGGATACAACCGGGCCAGCAACACAGCGCCCCGTGAGTCGGCATACACATCGAACACTTCAGTCTGGCGCGACACCGCGCCCAGCCCGATGCCCTGGGTGCCACCAGTGGAAAACCCATCGGTCAGGCACGCCTGTAAATCGAAGCCGTTAGCGCGGTCAACGGCGAGCATCTCAATGCCCGCGCCGGACCGGCGCGGCAAGACCCTCAGGTGCAGTTCGCCCCGAGTGGCATGCTTGAGAATATTGCTGGCCAGTTCGGTGGCCACCAGCGCCACCCGTCCGGCATCGGTCGCGTCGAAGCCATGTTCTTCCGCCAGTTTCTGCGCGATGCGTCGCGCATGACCGATCTGGCTGCTGTCTTCGATCGGCAGCACTTGCGTCATTGAACCGCCAATGTTCATGTCCATCGGGTGATCGTTATGCGAGTGCCTTTGCCGGGCGCGGTATCGAGTTCGAACTCTTCCACCAGCCGCTTGGCACCGGTCAGGCCCAGCCCGAGGCCGGTGCCGGAGGTCCAGCCGTCGGTCATCGCGAGTTTGATGTCGGGAATGCCAGGGCCTTCGTCACGGAAGGTCAGGCGCAGGCCGGTGCGCGCGTTTTCGTCGAGGATCTGCCAGTCCATGTCGCCACCACCGCCATACACCATGGTGTTGCGCGCCAGCTCGCTGACGGCGGTCACCAGTTTGGTGAGGTCGATCAGGCGCATGCCGCACTCGGTGGCCAGCTTGCGCGCCAGCTGCCGGGCCAGCACCACGTCCTGCTCAATGTGAATCGGGTGAGTGCCGCTGCTGCACACGGTCATTGTTCGCGTACTCGGTCCCGCAACAGTTTCATCCCTCGCTCGACGTTCAGCGCGGTGCTGACGCCGGGCAGGGTCAGGCCAAGCTCCACCAGCGTGATCGCAACCGCGGGTTGCATCCCCACCAGCACAGTCTGGGCATCCATGATTTTCGACAGCCCGGAGATGGTTCCGATCATTCGGCCGATGAACGAATCGACCATGTCCAGCGCGGAGATATCAATCAGCACACCGCGTGCCGAGGTCCTGCTGATGCGCTCGGACAGGTCATCCTGAAGGGTCAGGGCCAACTGGTCATGCATGTCGACCTGAATGGTCACCAGCAGGAAGTCGCCCATTTGCAGAATCGGAATGCGCTCCATCGGCTCAGTCCGCCTTGCTGACAGTCAATCCCAGCCGGGTCAGGGCCAGTTTCAGGGCATCGGCCAAATTGGCTTTGGTCACCACGCCTTGCAGGTCCAGCCCCAGGTGCACGATGGTCTGGGCGATCTGCGGGCGCACGCCACTGATGATGCAATCGGCGCCCATCAAGCGAATCGCAGTCACCGTTTTGAGCAGGTGCTGGGCCACCAGGGTGTCGACGGTCGGCACGCCGGTGATGTCGATAATGGCGATTTCCGAACCGGTGTCGACAATGCGCTGTAACAGCGACTCCATGACGACCTGGGTACGTTGCGAATCAAGGGTGCCGATCATCGGCAGTGCCAACACGCCATCCCACAACTTGACCACCGGGGTAGACAACTCCAGCAAGTCTTCCTGCTGGCGCTTGATCACTGCTTCGCGGGACTTCTGGAAGGTGCGGATGGTGTGCATGCCCAGAGCATCGAGCAATTCAGAGATTTCCCATAGTTGCTCGGCCAGCAGTGCTGGATTGTCCTGGTAATGATTTTGTAGCAGCACAAACAGCGGGCCTTTCAGCGCAAAGATGAAACTGGCGGTCTGGTGCGAGTCCTGGCCGAGCAGGGCGCGGCTGTGGGAGAGTTTTTCCAGGAACTGACGAATCTCATCCCAGCCGGGGGCCACAACGTTCTGGCTGTTACCGTGTTCAAGGCCGGCGATGATCAGTTGCAGAAACTCTGACGTCTGTTGCCGTAGATCCTGCTCCTTAAGGTTGCGTGTGGCACCGCTGGCCTCGAGGCCGCTCGTCCATTCGGCAAGCAGTTGCGTCTGGTTTTTTTTCATCGCATCGAGTGTGCTGGTTTGCAGTGCCGCCATGTGCCTTGACTCCTTGGAAGTGTGTGTCCGGTTCCCCAAAAAATGACCGGTCAAATCAGTGACATTTGCCGTATGAAATAGTTGGTTGTTCTGCCAGGTTTTTTTCATGCGGCGCCTATGAACTCTAGTTGGCGCTGGCATCTCCTGTAGGTGCGATAAACCATTTGATGGAACGTTGGGTGCCGCAAGGCTTCGAATCTACAAGGCCGACTGTTTCAGCCGCGCACATGCCGTGATGAATGAGGTACTTATGAAAGAACCATCGATGACGAAGGAGCAGGATCAAACGGGGGCACCGGTCCAAAGAGATGATCCGGCGATTGACCCCAAGGCTCCGGGTGAACCAGGCAGTCAACACCAAGGAGAAACCCCGGCGCCAGAAAGTGCCGATGATGCGGTCGACCAGAAAAACCGCCACACCGATAACGACAATGAGTTCAGCCCGGGCTTCAAACCGAATCCGGACCGGCCGAAACCAAGTGATGACACCGACGCCGACATTGATACCGACGGCGGTTAGATCTGGATCAAACAAAAAGGCCCGATCCATTGATGCGGCCTTTTTTGTTTTGGAGTTATTTGCTCGGATGAGCAGCCTGGAGTTTTTTCGCCATATCCAGATGCTTTTCCAGCCCGGGCAGCATTTTTTGCGCAAAACCTTTCAACTCCGTGGCACCTTTGACTTTGTCGTCCGTCACCGTGTTGGCTTCCTTCTTGAACAGCTCGATGGTTTCTTCGTGGGCCTTGACCTGATTGTTGGCATAGGCCGCATCGAAGGACTCATCGCGCATGTCGAGTATTTTCTCTTTCGCCTGCTTGACCAGCGTCGTGGTGTCCGGCACCTCGATGTCATTCTTTTTCGCTATCGTTGCCAGTTCATCGTTGGCCGTGGAATGATCGGTGATCATCATGTTGGCGAACTCTTTGATGTCCGCCGATGAGCTTTTTTCCAAGGCCAGTCGGCTGGTTTCGATTTCGGCGATGCCGCCCGCAGCTGCTTTATCGACGAAGTCATTGGAACTGGCAGCGCAGGCCATGCCCATGCTGGTGCTCAAGGCGACGGCCAGAGTCAGGTGGCGCGGGGTAAATCCGTCCATTGGTTATTCTCCACACAGGTTTTCATGGGCGATCGGGTGATCGTTAATCTGTGGAGACTGACGAGCGGACAAAGGTTTTATCGCATTTGCGACAGGACGACGAACGGACACCGCTGGTCTGATAGGCGGTCGACAGAACCGGCTAACCGAGGCCATTCTGATAGTTGGTGAACGCAATTGATCGCGTTTGCCTCCGATCAACAAACGGAGGTGTTCCATGCCGGTGCCACACGATCTTTATCAGGACCTGAAACTGTCAAAGGAAGATATCCAGCAAAAACGCACCAAGGATCCATTACTGGATTCACTGATCAACAAGTATTCGCAAGCGGACGCCGAGGTGGTAAAGGCTGAGTCCGCCAAATCGGATGCGCCGAGCGATGACGCCCTGAAGAAGCTCAAGGAGAAGCGCGTGCAGGTCAAGAACCAGATCGTTGACCGACTTCAGACGCCCTCCTGACGTGCCGAGTCGCCACCGACGATCGGTGACGCAATAATTGGAACGGCGATAAATACCGGCACCTCGAATGATCAGAGTCCGAATGTACGGCTCCATGCGAGGTGCCCCATGACTGATCCAACCTTTCCCGGCAAAGAAAAGTACCCCAGCGAAGAACAGGGCGGTTACGACCCGATTCCGACGCACCCCGAACCCTTGAGTCCGGGCCGCACCACCATCAATCCGGAAGATGAACCGGGCATCGACGAACTGCCGGATAACGAAGGTGCCATTCCGATGGACGACGATGACATCACCACCATAGATCCGGAGCGCGCGCGGGAAGAAACGGACAACGCGGTACGCGATGACGAGATGGACACACGCTGAGTTGGCCCACCACAATCCCCTGTGGGAGTGAGCCTGCTCGCGATAGCGGTTTATCAGTCACCATCAGTGTTGACTGGCATGGCCTCTTCGCGAGCAGGCTCGCTCCCACAGGTTTATTGCAATGCCTTGCTTAGCGGCAATCGCGCCATGTGTTTGGCTTTTAATGACCCCAAATACAGCCAATCTCCATACTCGCGAACGGTGGTAATCGGTGAATAGTTACCGCCGCTGCCATCCTGCAGATTGGCAATCACCTTGCCCTGAAGGTCCAGCCCCAACGCAAATGCACGCTTCTCCACCGGTTTGGGCAGCACTGTCATCGCCCGCACAATTATTTTGCGTACAAATGGATGCGGGGCGGTGGCATCAAGCAGCGCATTGCGCGGTGAATAAAGCGCCACCCAGAAACGATCACGACCATTGAACGCCAGGTTGTCCGGTAACCCCGGCAGGTTGTCGATGAACACATCGTGGGTGCCGGCTTTCGGCCCGCTCAGCCAGTAGCGGCTGATGCGATAGGCACCGGTTTCATTGACCAGCACATACGCATCGTCTGGCCCCAGGGTCACGCCGTTGGCGAATTCGAGCTTGTCCAGCAGGACCGTCGTTTTGCCGGTCTGGAAGTCATAACGCAGCAAACGACCGTCGCCGCCGTGCTCGATGATCGCCTCGCCGTCGTTGCCGTAACCAAAGCGGCTGGACGCATCACTGAAATAGGCATAGTGCCCGGACTTGTCGATGGCCACGTCGTCGGTGAAACCGAAGGGCACGCCGTTGGCGGCGGTGGTCAATGGAATCAACCGGCCCTGGGCGTCCAGCGACAGCAAGCCCTTGACCCCGTCGGCGATCACCAGCAAGCCATTGGGGTGGCGGGCCAGGCCCAAGGGCCTGCCGCCGGTATCGGCTAGAACCTTGGTGACCTTGCCGTCGAGGCTGGTGCGAATCAAGCGGCCGTCGTGCAAGCCGGTGATGAGCACGTCATCCTCCAGCAGCAATGCTTCCGGCCCGTCGATGCCCTCAGCACCCACGCGCTCCACGCCTTTGAGGCGCAGGTTGTCGGCGTAGAGTCCACTGGTGAGGGAGGGCGCCGGCGACGGTGTCCAGGCCACCGGTTGCACCTTGGTCGGCATCAACAACAGGAACGCGGCGATGGCCACGATCACCAGCAACACCCAGTGGCGAAACTTGACGGTTCGACTCACGCCGTGACTCCTGTCGAAGCCAAATGTTTTTGCGCCATTTCGCGTAACGCCAGCATCGACGCTGCCGACTCATGATCGATGCGCCGCTTGAGCAGCAGTCGATTGGCAATGCGCATCGCCAGACCGCTGAACCGATACTCCAGGGTGCGGACAAACCGCGTGCCGTCACCTTCGGCCTCGCATTCGTAAGTGACCACCAGCGACAGACCATGATCGCCCCGGGCCCGAGCGCTCCAGCGGCGTCCAGGCAAATACTCGTCGACCACCCAGCTCAAATGCCCCTCACGCCCGCCGGCCCGAATGTCTTCCTCGAATCGCGACCCGGCATGCAGCGGACCGCCCTGGCCATCGATCTTGAGGGAGGAGGGGTGCCACTGCGGCCAGTGGGTCACGGTGCTGGCGTAGGCGAGCACGGCAATCGGGTTTCCAGCAATATCGATCTGATGCTGCATGCGGGTCATGGGCGTGCTCGTCAGGTGCGGGGTGATCTGCTCCGGCTCCCAGTAGAGGGTGCCAAACAGGTAGTCCATCAGTGGGAAAACGATGTTGAAATTACGTTCCTGCATCACCTCGCGGCGGTGATGCAGTTCATGCAGGCGGCGCATCTGGCGGATCCACGGCAAACGCGTGACCGGGTTTTCGGGTGGCAGGTGCTCGCAGGCATGGAACACTTCATACATCAGGTAACCGAGGACCAGACAGCCCCCGAACAACCCGGCGACGTTGGCATCGAACTGCACAAGCAACCACCAGAGGGGCAGAGTGATGACGACCGTGTGCAACACGATCAGCCACGCCGGAAACAGGATTACCCGCCAGTCGCGGGCGCTGGAGTAGGTCATGTGCCCGGGAGCGAAAAAGCTGTGGTGGTCGCCGGCATGCCGGGCATAGAACATCCGCGCGAAGCTCTTTTTGTGATGCCCGAGGTGGCGATGCACCATGTACACGCCGAAGTTGAAAAACAATAAGGTCAGCGGCACTGCCAGCCATTCCAGAGGCTGAACCTGGTGCACGGTGCTCCAGAAGCCGGCGATGGCCAGCAACCCGAACAGCAGCACAAAAGCACCGTGCAGCCATGGGTTATAGAGCGGATGAATGTCGGCGCGATAACGAGCGCGAAATGCTTCGGTGGTCTGCCTCACTGCGTTCACCTGTGGTTATTGTTATAACCAGCAGATTAGTCGATCCCGCCGTTTCAGGCGGACCGAACCTGAATGGCACAAGCGCCATGATCCGGTGCAAACCGCACTCAGGTCAGAGGGTTCCAGCGTTGCGACCAGTCTTCATCGGATTTGATGACTTCGCGCAGCAGGTCGAAGGCCCGTTGCAGGGTCGCCGAGTCGCGGTCGCGGGAATAAACCAGATAGGTCGGGTAGCTGAATTCCGGGGATTTGGGCACTTGCTCCAGCAGGCCGTTTTCCAGGTAACTCTGGACCACCCGTGTGCGGAAGTAGCCGCTGCCGCCGTTTTCCAGAATGTATTGCAAGGCCAGGGGGCCGAGGTTGAAGCTCAGGGCAGCCTTGGCCTTTTCCGGCAGAGCAGCATCGTGCTGGCGACGGAAGTCCGGGCCCCAGTCGATGTAAATGTAAGGGTCGGGGCGCCCGGCCAGACGGACGAGGATGAGCTTTTCCTCCAGTACCTGCTCGACTTGCAGGCGCGGCCAATATTCGGGCTGATAGACCAGCGCCGCATCCAGGACCCCCAGTTCCAGTTGGCGCAGCAGGTTTTCGCCGTCACGGATTTCCATGCGCAGGGCGTGGCTGGGGATTTTCTCGCGCAGCTCGCCGGCCCAGCTGAGCATCAGTGGGTTACACAGACTGACCTCGCCACCAATGTGCAGTACGTCGTGGTAACCCTCGGGCAGTGGCAAGTCCCGGCGCGCTGCTTCCCATGTCTCGACCAGTTGATTGGCGTAGACCACAAAAGCCTCGCCGTTCGGTGTCAGACGGGCTCCGGCGCGATTACGCACGAACAGCGTGCTGCCCAGATGGCTCTCGAGTTTCTGCACACGCGCGGTGATCGCGGTCTGGGTGACGTGGAGTTTTTCGGCGGCAGCGGCGAGGCTGCCGTGGCGGACGATTTCCAGAAAGGTGCGGGCGAGATCGATGTCCATGGGGCGGCCGGTGTGGAAAGTGCGGGCATTGTAAGCCAGTTCATGTAGCAGCAGGCTTCGGCAACCTGTTTCAGGGTGGTTTTCTCGGGCTGGACAACATCGCGCTGTTCGACCGCTCGGCGATGCTACCGCCCGGTTACCAACTGGACCAGGCCGATGGCACCGCGTGGGTCGCCGCCTATGCGCTGGACCTGATGCGCATCGCTCTGGAACTGGCCAAGCGCAACAGCGTGTACGTCGACATCGCGGTGAAATTCTTCGAGCACTTCCTGTACATCGCCGGTGCCATCAATCGGGTCGACTCCGATGCCGAAGGCTTGTGGGATGAACAAGACCGGTTTTTCTACGACGTGCTGCACCGTCCCGACGGCGTCAACGAGCTGCTGCGCTTGCGTTCGATCGTCGGCCTGATGCCGCTGTTCGCCGTGCAAGTGCTGGAGCAGCACGAACACGAAGGGTTGCCGGGATCGCGTGAGCGTTTGTTCGGCTTTATGCGCCACCGGCCGGACCTTGCCAGCCTGGTCTCGCGCTGGACCGAACCGGGTGAAGGCAACCGGATGCTGTTGGCATTGTTGCGGGGCGAGCGCACCAAAGACTTACTCAAACGCATGCTCGACGAGGGCGAGTTTCTCTCGCCATTCGGTATCCGTTCGCTGTCAAAAGCCTTCGCCGAGATGGCCTTTGGCATACGGATCAACGGTGACGCACTGTGTGCCCATTACGAGCCGGCAGAATCCGAATCGCGTCTGTATGGCGGCAATTCCAACTGGCGCGGGCCGGTGTGGATGCCGATCAACTACATGCTGATCGAATCCTTGCGTGAATTTCACCGCTATTACGATCAGAACTTCTCGGTGGAATATCCTTCGGGATCGGGGTTTCTGGCTTCACTGGACGAGGTGGCCGACAGCTTGAGTCAGCGGCTGACCAAGCTTGTTCTTCGCGATGAAGAGGGTAATCGGCCGTCGATGGCGGGGTATCCGCAGTTGCAGGCGGACCCCGCCAGCCGCGACCTGGTGTTGTTCCATGAGTATTTTCATGGAGAAACCGGGCTCGGTCTGGGGGCCAGTCATCAAACCGGGTGGAGTGCGTTGGTGGCGCTGTTGTTGCAAGTCGGGTGAATCCGCCGCCCTGGCTCATACAAGGACGTAGACGATGGCGAAACCAGCCGCTCGACTCAGTGATCTCAATACCTGTCCTGTGACCAGGCACGGCACCAATCTCAGCAATAGCAGTTCGCCAGAAAATGCTCCCTAAACTGAGCGCGGAAAAAATCGAAGGCGAGCGCGTACCCCAAACGCAATATCGAAAAATATTCAGTGAACTCGACGCTGCCGAGAACGCTCGGCGCTGAAAGACGGCCCCGAGGGGCGGCCGTTCTGGCGCCCCGACCGCTTCAGTTCAAAACGCAAAACACGAACAGCCAAACGCTCCCCAGAACCCCTGAAAGTCACTGACTGGTGCTGACGACAACCGCGCCCGTTCATGACTGTGGGCATGCACCGCGCAAGCCCCTACACATTGATGAACCTGCGCGGTCAGTGGCGCCAAGGGTTTCCAGTGGCCCGGTACTTTGGTGACCGGCGACCATTCAGGCACCACAGGCACTGGGGGCGGCCCGAGTTTTTCGAACTCGACGGCGCCATAGACGATCTTGCCGTCGACAATGGTCAGCACCGACTCGATCCATTTGATTGCTTCATCCTCGATGTGGAAATAGTCCGCCGACAGCGCAATCAGGTCTGCCAGTTGCCCGACCTTGATCTGGCCTTTCTTGCCTTGCTCGGAGGAAAACCAGGCGCTGCCGTGGGTGAAGAGTTCCAGTGCGGTGTCGCGGCTCAAGCCTTGCGGGTACAGCTCCAGACCACCGACGGTGCGGCCGCTGACCAGCCAATACAACGAAGTCCAGGGGTTGTAGCTGGACACGCGCGTGGCATCGGTACCGGCACCGACGGGAATACCCTCGGCCAGCATTCGGGCAATCGGCGGCGTGTGTTCAGCGGCCTTCGCCCCGTAACGGTCGACGAAGTATTCACCCTGGAACGCCATCCTGTCCTGAATCGCAATGCCGCCGCCGAGTGCTTTTACCCGTTCAATGTTCTGCGGAGTAATGGTTTCGGCGTGGTCGAAAAACCACGGCAATCCATCGAAAGGAATGTCGCGGTTGACCTTCTCGAACACATCGAGCATGCGGCTGATGGATTCGTTGTAAGTGGCGTGCAAACGGAATGGCCAGCGTTGTTCCACCAGATGCCGCACCACCGGCTCCAGTTCCTGCTCCATGGTTTGTGGCAGGTCGGGGCGTGGCTCGATGAAGTCTTCGAAGTCCGCCGCCGAGAACACCAGCATTTCCCCGGCGCCGTTGTGTCGCAGGAAGTCGTCGCCCTGACCGTAGTGAGAGGTGCTGGTCCAGTTTTTGAAATCAGTCAGTTCTTCCTTCGGTTTCTGGGTGAACAGGTTGTAGGCGATGCGAACCGTGAGCTGCTGGTCTTTGGCCAGTTGCTGGATGACTTGATAGTCGTCCGGATAATTCTGATAACCACCGCCGGCGTCGATGGCGCTTGTGACGCCGAGCCGATTGAGTTCGCGCATGAACTGGCGGGTTGAGTTGACCTGGTATTCCAGTGGCAGTGTCGGCCCTTTGGCCAGAGTTGAGTAGAGAATCATCGCGTTAGGACGGGCGATCAACATGCCCGTTGGGTCGCCATTGGCGTCGCGCTGGATTTCTCCGCCCGGCGGGTTCGGCGTGTCACGGGTATAACCCACCACCTTCAACGCAGCGCGATTGAGCAGGGCGCGGTCGTAGAGGTGCAGGACAAACACCGGGGTGTCGGGTGCGGCCTTGTTCAGTTCGTCAATGGTTGGCAGGCGTTTTTCGGCGAACTGGAATTCGTTCCAGCCACCGACCACCCGCACCCATTGTGGCGTTGGTGTGCGGTCGGCCTGATCCTTGAGCATGCGCAAGGCATCGACCAATGACGGCACGCCTTCCCAGCGCAGTTCGAGGTTGTAATTGAGGCCCCCGCGGATCAGGTGCAGGTGCGAGTCGTTGAGACCGGGGATCACCGTGCGACCGTGCAGGTCGATGATCTGCGTGCCTGGGCCTTGCAGGGCCATGGCCTGCGCATCGCTACCGACCACCACGAAGCGTCCGTCCTTGATCGCGACAGCACTGGCCTGGGGTTTCTTGCGATCGACGGTGTGCAAGCGTCCGTTGTACAGAATGAGGTCGGCCGGGGCATCGGGCATGGTTTTACTCCCTGCGATTAACGGGCTGATCCAGGCACCAACGGCACCTGCCGTCAGGCCTTGCAGTACACGTCGGCGGTTGAAACCGCCGTGGTCGTCAGGTGGGCTCATGCAATGTTCTCCGCAAAAATAATCGGATTGAACAGCCGATGTCTGACGCATGCGGCCAGAAGGAATATAGACGGCAAATCCGCGGGTGGCCGTTTCCATTGGCGAAAAACGACGAATCCCGCCACGAGGGGCGGGATTCGTTTGCAGCCAAGTGTGCCCCCGAAGGTCGGGAGCGACGCGATCAGGCCGGGAACAGCTCGGACAGTTTCATGGCCAGCATCATGTCGCCTTCAGCGCGCAATTTGCCGCCCATGAATGCTTGCATGCCGTCGGTTTCGCCGCTGACGATGCCTTCCAGGGTTTCGCCGTCCATCACCAGCGTCACCTGGGCGTCCGGGTTCTCGCCTTCCTGGAGCTCGCAGGTGCTGTCCTTGACGATCAGCGAGAAGTTCTTGGTGTCGTCGATGCGGAAACCGAATACCAAGTCCAGACCGGCAGCAGCGGCTGGGTTGAACTTGGCTTTCATTGCTTGTACGGCATCAGCTACGGAGGTCATGGTTCGATCCTTTCTTGGGTAAGTAGAGCTGTGTGAATACAGCCAGGGTCACAATAGTCCGGACTCAGCGAAACGTGATGAGTTCCGGGGCTTTCAACAGTTGCAGGTGCGCATGACTGTTGAAAGAAGACAGTGCCACCTCGCGGCCGCGAAACTTCAGCAGGTTGAGCGAGGTGTTGACGATTTGCCAGTTCAGTTCAAACGCCTGCTTAGCCGGCATTTGCGTAATGAGGTGGAGTAGGGCAGTGATGGTGCCGCCGGAGGTGAACACGGCGATTTTCTGTGTGTTGTCGGCCTGTTCGAGAATGCGCTGCAGACCGGCTTGCACGCGTTCGACAAACCCCAGCCAGCTTTCCAGACCCGGTGTGTCGTAGGTGCCGGCGAGCCAGCGTTCGATGATCAGGGCGAAGATACGCTGGAACTCACCGCGGTTTTGCACCGCATTGCGCAGGATGTGCAGCGCTTCGGGTTCGTCCGGCAACAGGGCCGGCAGCAGCGCGCGGATCACCGCATCGGCGTCGAATTCATTGAAGGCGGAATCGGTTTCCAGGACCGGAACCGGCAGACCCACGACAGCGAACTGTTCCAGCGCGCTGTTGGCCGTGTGTTGCTGGCGGCGCAGGTCGCCCGAGAGGCAGCGATCGAAGCTGATACCCAGCCCGGCCAGGTGCTGGCCGAGGACTTCTGCCTGGCGAACACCGATCGGCGACAGGACGTCATAGTCGTCTGCACCAAAGGAGGCCTGGCCATGTCGAATCAAATAGATACTGCCCACGTCCGCGTCATCCCGGTACGTTGAAGGTCCGGCGAGGTTATGAGGATGACGGTGAGCTGTCAATGAAAAAACATACGCTTGTTTGAAATGTCCGTTACAGGGCTGTTGCCAGAGGTTTCACGGCTGGCCGCCGAGCCGGTGCATGGGTATGCTGGCGGTATCCCGCGCGCGTTTTTGCAGCGCATCGTATTAAAGGAGTCCCTGTGGAGTTTTTTGCCGAGTACGCCGTTTTTCTGGCCAAGACCGTGACACTGGTGATCGCCATTCTGGTGGTCCTGGCCAGTTTTGCGGCATTGCGCAGCAAAGGTCGACGCAAAACGGCCGGCCAGTTGCAAGTCAGCAAACTCAATGATTTCTACAAAGGGCTGCGCGAACGCCTGGAGCAAACCTTGCTCGACAAGGACCAGCTCAAGACCTTGCGCAAGGTAGAGGCTAAAACCGAGAAAAAACAAAAGAAAAAAACCGAGGCCAAACCGCGCGTGTTCGTGCTGGATTTCGACGGCGACATCAGGGCATCGGCGACTGAAAGCCTGCGCCATGAAATCACCGCGCTGCTGACCCTCGCCACGCCCAAGGATGAAGTGGTGCTGCGTCTGGAAAGCGGTGGTGGCATGGTTCACAGCTACGGCCTGGCGTCCTCGCAACTGGCGCGTATCCGTGATGCCGGTGTGCCCTTGACCGTGTGCATCGACAAGGTCGCGGCCAGCGGCGGCTACATGATGGCGTGCATCGGCGAGAAGATCATCAGCGCGCCGTTCGCGATCCTCGGCTCGATCGGTGTTGTGGCGCAGTTGCCTAACGTCAACCGCCTGCTGAAAAAGCACGACATCGACTTTGAAGTGCTGACCGCCGGTGAGTACAAGCGCACCCTGACGGTGTTTGGCGAAAACACCGAAAAGGGCCGTGAGAAGTTCCAGGAGGACCTGGACATCACCCATCAGCTGTTCAAGAACTTTGTTTCCCGCTATCGCCCGCAACTGGCCATTGATGAAGTGGCCACGGGTGAAATCTGGCTCGGCGTCGCGGCACTGGACAAACAACTGGTGGATGAACTCAAGACCAGCGACGAGTACCTCGCCGAACGCGCCAAGAAGTCCGAGCTCTATCACCTGCACTACGCCGAACGCAAAAGCCTGCAGGAACGCATCGGCATGGCGGCCAGCGGTTCGGTCGATCGGGTGCTGTTGAGCTGGTGGAGCCGGTTGACCCAACAACGCTTCTGGTAAGCATCATCCGGTAATCGTTGACGCCGGACACAAAAAAGCCCTGAACCGGATTTCCGATTCAGGGCTTTTTGTTTTACACGTACTTAGCGGCGACGGAACAGCGGCAGCGGTTCGTCGGTAGCAGCCTGATACGTCACCGAGAAGTCCTTGAGACCTTCCAGGGCTTCGTACGGATCTTTATCAGCGCGGATTGCAAACGCGTCGAAACCGCAGCGGTGCAGGTAGAACAACTGGTCGCGCAGCACGTCGCCAATCGCCCGCAATTCGCCTTTGAAACCATAACGGTCGCGCAGCAGGCGGGCGTTGGAGTAGTTGCGGCCGTCGGTGAAGGCCGGGAAGTTCAAGGCGATGACCTGGAAATTCTCCACGTCTTCACCGATCTCTTCAGCTTCTTCATCGGCATCCAGCCACACGCCCAGGCCGCCATCGCGGGCCTTGAGCATACGGCTGTGCTCGCGCCACAGCTGCAACGGGACGATGTAGTCGTCGCAGTTGCTGATCTCGTCGATGTTGAAGTCCTTGGGCAGCAAGTGCCAGGTTTCGTCGACGACTTCGTTGTTCTTAATTATTCGCTGCATAGACACGCTCCTTGAAGAGGTCGATGCCAATACGCTGATAGGTGTCGATGAAACGCTCGTCTTCGGTACGTTGTTCGATGTACACGTTGATCAGCTTTTCGATGACATCAGGCATGGCGTCCTGGGCAAAGGACGGGCCGAGGATTTTACCCAGGCTGGCGTCGCGACTGCCACTGCCACCCAGGGAAACCTGGTAGAACTCTTCGCCTTTCTTGTCCACCCCGAGGATGCCGATGTGGCCGACGTGGTGGTGACCGCAGGCGTTCATGCAACCTGAGATGTTCAGGTCCAGTTCACCGATGTCGAACAGGTAATCCAGATTGTCGAAACGACGCTGAATCGACTCGGCGATCGGGATCGACTTGGCGTTGGCCAGGGAGCAGAAGTCGCCCCCCGGACAGCAGATGATATCGGTCAGCAAGCCTATATTCGGCGTGGCGAAACCTTGCTCACGCAGTTCGCCCCACATCGCGAACAATTGTTGTTGTTCAACGTCGGCCAGAATGATGTTCTGCTCGTGGGAAGTGCGCAACTGACCGAAGCTGTAACGATCGGCCAGGTCGGCAACGGCATCGAGCTGCTTGTCGGTGATGTCGCCCGGTGCAACACCGGTCGGCTTCAGGGACAGCGTAACGGCCACATAACCCGGCTTTTTGTGGGCCAGGGTGTTGCGGGTACGCCAGCGGGCGAAACCCGGGTGTTCTTTATCAAGGTCGGCCAGCGCCTGGGTCTGGTTATCCAGAGCCTTGTACTCTGGATCAACGAAGTGTTTGGCAACGCGATGCACTTCGGCCTCGGTCAATGTGGTTTGGCCACCGCGAAGGTGTTCCATTTCCGCATCGACTTTTTGCGCGAACACTTCAGGCGTCAGCGCCTTGACCAGAATCTTGATCCGCGCCTTGTACTTGTTGTCACGACGGCCGTAGCGGTTGTAAACCCGAAGGATGGCGTCGAGGTAGCTCAACAGGTCTTTCCAGGGCAGGAACTCATTGATGAACGCGCCAACCACCGGGGTACGGCCGAGACCGCCACCCACCAGCACACGGAAGCCCAGCTCGCCAGCGGCGTTGTGCACCGGCTCAAGGCCGATGTCATGGACTTCGATGGCCGCTCGGTCGGACGTCGAACCGTTGATGGCGATCTTGAACTTACGGGGCAAGTAAGCGAATTCAGGGTGGAACGTGGTCCATTGGCGGACGATCTCGCACCACGGGCGCGGATCGATCAACTCGTCGAAAGCGACACCGGCGAACTGGTCGGTGGTGACGTTGCGCAGGCAGTTGCCGCTGGTCTGGATCGCGTGCATCTGCACGGTAGCCAGTTCAGCCAGGATGTCCGGGATGTCTTCCAGCGCCGGCCAGTTGAACTGCACGTTCTGCCGGGTGCTGATGTGGGCATAGCCCTTGTCATAGTCGCGGGCAATCTTGGCCATCATTCGCGTCTGGCGCGAAGTCAGTTGGCCGTAAGGCACCGCAACCCGCAACATCGGCGCGAAGCGCTGGATATAAAGCCCATTTTGCAGGCGCAGGGGGCGGAATTCTTCTTCGCTCAGCTCGCCTGCCAGATAGCGTCGGGTCTGATCACGGAACTGCTTGACGCGGTCCTCGATGATCCGCTGATCGTACTCGTCGTATACGTACATATAAGTCCTGTTCTCAGGCTTGGGCCGGTCGGATCCAGCTGCGTTTTTCGCTTGCTGAAGTCTCCGATACTGCCTCGGCAATTCTGCGCGCACGGCCGCGCACTCCCAACGGAGCCGGGGCAAGATACCAGTTTGTAGTTATGCGCAAAAGTGATGTTTGAGTATATGTAAAGAACCAAAACGACTAACGAGAACCGTTATTACTAAACCCGTATTTGTAGTGCGGGCAATCGTCGTCTTTACTGTGGTCGAGTCTTTATGCAATCACCGATAAAACCGACAAGAGGCGATGCAATGAGCAACCCTACCAAAGCGACAAAACCCGATAGCACAGCGGATGCTTGGGCGATTCTGTTTCTGATCATTCTGGTCGTGGGTACAGCGGTATTCTGGGTCAGCCATCAATAACCGACCCCGTCCGGGCCTGTTCCGGCGATTGTCGGACAAAAACCGGAATAAACGCCGTTTTACGGGAGTTCGCTGGCTATAATGCGCGGCGAATTTCCGGGGCTCGGACGACAAATGTTGAAGTTTCTCTGTGGTGTATTACTGGCGCTGGGTGCGGTCGTGGGCCCGTGTGCCCATGCGGCGTCGGTGACATTCCTGAATCCCGGAACCACCAGGGAAGATTTTTGGGTCAGCTACTCGCAGTTCATGCAGGCCGCCGCGAAGGACCTGGACATGGATTTGCGCATTCTGTACTCCGACCGGGTGGCTGAAACCACCATCAAACACGCGCGCGAAGTCTTGCAGGGGCCAGACCGTCCGGACTATCTGGTGTTCGTCAACGAGCAGTATGTAGCTCCCGAAATTCTGCGCCTGGCTCAAGGCAGTGGCGTGAAGCTGTTCATGGTCAACAACGCCCCGACCCCGGACCAGATGAGGCTGCTCGGCTCGCAACCCGACAGATACCCCGATTGGCTGGGTAGCCTGGTGCCCAACGATGAGGAGGGCGGCTACCTGATGCTCAAGGAGCTGATTCGCCTGCACCGCCCGGTCGCTCCCGGTCAGTTCATCGAACTGCTGGCCTTTTCCGGTCTGAAGATCACGCCGGCCGCGCAGTTGCGTGAGAAAGGGATGATGCGGGCGTTGGCCGAGCACCCTGAAGTGCGTTTACGGCAATTGGTGTATGGCGGCTGGACCCATCAGCGAGCCTACGAGCAGGCCAAATTGTTGTTCAAGCGTTACCCACAGGCCTCACTGGTCTGGTCTGCCAATGACGAAATGGCCTTTGGTGCCATGCAGGCATATTCCGAAACTGGCGGAAAACCGGGCACGGGTGTGCTGTTTGGCGCCATCAACACTTCTCCCGCCGCATTACAGGCGCTGCTGGACAACCGATTGAGCGTGTTGCTGGGCGGGCATTTCAGTCTTGGAGGGTGGGCCGTGGTGCAGTTGCATGACTACGACCAGGGCGTGGACGTCAGTCAGTACGGTGGTCGTGACCGGCAGATTCCGCTGTTGCAACTGATTGATCGGGCACAAGCCAGGCAATTGCTGGCGATGGGCGCGTCGCAGGATTACGGCGTGAATTTTCACAAGCTCTCGGCCAAGAGCAAGCCAACGACCTATCGCTACCCGTTCAGCCTGCAAACCCTGATGCACTGAGCCACGCCTAAATGCCCGCCAGAAGCAGCACCAGTTTGACGATGCCGAACAGGGTCAGTGCAAACACCGCCGTGAACAGAATCCCCAGAATCACGAAATGACTGGGCTTGCCGTGAGTGAAATCCCGGGCCCGGTTCTTTCCGCTTTGCACCCCGAACGCCGCCGCCATCACGCTGTGCAGCATCTGCCAGAACGTTGGCGGCTTGTTGTCGACTGGGTCGTTCATAAATCCCTCGTCTGAAAGAATGTCCCAAGAGCATAGCCAATCCGATGAATTGTGCTGTGGCCACCCTTGGTGCGATCGAAGCCGTTGGTAACAAACCGGCGTTCACGCAATAACTATGTACCGCAGATGCTGCCGCTTGAAATGGTGTTCTGTCGCTCCACTTGTCAGGAGCAACCACATGTCCACCACTCCCCCGGAAAAAACCAGCATTCATGGCGACCTGCTTAAACAGATGTCTCCCGACTGGCTGATCCATGCTACGCCCGAAAGGCGTGCCGCGCTGAAAGAGACCGGCACGCGCCTGCCAGACTGGTACTTGCGCGCCTCTATCGCGCAACAGCAGGCATTGAGGGAAAGTTTCACCGCCAGTTTTACTGCCCAGACTCTGCTGGACAAAACGATGTCGACACTTGAGGACATCGACACCTTCGCGCATCCACGACTGAATCAGGCGCTGAAGGATCAGCTCGGCGTAGAAGTGGATGTCAACAAGACCTTTGTGTGTCTGAGGCGACCACTGGAAATCGGTGATCTTGAAATTGAAATTGCCAACTTCGAGGTCATGAAACTTTCGCTGCTACAGGCTTCTTTGCATAACTTTGAAGCGTCCGAGTGCGAGGAAGGCGCCTTCCATCGCAACTCCGGATTCGTTGTAGAAACATCGACTCCCGGTACGTTTCAGAACGTTAACGTCAATATGACGGTCAGGCAGTTCTTGTCCCTCTGTCGCACCCTGGATATCGGCGCGCAATATCAAACCTGCGTGAAGGCGTTTTTACAGCCTGCGGATGCGCAGGCGGATACGACACTGCGCCAGCAATTCATGACCAGTCAAAAAACGGCATTGCGGGCGGCTGCCGAACTCGCCCTGCTGAAAAAGGATATCGAGCCCGAAGACTACACAATGATCCTGTCGATCATTAACGGTGAAGTCCATCCACGACTGGGTGATAAGCAAGTCTGGTTTCGCGACCTGAGTTTGATGAAGCGCAGGATGACGGGCTGCGTGGTTTTTAGTATCAGTGAGCAATTCCGCTATACCAGTGATTTCATTGTCTACGTTCCGCATGATCCGCAGCACCCGCTCAAACGCTACACGACCGCGCAGTGGCGCGATGAATTCAAGCGCCAGTTTACGCTCCGCGATACATCGCCATCCGGCGATGAGGGGCCGACTGCTCACCAACGTTTTTTCAGCCAGTTCGTGGCCTACGCCGACCGTCCTTTTTACTTCAGCCAGTTCACCCGTAAAGCCGCAGATTCTCCGTCTGATCCCTTGCGCTCCATCTGGGTGAAAGTCGCCCAGCTCATTCCGCCGTTTTCGACCATCACCCGCATCAAAGAATTGCCACCTGAGCCCCGGGCCAAGCTGGAGGCAGTCGATGATCCTTACCTCAATCCTTTCGGTATCAATCGTGAAGGGGTTGCCGGCATCTGGTCCGCCAACACCGATCTCTGGACCTATCTCTTTGAACAAAACCGCGCCAAGGTCATCGCCGATGCGCGCAGCCACGCGGTCCCTACGGCCGATGTCGATGCGCGAGTACGCGCGGAGAAGCTCAATCATCTGTTGGAAATCGGCATGCTGGGATTGAACATGGTGTCGATGTTCGTACCGGTGCTGGGCGAGATCATGATCACGGTGATGGCCGGGCAGCTGCTTTATGAATCCCTCGAGGGGGCGATCGAGTGGAGCGAGGGCGATCGCACAGCCGCCAAGGCGCATCTGATCGACGTGGCGGAAAACCTTGCGTTCATCGCAGTGATGGCGGGCGTGGGCAAAGGGGTTGGCAAACTGACGGCGGTGAAACCCGAACCCGTGATCGAAAGCCTGGAGCCCGTCACGCTGCCCAATGGCGAAAGCCGATTGTGGAAACCGGATCTTGAGGCTTATGAGCATGAAGTCGTTCCGGATCGCGACGCCGCCCCTGACGCACTGGGGCAATTTCAGGTAAACGGCAAGACCTGCATCCGACAGAACGGTAAGGTCTATGAAACAACCTTCGATGACTCACTGAAAAAATGGCGCATCAAACATCCCACCGACACAGCTGCCTATCAGCCCATACTTGAGCATAACGGCCACGGGGCCTGGCGTCATACGCTGGAGCGTCCATTGCAGTGGGACCGCTTGACGCTGCTGCGGCGCATGGGGCATGTGACCGAGGCGCTGACAGACGAGCAACTGCTCAAGGTTGCCGATGCCGTGGGTATCAATGACAACGCCTTGCGCAAAATGCACCTTGATCATTTACCTCCGTCACCTGAACTGGCTGATGCCATGCAGTTGTTCGCCGCTGACCTTGGGCTGGTTGAAGCCAGCGAACAGATCAGCAGTGACCCATTCATCAACAGGCTACAACGAGCCTGTCCGGGGCTTGGCGAGTCCGCGGCGCAGAGGGTTTTGCTGGATGCCAGTGCCGAGGAACTCACACGCCTGAAAACGACTCGTCGAATCCCTCTTCGAATCCTTGAGGAGGCCCGTTGGTATGCACAACAGGGGCGAGCGGATCAGGCGTTTGCCGGTCTGCACATGAAGAGTGGGGGGTCGGCTGACAGCAAGTGGCTTGCATTGCATGCTCTGGAAAAACTGCCGGGCTGGTCCGACAACGTGCGCCTGGAAATCCGTGACGGCCACATCACCGGCCCCTTGATTGATGGCATTGGCAGCGACAACGCCGCGAGCCGCAAGTATGTCGTCAAAAAGGGGGCGGTCTATCAGGCGTTTGATGAGCGCGGAGAGGAACTCAATGGTGTCCCTGCGAGTGGCGACAACTTTTTCACCTCGATCATGCATGCCTTACCCGATGAATCACGTCAGTCGTTGGGGGTTCCTCACGTCAGCCAACGTGCCGATCTGCAAACTGCAGTCATCGACTCGGCAATCGGACATCGCGCTGAACTGGCACAGCGACTGGAGAAACGAAAGGGCGGCAGCAAGGCATTCAAACCGCCGGTTCGTGTGACAGAACGCACGCTGGGGTACTACGCCAGCGGGCGCGGACAAGGCATAAATCCTTCGCTGGTGACTCGCGTGCGGGATGTCTATCCGGGACTTTCCGATCAGCAGGCCAGCGGGTTTATTCTCAAGCAGTTGCGTGCGGGGAAAACCGACGCGCAGATTTTCAGCCATTTGCAGACGCGTATGCGTGAGTGGGAGCAGCTTCAATCGACGCTCGATCCGTGGGTTGGTGAATCGGGGGCGCAGCCTGTTTTGGAGTCCATGCTCGGAGGCAGGGCTTCAGTCGCTCGTAACATCAAGGAGTGCTGGCGAAATTCACCGCTGGCCGAGGAGCAGCCGCGTTTCAGTTGGCTCGACCTGACTTGCGATGACCCTATACCTGCGCTGTCAGCGGATTTCTCACATGTTCGCGAGTTGAGTATGCGCGGACGCTTTATCACTGATGCGAGTATCGGTGCGCTGTTAGAGAACTTCCCCCAGGTAGAACGTCTGCGGATAAATGCGACCGGAAGCGGCTTCACTGATGTACCCGACGCGTTGGCCGGGATGCAGCGTCTCAAGAGTCTGAGCCTGTATTCGGCCGAGCCTTTCGCAGCGCAGATGCCGGCGAAACTGAGCAAGTTGACCCATCTTGAAGAGCTCAGCGTCTATTTACCCGGTTACGCCCCGGTGGCTTTCGATCTGAGCGGTTTGCGCAACCTGCGCAGGCTGGGAATAACGGCAAGCGGACTGCGGGAATGGCCGGCCGGTATTCTCGAATTGCCAAACCTTGAGCAGCTGAACCTGAAAGGCACGGGAATCAGCACATTACCCCGCGCCATGTACGAGGGACATGAACAACTGTGGTCCGGGTTGTCTCTGGAATGGTCGAATTTTTCCCGCGAGAACTTCAAACCGGCTTATGAATACCTCAAAAGTCGACCACAACATTTTCTCGATCGGGAAGAGATGGTCAGAGATTATTCCGAGGCTGAACTGCGACGCCTTGGCGAGGGTCTCGGTGAGACCATCAACACCTTGCCTGGCCGTTTTTTCGAGCAATGGCAGGGCGCCGAGGCAAGGTTCGAGGCAGTGGACGCCTTGAGTGAGCAGTATCAATTGCTTGATCGGCAACTTCATCAATGGACCAGGCAGGCGATGCAGTTGGAGCTGGACGTTGAGGAGGTCGTCAAGCGATCAATGGCGACAATCTCCCTGAAAGCCTGTTGGCGTAACGGCGCCTTCAAACGCTACGTTGCGACGGCTGACGCCTCGGTGCTCGAGTTGCCGAATTTGCAATTGCAATCGCTCCCCGAGTTGCCCGATGGCGCCTTTGCGCATGTACAAACCTTGTATTTGACAGGGACACAAACTACTGCCGGACAGCTGCAAGGCTTTATTCGCGGATTTACCGAGCTGCACACACTCGACCTGAGCCGCAATGGCCTGACCGAAGTGCCGATTGCGTCTGGTGACTTGGTAAAGTTGACCCGTCTGGATCTCTCGGATAACCGGATTGTATCCGGCCCTGCGGTCCAGGAAGGTCTTGCCGGTTTGTCCTCCCTCGAATATCTGGATTTGCGCAACAACCCGCTCAATACGCTTGATGTCAGCGGCATGAAGCGTCTCAAGGCGCTGAGTCTAAGGGGAACAGAGCTGCACGAGTGGCCGGCGGGAACGCAAGATCTGACGGAGCTGGCTTGGCTGGATTTACGTGACAGCAAGATTACTTCGTTGCCGGATTCAGTGCTTCAGGATGATGTGCTGCTCAAAACTGATCTCACCGGTGCGCCGTTGACTGCACAATCCGTGGCATATCTGGAAACGGCTTGGCGGCGGATCGAGATAGCAAAAGGCCTGCCAGCCGGCACGCTAGGCAGATTTGCTCTGGATGAAGTGCCGCCAAACTTCCCGCCGACCGAAAGCGGCTTTTCACTCGCACGCCTTTTGCTGCCACTACCCGAAGCTCCTGTGGGCGAAGGCTCCGCGCATTTTGCAAAACGCCTGCAACAGTTGAATCCAAAACTCGCGGACGATGAAGCCTTGCAAGCGATTGAGCGACTGCGCGGGGGCGGGGCTACTGACGTGCAGATCGGTGAGCGGTTGGTAGGGTGGGAGCAATCTTGCGAAACGCTGACGCGCCGGCTGAATGGCTGGCTGTTTACGCGGGAGTCGCACGGTACTGGATGGATAGTGTCGGCCGAAAGTCGCAGGCTTGGTGCCTTACGAATTATCGAGTGCTGGCGCGAAGGCCTGCTCGTGGGAGAGGGTGTCGCGGATCATGTCTTGAGTCTGAACGGACTGTTACTCGGCGATCTTCCCGAACTGCCGGCGGAGTTCTCTCATGTAAGCACCTTGAATCTGACCGGTGTGCGGCTGTCCGCCCAGGGCTCTGATGGTTTTCTGAAGGCTTTTACTCAGGTGAAAACCCTGGAGCTTAGTGGCAATGACCTAGAAACGATCCCTGAGCAGGTCCAGTTCATGAACACACTAGAAAGGGTGGAGCTATCTAGCAACATGTTGAGTGACGCTGAGCCGTTGTATGCCTCATTGAGCCGGCTGGGACGGTTGCAATGGCTGGATCTGAGCTACAACGAGCTGGACGCCTTCGATGCCGGCAGTTTCGAGCGGCTTGAGACGCTCGATCTGCGCAACAACAGTCTGACCGACTGGCCGGAAGGTGTGCTGGATGCGTCCAGCCTGAGAACGCTGAACCTCAGTAGTAACGACATCACGTCCATTCCTTCAAGGGCCCTTGATGGCAGTCACGATGTGTTGATGGCCGGTACTGACCTGAGCGACAACTTCAACTTGACGCGAGAGAGCCTTGAGCAACTCAGGGATTACCGCGAGACAGGTGAGCGCGATACGGTCCTGGGGCTGTCGCGCTCTGATCTCGACGAGTTGTTTGAGGAAGCTGAGGGTGAGGCCGCAAGTGAAAGTGAAAGCGTCGAGTCCGATGAGACGCTGCCTGATGAGGTGCCGGACTCCGCGCAGAAAGCGCCGTGGTTAGCCAACGCTACTCCCGAGCAGTTGGCTTCCAGAACGCAAATCTGGGATCAGCTTGCGACGGAACCCGACAACGCTGCGTTCTTTCATCTACTGTCGCGATTGCAGGACACGCGCGAATTCAGGGTGGCGAATGCCGATCTGACACGCCGGGTGTGGATTGTCATGGATGCCGCTGCCAGCAATTCCGAACTCAGGGAAATCCTGTTCGCCAGTTCGAGTACCCATGGCACCTGTGTTGATGGCCGAATCCTCACGTTCAGCGGGCTGGAAAGCAAGGTGTTCACACACAACGCCTTGCTCGACATTCCTGCCGGGCGACTGGCGCTGAAGGGGGAAGCGCTATTGAAGTTGTCGAGGCAACTTTTCCGGCTGGACAAGGTAGACGACCTGGCGACGAAAGCGGCTGTCCGCAACGGTCAGGATCAGGCAGAAGTGCGCCTGGGTTATCGAATCGGTCTGACAGGCGGGTGGAGCGACGGTCTGGAACTGCCCGGGCAACCGAAACACATGACCTATGCCTCGGGTGTCTCACCCCAGCAACTGGCCGACGCTCGCCTCGAGGTGATCAATGCCGAACGTAGCGATGGGTTTTTTGAAGACCTGATCCAGCGTGATTACTGGGTGGATTACCTCAAGGAAAAATATCCGGAAGTATTCAGGAAACTCGATGAGGCTGATATGTCCGAGGAGGTTGCGGACGCGGACGATGCCGCGCTGATGGTAAAGCTTTTTGAGCTTGCGGCTGCGCGTAACAGCAAGATGATCGAGCTGTCACGAAATGAGGTTGAGGGCATTTAACTCACGCGCCTGAACTGCTTTTGTAGAAGCATGCGGATCGTCGCCCGCATGCTTCTACAAGGTGTCCAGTGGCAGCTTAGTTGTCGTACCCGAGGTTTGGCGCCAACCACCGCTCGGTCACGCTCAACTCCTGACCTTTGCGCGAGGTGTAGCTCTGCACCTGGTCCTTGTCGATCTTGCCCACGGCAAAATACTGCGCCTGTGGGTGAGCGAAATACCAACCGCTGACCGCGGCTGCCGGGAACATCGCGTAATGTTCGGTGAGGAACACGCCGCTGCGCCCGGCCTGCATTTCGCTGGCCTCAGGGTCGAGCAGGGCAAACAGCGTGCCTTTCTCGGTATGGTCCGGGCACGCCGGGTAGCCCGGAGCAGGACGGATACCGGTGTATTGCTCTTTGATCAGCGCCTCGTTGTCCAGCGTCTCGTCCTTGGCGTAACCCCAGTGTTCTTTACGTACCTGCTGGTGCAGCCACTCGGCGCAGGCCTCGGCCAAACGGTCGGCCAGCGCCTTGACCATGATCGAGTTGTAATCGTCGCCAGCATCCTGGTACGCCTTGGCCACTTCTTCAGCGCCGATGCCGGCAGTGGTGATGAAACCACCTACGTAGTCGGTGACTTCGCTGTCCTTCGGTGCAACAAAGTCGGCGAGGGAGAAGTTCGGTTTGCCGTCGGTCTTGATGATCTGCTGGCGCAGGTGATGCAGCTTGGCCAATGGCTTGCCGTCATCGCCGTAGATTTCGATGTCATCGTCGCGCACCTGGTTGGCCGGCCAGAAACCGAACACCGCACGGGCACTGATCAGCTTCTCGTCGATCAGTTTGGCGAGCATTTCCTGGGCATCGGCGAACAACGCGGTGGCGGCTTCACCGACCACTTCGTCCTGAAGGATGCGCGGGTACTTGCCGGCCAGATCCCAGGAGATGAAGAACGGCGTCCAGTCGATGTACTCGGCCAAAACCTTGAGATCGATATTGTCCAGCACCCTGGCGCCAGTGAAGGTCGGTTTGACCGGCGTGTAAGCGCTCCAGTCGAACTGCGGCTTCTTGGCGATGGCGGCCGGGTAGCTCAGGCGTTCGGTGCGAGCGCTGCGATTGGCAGTACGCTCACGGACCTCGATGTATTCCAGACGGGTCTTCTCGACGAACGCGGGTTTCAATTCCTTGGACAGCAACTGTGTCGCCACGCCCACGGCGCGGGAGGCGTCGGTGACGTAGATCACTGCGTCGTTGCTGTATTTCGGCTCGATCTTCACCGCGGTGTGGGCCTTGGACGTAGTCGCACCGCCGATCATCAGCGGCAGGTGGAAATCCTGACGCTGCATCTCGCGGGCCACGTGGACCATTTCATCCAGCGAAGGGGTGATCAGGCCGGACAGGCCGATGATGTCGCACTTTTGCTCCTTGGCCACCTGCAGGATTTTTTCGGCCGGCACCATCACGCCGAGGTCGACGATGTCGTAGCCGTTACAGCCCAGCACCACACCAACGATGTTCTTGCCGATGTCGTGCACGTCGCCTTTTACCGTGGCCATCAGGATCTTGCCCTTGGCTTCCGGTTTGTCGCCTTTTTCCAGTTCGATGAACGGGATCAAGTGGGCCACGGCCTGTTTCATCACGCGGGCGGATTTCACCACCTGCGGCAGGAACATTTTGCCGGCGCCGAACAGGTCGCCGACGATGTTCATGCCGGACATCAGCGGGCCTTCGATCACCTCGATCGGGCGGGCGAACGACTGACGGGATTCTTCGGTGTCTTCAACAATGTGCGTGGTGATGCCTTTGACCAGCGCATGTTCCAGACGCTTGTTGACGTCCCAGCCGCGCCATTCCTCGGTCTCGGCTTCCTTGACGCTGCCGTCACCTTTGTACTTGTCGGCAATGGCGAGGAGGGCGTCGGTGCCTTCCGGGGTGCGATTGAGCACCACATCTTCCACGGCGTCACGCAGCTCGGTCGGGATCTGGTCGTAGATCTCCAGCTGACCGGCGTTGACGATACCCATGGTCAGGCCGTTGCGGATCGCATACAGCAGGAATACCGAGTGAATCGCCTCGCGCACCGGGTTGTTGCCACGAAACGAGAACGACACGTTGGACACGCCACCGGAGGTCAGCGCGTACGGCAGTTCGTCGCGGATGTAGGCACAGGCGTTGATGAAGTCCACAGCGTAGTTGTTGTGTTCTTCGATGCCGGTGGCAATGGCGAAGATGTTCGGGTCGAAGATGATGTCTTCCGGCGGGAAGCCGACTTCGTTGACCAGGATGTCGTAGGAGCGTTTGCAGATTTCTTTCTTGCGCGTTTCGGTGTCGGCCTGACCGGATTCATCGAAGGCCATCACGACGACGGCGGCGCCGTAGCGCTTGCACAGTTTGGCGTGATGAATGAACTGCTCGACGCCTTCCTTCATGCTGATGGAGTTGACGATGCCCTTGCCCTGGATGCATTTGAGGCCGGCTTCGATCACTTCCCACTTGGAGGAGTCGATCATGATCGGGACGCGCGAGATGTCCGGTTCACCGGCAATCAGATTGAGGAAGGTCACCATGGCCTTCTTCGAATCGAGCATCCCTTCGTCCATGTTGATGTCGATCACCTGGGCACCGGCTTCGACCTGTTGCAGGGCGACTTCCAGGGCTTCGGTGTAATTGTCTTCACGGATCAGACGGGCGAATTTTGCGGAGCCGGTGATGTTGGTCCGCTCGCCGACGTTGATGAACAATGAGCTGCGATCGATGGTGAACGGTTCCAGGCCCGACAGGCGGCAGGCCTTCGGAATCTCCGGTATTTCACGCGGTGCATAACCGGCCACGGCTTTTGCAATGGCTTCAATGTGGCCAGGCGTGGTGCCGCAGCAACCACCGACGATGTTCAGGAAGCCGCTTTGGGCGAATTCTTCGATGACTTTTGCGGTTTCCGCCGGCAGTTCGTCGTACTCGCCGAATTCGTTTGGCAGGCCAGCGTTCGGGTGCGCCGAAACGTGGGTGCCGGCCTTGTTCGACAGCTCTTCCAGGTACGGGCGTAATTCGCTGGCGCCGAGGGCGCAGTTCAGGCCGACCGAGATTGGCTTGGCGTGGGCCACGGAGTTCCAGAAGGCTTCGGTGGTCTGGCCGGACAGCGTACGGCCGGAGGCGTCGGTGATGGTGCCGGAGATCATGATCGGCAGTTCGATGCCCAACTCTTCGAAAACCCCTTGCACGGCGAAGATGGCAGCTTTGGCGTTCAGGGTGTCGAAGATGGTTTCGATCAGGATCAGGTCGGCACCGCCTTCGATCAGGCCTTTGGTGGCCTCGGTGTAGTTCTCCACCAGTTCATCGAAAGTCACGTTGCGGTAGCCGGGGTTGTTCACGTCTGGCGACAGCGAGCAGGTACGACTGGTCGGACCGAGGACGCCGGCGACGAAGCGCGGCTTGTGCGGGGTTTCCAGGGTCTTGGCGTCGGCCACCTTGCGTGCCAGGCGTGCGCCTTCTACGTTTAACTCGTACGCCAGTTCCTGCATGCCGTAGTCGGCCTGGGAAACCTGGGTGGCGTTGAAGGTGTTGGTTTCCAGAATATCGGCACCGGCGTCGAGATAGGCTTTCTCGATTGCACCGATCACATCCGGGCGCGTCAGGATCAACAGATCGTTGTTACCTTTGACATCGCTCGGCCAATCGGTGAAGCGTTTGCCGCGGTAATCCTGCTCCTCGAGCTTGTAGCTCTGGATCATCGTGCCCATGCCGCCGTCGAGAATCAGGATGCGCTCTTTGAGGGCGTGCTTGAGAGCTTGAAGGCGAACACTGCGATCGGACATTTGGACTACTCGGAAAGACCATGACGAAGGGGCGGGATAATAGCAAACCTGCGCGGTGTTAGAGCATGTCGCGGTTTTGCATGAATATCATTCATGTTGGTGCGGGAGCCGGACCGGTAGAATCGCGGCGTTTTTCAGGATTTGGGACTAGGGACATGTCGTATCGCATTGTCATCAGTATTTTTTTGCTGCTTTCAAGCTGGGGCGCCGCTGGGCAAAGTCCCGAAATTTCCTATACCCGCGACATACAACCGATTTTCACTGAAAAGTGTGTGGCCTGCCACGCCTGCTACGACTCCGCCTGTCAGCTCAACCTGGGCAGCGGCGAAGGTGCGGCCCGTGGCGCCACCACAGTCCCGGTCTACGATGGCGAACGCAGTGTGGCCGCGGCGCCGACCCGGCTGTTTCATGACGCCTTTGGCAAGCCAGCCTGGCAGCAGAAGGGTTTCTATTCGGTGCTCGATGCACAGGGCAGCCAAGCAGCACTGATGGCGCGAATGCTGGAGCTGGGCCACCAAACTCCGTTGCAGCCCAATGCCAAGTTGCCCCAAGACATCGTTCTGGGACTGAATCGGGAAAACACCTGCGCCATGCCGGCGGAGTTCGAC
Source organism: Pseudomonas sp. ANT_H12B (assembly GCF_008369325.1). Classification (GTDB taxonomy): domain Bacteria; phylum Pseudomonadota; class Gammaproteobacteria; order Pseudomonadales; family Pseudomonadaceae; genus Aquipseudomonas. The sequence continues at coordinate 5,510 of NZ_VOBI01000012.1, read as the reverse complement.
GGCTACGCCAGCGCGCATCCGAAAGAAGGCATGCCGCTGGCAGTCACCGGCCTGACCGACCAGCAATATCAGACGCTGCAACGCTGGCTGGCCTCCGGCGCGCCGATCGATGAGCAAGGTTTGGTGCCTTCCGCTAAAGAAGCCTTGCAAGTGGTGCAGTGGGAAAACCTGCTCAATGCCCCGGTGCCCGGCAAAGCCTGGTGGGGCGCTGGTTGTTCGAGCATTGGTTTCTCGCTCATATCTACTTCAAGGATGACGAGCCGGGGCACTTCTTCCAATGGGTACGTTCCCGAACCCCGACCGGGCAACCTATCGATCTGATCAATACCCGCCGCCCGAACGACGATCCTGGTACTCAGGTGTATTACCGTTTGTGGCCGGTGCAAGGCGTGATTGTGCAGAAAACCCACATCACCTATCCGCTGAGCGCGGCGAAGATGGCGCGGATCAAAAGCCTCTTTTATAGCGGCAACTGGCAGGTCTACGCCTTGCCGGGGTATGGGCCGGAACGCCGGGCCAATCCGTTCACCACATTCGAGGCGATCCCGGCCCAGGCGCGTTATCAGTTCATGCTCGATAACGCCGAGTACTTCGTGCGTACCTTTATTCGTGGCCCGGTCTGTCGTGGCCAGATCGCCACTGACGTTATTCGCGACAACTTTTGGGCGCTGTTCCAGGCGCCTGAACACGATCTCTATATCACCGACCCGAACTACCGTGGCCAGGCCACACCGTTGCTGGCGATGCCGGGACAGAATGACGATGTCGGCAGCGTCCTGAGCCTGTGGCACGACTACCGCGACAAGCGCAACGAGTACGAAGCGCTGCGCCGCGACAGTTACGCCGATGTGCCGGCGCCGAGCTGGTCGACCTTGTGGGCCGGTAACGACAACGCCTTGCTGACGATCTTCCGGCACTTCGACAGCGCCTCGGTGAGCAAGGGCCTGATCGGTGACGTGCCGCAAACGATGTGGTTGTTCGACTACCCGCTGCTGGAGCGTACGTATTACCAGCTGGCGGTCGACTTCGATGTCTTCGGCAACGTCTCCCATCAGGCCCAGACGCGCCTGTACTTCGACCTGATTCGTAACGGCGCCGAGCAAAACTTCCTGCGCCTGATGCCCGCCGATTCCAGGGACGATTACCTCGACGATTGGTACCAGAGCGGTGGCAAGTTCAAGATGTGGATGGATTACGAGTCCATCGACAACGACAAGCCTACGGCGCTGGTACTGGACGAAAAGGATCCCAAGCGCGACTTCGCCATGCAGTTGCTGGCCCGTTACGGTGAGCTCGACGCCAGGCCCGATCCGATCAATCGCTGCGACGGGGCCTATTGTTCGCGGCCGAACATCGACCCGGCCTTGCAGAGTGCCGAGCAGGCTCTGAGTCGCCTGACGTCACGTCCGGCCGCCGGGCTGAAGGTTATCGATCAGTTGCCGGAAGCCACCCTGCTGCGAATTGAAACCACGAGTGGCAAGCGCGAGGTCTATAGCCTGTTGCGCAACCGCGCTCACAGCAACGTGGCGTTCCTGCTCGGTGAATCGCTGCGTTATCAGCCGGGACTGGACACGATCACCATTTTTCCGGGTGTACTCAGCAGTTACCCGAACTTCATGTTCAATATTCCGGCCGAGCAAGTGCCGGCGTTCGTTGATGCAATGGAAAACGCCAAGGACGCCCACCGCTTCGAGAAGATCGTGGAGCGCTGGGGCATTCGCCGCAGCCATCCGCAGTTCTGGTTTTACTTCCACGACCTGAGCCGGTACGTGCACCAGACCGACCCGGTGGAAGAGGGCGTGCTGGACATGAACCGGTACGAGAATCTTTGATCGAGCTTTGATGTTTGGCGGGTGTCCCAATTCAGGGACACCAACGAACCACTGTGGGAGCGGGCTTGCCGCGATGGGACCTTCACTCTCACCACTGGTAGCGACTGATCCACCGCTATCGCGGGCAAGCCCGCTCCCACGGGGATTTGCGGTGATCTGAGGCTATTGGTGGCTTTAAATACTGGGTTGACAAAGACTGGATCGGCGAGGAATTGTTCGGTCGTGGCGAGCGGGTGCTTTCCCGACAAAAATACTAGGACTTTGTACGGCGCGATGATTGGCGTAAACTGCGCCCAAGCCTGCGAGGAGTTTCCATGACCGCTATTACCATTACCGACGCCGCCCACGATTACCTGGCTGATCTGCTCTCCAAGCAGAACACCCCGGGCATCGGCATCCGCGTCTTTATCACCCAGCCTGGCACCCAGTACGCCGAAACCTGCATTGCCTACTGCAAGCCGGGCGAAGAAAAACCTGAAGACACGGCGCTGGGGCTGAAAAGCTTCACCGCTTATATCGATTCGTTCAGCGAAGCCTTCCTGGACGACGCGGTAGTCGACTACGCCACCGACCGTATGGGCGGCCAGCTGACCATCAAGGCGCCAAACGCCAAAGTACCGATGGTCAATGCCGACAGCCCGATCAACGAGCGCATCAACTACTACCTGCAAACCGAGATCAACCCGGGGCTGGCGAGCCACGGCGGTCAGGTCAGCCTGATCGATGTGGTCGAAGACGGCATTGCCGTACTGAAGTTCGGCGGGGGTTGCCAGGGCTGTGGCCAGGCAGACGTTACCTTGCGCGAAGGCATCGAGCGCACCTTGCTCGAGCGCATTCCCGAGCTCAAGGGTGTTCGTGACGTCACCGACCACACGCAGAAAGAAAACGCCTACTACTAAGTAAGGTGTTCGCTGCAGACATAAAAAAACGGCGCCCCGTGAGCGCCGTTTTTTTTGATCGTTTCCATGCTGCGCGTTTGATCGTTCCCACGCTCTGCGTGGGAACGATCAGGGTCGGAAGAGATGCGCGTGCCCCGCGCGGTACAACGATGATTCGCTGAAGTGGTCACTGCCCAGCACGCGACCCACCAGAATCAACGCGGTACGGCGAAACCCCTTCGCCTCGACCTTCTCGGCAATATCGGCCAACGTCCCGACCACCCAATCCTGATCCGGCCAGGTCGCCCGGTGAATCACCGCGATCGGGCAATCCGCGCCGTAATGCGGCAGCAATTCGGCCAGGATCTTCTCCAGATGATTGACCCCCAGATGAATCGCCATAGTCGCCCCGTGCTGCGCCAGGCTGCCCAGCTCTTCGCCGGCGGGCATCGCGGTTTTGTCGGCGTAGCGGGTCAGGATCACGCTTTGCGACACGTCGGGTAACGTCAGCTCGGCGCCCAACAGTGCGGCGCAGGCCGCAGTGGCCGTGACGCCAGGAATGATTTCAAAAGGGATGTCGAGTTCGCGCAGGTAGCGAATCTGCTCGCCAATGGCGCCGTAAAGACTCGGATCGCCGGAGTGTACCCGGGCCACGTCATGGCCGTTGGCGTGGGCGGCTTTGATCAGCTCGATGATTTGTTCCAGGTGCAGTTCGGCACTGTTGACCACCTGTTCGGCGCAATGTCCATCTAGCACAGCGGCGGGCACCAGAGAGCCGGCATAAATGATCACCGGGCAGCTGCGGATCAGCCGTTGGCCTTTGACGGTGATCAGTTCGGGGTCGCCAGGACCTGCGCCAATGAAGTAGACGGTCATGTCGTTTCCTGTCAAAAAAGGGGGCTGGGCAAGGCTTCAGATGAATATTGCTCATGATCGAAGGCGGGATTATTGGGGATTTCAGGCCGCGCCGGCCAATGCCAAGGTGGCCTGGGCATATTTTTGTCGCAAAATCAGCAGTTTTGCCGGTGCCTGGGCCAGCTGTTCAGCGAGGGCCAGAGCGGCGCTTTCCGCCACGCCGTAGCAGCCGGTGCGTTCGAACGCGATGTCCGAATGGTGGCTGAGTTGCGTTTGATAACCGGCCAATTGTTCGCTGCTGAAATACATCATTTGTAACCCAAGCTGTTCAGCCAGTTCGATCAGGCCAGGCTCGTTGCGCTTCAGATCAATGCTGGCCAAGGCCTTGATCTGGTGAAGTTCGATTTTGTGAGCCTGTAACGCCTGATCGAGCAGCGCCCGCAGCGTGCTGACAGGGCAGCCGCGCTGGCAGCCCAGGCCGACCACTAACGTCGGCACTGTGCGGGTATCAGTCATGCGTGATATTGGCCATCGCTTTTGCGGCGGAACAACCAGGCACTGATCAGCCCCAGGGCCAGCCAGAACGCTACGTTGGTCAACTGCGAAGCGATTTTGAACTGTGCTTCCAGCGCTTCCGGAGCGAGCATCGAATGCACTTCCGGTTGCGGCGCGCCGATCACATGAGGAACGGCCAGAGTTGCCACGCCGAGGGCTTTCATCAGCCAATGGCGGCTGAACACGATCAGTGAAATGCCGACCGCAGTGGAGGCAGCAGTGCCGATCCACCAGATTTGCCGTTGCGCCAGATCAGCAGCAGCAGTGCCTGGCAGTTCAGGCGGCAGGCCGAGGGTCGGTGCCAGCACAAACGTTGCGTAACCGGCCAGACCCCAGAGCAGGCCCTGAGAGGTTTTGGTCGGGGCGCGCAAGGTGTAGAGGCCGGCGAGCATCAGGGCGAAACCCACGGCAACCACCAGGTTGCCACCTGTGGTCGACAGCACGCGCTGCCAGCCGTCTTCCGGTTCCCAGGCTTCGCCATCGTGGGAGTGAGCGGCGACAGCACCCGCGGCGTGTTCGTGAACTTCAACAGCGGCTGGCTCGGACTTTTCGTAAGTCTCGGCCTGCAAAATCAGCGGAGCCACCCAGAAACTTTGCAGCAGGGTCAGCAACAGGGCGGCCAGCAGCCCGGTGAAACCTGCGGTTTGCGCAATACGCTTGATCATGTCGGCAGGTCTCAATGGCACGGGAACGCGGAGCTGTGACGGGTATCGTGCGCGGCGTTGTGTACTGCTTCGATGTGCGAGAAACCGGCAAAATACACCAGGCACGCGCCAAGGATCGACGCACACGCGGCGGCGCTCAGGCGTTGGGTCAGGGTCGTGGTAGTGCTGGCGCTGCTCTTATCGGTGTTGCTGCCGGTGCTGCTGATGATCGACATGGCGCTTCCCTCTGGTCTGTCAGTGGGTGAATTGAGCGCATGAAAACCCTGCGAATCGGGCACGCAGAGATTCAAACAGCGCCCGCCCACCGCGGGTTTGTTATCTATGTGTTGCGGGCCGGTCTCCGGGCTCACGAGGGGCTTGGGCTAAAGCCGAAACCTGCAAGAATCACCTTCCCATGCCGAACTGCTGGCACAGTGGATTCGATTCTCCGCTCGCTTACCGTTGCGGGGGCAGCACCGGACTGACATGGCTTTGAGTAAAGCACATGATTCACCGGTTTCCCGTTTCACCCTGTGAAGGGCACCCGTAACAAGGCGTGTAGGAGAGCATGGGCGGGGGTTGGGCGTCAATTGGCAGGAATTCTCAACGGCGGGATTGTTGATCGTTCCCACGCAGAGTGAACTGACCCCCAAAGGTTGAACACAACCTTTGGGGGTGTCATGGGTAAGTACACAGAGCAAGTAAAACTGGCAGCAGTGCAGGACTACTGTTCCGGTAGCGCGGGT
>NZ_VOBI01000011.1 GCF_008369325.1 Pseudomonas sp. ANT_H12B | reverse complement strand
GTGCCACATCCCTCAAACCCGCGCTACCGGAACAGTAGTCCTGCACTGCTGCCAGTTTTACTTGCTCTGTGTACTTACCCATGACACCCCCAAAGGTTGTGTTCAACCTTTGGGGGTCAGTTCACTCCGCGTGGGAACGATCAGGACGATCAGGGCTTGCGCAGGGTTTTCTGTTTGAGGATGTAGATCGTCACCAGCACCGCACTGGTCAGCATGAACCCGCGCGCCCAAGGCAGAGGCACCAGGTAGCAGGAAAGCAGTATGCTCACCCACATCACGCCGATGGCGTAGACCTTGCCTTTGAGCGGGATGCCGTTGCCGTCGAGGTAGTTGCGAATCCACGGTCCAAGCCGTGGGTGCTCCACCAGCCACTGATAGAAACGCGGCGAACTGCGGGCGAAGCAGGCGGCCGCCAGCAGCAGGAAGGGTGTGGTGGGCAACACCGGCAGGAAAATCCCGATTACCCCCAGCGCTACGCTCAGCCAGCCGATGGCCAGCAGCACGTAGCGCAACATCAGGGAGCGGTTGCCTATGGGATTGTCCATAGGCAAAACCTTAGTGGTGACGTGGCTTGAGGATCGCCGGTTTTTCGTCTGGCGCCTGGCACAGCAGGTACAGCGCGGTCAGGGCTTCCGGGATCTGTACGATCATGTCGTCCATCAGGTTGGCGTCTTTGGCGATGTCTTCGAACTCAGGCTGTTCGTCGAACAGACCGGAACCGACCATGATCGGCAGCAGCATTTCGCTGACTTCGTCTTCGGCGGTTTCGAACCACGCCGCTTCGCGCAGGAACACGCCTTCCATGAAACCGATGCACCAGCCGCGCAAATCGGAATCATCCGGTTCTTCGCCCAGGTCCAGGTCGCATGGCAGCTCGAACTCTTCATCGGACGCCAGTTGGCGTGCGATGTGAGCCTTGAGTGCAAGCAGGGTGGATTCGATCGCTTCACGCTCGGTATCGTCGGCGTAATGTGGCTCTTCGGCGAAGAGAGCGTCGATCCATTCACGGTCGGGAACGGTTTCGGAACAGATCGACAGCGCAGTGAGGTAGCCGTGGGCGGCCACGTAGTCCAGCGCCTCGTCATGCAGTTCGTCGGCGTCGAGGAAGACTTGCAGGCGGGTTAGTTGCTCAGCGAAGGACATTAAAGGGCTACCTTGGGAATTAAACAGATGCGGGAATTCTAGGCCTTCTTGAGCACTCAGGCCAGCCGCGCGGCATTTTTGCATGCGGGATTCTGTGACTGCCGATACCTCTCAGCCAGACCCAATCCCTGTGGGAGCGAGCTAGTTCGCGATAGCGGTCGGTCAGTCAGTCACTTGAATATGGAGTGTGCTACCGCCATCGCGAGCAAGCTCGCTCCCACAGGTTGCGCGGTGTTTGTCCTTACGTGTCTTATCAGCGGCACCCTTTGCCGGACAGGGCTCGGGTATACTCCCGCGTTTTGTGATGCCCTGCTGGCGTCACGGCTGAAATGTGAAGCGTCATGCAATGCGCACTTACGATTTGTCGGTGCAGCCTTGGTGGTTCTGAACCAGCCTTGCAGGGATGTTTTTGTGATTTTTGGAGTTTTTATGCTCGAACAGGCTCAACGCGTCCTCAAGGACATCTTCGGCTACGACAGTTTTCGTGGCCGCCAGGGTGCAATCATTGAGCGCGTGGCCAGTGGCGGTGATGCCCTGGTGCTGATGCCTACCGGTGGTGGCAAGTCCTTGTGCTTCCAGGTGCCGGCGCTGCTGCGCGAAGGCCTGGCAGTGGTGGTGTCGCCGCTGATCGCGCTGATGGACGACCAGGTCGCGACCCTTGAGGAACTGGGTGTTGCTGCTGCTGCATTGAACTCCACACTGAGCGCAGAACAGCAGCGTGACCTGGCGGCACGGATCAAGCGCGGTGAAGTGAAAATGCTTTATCTGGCGCCCGAGCGTCTGGTTCAGCCGCGCATGCTGGCCTTCCTGCAAAGCCTGGAAATCGCCCTGTTCGCCATCGACGAAGCCCACTGCGTGTCCCAATGGGGCCACGACTTCCGCCGCGAATACCTGCAATTGGGTCAGTTGGCGGAATTGTTCCCCAACGTCCCGCGCATCGCCCTGACCGCCACCGCCGACAAACGTACCCGCGAAGAAATCGTCGACCGCCTGCATTTGCAGGATGCCGAACGTTTCCTGTCGAGTTTTGACCGGCCGAACATTTTCTATCGCATCGTGCCCAAGGAACAGCCGCGCAAGCAGTTGCTGGCATTCCTTGCCGAGCGACGAAGCGATGCCGGCATCGTCTATTGCCTGTCGCGCAAGAAAGTTGACGAAGTGGCGGTGTTTCTCAGCGAGCAAGGCTTCCCGGCACTGCCGTACCATGCCGGGTTGCCCAACGACACGCGAGCTCATCACCAGAAGCGCTTCCTCAACGAGGAAGGCCTGATCATGGTGGCCACCGTGGCGTTTGGCATGGGCATCGACAAACCCAACGTGCGTTTTGTCGCTCACCTCGATTTGCCCAAGTCGCTTGAAGCCTATTACCAGGAAACCGGTCGCGGCGGCCGTGACGGTCTGCCGGCAGATGCCTGGATGGCTTACGGCCTGCAAGACGTGGTGATGCTTAAGCAGATGCTGCAGAACTCCGAGGGCGACGAGCGTCACAAGCGCCTGGAGCAGCACAAGCTCGACGCCATGCTCTCGCTCTGCGAAGAAACCCGCTGTCGTCGTCAAACGTTGCTGGCCTACTTTGACGAAGACATGCCGCAGCCCTGCGGCCATTGCGACAACTGTGTCGATGGCGTTCAGACCTGGGACGCTACCGAGCCGGCGCGTCAGGCGCTCTCGGCAATCTACCGCACCGGTCAGCGCTACGGCGTCGGTCATCTGGTCGACGTGCTACTGGGTAAGGACAACGAAAAAGTCCGCAGCTTCGGCCATCAGCACTTGTCGGTATACGGTGTCGGCAAGGCGATGGGCGAGAGTGAGTGGCGCTCCCTGTTTCGACAGCTGGTTGCACGCGGTCTGGCAGACATCGACCTCGAAGGCTACGGAGGCCTGCGCCTGAGCGACACCTGTCGACCGCTGCTCAAGGGCGAAGTAACCCTGGAGCTGCGTCGCGACCTCAAACCGCAAACCACGGCCAAAAGCAGCAAGAGCCAGGCCAGCCAACTGGTCCGTGGCGAAGAACGCGAACAATGGGAAGCGCTGCGTGCCCTGCGCCGCAAGCTTGCCGAAGAACACGGGGTGCCGCCGTACGTCATCTTCCCCGACTCGACATTGTTGGAAATGCTCCGCAGCCAGCCGACCTCCCTGTCGGAAATGGGCACGGTCAGCGGTGTCGGTGCGCGCAAACTTGAGCGTTATGGCGAGGCCTTCCTCAAAGTCCTCGGTGGCCAGGTCGAGGCGCCGAAAGTGGTGGCCGACGTGCGCCACGAACTGATCACCCTGGCGCGCGCGGGCATGACGCCGTTGCAGATCGCCGGTCAGCTGCAATGCTCGGAAAAGAACGTTTACGCCATGCTCGCCGAAGCGATCGGCAAGCAGCAGCTCTCGTTGGAGCAGGCACTGGATCTGCCCGAAGACTTGATGGGGGAAATCCAGGATGCGTTCCTTGACGGCGAAGGCGAACTGCCTCCGGTCACGGAGATCGCCGCACTGTTCGCCGGCAGAGTACCGGAAGGGGTTTTGTACTGTGTCCGGGCGGCGCTGCAGTCCGAATTCGAGATTTAAGTGACCCGCCTCATAGATGTAACGATTCAGTACAGACCAAGCCTTGCCTCTGGCGAAGGCTCATGCTTAGCTGACTAATAATTAGTTTTTCTCTATTTCAGTCTAACCATGAGTTTTTTATGCCGTTAACCGATCAACACCGCTTTGGCATGCAACTGGCCCAGATGTCGCGCGGCTGGCGTGCCGAACTGGACCGCCGTCTGGCCGGCCTTGGGCTGTCCCAGGCGCGCTGGCTGGTGCTGCTGCACCTGGCACGTTTCGACAGTGCCCCGACTCAACGTGAATTGGCGCAAAGCGTCGGCGTCGAAGGGCCGACCCTCGCCCGACTGCTCGACAGCCTCGAAACCCAGGGGCTGGTCCAGCGCCAATCGGTGCTGGAAGACCGCCGGGCGAAAAAAATCGTCCTCTGCGCGCCAGCTCGTCCCTTGATCGAACAAATCGAAACGATTGCCACCCAATTGCGCCGTGAGTTGTTCGAAGGCGTTGATGAGGCGGATTTGAAGGTCTGCATGCATGTCCACGGACACATTCTGGCCAACCTGGAAAAATCTTGAGGCATAACCGCACGCCGGACTCCTGAGGTTTCCCGTTGGGCAGACTATAAAGAACTACTCGGCAATATCGTGTTCGTACCCCTGGTGCGAACGCGTACAGGTTGGATCTGGTTATTTAAGGGATGCTCATGCTCGAGAGTTGGCAGTTCGTTTTGCGGTGTTGCGCCAGGTTGCTTCTGGCCGGTGGTGCGGTCACTTACTCGGCATTGGCGCCCGCGCTAGGCTTGGGTGAGATCACCCTGCATTCGGCACTGAATCAGCCGTTGCGCGCCGACATCGCACTGCTGGATGCCGCGGGTCTGGAGGAGGGCGAGTTGTCCGTCAGCCTGGCGACGGCGGACGAGTTCAGCCGCGCCGGTGTCGAGCGGGTGTTCTTCCTCAACGATCTGAAGTTCACCCCGATCCTGAAGGGTAATCGCAGCCTGATCCGGGTGAGCTCCAGCAAACCGGTCAAGGAACCCTTCCTGAATTTTCTCGTGCAACTCAATCAGCCCAACGGGCGCTTGCTGCGCGAGTACACGGTGCTGATCGATCCGCCGGGTTCACCGGGGATTGTTCCCGTCAGTGATGAGCCGCTTGCCGAGTCTCAGACCTCTGCCTTCCCGACGGCCCAGCCGAACGTTGCACCGCCACCGGCCAAGAAGGCGCCTGCTGCTCGCGTCGATCAACCTGTCGCTACACCCGTAACGGATCCGGTCGCCGAACAACTGGCTGCCAGCGTGCTGCAAAACCAGCAACTGCAAGCCACCCTCAATGAGCTGAATGCGAAACTTCAGGGTCAGGACGAGCAGATCGCCGGCCAGAAAAAGCAACTGGTCGAACTGCAAACTCAATTGGCGGAAGCCCAACAGCCGGTAGTAGAGCCGGTTGCGCCAACCGCTGTGGTGCCAGCGCCGGTGGTTGTTGAAGAACCTGAGTCGACCAACTGGCTGCTGATCTTCGGGTTACTGGCGCTGGTAGCGTTGCTGTTGCTGGGGCTGTTTATTCGGCGTCAACGACAACAGGTTCAGGCGTTGTCCGAGCCTCTACCTGTTTTACCGTCAAGGCCTGAGCCGGTGGTCAGTCGCGCGGCAGAACCGGTTACACAGGCGCAACCGGCAAGCGAGCAGCAAGAAGAGACGCCAACAGGCGATGTACTGGAGGGAGTCGGTATTTATGTAGCCTATGGCCGTTTTTCCGAAGCAGCCGGTTTGTTGCGAGAGGCGTTGATCAAGGAGCCGCAACGCACGGATCTGGCTGTGCAGTTGCTGGAAATCCTGGGTAAACAAGGAGACGTGCCGGCCTATGACGCGCAGGAAAACGACCTGCGTGATGCCGGATTCGACCCGCAAAAGCTTCAAGACATCCGTGCCCGCTACCCCAAACTGAGCAGTGCGGCATCGGTGGCCACTGCAGTGACCATCATTTTTCCGAAGGCTTCGCTACCGGAAGCGGCGCCTAACGATGAGTTCCAGTTGAACCTGGATGACCTGTCGATGGATTCGAGTTGGGATTTGATCAGCCCCTTCGAAAACTCGCGGTCCGCTGCAAAACCATCGAGCGAACCAGCGCCGGCCGAGTCGCCTTTCACCTCGAACCTGCACGAACTACCTGACGTATTCGAAATGCCTGACGAGGCAACGCTGGACGAGCCGCAACTTGAGTGGGACGCGGAGCCGGAATCGCAGTCTCTGGACGACACCTTCCTCAGCGAATTCAGCGATCCCGGCCAGTCACTGGAACTTGAACCGGCCGAACCGAGCAGCGCCAGCAAACTGGAACAAGCCCAGACCTGCATCGATGACGGCGATCTGGACAGCGCCATCGAACTGCTCAACGAGTTGCTCAAGGAAGGTGACGAGCCACTCAAGCAGACCGCCCGCAATCTGTTGGCTGGCATCCGATAATGCTGCGCCGCTAATCAAGACAAAAAGGCAGTTATGATACCGACGCCCCTCTGACTCAGGAATTTCGCCGATCATGACTGCACACAAGCCGGAAATCGTCATCACCTATTGCACGCAATGCCAATGGCTGTTGCGCGCCGCCTGGCTTGCCCAGGAACTGCTCAGCACCTTTGGTGATGACTTGGGCAAAGTGTCGCTGGTGCCCGGCACGGGTGGGGTCTTTCATATTTTCTGTGACGAAGTTCAGATCTGGGAACGCAAGGCTGACGGTGGTTTTCCCGAGGCTAAGGTGCTCAAGCAGCGGGTCCGTGATCAGATCGATCCGGACCGCGATTTGGGGCACAACGACCGCACTCAATGAGATGCGGCTTCTGCGGCCACCGCCTTCTTGCTTGAGCCGCCCGAGAGTCGGCTGGAAACCACAATTGCCACGATGATCAACGCGCCGCCGATCAGCATGCGCAACGTCGGGTTTTCATCGAACAGCAACCAGGCCATGGTGATGCCGTAAACCGGTTCCAGGGCGAACACTACGGCGGCAGTTCGCGCCTTGATTACCGCCAGGCTTGCGACAAACAGGCTGTGAGCGACACCGGTGCAGAACACCCCAAGCAGACCGATCCATAGCCAGTCGATGGCGCGCACGTCGCTCAACTGCGGTGCGGCCACGGGTAGCAGACACAGTGCGACCACCACGTTCTGACACAGCGCAGCCTGGACCGGCGGGATTCGACCGGAGCTGGCGCGGTTGGTCAGGGAAAGTAACGCAAACAGCAACCCTGAACCCACCGCCCACAGCAAGCCAGTGGTGGCGCCGCTGGCCAGATCGAAGTCTGGGGTGACCAGCACCAGCCCGACACTCACCAACACCACCAGCAGGATTTCATTGGCGCGAATTCGCTCGCGGAAAATCAGCCCTTCGAGAATCACCGTAAACGCCGGGAAACTGGCAAAGCCCAGTGTTGCGATCGCCACACCTGCAACCTTCACCGCAATGAAGAAACTCACCCAGTGCCCGGCCAACAACACGCCGCTGAGCAACAGCCGGCGCCAGTCCGCGGCTTCCAGTTTTTGCCAGCGAGTATTGCTGGCGAACCGCGCAAAAACGGCTAACGCCAGCACAGCAAACGCGGCACGGCCGAAGACGATGACGGCGGGGGAGGCAGCAGCCAGTTTGCCAAACACACCGGTCAGGCCAAACATCAGTGCGCCGATATGCAGGGCGCCAAGGGCGGAGCGGGGAGTCATTGCAATCCTTGATAAACATAGTGAACCAGGCCGACAGACATCGCCGTATCTGTAGCCGCAGGCTTCGTCAGCGGCTACATTTAATCGCGCAACGTCAGGTTATGTCTGTCGCCAGACTCGCGTTCTTTGTCGCCAGCCTCTCGACGCAACTTGCCGGGCGAGGCTCCAAACTCGCGCAATACCGCTGCGGCGAACGCGCTCTGAGAACTGTAACCGACCCGACTGGCAATCTCGCCGATGGGCAGCGCCGAATCGCGCAGTAATCCCACCGCCCTGTGCAGGCGTCGACTGCGGATGTAGTCCATCGGCGTCTGCCCGCATTCGGCAACGAACCGCGCATGTAACCGGGCGCTGGACAGGCCGGCCACACGGGCCAGATCGGCGACTTGCAGCGGATAAGCCGCGTATTGGTCGATGTGCGCATTCAGCGCGGCATACGGCAGGCGTCGACCGCCCACCACTTCAGGCTTGGCGTTGTTGAGGCTGGCCAATAACAGCACTGCGCCTTGCTGAGCAATCAGCGGGTCACCGACAGGACTGCCCGCCAACCAACTCACCAACTGGCTTTGCCCGGCATCCAGCGCTAAGCGCCCGGCGCTGTCGAGCAAGCGACGGCTGGCGTCGGCGTGCTCCCCCAACGACTGAGAAACCCACTGATCGCCGGGCACGTCCAGCACCAGACAACGGCTGCCATTGGTGCTGCCACAGGCGTGATGCATGCCGGCCGGTATCACCACGAAACTCTGCTGAACCACCTGACTGCCACGTCCGTCGACCTCGAAATCCAGCGCACCTGACAGCCCGAACACCAGTTGTGCGTGGTCGTGGCTATGGATGATCAGGTCTTTGGTGTACTGGCGTAGCGTCAGGATCGGTCTCATCGCAGGTCTCCCGGGCAAGGCCGCCAGTCTACACCGCCGACACCTTTGAGCGCTGTCACAGGACTGACTTGCCATTGTCACGGACCATTAACCCGACCAGCGCAAACTTGCCAAAACTTGTCCAGAGGGTTGCCCATGACCAGCGCCGAGTTCGCCAAACCCAGTCGTAAGCAACGTGTGCGCACCTTGTGGATTTCCGACGTGCATCTGGGCACGCGGGACTGCCAGGCTGAACACCTGTCACAGTTTCTCAAGGGCTACCACACGGACAAGATCTACCTGGTCGGCGACATCATCGATGGCTGGAAACTGCGCGGCGGCATGTACTGGCCTCAGGCGCACACCAATGTGATTCGACGCCTGTTGACAATGAGCAAACGCGGTACGGAGGTGATCTACGTCACCGGCAACCATGACGAATTCCTGCGCCGTTACTCGAAGCTGATCCTGGGTAACATCCAACTGGTGGACGAAGCTGTGCATGTCACCGCCGATGGCCGTCATCTGTTGGTGATCCACGGCGATCAGTTCGACGTGATCACCCGGTATCACCGCTGGCTGGCTTTTCTCGGCGACTCGGCCTACGAATTCACCCTGACCCTCAATCGCTGGCTCAATCACTGGCGCGCCCGTTATGGCTACGGTTACTGGTCGTTGTCGGCGTACCTCAAGCACAAAGTCAAAACGGCGGTCAGCTTTATCAGCGACTTCGAAGAAGCCATCGCCCACGAATGCGTCAAACGCGAATTGCATGGGGTGGTATGCGGGCACATTCACCACGCCGAGATTCGCAAGGTCGGCGAGGTGGACTACCTCAATTGCGGGGATTGGGTGGAGTCGTGCACGGCGCTGATCGAACATTGGGATGGTTCGATCGAGTTGTATCGGTTGGCGGATGCCCAGGCGCGGGAGGCTGAGTTGAAAGCATTGAAAGTCGCAGAGCCTGCTTAAAATCAGGTTTATTGGCCGGCCCCATCGCGGGCAAGCCCACACACACACAGTGAGCGAGGTGAGCACAAGATTTGTGAACGCCAGAGAACCCTGTGGGAGCGGGCTTGCCCGCGATGGACCGCGTAGCGGTCCCAAAAAATGTCAGGAGGGCAAATGCTCTTCCATCGCCGCCTTGTAAATTGAATTCTTCGGCTGAGCAAACAACCGCTCCATCATCGGCTCAAAGAAACTCAGCGGAAGCGTCTCGTAAGCCGGATCAAACGCCGCCGCGTCGTATTTCGCGCAAAACTCGATCGTCGCCTGATACTGCGGATGCCCGCTGAATTGCTCGCGCAAATGTCGGTCCATGCCCAGGTGATGGAAAAAGTAGTAACCCTGAAAAATCCCGTGCTTCTCCACTATCCATAAGTTCTCGACGCTGACGAACGGCTTGAGGATCGCCGCGGCAATGTCCGGGTGGTTGTAGGAGCCCAGAGTGTCGCCGATGTCGTGAAGCAGCGCGCACACCACGTACTCTTCGTCGCGGCCATCGCGCCAGGCACGGCTGGCGGTTTGCAGGGAGTGGGTCAGACGATCCACAGGGAAGCCGCCAAAATCACCCTCAAGCAATTTCAGGTGCGCCACAATCCGTGTCGGCAATTGTCGGGCGTAGGCACTGAAGTCCGCGGCGATGATCGCCCAGTCTTCCTGCGTGCCGTCCTTCATGTGGGTGAAACGAGCGTTGGCATTCATCGGCAATCCTCTTGTAACTAACGGCCCCTAGAACGGCACGCGACCCAGAATCATGTCGCGGTACATGACGAAATCGCCGAGCAGGCTGTAAAACGGGTGTTGAAAGGTCGCAGGACGATTCTTCTCGAAGAAGAAATGACCCGCCCAGGCGAAGCTGTAACCCGCCAGTGGCAGGGCCAGTAACAGCAGCCAGGCGCCTTTGCCGATGGTCAGTGCCAGAATGATAATAACCAGCGTCGTGCCAATGAAGTGCAATCGTCGGCAGGTACTGTTGCTGTGCTCACCGAGGTAATACGGGTAGAACTCAGCGAAGCTGTTGAAACGTTTGATGTTTTCCACGACTGCGATCTCTGTGGTTATTGTTCTGACTGCAAGTTGTTCTGCGGGGAGCTTATTTGAGTCTAGAGTGATCATTGGCATCAGCCAGTGACAATAGGCGCCACTTTAGTATCCTTCGGAAATTGGCCGCAGCATGCGGCTTATCATGTAAGTGAACGACATGAGCGAACGAACGACTTCTGCAAGCTGGGCGATGGGGATTGTCAAAGCACTGGAGATGGACGGCCTGGATTGCCGGGTTCTGTTCAAGCAGCTGGGGCTCGACTATGCGGCACTGGATGATCCGGATGCGCGCTTCCCGCAAGATTCCATGACACGACTCTGGCAGCGCGCGGTCGAGCTGTCCGGCAACCCGGCGATCGGCCTGAACATGGGCAAGGTGGTGCGACCGGCCTCCTTTCATGTAGCTGGCTACGCCTTGATGTCCAGCCAGACCCTGGCCGAAGGCTTTCAACGCCTGGTGCGTTATCAGCGGATCATTGCCGAAAGTGCCGACCTGAGTTTTCGCCTGCTGGATGAAGGTTATGCGCTGATTCTGACGGTCCATGGCGACCACCTGCCACCGACCCGCCAGAGCGCCGAAGCTTCACTGGCCTGTGCGTTGGCGCTGTGCGGCTGGCTGACCGGGCGCACCCTGCAACCGCGCAAGGTGCTGGTGCAGGGGGATGAACCGGCCAATCTCGAACCCTATAAACAAGCATTTCACGCGCCGTTGGTGTTCAACGCGCCCTATGACGCCTTGATTTTCGAGCGTGCCGACATGGAGGCGCCGTTGCCTACCGCCAATGAGGCGATGGCGCTGTTGCATGACCGGTTTGCGGGAGAATATCTGGCACGGTTTTCCGAGAGCCGCGTGACCCACAAGGCGCGGCAGGTGCTATGCCGTTTACTGCCACAAGGCGAACCCAAGCGCGATACCGTGGCGCAGACGCTGCACCTGTCGCAACGCACGTTGCAGCGACGCCTGCAAGAAGAGGGCACCAGTTTTCAGACATTGCTGGACGACACGCGGCGCGAGTTGGCCGAGCAGTACCTGGCGCAACCCGGCATGACGTTGCTGGAAATTGCCTACTTGCTGGGGTTCGCTGATCCGAGCAACTTCTTCCGCGCCTTCCGGCGCTGGTTCGACGCCACCCCCGGCGAGTACCGGGTGCGGTTGATTGAAGCGCCCGGCCTTGTCAGTGACGCCAGAACGCCGGAATACACAGAACGAACACCGTAATAATCTCCAGTCGGCCAAGCAGCATGCCGAACGAGAGAATCCACTTGGCGGCGTCCGGCAGGGAGGCGAAGTTGCCCGCCGGGCCAATGGTCTCGCCCAGCCCCGGACCGACGCCGGACACGGTGCTGGCTGCGCCGGTGAGGGCGGTCATCCAGTCCACGCCCAGCAGCGACAGCAATAGCGCGATCACGCAGATGGTGATCGCAAAGAAGAACGAAAAGGTCAAAATCGAACGCACGATCTCTTCATCGAGGCGGTGACCGTTGTACTTCTGCTTGATCACCGCGCGCGGGTGAATCAACTGGTTAAGGTTGGCCTTGAGCAAGATATAGGCGACCTGGAAACGGAAAATCTTGATCCCGCCAGCGGTCGAGCCCGAGCAGCCTCCGATAAAGCCCAGATAAAAGAACAGCATCAGCGAGAAATTGCCCCACAAGCTGTAGTCCCCGAGTGCGAAGCCGGTGGTTGTCACCACCGACGTCACGTTCAGCGCCACATGTCGCAGTGCTTCCAGCCAATGCAGCTGGGTGGTCCACCAGTACCAGGTGCCGAGCACCAGCCAGGTCACCAGCAACATGCCGAGCAAGCCTTGAACCTGCTGATCCTTGATCAGTGCCCGACGGTTACCGCGCAAAGTCGCCACGTACAGGGTGAACGGCAGACTGCCGAGAATCATGATGACGATCGCTACCCAGTGCACCGCCGGTTGCTTCCACTTGGCCAGCGACAGGTCGGAAGTCGAGAACCCGCCGGTGGAAATCGCCGACATCGCATGGTTGATCGCATCGAACGGGCTCATTCCGGCCCACCAGAACGCCAGGCTGCCGAAAATGGTAATTCCGACGTAGGCCGCCACGATCAAACGGGCCACCATGTGCGAACGGGGCATGACCTTTTCGGAACGGTCCGACGACTCGGTCTGAAACAGCCGCATGCCACCGATGCGCAGCAGTGGCAAAATCGCAACCGCCATGCCGATGAAGCCGATGCCGCCGATCCAGTGCAGCAATGACCGCCACATCAGGATGCCGGGGGACATGTCGTCCAGATGGTTGAGTACCGTCGAACCGGTGGCGGTGATGCCGGACATGCTTTCGAAGAACGAATCGGTGTAGCTGATGTGCTGGGTCAACAGAAATGGCAGCGCGGCGAAGATGCACACCACCAGCCAGCTGCTGACGGTCAGCAGGTACATGTCCCGTGGGCGCAGGTGCACGTGCTCGGGGCGGCCGGGGATGACCAGGGCCAAACCTGCGACAAAGGTGATCATGCTCGCCCAAAGGAACGACGGCAGGTCGCCCGTGCGGTCGAAGATCAGCAGCGTGCCCATGGGCACGATCATGGCGATAGCCAAGGTGATCAGGAAGATGCCGATGATGAAACCAATAGTCCGTAAGGTCGGCAACGCCATGAAGTCCGCTCGGGCTGATAGTGGGAAGGGCGCCATTCTACCTGTGGGGCAGGGCATGTAAACCGGCACCGCCGTGACACTTGCAGCTAGAATAGCCGGACAATTTTTTCAGGAGGTGGCCGATGCAGGCTCTCGACGCTTTGCTCAACCGTGTTTCCGTTCCACGACTGCTCGATCCAGCGCCCACTGCAGAGCAACGCGAAGTGCTGTTTGCCGCTGCGATGCGTGCGCCAGACCACGGCCATTTGCAGCCATGGCGCTTCCTGACAGTCGAAGGTATGGCACGCGAGCAAATGGGCGAGTTGCTGGCCGAAGCGGCGAAGCTGCAGGACAGTGAGGTATCCGAGGCCGTGTTGGACAAGGCGCGCAACGGTCCACTGCGCGCGCCGCTGGTGGTCGTGGTGATCGCGCGTTTGCAGGATCACGTCAAATATCCGAAGTCCGAGCAGCTGCTGGCGGCGGGTTGTGCGGCTCACGGGATTTTGCTGGCGGCATATGCGCAAGGGATTGGCGCGGTGTGGCGCACCGGTGAGCTGGCCTATTCGGCGCATGTGGCCAAGGGCTTGGGCTTGGCGGAAGGGGAGGAGGTGATTGCGTTTCTTTACCTTGGCACGCCGCAGAAGGAACCGCGCGTGGCGGAGAAAGTCGACCTGGCTGAATTCGTCAGTGCCTGGCCTGGAAAAGCCTGACACCTCCGTTCAAATGTGTGAGCGAGCTTGCTCGCGACAGCGTCTTCACATTTACAAAAGATGTTGAATGACCTACCGCTTTCGCGAGCAAGCTCGCTCCCACAGGGGTCATGGTTGGACGATGATTCCCGGTACTAACGGTAATTCAAGGCTGGCGATAAACCCGCCATCAGGATGATTGGCCAACACCAGACTCCCGCCATGCCGTTCCGCTGCCCGCCGTGCGATCGCCAATCCCAAACCATGGCCGGCCGCTGTTTGCCCTGGCGCCCGATAGAACGGCTCACCCAGCTGATTCAAATGCTCGGCGTCTACACCGGGCCCATGATCGCGCACACTCACCACAATCCGCTCACCCTGATGCACCGCCTGCATTTCAATTGATTGCCCCACCGGGTTGAACCGCTGGGCATTTCGCAGCAAGTTGTCCACGGCACGCTCGATCATCGTCGGCCAGCCTTTCAGGTTCAGCTGCGGCTCGGCCTCAAGGCGCACGTTCTGCTCCGGCGAGCCCAATTGAGCATCCTTTTGCAGGGTGTGGAGCAGGGAGTTGAGATCAACCTCTTCGGCGCTGGCGTTGTCGGCATCAACCCGCGCCAGTACCAGGATTTCGCTAATCAGCGCTTCCAGTCGGTCGCATTCACGCGTCAGGCGTGGCCAGAGTTTTTCCCGTTCCTCAGGGGTGGCCCGCTCGGCCAGTGCCAGTGCGATGCGCAGGCGGGCAAGGGGTGAACGCAGTTCATGGGACACATCGCGCAGCAACTGCCGCTGACTGCCGATCAAACTTTGCAGGCGCGCGCCCATGCGGTTGAAGTCATTGGCCAGCACACCGAACTCATCGCGACGGTTGGCCAGTTTGACCAGGCTGTTTTGCTGGTAGGTGGTTTGCCCCAGATCATGCACTGCTCCGCGTAAACGACTGAGCGGGCGGGTGATCGAAAATGTCACCAGCAGGCTGAACAAGGTCAGTACCACCAGCGCAATGCCCAGCGCACTCAACGGCCAAAGCAGACTTTCGCGGTGCCAGGCATCCAGTTCGGGGTGCGGGATGCGGTAGATCAGCAGATAGGTGTCGCCGGTTTTTGCGCTGGTGTACTCATCGGTCAAGCGGCGCCACGGCAGGCGACGGTCGTCGCTGTTCTGCCGCGCTTCGAACGCCGCCGCCCGGCGTGGGAAGGTGCCGCGTACCACCGGATCGCCGCTCTCATTGAGCACTTGAACGTCGATGTGATACTGGCGCTTGCGTTGTTTCAGAATGTCCTGGGCCGCTTCTTCTCCCTGGGCTTCGTAGGTTTGCGTCCATTGTTCGGCCAACGTGTTCAGGCCCGGGTGGCGACTGAGAATCCACGTATCCTGGTTGAGCATGTGCCCAAGCAGAATGGAGAGCCCTGCAACCAGAGCGATGGCCAACCAGAAGCTGGCTAGAATACGCCAGAACAATGAGCGCACAGAAAATCCTCAAACAAACACAAATCCCATGTGGGAGCGAGCCTGCTCGCGAAAGCGGTATGTCAGTTTACAAATGCTTTCCTGGCACACTGCTTTCGCGAGCAGGCTCACTCCCACATTGAACTGAATGGCAAAAGACCCAACGGTGTTAGCCGTTGGGTCCGGAGTTAACGCATTATTGCGCTTTTTGCGGTTGTTGCGCTTTCCAGGCCTTGAACTCGGCCCATTCTGCGCGACGCTCAGCCTTTTTCTTCTGGATCTCATCGAATTGCTTCTGTTGATCCGGTTTCAGCAAGGCACGCACGTCGGCTTCGGCTTTCTTGTGGTTGGCGGCCATTTCGTCTTTCATGGCTTTCTGGTCGGCTGGCGAGAGTTTTTCCAGGTACTTGTCGACCACTTGCTTACGCGAGTGCATCTGGTCGCCCATGATCTTGCGGATCTGCTCGCGCTGTTCGCGGCTCAGGTCCAGCTGGCTGTACGGGCCTTTACCGTGCATGCCGTGCATCTGCCCGCCGTGGCGTGAGCCGTCCATCGGACCCATCGGGCCGGCGCCTTCAGGCATGGCCATGGCAACGGTCGGCAGGGCGGCAGCGAACATCAGAGCGATAAGAGTTTTGCGCATGGTGAATCTCCTTGTCTCGTTCCCGGTACGTTCCGGATGTGTGCAGATTACGGAGATAAAGGTCAGCGGCGGTCAGCGGAGCGTAAAGCTTGGGTAAAGACGATTTCGCGCTGACCTGACAACACTTACAGGCTGTAGTAATAACCACGGCTGCGCAGGGCAATGATGCGCGGACGGCCGTCGGGGTGCGGGCCGATCTTTTTGCGCAGGTTGCTGACGTGCATGTCCAGGCTGCGGTCGTACAGGGTCAGCTTGCGGCCGAGGGCGATTTGCGCCAGTTCCTGTTTGTCCAGCGGCTCGCCGGGTTGCTTGAGCAAGGCTTCAAGCAGACGGCTTTCAGAAACGGTGAGGGTGAATTCCTGTTCGTCGATACTGACGACGCCACGCACCGGGCTGAAATACAGATCGCCCAGTTCGAGCTGGCTGGAGACTGCCGCCGGATGACTGCGGCGCAACACGGCGCGCAGGCGGGCTGTCAGTTCTCGCGGGTCGCACGGCTTGGCCAGGTAATCGTCGGCGCCGAGTTCCAGCCCGAGGATGCGGTCCAGTGGCTCACCGCGGGCTGAAAGCATCAGCACCGGCAAGTCCGGGTGGTCGCTACGCAATTGCTTGAGCAGCTCCAGACCGCTACCGTCCGGCAGCATGACATCCAGCACCACGGCCGCCGGCGAAGTTTCAGCCAGCGCGCGACGGGCGCTCTGGCCATCGTGGCAGGCGCGGACCTGGAAGCCTTCCTGGCTCAGCCAACTGCTCAGGAGCTCACACAGCTCCTGGTCATCATCAATTAATAACAGCTCGCTCATGACTCACTCAATTTAGCCATTGCCTACGTTTTCTGGTGGCACCACTGGCGAAGATACCGCAGAGCAGTGCCAATAGCGCAACTCCAGCGCCGATGACGAACCACTGCTGCTGATCGGTCAGCAGGCGCGGCAGCGGGCTGCTGGCCTGGGCTTCCTTGAGCTGCAGCTTGAGGCGCTGATTTTCCTGGCGCAACCGGCTCAGCTGGGCGCTTTCGCGTTCGGCATCGGTATTTTGCAGTTGTTTGCTCAGTTCTTCTCGTTGCTGTTCGCTTGCCTTCAAGCGGTGTTGCAACTCGGTGATCTGGCCGCCGGCGCTCAGCGACAGCGGCGTCGAGCCGCCCTCGGCGCTTTCTTCACCGTGGGCTGGAGCCACAATCGACAACGTCAACATCATCAGACACAACGGACCTTTGCGCATCGCAACTCCTGATTCCAATACGAGTATTGGGCAGGTTGTCGGCCGGCAAACGAGAATAATGAGCGTTGAGAGCGCGATGAACCGATAAGGTTCATCGCGCCAGGGGATATCACGGCAGGACTTGCTTGAACGGCTTGACCGAAACGTTGGCGTAGACACCTGCGGTGATATACGGATCAGCATCGGCCCAGGCTTGAGCGGCACTCAGGGAATCGAATTCGGCGACGATCAGGCTGCCGGTGAAACCCGCAGCGCCCGGATCATTGCTGTCGACCGCCGGGTGTGGACCGGCCAAAACGATGCGACCTTCGCCTTTAAGCACTTGCAGGCGCTCAAGGTGCGCAGGCCGTGCGGCCAGGCGGGCTTCCAGGGAGTTGGCGACGTCTGTGGCAATGATTGCGTAAAGCATGTCAGTCCTCGGTTTTTGGCGTTGTGGTATCGGCGTCGTGCAGGTGGCGGGACAGGTAGATGCCCTGGCCGACCAGGAACAGCAAAGTCATGCCAAGGCTGCCGAACACTTTGAAGTCGACCCAGTAGCTCTGGAAGGTGAAGGCGACAAACAGGTTGGCGGCACCGCAAAACAGGAAAAACGCGATCCAGGCGATGTTCAGGCGAACCCAGACCGGCTCCGGCAGGGTCAGCGCGTGGCCCATGATGCGTTTGATCAGCAACTGCTCGCCGATGAAGTGACTGCCGATGAAGGCCAGGGCGAACAGCCAATTGACCACCGGAGCTTTCCACTTCAGGAAGGTCTCGCTATGGAACGCCAGGGTCAGGCTGCCGAAGACCAGGCAGGCGATGAGGGTCAGCCACTGGCTCTTCTCCAGCTTGCGCTGCTTGATGAAAAGCGTCCCATAAACCACCAGGGAGCTGATGATCAGCATCGCGGTGGCGCTGTAAATACCGCCTACAGTCAGTTGATGACCGGCGATGTCGACGACACGTGGATCGATTTTGAAGACAATGAAAAACAGCAGAAGCGGGATGAAATCGATGAATTGTTTCACAGTGGCAGCCAGAAGCAGGATGTGGCGGCATAATAACAAACATATGGGCGCGCGATAGCGCCAGCTGATTTGAGGTAACAAAGTCCTGTGAATGTCGATTTGCATTGCCATAGCACGGCCTCCGATGGCGCCCTGGCGCCAGCGGTACTGGTTGCGCGTGCGTTCGAGAACGGCGTGCGAATCCTGGCCTTGACCGATCACGATACCCTTGAAGGCCTCGACGAGGCCCGCAGTGCGGCGACTGCGCTGGGGATGCAACTGGTCAACGGCGTCGAATTGTCCTGCACCTGGGGCGGCGCGACCATTCATGTGTTGGGCTACGGTTTCGATGTCAATGCCCCGGCGTTGGTCGAGGCCATCGCAAAATTGCACGATGGCCGCTGGCTACGGGCCGAAGAAATAAGCCGCAAGTTGGCGTTGAAAGGCATGCCGGGAGCGCTGGAAGGTGCCCGGGCCATTCAGCAGGAATTGGGCGATAGCGGTAACGCACCGGCCCGTCCGCACTTCGCCGACTGGATGGTGCGTGAAGGTTTCGTCAAGGATCGCGCCGAAGCGTTCCGCAAATGGCTGGGGGCAGGCAAACTGGGCGACGTCAAGCAACACTGGCCGACCCTGGAAGACACGGTCGAGACCCTGCGAGCCGCCAAAGCCTGGGTCAGCCTGGCGCATCCGTGGCATTACGATTTCACTCGCAGCAAACGTCGCCGTCTGATTGCCGACTATATTCAAGCAGGGGGCCACGCAATCGAAGTGGTCAATGGCCATCAGCCTGCGGAGCAAGTGGGCAGCCTGGCGATTCTTGCCCGCGAGTTCGGTCTGCTGGTCAGCGCCGGCAGTGATTTTCATGGCCCTGGAGGCTGGTCCGAGATCGGCGAATATCGCCCGCTTCCGGAGGATCTGCCACCACTGTGGTGTCGATTCAAACATGACCCAATTATTGCCGCCGTCTGAACAGGTAGAGAATGTGAGTCAATTTTTCCAGATTCATCCGGAAAACCCGCAAGCGCGCCTGATCAAGCAGGCTGTCGAGATCATCCGCAAAGGCGGGGTGGTGATTTATCCCACAGACTCTTCCTACGCCATTGGTTGCCAGATCGGCGACAAGAATGCCGTGGATCGCGTGCGCCGTTTGCGTGGGCTGGATGACAAGCATAACTTCGCGCTGATTTGCTGCGACCTGTCGCAACTGGGGCTGTTTGCCAAGATCGACACCGGTACCTTCCGTCTGCTGAAAGCGCACTTGCCGGGGCCTTACACATTCATTCTCAACGCTACCCGCGAAGTCCCGCGGCTGTTGTTGCACCCGAAAAAACGCACCATCGGCCTGCGTGTGCCGAGCCATCCGATTGCCCTGGCGCTGTTGGAAGAGCTCGGCGAGCCGCTGATGAGCGTGACCCTGATCATGCCCGGCGACACCGATCCGTTGAGCGACCCCTACGAAATGCGCCAGTTGCTTGAACATCAGGTCGACCTGATCATCGACGGCGGGTTCGGCGGGATCAAGGCGTCCACCGTGATCAACCTCGCCGATGGCGAACCGGAAGTGATCCGCGTCGGATGCGGCGACCCAGCGCCGTTCATGGCCGAGGCCTAGATGTCTGCAGTAGAGCCCGTCGACAGTCAGGCCGGAGCCCAGCAAGAGCTGCCCTTCGCCATGGTCTACGGCCAGGCGGTCATGGAAATGCCGCTGGACCTGTACATCCCGCCGGATGCCCTCGAGGTTTTCCTTGAGGCGTTCGAAGGCCCCCTCGACCTGCTGCTGTACCTGATTCGCAAACAGAACATCAACATCCTCGACATCCCGGTGGCGGAAATCACCCGTCAGTACATGGGGTATGTCGAGTTGATGCAGTCTGTGCGCCTGGAGTTGGCCGCCGAGTACCTGGTGATGGCCGCGATGCTGGCCGAGATCAAGTCGCGGATGTTGCTGCCCCGTGCCGAAACAATTGAGGCCGAGGAAGATGACCCTCGCGCCGAACTGATCCGTCGCTTGCAGGAGTACGAGCGTTTCAAGGCTGCCGCCGAGGGCATCGATGGCCTGAGCCGTGTAGGTCGTGACGTGGTGGTGCCCAAACTGGATGCGCCGGAAGCCCGGGCGCGCAAACTGCTGCCGGATGTGCGTTTGTCAGAGCTGCTGCTGTCCATGGCCGAGGTCCTGCGCCGTGGCGACATGTTTGAAAGCCACCAGATCAGCCGCGAGGCACTGTCCACGCGTGAACGCATGAGTGATGTACTGGAACGGCTCAAGGGCGGTGGTTTCGTACCCTTTACCGAACTGTTCACCGCTGAAGAAGGGCGTCTTGGGGTGGTGGTGACCTTTATGGCGATCCTTGAGCTGGTAAAGGAATCCTTGGTCGAGCTGGTGCAGAATGAGCCGTTCGCAGCGATCCACGTGCGGGCCCGAGCCGAATAACGAGTTGAATCATGAACCTGACTGAACCCCGCGAGCTGGCGCCACTGCTTGAAGCCTTCCTGTTGGCCTCGGGAAAACCGCAATCGCTTGAACGCCTGTTCGAACTCTTCGAAGAGGGCGAGCGGCCGGAGCCACCGGTCTTCAAGAAAGCCCTGACGATTCTCGCCAAGTCCTGCGACGGTCGGGCCTTTGAGCTGAAGGAAGTCGCCTCCGGGTATCGCTTGCAGATCCGCGAAAAGTTTTCACCGTGGGTCGGACGTTTGTGGGAAGAGCGGCCGCAGCGTTATTCCCGCGCCATGCTCGAAACCATTGCGCTGATCGCCTATCGCCAGCCGATCACCCGGGGTGAGATCGAAGACGTGCGGGGCGTGGCGGTCAACAGTCACATTGTCAAAACCTTGCTGGAGCGTGAGTGGATCCGCATCGTCGGCTACCGCGATGTACCCGGTAAACCGGCGATGTTCGCCACCACCAAGGCCTTTCTCGATCACTTCAACCTGAAAAACCTCGACGATTTGCCGCCACTGGCCGATCTGCGTGAACTTGAGCCTGATCCGGTGCTCGACTTCGACGACGCGCCGGTGCCGGCCGGGTTGCAGGAACTGGCGGATGCCAGTGCCGAGCCGGAAGAACCCAAGGAGGAAACCAGTTTCCATACGCTGTTGCTGGAACTGGACACCATGGAAGACGGGATCAAGACCGATTTCGACGACATCCTGCGCGATACGGCGGTGACTGAGAGCGAAGAGGTTCAGGATCAGCCCGAGCCTTCGATTGAAGTTGAACTTCAGGGCGAGCCCGAAGCCACACTGGAAGAAGAGCAGCCGGAAGAAGAGCTTGATGACGACGTGCTGGGCGTAGCCGAAGCTCGCGAAAAACTGCTGGCTGCCGTCGCTGCCCTCGAACAGCCGAAACCGGATCCCGAGTTGAGCGACGAAGAAGCCGAAGCCCGAGCCCTCGCCGAAGCGATCGAAGCTGAACGCCGCGAATTCGACGACTGACCACAAATCCTGCGGGCAATGGAGAGCCCTGTGGAAGCGGGCTTGCCCGCGAAGAGGGCGGCACATCCTGCATCTCTGTCGACTGACACGCCGCTATCGCGGGCAAGCCCGCTCCCACAGGGTAAGTGTTGCCTGGAGTTGGAAATGAGCTCAACCAAAGACTCCTGCATCAGCGTCTGCAAGTTCACCGACGATATCTGCATCGGCTGTGGCCGCAGCAAGCGCGAGATCAAGGCCTGGAAGAAACTCGACAAGGTCGACAAGCGCACCGTTCTCGCCGAAGCATCGCTGCGCTTGATCAAACTCGGCGCCACCGGTCGGCGGAAAAGCAAATAACCTTGCGTCCATCAGCTAGTCTCTGATGCGCGAACGCTCCCATGAGCGTATGATTCGCGACCCTCCGGCGATCCCTTCGCCCGAGACCCCGCTTTCAACTCTTCAGGACCCTCACTTCAGAGCTGCCTGAACAGACCACACCGGGAGGTGCCCAGATGAGTATCAAAGACCAGAAAGACGACCAGGAAATCGGCCCAGCAGGCGAAAAACTGCAGAAAGTCCTCGCCCGTATCGGCGTCGGCTCGCGCCGTGACGTAGAAGCCTGGATCAGCCACGGCCGCATCAAGGTCAATGGCAAAGACGCCACCCTTGGTCTGCGCGTCGACCTGCACGACGCCATCACCATTGATGGCAAGGTGATCAAGCGCGAAGAAGCCGCCGAGTCGGTACGCCGCGTGATCATGTACAACAAGCCAGACGGTGAAATCTGCACCCGTGACGACCCTGAAGGCCGTCCGACCGTGTTCGATAAAATGCCGCGTCCGAAAGAAGGTCGCTGGATCAACATCGGTCGTTTGGACATCAACACCACCGGTCTGCTGATGTTCACCACCGACGGTGAGCTGGCCAACCGCCTGATGCACCCTTCCTACGAAATGGACCGTGAATACGCGGTACGTGTGCGTGGCGAAGTCGACGACGAGATGATCGAACGTCTGAAAGCAGGCGTCGTCCTTGAAGACGGCCCGGCCAAGTTCACCGACATCAAGCAAGCGCCAGGCGGCGAAGGTTTCAACCACTGGTACCACTGCGTGGTGATGGAAGGTCGCAACCGCGAAGTCCGTCGTCTGTGGGAATCCCAGGGCCTGGTGGTCAGCCGCCTGAAGCGCGTACGTTTCGGTCCGGTGTTCCTCAACTCCGACCTGCCGATGGGCCGCTGGCGCGAAATGAGCCAGTACGAAGTCGACATTCTGAGTGCTGAAGTCGGTTTGACCCCAGTGGCCATGCCGCAAATGAACGCCAAGAGCAAAGACAAGCTTGAACGTATGCAGCGTAAATCGTCCCGTCCGGTCGGCAAGACCGAGCGCGTTCGCACGCTGCGTCCTGCTGCTGCTGGTGCTGGTGCTGGTGCTCCGGCTGCCGGTCCACGCTCACCGCGTGAGCCGCAGATCGAAGGCGAACGTCCGGCCCGCAAGCCAGCCGCACCCCGTGCGGACGGCGAGCGCGGTCCGCGCACTCCGCGTCCTGCCAACGGTCGCACTGAACGTGGCGAAGGCCGCGGCGCGCCAAGCGGTGGTCGTAGCGATCGCGGTGCTCCAGCCGGTCGCGGTACGCCAGTGGCTGACCGTCCTTCTGATACCAAGCGCCCGGCCAAGCCAGCGCCGAAAAAACGTCCAGGCATCGTTCTGGTCGACCGTGACGCGCCATCGGGCAAACGCCGCGGTGCGCCAGCCGGTTCCGGCCAGCGTCCGGGCTTTGGTCGTCGCAAGCCTGAGTAATCGGTAAACGCTACATGAAAAACGCCAACCTTCGGGTTGGCGTTTTTTTTGCCCGATCATCTGTAGGGTTAAAAAACAAACCGCCCATCAAACACCGGCTTGTCATCCAGCGCCAACACACCACTGGAAAAGATCAGGTCCAGATGATGGCTGCCCTTGGCCCCGCCGCCGAGCCCGAGATGCAGCCCGCAATGACGTTCCTCAAACCCCGCATTGCGCGCATACAACTCTTTCACGCCTTCGTTGGTGCCGATACCCAACTCTTCGATCCGCCGATTCGACGGATTGGCCTCCAGGTATTTATTGAAGTCATGTTCCAGCCCCGGCACATCGGTGGCGATTTTGCGGATGGTCGAGTTCTCGATCCACAACTCCAGCGGTGATTCCAGCACTCCGTACTTGCGAGCGAATGGAATCGTGCTGAGAAAAGTCCCCATGAATTTCACCTGACCGTTAATGGCCTCGCTATGGGTAGCGATTTCACCGGGCGCGAGATCGAAGTTGCCGACCCCGTTGATGTCGGTCCACTTCTTGATACTGCTCAACGGTGTTTCAAACCATGAGCCGTGATCATCTTTGAAACTTAAAGTCGTAGCGTGGGACATGCGCTGGATCAAGTGGCTGTTCAACCCGGCAATCCGCTGCGGGGTGACACTGAAGGTGTCATAGAAGTAATCGCCATAATCCTTGAACAGCAGCGACTTCTTCCAGTTCTCCGCCATCACGCCTTGCAGTGCGCGGACAAAATCCGGACCTTCGGGGCGTGGGTTGGGCAGGGTGGAGGAGTCGTAGAAGAAAATGTACAGATCGCTGTCGATAATCGCCTGGGCCAGCAATTCGGCAGGTTCGAGGTCCAGGCGCATGGCGCTGAAGCTGAATGGCTGACTGTTCCCAGCCTGTTCAACAATGGCGCCGGTCAGCGCTTCGTAATCAGCCGTGTGGCCTAGCAAAACCTTCGCCGGGTTGACGCCGGCAAGGGCGGGGTGTTGTTCGAGGTAGTAAAGGAAATGCGAAATAGAGCGTTGCTTATCCATGTAGTCCTCCCTGACAAACCGAGAAAAAGTGGCAGGCACAACCGGCCGGATTGTCCCTGCCGGGATGTCTTACAAAGGCCACATCGCCGTGCCGAACGGAACAACCGCATCGGCTTGCATCATTTCAACGGCGGCTTCATGGGTCGGTGCTTCAAACCAATCGTCCAGTTGCAGTTCAGTTTCCAAGTCTTTGTCCAGTGCTTGCATGTGAATCTCCTAGATGACTTTTGAGTAAGAACAACTTGCCGGTCGATGCGGCTCGGCAAGTCGCTGAAAACCTAGTTCAGAGGTTTCAGGATTGCAAAAAAAAATAATCAAATAAGAATTGGTTGAACTTTTTATTCTGTTTTTTGCAGGTCAGATTATTAATAGAAAACAGGAAACTAAGTCGACCTTTTCCTTAGGAAGCTTCCTAACGTCAATTTGCAGTCAGCTTGCATCCGGATCTGTTTTGGAAGAATTACGTTACGCCCTGTAAAGGAATACTGACGAAATCCAGCCTTAAAGCCTTTGGATTGACGCTTACGGAAAGGATGTAAGGAAAATCTTCCGACACAGCCTCTTCCAGGCCCGGCAGAAGGCTCTGGCGCGCTTGTTTCAGTCGCCCGTGGAGGGTGAGATGCGTCCCATGCCTGTCGTGCAGGTGCATAACAAGAAGGAGGCGCAATGAACGCCATGACTCATCTCTACCTCTCTCTGCGGGGCGATTTTTCCGCCGCCCCCGCCAATGACCCGCAAAGGTCTGACTCTCTTTTTGCAGCCGCCCGAGACGCTCGAGGCGGACACAGGCAATCCCGGCAAACGACGCGCTGATCCAGCGGTGTCTTTCAGCAGGGGGTTACAGGTGTACAATGCGCCGCGTTTTAACTGTGACCTCCTGCGCATCTGCGCAAACCTCAAGGCTATCCGCCTTGTTCACTCCGCCGCGTCACGAGCGTGTCGGGTTCGATTTCGTCACAGATAAAAACAAACAGGTGACGCATGACCGTTGTAAATACGCTGAACTCCTGGTGCCTGCGCTGGGGTTTGATCGGCGCTGCTTGAAATCGCAATTGAGCAGCAACGTCTAACGAACATCATCAAACCTTGCGTGAGACCCTTTTCATGAGTGGACAAAACTCGCATTCAGGCGAGCTGAAACGCGGCCTGAAAAATCGCCATATTCAACTGATCGCTCTCGGTGGCGCGATCGGTACCGGGCTGTTCCTCGGCTCGGCCGGGGTACTGAAATCCGCCGGCCCGTCGATGATCCTCGGCTACGCCATCTGCGGCTTCATTGCCTTCATGATCATGCGCCAGTTGGGCGAAATGATCGTCGAAGAGCCGGTGGCCGGTTCCTTCAGCCACTTCGCCCACAAATACTGGGGCGGATTTGCCGGCTTCCTGTCTGGCTGGAACTGCTGGATTCTGTACATCCTGGTGGGCATGTCAGAGCTGACCGCGGTCGGCAAATACATCCACTACTGGGCGCCGGATATCCCGACCTGGGTCTCGGCAGCCGGCTTCTTCGTGCTGATCAACCTGATCAACCTGGCCAACGTCAAAGTCTTCGGTGAAGCCGAGTTCTGGTTCGCGATCATCAAGGTCGTCGCGATCGTCGGCATGATTGCCCTCGGCAGCTACTTGCTGGTCAGCGGCAACGGCGGCCCGCAAGCGTCGGTGACCAACCTGTGGGCCCACGGCGGTTTCTTCCCGAATGGTGTCAGCGGTCTGGTGATGGCCATGGCGATTATCATGTTCTCCTTCGGCGGCCTGGAAATGCTCGGTTTCACCGCAGCTGAAGCCGACAAGCCGAAAACCGTGATCCCGAAAGCCATCAACCAGGTGATCTACCGGATCCTGATTTTCTACATCGGCGCGCTGGTCATTCTGCTGTCGCTGACGCCATGGGACAGCCTGTTGGCGACCCTGAACGCGTCGGGTGATTCCTACAGCGGCAGCCCGTTCGTGCAGGTGTTCTCGATGCTCGGCAGCAACACCGCCGCGCACATCCTCAACTTCGTGGTCCTGACCGCTGCATTGTCGGTGTACAACAGCGGCACCTACTGCAACAGCCGCATGCTGCTGGGCATGGCCGAGCAGGGCGATGCGCCGAAAGCCTTGGCGAAGATCGACAAGCGCGGCGTGCCGGTACGTTCGATCCTGGCCTCGGCGGCGGTGACGTTGATCGCGGTGTTGTTGAACTACCTGATACCGCAAAACGCGCTGGAACTGTTGATGTCGCTGGTGGTTGCCACCCTCGTGATCAACTGGGCGATGATCAGCTTCTCGCACTTCAAGTTCCGCCAGCACATGAACAACACCAAACAAACGCCGCTGTTCAAGGCCTTGTGGTACCCGTACGGGAACTACGTCTGCCTGGCGTTCGTGGTGTTTATTCTTGGCGTGATGCTGTTGATTCCGGGGATCCAGATCTCGGTGTACGCGATTCCGGTGTGGGTTGCGTTCATGTGGGTTTGCTACGGCATCAAGAACAAGCGCAGTGCACAACACGCGCTGCAGGCTGCTGGCTCCAGCGCGAAGTAACGCAGAAAGCAGGATCAGCAAACCCGGCCATGTGCCGGGTTTGTTGCTTTTGATGCGCTAACGCTGCGAAGGTGCTGAAGTCCAGTTCCTACAAGGGCGGTCATTGTTTACTACAGTGATTTCGGAATCTTTAAATAAGCAGAAACAGGCTCGTTATTTCAGAAGCGGCCTACAAGCTTACTGGTTGTTTTTGTCATAGGCTTGCGCTCCCAATACATTCAGGAGTGGTATCTGTGGCCAGTCACAGTTACATGACTATTACGGGTAAGCGGCAAGGATTAATTTCTGCGGGTTGTTCCGGCCATAGCTCTATCGGTAATAAATGCCAGTTCGGTCACCAGGATGAAATCATGGTGTTGGCTTATTCGCACGATATGGTGACGGGTAATGACGGCAGTATTGCAGGCGGTCGCGGCAGGCACCTGCATTTCGTGATTACCAAAAGTATCGATAAATCATCACCGCTGTTGGCCAGTGCATTGCATGAGCGTGAAGAAGTGGAATGTATTATCAACCTCTACCGTACTGCTTCAGCTGGGGGGCAAGAGCGATATTATTCAATCCATCTTACAGGGGCGCGTATTGCGCATATCAGTCAGCAAGTTCCTCATGCAATTCGTATGAATGATGCGGAGCCACAAGAGTTGGTGTCCATTCGTTATAGGGAAATTGCCTGGGCACACGTTGCTGGGGCAACGAGCGCTTATAGTACTTGGGGGGTGGAGGATGAGTGAGACTTCCTGCGATATTCATGATGTGACCAAGGCCGCCTCCGACCTCGTTGCGACGGGATGCAACATCGGCATGACTTATCTTCCTGAAGGTATTACCCGTCTTCGCTTCAGTTCGATAATTTCATCCTTTGCCAATGAGGTTATTCAGGCTGTTGATGAGGGTCTCATAAGCGCGTGGCAGGGTCTGCAGGAATTAAGGGCCGAGCACGAAGAGTTATTGTCGAGGGCGCGTTTTTACCTGCAGAACGGCATCGGAGTGGCGGCGGGCGTCATGCAAGTTCGAACAGGCATTTCGGCTATCGCAATGCCCGGAGGCGTTGGCGCAATACCAGGCGGACTTTTAATCGCCCACGGTGCTAATAATATCTATGAGGGGGCGGGAAACTTATACCATGGCCCCAACGTGCCAGGCACACTCGGGCCTGTTAGATATGTGTATCAACGCGCGCTGAAAGATGAACATCTAGGGAGTACGATTTATTACTCCATGGACTTATATTTATCCGGGTATGGGATATTAAGGCAAGTGCCAAAGCGTGGTTCATTCGAGCTGTTTAGATATGACCCAATTACTCGTGAAAAGTCTTATTGGCAAACCGGAAAGTTGGCCTTGGCTCTAGAGGTGGTGGTGGACTTTTTTACACTGAATACAATGTTTCAAGATGAATATCGAAATGAGTGATAGGGGGGGTGTTATTTTGGTCTACGTTAAACCGCGCAATTTCGGAATGTAGAATCGCAAGCCAAAAATAGCGATTGTTACATAAGTTATTAAGTAAGTGATTTTTAGGTGCTTTCCCTCTAGTGGGACTATTTGAGTTATACACCAAACAACAATTGCTGCAGGTAAGCCGGAGCAGCCAAGTACCAGACAGGTTACTGCCAAATGGTATCGTATATTTTCAAGGTTCATAAAACTAATATAATTCGTTGAGGTGAGGCCTTAGCTTAGTATTGCCCTTCGAAACAAAGCAACTGCCCTTTTGTAAATCCGAGAAGGCTGTAAGAAATGTCTGGTATGGCCTTGCTGAACTCGTCTGCTCCGATAATTACGTGCTATTCAGACCGACATTCGCGATATCCTGATCGCCCCGAACCCGGACGCTTTTCCATGCTGGTGATTTCCAACAACGTGCATCTGCCGGATGCCGAGATCGAATTGACGGCCATTCGTGCCCAGGGCGCTGGTGGGCAGAATGTCAACAAGGTCTCCAGTGCCGTGCACCTGCGTTTCGACATCCCGGCGTCATCCTTGCCCGAGTTCTACAAGGAGCGGCTACTGGCGCTACGGGACAGTCGCATTACCAGCGACGGCGTGTTGATCATCAAGGCCCAGCAATACCGAACGCAGGAGGCCAATCGTGCCGATGCGTTGGAGCGTTTGACCGAGCTGATTCTCAGCGCCACCAAAGTCGAAAAGAAACGCCGTCCTACCAAACCGACCCCGGGTTCGAAGAAGCGTCGTCTCGAATCAAAAACCAAGCGCGGCAGCATCAAGGCCGGGCGCGGCAAGGTCGACTTTTAGCGTGCGTCCCGTTCTTCCCGATACTTTTCATTAAGGTGCATTGGCGCCTGCCGGTACAAATAAACGCTCAGCGCCAAACCGCTCAACGCCGCCATCGCGGCGAACAGGAAGATCGAAGCAAAGCCAAATCCTGCAGCCACTGCGCCGGCCAGCGGTCCGGTAATCCCCAACGACAAATCGATGAACAACGAATAGGCCCCGACCGCCGCGCCACGGCTGGAGGCCGGCACCAGATTGACCGCTTCCACGCCCAGCGCCGGGAATACCAGCGAAAAACCGAACCCGCTCAATGCCGCGCCCGCGAGCGCCCAGTTGGCATCCGGTGCCAACCACAGCAGCAGCAAGCCGAGGGTTTCCACCGACAGGCAGGCAATCGCCACGCGAAAGCCGCCAAGACGGTTGATCAGGTTGCCAAACAGCAGTCGCGCACCAATGAAACTGGCGCCGAACAGGCTTAGGCACAGCACCGCGTTATCCCAATGCTGAGTGGCGTAATACAGGGTAATGAAGGTGGCGATGGTGCCAAAGCCGATGGAGCCCAATGCCAGGCCGCAACCATGAGGCAGCACTCGCCCCAGCACGTGCATGAACGGCAAGCGTTCGCCGGCGACGATGGGCGCAGCGGTTTTCGGCCAGGCCAGCAGCAGACCGATGACGGCCAGCAGCACGATGCTCACGCCCATGCTCCACAAGCCCAATTGATTGACCAGCCACACACCCAGGGGCGCGCCGATGGCGATAGCGCCGTAGCTGG
Organism: Pseudomonas sp. ANT_H12B; assembly: GCF_008369325.1. Classification (GTDB taxonomy): domain Bacteria; phylum Pseudomonadota; class Gammaproteobacteria; order Pseudomonadales; family Pseudomonadaceae; genus Aquipseudomonas. The sequence goes on along the minus strand of NZ_VOBI01000011.1, from coordinate 169,122 downwards.
CGATGCCGTTCCAGGAGATGACCTTGGCCGTGTTCGTCGCGCCGACCCGGCCGATGCCCCAGCCGATCGAACCCGAGCCCACCAGACTTTCCGCGCTGCCCAGCACCAGACGGCCGATCAACAGACTGATCAGGCTCAAGGTCGGCAGGCTCTGGGTCCAGGCCGAAATCAGCATGAACACGCCGCTCAAACCGCAACCGGCGAGGCCGTACATCACCGCCAGTTTGCTGCCTTTGTTATCGATGATCTTCCCGGCATATGGCCGGCTGAGCAGGGTGGCCAGGTATTGCACGCTGATCACCAGACCGGCGATCACCGCGCCGAAGCCCAGGTCGCTGTGGACGTAGCCGGGCAGTACGGCCAAGGGAATGCCGATGTTGAGGTAGCCGATGAAGGTGAACAGGACGATGGAAACGACTTGCAGCGTGACCGCCAAGGGGCGCTGGTTTTCAGGCATGGGTAAAAGGTCCACGGGAAAGCAGGATAGATAGGCTGCTTATGATAGCGGCCCGAGCGGCCACGGGGCGTGGAAAAGTAAACTATTTGCCGGACGGGGATGGATCAGGGCTTGGCGGGGGCTACCAGTTGCGTCGTGACCAGGGCGGCCAGGGCGTTTTCTTCGCTGCCGAAACGGGCCAGCAGGGCGGCTTGTTTCTCGGGGGAGAGGCGATTCCAGATCTCGATCATCTTCTCGGCGGTGCCGATCAGGACGCTGGCCTGGAGAACTTCGTCAACAGTAGGAGTGAATTCTTCGGTCATGGTGTGCAGCTCAAGGGTTCAGGCGGTGTGGAAAGCGCATGTTAGCGCTTTCCACACGGTCTGGCATTGCAGGTGTATCAGTCTTCGCTGTCGGCCTGGCGGCGTTCAGTGGCTTCTTTCGGCTCGGGCTGTTGGGCACCGGCTTGTTGCGTGGTTGTCTGCTCAGTTTCGTGCAGGCTTGGGAAGGGGAGATTAGGGATCTCGTGCATGTTTCGCGCTCCTCGCAAAGTCTGTTGATAGATCTGGTAGATCCGCGCTTTTAAAAAAGCCTGCGCAGGATACAGCAGGAGAAATGACAAATAGACTTTTATATCCATTTGTTTCGACGGATGGGATTGTATAGACAGGTCAGCAGCAATGACGCAGGTGATCGTCCCACGCTCTGCCTGGAATGCAGCCCGGGACGCTCTGCTTCCCCTACAGCCGAACGCGGGGCGTCCGTTGAGGCATTCCCGCGCAGAGCGTGGGAACGATCAGTGCAAAGAGGCGGGTTATTTGCAGACTTCGGCAATCGCCTCGGCCAACAGATCGAGACGCGTTGCATCGATCCCGGCAACGTTCGCCCGGCCAGTACCGACCATGTAAACGCTGTGGTGATCGCGCAGTTGTTTGACCTGGTCCGGCGTCAATCCGGTATAGGAAAACATCCCGCGTTGCTCGCCAATATGCGCAAAGCGCTCCCGCAAACCATGAGGCTCAAGGGCTTCCACCAAACCGCTGCGCAGTTGGGCGATACGCAAACGCATGGCTGCCACTTCGTCGGCCCACAGGCTTTTCAGCTCTGGATCGCCAAGGATGGTCGCCACCACGGCAGCGCCATGATCCGGTGGCGTCGACCACAGATTGCGGGCGATGTTGGCCAGTTGGCTGCGGATATCCACCAGCTTGTCAGCGGTTTTCGCGCAGACAATCAGCGCGCCGGTGCGGTCGCGGTACAGGCCGAAGTTCTTCGAGCAGGAACTGGTGATCAGCACTTCCGGCAACTCGGCCGCGAACAACCGGGTCGACCAGGCGTCCTGTTCGAGGCCATCGCCGAAGCCTTGGTAGGCGAAATCAATCAGCGGCAGCAGTTCACGCTTGTGTACCACGTCCAGCACCCGACGCCAGTCATCATGGGACAGATCGAAACCGGTCGGGTTGTGGCAGCAGGCGTGCAACAGCACCACATCGCCTTTTGGCGCTTCATTGAGCACCGCGAGCATCGCTTCAACGTCGAGCCGGTTATCACTGCCGACATAGGGGTAGTGACTGACCTTGACGCCCGCCGTAGCAAAGATGGTTTCGTGGATCGGCCAGGTCGGACTGCTTAACCACACGCCACGACCCGGCAGGCACTGGGCGATGAAGTCCGCACTCAGACGCAACGCGCCTGTGCCGCCCGGCGTCTGGGTAGCGCCGGCGCGTTGTTCGGCAATCAGTTCCGAATCGGCGCCGAGCACCAATTCATTGATCGCTTTGCCGAACGCCGGTTCGCCGTGACCACCGATGTAGGTCTTGGTGGTCTGACGATCCACCAGCCGTGCCTCGGCGAGCTTCACGGACTGGAGAATCGGTGTCAGGCCCTGGGCGTCTTTATAGACGCCCACGCCGAGGTCGAATTTGCGCGGGTTGGGGTCCTGCGCATAGGCCTCCATCAGTCCGAGAATCGGGTCGCCGGGTACTCGACCTATGGCGTCGAAATGCATTATTTGCGGCCCTCGGCGTCCTTGGCCACGTCGTCAGTGCGCGCGGCCATGATGAAATCGTTGCGATGCAGACCTTTGATGGAGTGGCTCCACCAGGTCACGGTGACTTTGCCCCACTCGGTCAGCAGGCCCGGGTGGTGACCTTCAGCCTCGGAGATTTCACCGACGGCGTTGGTGAACGCCAGGGCGTGCTTGAAGTTTTTGAACAGGAAAACTTTTTCCAGCTGCATCACGCTGTCGCGTACTTCGATGTTCCAGTCCGGGATCTGCTTGATCAGTACCGGCAGTTCTTCGTCGCTGACCTGAGGAGCGCCAGCTTGGCAGGCTTCGCAATGGGCTTGGTTCAATGTGGACATGATGGGTTCCTGAAATCGAATGATAGGAGGTTGGCCGTCAGCGGAACCGCGCGGTGTCACCACGCTAAAGCAAAGCGTCGGTTCCTGACAGACTCACTTGATCGTAAAAGTCGCGGATCACGCAGCTTTGGGTTTTGGCGGAAATTTCGGTGCGTGCAGACCCAACTGCATGCCTTGCTTGACCATACCCATGATGTCTTCGTGGGCCAGGTCGAACAGGCGCTTGAGGTTCGGCAGGACAAAGTACAGCGGCTGCAGAATGTCGATGCGATAGGGCGTGCGCATGCATTCAAGCGGATCGAAGGCCTGATGCTCAGGTTCGTCCGACAGGCAATAAACGGTTTCTTTGGGCGAAGAAAGAATGCCGCCGCCGTAGATGCGCTGGCCGTCTGGTGTATCAACCAGGCCGAACTCGATGGTCATCCAGTACAGACGCGCCAGGTACACGCGTTCTTCCTTGGAAGCCTGTAGGCCGAGTTTGCCGTAAGTGTGGGTAAATTCAGCAAACCAAGGGTTGGTCAACAGCGGACAGTGGCCAAAAATCTCGTGGAAGATGTCCGGCTCTTGCAGGTAATCCAGTTCTTCACGGGTACGAATAAAGGTCGCCACCGGAAACTGCTTGTTGGCCAGCAGTTCGAAAAAGGTCTGGAAGGGGATCAGCGCCGGGACTCGGGCAACTTGCCAGCCGGTGGTTTCACCGAGGACTTTGTTGATCTCGCCGAGTTGTGGAATGCGGTCGTGGGGCAGACCGAGTTTTTCGATACCGTCCAGGTATTCCTGGCACGCACGACCCTCGATCACTTTCAGTTGGCGAGTAATCAGCGTGTTCCACACCGCATGTTCTTCGGCGGGGTAGTCGATAAAACCTTGCGCATCGGGCTCGCGAGCCACGTAGTGCGTCTGCTTCATGCTGCTCTCCTGCTAGGGGATTTTCGTTCTTGTTATGTCCTGCTATGGACTTAGAAATACCCCAAGGATTGCGAGGTTGCAGTAGGTGATCCGCGTCAGGCGTAGGAGAATTCGTCGATATTCGTAAAGTTTTCGTTACGGTTTGGCGGCTGTTGCGCAGGTATTGAGATTTCCGGGTTTGAAAAGCGCTCTAGCTGTCACATAATCTTGACGACTATCTGAGCGCCTCGGCAGAAAATAACTCCTGTAAGCGCGAGCTTGCTCGCGAAAGCGGTCTGTCTGATACATCAATGTTGGATGTGTCGACGCTTTCGCGGGCAAGCCCGCTCCCACAGGTTGTGCGCTTGGCATCAACCCGATTACTGCTTTTTCAGGCCTTTTATATGCGCATCAAAGTCCACTGCCAGAACCGCATCGGCATCCTGCGCGACATTCTCAATCTGCTGGTGGAGTACGGGATCAACGTCGCTCGCGGCGAGGTCGGCGGTGAGCATGGCAACGCGATCTACCTGCATTGCCCGAACCTGATCAACATTCAGTTCCAGGCGTTGCGTCCGAAATTCGAGGCGATTGCCGGGGTTTTCGGCGTCAAGCGCGTAGGGCTGATGCCCAGTGAACGTCGGCACATGGAACTCAACGCCTTGCTCGGCGCATTGGAATTTCCGGTGCTGTCGATCGACATGGGTGGCTCGATCGTCGCGGCCAACCGCGCGGCGGCGCAATTGCTTGGAGTGCGGGTGGATGAGGTGCCGGGGATTCCATTGTCCCGCTACGCCGAGGATTTCGACTTGCCGGAACTGGTGCGCGCCAACAAGTCGCGGATCAATGGGCTGCGAGTCAAGGTCAAGGGCGATGTGTTCCTCGCCGACATTGCGCCGCTGCAATCGGAGCATGACGACAGCGAAGCCATGGCCGGAGCGGTCCTGACGTTGCACCGTGCTGATCGGGTAGGGGAGCGCATCTACAACGTGCGCAAGCAGGAGCTGCGCGGGTTCGACAGTATCTTCCAGAGTTCGAAGGTGATGGCGGCGGTGGTGCGCGAAGCTCGGCGCATGACGCCGCTGGATGCGCCGCTATTGATAGAAGGTGAAACCGGGACCGGTAAAGAGTTGTTGGCGCGAGCCTGTCACCTGGCGAGCCCCCGGGGCCAATCTCCGTTGATGGCGCTCAACTGCGCCGGATTGCCTGAATCGATGGCTGAGACCGAACTGTTCGGCTACGGTCCCGGTGCCTTCGAAGGCGCGCGAGCCGAAGGCAAGCTCGGGCTGCTGGAGCTGACGGCGGGGGGTACGCTGTTTCTCGATGGTGTTGGGGAAATGAGCCCGCGCTTGCAGGTGAAATTGCTGCGCTTCCTGCAGGACGGTTGCTTCCGGCGTGTAGGCAATGACGAAGAGGTTTATCTGGATGTGCGGGTGATCTGCGCGACGCAGGTCGACTTGTCCGAGTTGTGCGCGCGCGGCGAGTTTCGCCAGGACTTGTATCACCGCTTGAATGTGCTGTCGCTGCACATTCCACCGTTGCGCGAATGCCTCGATGGGTTGACGCCACTGGTGGAGCACTTCCTCGATCAGGCCAGTCGGCAGATCGGTTGCCCACTGCCGAAACTGGCGCCGGCGGCCATGGAGCGGCTCAGTCACTACCATTGGCCGGGCAACGTGCGGCAGCTGGAAAACGTGCTGTTCCAGGCGGTTTCCCTGTGCGAAGGCGGGACGGTCAAGGCTGAGCATATTCGCCTGCCGGACTATGGCGTGCGTCAGCCGCTTGGCGATTTTTCCCTCGAAGGCGGGTTGGACGCGATTGTCGGGCGGTTCGAGAAAGCGGTGCTGGAGCGGTTGTATTCCGAACACCCGAGTAGCCGGCAGCTGGGCAAGCGGTTGGGGGTTTCGCATACGACCATTGCCAATAAGTTGCGTGAGTATGAAGTAGGCAAAGAACCCGGCAGCGCCTAGGTCTGATCGTTCCCACGCTCCGCGTGGGAATGCAGCCCGGGACGCTCCGCGTCCCAAAGCGGACGCAGAGCGTCCATTGAGGCATTCCCACGCAGAGCGTGGGAACGATCAGGGTCAAGGCTAATCCTTGCCGCGAAGCGGCAAAACACCGCCGGTTTTTCGTCTTCGATACATTTCAAAAATCCCCGCAAAACCCCTCAAGTCCTTTGTTTGCCGGACCCCGCGCCGCCAGAAAAAAGTTGGTCTGCAAATTGCTTGTGGCTCTGCAGTACAGCGGTGGGCGGCAAACGTCCGGCATGCAGAGGAAAGAGTGTGGACAAGTACCTTTATGTGGCAATGACCGGCGCCAGCCAGAATGCACTGGCGCAGAAGGCTCATGCGAACAACCTGGCGAACATCTCCACCAACGGTTTCCAGAAAGACCTGGAGCAGGCGCGTTCGATTCCGGTGTTCGGTGACAGCTTTCCGGCGCGTGCGTTTGCCCTGTCCGAGCGTCCGGCCACCGACTTCTCCCCGGGCTCACTGGTGGAAACCGGTCGCGACCTCGATGTCGCGGTGCAAGGCAACGGTTGGATCGCCGTGCAGAACCCCGATGGCGGCGAAAGCTACGTGCGCACCGGCAGCCTCAACGTTGACGCGCTGGGCGTGTTGCGCGCCGGCAACGGTATGCCGGTGATGGGCAATGGCGGGCCGATTGCCGTGCCGCCCGAGCAGCAAATCGAAGTGGGCGAGGACGGCACCATCAGCATTCGTGCGATGGGCGAAGGTCCGCGCGTGATGGCCGAAGTCGACCGCATCAAACTGGTCGACCCTGACTTCAAGAACATGACCAAAGGCCTGGACGGTTCGATCCACACCAAGGACGGCAAGCCGGCGCAAGCCGATGCCAACGTCAAACTGGTGTCCGGGTTCCTCGAGTCGAGCAACGTCAATGCCGTGGAAGAGATGACGTCGGTGCTGGCCCTGGCCAAGCAGTTCGAACTGCACATCAAGATGATGAACACCGCCAAAGACGATGACCAGGCCATGGCTCGGGTCTTGCAGATCAGCTAATTATCAGAACGTCGCGCCGTAAAACAGGCGCACGAGGAGAATCGAATGCTTCCGGCTCTATGGGTTGCCAAAACAGGTCTGTCCGCCCAGGACACCAACCTCACCACTATTTCCAACAACCTGGCCAACGTGTCGACCACGGGTTTCAAACGTGACCGCGCCGAGTTCCAGGACTTGCTCTACCAGATCAAACGCCAGCCAGGCGCCCAGTCGACCCAGGACAGCGAACTGCCGTCGGGTCTGCAAGTGGGTACCGGTGTGCGCATCGTCGGCACCCAGAAAAACTTCACCGCCGGCAGCCTGCAAACCACCGAGCAGCCGCTGGACATGGCCATCGACGGTCGCGGTTTCTTCCAGATTCTGCAACCGGACGGCACGACTTCCTACACCCGTGACGGTACGTTCCACCTGGATTCCAATGGTCAGATCGTCAACGCCAGCGGCTTCGCCCTGGAACCGGCCATTGTCATCCCCAACGATGCCCAGACCTTCACGGTCGGTCGCGACGGCACCGTGTCCATCACAGTTACCGGCAACCCGGCATCCCAGGTGATCGGCAACCTGCAAACGGCCGACTTCATCAACCCGGCCGGTCTGCAAGCGGTGGGTAACAACCTGTTCCTGGAAACCGCTGCCAGTGGCGCGCCGCAAGTCGGCACCCCGGGCCTGGCCGGTTTCGGCACCACGCTGCAGAACACCCTGGAAACCTCCAACGTCAGCACCGTTGAGGAGATGGTCAACATGATCACCACCCAGCGCGCTTACGAGATGAACTCCAAGGTGATCTCCACCGCCGACCAGATGCTCTCGTTCGTAACGCAGAATCTGTAATCAAGTCTATGAGGCAGCCATGAGGCTGCCTGCAACACCGTGAGGTAGGGTCATGAATCGCTTTGTATCTGTTCTGGCACTGAGTGGGGCTGTCGTGCTCGCGGGCTGCGTTGCCCCGCCGCCCAAGCCCAATGACCCTTACTACGCCCCGGTGCTACCGCGTACGCCGTTGCCGGCTGCCGCCAATAACGGCTCGATCTACCAGGCCGGTTTCGAACAGAACCTGTACAGCGACCGCAAGGCATTCCGGGTGGGCGACATCATCACCATCACCCTGAACGAGCGCACCCAGGCCAGCAAGAACGCCAATTCGCAAACCGCCAAGAACAGCAAGACCGACATCGGCCTGAGCTCGTTTTTCGGCGGAGGCCTGAGCACCAGTGATCCAGTGGGCAGCGGTAGCCTGAGTCTGGACGTCGGATACGAAGGTGACCGCGCAACCAAGGGCGACAGCAAGTCCGGCCAGAGCAACAGCCTGACCGGTTCGATCACCGTGACTGTCGCGGACGTGTTGCCCAACGGCATCATCGCCGTGCGTGGCGAGAAGTGGCTGACCCTCAATACCGGCGATGAGCTGGTGCGGATTGCCGGGCTTGTTCGAGCCGATGACATCGCTACGGACAACACCGTTTCGTCGACCCGTGTCGCCGATGCGCGGATCACCTATTCGGGCACTGGTGCGTTTGCCGATGCGAGTCAGCCAGGCTGGTTCGACCGTTTCTTCCTCAGCCCGCTGTTCCCTTTCTAGGTGGTCACGTTGAACTTCAAACACCTGATGGTGGCCGCCCTGTTGCTGTCCGCGGCCTTCAACGCTCAAGCCGAGCGGCTGAAGGACATCGCCAGCATTTCCGGCGTGCGTTCCAACCAATTGATTGGCTACGGCCTGGTGGTCGGGCTTAACGGCACCGGTGACCAGACGACCCAGACGCCGTTCACCCTGCAGACCTTTAACAACATGCTCTCGCAGTTCGGCATCAAGGTACCGCCGGGTTCGGGTAACGTGCAGTTGAAGAACGTCGCCGCCGTGTCGATCAGTGCGGATCTGCCGGCGTTCGCCAAGCCGGGTCAGCAGGTCGACATTACCGTGTCGTCCATCGGTAACTCCAAGAGCCTGCGCGGCGGCACCTTGCTGCTGACGCCGCTCAAAGGTATCGATGGCAACGTCTATGCAATCGCCCAGGGCAACCTGGTGGTCGGCGGTTTCGATGCCGAAGGTCGCGATGGCTCAAAGATTACCGTCAACGTTCCGTCGGCCGGTCGCATCCCTGGCGGTGCATCGGTGGAGCGTTCGGTGCCGAGCGGTTTCAACCAGGGCAACAGCCTGACCCTGAACCTCAACCGTTCCGACTTCACCACCGCCAAGCGCATCGTCGACAAGATCAACAACATGCTCGGCCCTGGCGTTGCCCAGGCCATCGACGGCGGTTCGATTCGCGTCAGCGCGCCACTCGATCCGAGCCAGCGCGTCGACTACTTGTCGATCATCGAGAACCTTGAAGTCGACCCGGGTCAGGCGGTGGCGAAAGTCATCATCAACTCCCGTACCGGCACCATCGTGATCGGCCAGAACGTAAAGGTTTCCCCGGCCGCCGTGACCCACGGCAGCCTGACCGTGACCATCACCGAAGACCCGATCGTCAGCCAGCCCGGCCCTCTGTCCAATGGTCAGACGGCTGTCGTGCCGCGTTCGCGGGTCAACGCCCAGCAGGAAGCCAAGCCAATGTTCAAGTTCGGCCCGGGCACCACCCTCGACGAAATCGTGCGTGCGGTGAACCAGGTCGGCGCGGCACCGGGTGACTTGATGGCCATCCTCGAAGCATTGAAACAGGCCGGCGCGTTGCAAGCCGACCTGATCGTGATCTGAGGACGGCGACCATGGATATGCGCAAGGGCGGTTTGGGTGTCGGCAGTAGCGATTCGGGTTCTTATTCGGACTTGAATCGCTTGAACCAGCTCAAGGTCGGCGACAAGAACAGTGACGGAAACATGCGCAAGGTTGCGCAGGAATTCGAGTCGCTGTTCCTCGGTGAAATGCTCAAGTCCATGCGCTCGGCCACCGATGCGCTGGGCCAGGACAATCCGCTCAACACGCCGGCCGCCAAGCAATACCAGGAAATGTACGACCAGCAGTTGGCCGTTTCCATGTCCCGCGAGGGCGGCGGTATCGGTCTGGCGGACGTGCTGATGCGCCAGATGTCGAAGAACAAACCGTTGGCGCCGGGCGAAGCGGCTGCAGCGTCTGCCGCCAAGCAAGCGGCCGCGAAAGCCGCGATGGAAACACCGATTGCCGCTGGTACGACCGCCACCAACGGGCCGCTGTCGCGCCTCAACGGTGAGCGTCCATTGTGGGCTTCGCGCTCGGTGAAGTCGTCGGCAAATACGGGTGAGGGCGCTCACCACAATGACATGGCGCTGATCAATCAACGGCGCCTGGCCTTGCCGCCAAAACTGGCTGATCGTTTGCTGGCCGGTCTCGTGCCTTCCGCCGAGACGACCGCCACCACGACGATAGCCGCGACGGTCAACAAGATGCCATTACCGGAGCGCTTGGCGTCCACCGGTTCAGGGCCGTTGTTCAACGGTGATTGGCTGGCGAATGCGCAAGCGGCTTCGAATCCAGGCTTGCAGATTCATGGGCGTGCCGTCGCGCAAATTCCCTTGGCGCCAGCGAAGAAAGCCTTCAGTTCCTCCGATGAATTCGTCAACACCATGCTGCCGATGGCCAAAGAGGCCGCCGAACGCATTGGTGTCGATCCGCGGTACCTGGTGGCGCAGGCCGCCCTGGAAACCGGTTGGGGCAAATCGGTCATGCGCGCCCAGGATGGCAGCAGCAGTCACAACCTGTTCGGCATCAAGGCCAGCAGCAATTGGAAGGGCGAGTCGGCACGCGCGATCACCAGCGAATTCAGGAATGGCGAGATGGTCAAGGAGACGGCCGAGTTCCGTTCCTACGACTCTTACAAGGACAGCTTCCATGACCTTGTGACTTTGCTGCAAACCAACAATCGCTATCAAGATGTTGTGAAGTCGGCCGATAACCCAGAACAGTTTGTGCGCGAGTTGCAAAAGGCCGGTTACGCAACCGACCCGGACTACGCTAGCAAGATTTCGCAGATAGCCAAGCAGATGACGAGTTACCAGAACTACGCTGCGGCGGGCGCTACCACCACGCCTTTATAGGCATAGCTATAAGGTCTGAACCATGAGTTTGCTCAATATCGGGATGTCGGGGCTGTCTGCCAGCCAAGCGTCGTTGATGACCACGGGTAACAACATTGCCAACGCCGATACCGCTGGTTACTCGCGTCAGCAAACCGTGCAGGGCACCAAGTCCTCACAGCAGTTCGGCAACGTGTTCATCGGCACCGGCACGACCCTGGCCGATGTGCGCCGGGTGTACAACAGCTACCTGGATGCACAGTTGCAGACCACCACTTCGCTCAACAGCGATTCGGCCGCGTATTTGGGCCAGGTCAGCCCCTTGGACAAATTGTTATCGGATAGCGGTACCGGCCTGAATGGCGCCTTGACCAAGTTTTTCGCCTCGGTGCAGAACGTCAACGCCAAACCCGGTGACGATGCTTCCCGCCAGTTACTGCTCAGCGATGCCCAGGCCTTGAGCAACCGTTTCAATTCGGTGTCCAGCCAGTTGAACGCGCAGAACGCGAACATCAACGGCAACCTGACGAACATGGCCGATCAGGTCAACAAGCTGGCCGCCACCGTGGCGCAGTTGAACCAGAAGATTGCCGAGATTTCCAGCGCCGGTGGCATGCCCAACGATCTGCTCGACGCCCGTAACGAGACCGTACGCCAGCTCTCGACCTTTACCGGCGCACAGATAGTCGAGCGCGAAGGTAGCGTCGACATTTATTTGGGCAGCGGTCAGCCGCTGGTGATCGGTAACACCGTCAACAAACTCGAAGTCGTAGCGGGCAAGGACGATCCTAACCGGTTGTCGCTGCAACTCAATCGTGGTTCCAGCACCATCGATATCACGTCGATCATGACCGGCGGCGAAATCGGCGGCTTGCTGCGTTATCGCAGCACCGTGCTCGACCCGGCCATGAACGAACTGGGCCGCGTCGCCCTGGTCGTCGCCGATCAGATGAACAGTATTCAGGCCCAGGGCATCGACAAGAACGGTGACTTCGGTTCGAACCTGTTCAACAGCATCAACTCGGCTGCTCAAATTTCTCAGCGCAGCATTGCCAGCACGAACAACGTGGGTACCGGCAACTTCGATGTGAGCATCCAGGACACCGGCAAGCTGACCATCAACGATTACAAGGTCACGTTTACCAGTGCTACCGATTACACGGTTCAGCGCCTGCCGGACAACACGTCCATGGGCAGCTTCAGCACAGCGCCGCCGGCAACGGCCCCGGTCTTCGACGGCATTGAGCTGAAGTTCAGCGCGGCCTCTGCCACGGTTGGCGACACCTTCAAGATCACCCCGACCCGCAACGCCGCGAGCAACATCAAGACCGAGATGACCGACTCCAAACGTCTGGCCATCGCGGCTCCGTTGGGCGCGGCAATTGCGGCAGGCGGCAGTGGCACGCTGACGATTCCGGCCAGTGGTCAACCGACGCTGACCACCCAGTTCGATATCTATGACGCGGCCACTACCTCCGCGATGCAAAACGGCCTGAAAAACTCCACACCGACCAAGATCGTGTTTGGTGATGTTTCCGCCGACGGAGCCAGCCAGACGTACCAGTTTTTGGATGCCAAGGGCGGAGTGATCAGCAGTGGCACCATCAAGCCTGGCGAGAGCAACACACTGAGCCTGAATATCCCGCTCAAGGATGCCAGTGGTGCGCCGATCCCGCCTGCGCCCGCCACTCAGTACACCGTGAGCTTCGACATGACCGTCGCTGGCGCACCTGGCAAAGGCACCGCGATCAATGTTTCGCTCAGTCAGCCGGGTACGCTGGACAACCGCAACGGCACCGCACTGGCGGGTCTGCAGACCAAGCAGACCGTAGACACCGGCTCCGCCAGCAAAGGCATTTCGCTGAACGACGCCTACGGCAAACTGGTCGAGGGTGTCGGCTCCAAAGCCGCTCAGGGCAAGCTCGACAGCGCCGCGACCGGCGCGATCCTGGCCAACGCCAAGGGCGCCCGCGACTCGTTGTCCGGTGTCGACCTCGACGAGGAAACCGGCAACCTGGTCAAGTATCAGCAGTACTACACCGCCTCTTCGCAGATCATCAAGGCTGCGCAGGAAATCTTCAGCACATTGATCAACAGTCTTTAAGGAGTCGTAGCCCATGCGCATTTCTACCGCCCAGTTTTACGAGTCCTCTGCTGCGAACTATCAGAAGAACTTTGCCAACGTGGTCAAGAGCAGCGAAGAGGCCAGCAGCCTGGTTCGCGTGAATACCGCTGCAGATGATCCGGTCGGCGCTTCGCGCTTGCTGCAATTGGGGCAGCAGGCTTCGATGCTTGATCAGTACAAGGCTAACACCAACACGATCAAGGCGACCCTGGGCCAGGCCGAGTCAGTAATGACCAGCATCACCAACGTGTTACAACGTGCCAAGGAACTGGCCATTGGTGCCAACAACGCGGGTTATACCGATGCCGACCGACAGGCCAACGCTTCGGAATTGGGCCAGATCGAAGAGCAGCTGTTGAGCCTGATGAATAGCCAGGATGAAAACGGCAAGTACATCTTCGCCGGCTCTAAGGGCGATACCGTTCCGTTTACACGCAATTCCGACGGCACCTACAGCTACAACGGCGATCAGGTGACCCTGAACCTGCCGATCGGTGACAGTATGTCGATGGCCACCAACAGCACCGGTTGGGACGTGTTCCAGCAAGCGATCAATACCAGTCGCACTCAGGTCACCGGGTCGATGAATGACGGTCTTGTGACCCTGTCCAACGGGCAAGTGAGCTCGAATGTGACGTACAACAACAAATTCCGCGGCGGCGAGCCGTATCTGATTGAATTTGTCAGTGGGACCCAACTGAGGATTACTGACGGCCTCGGTAACGACGTGACCAATGAAGCCACCCAGGGTGGGGTGATCAACGCTAGCCAGAACCAGAACATCAGCTTTCGCGGTGTCGACCTGACCCTGAACTTCAACGATCCTGCCGCACCGTTGACCGGGCGGACGTTCACGCTGGAAGGCAAGCCGGATACCTTCAACGTTTCCCGTGGTCCCGGCAACCCGAGTCCGGTACAGGTGACCGGTACCCGCATTACCGATCAGGCCGCTTACAATGCCAGTTTCCCGAACGGCTCGGCGGTGCTGAAATTCACCAGTGCTACCACGTTCGACTTGTACGCGGCGCCGATCACCGCCGACAGTCAACCCGTCTCCAGCGGCACGATGGTGGATAACACCGCGACCGCATCCGGTGTGGAGTTCACCCTGAACGACACCGTAGCCGACCCTCTGCAGAACGGCGATCAGTTCAACATTGCGGTCAACACTCACGAGACCCAGAACATTCTGGACACCGTGAGCCAGTTGAAAACCGCACTCAATACACCGACCAACGGCGATGCAGTCGCGACCCAGAAGCAGCAAGCGGCGATGACGGCCGGCATGGGCAACCTGACCAGCGGTCTTGATCAGGTGTCCTCCAGCATCAGTTCGGTCGGCGGCCGCGGTGCGGCGCTGGACACTCAGGTCGAGTCCAACGAAGCGTTGGTGCTGGCAAATACTCAGACGCAATCGACCATCCGTGATTCGGACCCTGCCGAGGTCATGACGCGGTTGACCTTGCAACAAAACATGTTGCAGGCCTCTCAACTGGCGTTCAGCAAAATCGCTTCGCTCGGGCTGTTCAATCGGCTCTGATAGAACCTCCTCGCTGCATCCACCCAGGTGACGACTCATCGTCACCTGGCGTTCTTTCCAGGTTTACCCAAATGAACGAACCGCTACTTGTCAGCATCGCTATTCCTGCCTTCAATCCTGAGTTTTTCCGCGGCACTCTGCTCAGCGCACTCAGTCAGGATTACCCACATCTGGAAGTCGTCATCTGCGATGACAGCTCCGGTCCAGAAATTGAGGCGATCTGCGAAGAGCTGGGCAAGGCATCTTCGGTAACCCTGCGTTATGTGCGTAATTCCCAGCGTTTGGGTTTTGCCCGCAATCTGTTGGCCTGTTTGAGTCACGCATCAGGCGAGATGATCAAGTTCCTCTGCGACGATGACACCCTGATTCACCAGTGCGTCAGCCGGCAGGCCAAAGTGCTGCAGGAAAATGAGGAGGTCAGCATAGTGATCGGCCAGCGATTGCTTTGCGATGCTGACGACATACTGCTTCCTTCTCGTTTTCTCAATTGCTTGATCTCGCCGGCGAGTGCAGTGCTCCATGGCGCGGACTTGCTGGCGTGTGTCGCCGATAATACGGTCAACCTGTTTGGCGGTATCAGCCATGCACTATTTCGTCGTGCTCAGGTCGAGGAATACCTTGAGACACTGGTGCAGGACGGGAAGGGTTTTGTCGCACGCCTGGATATGGCTCTGTACATTTGTTTGCTGCGTCGCGGACATCTCGCCAGTTTGGACCAGCTCTTGAGCTTTGAGCGCATTTATGCGGGCAGGCTCAGTCATCAGGTGGTAATGACTGAGGCGGTTACCGCTGAGAGTGAGTGGCTGCTGCAGATGCTGGCCGCGCGCACCAGTGAGAAGGCACCGGCCGACGGCTATGTTCGTTATCTGCCGTTGGCTTCGTATTACGGTGGCAGTGACCCGGCGTGGGAAGAACTGGATGTTCGAAACTTCCTAACCAAACAGATCGCGACCTTCAACCAACAGGTGGGTACGCACAGCCTTGATTTCGCTGAGTTGTATGCCGAATGGCTGGAGTGTCGCAGTTTGTCGGAGGGGCAGCTACGCCTGCTACCCAAACGCATCGAACAGTGGCCCTGCCAGCCGCGCATCATGCCGGTGGTGTTTTGTGATGAGGGCGATGAGCTTGCCCTGCGCGCGACTTTGGACAGCCTGACGGCACAGTCGTATGTTGCCAGCCGTATTCTGTTGCTGGGTCCCGCCAACTCAACGCTCCCGACCGTCGCCGGGGTTCAATATCAGGTTCGCCAGGGCGACGGATTCAAGCAGATCAATACCTTACTGGCGAATGACGGTCAGGTGGACTGGATACTCCTGCTGCAGGCAGGTGATCGTCTACACCCCCATGCATTGGTCATAATGGCCGAGCGCATGGCATTGCGTGCAAATATCTTATGCCTGTACAGCGATGAAGGGAGGCATGATGGGCGAGCGTCCTCCATGCCAATCTTCAAGCCGGATTTCAATCTCGATCTGATGCGCAGCTTGCCCTATGTTGGGCGTCAGTTGGCGTTCAAGTGTGAGGTGTTATCTGCGATAGGTGGGTTCGACGAACAGTATGCGGGTCTGGCTCCACACGACTTGCTCTGGCGCTTGGTCGAAACCCACGGTGTGCATGTGGTCGAGCATGTACCTGAAGTGCTCGTACAGAGTCAGTACAATTATGCCGACTGGATGCGTGAGTCATCCATCCAGGAGCTTGCCGCACCCGTGGTGCGCGCGCACCTCCAGCGTCTGGGCATATTGGCCCAGGTAGACAGTACCCCGGATAGCCTGATAACCCGGGTGCGCTATCAGCATGAACAGTCGGCCAGTGTATCGATCCTGATTCCGGCCACAGTGGACCTGCTCACATTGCGGCGTTGTGTAGAGTCTCTGTTCGAGCACACCCGTTATGGCCCGTATGAGGTACTTCTGATCGCCAGCGGTGAGGAGTCAGCTGATGTACAGGGCTGGTTGAGGGCAATGGAAGGGCTGGGCGATGAGCAGTTGCGGGTAGTTCGCGTTCAATCCCAATGTCGAGCGCAGAGCCTCAATCAAGCCAGTGAGCATGCACGGGGCGATTATCTTTTGATGCTGGATGCGGGATGTGCATTGTTCGACGGGCAGTGGCTTGACGAACTCATGCTCCAGGCTCAGCGTCCAGAAGTCGGGGTAGTCGGGCCCAAGCTGTTCGGCCGAGATGGCACGGTTGCATCGGGTGCTTTGGTATTGGGTCTTAGAGGGCTGGCAGGTAATCCATTTTTGGGCCGTGTCGGTGATAGCAGTTATCTTGACCGCTTGCGCTTGGTACAGAATTGGAGCGCCTTGAGTCTGGATTGCTTGTTGATACGGCGGGAATTGTTCCGTGAGTTGCAAGGACTGGACACTGATTCGCTGCAGCAAGGTTGGTTCGATGCCGACCTGTGCCTACGGGCACGCGAGCTTGGCTACTTGGTCGTTTGGACTCCTTTTTCGAAAGTGGCTCGATTGGGCGTGACGAGCCATTCTCCGAGCGTCGATCAGGAGGCCGATCAGCAGGCGTTCTACCAGCGGTGGCTGCCCAGCGTCGCTTGCGACCCCAACTACAATCGGAACCTGAGCCTGATCCAGGGAAGCTTCAACCTTGAACCCGGGTTGCGTAGTGGCTGGGATCCTTTCATTGATCGAGCGATGCCTTCAGTACTGGCCTTGCCATTCAATGCTTCGGGTGTCGGTCATTACCGCGTCATCCAGCCATTCACTGAGTTGGAGCGCGCCGGCTGGATACAGGGACGACTCAGCTACAACATGCCGACACCGGTCGAGGCGGAACGTGAAAAGCCGGATGTGATTATTGTGCAATTGCGCTATGCGAACGAGAGCATCAAGGAAATCGCGCAGCTCAAGCAGTTCTCCAGTGCCCGGCGAATCTTTGAAATCGACGACTACGTTATTGATCCGCCGAAAAAGAACGACCATGTCCGAAACTGGCCCGGCAATGTGGGTCAAAAGCTCAGTCAGGCCATTGGCCTGTGTGATCGGCTGGTCGTTTCCACCGAGCCATTGGCCGATGCGCTGTCACACATGCATCACGATATTCGCGTGGTACCCAACATGCTGGCGGCATCGCTGTGGGCTGGGCTGACCAGTGAGCGTCAGACGAGCATCAAGCCAAGGGTCGGGTGGGCTGGCGGTACCAGCCACCGAGGTGATCTGGAGCTGATGCTGGAGGTGGTCCAGAGCCTGGCCGATGAGGTCGACTGGGTATTCTTCGGTATGTGCCCGCAGATGCTGCTGCCCTACGTGAAAGAGTTCCATAAAGGAGTACCGCTTGCCCAGTATCCGCAGAAGTTGGCCAGCCTCAACCTTGATTTGGCCCTGGCGCCGCTTGAGCAGAACCTGTTCAACGACTGCAAGAGCAACCTGCGGCTGCTGGAGTATGGCGTGTGCGGCTTTCCGGTGATCTGTACCGACACCAAAGCCTATGCAGGCTACCTGCCATGCACGCGGGTACGTGAAAACTCGACTGAACAGTGGCTGGAGGCAGTTCGCATGCATTTGTCGGACCCTCAAGCCAGCTACCGCCAGGGCGACGCCCTGCGTGAAGTAGTGTTGCGAGACTATCTGCTTACACCGCGACATCTGCAGCACTGGGCGAATGCCTGGCTGGCGGACTGAATCCTGACGCTCGGCCACGCCGGGCGCTGAACCCATCATTTTGAAACAGGTACGCTATGAACATAATCGCAACCGGGTCGCGCAATGATGTAACGGTCGTTCTGCTTGGACATGCGCAGGTCGATCACCGTGCGCGGGCACAGCACTTCTACCAACAGGCAGGCGTGCCTTGTCTGGCGCTGGAGTCATTGCAGGCCAGTAGCAGTGCGTTGTGCAGTCAACGGCTGGCTCAGGCGCTGCAACAGGTGACAACGCCGTTGGTGATGCTGGCGCTGGATCCCGACTTCATTTTACCTGCCGCCTTGGACAACGCCGCCGTTCGTTTGCAGGCTGCTTCGCAGTTAATTGGTGCTCAGGGTTACGCACTGTCCTATGAGGTCGGCAATGGGCAAGTGGCCTATCACAAAGTGGGCTCTGCCCTGGCGCCCTTGTCCGAAGAGAGCGCCACTGCGCGTTTAGGGCAGTATGCTCATGCCGCTCAGCCCGCGTGGCGAGCGGTACTGCGAGTCGGGGCTTTGCAGAGCGCACTGGCGCTGTTGCCAGACCACCTGGATTTTTCCGGCTGGCGTGTAGCGTTGTCTTACGCACTGCTGGCACAAGGTGGAATCGAATCCGTCGAGCAGACCGATGTGGTATGTGAGTACGCGCCTTGCACGCTGCCAGTTGCCGCCCGGGAAGAGCAGTTCACCCAAGTTGTTCGCGCATTGCTGCAGTGGGATGCGGCCGGGTTCGGCCTGTGTACCGATGAGTCAGGTTTTACGCTGCTCAACCGTTTTGTCCGCAACACTTATGGCTCACAGGAACAGCCGCTTCTGTTCACCTCGTCCTGGGCGAGCGTTACAGAGGGGCCTGAGCGGGTGTTCGAGCCGCGTCAGTTCGTCGAGCTGCCGTACTACAACGGGGCGTTGTTCGATTGCTTGACCACGCTGGAGTTCCTCTGTCATGGCTGGCCGACGGGGGAGCGGCAGTACCAGGCTCTAGAGGGCAGTTGGGTCCGCCAGCGCGAACTTCTGCTGACTCACCCTAACGATACCTCCGGGAGTCTTCAGCATCGTTACTTGCAAGCGCTGGCGCTAGGTCTGTTCAATCGCGAAGTATGTCAGCGGTTGGCCGATTCCTTGGCCTGCGAGAGCGACGACGCTAATACCGGAGAGATGAATGATTGGCTCCAGCGGCTGGCGCAGACCCAGTCGTACGATCCGCAGCAGAGCCTGGCCGCTACGAACTCTGGCCAGATACTTGCGAAGCTGGCTGCAGCGACGCCGGATGATGTGGCGCGTGAGCGTGTGTTGGCGCATCTGACGCGCTCGCCCGCTGAGCAAGTTGCCTTTGTGGTGCTGGACCTGACCAACGATGACCGCGCGCTGCAGGCCACCTTCGACAGCCTGCTCGCCAGTGGGTTGCGCAATTTCAAGTTGTTGGTTCTCAAGGCTGGCAAGTCGCCGGTGATCACCACGCCACGTGATGCCTTGCACTTCATTCAAGTTACAGAAGACAACTGGATCGCCCACCTGAACCAGGCAGTGCGCCAATTGCCGAGTGAATGGCTGCTGTTGATGCAGGCGGGTGAGCAATTGCTCACTGGCGGATTGCTGCACTTGTCGTTGGAGCTGAGTAACGCTAAGGCCTGCCACGCTATTTGTGCCAACGAAGTGCAGCGCGATAAGGAAGGGCGCTTGAACAGCGTCGTACGTCCAGGTGCCGATCTTGATCTGCTGCGTGGTCAGCCTGCCCTGATGTCTCGCCACTGGCTGGTACGACGTCAGGCCGTGCTTGATCTGGGAGGCTATAGCGATGCCCAGCCTCAGGCAGTCGAGCTTGACCTGTTGCTGCGTCTGGTGGAAGCGCAAGGCGTGGTCTGCCTCGCTCATCTGGATGATTACCTGGTACTTGGCGAACACCCGTCGCAGGAATTGACCACGCAAGCCCAGGTGGTGCTGGAGCGCCACCTGAGGCAGCTGGGCTATCGTGGTCACGTCAGTGGCAGCGGCGTATCCGGGTTGCAGATCGATTTTCGTCATGCCGCTACGCCATTGGTCAGCATCCTGGTGGCGAGTGAGGAGAGGGGGGCGTCTTTGCAGGCGTGCCTGGCTAGCGTGCTGCAACGCACGCGCTACCCGCGTTATGAAGTGATAGTGGCTTGCACTAATAATGGTTCTGATGAAATAGACGAGCAGCATGGGTTGGGTAACCGTGTACGGGTGTTGAGCGCAGAGTCTGGTGCTTCGCGTAATGACTTGCTCAATCTGGCGGCGAGTCAGGCCAAGGGCGAGTATCTGGTGCTGTTCTCGGTGGGCGGAGAGGTCATCAGTCCCGCCTGGCTCGAAAGCTTGCTCAACGAGGCCCAGCGCCCGGAAGTTGGCGTTGTGGGAGGCGCGTTGTATAGCGCTGATTCCACCTTGGCTCATGCCGGTTATGGCCTGCTGAGTGGTCCACAGGTTGATACACCTTGGCTGGGCGCCGCTGATCAGTGGCGCTTGTCAGTGCGTGGTTGCGCGGCCGTTTCCGGGGATTGCCTGATGGTGAACAAGGCACTATTCGAACAGTGCGGCGGTTTGCAGGCACTGCCTGGGGCGGATGTTGAGTTGTGCCTGCAAGTACAGGACGCGGGCCTTACGGTTGTATGGACACCGCAGGCTCAGGTTCGCGCCACAGGTCTGTCGGCACCTGATGCCAGTGTTGCCCAGGCGCTGGCCGAACGCTGGCCGCAGGCTTTTAGTGGTCGGGCGTCTGACGAGCGACTGAGCCCTGAGGGCGAGTTGGCCTGGATGGCGATGTTGTAATCGCCTTGGTGTGATTTGATCGGTTCAAGTGGGGCCGCTCTCTAGTCAGGGGGGCAGCCTCACATTGTAATTCACTGGGTACTCTGGCGCGTGATACTGCGACGCCGTGGGTCGGGTGTCCTTGTCAAAATTCAATAACTAAGTGCCCGCATGAAACCTATTCGAATCGTATGTGGAACGCGCGTGTCTGAGCAGGAGTTTTCCACGAAGACTGCTCTTGGCCGATCCTTGTTGATCCACCAGGCGGCCAATCCTGTGGAAATCAGGCTGTTTGCAGAGAACAAGCAGGGGCTTTCGACCATCTACAACCGCGCGATTGATGAGGCCAGGGAAAATCCTGCCATTCTGGTGTTCGTTCATGACGATGTGCACCTGTGTGACTTCTTGTGGAGCGAGCGGATACGCGAAGCGGTGGTAACTTTCGATATTGTCGGGCTTGCAGGCAATATACGGCGTGTTGAAGGTCAACCCGCGTGGGCCTTCATTGACGATCGGTTCACTTGGGATCAGCCGTGCTTCCTGAGCGGTATGGTCGGGCACGGTAAGAGTTTCCCTTGCACTGTCTCGAATTTCGGGCGTGTGCCTCAACCCTGCAAATTGCTCGATGGGTTGTTGCTTGCGGCAGACAGTGAGCGCCTCGAACAGGCCGGGGTGCGCTTTGACGAGCAATTTGAATTTCACTTCTATGACATGGATTTCTGTCGTTCAGCTGAACTGAACGGGTTAAGCATGGGCACGTGGCCGCTGAGCGTCGTGCATGAAAGCGGAGGGGCGTTCGGTACGCCCGCGTGGCGCGAGAGCTTTCGCCGTTATCAAAACAAGTATGGCGTTGCAGACATCCGAAAGCCTCAGGAGACTACTGTGCAGAAACAAACACCGGTCCATCAGTTCCATAACCCTGATTTACTCAAGCTGATGCCTGCGAATGCCAAGCGTGTTGTGGAGGTCGGTTGCAGCTCTGGTGCGCTCGCGCGCGAATACAAAAAACTGAACCCCGATGTTCATTACACGGGGATTGAGATCGATGCAGGTTATGCGGAGCTCGCACGCGAGCACTGTGATCGTGTTCTTGACATGAACATCGAAACGGCCAGCGCTGATTTGCTTGCTGGCGATTTGGCCGCTGACTGTTGGGTCTTTGGGGATGTGCTTGAACATCTGTACGATCCATGGTTGCTCTTGCAGAGAGTCCGTGAAGCGAGCGTGCCTGGCAGCTGTGTAGTCGCGTGTATTCCGAATGCCCAGCACTGGAGTGTTCAGGCGCGGCTCAGTGTGGGTGACTTCCGCTATGAAGATTCCGGCCTGTTCGACAGGACTCATATCCGCTGGTTTACGCTGGTCACCATGCTCGAAATGTTCAACCAAGCAGGTTTGACTGTCGAGGCGGGGGTGCCGCGTGTTTTTGACGAGCCTGAGCGCGAAAAATATCTCCCGATGATCCATGCGATGGCTGCCGCGGCCGGAAGAGATCCGGAACTGGCTGTTCAGGATGCGCTGCCATTGCAGTACGTGTTCAGGGCTGTGGCCGGTTGAAGTTCGGCGTTAACTTATCAAACTCGAATTGGAATTTTTAAATACATGCATCCCACCGCAATGCAGAACGGACAATTGTTTTTCGATACCTACCTGGGCGAAAGTTCGACTTCCCTGGTGTTGGAAATAGGCGCGCAAGACGTCAACGGCTCACTTCGAGACGTCGCTCCGCCGGGTGTGCGCTACATTGGTGTGGACTTTGTCGTCGGCAAGGGGGTCGATGTCGTCCTCACCGATCCGTATAGCCTTCCGTTCGAGAGCGAGTCTGTCGACGTGATCGTCAGCTCCTCATGTCTTGAGCATTCGGAGATGTTCTGGTTGTCGTTCACCGAATGCCTGAGAATTTTGAAGCCTGACGGACTCCTGTTCATCAACGTACCCTCCAATGGTGCATTCCATCGTTACCCGGTTGACTGCTGGCGCTTCTATCCTGATGCAGGGAGTGCGCTGGTCACCTGGGCCAAGCGCCAGGGGATGAACCCGGCGTTGCTGGAGTCCTTTATCACGCCGCAGCATGAGGACGTATGGAGCGACTTCCTGGCGGTTTTCGTCAAGGATCAAGCCTGCATCCGCCAGCATCCGAACCGGATGATCAAGGCGATCGAACGGTTTGAAAATGGCAAGGTTTCCGGCAGCGAGCAGATTTTCAGCTACGTTGAGTTCCCAGAAGATATCCGCCGATTGGATGCTGCCGTTCAACGATTGGCCGAGATGGAAGGGCGTGAAGCCGTGGTGAAGGATGTCCTGGAAAAGTTGCTGGACTTTACCAAGGGGCAGGCGAACTAAGCGTCAACCCTGCACGCTCCATCCCCGTCCGCCAGCCGGCGGTTCTGCGCGTTCCTTGAGGGCAGGCAATCGGTGATGACCGCAAGGTCAGCCGATTGCAGGTGCACAGGGGTATTGGCCATTGACAGGCTGATACCCACCCGCCCCACGTTGATGGGCCGATTACGCCTCCCGTTCCTGATTCATGCCCCGCGTCCTGTTGTGACCACTTGCTTGAACGCCTTGCCTTGCCTTGCCTTGTCCGGGCCGGGGCTTGGGATGAGTCGTGCGCGGTTTCTGATCTTATCGGCAACCGATTCGACAAAAGCGCGTGACTCGGAAGTCACGGCGCGCATCTTCACTGTTATCATTCCCGAAACCGGGAACAGTTGAGCCGGCGAGCGGCGTTGCCAGGAGGCTCATTAGCTGGTTACCTGGCTTGCGTTCGTGGTGCCTGGTGGGCATTTTGCTTTTTCTGAATTGGGAAGCCATATGATTGGCATTAAAAGTATCGCCAGTTACGTGCCGGCTGAAGGGCTGGACAACTACGCGCAAGGCGCGAAATTCGGTAAGGACCAGGATTTCATCTTTGGCAAGATCGGTTCTACTTTCTTGCCGCGCAAGGGCGCTGGTCAGGAAACCTCCGATTTGTGTGTCGAGGCCGTCAAGGCCCTGTTCGCCGGCAATCCAGCGTTGGACCCGGTCTCTATCGACGTTGTGATCGTCGTAACTCAGAACGGCGATGCAGAAGGCTTGCCGCACACTGCTGCTATCGTCCAGCACAAACTCGGCCTGCCGACCCATATCGCCGCCTTCGACATCTCTCTGGGATGCTCCGGCTATGTGTATGGCTTGTATGCCATGAAAGGTTTCATGGAGGCTGCGGGGCTGAAGAATGGCCTGCTGATCACCGCCGACCCTTACTCGAAGATTGTGGATCCTGAGGATCGCAACACCACCATGTTGTTCGGTGATGCCGCAACGGTGACCTGGATGGGAGAAGGTGGGCACTGGCAGTTGGGTAAGTCGCTGTTCGGCACTGACGGCGCGGGCGCTGAGTTTTTGCGTACTACCGATGGCAAGTTCTTCATGAATGGTCGTCAGGTTTACAATTTCGCCCTGGTCAAGGTACCGGCTCACTTGCAGCAGCTGCTTGATGCCAGCCAGTTGCAGGCGAAGGACATCGACCTCTACTGTCTGCACCAGGGCAGTGCGGCGATCGTTGATGCCGTATCCCAGCGTTTCGAGGGCGGTGATCCCAAGCGTTTTGTCAAGGATATGGCTGAAACGGGCAACACTGTGTCGTCCAGTATTCCGCTTCTGCTTGAAAAGCATGTGATGGGTTCGCAACACAAGCGTGTCGCCCTGAGCGGCTTTGGTGTGGGCCTATCGTGGGGCTCGGCGATTATCGAGCGCCTTGACTGACTGCCAGTTGCAGTAAAGAACGCCGCCTTTCCCAGGCGGCGTCTTTGTCTGTGCACTTTGATGGTCCGTCTGACTGCGCATGTATCGAGCTACGGAACTGTCCATGCGTAGGATTTTGTTCGAAGAGCATAATAGAGGTGTAAATCTACTGAAACACTCTAAGTCACGCTCGATGGTGCTCTGATTCTTGGCGTCAAACTCCCGTTTTTGTTGGGCTGGCAGGGTGTCACTAACTATTTTTTAAAAATCAGCTAAAGCAACGTGCCTTGACGACGATAACTACTACGAAGGTTCTCTGTGCCACACCCGGCGAATTGCCAAGGCCGGAAGCCGTAGTACCCATCCAACGAGGAATTCGTCATGGCTTTGACTGTTAACACCAACACCACCTCCCTGGGCGTTCAGAAAAACCTGAACCGTGCTTCCGACGCACTCAGCACTTCGATGACTCGTCTGTCCTCCGGCCTGAAAATCAACAGCGCCAAAGACGACGCCGCCGGCCTGCAGATCTCCAACCGCATGACTTCGCAGATCCGCGGTCAGACCATGGCGATCAAAAACGCCAACGATGCCATCTCCATCGCGCAGACCGCTGAAGGCGCGATGCAAGAGCAGACCAACATCCTGCAACGTATGCGTGAACTGGCTCTCCAGTCGCGAAACGACTCCAATACTGTAGATGACCGTGATGCACTGAACAAAGAATTCCAGTCGATGACCAAGGAGCTGGACCGTATTGCTGCCAGCACCCAGCTCAACAACAAGAACCTGCTGGACGGTACCACTAAGACCCCGATGATCTTCCAGGTTGGCTCCAACACCGGTTCCGACAACCAGATCAGCATCACCCTGAGTGATGCGATGAACACCTCCGCCTCCGGCGCTCTGAGCGCACTGGCTGGCAAGACCATCACTACTACTACTGCTGCTGCTACCTCCGATATGGAAGTAAACTTCAGTGGTGCGATGACCGCCATCGACCAAGCGCTAAAGAATATCAACACCACCCGTGCTGACCTCGGTGCTGTCCAGAACCGTCTGACCAGCACCATCGCCAACCTGCAGAACATCAACGAAAACGCCGAAGCTGCACGTGGCCGTGTACAGGATACCGACTTCGCTGCTGAAACTGCTCAACTGACCAAGCAGCAGACTCTGCAACAGGCATCGACTTCGGTTCTGGCTCAGGCCAATCAACTGCCATCGGCCGTACTGAAACTGCTTCAGTAATCGCCTGATGATTGTGGCGGGGGAGTGCACTTGTGGTGCTCCTCCGCTTTTTACATTGAGAGGTGGTTGGCATGGATATGAGCGTCAAGCTGAACCTGTCCTACCAGGCCGCGAAGCCGGTCGAGCAGGCCAGTGAACGTCCGGCAGTCAAGTCCGTGGAGGCTGTCGAATCCATCACGCCAGCGAAGGAAAGTGCCGACAGCGGCCTGACCGAAGCTGAGAAGGTTAAAAGCGCGCTCAAGGACATCGAGAAGTTTCTCGCATCGTCGCGTCGCAATCTCGAATTTTCCGCGGATGAAGAATCCGGACGAATTATTGTCAAAGTCATCGCCAGTGAAACCGGTGAGCTGATCCGCCAACTTCCTTCGGAAGAGGCGTTGAAGATCGCGCACAGCCTGAGTGATGTAAACAGCCTGTTGTTCGATGCCAAGGTCTGATGTTGGCGATCGAGCGACAAGTTCGCTAGTCTGATCGGCCAGGTGCGGCGCGCAACCAAGAGGGAATAGCAATGGCGAGTTCAATTTTACCGGGCACCGGCCTGGGTTCTGGCGTCGATATCAACGCTATCGTGAAAACACTGGTTGCGGCTGAGACCGACCCCAAGGCGAATCAGATCAAGCGTCAGACTGCCAACAATACCGCCATGCTGTCGGGGGTCGCGGCGCTCAAGAGTGCGCTGTCTGTCTATCAGACAGCAATGAAGAAACTCAACGACACCGCTACGCCGTCCTTCAATGCCTACACGGCATCCTCCAGTAGCGATTCCGCGATCAAGGTTACCTCGAACAATACTGCGGTTCCGGGGAGCTACTCGGTTCGCGTCGAAAACCTGGCCACCTCGTCCAAGGTCGCCAGCCAGAATTTCGACACGGGCGCCAGCACGCCGATTGCAGAAGGTGACCTGCTGATTACGCAGGACGGTGTGGTTCATACCGTCAAGATTGGTGCTGGTGCGACCTTGCAGACGGTGCGCGATACCATCAACTCGACGTTGGCCGAGAAAGGCATCAGTGCGAACCTTGTCAACGGTGCGGACGGTTCGCGCCTGGTGTTCAGTTCCACGATGACGGGGGATGGCACGGACATTACGGTTGACGGAATAGATGGGCTCCAGATCCTTCCTGGCGTGAAAATGTTGGGTGACGGTGCTGGCTATATCGACGCGCCGGCCGAGGATGCGCTGATCTATGTAGACGGCCTCAAAGTTACCAGCAAGACCAACACCGTGGATGGCGCGGTTAGCGGGATCAGCCTGGAGCTGCTTCAGGAGACCGGCACTGATCCGACCAAGGCGATCACGGTGACCGTCGGTGAGAATACCGCCGGCCTGAAGACGTCGATCCAGGCGTATGTCGATGCCTACAATACCTTGGTCAAGACGGTCAACACCCTGGCTGCCAGCACCAAGGATGAGGATGACAACACTGTCCTCGGCCCGCTGACAAATGATCCGACCACGCGAGCGCTGCTGTCTGATCTGCGTAAGCAGTTGGCCACAGAAGGCAGTGGCGATCGGCTCACCAGCCTGAGTCAGCTGGGTATCAATACCCAGAAGGACGGTACCCTCGAATTCAATAGTGTCAAATTTAATACTGCCATGAAGGAAAAGAAACTCGGTGCCGATGTGCAGGAGCTTTTCACCGGTACCAATGGTGTGTTCGAGCGCATGAACAAGGCGGTCGAACCGTACCTGCAAACGGGCGGCATCCTCGATTCGCGCACGACCGGTCTGGGCAAGCAGCAGTCCGATCTCGCCAACCAGCAGTTGGCGTTGGATCGTCGTATCGATTCGCTGACCGACGTGCTGACCAAGCGTTACGTGGCCATGGACACCCTGGTTGGCAAGCTTGAGGCGCAACGCAAGAACATCGTTTCGATGTTTACCTCGATCGAGGCTCAACAGAAGAACTCCTGATCGGCCGATACGCCTGAAGCCCGGCAGTACCCTTAGAGGGGCTCTGCGCTTTTCGCTTGAGCGCTAAAGTTTTTTGACGTGCAGGCGATACAGGCGGTATATGAATCTTTTCGTTGTTACGAGGTAGAACATGAATCCTATGTTGGCCCTTCGGCAGTACCAGAAAGTCAACGGTGTGGCCCAAACCTCCGAGGCCAGCCCGCACCGCCTGGTACAAATGCTGATGCAGGGCGGCCTGGACCGTATCGCGCAGGCCAAAGGCGCCATTGCGCGCAATGATGTTGCCCTGAAAGGTGTTCTGATCGGCAAGGCCATCGGCATCATCGGTGGCCTGCGCGAAGGGCTCGACCTGGAACATCAGGCCGAGGCGCTGGCTGACATCGATTCGCTGTATGCCTATATGAGCAAACGCCTGGTCGAAGCAAACGTGAAAAACGATCCCGATATCCTCAACGAGGTCGCACGCCTGCTGATCACTTTGAAGGAAGGTTGGGACGCGATCAGCGATCAAACTGTCGACGCCTAGGAGAACACCATGAGTGCCGTGCTCGAACGTATTGAACAAACCCGTGAGGCCCTGCTCGGGGCGCTGGCTGGCCGCGATTGGGAAACCATCACCGAGCTTGACCTGCGCTGCCGTGTTTGTGTTGAGGACGTACTTGCCGAAGCGTCGGCCAACGAGCAGGGTGTGCGCAGCAGACTGGAAGAATTGCTCGACGTTTACCGCCAACTAATTGATGTTGCGAGTGGGGAACGTCAAGCGATAGTCGACGAGATGACACAGATCCGCCAAGCGAAAAATGCCGCAAAAGTATACCATCTGTTCAGCTAAGGCTGAGCGGTTAGAAAAAACAGTGCGCCATAAATTTGACTGTGCGCGGTTTTTTGACTTAACTAGTGGCTGTTTACAGATTTTAGTCGTCTACAGGCATCAACGTGTCTGCAAGCGTCTAGCTTGCCCCCTCATTTTGGGCATTGAGTTGACTAGGGAAGTTGCTATTGCATGTGGCGTGAAACCAAAATTCTGCTAATTGATGACGATAGCGTCCGCCGCCGCGACTTGGCGGTGATTTTAAATTTTCTTGGCGAAGAAAATTTACCCTGCGGTAGCCATGATTGGCAGCAGGCGGTCGGCTCTTTGTCATCAAGTCGAGAAGTGATCTGTGTCCTCATCGGGACGGTCAATGCTCCTGGCGCACTTACGGGCTTGTTAAAGACACTCGCAACCTGGGATGAGTTCCTTCCGGTTTTGTTAATGGGCGATAATTCTTCCGTTGACTTGCCAGAAGACCAGCGCCGCCGAGTGCTTTCGACCCTCGAGATGCCTCCCAGCTACAGCAAATTGCTCGACTCGCTGCACCGTGCCCAGGTCTATCGCGAGATGTACGACCAGGCGCGTGAGCGCGGCCGTCATCGCGAACCCAATCTTTTCCGCAGTCTTGTCGGCACCAGCCGGGCGATTCAACACGTCCGTCAGATGATGCAGCAAGTCGCCGACACCGACGCCAGCGTGCTGATCCTTGGCGAGTCCGGGACCGGCAAGGAAGTGGTCGCGCGCAACCTGCACTACCACTCCAAGCGCCGTGACGCGCCATTCGTACCGGTCAATTGCGGCGCGATCCCGGCCGAGTTGCTGGAAAGCGAACTGTTCGGCCACGAGAAGGGCGCCTTCACCGGGGCGATCACCAGCCGTGCCGGGCGTTTCGAACTGGCCAATGGTGGCACTCTGTTCCTCGACGAAATCGGTGACATGCCGCTGCCGATGCAGGTCAAGTTGCTGCGCGTGTTGCAGGAGCGCACCTTCGAGCGCGTGGGCAGCAACAAGACCCAAAGCGTTGATGTGCGCATCATCGCCGCGACCCACAAGAACCTCGAAACCATGATCGAGATCGGCACCTTCCGCGAAGACTTGTACTACCGTCTGAACGTGTTCCCGATCGAGATGGCGCCACTGCGCGAACGTGTCGAAGACATTCCGCTGCTGATGAACGAGTTGATCTCGCGCATGGAGCACGAGAAGCGTGGTTCGATCCGTTTCAATTCCGCGGCGATCATGTCGCTGTGCCGTCACGGCTGGCCGGGCAACGTCCGCGAACTCGCCAACCTGGTGGAGCGCATGGCGATCATGCATCCGTACGGGGTGATCGGCGTGGTCGAGTTGCCGAAGAAATTCCGCTATGTCGACGACGAAGACGAGCAACTGGTCGACAGCCTGCGCAGCGATCTCGAAGAACGAGTGGCCATCAACGGTCACACCCCGGACTTCTCTGCCGGCGCCATGTTGCCGCCGGAAGGGCTGGACCTGAAGGACTACCTCGGTGGTCTGGAGCAAGGGCTGATTCAGCAGGCGCTGGATGATGCCAATGGCATCGTGGCGCGCGCTGCCGAACGTCTGCGTATTCGTCGCACCACCCTGGTGGAGAAGATGCGCAAGTACGGCATGAGTCGTCGTGACGGTGAAGAACAGGCAGATGATTGACGCCTGTTTTTCAAGTCTCTAATTTGTAAGTAGTTTTTTTTAGGCACGGGTATTGCTACATCCCTCGCAACGTTCCGTTTAACTGACGGTCAGCCAAGCGAGAGAACACGATGCCCCAAGCCGCCCAGATGTTTCCTGTCCCTGACGCATCGGGGCAACCGTCGTCCGTAGAACAGGCAGGCCGGCTTGGCCTCGAGCAGGCGTTTGCCCAGTTCAATCAGATGTCGAGCCAGTTGACCGACTCCTACAGCATGCTCGAAGCCCGGGTCACGGAGCTCAAGGGTGAGCTGGCAGTGGTCAGCGCTCAACGCATGCAGGAACTGGCGGAAAAAGAACGCCTGGCCAACCGTCTGCAAAACCTCCTCGATCTGTTGCCCGGCGGTGTCATCGTCATCGACGCCCAAGGCATCGTGCGCGAAGCCAATCCCGCGGCTTGTGAACTGCTCGGTCTGCCGTTGGAAGGCGAGTTGTGGCGCCATGTCATCGCCCGCTGCTTTGCGCCTCGCGAAGACGACGGGCATGAAATCTCGCTCAAGGACGGTCGGCGTTTGTCGATCTCCACTCGCTCGCTGGATGCCGAGCCCGGCCAGTTGGTGTTGCTCAACGACCTGACTGAAACCCGTCATCTGCAAGATCAGCTGGCCCGCCACGAACGCCTGTCGTCACTCGGCCGCATGGTCGCGTCCTTGGCCCACCAGATTCGTACCCCCTTATCCGCTGCCTTGCTCTACGCCAGTCATTTGACTGAGCAGGTATTGCCGGTTGAAACCCAGCAACGTTTTGCCGGGCGCCTGAAAGAGCGTCTGCATGAACTGGAGCATCAGGTTCGCGACATGCTGGTGTTTGCTCGCGGGGAGTTGCCGCTGACCGATCGCGTCACGCCCAAGGTGCTGATGCAATCGCTACAGGCAGCCGCACTGACCCATGTGCAAGACCTGCCGATTCGCTGGCAGTGCGACAGTCATTGCGGCGAGTTGTTGTGCAATCGCGACACGCTGGTCGGGGCGATCCTGAACCTGATCGAGAACGCCATCCAGGCCAGTGCCGGTGACGTTCGTTTGAAAGTCCATCTCTATACCCGTGACAACAACCTGCGCGTATCGGTCAGCGACAGCGGCAGTGGCATCGACTCGAAAGTTCTGGCGCGCCTGGGTGAGCCCTTCTTTACCACTAAAACCACCGGAACCGGCCTCGGCCTGACCGTGGTCAAGGCAGTGGCCCGTGCTCATCAGGGAGAATTGCAACTGCGCTCGCGGCTCGGTCGCGGCACGTGTGCGCAGGTGATCCTGCCGCTTTTTCCGGGTGAAAAGCCCAGCGCTCAGGGAGGGGAGTGAAGGAGATGGCAATCAAGGTTTTACTGGTTGAGGATGACCGCGCGCTACGCGAAGCATTGGCCGATACGCTATTGCTCGCCGGGCACGATTTCAAAGCCGTCGGTTCGGCGGAAGAAGCGCTGGCGGCGGTCGGTGCCGAGGCATTCAACCTGGTGCTGAGTGACGTCAACATGCCGGGCATGGACGGCCATCAACTGCTCGGATTGCTGCGCACTCGTCAGCCGCAGCTACCGGTGTTGCTGATGACCGCTCACGGTGCCGTCGAGCGGGCAGTCGATGCGATGCGTCAAGGCGCAGCGGATTACCTGGTCAAACCGTTCGAGCCCAAAGCCTTGCTCGATCTGGTGGCGCGTCATGCGCTGGGCAGTTTCGGGGCGACCGAGGGCGAGGGACCTGTAGCGTTCGAGCCGGCCAGTGCGCAATTGCTGGAACTGGCTGCGCGAGTGGCACGCAGTGATTCCACGGTGTTGATCTCCGGTGAGTCCGGGACCGGCAAAGAAGTGCTGGCGCGTTATATCCATCAGCACTCCCATCGCGCCAGTCAGCCATTTATTGCGATCAACTGCGCAGCCATTCCCGACAACATGCTCGAAGCCACGTTGTTCGGTCATGAAAAGGGCTCGTTCACCGGCGCCATCGCGGCTCAGGCCGGCAAGTTCGAACAGGCTGATGGCGGGACTATCCTGCTCGACGAAATTTCTGAAATGCCCTTGGGTCTGCAGGCCAAGTTGCTGCGCGTGTTGCAAGAGCGCGAAGTCGAGCGGGTCGGGGCGCGCAAGCCGATCACGCTGGACATTCGGGTCGTCGCGACCACCAACCGTGACCTGGCCGGGGAAGTGGCGGCGGGGCGTTTTCGCGAAGATCTTTTTTATCGCCTGTCGGTGTTTCCGCTGGCGTGGCGGCCGTTGCGCGAGCGTACCGCCGACATCTTGCCGCTGGCCGAGCGCCTACTGGCCAAACACGTCAATAAAATGAAGCATGCGGCGGCCAGATTGTCGCCTGAGGCTCAGGCGTGCCTGATCGGTTATCCGTGGCCGGGTAACGTGCGTGAGTTGGATAACGCGATTCAGCGGGCGCTGATCCTGCAGCAGGGCGGTTTGATACGGCCTGAGGATTTCTGTCTGGCCGGGCCGGTTGCCTGTGCGCCGTTGCCGGCATTGGCGGCACAGATGCCGACACCCGTTCGAGTGGTGGAGGTTGACGCTGAGTCGGCGGGTGGCTTGGGCGATGACCTGCGTCGCCGTGAGTTCCAGATGATCATCGACACCTTGCGCGCCGAGCGCGGCCGCCGCAAAGAGGCCGCCGAGCGTTTGGGCATCAGCCCGCGCACCCTGCGCTACAAGCTGGCGCAAATGCGTGACGCCGGCATGGACGTGGAAGCTTATTTGTTCGCCACCTGATGTCGTTGGCAGCGCAACACGGGACAGCTTTTGTTTAGAGCGGCCATGGAGCTGGCACCCTTGTTGCTAACACCTCACTACCCGCCGAGTGAGTGTCAAAAAATTGCGGGTCGCCAACGACGTAGCTCGTCAAAAGAGAGAAACCATGAGCCAAGGTATTGAATTTAATCGATTGATGCTGGACATGCGCTCCATGCAAATGGATGCCATGTCTGCGTCAAAATCGACTGCCGCAGTCCCTCAACTGGGTGGCAGCAGCTTTTCCGACATGCTCGGTCAAGCCGTCAATAAAGTGAACGACACCCAGCAGGCGTCCAGTCAGTTGGCCAGTGCCTTCGAGATCGGCAAGAGCGGCGTCGACCTGACGGACGTGATGATTTCCTCGCAGAAGGCCAGCGTGTCTTTTCAGGCGTTGACCCAAGTGCGCAACAAGTTGGTTCAGGCATACCAAGACATCATGC
The DNA here is from genome assembly GCF_008369325.1 of Pseudomonas sp. ANT_H12B. Taxonomy (GTDB): domain Bacteria; phylum Pseudomonadota; class Gammaproteobacteria; order Pseudomonadales; family Pseudomonadaceae; genus Aquipseudomonas. The sequence continues at coordinate 135,793 of NZ_VOBI01000011.1, read as the reverse complement.
AGATGCCGGTTTAAGGACGAATTGAGTCATGGCAGAAGCAATCGCCGATAATGTTCCGGCCAAGACCACTCCAATAGACGGCAAGCCGCCGCTGTTCGGGTTGTCCTTCCTGGAAAACCTCTCCGAGATGACCATGTTGCGTCAGGTGGGCCTGTTGGTCGGCCTGGCTGCGAGCGTGGCGATTGGCTTCGCCGTGGTGTTGTGGTCCCAGCAACCGGACTACCGGCCTCTGTACGGCAGCCTTGCCGGTATGGACGCCAAGCAGGTCATGGAAACCCTGGCCGCCGCCGATATTCCTTACACCGTTGAACCCAACTCCGGTGCCTTGCTGGTCAAGGCCGATGATCTGTCCCGTGCGCGGCTCAAACTCGCGGGCGCTGGTGTCACTCCCAGCGACGGCAACATCGGTTTTGAAATTCTCGACAAGGACCAGGGCCTGGGCACCAGCCAGTTCATGGAAGCGACCCGTTATCGTCGCGGCCTCGAAGGCGAACTGGCCCGCACCATTTCCAGCCTGAACAACGTCAAGGGTGCCCGTGTGCACCTGGCAATTCCGAAAAGCTCGGTGTTCGTGCGCGACGAGCGCAAGCCGAGCGCTTCGGTTCTGGTGGAACTGTATTCCGGCCGCTCGCTGGAACCTGGCCAGGTGCTGGCGATCATCAACCTGGTGGCCACCAGCGTTCCCGAACTCAGCAAATCCCAGATCACCGTCGTCGATCAGAAGGGCACCTTGCTCTCCGATCAAGCGGAGAACTCCGAACTGACCATGGCCGGCAAGCAATTCGATTACAGCCGTCGCATGGAAAGCATGCTCACCCAGCGCGTGCACAACATCCTGCAACCGGTGCTGGGCAATGACCGCTATAAAGCCGAAGTCTCGGCTGATGTGGATTTCAGCGCCGTCGAGTCGACTTCCGAGCAGTTCAACCCGGATCAACCGGCGTTGCGCAGCGAGCAGTCGGTCAACGAACAACGTACCGCCAGCAATGGCCCGCAAGGTGTGCCGGGTGCCTTGAGCAACCAGCCGCCATCGCCGGCCTCCGCGCCGCAAACCACCGGTGGCGCTACCGCGTCGGCCGGCATGGTGCAGCCAGGCCAGCCATTGCTCGATGCCAATGGTCAGCAAATCATGGACCCGGCCACCGGCCAGCCGATGCTCGCACCGTACCCGGCAGACAAGCGTCAACAATCCACCAAGAACTTCGAACTCGACCGCTCCATCAGCCACACCAAACAACAGCAGGGCCGTTTGAATCGCCTGTCGGTGTCGGTGGTGGTGGATGACCAGGTCAAGATCAACGCGGCCAACGGTGAAACCACCCGCGCGCCATGGACCGCCGATGAACTGGCGCGCTTCACCCGTCTGGTGCAGGACGCCGTCGGTTTCGACGCCAGCCGTGGCGACAGCGTCAGCGTGATCAACATGCCGTTCTCCGCCGAACGCGGTGAAGTGATTGCCGATATTCCGTTCTACTCCCAGCCATGGTTCTGGGACATCGTCAAACAAGTGCTGGGTGTCTTGTTCATCCTGGTGCTGGTGTTCGGCGTGCTGCGTCCGGTGCTCAACAACATCACCGGTGGCGGCAAAGGCAAACAGCTGGCAGGCATCGGCAGCGACGTCGAGTTGGGTGGCATGGGCGGCCTGGACGGCGAACTGGCCAACGACCGCGTCAGCCTCGGTGGCCCGCAAAGCATCTTGCTGCCGAGCCCGAGCGAAGGCTATGACGCGCAGTTGAACGCAATCAAGAGTTTGGTGGCAGAAGACCCGGGTCGTGTGGCCCAGGTCGTGAAAGAGTGGATTAACGCAGATGAGTGATAACCGAGCCGTTGCCGCCAAACTGTCCAAGGTCGACAAAGCCGCGATTCTGCTGCTGTCCCTGGGGTCGACCGACGCTGCGCAAGTGCTGCGCCACATGGGGCCCAAAGAGGTCCAGCGTGTGGGTGTGGCCATGGCGCAGATGGGTAACGTGCACCGCGAGCAGGTCGAGCAGGTGATGAGCGAGTTCGTCGACATCGTCGGCGACCAGACCAGCCTGGGCGTTGGCTCCGACGACTACGTGCGCAAAATGCTCACCCAGGCGCTGGGCGAAGACAAGGCCAACGGCCTGATCGACCGCATCCTGTTGGGCGGCAACACCAGTGGCCTCGACAGCCTGAAGTGGATGGAACCGCGCGCAGTCGCCGATGTGATCCGTTACGAGCACCCGCAAATCCAGGCGATCGTGGTGGCGTATCTCGACCCGGACCAGGCCGGCGAAGTGCTCGGCAACTTCGACCACAAGGTGCGTCTGGACATCATTCTGCGGGTCTCCTCGCTGAATACCGTGCAGCCAGCGGCCCTGAAAGAACTCAACCAGATTCTCGAGAAGCAGTTCTCCGGCAACTCGAATGCCTCGCGCACCACCCTGGGTGGCATCAAGCGCGCGGCGGACATCATGAACTTCCTCGACAGCTCGATCGAAGGTCAGCTGATGGACTCGATTCGCGAAGTCGACGAAGACCTGTCTGGTCAGATCGAAGACCTCATGTTCGTGTTCAACAACCTGTCCGATGTCGACGATCGCGGGATTCAGGCGTTGCTGCGCGAAGTGTCCTCCGACGTGCTGGTGCTGGCCCTCAAGGGTTCGGACGAAGGCGTCAAAGAGAAGATCTTCAAGAACATGTCCAAACGAGCGGCCGAACTGTTGCGCGACGACCTCGAGGCCAAAGGCCCGGTGCGCGTCAGCGACGTGGAAACCGCGCAGAAAGAAATCCTCACCATTGCCCGCCGTATGGCCGAAGCCGGAGAAATCGTTCTCGGCGGGAAGGGCGGCGAAGAGATGATCTAAGGTCACTATGTCGTCCAAACATGATGAGTCCAACACCGACCTGATCCGCGGCAAGGACGTCGGTGGTTTCGACGTCTGGTCGCTGCCCAGTTTCGATCCCCACGTGCCGGAGCCCGAGCCTGAACCTGAGCCCGAGCCGCCGGAAATGGAAGAAGTGCCGCTGGAAGAAGTCCAGCCACTGACCCTCGAAGAACTCGAAAGCATTCGTCAGGAGGCCTATAACGAAGGCTTCGCCACGGGCGAGAAAGAAGGCTTCCACAGCACCACACTCAAGGTCCGTCAGGAAGCCGAAGTGGCTTTGGCCGCCAAGATTGCCGGCCTTGAGCAACTGATGGGGCATCTGTTCGAGCCCATTGCCGAGCAGGACACCCAGATTGAAAAGTCCCTGGTCGACCTCGTGCAGCACATCACCAAACAGGTGATCCAGCGCGAACTGGCCATCGACTCGACGCAGATCGAGCACGTCATGCGCGAGGCACTAAAGCTCCTGCCACTGGGCGTGGGCAATGTGCGGCTGTACATCAATCCGCAGGATTTCGAACAGGTCAAAGCCCTGCGCGAGCGCCATGAAGAAACCTGGCGCATCGTCGAGGACGAAGCGTTGTTGCCCGGTGGTTGCCGGGTCGAGACTGAACACAGCCGGATCGACGCCACCGTTGAAACCCGTGTGGCGCGGGTCATGGACAAGCTCTTCGATCAGTTGCACGAACAGGCATTGCACCCGGCCGCGCCGGATCTGAGCCTGGAACTGCCGATCGACGACAAGCCCGCGGTCGCAGCCGAACCGGACGCTCCCGATGCGCCTTGATCGGACCAGCTTCGCCAAGCGCCTCGGCAGCTACACCGAGGCCACCGAGCTTGCCGGCGCGCCGATCCTTGAAGGCCGCTTGCTGCGCATGGTCGGCCTGACGCTAGAAGCCGAAGGCTTGCGCGCCGCCATGGGCAGTCGCTGCATGGTCATCAACGACGACAGTTATCATCCGGTGCAGGTCGAAGCTGAAGTCATGGGTTTCTCCGGCAGCAAAGTCTTTCTGATGCCGGTCGGCAGCGTCGCCGGCATTGCGCCCGGTGCCCGCGTGGTTCCCTTGGCTGATACCGGTCGCCTGCCGATGGGCATGAGCATGCTCGGGCGGGTGCTCGATGGTGCCGGTCGTGCGCTGGATGGCAAGGGCGGCATGAAGGCTGAAGACTGGGTGCCGATGGATGGCCCGACGATCAACCCGCTCAAGCGTCACCCGATCAGCGAGCCTCTGGACGTGGGCATCCGCAGCATCAACGGTTTGTTGACGGTCGGTCGCGGTCAGCGGCTCGGGTTGTTCGCCGGTACCGGCGTCGGTAAGTCTGTGCTGCTGGGCATGATGACCCGCTTCACCGAGGCCGACATTATTGTCGTCGGGCTGATCGGCGAGCGGGGTCGTGAGGTTAAAGAGTTCATCGAGCACATTCTCGGTGAGGAAGGGCTCAAGCGTTCGGTGGTGGTTGCGTCACCCGCCGACGATGCGCCACTGATGCGTCTGCGCGCGGCCATGTACTGCACGCGCATCGCCGAATATTTTCGCGACAAGGGCAAGAACGTCCTGTTGCTGATGGATTCCCTGACCCGTTTCGCTCAGGCCCAGCGGGAAATCGCCCTGGCCATCGGCGAACCGCCAGCGACCAAGGGTTATCCACCGTCGGTGTTCGCCAAGTTGCCAAAACTGGTGGAGCGGGCCGGTAATGCCGAAAAGGGCGGCGGTTCGATCACGGCGTTCTACACCGTGTTGTCCGAAGGCGATGACCAGCAGGATCCGATTGCCGACGCCGCGCGAGGCGTGCTCGACGGGCACATCGTGCTGTCCCGGCGCCTGGCCGAGGAGGGGCATTACCCGGCCATCGATATCGAAGCGTCCATCAGCCGGGTCATGCCGTCGGTGGTGACGCCGGAACACATGGCCCGCGCGCAATATTTCAAGCAGCTGTGGTCGCGCTATCAACAGAGTCGGGACCTGATCAGCGTCGGTGCCTACGTCGCCGGTGGCGATCGGGAAACCGACCTGGCGATTTCCCTGCAACCGCAGTTGGTCAAATACCTGCGCCAGGGCTTGAACGACAGCATCAGCCTGGGCGAAAGCGAAGCCTATCTTGGATCGATCTTCGCCCCCGCGGCGGGCGGCTAACCGGCCATGGCCCAGAGCCGAGCCTCGCGCCTGGCCCCCGTGGTCGAAATGGCCGAAAAAGTCGAGAAGGCTGCGGTCCTGCGCCTGGGTCACTTTCAGGGCCAGGTCCGTCTGGCAGAAAGCAAACTTGCCGACCTTGAGGCCTTTCGCCTCGACTACCAGGAACAATGGATCGTGCGCGGCAGCAGCGGCGTTTCGGGTCAATGGCTGCTGGGGTATCAAGGCTTTCTGGCGCAACTGGGCACCGCCATTGATCAGCAGCGACAAAGCCTCGCATGGCATCAAAACAACCTGAACAAGGCGCGGGAAACCTGGCAACAGGCTTATGCCCGGGTCGAAGGTTTACGCAAATTGGTGTTGCGCTACATGGATGAGGCGCGGCGGCTTGAGGACAGGCGCGAACAAAAGCTGCTGGATGAGTTGTCCCAGCGGTTACCGCGTCAGGACCCGTATTGAATCAGGAGGACCGCGACGGCGATTTCACAGTCTGCACAATTTTTCCAGCCTTGCTCCGGCTACCGCCAGATGCTAAACCTTGTATACGTACGTTCCCGAATGACAAGGAAGCCGTTAAATGTCAGTTGTTACAGAAGTATCCGAAGATGGGCAAAAGCTGACGATATCGATCAAGGGACGATTCGATTTCGCCAAGCATCAGGAATTTCGCGAATCCTACGAAAATCTTCAGCCAAAACCCGAGTCCTTCGAAGTGAACCTGAAGGACGCCACCTACCTCGACAGTTCGGCGCTTGGCATGTTGCTGCTATTGCGTGATCACGCGGGTGGCGAGAATGCCGAGATCACGTTGACCCACGCGAATGCAGATGTGCGCAAAATCCTCGCCATCTCCAACTTCGAACAAATTTTCGACGTGGCGTGACCGCCATGTCGACTGCGCTTGAATCGCTGACGATCCTGATCGCCGAAGACAGCGCGGCCGATCGCATGCTGCTGTCGACTATTGTCCGTCGTCAGGGTCATGAAGTGCTGACGGCGGCCAACGGTGCCGAAGCGGTTGATGCGTTTCGCCAGCAACGACCGCAACTGGTGCTCATGGACGCCATGATGCCGGTGATGGACGGTTTCGAGGCGGCGCGACAGATCAAGGTGTTGGCCGGGGAAACCCTGGTGCCGATCATCTTCCTCACTTCGCTGACCGAAAGTGAAGCCCTGGCCCGTTGTCTGGAAGCCGGCGGCGACGACTTTCTGGCAAAGCCCTACAACCAGGTGATCCTCGCCGCCAAGATCAAGGCGATGGATCGCCTGCGGCGGTTGCAGGCCACCGTGTTGCAGCAGCGCGACCAGATCGCCAGGCACCACGATTACCTGCTCAACGAGCAGCGTGTGGCCAAGGCCGTATTCGACAAAGTGGCCCACTCCGGCTGCCTGAATGCCCCCAATATCCGTTACTTGCAATCGCCTTATGCGCTGTTCAACGGCGATCTGCTGCTGGCCGCGTTCACTCCGGCCGGCGACATGCACGTGCTACTCGGTGATTTCACCGGCCATGGCTTGCCAGCAGCGGTCGGTGCCATGCCGCTGGCTGAGGTTTTCTACGGCATGACCGCCAAGGGCTACGGCCTGTCGGAAACCCTGCGCGAGATGAATGCCAAGCTCAAGCGCATCCTGCCGGTGGACATGTTCTGTTGCGCAACGCTGCTGTGCCTGAGTTTCCAGCGGCGCTCGGTTGAGGTGTGGAACGGCGGCATGCCGGACGGTTACCTGCACAGCATCGCCAGCGGCGAGCGTACGCCGCTGACGGCCCGGCATTTACCGCTCGGCGTCCTGAGCCCGCACACCTTTGATGACCGCACAGAAGTATTTCCAATGGCGGTTGGCGATCGGGTGTTCCTGTTGTCCGACGGGGTGATCGATACCTGCGACGCCAACGAGCAATTGTTTGGTGTGGAGCGGTTGCAGCGGGTATTTGCGGCCAATCGTCAGCCTGATGAGTTGTTCGAAGAGATCGAACAGGCGCTGCGGGACTTTCGCGGCGAGGCCCGCGATGACGTGAGCATGGTCGAGGTCAGTCTGCTGGAGGCCGCGCAACTGAGCCCGCCGGCGCTGGTGTATTCCGACAGTGGCCAGTCTTGTCCGCTGGACTGGTCGGTGAGTTTCGAGTTCCGCGCCGCCACCCTCAAACGCTTCAATCCGTTGCCGTATCTTTTGCAACTGCTGCTAGAGGTTCATGGTCTGCGGGCTCAGAGTGGAGCGCTCTACAGTGTGCTGGCCGAACTGTATTCCAACGCGCTGGAGCATGGTGTTTTGGGGCTGGATTCGAGCCTCAAACGCGATGCATCGGGTTTTACGCACTATTATCAACAGCGAAATGCGCGACTGGACGAGCTACAGGACGGCTATGTCCGGGTGCATTTGCAGGTCACCCCCAAAGGCGAGGGTGGTTGCCTGACGATTCGCGTCGAAGACAGCGGCAAGGGCTTCGATGTCGCGCGGGTGATGGCCCGGCCCGTCGAGGGCGTCCGTCTGTCGGGACGTGGCGTCAGTCTGATCCGTCAGTTGGGCCGCAATGCGAGCTGGTCCGACGATGGTCGAAGTGCCCGCGTGGAATTTTTCTGGGAGGCTCAGGCATAATCCACGCATTCTTGATCAAGGAGTGAGCAAGTGGCTGACAAACATCTGGACCGAGACGTGCTGAGCGCGTTGCAAGAGGTCATGGAGGATGAGTATCCGACGTTGCTGGATACCTTTCTCGCCGATTCCGAAGAGCGTTTACGCATCTTGCGAAAGGCTGAAGATGCCGCGCAACTCATGAATGCAGCCCATAGTTTCAAGGGCAGCAGCAGCAACATGGGCGCCATACGCCTGGCGGAGTTGTGCCATGAACTGGAGCAGTGCGCCAAGCAAAAAAGCCTCGCCGGCATTGAAAAACTGGTAGGCGAAATTGATGATGAATTTGCGTTTGTCCGGCCGCTCTATGAGGCCGAGCGTCAGCGTTCTCTTTCTGTCAATGAGGCCGTCCGGCGCTTTTAACGCCTGATACTCAAACCTGGCGCGACCTTTGCACTAATCTCCGTCAACTGTACCTACGATCCCAGTGCAGCGGAGACCGTGTCATGCCCGTTACCCCCAATATGCTTCTTCAGGCCGCCGCTCAGGCCAAGACTCAAGCCGCCTCCGCCAATACACCGGCGCTGTCCGCTGAGCCTGGGGAAAAGGCGTCCAGCTTCGCTCAGGTCTACGCCAATCAAGCCCAGAACAAACCCTCTGCGGTGGGTGATGGATCGGCCAAGCCGACACGCGATAAAACTCCGGACGGTCCCGGCAAAAAGGACGTCGGCAACGACAATCCTGCCGCCCCGGAACCGACGGTTGCCGATAGCGGCAAATCCTTGCCCGCCGATAAACCGGCGCAGGCTGACGAGCAGGCCAGCGATGACGCCTCGGACACTCCCCAGACGCCAATCGCCGATGCACCTGTTGACCCGACTCTCGACCCGGCATTGATGCAGGCGGTCCAGCCGACGGTGCCAGTGCCGGCAACTACGCCCGCGGTAGCTGTCGAGCAACCGCAGGTTGAAGCGCCGGTCGCTGCGGCCGTTATTGCGGCAACGACCTCGATCGCCGCCACCGCTGATACAGCATTCGATCCCGAAGCCGATCCACTCGATGCGCTGCCTGCGGTGCGCATGGCCATGGAGCAGAGTGGTCACGTTTCTGCTTCCAGTCAGGCTCAACCAAAAGCGGCGCCAACTTCGGCCCAGACTCAGGCTGACGGTGAGCCGACTGCGGCGCAAAACTTTGCTGCGGGCATGGCGGGCATGCTCGATGTGCAAGCCGACAAGGACAGCACCAGCCAGGGCGGCGACAAAGCCTTCAGTGGCCTTATCGATGACGGTCTCAAGGACCTGAAGTCGGCGAGTAGCGATACCCGGGTCGACGATTTCGCCAACCGTCTGGCCGCACTGACCCAGGCCGCCACGCCGAAAACCGCCAACGCGGTGCCGGTGAATCAGCCGATCGCCATGCATCAGAGCGGCTGGACAGAAGAAGTGGTGAATCGGGTCATGTACCTGTCCAGCGCCAATCTCAAGGCGGCCGACATCCAGTTGCAACCGGCCGAACTGGGACGCCTCGACATTCGGGTGAACATGGTTCCGGATCAGCAAACCCAAGTGACGTTCATGAGCGCCCATCCAAGCGTTCGCGAAGCACTGGATGGGCAGATGCATCGCTTGCGTGACATGTTTGCGCAACAGGGTATGGGTCAGGTCGACGTCAACGTTTCCGACCAGTCTCGTGGCTGGCAGGGCCAGGGGCAGGATCAGGCTCAACAGGGACAAGGCCAGGGTGGGCGCACCAGCGCCAGTGGTGGTCGTCTCGACTCCATGGATGACGAGCTTGTGCCAACAGTCGCCGAAGTAGCAGCCAGCACCACCAGCGTGATTGGCTCCAGCGCTGTCGACTACTACGCCTGATCCAGCTAAACACTAAACCCTGTGGAATCGTCGCACCGCCGCTTCCACAGTGATTTGCATTGTTCTCCCGATAGCCTGCGTCCTTCACCTTTGTCCCTCAGACACTTCTGGCATAACACTTGCTCTTGCCTTGGCGTGCGACTGTGAAAACCCGAATAGTGACGGATTATTGGCATGGCGAAGAGCGAAGCAGCAGTAAAAGACCCCGCAACCAAAGGCAAACTCAAGCTGATCATTGCAGTCGTGGTGGCCCTGCTGCTGGCGATCGGCTTGTCCGTGGGGGCGACCTGGTTCTTCATGCACAGCGCCCAGACCAAGCCTGCCGCCGCGGCGCAAACCGCCCCTGTCGGTAAGCTGCCCGCGGTTTTCGAGCCCATGGCGCCGGCGTTCGTGGCCAACTTCAACCAGAACGGTCGTCAGCGCTACATGCAGGTGAGCATCACCATGCAGGGTCGCAATCAGGCCGATCTGGAAGCGCTCAAAGTGCACATGCCGGTGATCCGCAATAACCTCGTCATGCTGTTCTCCGGGCAAGACTTCGCCACGCTGGCGTCGCCGGTCGGCCAGGAAATGTTGCGCCAGAAAGCCACGGCCAGCGTCCAGGAAGTGGCGCAGAAGGAGCTCGGCAAAGTGGTGATCGAACAGTTGCTTTTCACTAATTTCGTACTGCAGTAGGAACACGACATGGCCGTGCAGGACCTGCTGTCCCAGGATGAGATCGATGCGCTGTTGCATGGCGTCGACGATGGTCTGGTACAGACCGATACCGCTGCCGAACCCGGCACCGTCAAAAGCTACGACCTGACCAGCCAGGATCGCATCGTCCGTGGACGCATGCCGACCCTGGAAATGATCAACGAGCGTTTTGCCCGCTACACCCGCATCAGCATGTTCAACATGCTGCGCCGCTCGGCAGACGTTGCCGTGGGTGGCGTGCAGGTGATGAAGTTCGGCGAATACGTGCATTCGCTGTACGTGCCGACCAGCCTCAACCTGGTCAAGATCAAACCGTTGCGCGGCACCGCGTTGTTCATCCTCGACGCCAAACTGGTGTTCAAACTGGTGGACAACTTCTTCGGCGGCGATGGCCGCCACGCCAAGATCGAAGGGCGTGAATTCACCCCCACCGAACTGCGTGTAGTGCGCATGGTGCTGGAGCAGGCCTTCGTCGATTTGAAGGAAGCCTGGCAGGCGATCATGGAAGTGAACTTCGAGTACATCAACTCGGAAGTGAACCCGGCCATGGCCAACATCGTCGGCCCGAGCGAAGCGGTTGTGGTATCGACGTTCCACATCGAACTCGATGGTGGAGGCGGCGACCTGCACGTGACCATGCCGTATTCGATGATCGAGCCGGTGCGCGAAATGCTCGACGCCGGTTTCCAGTCGGACCTCGACGATCAGGATGAGCGCTGGGTCAACGCCTTGCGCCAGGACGTGCTCGATGTCGATGTGCCGATCGGCGCCACGGTTGCCCGTCGCCAGTTGCGCCTGCGGGACATCCTGCACATGCAGCCGGGGGACATTATCCCGGTCGAAATGCCGGACGAAATGATCATGCGCGCCAACGGCGTGCCTGCATTCAAGGTCAAGATGGGCTCGCACAAAGGCAACCTCGCGTTGCAAGTGATCGAGCCGATCGAGCGCCGCTGAGCGGCGCCTCCCAATTCGCTTTTTGACTGACCGCTTCTAATTGAATGGTCGCCCGCCGAGGACAAATGATGGCTAATGACATGAACACCCAGGACGACCAGGCGCTGGCCGATGAATGGGCTGCGGCCCTGGAAGAAACCGGTGATGCCGGGCAGGACGACATCGACGCCTTGCTGGCCGCCGATGCTGCCAGCTCGCCGTCCAACCGTCTGCCGATGGAAGAGTTTGGCAGCGTGCCGAAGAACAACGATCCGGTCACTCTGGACGGTCCGAACCTGGACGTGATCCTCGATATTCCGGTGTCGATTTCCATGGAAGTCGGTAGCACCGACATCAACATCCGCAACCTGCTGCAACTCAACCAGGGCTCGGTCATCGAGCTCGATCGTCTGGCCGGCGAGCCGCTGGACGTGCTGGTCAACGGCACGCTCATTGCCCACGGCGAAGTGGTAGTGGTCAACGAGAAGTTCGGCATCCGCCTGACCGACGTGATCAGCCCAAGCGAACGCATCAAGAAGCTGCGCTGAGTGAAAAAGGTTCTCGGGTTTTTGCCAGGATTGGCGCTGGGGTTAGCGCTCGCCTTGCCGTTCAGCGTTTTGGCTGCCGAACCGGTGGCGACTGCTGCCACCGCCGCTGCTGCGCCAGCGGTCAGCGGCGGTGTGGCCGGGCAATTGACGCAACTGGTGTTCGGTTTGCTGCTGGTGCTGGGGTTGATCTTCTTCCTCGCCTGGCTGTTGCGTCGGGTCCAGCAGGTCGGGCCGGCCGGCAAGGGGCAGGTGATCGAGTTGATCGGCTCCCGCGCTCTGGGCCCCCGTGACCGTTTGATGCTGGTGCAAGTCGGCAACGAGCAGATTCTGCTCGGTCTCAGCCCCGGCACCATCACTGCACTGCATGTGCTTAAAGAGCCGATTGAAGTGCCGACCACCACCGAGAAAGCGACTCCGGAGTTTGCCCAGCATCTGTTGAAGATACTCGGCAAGGATCAGAAGGATAAGAAGTAATGGGTGCGTTACGCATCGTCTTGACGCTGGCCCTGATGCTGGCAGCGCCGCTGGCGCTCGCCGCCGATCCGTTGTCGATCCCGGCGATCACCCTGGGCACCAATGCACAGGGCGCTCAGGAATACTCGGTCAGCCTGCAAATCCTGCTGATCATGACCGCGCTGAGTTTTATCCCGGCGTTCGTCATGCTGATGACCAGTTTTACCCGGATCATCATCGTCTTCTCGATCCTGCGTCAGGCCCTGGGCCTGCAGCAGACACCGTCGAACCAGATCCTCACGGGCATGGCGCTGTTCCTGACCCTGTTCATCATGGCGCCGGTGTTCGACCGTGTTAATCAGGATGCCTTGCAGCCGTATCTGGCGGAAAAACTCACCGCCCAGGATGCCGTGGACAAGGCTCAGGTACCGATCAAGGACTTCATGCTCGCCCAGACTCGCAGCAGCGATCTGGAGCTGTTCATGCGCCTGTCCAAGCGCACCGACATCGCCTCACCGGATCAGGCGCCGCTGACCATCCTGGTGCCGGCGTTCGTGACCTCGGAGCTTAAAACCGCGTTTCAGATCGGCTTCATGATCTTCATTCCGTTCCTGATCATCGACCTGGTCGTGGCGAGTGTGCTGATGGCCATGGGTATGATGATGCTCTCGCCGCTGATCATTTCCCTGCCGTTCAAGATCATGCTGTTCGTGCTGGTGGATGGCTGGGCGTTGATCATCGGCACACTGGCAAGCAGCTTCGGCGGTGTATCGCCATGACGCCGGAAGTGGCGGTAGACATCTTCCGGGAAGCGCTTTGGCTGACCACCATGATGGTTGCCGTGCTGGTGATTCCGAGTCTGCTCGTGGGCCTGTTGGTGGCGATGTTCCAGGCTGCCACCCAGATCAACGAACAGACCCTGAGCTTCCTGCCGCGCCTGCTGGTGATGCTGGTGACGCTGATCGTCGCCGGCCCGTGGCTGGTGCAGACTTTCATGGAATACATCCTGCAGTTGTACGGCAGTATTCCTCAGGTCATCGGCTAAGCCATGTCGCTGCTGCAGCTGACTGACACCCAGATCAGTACCTGGGTGGCGACGTTCATGTTGCCGCTGTTTCGCATCGGTTCGTTGTTGATGGTCATGCCGATATTCGGTACGAGCCTGGTGCCCACGCGGATTCGCCTCTATTTCGCTGTGGCCATTACCGTGGTCATCGCCCCCGGCCTGCCACCCATGCCACCGGTGAATGCGCTGGACCTGAGCGGGCTGTTGCTGATCGCCGAGCAGATCATCATCGGCGCGTTGCTGGGGTTCTCCTTGCAGCTGTTCTTCCAGGCCTTCGTGGTCGCCGGGCAGATCGTCTCCATTCAGATGGGCATGGGCTTCGCTTCGATGGTCGATCCTACCAACGGTGTGTCGGTGGCAGTGATCGGGCAGTTCTTCACCATGCTGGTGACGCTGCTGTTCCTGTCCATGAACGGCCATCTGGTGGTGTTCGAAGTCCTCACCGAAAGCTTCACCACGCTGCCGGTTGGTAGCGGGTTTATGGTCAATCATTTCTGGGAGCTGGCCGGCAAGCTCGGTTGGGTCCTTGGGGCTGCTCTTATGTTGGTGCTGCCAGCGGTCACCGCGCTGCTGGTAGTGAACATTGCGTTTGGCATCATGACCCGGGCGGCGCCGCAGCTGAACATCTTCTCCATCGGCTTCCCGCTGACCCTGGTACTCGGGATGTACATCCTCTGGGTGGGGCTTGCGGACATCCTCAATCAGTATCAACCGCTGGCCTCTGAGGCCTTGCAGTTTTTACGCGAACTGGCACAGGCGCGCTGAGTCATGGCTGAGAGCGAAAGCGGTCAAGACAAAACAGAAGACCCCACGGAGAAGAAGAAAAAGGACGCTCGCGAGAAGGGTGAGATTGCGCGCTCCAAGGAGCTCAATACGCTGGCGATCATGCTGGCTGGTTCCGCTGCGCTGCTGATTTTCGGCGCAGCCCTGGCGCAGGATTTGATGGAGTTGATGCGACAGAATTTTTCCCTGCCGCGAGAAGTCATCCTCGATCAGCGCTCGATGGGCACTTATCTGATGAGCTCGGGGCTGGTGGCGTTGCTGGCGATTCAACCCATCATGATTACCCTGGTGCTGGTCGCATTGATCGGGCCGATTTCCCTGGGCGGCTGGCTGTTCGCGGCCAGTTCCCTGGCACCGAAGTTCAGTCGGATGAACCCCGCTGCCGGCCTCAAGCGCATGTTTTCGTTCAAGGCTTTGGCTGAGCTGCTCAAGGCGCTGGCGAAATTTTTCATCACCCTTACCGTGGCGCTTTTAGTGTTGTCATCGGACATTGATGACCTGATACGCATCGCACACGAACCAATGGAGCTGGCCATCATCCACTGCTTGCAGGTGGTGGGCTGGAGTACGTTGTGGATGTCTTGCGGGCTGATCGTAATCGCAGCGGTGGATGTGCCGGTGCAGCTCTGGGAAAGCCACAAAAAACTGCTGATGACCAAGCAGGAAGTGCGTGACGAGCATAAAGATCAGGAAGGGCGGCCGGAGGTCAAACAACGGATTCGCCAGTTGCAGCGCGAAATGTCCCAGCGCCGAATGATGGCGGCAATCCCCGACGCCGATGTGGTTATCACTAACCCGACCCACTACGCCGTAGCGCTCAAGTACGATCCGGACAAGGGCGGGGCGCCGATGCTGATCGCCAAGGGCAGTGATTTCCTGGCGTTGAAGATCCGTGAAATCGCTGTGGCCAACGAAGTGCTGTTGCTTGAGTCGCCGGCGCTGGCGCGTTCGATTTACTACTCCACTGAACTTGAGCAGGAAATTCCTGGTGGCCTGTATCTGGCGGTTGCCCAAGTATTGGCCTACGTCTACCAGATCCGCCAGCACCGTGCCGGCAAGGGCAAGCGCCCGGACCCGCTCAAGGACGACCTGCCGATTCCACCGGATCTGCGCCGCGATTCTTGAGATATGTGCTAACTGTGCCGGCCACATCGCGGGCAAGCCCGCTCCCACATTGATCGGGTCTGACTGCAAAAATAGCGTTCGGCACAGTTCTCTGTGGGAGCCGGGCTTGCCCGCGATGAGGCCGGTCCAGACAATGCAGATCCCCTCGGTAAACCCCTCTATTTCAGATACCTGCAAAAGTTGGAAGGCTTCTTGCAGTAGCCGCTCTGCGCCTGCTTCAGGCGTCAAAAGTTTGCTTTAAAGGAACGGGGAAAACCGGTGGATCGCTCTCAGTTATTCAACAGTGCTCGCACAAACGTCGCCGACTTGAGTCGGGGCAATCTGGGTGTGCCGCTGTTGCTGCTGGTCATGTTGGCGATGATGATGTTGCCGATCCCGCCGTTCCTGCTGGACGTGTTCTTCACATTCAACATTGCCTTGTCGATCGTGGTGTTGCTGGTCTGCGTGTACGCTTTGCGGCCGCTGGATTTCGCGGTGTTCCCGACCATTCTGCTGGTGGCGACACTGTTGCGACTGGCGCTGAACGTGGCCTCGACGCGAGTGGTGATGCTCCACGGTCAGGACGGTCACGCCTCCGCCGGTAAGGTGATCCAGGCTTTCGGCGAGGTGGTGATCGGCGGCAACTACGTGGTCGGTATCGTCGTCTTCGCGATTTTGATGATCATCAACTTCGTCGTGGTAACCAAGGGTGCCGGGCGGATTTCCGAGGTGAGCGCGCGCTTTACCCTCGATGCGATGCCCGGCAAACAGATGGCAATCGACGCCGACCTGAACGCCGGCCTGATCGATCAGAACCAGGCCAAATTGCGCCGGATGGAAGTCGCCCAGGAAGCCGAGTTCTACGGTTCGATGGACGGTGCCAGCAAGTTCGTTCGCGGTGACGCCATCGCCGGCCTGCTGATTCTGTTCATCAACCTGATCGGCGGCATGGCGGTCGGTATCTTCCAGCACGGCATGACCTTCGGCGATGCCGGTCGGGTTTATGCCTTGCTGACCATCGGTGACGGTTTGGTGGCGCAATTGCCATCACTGTTGTTATCGACAGCGGCCGCGATCATGGTGACCCGTGCTTCCGGTTCGGAAGACATGGGCAAGCAGATCAATCGCCAGATGTTCGCCTCGCCCAAAGCGTTGGCAGTCGCGGCGGGTTTGATGGCGGTCATGGGCCTGGTGCCCGGCATGCCGCACTTCTCCTTTCTCAGCATGGCGGCCCTGGCGGCTGGCGGCGCGTACCTGTTCTGGAAGAAGCAGAACGTGGTCAAGGTTCAGGCCCTGCAAGAGGTCAAGCGTCAGCAGGAACTGTTGCCATCGCCGGCTCGCGCTTCGGAAACCAAGGAACTTGGCTGGGATGACGTCACCCCGATCGATATGATCGGCCTGGAAGTCGGCTACCGGCTGATTCCGCTGGTGGATCGCAATCAGGGTGGTCAGTTGCTGGCGCGGATCAAGGGCGTGCGCAAGAAGCTTTCCCAGGATCTGGGCTTCCTGATGCCGACTGTGCATATCCGTGACAACCTCGACCTCGCGCCGAGTGCCTACCGCCTGACCCTGATGGGCGTGATCCTGGCCGAAGCGGAGATTTACCCGGAGCGCGAACTGGCGATCAACCCGGGGCAGGTCTACGGGACGCTCAGCGGCATTACCGCCAAAGATCCGGCTTTCGGTCTGGAGGCGGTCTGGATCGAAGTCAGCCAGCGTGCTCAGGCCCAATCCCTCGGTTACACCGTGGTCGATGCCAGTACGGTCGTGGCAACGCACTTGAACCAGATTCTGTACAAGCACTCCAGCGAGTTGATCGGTCACGAAGAAGTCCAGCAACTCATGCAATTGCTGGCCAAAAGCTCGCCTAAACTGGCTGAAGAGCTGGTGCCTGGCGTGGTCTCTCTGTCGCAGTTGCTCAAAGTCTTGCAGGCTTTGTTGGCCGAACAGGTGCCAGTACGGGACATTCGCAGCATTGCCGAGGCCATCGCCAACAATGCCGCCAAGAGTCAAGATACTGCCGCGCTGGTGGCCGCGGTGCGCGTCGGCGTATCCCGCGCAATCGTCCAAAGCATTGTAGGGACTGACTCCGAGCTACCCGTGATCACCCTGGAGCCAAGGTTGGAACAGATATTGCTCAATAGTCTTCAGAAGGCAGGACAAGGCTCGGAAGAGGGCGTTCTGCTGGAGCCAAGCATGGCTGAGAAACTGCAACGCTCGTTGATCGATGCGGCGCAGCGTCAGGAAATGCAAGGTCAGCCGGTGATTCTGCTGGTGGCCGGTCCGGTTCGCGCGATGCTCTCGCGATTCGGCCGATTGGCAGTCCCGGGTTTGCACGTGTTGGCGTACCAGGAAATACCTGACAACAAGCAAGTGACCATCGTTGCGACAGTAGGGCCCAACGGCTGAGGTAGTGGTTTATGCAAGTTAAGCGTTTTTTCGCCGCCGATATGCGTCAGGCCATGAAGCTGGTTCGTGATGAGCTGGGCGCTGATGCCGCCATCATTGGCAACCGCCGGATCGCCGGTGGTGTCGAGCTGACGGCTGCGCTGGATTACAAATTGTCGGCGCTGGCCCCGCGTGTTCCGAACATGGAACTCGAGGACGAGCTGCGCAAGACCCAGTCGCGGATCGTCACCGCCCAGGCCGAACTGAGCCTGCGCAGCGATGGCGAGAGCGACAAGAGCACCAATCGCCAGTTGTTCGCCGGCCTGCCGCTGACCGCCGCCGAGCCGTTGATCGAACCGACCTACAGCGAACCCCGTCGTCCTGCACCGGCTGTGGCACCTGCCTCCGGTGGCGTCGACCCACGGGCGTTCGACTCGATGCGTTTCGAACTCAACAGCCTGCGCGAACTGATGGAAGTACAACTGGGCTCCCTGGCCTGGAATCAGCTGCAAGGCAGCCGTCCGGCCCAGGCCAACCTCTGGCGTCGTCTGCAACGCATCGGCCTGTCCGGCCCGTTGTCGCGCGATTTGCTGGCGCTGATTACCGATATTGAAGAACCTCGTCAGGCCTGGCGCATGTTGCTGGCGCACCTGGCGCGGATGATCGCCACACCGGAAGTCGAGCCTCTGGAAGAGGGCGGCGTGATTGCCATGGTCGGCCCTGCCGGCATGGGCAAGACCACCACCCTGGCCAAACTCGCGGCCCGTTACGTGCTCAAGTACGGCGCGCAAAATATCGCGCTGGTCAGCATGGACAGCTACCGTATTGGTGCTCAGGAACAACTCAAAACGTTGGGCCGGATCCTCAATGTGTCGGTGACACATGTCGATCCGGGCCAATCGTTGGTGCAGGCGCTGGAGCCTTTGCTGCGCAAACGCGTGGTGCTGATTGATACCGCGGGCCTTCAGGCCAGCGATCCGGCACTGCGTATGCAGCTCGAAAGCCTGGCCGGTCGTGGCATCAAATCGAAAAATTATCTGGTTTTGGCAACCACCAGCCAGAAACAGGTTCTAACGGCTGCTTATCACAGTTACAAACGCTGCGGGCTCGCTGGCTGCATCCTGACTAAACTGGATGAAACGGCAAGTCTGGGCGAGGTGTTGAGTCTGGCCATCAGTCATGAATTGCCGGTGGCCTACCTGACCGATGGCCCGCGGATTCCGGATGATTTACATCTGCCGCGTCGTCATCAGTTGGTCAGTCGCGCCGTAAGCGTGCAAATGCAAGAAGAACCCAGCGAAGAAGCCATGGCTGACATGTTCGCTGATATTTACCACAGCCCGACCAAGCAGGTCGGCTGAGGTACTAATGACAGTTTTGTACCTACATCGATGGTCTGCCATGCATTGTTCCGTTTGTGAACGCGCAGCCAGTAATGTGGCCTCCGTCTAAGTAAGACAAGGTAAAGAAAATTCATGGGCAGCATGCATCCCGTACAGGTGATCGCGGTGACCGGCGGCAAAGGTGGCGTCGGGAAGACTAACGTGTCAGTGAACTTGTCCCTGGCTCTAGCTGAGCTCGGCCGGCGCGTCATGCTGCTGGACGCCGATCTGGGGCTGGCGAACGTCGACGTCCTGCTGGGACTGACACCCAAACGTACCCTGGCCGATGTGATCGAAGGCCGCTGCGAGCTGCGCGACGTACTGTTGCAGGGCCCCGGCGGCATTCGCATCGTCCCGGCCGCGTCCGGCACACAGAGCATGGTTCATCTGAGCCCGGCTCAACACGCCGGCCTGATCCAGGCATTCAGCGATATCGGCGACAACCTCGACGTCCTGGTGATCGACACCGCTGCGGGCATTGGTGACTCGGTAGTCAGTTTCGTTCGCGCAGCCCAGGAAGTCTTGCTGGTGGTGTGTGACGAGCCGACTTCCATCACCGACGCCTATGCGCTGATCAAACTATTGAACCGCGATTACGGCATGAACCGCTTCCGTGTCCTGGCCAACATGGCCCAGAGCCCGCAGGAAGGTCGCAACTTGTTCGCCAAGTTGACCAAGGTCACAGATCGCTTCCTCGACGTCGCCTTACAATACGTCGGCGCGGTGCCGTACGACGAAAGCGTGCGCAAGGCTGTGCAGAAGCAGCGCGCCGTCTATGAGGCCTTTCCGCGTTCCAAGTGCTCGCTGGCCTTCAAGGCGATCGCACAAAAAGTCGATACCTGGCCGCTGCCTGCCAACCCGCGTGGGCACCTGGAGTTTTTCGTCGAGCGCCTCGTGCAACAAACGGCAGGACCTGTGCTATGACAGCCGGTGGCTACAACCTTTACAAGAAGTCGGCACGTGACGCGCAGTACGACCTGATCGAGCGTTACGCGCCACTGGTCAAACGCATTGCCTACCACTTGCTGGCGCGTTTGCCGGCCAGTGTCCAGGTCGAAGACCTGATCCAGGCCGGGATGATCGGCCTGCTTGAAGTGTCGACCAAATACGACGCCAGCAAAGGGGCGAGTTTCGAGACGTACGCGGGCATACGAATCCGCGGCGCCATGCTCGACGAAGTCCGCAAGGGGGACTGGGCGCCACGTTCGGTCCACCGCAATACCCGGATGGTCAGCGACGCCATTCGCTCGATTGAAGCTAAAACAGGTCGTGACGCTAAAGATCACGAAGTTGCGGCCGAACTCCAATTGAGTCTCGATGATTATTACGGGATTTTGAACGACACCCTGGGCAGTCGGTTATTCAGTTTCGACGATCTGTTGCAGGACGGCGAACACGAAGGGCTGCACGAGGATGGCGCCAGTGCTCATCTGGAGCCGTCACGCGATCTGGAAGATGAACGCTTCCAGACTGCACTGGCGGACGCGATTGCCAATTTGCCGGAGCGTGAGCGACTGGTGTTGGCGCTGTACTACGACGAAGAGCTGAATCTCAAGGAAATCGGTGAGGTCCTGGGGGTTAGCGAATCTCGGGTCAGCCAGTTACACAGCCAGTGCGCGGCCCGTTTGCGGGGGCGTTTGGGGGAGTGGCGAGCGCGCTGAAGGCAGTGTGGGGACACTGCGAACTTGGCTGGTGTGGTGTTTAACCGCGCCGGTCTCGATCTGTTGTGCTCCAGACAGTCATTGAGTGCTTTGCCGGATTGATTGAAATGGCGTGTCCAGGTGCTGGGCGCGTTTAAGACTGCTTGGAGGTCGAATTGGACAAGAACATGAAAATCCTCATCGTTGATGACTTCTCAACGATGCGGCGGATCATTAAAAACCTGTTGCGTGACCTTGGGTTCACCAACACGGTCGAGGCTGACGATGGCATCACTGCCATTCCGGTTCTCAACAGCGGCAGCATCGACTTTCTGGTAACAGACTGGAACATGCCTGGCATGACCGGTATCGATCTGCTGCGCCATGTGCGCGCCGATGAAAAACTCAAAAGCCTGCCAGTGCTGATGGTGACCGCTGAAGCCAAGCGCGAGCAGATCATCGAAGCGGCCCAGGCCGGTGTAAACGGCTATGTGGTCAAACCCTTCACGGCCCAGGCGTTGAAAGACAAAATCGAAAAGATTTTCGAACGCATCGGTTGAGCAACTGAGCCACGGGGAAGCTATGGAGCATAACGAATCTTCACAGGGCGATTTCGAGTCGACCCTGAAAAAACACGCAGTCGAACTGGTCGAGAGCCTTGAAAAAGGCAGGTTTGGCGACGCTGTGCAACTGATCCATGAGCTCAACCAGACCCGTGACCGTGGCCTGTATCAGGAAGTGGGCAAGCTCACTCGCGAGCTGCATAGCGCGATCGTCAATTTCCAGATTGACCCGAACATGCCGCAAGCCGAGGAAGTCTCACAAATCACAGATGCCACCGAGCGCCTGGGTTATGTGGTCAAACTGACCGAGGCCGCGGCCAACCGCACCATGGACCTGGTGGAAAACGCCACGCCGCTGGTCAATGGCCTGAGCAACGAAGCCCAGGCCTTGAGCACCGATTGGGGACGGTTCATGCGTCGCGAAGTCGGCGCTGAAGAGTTCCGCGAACTGGCCCGGCGAGTCGACGGTTTCCTGACACGCAGCAGCGAAGACAACCGCGTGGTGTCGAGCAACCTCAACGACATTCTGCTCGCGCAGGATTACCAGGACCTCACCGGTCAGGTGATCAAGCGTGTGACCCAATTGGTCACCGAAGTTGAAAGCAACCTGCTCAAGCTCGTGCTCATGGCCAGTCAGGTGGACCGCTTTGCGGGCATCGAACATGACCGTGAAGCGATGCTGGCTGAAAAAGATCCGCAAAAACATCTCTCTCAGGGTGAAGGTCCGCAGATTCATGCCGATAAAAGAGAAGACGTTGTGTCCGGTCAGGACGATGTGGACGATTTGTTATCCAGCCTAGGATTTTAGAGTTTTAGCATTTTAGGTTTTTTAGGTTTTTAGACCTCAGGAGCACCCCCTTAATGAGCTTCGGCGCCGATGAAGAGATCCTTCAGGATTTCCTGGTTGAGGCCGGCGAGATTCTAGAGCAGCTGTCCGAACAACTGGTCGAGCTTGAAAGTCGACCCGATGATGCGGACTTGCTCAATGCAATTTTTCGCGGTTTTCACACTGTAAAAGGGGGCGCCGGCTTCCTCCAGCTCAACGAGCTGGTGGAGTGCTGTCACATCGCCGAGAACGTGTTCGACATCCTGCGCAAGGGTGAACGACGGGTCGACTCGGAACTGATGGACGTGGTTCTTGAGGCGCTGGACGCGGTGAACGGCATGTTCACTGAAGTCCGCGAACGCAGTCCGATCACGGCTGCCACTCCTCAATTGCTGGCTGCTCTGGCCCGTCTGGCCGAGCCGCAATCGGAGGATGTACCCGCACCGGTGGCCGAAGAACCGGCTGCCGAAGTCGAATCGGGCGACATCACTGATAACGAATTCGAGCAACTGCTGGACTCGCTGAATGCCGTCAAGGCTCAGGCAGAGGCCCCGGCAGCTGTGCCAGCGCCGAGCAGCAATGCAGCGGCCAGCGACGAAATTACCGATGCCGAGTTCGAGTCGTTGCTCGATCAGCTGCACGGTAAAGGCCAGTTCGCCGTCGATGCGGTTGCCCCGGCGCCAGCCGCACCGGTTGCACCGAAAGCGGCAGGCGACAGTTCCGACATCACCGACGACGAATTTGAAGCACTGCTCGATCAACTGCACGGCAAGGGCAACTTTGCCGTCGATGCGCTGGAGTCGGCCATTGCTGCGGTGCCGGTCCCGGCTGCGCCTACCGCTAAAGCGGCCGGGGGGGATCTGATCTCTGATCTTGAGTTCGAATCGCTGCTCGACGAATTGCATGGCAAAGGCAAGTTCACTGAAGTGGGCACCGGCACTGTGGTGACGGCTCCCGCTGCCAAGGCGCCGGCACCTGCACCGAAACCCGTCGCCAAAGCGCCCGAGCCAAAAGCCGAGGCGCCGAAGCCTGCTGCTGCACCGGCACCGGCTCGTGCCCCGGCCGCGCCACCCTCAGAAAAACCGGCCAGCGAAGCCGAAACCACTGTGCGGGTCGATACCGCGCGTCTCGACGAAATCATGAACATGGTCGGCGAGTTGGTACTGGTGCGTAACCGCTTGGTCCGTCTGGGCCTCAACAGCGGCGACGAAGCCATGTCCAAAGCCGTGTCGAACCTCGACGTGGTCACGGCCGACCTGCAAACCGCGGTCATGAAGACCCGGATGCAACCGATCAAGAAAGTCTTCGGGCGCTTTCCGCGCCTGGTTCGCGACCTGGCTCGCCAGCTCAAGAAAGAGATCAACCTGGAACTGGTCGGCGAAGAAACCGACCTCGACAAGAACCTCGTCGAGGCCTTGGCCGACCCGCTGGTCCACTTGGTGCGCAACTCGGTCGACCACGGTATCGAAGAGCCGGCCGAGCGCGAAGCGATGGGCAAGCCTCGCAGCGGCAAGGTGATCCTGTCCGCCGAACAGGAAGGCGACCACATCCTGCTGTCCATCTCCGATGACGGCAAGGGCATGGACGCTGATGTTTTGCGCGGTATCGCGGTCAAGAAAGGCTTGATGGACAAGGATGCAGCGGACCGCCTCAGCGAGTCCGATTGCTTCAACCTGATCTTCGCGCCGGGTTTCTCGACCAAAACCGAGATCTCCGACGTGTCGGGTCGTGGCGTGGGCATGGACGTGGTGAAAACCAAGATCGCCCAGCTCAACGGCACCATCAATATCTACTCGACCAAGGGCAAAGGCTCGAAGATCGTCATCAAGGTGCCGTTGACGCTGGCGATCATGCCGACGCTGATGGTCATGCTGGGCAACCAGGCGTTTGCGTTCCCGCTGGTGAACGTCAACGAGATCTTCCACCTCGACCTGTCGCGCACCAACGTGGTGGACGGCCAGGAAGTGGTGATCGTGCGGGACAAGGCGCTGCCACTCTTCTACCTCAAGCGCTGGCTGGTCAGCTCCGCCGCTCACGAAGAGCAGCGCGAAGGCCACGTGGTGATCCTTTCGGTCGGCACTCAGCGGATCGGCTTCGTCGTCGATCAACTGGTGGGACAGGAAGAAGTGGTCATCAAGCCATTGGGCAAAATGCTCCAGGGAACCCCGGGCATGTCCGGCGCCACCATCACCGGTGACGGCCGCATTGCGCTGATTCTCGATGTTCCGAGCATGCTCAAGCGTTACGCCGCACGGCGTATTTGATTCTGGTGGAGCGGGGCGACTGAGCCTCGCTCCGTCTAACGGAGTGTTTATGGCAGTCAAAGTCCTGGTGGTGGATGATTCGGGGTTTTTCCGCCGCCGCGTCTCGGAAATTCTTTCAGCGGATCCAAATATCCAGGTCGTCGGCACGGCGACCAACGGAAAAGAGGCGATCGATCAGGCGCTGGCCCTCAAGCCAGACGTGATCACCATGGACTACGAGATGCCGATGATGGATGGCATCACGGCAGTGCGGCACATCATGCAGCGCTGCCCGACCCCGGTATTGATGTTCTCCTCACTGACGCACGAAGGCGCCCGGGTCACCCTGGATGCGCTGGACGCCGGCGCGGTGGATTTCCTGCCGAAGAATTTCGAAGACATCTCGCGCAACCCGGAGAAGGTCAAACAACTGCTGTGCGAGAAGATTCTCAGCATCTCGCGCAGTAACCGTCGTGTCAGCACCTACGCTGCCCCGGCCCCCGTCGCTGCCCCCGCCCCGACACCTGCGCCTTCGAGCGTCGGCAGTTATGGCAGCAGCGCGCCTGCACGTCCGGCTCCTGCGCCGATTCCTGCTCGCAGCCATGCGGCCAGCCCATCGTCGCCAGCGCCGAAACGCAAAGCCTACAAACTGGTGGCTATCGGTACGTCCACTGGTGGGCCGGTTGCCTTGCAACGGGTTCTGACTCAGTTGCCGGCCAACTTCCCGGCACCGATCGTGTTGATCCAGCACATGCCGGCCGCTTTCACCAAGGCCTTCGCCGAGCGTCTGGACAAGCTCTGCCGCATCAGCGTCAAGGAAGCCGAGGATGGCGACATCCTGCGTCCGGGCATGGCGCTGCTGGCACCGGGTGGCAAACAGATGATGATCGACGGCCGTGGCGCGGTGAAAATTCTCCCGGGCGACGAGCGTCTGAACTACAAGCCGTGCGTCGACATTACCTTCGGTTCGGCGGCCAAGTCCTACGGCGACAAAGTTCTGGCGGTTGTACTGACCGGCATGGGCGCCGACGGTCGTGAAGGCGCACGTCTGCTCAAGCAAGGTGGCAGCTCGATCTGGGCTCAGGATGAAGCCAGCTGCGTGATCTACGGCATGCCGATGGCCATCGTCAAAGCCGAACTCGCCGACGCGGTGTACGGCCTGGACGATATCGGCAGGCACCTGATCGAGGCTTGTATCTGATGGATGTTCTGAGTCTTATCGGGATCATCATGGCGTTCGTCGCCATCATCGGCGGCAACTACCTTGAAGGTGGTCACCTCGGCGCCCTGGCCAATGGTCCGGCGGCGTTGATCGTGATCGGCGGGACCGTCGGTGCGGCGTTGCTGCAATCGCCGATGAGCGCTTTCAAGCGTTCCATGCAGATCCTCGCCTGGATCCTGTTTCCTCCGCGTGTTGATTTGGCCGGCGGCATCGATCGCGTGGTGAACTGGAGCCTGACCGCGCGCAAGGAAGGTCTGCTCGGTCTGGAAGGGGTGGCCGACGCCGAACCCGACAGCTACTCGCGCAAAGGTCTGCAACTGTTGGTGGACGGCGCCGAGCCGGAAGCGATTCGCAGCATCCTTGAAGTGGATTTCTACACCCAGGAAAGCCGCGACATCGAAGCCGCCAAAGTCTTCGAAAGCATGGGCGGCTACGCGCCGACCATCGGCATCATCGGTGCGGTGATGGGCCTGATCCACGTCATGGGCAACCTGGCCGATCCATCGCAGCTGGGCAGCGGCATTGCCGTGGCCTTCGTCGCCACCATCTATGGCGTGGCCAGTGCCAACCTGGTGCTGCTGCCGATTGCCGCCAAACTCAAGTCCGTCGCTTTGCGGCAGTCGCGTTATCGCGAAATGTTGCTGGAAGGCATTTTGTCGATCGCCGAAGGTGAAAACCCTCGCTCTATTGAGTTGAAGCTTCAGGGCTTCATGGATTGATGGGGGTAATGGACTATGGCTCGACGTCGGCAACCTGAAGAACATGTAAACCATGAACGTTGGCTGGTTTCCTACGCTGACTTCATCACGTTGCTGTTCGCCTTTTTCGTGGTGATGTATTCGATCTCTTCGATCAACGAAGGCAAGTACAAGGTCATCTCGGAAGCGTTGATCGGCGTGTTCACCGATTCGGATCGTGCCCTCAAGCCGATCCCGATCGGTGATGAACGACCGAAGACCGTGACCCCGGCCAAACCGTTGGTTAAAGACAGCGAGCAGATCGACGCCGGCATCGCCCAGGCCGCCAACGATCCGCTCAAAAGCATCGCCGATGACATCAGCGCGGCGTTCGGCGACCT
Source organism: Pseudomonas sp. ANT_H12B (assembly GCF_008369325.1). Taxonomy (GTDB): domain Bacteria; phylum Pseudomonadota; class Gammaproteobacteria; order Pseudomonadales; family Pseudomonadaceae; genus Aquipseudomonas. The sequence continues at coordinate 109,445 of NZ_VOBI01000011.1, read as the reverse complement.
GATCAGCTCCAACCAGATGACCATTCGCGGCAACGAACTGTGGGTCGAGATCGAACTCAATTCCAGCCTGTTGTTCGGCAGTGGCGACGCCATGCCCAGCGACATCGCGTTCAACATCATCGACAAAGTCGCCGTGATTCTGAAGCCGTTCGACAACCCGATCCACGTCGAAGGTTTCACTGACGATCAACCGATCCGCACCGCGCAGTACCCGACTAACTGGGAGCTGTCCTCGGCCCGCTCGGCGAGCATCGTGCGCATGCTGGCGATGCAGGGCGTGAACCCCGGTCGTCTGGCGTCGGTGGGTTACGGCGAATTCCAGCCGGTAGCCAACAACGCCACTGCTGAGGGCCGGGCACGCAACCGTCGCGTCGTGCTGGTGGTGTCACGAAATCTCGATGTACGTCGCAGCCTTACCGGTACCGGAACCGCTAAAGCGCAACCCGATGCCGCGTTGAAGCGTGCTGGCACACAAACTGCACCGACCCCGGTCAAGTCGCCGGTACGAGAGAGCGCCGTCAATTCTCCGTCACCCGCATTAATACGTTGAGCTATTTCTCGGTCGACCGGTTCGACCGGGAGGAACAATCCGAATGAGAGTCTGGGCAGTCGCCAATCAAAAGGGTGGGGTCGGTAAAACCACTTCCTCTATCGCTTTAGCCGGTTTACTGGCCGAGGCGGGCAAGCGCGTGGTCGTGGTCGATCTCGATCCTCACGGCTCTATGACCAGCTACTTCGGTTACGACCCCGACAGCCTGGAACACAGCAGCTACGACCTTTTCCTGCACAAGGGCAGCGTGCCGCAAGGCTTGCCTGGTCAGTTGTTGATGCCCACCAGTCACGACAATATTTCCCTGTTGCCGTCGAGCACTGCACTGGCGACCCTTGAACGCCAGTCGCCGGGCCAGAGTGGTTTGGGCCTGGTGATCGCCAAGAGCCTGGCGCAGTTGTGGCAGGACTTCGATTACGCGGTGATCGACAGTCCGCCGTTGCTTGGTGTGCTGATGGTCAATGCCTTGGCGGCGAGCCAGCAGTTGGTGATCCCGGTGCAGACCGAACACCTGGCGGTCAAAGGTCTGGAACGCATGGTCAATACCCTGGCGATGATCAACCGTTCGCGCAAACAGGCGCTGCCCTTCAGCATCGTGCCGACCCTGTTCGACCGTCGCACGCAGGCTTCTCTCAGCACGCTTCGGGTGTTGCGCGACAAGTACCCGGAAGACATCTGGCAGGGCTACATTCCCGTCGACACCCGCTTGCGTGATGCCAGCCGTGCCGGCGTGACGCCTTCGCAGTTCGACGGTAAAAGCCGTGGCGTTCTCGCGTACCGCGCACTGCTCAAGCATTTGCTGGCCGCACAACTTGTCCCGCAGGTGGCGTGAGATGAACCGGCCGGTAAAAATCACCTCGCGTCCGCAACTGGCGCTCCAGTCTTATCTGGACAGCTTGCTGATGGAGGCGACCGAAGAGTTGCCGCCGGAAGTCGAGGCGCTGCCCGAGGTTGTGGAGGCTGAAGCTGCTCTGGACGAATTCCAGGCGGCGGTGCTGGAAGAACAGGCCCGCGATGCGCAGAAATCTGCCGTCGTCGCCGCGCCAGTGGTTGCGCCAATCGTAGCGAAAGCGCCGGTCGCCGTGATCGAAGCACCAGCACCGGTACTTGCACCGGTCTTGACGATTGCGCCGCTGCTGCAAGCCTTGGTGCCGCCGGTGGTCGAAGTTCATCTGCCACCCAGCAACACGCCGCCACCGGTGGAAACCGACGGCCGTCCGGCATGGGCCGCCGAGCCGTTCGAATGCCTGTTGTTCGATGTTGCCGGGTTGACCCTGGCGGTGCCGCTGGTGTGCCTGGGCTCGATTTATTCGTTGGCCGGTCACGAGCTGACGCCGCTGTTCGGTCAGCCGGAATGGTTCCTCGGGATCCTGCCGAGTCAGGCCGGCAACCTGAAAGTGCTGGATACCGCACGTTGGGTCATGCCGGACCGTTATCGCGACGATTTCCGTCAGGGCCTGCAGTACGTCATTTCGGTTCAGGGCTACGAGTGGGGGCTGGCGGTGCATCAAGTCAGTCGCTCGTTGCGCCTGAACCCGAACGAAATCAAATGGAGAAGTCATCGAGGTCAGCGGCCATGGCTCGCCGGCACGGTGATTGAGCACATGTGTGCGCTGCTGGACGTTTCCGCACTGGCCGAGTTGATCGCCAGCGGCGGGGCAAAGCACATGGGCGGCAGCAAGCCGCTACACAAACCGACATAGCTGCCGACATAACAAGTATGCGACGGCATTGTTGAATGCCGCCTACAGAACACACACCGCCAGAAGCGGTTTTTCGAGGGTCAGGGTATGAGTAATCAAGCGACGAATGCAAAAGGTTCTGAAGATCCGATCCTGCAATGGGTGACCTTCAAACTGGACAATGAAACCTACGGCATCAACGTGATGCGCGTTCAGGAAGTCCTGCGTTACACCGAAATTGCCCCGGTCCCGGGTGCCCCAAGCTACGTCCTGGGCATCATCAACCTGCGCGGTAACGTGGTCACCGTGATCGACACCCGTCAGCGCTTCGGCCTGATGAATGCCGAAATCAGCGACAACACCCGAATCGTCATCATCGAAGCCGACAAACAAGTCGTCGGAATCATGGTCGACAGCGTCGCCGAAGTGGTTTACCTGCGTCAGTCGGAAATCGAAACCGCGCCGAACGTCGGTAACGAAGAATCCGCCAAGTTCATTCAAGGCGTGTGCAACAAGAACAACGAACTGCTGATCCTGGTCGAGCTCGACAAGATGATGAGCGAAGAAGAATGGTCGGATCTGGAGAACATCTGATTGATTCTTGAGGTTGCAGTCATTGTCCTGTTCCTGTTTTGGGCAGGCACGCTGGCGATGTTTCTGGCGTACATACGCGGCCAACGGCTGATTGCCGCGCAACAGGCTCAGGGCGATGCGCTGCGCGATCAGCGCATCAAGGAGCTGGCCAAGCGCGTCGACGACTACCAGAGCGGCAACGTGCGCATGGGTGAAGACCTGCACGAACTGCGCGCGGTGGTCGGGCCATTGCCGGACAAACTGGCGCAGCTGGAACAGCGCGACCCGTCGAGCCTGTCGTTTGCCCAGGCGGCGCGATTGGTCGGGATGGGCGCTACCGTTAATGAGCTGACTCAGTCTTGCGGGTTGACCCAGGCTGAGGCGGAGTTGATGCGTAAGCTGCACAAGAACTGATGCCTGTCAGAGATCGTTCCCATGCTCTGCGTGGGAACGATCAGTAGTCGTCGCCGCGATCGGTGATATCTTTCTCGACCATCGGCGCATCCGGATCCTGCCCTTCAGGGAATTTGCCCTTCAGGTTCCAGGCAAACGCGATGATCTCGGCAATCGTGCGATACAACGCCTCCGGAATACTGTCCCCCAGTTCCATCCTCGCCAGCAGTTTCACCAACTCGGCGTTTTCGTAGATCGGCACTTCACATTCGCGGGCAATCTTGAGAATGGCTTCGGCCAGTTCCTCGTCACCTTTGGCCGTGAGGGTAGGTGCGTGGGTGCCGTCGTATTTGAGCGCGATGGCCTGGCGTGGGGCGTTGGGGTTTCTCATGCGGTTTCGTCGACCCAGCGTTGTTCGAGGCGGGTTTTTGCACCTTGCGGTGGCGTACCGAGGTGGCAATCGAGATCGCCGACGTTCAGGCCAGATGACAACAAACGGTCGCGCAAACTGGCCAGATTGCTTTCGATCAGGCTGGCGGTGTAAGGACGTTCGGCCCACAACTGGCCGGACAGGCTGCCTTTGATCAGTTGCGCCTGAATTTGCAACGGTCCCAAAGGCTCCATGTCGAATGCAAGCTCGACGCGCCACAATTGTTGTTTGGGCTCGCGTTCGTCACGACGTTCGTTTTGCTGCTCTTTCTCAGGGGCTTCTTCACGCTGGAACTTGACCTGCAACGGCACGATGTCCTGCATATTGCGCATCGGGATTTCCAGTTGCCAGGTGCTCATCAACCGACCGTCATCGGTGACGCCGGTCTGCTCCAGGCTCGACAACTGATGGCTTTGCAGGCGCGAAACTGCCGCCGCCGCCAAACGCAGCAAGTGTTCGAGATCGCTTTCACCGTCCTGGCTCTGCAACAGACGTTTGGGGAGCGGGAAACTGGTCGGCAGCGGTTTTGCGCTGACCTGTCCGAGCATGCCGAGGGCGCTGCGCACGAAACTCGGCATGGCCTGGGCCAGCGTGTTGGCGGCAATAATCGCGTTGAGATTGGTGTTGGTCGGCAGTGCCGGTGTCAGTTGGGCGATCAGCTTGAGCAGATCACCCTTCATGTCCGGGGCAAGCGTGGGGGTTTGTCCGGCGAGCAGTTTGCTTTCCAGGAACATTCCGCTGTTGGCCAACGCCAGGGCCAGGCCTTTGGGCGTGCTGAGTTGCCGGACATCGGGCAGGCCGGCGAGCAGCTTGTCGACGGCGGCGCGCAGGTCGCTGGAAGTCTGGTCCGATGCCGGCAGGTTTTGCAGAAGCTTGATCAAGCCGTCCAGCGAACCCTGGCGGCTTTGTTGGCTGACCAGTTGCTGCGTCACGGCCAATTGTTCCTGGCGGCTGCTCAACGGCACGAACTTCAAGGTCTGCGTGTCTTGCACCATCGCGCTCAACAAGGTGCCGATGCGCAGCGGCTGCGGACTGTCGATGCTCAGGGTACTGCCGCTCAGCGCTGTGTTGAGCAGGCTCACCAACGAGCGAAAGACCGTCGGCTGGCCCGGCACTTGCGGCATCACCTGGGAAGTCAGCACTTTGCCTTGCAGCAGGGTGCCGACCGGCAGTTGTGCAGTGTCGAGGCGGGTGAGGCTGGCAACGCTTGAGGCGATCGCCTGTTGGACCGTGACCGCCAGATTGCCCGCCGATGGCTGGGTAATCGCCAGGCTGGTGCCTTGAGGCAGCGGCTGATTGCTGGTGGCCTGGACCGTGGTCTGACGGCCACTGTCGAGGGTGACCTTAAGCAGCAATTGAAAGGTCTGATCGGCCTGCTTGAGCGACAGCACTTCGCCCCGGGCAGTCTGGCCGGCAGTAATCAGGCCTTCCATCGGCGTCAGTAATTTGAGCAGCTCTCCACTCACTGCCTGCGCACGTGAGGGCGCAGACGCGGTCTGCGGTAGTGGGAGGATGTTCATTTCGCCTGTCATACGCGGTCACAACCTGAGGAAATTGCCCTCTTTAGAGTAGGGCATGGCATGTATAATGCGGCCCCGATGTATCCGGGACGCTGAAAACATTTCATAAACTTGATCCAGCTCCTTAGAACGAGCCGCCAATGCATTTATCCTGCATCTCTTTAGCGGCCGCTCCACTGCCGACTTGAACCTTAAAGGCCCGAGATCTCTTGACCAGTCCTGTCCTGCAAACCGTTGCCCTTGCCTGTGAGCGAGACCTTCGGCTGCTCTTCGAAAATCTCGAATTGAGACTGGCCAGTGGCGAAATGTTGCAGATCAGCGGCCCCAACGGCAGTGGCAAGACCAGTTTGCTGCGTTTGTTGTCCGGTCTGATGCAGCCGACCGCCGGTCAGGTATTGTTGAACGGTCAGCCACTGGGCGAGCAACGCAGTGAGCTGGCCCGCAACCTGCTGTGGATCGGTCATGCCGCCGGCATCAAGGATCTGCTGACCCCCGAGGAAAACCTCAGTTGGCTCTGCGCCCTGCATCAACCGGCTTCCCAAGAGGCGATCCGGCAAGCGCTGGTGGCGGTCGGACTGCGCGGTTTCGAGGATGTTCCCTGCCACACGCTGTCCGCAGGCCAGCAACGTCGCGTCGCGTTGGCGCGGTTGTACCTGGATAGTCCATCCTTGTGGATTCTTGATGAGCCGTTCACCGCGCTCGACAAACAAGGCGTGGCGCAGCTCGAAGAACACCTGGCCGCGCACTGCGAGCGGGGCGGCATGGTGGTGTTGACCACTCACCACACGCTGAGCCGAATGCCGGCCAGCTATCGCGACATTGATTTGGGGAACTGGGCCGTATGAGTGTTTTCGGCCTGTTGGTCGCCCGTGAGGCCCGTCTATTGTTCCGCCGACCTGCGGAGCTGGCCAATCCGCTGGTATTCTTCGCCATCGTGGTTTCGCTGTTCCCGTTGGCGGTCGGACCCGAGTCTCAATTGTTGCAAACCTTGTCCCCGGGACTGGTCTGGGTGGCGGCCCTTTTATCGGTTTTGCTCTCGCTGGACGGGCTTTTCCGCAGTGATTTCGAAGACGGCTCACTTGAACAGTGGGTCCTTTCGCCGCACCCTCTGCCTCTTCTGGTTTTGGCCAAGGTACTGGCACACTGGTCGTTTTCCGGTCTGGCACTGGTTTTGCTCGCGCCACTGCTGGCATTGATGCTCGGTTTGCCAACCGCCTGTCTGCCGGTGTTGCTGCTTTCTTTATTGCTGGGTACACCGGTGTTGAGCCTGCTCGGTGCGGTAGGCGCGGCCCTGACGGTGGGATTGAAGCGTGGTGGCCTGTTACTGGCGCTGTTGATTCTGCCGTTGTACATCCCGGTGTTGATTCTCGGCAGTGGCGCCTTGCAGGCGGCATTGCAGGGGATGCCGGCGACCGGTTATCTCTTGTGGCTTGGTAGCCTGACCGCCCTGGCGATAACCCTGACACCCTTTGCAATAGCTGCTGGCCTGAAGATCAGCGTCGGCGAATAATAATGAGGTCTGGTCATTTTTTGATCACTTTTTATTGGAAAAAGACAGACCCTTGACTGCTCGTGATAGCGAGCGGCAACCGTGATGGAAACAGTAATGAACTGGACTTGGTTTCATAAGCTCGGCTCGCCCAAATGGTTTTACGGCATCAGCGGCAAGCTGCTGCCATGGCTGAGCGTCGCGGCGTTGCTGCTGATCGGCGTTGGCGTAGTATGGGGTTTGGCCTTCGCGCCACCGGACTACCAGCAAGGCAACAGCTTTCGCATCATTTATATCCATGTTCCGGCCGCCTTGCTGGCGCAGTCCATCTACGTGATGCTGGCGGTGTGCGGCATCGTCGGGCTGGTCTGGAAGATGAAGCTGGCCGACGTCGCCCTGCAATGCGCGGCGCCCATCGGTGCCTGGATGACCGCCGTCGCGCTGGTCACCGGCGCAATCTGGGGCAAACCGACCTGGGGCTCGTGGTGGGTCTGGGATGCGCGACTTACGTCCATGCTTATTCTGCTGTTTCTGTACTTCGGTCTCATTGCGCTGGGCAACGCGATCAGCAATCGTGACAGCGCGGCCAAGGCCTGCGCGGTGCTGGCGATTGTCGGCGTGATCAACATCCCGATCATCAAATACTCGGTGGAGTGGTGGAACACTCTGCACCAGGGCGCGACCTTCACCCTCACTGAAAAACCGGCAATGCCGGTCGAGATGTGGCTGCCACTGCTGCTGACGGTGCTGGGTTTCTACTGTTTCTTCGGCGCGGTGCTGCTGCTGCGAATGCGTCTTGAAGTGCTCAAGCGCGAATCCCGGGCGAGCTGGGTGAAAGCCGAAGTGCAGAACAGTCTGGAGACCGCTCGATGAGTTTTGCTTCATTCGGCGACTTCCTCGCCATGGGCCACCATGCCCTGTATGTCTGGTCAGCCTATGGCATCTGCCTGGCGGTGCTGGTTCTTAACGTGGCGGCGCCGATCCTGGCCCGCAAGCGGTATCTGCAACAAGAGGCGCGTCGTCTGCGCCGGGAGAACGGCAAGTGAATCCCCTGCGTAAAAAGCGTCTTATCATCATTCTCGCGATCCTGGTCGGTGTCGGCGCTGCCGTTGGCCTGGCCCTGAGCGCCCTGCAGCAGAACATCAATCTGTTTTACACCCCGACCCAGATCGCCAATGGCGAAGCCCCGCAAGACACGCGCATTCGCGCGGGCGGCATGGTCGAGAAAGGTTCGCTGCAACGTTCCGGCGATTCGCTGGACGTGAAATTCGTTGTCACCGACTTCAGCAAATCCGTGACCATCACCTACCGCGGTATCCTTCCGGACCTGTTCCGCGAAGGGCAGGGCATCGTTGCCCTCGGCAAGATCAATGCCGACGGCGTAGTGGTGGCCGACGAAGTGCTGGCCAAGCACGATGAAAAGTACATGCCGCCGGAAGTGACCAAGGCCCTGAAAGACAGCGGCCAGTCGGCGCCTACACCTGCGAAAGAGGGTTAAACGATGACATTTGGAATCTTTATCCCGGAGCTGGGCCAGTTGGCGATGATTCTGGCGCTGTGTTTCGCGCTGGTTCAGGCCTTCGTGCCGTTGATGGGCGCCTGGCGCGGTGACCGCTTGTGGATGAGCCTGGCGCAGCCGGCCGCCTGGGGGCAGTTTGCCTTTCTGCTGTTTGCGTTCGGATGCCTGACTTACGCGTTCATGGCCGACGACTTCTCCGTCGCTTATGTGGCCAGCAACTCCAACAGCGCCCTGCCGTGGTACTACAAGTTCAGCGCGGTGTGGGGGGCTCACGAAGGTTCCTTGCTGCTGTGGGCGTTGATCCTCGGCGGCTGGACCTTCGCGGTGTCGGTGTTCTCTCGGCAGTTGCCGCAAGTGATGCTGGCTCGCGTGCTGGCGGTGATGGGCATGATCAGCACCGGTTTCCTGCTGTTCCTGATCCTCACGTCGAACCCGTTTGCGCGGATCCTGCCGCAGATTCCTGCGGACGGTCGTGACCTCAACCCGTTGCTGCAAGACATCGGCCTGATCGTTCACCCGCCGATGCTGTACATGGGTTATGTCGGTTTCTCCGTGGCTTTCGCTTTCGCCATCGCTGCATTGCTGGGCGGTCGTCTTGATGCAGCCTGGGCTCGCTGGTCCCGCCCGTGGACCATCGTCGCCTGGGCGTTTCTCGGTATCGGCATCACCTTGGGCTCCTGGTGGGCCTACTATGAACTTGGCTGGGGCGGCTGGTGGTTCTGGGACCCGGTAGAAAACGCATCCTTCATGCCTTGGCTGGTGGGTACGGCGCTGATTCACTCGTTGGCGGTCACGGAAAAACGTGGCGTGTTCAAGAGCTGGACCGTGTTGCTGGCCATTGCCGCGTTCTCGCTGAGCCTGCTCGGGACTTTCCTGGTGCGTTCCGGCGTACTGACCTCGGTTCACGCGTTTGCGTCCGACCCTGAGCGTGGCGTCTTCATCCTGATCTTCCTGTTGTTCGTCGTCGGTGGTTCGCTGACGTTGTTCGCCCTGCGCGCTCCCGTGGTGAAGAGCCACGTCGGTTTCAACCTCTGGTCCCGGGAAACCCTGCTGCTGGGCAACAACCTGGTGCTGGTGGTGGCGGCTTCGATGATCCTGCTCGGCACCTTGTATCCGCTGATCCTCGATGCGATGACCGGCGCCAAGCTGTCGGTGGGCCCGCCGTACTTCAATGCGCTGTTCATTCCGTTGATGGCGTTGCTGATGATGGTGATGGCGGTCGGCATGCTGGTGCGCTGGAAAGACACCCCGGTCAAATGGCTGTTGAGCATGTTGACCCCGGTCCTGCTCGGCAGCGCCGCGTTGGCCGTGGTGGCTGGCGTCGCTTATGGCGATTTCAACTGGGCGGTCATCGCGACCTTCATGCTTGCGGCTTGGGTGTTGCTGGCCGGCGTGCGCGACATCCTCGACAAGACCCGTCACAAAGGCCTGATCAAAGGCTTGCCGACCCTGACCCGCAGCTATTGGGGCATGCAGGTCGCTCACCTCGGCATCGCGGTGTGCGCCCTGGGTGTCGTGCTGTCGAGCCAGAACAGTGCCGAGCGCGACCTGCGCCTGGCACCGGGCGAATCCATGGACCTGGGCGGTTACCAGTTCGTATTCGAAGGCGCCAAGCACTTCGAAGGCCCCAACTTCACGTCCGACAAGGGCACCGTCCGGGTGATCCGCGACGGCAAGGAAGTCAGCGTGCTGCACCCGGAAAAACGGCTGTATACCGTGCAGAACTCGGTGATGACCGAAGCCGGGATCGATGCCGGTTTCACCCGTGACCTCTACGTTGCGCTCGGCGAACCGCTGGGCGATGGCGCCTGGGCCGTTCGCGTGCACGTCAAACCGTTCGTGCGCTGGATCTGGTTCGGCGGTCTGCTCACCGGGTTGGGCGGGTTGCTGGCGGCGATGGATCGGCGTTATCGGGTCAAGGTAAAAAGCCGTGTGCGTGAAGCGCTGGGCATGACGGGAGCCACTGCATGAGACGTTGGTTAATGCTGTTGCCACTGGCGATTTTTCTGCTGGTGGCTGTGTTCCTTTACCGCGGTCTGTTCCTGGACCCGGCCGAGTTGCCCTCGGCGATGATCAACAAGCCGTTCCCGGAGTTTTCCCTGCCTTCGGTGCAGGGCGACAAGACCCTGACCAAGGCTGACATTGTCGGTAAGCCGGCACTGGTCAACGTCTGGGGCACCTGGTGCATTTCCTGCCGGGTCGAGCACCCGGTGCTGAACAAACTGGCCGAGAAGGGCGTGGTGATTTATGGCATCAACTACAAGGACGTCAATGTCGACGCCTTGAAGTGGCTGGCGGAATTCCACAACCCGTATCAACTGGATATCCGTGATGACGAAGGCACCCTGGGGTTGAACCTCGGCGTGTACGGCGCTCCGGAAACTTTCTTCATCGACGCCAAGGGCATCATCCGTGACAAGTTCGTCGGCGTGATCGACGAACAGGTCTGGCGCGAAAAACTGGCGGCCAAGTATCAGGCGCTGGTTGATGAGGCCAAGCCATGAAACGCTGGATAGCCGCTGCGGTATTGGGTTTGAGCATGGCCGGCGTAGCGCACGCGGCCATCGACACCTACGAGTTCGCCAAGGAAAGTGACCGTGAGCGTTTTCGCGAGCTGACCAAAGAACTGCGTTGCCCAAAATGCCAGAATCAGGACATCGCCGATTCCAACGCCCCGATCGCTGCCGACCTGCGCAAAGAGATTTTTCGCATGCTCGGCGAGGGCAAGGACAATCAGCAGATCATCGACTTCATGGTCGATCGCTACGGTGATTTCGTCCGCTACAAACCCGCTCTGAACGCCAAGACCGCCTTCCTCTGGTTCGGCCCGGCCGGCCTGCTGCTGGGCGGTTTCGTGATCATCGCCGTGATCGTCCGTCGTCGTCGCGTGCAACGCACCGATGCGAAGGATGAGCTTTCTGCCGAGGAGCGCGAGCGCCTCGACCACCTGTTGGATAAAACCAAGAATGATTGATTTCTGGCTAGCTGCAGGTCTGCTACTTCTGGTTGCCCTGAGTTTTCTGCTGATCCCTGTTTTGCGTGGCCGCCGTGCCCAGCTTGAAGAGGATCGTACGGCGCTGAACGTCGCGCTGTATCAGGAGCGCGTGGCTGAGTTGCAGACTCAGCAGGAAGAGGGCGCGCTCGATACGGTGCAAATGGACACCGGTCGCGCCGAAGCCGCCCGTGAACTGCTCGCCGACACCGAAGGCGTCGAGGCGCCGCGCGTGTCCCGCCTGGGCAAACCGTTACCACTGCTGGCAGCGATTCTGGTGCCGGTGCTGGGCCTTGGCCTGTACCTGCATTTCGGTGCCAGCGACAAGGTCGAACTGACCCGCGAATTCGCCCAGGCGCCGCAGTCGATGGAAGAGATGACCCGTCGTCTGGAGCGCGCGGTCGCCGCTCAACCGGATTCAGCTGAAGGCCTGTACTTTCTCGGTCGCACTTACATGGCCCAGGACCGTCCTGGCGACGCGGCGAAGATTTTCGAACGCACCGTGAACGTGGCCGGTCGTCAGCCGGAACTGCTTGGCCAATGGGCTCAGGCCCAATACTTTGCCGATGGCAAGAAGTGGTCGGACAAGGTCCAGGCGCTGACCGACGAAGCGTTGAAAGCCGATCCAAAAGAAGTCACCAGCCTGGGCTTGCTCGGTATCGCGGCGTTTGAAAGCGAGCGTTATCAGGACGCCATCGATTACTGGAATCGCCTGCTGGCGCAATTGCCGCCAGAGGACAAATCCCGCGACGCGCTGCAGGGCGGCATCACCCGGGCCACCGAGAAACTCGAAGCCAGCGGCGGCAAGGTTGCTCAAGCGCCTGCGGCCAAGGCTGCGGCGCTGCTCAAGGTTCGAGTGGACCTGGCGCCAGACCTGAAAGCCAAGGTCCAGCCGGGCGACAGCGTGTTCATCTTTGCCCGCGCCACCGCCGGGCCTCCCGCACCGCTGGCCGCCAAGCGTCTGACCGTGGCCGACTTGCCGGCGACCGTCGAGCTGGGTGATGCCGATGCAATGATGCCGCAGTTGAAACTGTCGAACTTCCCTGAAGTCCAACTGGTTGCGCGCATCTCTCGCGCCGGCCAACCGACTGCCGGCGAATGGATCGGTCGTAGCCAGCCTCTGGCCAGCAGCACGACAGCGCAGCAACAACTGACTATCGACAGCCCGGATAAATAACAGGAACCGCCACCATGACCGCCATCGCTCGTATCACCCTGCTCAGTATGGTTTTGGGGCTGAGCGCTTGTGCGGTCCAACGACCCGAGCCGAGGCCGCTGCCGCCGATCCCCCCGTCGCAGCCTAGCCCTACACCTTCTACGTCACCCACGCCAAGCAAGCCGAGCATTCCGGCCAAGCCCGCCAAACCCGCCAAACCGCTGCCGCGCACTTCCGCCAGTTTCGCGCCGCCACCGGGTGGCGATAGTCACTGGGATCCGAAGCTCGGTGTTTATGTGCTGGATGGTCAACCGAACACTTTCTATCGCCAGCGTACGTATTACCGCTGGGATAACGGCTGGGGCCGGTCGATCAGCCCGAACGGGCCATGGGAAGAAACGGATATCCATGGGGTGCCGGGCGGGTTGGGGCGGCAGTTCGGGCAGTAATTGGCATTCCACAGACAAGGCGACCTTCGGGTCGCCTTTTTTGTGGGCGCTGAAAATCTAATGTGGGGACGGGCTTGCTCGCGAAGGCGGTCTGATAGCCGAGCTGTTTCGCACTGATCGTTCCCACGCTCCGCGTGGGAATGCATCCCGTGACGCTCCGCGTCACCAATGCGCAGGACTCAAGTCTGGCGTCGACAGCGGGGCGCGGAGCGTCCCCGGCGGCATTCCCACGCAGAGCGTGGGAACGATCAAAACAGAGCGACAAACACCCGCTTCTCACCACTCAATAGGCCGAGCGTTAGCTCGCCTGCAGCTTTTGATCTTGAGGTGCCCGCCCCATCGAGAGGCCCACGGAGCAGGACCGGAGCGAGGGCATGCCGAGCCTAAGTGAGGCACCGAACGAAAGGGGCAAGAGCCCTTGGTTACTTGGGGCTTTTCCAAGTGACTCGCTGTAAGAGCGAAACCGCCAGCCGCCACAACCGCAGGAATGGATATGTACACCTTCAAAAAACCAATCGCCTGACACGCAGCCTTCGCGAGCAGGCTCGCTCCCACAATGGATCGCGGACAATCGCGAAATCACGCCTGCAGGAACGCCGCCATCGCGGGCAAGCCCGCTCCCACAGGGATCTCCAGTGAACACCAGATCGTGTCGAACCGGGACCCACTGCAGGAGTCGGCCAGCTCAACCTTTCATCAAACCTTCATCAAACGGTTATTCCAGCGACTTGTGCGAGTCATAGGCCTGACACAGCCCATGCCTAGAGTTGGTTGAACTTCAAAGCAGCCAGGGACGGCTGTTCAACCAGACAGAGAAGCCCATGAACGCAGCTATCCATGTCGATCATCTGAACAAGACCTTTGCGCGCAAGACCGCACTGGTCGACCTCGAACTCACCATCGCGGCCGGTGAGATGGTCGCGCTGATTGGCGCTTCCGGCTCCGGCAAGTCCACCTTATTGCGGCACCTGGCGGGCCTGGCCTGTTGCGATCGCAACAACGGCGGCAGCGTCAAAGTGCTGGGGCGGGAGGTGCAGTCGTCCGGGCGACTCAATGGCAAGGTCCGTCGCTTGCGCGCCGACATCGGCTACATCTTCCAACAGTTCAACCTGGTCAACCGCCTCAGCGTGCTCGACAACGTACTGCTCGGTTGTCTGGGACGCATGCCGCGCTGGCGCGGCAATTTCCGCCTGTTCAATGCCGAGGAAAAGCTGTTTGCCCTGGAATCCCTGGACCGTGTCGGCCTGGCCGATCTGGCGGCGCAACGAGCGTCGACCCTGTCCGGTGGTCAGCAACAACGGGTCGCGATTGCCCGAGCCCTGACCCAGCGCGCCGAGGTCATTCTGGCCGATGAACCCATCGCCTCCCTGGACCCGGAATCGGCGCGCAAGGTCATGGAAATCCTCGCGGACATCAACCGACGCGACGGCAAGACCGTGGTGGTCACCCTGCATCAAGTCGATTACGCCACACGCTATTGCCCCCGTGCAGTGGCGCTCAAGGGCGGGCGGATTCATTTCGATGGCCGCGCCGCTGATCTGAGCAGTCAGTTCCTCAACGATTTGTACGGTGCCGACATCGACACCAGCCTGATGTTTTCCGATCAGTCCCGCCGCACCGAACCCGCGCCCCGTCTGGTGCTGGCACGCGTGTGAACAACCCTGTTTTCCTCACTGCGCACCCTAAGGAATCCTTTCCATGTTGAACCGTATCGGTCGCGTTTTGGCTGGCGCCGCTGTATTCGCCAGCTGTGTGCTGGGCACCGCCCAGGCTGAAGAAAAAGCTATCAACTTCGGCATCATGTCCACCGAGTCCTCGCAGAACCTCAAGAGCATCTGGCAGCCGTTTCTGGACGATATGCAGAAGAGGACCGGCCTGAAGATCAATGCCACCTTCGCCTCTGACTACGCCGGGCTGATCCAGGGCATGCGCTTCAACAAGGTTGACGTTGCCTGGCTGGGCAACAAGGCCGCCATGGAAGCGGTGGACCGCTCCAACGGCGAGATCTTCGCCCAGACCGCCGCCGCCAACGGTGCCGCTGGTTACTGGAGCGTGCTGATCGTGCGCAAGGACAGTCCGATCAACTCCGTGGAAGACATGCTCAAGAACGCCAAGTCTCTGACCTTTGGCAACGGTGATCCGAACTCGACTTCCGGCTACCTGGTGCCGGGCTACTACGTGTTCGCCAAGAACCATGTCGACGCCGCCACCGCGTTCAAACGCACCCTCAATTCCAGCCATGAGGTTAACGCCTTGAGCGTGGCCAAGGGGCAACTGGATGTGGCGACGTTCAACACCGAAAGCTGGGATCGTCTGCAAGTCACCCAGCCGGACAAAGCTGCTTTGCTCAAGGTGATCTGGAAGTCGCCGCTGATCCCCGCCGACCCGCTGGTGTGGAGCAAGGCCCTGAGCGACAGCGAGAAGACCAAGATCCGCGATTTCATCTTCAGCTACGGCGACACCGAGTCCGAGAAAGCGGTGCTCAAGGGCATGCAGCTGGGCAAGTTCCTGGCTTCCAGCGACGACCAGTTGCTGCCGATCCGTCAGCTTGAGCTGTTCAAACAGCGCACCACCATCAGTGCCGATACCAAGCTTGAGGCCGCGGACAAGGCCAAGCGCCTGGCCGATATCGATGCCGAGCTGGCCAGGCTGCAAGAGCGCCTGACCTTGCTCGAGAAAAGCACCGACAAAAAGACCGCGGCAACCGCCGGCTGATTCACAGGGGATCAATTGTGGGAGCGAGCCTGCTCGCGAAAGCGGCGTGACAGGCAGCGCAGATGTCGACTGACACTCAGTCTTCGCGAGCAGGCTCGCTCCCACAGTTTTTTTGCACCGGGCATTACTTATGTGCCGCGCCTCTTTAAACGCTTTTTTAGAGAATACTCATGACCACTTTGCACGCTGAAGCTGTCGGCAAACGCACCTGGCCACAGTACGGCGGTTGGGGCCTGTTTCTGGTCCTGTTGATCTGGGCCTGGCACGGCGCCGAGATGAACCCGCTGGCCCTGTACCGCGACTCGGGAAACATGGCGACCTTCGCCGCCGATTTCTTCCCGCCGGATTTCCATGAATGGCGCTCCTACCTCAAGGAAATGATCGTCACCGTACAAATCGCCCTCTGGGGCACGGTGCTGGCGATTGTCTGCTCGATCCCATTGGGCATTCTCTGCTCGGAAAACATCACGCCCTGGTGGATTCACCAACCGCTGCGCCGGGTGATGGATGCCTTCCGTTCGATCAACGAAATGGTCTTCGCGATGTTATTCGTCGTGGCCGTCGGGCTGGGACCATTCGCCGGGGTACTGGCGCTGTGGATCAGCACCACCGGCGTTCTCGCCAAGTTGTTCGCCGAAGCCGTTGAGGCCATCGACCCGGGCCCGGTCGAGGGGGTTCGCGCCACCGGTGCCAGCGCCCTGCAAGAGGTGATCTACGGCGTGATTCCGCAAGTGATGCCGCTGTGGGTGTCCTACGCGCTGTATCGCTTCGAGGCCAACGTGCGTTCGGCGACGGTGGTGGGGATGGTCGGCGCTGGCGGGATCGGGGTGATTCTCTGGGAGAACATCCGCGCGTTTCAGTTCGTACAGACCTGCGCGGTGCTGCTGGTGATCATCGTGGTGGTCAGCCTGATCGACATCCTCTCGCAACGCCTGCGCAAGCAGTTCATCTGACCTTGGAGGGGTGCCCTTGGGCGCTTTTTTTTAAGCATGCAGTTGTCTAGACAAGATGAACCGGTGTACCGCGAATTGGCCGACATCCTGCGTCGTGAGTTGGCTGAGTATCACGCCGGAGACTTCCTGCCGGCGGAGGTGCAGTTGGCGGAGCGCTTTGGCGTCAACCGCCATACCTTGCGCCGCGCCATTGATGAGCTGGTATTCGAAGGCAGCTTGCTGCGGCGCCAGGGCAAAGGCACGCAGGTGCTGGAGCGGCCGCTGATTTATCCGATGGCCGCCGACAGTGCCTACAGCCAGTCGCTATCGGCTCAAGGGCTGGGCGTCGAGGCGGTGCTGCTCAAGCGCCGTTACTGCTTCGCCAGTCGTGAAGAAGCGCAGTACCTGGGGCTTGTCGAAATGGCGGCGATGATTGAATTGCAGACCCTGCGCAAGCTCGATCAGCAGCCGGTCAGCCTGATCCGTCATCGCTACTGCGCCAGCCACGCGCCGCTGCTGGCGGAGTACACCGGCGGCTCTTTACGCCAATACCTCAGCGAACGCGATATGCCGCTGACCCGCACCCTGAGTCTGATCGGCGCCCGTTTGCCCAGTCGCGACGAAGCCGCGCTGCTGATGATGCCCCGGCATTTGCCGGCGCTGAGTGTGTTCACCCTTTCCCGCGACCGCGACGGCCACCCGGTGGAGTTGGCCCAGTCCACCAGCCGTTCGGATCGCTTTCAGTACCAGGTCGTCACCTGATGGAGAACTTGACCATGAACCCCGCTCCTCACTCTGCACGCCAGCACTGGATCGGCGTGCTCGCCCGCGCCCGTTGCAGCGAATTGCAGCCCCATGAAGCCGCACTGCGCGACGTCGAGTACCAACTGATCCGCGCCCCGGAAATCGGCATGACCCTGGTCCGTGGCCGCATGGGCGGCAATGGCGCGTCGTTCAACGTCGGCGAAATGAGCGTGACCCGTTGCGTGGTGCGCCTTTCCGATGGCCGTACCGGTTACAGCTATCTGGCGGGTCGCGACAAGGTCCACGCCGAACTGGCCGCCCTGGCCGACGCGCATTTGCAAGGCACGCAACAGCGCCATTGGCTCGATCAAGTGATCACGCCTTTGGCCAATACCCAAGCCGAACGCCGGGCGCAGAAAGAGGCGGAAACCGCCGCCACCAAAGTCGAATTCTTCACCCTCGTGCGAGGAGAAAACTGATGAGCGCACAATTGTTGCAACCGGCGTTTACCGACCCGGTACTGGATGCCCAACGCGGATTTCGCGCCGCGCTTAAAGCGCTGGCCGGCCCCGGATTGCCCCACACCTTGCACGCCACGCCAAGCCTTGAAGGGCTGGCGCCAGCAACGTACGCGCTGTGCCTGGCGTTGCTGGATATCGACACACCGCTGTGGCTGTCGCCGTCCTTCGACACGCCGACGATCCGCG
Source organism: Pseudomonas sp. ANT_H12B (assembly GCF_008369325.1). Classification (GTDB taxonomy): domain Bacteria; phylum Pseudomonadota; class Gammaproteobacteria; order Pseudomonadales; family Pseudomonadaceae; genus Aquipseudomonas. The sequence goes on along the minus strand of NZ_VOBI01000011.1, from coordinate 91,594 downwards.
CCAACCTGGCGTTTCACTGCGGCTGCCCGCTGACCCCCCACCGGGAAACCGCGCGATTTGCCTTGCTCGGCGCCGAGGATCTGCTCGACCTCAGCGGCTTCGACCATGGCAATGACCGCTACCCCGATCAGTCCTGCACCTTGCTGGTTCAGCTGCCGAACCTCGACGGCGGGGCGGGGCTGGCCTGGCGCGGACCGGGGATCGAAACCGAACATCAGGTCAGCCTGCCCCTGGCCGACGGCGTCTGGCGCGAGCGCGAACGGCGTAACGAATTCCCCCGAGGGCTGGACCTGTTTTTCACCGCCGGTCACGACTTTATCGGCCTGCCGCGCAGTACGCGGGTCGCTCGCACAGCACAGGAGCGTGTCTGATGTACGTAGCCGTCAAGGGTGGCGAACAGGCCATCGACAATGCCCACCGTCTGCTGGCGAAAAAGCGCCGGGGCGATACCTCGGTCGCTGAACTGAGCGTCGAGCAAATCCGTCAACAACTGCCGTTGGCGGTGGCACGGGTGATGAGCGAAGGCTCGCTGTACGACGAAGAACTCGCTGCACTGGCGATCAAGCAAGCGGCGGGGGATCTGGTCGAAGCGATCTTCCTGCTGCGCGCCTATCGCACCACGTTGCCGCGCTTCAGCCCGAGCCTGCCGATCGACACCGCAAACATGCAGCTCAGCCGGCGTCTGTCCGCCACGTTCAAGGACGTGCCGGGCGGTCAGTTGCTGGGACCGACCTTCGATTACACCCATCGCCTGCTCGACTTTGCGCTGCTCGCCGAAGGCGAGTATCCGGGGCCGAAAACCACTCCGAACACCAGCCTCGAACCCTGCCCACGGGTCCTGGGTTTATTGGCCAAGGAAGGCTTGATCAAGAACGAGTCCGACAACAGCGACAGCGTCGCCGACATCACCCGCGATCCGCTGGAACTGCCCGCCAGCCGCGCCCAGCGCTTGCAGGCATTGGCCCGTGGCGATGAAGGTTTTCTGCTGGCGCTGGGGTATTCCACCCAACGTGGTTATGGCCGTAATCATCCGTTCGCCGGGGAAATTCGTATCGGTGAAGTGGAGGTCTGGATCGATCCCGAAGAGCTGGGCTTCCCGATCAATCTGGGCAGTATCGAAGTGACCGAGTGCGAGATGGTCAACCAGTTCGTTGGCTCTACCACTGAGCTGGCGCAGTTCACCCGCGGCTACGGCCTGGCCTTCGGGCATGCCGAACGCAAGGCCATGGGCATGGCACTGGTCGACCGTGCGCTGCGGGCCGAGGAGTTCAACGAAGAGATCGTGTCCCCGGCGCAACAGGAAGAATTCGTGCTGATGCACTGCGACAACGTCGAGGCCGCCGGTTTTGTCTCGCACCTCAAATTGCCTCACTACGTGGACTTCCAGGCCGAACTGGAACTGATCCGCAAACTGCGCAAGCCTGCCGAGGGCCACAGCCATGAATGACCTGAGCACCCCCATGAAGGGCCGAGCGCCGGAGCGCGATGCGGCGTACAACTTCGCCTACCTCGATGAGCAGACCAAACGCATGATCCGCCGCGCCTTGCTCAAGGCTGTGGCGATCCCCGGTTACCAAGTGCCGTTCGGTGGCCGCGAAATGCCGTTGCCTTATGGCTGGGGCACTGGCGGCATGCAATTGACCGCGGCGATTCTCGGCGCCGACGACGTGCTTAAGGTCATCGATCAGGGTGCTGACGACACCACCAACGCGGTGTCGATCCGCCGCTTCTTCGCCCGCACCGCCGGCGTCGCGACCACCGAAAGCACACCGGATGCAACCGTGATCCAGACCCGCCACCGCATCCCGGAAACGCCGCTGCACGCCGAGCAGATCATGGTGTATCAGGTGCCGATCCCGGAGCCGCTGCGCTTTATCGAACCTTCGGAAACCGAGACCCGGACCATGCACGCCCTCAATGATTACGGGGTCATGCACGTCAAACTCTACGAGGACATTGCGACCTTCGGCCACATCGCCACCAGCTACGCCTACCCGGTGATGGTGGACGAGCGTTATGTGATGGACCCGTCGCCGATCCCCAAATTCGACAACCCGAAACTCGACATGAGCCCGGCGCTGATGCTGTTCGGTGCCGGTCGGGAGAAGCGCCTGTACGCGGTGCCGCCCTTTACCAAAGTCACCAGTCTCGACTTCGAGGATCACCCGTTCCAGGCGCAGCAGTGGGACGAGTGCTGCGCCATTTGCGGCAGCCACGATTCGTTCCTCGACGAGCTGATCATCGACGACGCCGGGACCCAGAGTTTCGTCTGTTCCGACACTTATTACTGCGCCCAGCGCGTCAGCCAGCAGGAGCAGGGCCAATGAACCAGGCGCTGAAAAATGATCTGACGGTCACCACCGAACCCTTGCTGCAAGTGCGCAATCTGTCGCTGTTGTATGGCCCGGAAAAGGGTTGCCAGGACGTCAGTTTCGACCTGTATCCCGGTGAGGTACTGGGGATTGTCGGCGAGTCCGGTTCGGGCAAATCGACCTTGCTCTCGTTGCTCAGCGGGCGCTTGCCACCGCAGAACGGCAGCATCGGCTATCGCGGCAAGGAGGGCGAGTGGCTCGACCTCTACAGCGCCAGCGAAGCCCAACGCCGGACCTTGCTGCGCACCGAATGGGGCTTCGTCGAACAAAACCCTCGGGACGGATTGCGCATGGGCGTTTCCGCCGGCGCCAACATTGGCGAACGCCTGATGGCCCAGGGCGTACGCAATTACCAGCAGTTGCGCGGCGCAGGGATCGACTGGTTGAGTCAGGTGGAAATCGACCCGCTGCGCATCGATGACTTGCCGCGGACCTTCTCCGGCGGCATGCAGCAGAGGCTGCAAATTGCCCGCAACCTGGTGTCGAGCCCGCGCCTGGTGTTCATGGATGAACCGACTGGCGGCCTCGACGTGTCGGTGCAGGCGCGCTTGCTCGACCTGCTGCGCGGGTTGGTGCGTGAACTGGATCTGGCGGTGGTGATTGTCACTCACGACCTCGCCGTGGCACGCCTGTTGGCCGATCGGCTGATAGTGATGCGTCGCTCGCGGGTGGTGGAAACCGGCCTGACCGATCAGATCCTCGACGATCCGCAGCACCCTTACTCGCAACTGCTGGTGTCTTCGGTGTTGCAGCCGTGAAGCCCCGCCCCTCTGTGGAAACCCGAGCGATGAATACCTTGATCGAGGTCCGAGACCTCTCGAAAACCTTCACCCTGCATCAGCAGCACGGCGTGGTTCTGAACGTGTTGCGCGGGGTGGATTTCAGCGTGGCGAGCGGTGAGTGTCTGGTGCTGCATGGCCAGTCGGGTGCCGGTAAAAGCACCTTGCTGCGCACCCTTTATGGCAATTACCTGCCGGCGGGCGGCAGCATCCGCGTGCAGCACGACGGTCATTGGCTGGAGTTGGTGGGCGCCGAACCCAGGGACGTTCTTCAGGTGCGCCAGCGAACCCTCGGCTATGTCAGTCAGTTCCTGCGGGTGATCCCGCGCGTGGCTTGCCTGGATGTGGTGATGGAGCCCGCGCTGGCTCGCGGCTGGTCCAGGTCGCTGGCGCAATCGCGTGCCGAGTTGTTGCTGAGTCGACTCAACATTCCCCAGCGCTTGTGGCCACTGGCGCCCGGCACCTTTTCCGGTGGCGAGCAGCAGCGGGTCAACATCGCCCGCGGGTTTATGGTGGCCTGGCCGGTAATGTTGCTCGACGAACCGACCGCCTCCCTGGACGACACCAATCGCCAAGTGGTGCTGGCGCTGATGAACGAAGCGAAAGCAGCGGGCTGCGCACTGATCGGCATCTTCCACGACCGCACCGCTCGCGAAGCGGTCGCCGATCGCCATCTCGATATGACGCCTGCCGCCGTCAACCACGAGGAATACGCCGATGCCCGCTGAACAGATCCTCAGCAATGCCCGACTGGTCACCGCTGACCGTGTGTTCCTTGGCACGCTGGTGTTGCGCGACGGCTTGATTGTCGACATCGCCGAAGGCATGAGTCGACTGCCTCAGGCCCAGGACCTCTACGGTGATTTTCTGCTGCCGGGCCTTGTGGAGTTGCACACCGACAACCTGGAAAAACACATGACCCCGCGCCCCGGCGTGGACTGGCCGTCGACTTCGGCGGTGCTCAGCCACGATGCGCAGATCATCGCGGCCGGCATCACCACGGTGTTCGACGCCGTGTCCATCGGTGATGTGAACCCCAAGGGCAATCGCATGCAGAAATTGCCGGCGATGCTGGAGGCCATTTCCAGCGCTTCCAACGCCGGGCTGACCCGCGCCGAACACCGTCTGCACCTGCGTTGTGAACTGTGCCACCCGGACACCCTGAGTGTGTTTCGTGATCTGGTGGAGCATCCGCTGGTGCAACTGGTGTCGGTGATGGACCACTCTCCGGGCCAGAGGCAGTTTGTGCTGGAGTCCAAGTACCGCGAGTACTACATGGGCAAGTACCACCTGACGACGACCCAGATGGATGAGTTCATCGTCCTGCAAATGGCTAACTCCCGCGAGTACAGCACCCGCTATCGCGCGGCGATTGTGGAGCATTGCCTGGCCCGTGGCCTGTCGGTGGCCAGCCATGACGATGCGACGCTGGCCCACGTCGAAGAGTCGGCGCGCTACGGCATGACCATCGCCGAATTTCCGACCACGCTGGAAGCGGCGCGGGGTTGCCAGCAGTTGGGCATGAGTGTGTTGATGGGCGCTCCGAACATCGTCCGCGGTGGTTCTCACTCGGGCAACGTCGCCGCCGCGGATCTGGCCGCTGAAGGGTTGCTGGACATTCTTTCCAGCGACTATTACCCGGCGAGTCTGTTGCAAGCGGCGTTTGCGCTGGCGGCCCAGGACAATCAGTGCGACCTGGCCAAGGCTGTGTGCATGGTCACGCTGGCACCGGCCAGGGCGGCGGGGTTGAGTGATCGTGGCGAGATTGCTGTCGGTTTGCGGGCGGATCTGGTGCAGGCCAGGACCCAGGATGGGCTGCCGGTCGTCCAACAAGTCTGGCGACAAGCGAAGCGGGTGTTTTGATGGGAGGCAGGTTGATCTACCTCATCGGACCTTCCGGGTCGGGCAAGGACAGCCTGCTGGATGCCGCACGAACGCCGTTGGCCGAACGTGGCTGCCGGATCGTGCGGCGGGTCATCACCCGTTCGACGGAAGCGGTGGGGGAGGCGGCGCGAAGTGTGAGCCTCGATGAGTTTGCAGCGCTTGAGGCTCAGGGCGCGTTTGCTCTGAGCTGGCACGCCAATGGTTTGTCCTATGGGATTCCCCGGGAAATCGACGATTGGCTGGCGGCGGGGCAGGACGTGCTGGTCAATGGGTCGCGCGGTCATCTGCCGGCCACCCGCGTGCGTTATCCGCACGTGGTGGTCTTGCTGCTGACGGTGAATCAAGCCGTGTTGCGCCAGCGATTGCTGGCACGGGGGCGCGAACCAGTCGCCGAGATTGAGGCGCGGCTGGCGCGCAATGCCCGCTTCAGTGAACGCGTGCTCGAAGGCAACGATTCGGCGTTGCGCTTGATCGATAACAGCGGCCCGCTGGAGCGTACCGTCGAGCGCCTGCTGGCTTGCGTCGACGGGCAATCCGTATGCGCCTGACTTTACTGGGCACCGGCGACGCTCGACAAGTGCCGGTCTACGGCTGCGAATGCGCGGCGTGCGATCTGGCCCGCAACGATCAACGACGCAAGCGTCGTCCGTGCAGCGCGTTGATCGAATGTGGCGATCAACGCTGGCTGATCGACAGTGGCCTGCCCGACCTGACCGAACGCTTCGCGCCGCGCAGCTTCAACGGGATTTTCCAGACCCACTACCACGCCGATCATGCGCAAGGTCTGCTGCATTTGCGCTGGGGGCAGGGGCTGGTGATTCCGGTGCATGGGCCGCAAGATCCAGAAGGCTTGGCCGACCTCTACAAGCACCCGGGGATTCTCGATTTCAGCCAACCGTTTGCAGCCTTCGAAACCCGGCAGTTCGGCACGCTCAGCGTGACGGCGTTACCGCTGCAACACTCCAGACCGACGCTTGGTTTTTTGCTGGAAGGCGAAGGACGGCGTATCGCGTATCTGACCGACACCGTGGGCTTGCCACCGGCCACCACGCAATGGCTGCAACGCGCGCCGCTTGATGTTCTCGTACTGGACTGTTCGATGCCACCGCAGCCGCAGACTCCCCGTAATCACAACGATCTGAATCTTGCATTGCGTTGCATTGAGGACTTGCAACCGGAGTTGGCGGTGTTGACGCATATTGGTCATACCCTGGATGCCTGGCTGCTTGAACACCGCAGCGAGTTACCGGCCAATGTCACCGTGGCTTTCGATGGATGCGTGCTATAGCGGTAGACGCAATCTACGGTTTTTCTCAGGCCCCCCCCGTAATCACACTCTGCAAAACAACCGAACGTCGCGATCCGAATTTATGTGCTTGAGTAAAGATAACTCTAGGGTTACTTTTGTTTGGGCCTGAGCAAGGAGGCGAGTGGTGCAGAGCAGGCTATTGATCAAGGAGTTGGAAGCGGCGGGCTGGACACTGGATCGGATTATCGGCAGCCATCACATCTTCATTCACCGTTACAACCCGTACACGATTCCCGTCCCCCATCCGAAAAAGGATTTGCCGATCGGGACGGTCAAAAGCATCAGGAGGCGAGCCGGACTTCATTGCCCGGGAGCCAGTTACGCAGGAGATCCATAATGCAATACCCAATCTGTATCGAGTGGGGCGACGAGAACACCGCCATCGGTATTCAGATCCCCGATATTCCAGGTGCCGTCACGGCCGGGGATACCTTTGAAGATGCTTACAACGCAGCCGTCGAAATTGCGCACATCATGTTGCAGGAGATTGTCGCTGACGGAGAGTCGATTCCCATGCCGACTTCCGCGGCCGAACACCGCGGCAATCCTGAGTTTGCCGACATGGGCTGGGGAATGCTGGAGCTGGACATCGCGCCGTATATGGGCAAGACCGAGAAGGTCAACGTGACGCTGCCTGGCTATGTGATTCAGCGTATTGACCGGTATGTGCGCGAGCACAATGTCAAAAGCCGCTCTTCCTTTCTGGCGGATGCGGCGCTGGAGAAACTGGTCCGGCACTGAGTGGTGCCCGTCACATAGCCTTCGCGGGCAAGCCGGCTCCCACAGGTTATTCGCTAACCCTGTGGGAGTGGGGCCTGCCCGCGATGCTTTTTGACGATTTACGCGGTAGCGAGCGAACGCTCCTGCGAAACACTCAAAAACCGCACCAACGCCAACAGCGGAAACGCGCTACCCACAATCACGATCCACAACCAGCCGCCATGTTCATACACCGCACTGGCGACAGAAGAACCGAACGCACCACCGATAAAAATGCTGGTCATGTACAGCGCATTCAGGCGGCTGCGGCTTTTGGCGTCGAGGGCGTAGACCGCACGTTGGCCGAGGACCATGTTCATCTGCACGCAGAAGTCGAGCACCACGCCGGTCACGGCCAGGCCGATGACGCTGTAGACCGGATGAATGAAGGCCGGCAAGAAGCTCAGGCTGGCGAACAGCAGGGCCAGCAAGGTGGCGATGCGGGTATGGCCGGCATCGGCCAGGCGACCGGCGATAGGCGCGGCAATGGCGCCGATGGCCCCGACCAGGGCGAAGATCGCGATCTGGGTTTGCGACAAGCCATGATTGCGCGCCAGCTCCAGCGGCACTGCCGACCAGAACAGGCTGAAGGTTGCAAACATGCAACCCTGGTAAAACGCGCGCTGACGCAATGCCGGTTGTTGGCGCAACAGCGTCCACAGCGAACCCAGCAACTGGCCATAAGACGCGCTGTGATCAGGCTGGCGCTTGGGGATGGTCAGGATAAGCACAACGCTGATGGCGGCCATCAACACCGCCGCGATGACAAACATCGCACGCCAGCCGAAGTGGTCGGCCACCACGCTGGCCACTGGCCGCGCCAGCAGAATCCCCAGCAGCAAACCACCCATGATTCCACCGACTACTCGACCGCGGGACTCTTCCGGCGTCAGGTGCGCGGCCAGCGGAATCAGGATCTGTACCGACACCGAACTGAAACCCACCAGCAGGGAAATCAGTAAAAACACATTCGGCTGGTCGGTGAACGCCGCGCCCAGCAAACTGGCGATGGCCACCACCGTGGTGATGATCATCAACCGGCGGTTTTCCAGCAGATCACCCAGCGGCACCAGGAAAAACAGGCCCAATGCATAACCAATCTGGGTCAGCGAAACGATAAAACTGGCCATGGTGCTGGTCAGCCCGATGTCCGGTGCGATCAGGCCGATGATGGGCTGGGCATAGTAGAGGTTGGCAACAATCGCGCCGCAGCAGAAGGCAAACAGCAGCACCATGCCTCGGGTCATTGTCGCGGCGCTGTGGGGCAGCTGGGGCGTCGGGTTCATAACGGGTCTCGCTGAACAAATGGGAATGCGCGCAGGCTAATGGGCTGACCAATACGGCGGAAGAGGGATTGGAGCGATAGCAGTCTTTCCGTTGCGGAATGAGTGACGGACGTCCATCGATGAACCTTGCGTCAAAACTTTGAGGTCCGATGATACATTCACTTACATCTTGTTCGATAGCGTGCTTATGTTCTCTCTTCACGATTCATAACCGGAAGGCACTTCCATGAACGCGATGTTACGTCACCTGATTCGCGGCGCTTCGGCCGTTACCTTGGTCACCTTGTTCACGGCAGGTTTGGCCCAGGCTGCTGACGCGCCGGGCATGCGCATCGGCGTGCGCGGCGAGATCACCGGGGTCAGCCCCGATGCGTTGAAAGTACACGCCAACAGTGGTGAAAACCTGGTGATCAACCTGGCCAAGGACACCCAGGTCCGCGCCGTCACCCTGGCCAATATCGAAGACATCAAACCCGGCAGCTACATCGGCTCGGCTGCCGTGCCGCAGGATGACGGCACCCTCAAGGCACTGGAAGTCCACGTCTTCCCACCCGAACTGGCGGGCAGCGGCGACGGCCATCGGCCGTTCGATCTGGCCAAGGGCAGCAGCATGACCAATGGCAGCGTCGGCGATCTGGTGGTCAGCAATGGTCGGGTCTTGACCGTTAACTACAAGGGCGGTCAGCAGAAAATTCTGGTGCCCGAAGACGTGCCAATCGTGAATCTGGTGCCCGGGGATCGCAGCTTGCTGAAGGTGGGTGTGAAGATTGTGACGTTCGTGACCCAAAGTGCTGACGGGAGGTTGACCGCGCAATCGATTTCCGCAGGCAAGGACGGCGTGGCGCCACCGATGTAATGGCGGGTAATAACCCCTGTGGGAGCGAGCTTGCCCGGCACATTCAGCATTGATGTGTCTGCCACACCGCCATCGCGAGCGAGCTCGCTCCCACAGGGATCTTCAGCGAACACAAATCCTGCGTATCTCCGTGATCACACGTGGGAGCGGGCTTGCCCGCGAAGGCGACCGGACAAACAACGCATCATTTGCGGCGTAGGCATCAGGCTACATAGCCTTGCGTCATTGCCTACGGCTGCGCCAGAATCCGCCGGCTTGTGCGTCTTGACCTTGGCTTTTATTGTTTGCGAATCGCTGAAAAACTCAGCGATCGGGTTTCGCAGCCTGGGTTAATCAAGGCGCTCAGCGCCACCGTTTCCTTTTCAGTCGGCGCTTCTTTTCGTCTGCTGCATTGCGTTATGGCGGCTGTGCGCGGGATACCTTCGGGTATGCCGGGTTCCTTGATTCCCGGTCTGCGAACCTGCGTACAGCTGCCACCTTCTATCGTTTCGCAGCGAACCGTGGCGGCTCCATTAATCAAGGAGCTTCACCATGTTTAAACCAACGCCCAATCCCCCCGGATCAGAAACAGAAACGACCATTCCCGCCGCCGATGGCACCCTTGAGGACTACCTCAACTTCTCCAGTACCCAGCACAAACCCAACACTATGTTTACGATCGTTCCTGAGGTCGACACCGAAACCTTGCTGGCCCATGCGTGCGAATCCTTGGCCTCGGCGAATGTCATGGCCAGTGATTTGGCCGGGTTTCTGCCTGGGCCGTACCGCAATGCCCTGCTGGGAATTGCGCAGATCATCATGCTGGGTGAGCTGGCGGTGAATCGGGCGCTGGATAACATCGATCCGCAGGAGTAAGCCGCCCACCACTGATCGTTCCCATGCTCTGCGTGGGAATGCAGCCCGGGACGCTCCGCGTCCCATCCAGAGCCGAACGCAGAGCGTCCGTTGAGGCATTCCTTTGCTGCGCGTGGGAACGATCAGTTGGCGGCCACAAAAAAAGGCGCCCCTCGCAGGTCGCCTTTTTGTGAGGCTCAGGAATTACTGGCCGTTGTAGATCTGATCAAAAACCCCACCATCGTTGAAGTGAGTCTTTTGCACGGTCCGCCAGTCACCAAACGTTTTCTCGACCGACAGGAAATCCACTGTCGGGAAACGATCGGTGTACTTGGCCAGCACCGCCGGGTCACGCGGACGCAGATAGTTCGCTGCCGCAATCTCCTGGCCTTCCGGCGACCACAGGTACTTCAAATATTCCTCGGCTGCCGCGCGGGTGCCTTTCTTGTCGACGGTTTTGTCGACCACCGACACTGGCGGCTCAGCCTCGGCAGAAACACTTGGATAGATCACTTCAAACTGATCGCGACCAAACTCACGCGCAATCATTTCCGCTTCGTTTTCGAAGGTCACCAGCACGTCGCCGATCTGGTTGGTCATGAACGTGGTGGTGGCGGCACGGCCACCGGTGTCGAGTACCGGCGCCTGTTTGAACAGCTTGCCGACGAAGTCTTTGGCTTTGCTTTCGTCACCACCGTTTTTCAGCACATAACCCCAGGCCGAGAGGTAGGTGTAGCGGCCGTTACCCGACGTTTTCGGGTTTGGCACGATCACCTGCACGCCGTCCTTGAGCAGGTCGGGCCAGTCTTTCAGGGCTTTCGGGTTGCCTTTGCGAACGATGAACACGGTGGCCGAGGTGAACGGCGCGCTGTTGTTCGGCAGGCGTGTGACCCAGTTATCCGGGATCAGTTTGCCGTTGTCCGCCAGGGCGTTGATGTCGGTAGCCATGTTCATGGTGATGACGTCAGCCGGCAGGCCATCGATCACCGAGCGCGCCTGTTTGCTGGAGCCGCCGAAGGACATCTGCAGGGTGATGTTTTCGTTATGCTCGGCTTGCCAGTGTTTCTGGAAGGCAGTGTTGTAGTCCTTGTAGAAATCGCGCATCACGTCGTAGGAAACGTTAAGCAGGGTCGGGGCGGCCTGAGCCATGCTGGACAGAGCCAGGCCAGCGGCCAGAAGTGAGGCGCCAAAGAGTTTTTTCACTGCGCATTCCTTGTTCTGAATAGGTGTTTTATTAAAAGTGAGGCAATTTGCCGGCGACTATAGCCGGGCTCGCATAGTCCTTTAAAGATTAAAAAGCACTTTGCTTATTCCAGTTTCTTGAATAACTGATTACCGCACCGAGAGCAAAACGCGGCACCCGCTTCGTGGCTGTTTTTCTTGCACACCGGGCAATCGGTTTGCAGTTGCTCGCCACGCATGGCGTTGGCCAGTTCGGCGGTGAAAATCCCCGTCGGCACGGCGATGATCGAGTAACCGGTGATCATCACCAGCGACGAAATCACCTGGCCCAATGGCGTCTTCGGCACGATGTCGCCGAAGCCCACGGTAGTCAGCGTGACGATAGCCCAATAGATGCCTTTGGGGATGCTGGTGAAGCCGTGCTCCGGGCCTTCGATCACGTACATCAGCGTGCCGAACACCGTCACCAGGGTGCAGACGCTGAGCAGAAACACCACGATCTTCTGCTTGCTGCCGCGCAGGGCCGACATCAGATAGTTGGCTTGTTTCAGATACGGGCTGAGCTTGAGTACGCGGAAAATCCGCAGCATGCGGATGATCCGGATAATCAGCAGGTACTGCGCATCGGCGTAATACAGCGCAAGAATGCCGGGCACGATCGCCAGTAAATCCACCAGTCCATAGAAGCTGAACGCGTAGCGCAACGGCTTGGGCGAGCAGTAGAGGCGCAGGCCGTATTCGATAGCGAAGATGACGGTGAAGCCCCATTCGATGTACGCCAGCACATTGGCGTAGTTCTGGTGAATGGAATCGATGCTGTCGAGCATCACGATCACAATGCTGGCGAGGATGATCAACAGCAGGATGCCGTCGAAGCGCCGACCGGCCTTGGTGTCGCTCTGGAATACCATGACGTAAAGGTCTTCACGCCAGTTTTTGTTGCTGTCCATGGAAAACGCCTGAATCAATGATCAGCGCAGCCTAGGTTGATTCTCCTCCAGAGTGCAAGGTGTACGGGCGACAGTGGTCTTGCCGAGCATTTGAACAACCGTGCGGATCAGCCAGCAGGAGAGGATGAACGGCGCGGTCAGCGTTGGCAGACCAATGGCGGCAAACACCGGCGTCAGCAACAGCGCTGATGTAATACCGATTAGCGGCAGCCAAGGCTTCTGGCGCTGCGAGCTCAAGGCGAGGGAGGCGAGTACGGCGTTATAGCCACCGAGGCCGAGCAATGCGGTGTAGAAGTCGTGATGCAGCATGCTCCAGCCCATGCCAGCGACAGACGCCAACAACGCCCAGCAGAATGCGCGGCGATCAGCGATCAGCAAACCCACGGCAATCATCGCACCGGCCAGCGGATGACCGAGGAACATCACCTGGCCAAGGCCTTTGAGTGGTGCGGCGAGCATGTTCAGCGTATTAGTTTCGATCAAATGCGCATTTGTCGAGGGCGTGGCGAAGCACAGCAGCAACCAGCCCAGCCCCACGAAGGGTGTCGTATAGACAGGCAGGTATTGGCTGACCCGGACGCGCTTGAGCCATTGTTGAGTGACCATCGCGCTCAGGCCACCAGCGGCAATGATCAACGGCGGCAACAGCGCTGACCATGGGAAATAGAGGCTCAGCAGCAAGCCGAGCAAGACACCGTTGTAACTGAACAGCCCGGCCTGACGATCGGCCTTGGCATAACCGCGACGTTGCGCGGTGAGTAACCCGGCGACGCCACCCAGCAGTGCACCGCCGAGTAACACCGGAGCGGTAAAAAGAATCGCCAACAGACACAGCAGACCGCACAGCGGATGGCGCTGGAGGAAGATCTGGCTGAAACCGTTGAGCAGGGCAGTGGCCCAGTCGGGGCAATGGGTGTTGAAGTGGTTGGCAGGCATGGCAATTCTGAAAGACAGTGAAACCGAGTCGCCCGCATCGCCAGCAGGCTGGCTCCCACACTGAATCTCAGTTCAGTATTAATTCCGTGATAGACACAAAACCAATGTGGGAGCCAGCCTGCTGGCGATGAGGCCGGTATGGGCGCTCTAGATCAACGTCTCGATACGCAAGGAGTTAGTCGACCCCGGCTGCCCAAACGGCACACCCGCCGTGATCACCAAAGTATCCCCGCGCTTGGCCATTCCTTGTGCCTGCGCAATCTCCAGTGCCGTCGAGCACACCTCATCCACCTGACGCAGCCGATCATTGACCACCGAGTGCACGCCCCACGCCACCGTCAAACGGCGAGCGGTTTGCAGGTTCGGCGTCAGGTTCAGAATCGGCACCGTCGGCCGCTCCCGCGCCGCACGCAGACTCGAAGTACCCGACTCGCTGTAATTCACCAGCACCGCCACCGGCAGCACGTTGCTGATGCGGCGGATCGCGCAGCTGATCGCATCGGAAACGGTCGCCTCAGCCTTCGGCCGGCTCACGTCCAATTGCGCCTGATAGTCCGGGCCGTTTTCCACCTGGCGGATGATCTTGCTCATCATCTGCACGGCTTCCAGCGGATATTCACCGGATGCGGTTTCCGCCGACAGCATCACCGCGTCGGCACCTTCAGCCACGGCATTGGCAACATCAGTGACCTCGGCACGGGTCGGGGCAGGGGAGAAGCGCATCGATTCCAGCATCTGCGTGGCCACCACCACCGGTTTGCCGAGTTCGCGGCAAGTGCTGATGATGTTCTTCTGAATTTGCGGCACGCTTTCAGCCGGCACTTCAACGCCCAGGTCACCGCGCGCAACCATGATCGCGTCGCTCAATTCGGCGATTTCCCGTAGCTGAGTCACCGCCGAAGGCTTCTCGATCTTGGCCATCAAAAACGCTTTATCACCGATCAATTCGCGGGCTTCGCGAATGTCTTCCGGACGCTGCACAAACGACAGGGCAACCCAGTCCACACCGAGCTCCAGACCGAAGCTCAAATCGCGACGGTCCTTGGCGGTCAGCGGGCTCAGTTCCAGCACCGCTTGCGGTACGTTCACGCCTTTGCGATCCGAGAGTTCGCCGCCATTGAGCACGGTGGTGTCGATGGCGTCGGAGTACTTTGTCACCACACGAAGACGCAGCTTGCCGTCATCCAGCAGCAAGTCCATGCCCGGCTCCAGCGCGGTGATGATTTCCGGGTGGGGCAGGTTGACGCGGCGCTGATCCCCCGGCGTCGGGTCCAGGTCCAGGCGAAGGGCCTGACCGCGATGCAACTGCACCTTGCCCTCGGCGAACTTGCCGACGCGCAGTTTCGGGCCTTGCAGGTCCATCAGAATGCCCAGCGGATAATTCAGCTGGCGCTCGACTTCACGAATCCACTGATAGCGCTGAGCGTGGTCGGCGTGATCGCCGTGGCTGAAGTTCAGGCGAAAGATGTTGACCCCGGCCTGCACCAGCTCACGGATGTCGTCGATCCCGTTAGTGGCAGGACCGAGGGTGGCGAGGATTTTGACCTTCTTGTCAGGCGTCATGTTTAGGGCTCTCGAGAATCAGGATGGCGCGGAAGTCGTTGACGTTGGTGCGGGTCGGTTCAGTGACGATCAGCGCGTCCAGCGCCTCGAAATAGCCGTAGCCATTGTTGTTGTCCAACTCGTCGCTGGCGCTCAGGCCGAGGGCGGCGGCGCGGGCGTAGCTGTCCGTTGTCATGATTGCGCCGGCGTTGTCTTCGGAGCCGTCGATGCCATCGGTGTCGCCGGCCAGCGCGTAGACGCCGGGCAGGCCTTTGAGGCTGTCGGTCAGGCTCAGCAGGAATTCGGCGTTGCGCCCGCCACGGCCATTGCCGCGCACGGTGACCGTGGTTTCACCGCCCGAGAGGATTACGCAGGGCGCCGCCAATGGTTGACCGTGCAGCACCACTTGCCGGGCGATACCAGCATGAACCTTGGCCACGTCGCGGGATTCGCCTTCCAGGTCGCCGAGGATCAGCGGACTGAAACCGGCCTGACGGCACTTCACCGCCGCAGCTTCAAGCGACTGCTGCGGACGGGCGATCAGTTGGAAGTGACTGCGCGCCAGGCTCGGGTCGCCGGGTTTGACCGTCTCTGATTCTGGACTTTGCAGCCAGTTGCGTACCGAGGCTGGGACTTCAATGGCGTAACGCTTGAGGATCGCCAGGGCTTCGGCGCAGGTGCTCGGGTCGGCCACGGTGGGGCCGGAGGCGATGACTGTGGCGAGGTCGCCCGGTACATCGGAAATCGCGTAGGTATAAACCGTGGCAGGCCAGCAGGCTTTGCCGAGGCGGCCGCCCTTGATCGCCGAGAGGTGTTTGCGCACGCAATTCATCTCGCCGATGGTGGCGCCGGATTTGAGCAGGGCTTTGTTGATCGACTGCTTGTCGGCCAAGGTGATGCCGGCCGCGGGCAGGGCCAGCAATGCGGAGCCTCCGCCGGACAGCAGGAAGATGACTCGGTCGTCTTCAGTCAGGTCGCTGACGAGTTCGAACACACGCTTGGCGACTGCCTGACCCGCGGCGTCCGGCACCGGGTGCGCGGCTTCGACTACTTCGATCTTTTCGCACGGGGCGCCGTGACCGTAACGGGTCACCACTAAACCAGACACTTCACCCTGCCAGCAACGCTCCACCACTTGGGCCATGGCCGCGGCGGCTTTGCCGGCGCCGATGACGATCACCCGAGCGCTGCGATCTTTGGGCAAATAGGCTTCGAGGACTTGCTGCGGATGGGCCGCGTCGATGGCTGTGGCGAACAGCTCGCGCAGGAATTGTTGCGGATCGACCGACATGGCGGGCTCCCGGATTTCTTGTTATTGGAGGGTGGAGCAACCCGGATCCTTGTGGGAGCCAGCCTGCTGGCGATTCAGGCGCTGAGGTCTATCAGACACACCGCGTCGATTTCATCGCCAGCAGGCTGGCTCCCACAGGTCAGGCAGGGCTTGTTACTTATCGCGAATCGAGAAATTCGCCATGTGTTCCAGGCCCTTGATCAGCGCCGAATGGTCCCAATTGCTGCCACCGATTGCTGCGCAGGTGCTGAACACTTGCTGGGTGTTGGCGGTGTTCGGCAGGTTGATGCCCAGCTCTTTGGCGCCTTGCAGGGCCAGGTTCAGGTCCTTCTGGTGCAGGCTGATGCGGAAGCCTGGGTCGAAGGTGCCTTTGATCATGCGTTCGCCGTGCACTTCGAGGATCTTCGAGGATGCGAAGCCGCCCATCAGTGCTTCGCGGACCTTGGCGGGATCGGCGCCGTTTTTGGACGCGAACAGCAGGGCTTCGGCCACGGCCTGGATGTTCAGCGCCACGATGATCTGGTTCGCCACTTTGGCGGTTTGACCGTCGCCGTTGCCACCGACCAGGGTGATGTTTTTGCCCATCGCCTGGAACAGCGGCAGTGCGCGTTCGAAGGCATCGGCATCACCGCCGATCATGATGCTCAGGCTTGCAGCCTTGGCACCGACTTCACCGCCGGACACTGGCGCGTCGAGGTACTGAGCGCCTTTTTCGTTGATCTTGGCAGCGAACGCCTTGGTGGCGGTCGGCGAGATCGAACTCATGTCGATCACGACTTTGCCTTTGCCAACGCCGGCCGCAACGCCGTCGGCGCGGAACAGCACGTCGTCGACCTGCGGGGTATCCGGCACCATGATGATGATGAATTCAGCTTCCTGGGCGACTTCTTTCGGGTTGGCCAGAGCGATAGCGCCACCGGCAACCAGGTCAGCAGGCGCGGCGTCGTGGTGCGCCGAAAGGAACAGGCTGTGACCGGCTTTCTGCAGGTTCAACGCCATTGGGTGGCCCATGATGCCGGTGCCGATAAATCCGATTTTAGCCATGAGAAATTCCTCTTGTTTTTGTGTTGCTCAAGCAAATGGGTGCATAGCTTTTTGTAGGAGTGAGCCTGCTCGCGATAGCGGTAGGCCAAACAACGTCAATGTTGAATGTGCTGGCCTCATCGCGAGCAGGCTCGCTCCCACAGGGATCTGTGTCAGATTGCGTTATGCGTTTTCAACCAGCCCAGACCTGCTTCAGTGGTGGTCAGCGGCTTGTATTCGCAGCCAACCCAACCCTGATAACCGATGCGGTCCAGGTGTTCGAACAGGAAGCGGTAGTTGATTTCACCGGTGCCCGGTTCGTTGCGCCCTGGGTTGTCGGCCAACTGGATGTGGTTGATCTCGCCCAGGTGCGCAGCCATGGTGCGGGCCAGGTCGCCCTCCATGATTTGCATGTGATAGATGTCGTATTGCAGGAACAGGTTGGCGCTGGCGACCTGTTCGCGAATCGACAGGGCCTGCGTCGTGTTGTTCAGGTAGAAACCCGGGATGTCGCGGGTGTTGATCGCTTCCATCACCAGTTTGATGCCCGCCGCTTGCAGCTTGTCGGCCGCGTACTTGAGGTTGGCGACGAAGGTTTTTTCCACGGTGGCATCGTCGATGCCTTGTGGACGAATACCGGCCAGGCAGTTGACCTGGGTGTTGCCCAGCACTTTGGCGTAAGCGATGGCCAGGTCGACACCGGCGCGGAACTCTTCAACCCGATCCGGCAGGCACGCGATACCGCGCTCGCCCTTGGCCCAGTCACCGGCCGGCAGGTTGAACAGCACTTGGGTCAAGCCATTGGCATCGAGCTTGGCTTTGATCTCGGCAGAGCTGAAGTCGTAAGGGAACAGGTATTCGACACCGCTGAAGCCGGCCTTGGCGGCCGCTTCAAAACGAGCAAGAAAATCCTGTTCGGTGAACAGCATGGATAGGTTGGCTGCGAAACGCGGCATGGTGGTCTCCCGTAAAAATAGGTGCAGATCCCCTGTGGGAGCCAGCCTGCTGGCGATAGCGGTGGGGCAGTCAACATCAATGTTGAATGTGCCGGCCTCATCGCGAGCAGGCTCGCTCCCACAATGGGAACGATCAGCTGTCAATCAAGCATCGAAATCGCCGTTGGCGCATCGTTGCCGACCAACGCCAGGTCTTCGAATTCGTTGACGGCGTTGATCTCGGTACCCATGGAAATGTTGGTCACACGCTCCAGAATAATCTCGACGATCACCGGCACCTTGAACTCTTCGATCAGCTCCTGAGCCTTGCGCAGGGCAGGCTGGATCTGACCCGGTTCGAACACACGCAGGGCCTTGCAACCGAGGCCTTCGGCGACGGCGACGTGATCGACACCGTAACCGTTGAGTTCCGGCGCGTTCAGGTTGTCGAAGGACAGCTGCACGCAGTAGTCCATGTCGAAACCGCGCTGAGCCTGACGAATCAGCCCCAGGTAAGAGTTGTTTACCACAACGTGGATGTACGGCAGTTTGAACTGCGCGCCCACCGCCAGTTCTTCAATCATGAACTGGAAATCATAGTCGCCCGATAGTGCCACGACCTTGCGGGTCGGATCAGCCTTGACTACGCCCAGCGCTGCCGGAATGGTCCAGCCCAACGGGCCGGCCTGACCGCAGTTGATCCAATGACGCGGTTTGTAGACGTGCAGGAACTGCGCGCCGGCAATCTGCGACAGACCGATGGTGCTGACATAGCAAGTGTCTTTGCCGAACACCTGGTTCATCTCTTCGTAAACGCGTTGCGGCTTGACTGGCACGTTGTCGAAGTGAGTCTTGCGTTGCAGGCTGGATTTGCGCTGCTGGCAATCCTGCAACCAGGCACTGCGGTTTTTCAGCTTGCCAGCGGCTTGCCATTCGCGAGCGACTTCGATGAACACGGTTAGCGCGGCAGCGGCGTCGGAAACGATGCCCAGGTCCGGGGTGAATACGCGGCCGATCTGGGTCGGTTCGATGTCGACGTGAATGAACTTGCGGCCTTCGGTGTAAACGTCGATCGAACCGGTGTGACGGTTCGCCCAGCGGTTACCGACACCCAGCACCAGGTCGGATTTGAGCATCGTCGCGTTGCCGTAGCGGTGCGAGGTTTGCAGACCGACCATGCCGACCATCAACGGGTGATCGTCCGGGATCGTGCCCCAGCCCATCAGGGTCGGGATCACCGGAATACCGGTCAGCTCGGCGAATTCCACCAGCAACTCGCTGGCGTCGGCATTAATGATGCCACCACCGGCCACCAGCAATGGGCGCTCGGCCTGATCGAGCATGGCCAGGGCCTTCTCGATTTGCACGCGGTTAGCGGTTGGCTTGGCCAGCGGCAGTGGCTCGTAGGCGTCGATGTCGAATTCGATTTCAGCCATCTGCACGTCGAACGGCAGGTCGATCAGCACCGGGCCTGGACGGCCGGAGCGCATTTCGTAGAAGGCTTTCTGGAACGCGTAAGGCACCTGGCCCGGTTCCATGACGGTGGTTGCCCACTTGGTCACGGGTTTGACGATCGCGGTGATGTCGACAGCCTGGAAGTCTTCCTTGTGCATCCGGGCGCGGGGGGCCTGGCCGGTAATGCAAAGAATCGGGATCGAGTCGGCCGAGGCGCTGTAGAGCCCGGTGACCATGTCAGTACCGGCGGGGCCCGAAGTCCCGATGCACACGCCAATGTTGCCGGCCTTGGTGCGGGTGTAGCCCTCAGCCATGTGCGAGGCGCCTTCAACGTGGCGAGCGAGGACGTGATCGATGCCACCGACCTTCTGCAAGGCGGAGTACAGCGGGTTGATCGCGGCGCCCGGGATGCCAAAAGCGGTATCAACCCCTTCACGGCGCATCACCAGAACGGCGGCTTCGATTGCTCTCATTTTGCTCATGGTTTTGGTGCCTATTACGTTTTGTAATTGTATACAAGTGGCTTTGCGCAGAGTGTATTCACGGCGGACGGCGCAGGTCAATCCATTTTCTCAAGCGACCGTTTCATTCGTCGGAAGCCCTTTCTACTGTGGCTTTTCGTCGCATGTGGCGCTTTGCGAGAATAATTGTATACAAAAAAATAACTCATTGTGTTCTATTTGTTGCATCGGACTTCTCAACCAAAAGCAGTCCAACAGCTTTCCCTATAACAAAATGAGGACGGCACCATGAGCGCTTTAACCTTGAAAGTTGCAGTAAACCTGGTCAATCAGGCCATCTCCGCAGGGCGTGCAATCTCGGCGGCTCCATTGACCGTTGCAGTACTGGATGCCAGCGGGCATTTGGTGACATTGCAGCGCGAAGACGGCGCCAGCCTGCTGCGCCCGCAAATCGCCATCGGCAAAGCCTGGGGCGCTATCGCCCTTGGCAAAGGCTCACGCCTGCTGGCGCTGGACGCACAACAACGCCCGGCGTTTATCGCTGCGTTGAATAGTCTGGGGCAGGGCAGCGTCGTCCCGGCACCGGGTGGGTGTTGATTCGGGATCAGGACGGGAACGTGCTGGGGGCGGTGGGTATCAGCGGTGATCTTTCTGATGTTGATGAGCAGTGTGCGATCAATGCGATTGAGGCGGCGGGGTTGCGGGCGGATGCGGGGGTGACTGCTTGATTTGGGGTGGCTGATTAATCGCTATCGCGAGCAGGCTCACTCCTACAAGTATCGGGGTTGGACACAAAATGTCTGAACACCACATTCCCTGTAGGAGTGAGCCTGCTCGCGATAGCTATCTACCAGACACATCCAGCCAAAAGTTTGTCCCGTCTTCCTGAATCCACAGGACTAGCCTTCTCCTGACCTGATCATGGGAGGCAAGGAATGCCGGATTTACCCGCTGCACACCGATTGCGAGTCGGGCGCTATGCCGAAGCCAGCCGAATTTATTTGTTAACCAGCAATACACTTCACAGGACCCCGGTTTTCAAGGATTTTGCCTTGGGCAGACTGGTCGTCGATCAATTTCGAAATGCTCAGAATCTAGGCTTGGCGAACTCACTGGCGTGGGTAGTCATGCCCGATCATTTTCATTGGTTGATTGAATTACAGCAGGGCTCTTTGAGCGAGTTGATGCAAAAGACCAAGTCGATGAGTACCAAAGCGGTGAAGCAGCGTACCGGTCGAAATATTAGCCTCTGGCAGAGAGGATTCCATGATCGGGCACTTCGGCGGGAAGAGGATTTGGTGAAGTTGGCGCGGTATGTCGTGGCCAACCCATTGCGCGCCGGATTGGTTGAGAAACTGGGCGACTATCCACTGTGGGATGCTATTTGGGTTTGAGCTGAAACCGGGTCGTCCCCTATCGCCAGCAGGCTGGCTCCCACAGTGGATCTTCAGTGATCACTAAATGTGCATTCAACACAGAAACCCGGTGGGAGCGGGCTTGCTCGAATGGCCGCACCACGGTTTAACGGTCAGGCTCACACCCCTTCAACACCAACCGAATAATCGTCTGCGCCGCCGCTTCATAATCCGCCTCATCCAGCTTGGCCTTTCCGGTGACCGCGGAAATCTGCCAATCAAAATCGGCATAAGTCTGGGTCGCGGCCCAGATGCTGAACATCAGGTGGTTGGGGTCGATCGGGGCGATCTGGCGGCGGTCGATCCAGGTCTGGATACAGTCGATGTTGTGCTTGGCTTGGCCGTTGAGTCGTTCAAC
Source organism: Pseudomonas sp. ANT_H12B (assembly GCF_008369325.1). Lineage (GTDB taxonomy): Bacteria > Pseudomonadota > Gammaproteobacteria > Pseudomonadales > Pseudomonadaceae > Aquipseudomonas. The sequence continues at coordinate 69,967 of NZ_VOBI01000011.1, read as the reverse complement.
CAGGTCGGCGCTCAGGTGTGGGGCGCCGTGCATGATCTCGCTGGCAAACACCTTGGAGGCGAAGGGCAGGTCGCGGGAGATGCGGATTTTTGAGCGGATGTAGCCACTTAGTACTTCGCCGGGCACACCGTCGGCATTGAACGGCGTCGAGGCCTGAAGAATCGGCTCGATGATGCTTTCGAGGACCTCGCGGTAGAGGTTTTCCTTGGATTTGAAGTAGTAGTAGACGTTGGGCTTGGGCAATCCCGCCTTGGCTGCGATGTCACTGGTTTTGGTCGCAGCGAAGCCCTTGTCGGCAAATTCTTCACTGGCGGCACGCAGGATCAATTGTTTGTTGCGCTCGCGGATAGTGCTCATAAACCAAGGGGTTCCTTGCCTGTGCTGGCGGTTGCGCATGGTAGCACCGGCCTCGCGCGGCGCTCAAGAATGCCCCGCAGCACGTTAGGCCGCGCTATGCTGCTCAGCATTCATTATTCGAAGGAAACCTGATTCATGGCAGGAAGCAGTTTGCTGTTGCTGATCGACGACATTGCCGCGGTACTCGATGACGTGGCATTGATGACCAAAATGGCCGCGAAGAAGACCGCCGGCGTGCTCGGTGACGATCTGGCGCTCAACGCCCAGCAGGTTTCCGGTGTGCGTGCCGAGCGGGAAATCCCGGTAGTTTGGGCGGTGGCCAAGGGCTCGTTTCTTAACAAACTGATCCTGGTGCCCTCGGCCTTGGCCATCAGTGCGTTCATCCCGTGGCTGGTCACGCCGCTATTGATGGTGGGTGGCGCCTATCTGTGTTTCGAAGGTTTCGAGAAACTGGCCCACAAATTCCTGCACAGCAAGGCTGAAGATCAAGCCGAACATGCTGAGCTGGTCGAGGCCGTAGCCGATCCGGCGGTCGATCTGGTGACGTTCGAGAAAGACAAGATCAAGGGGGCGATCCGCACCGACTTCATTCTGTCGGCGGAAATCATCGCCATCACGCTGGGTACGGTGGCTGATGCTTCGCTGACCCAGCAAGTCATCGTGCTCTCGGGCATCGCCATCGTCATGACCATTGGCGTCTATGGCCTGGTGGCGGGAATCGTCAAACTCGACGACCTCGGTTTGTGGCTGACCCAGAAGCCTGGCCAGATAGCCAAACGTATCGGCGCCGGGATTCTGCGTGCGGCGCCGTACATGATGAAAAGCCTGTCGGTGATTGGCACGGCGGCGATGTTCCTGGTCGGTGGCGGAATTCTCACCCACGGCGTGCCGGTGGTTCATCACTGGATTGAGAGTGTCAGCGCGGGTGCCGGTGGCGCCGGGTTCATCGTGCCGACGTTGCTGAATGCGGTGGCGGGGATTGTCGCGGGTGCAGTGGTGTTGGCGGGTGTGATGGCGGCGAGCAAAATCTGGAAAGCAGCGAAAGGCTGAGACGCGGTCACTTGATCGTTCCCACGCAGAGCGTGGGAACGATCTTAAGGAAACAATAGACTTACTCGGCGATCTGCAACTTGCGCGACTCGGTGTACACGTAGCGCACTTTCTCGTACTCGAACGGCGAGTTCAGCTGACCGTAGCGGAAGCCGGTCTGGTAGCGCTTGTCGACACCGCGCAAGATCCAGACTTCAGGATGGTTGGAGCTGACTTCGGAGACGTTCAGGAAGTTGATCGCCGATTCCGTGGTGAAGTCCACCGCCAGTCCGCCGGTGTCGCGGATGTTCGAGGGGCCGAGGATCGGCAACACGAAGTAGGGGCCGCCCGGTACACCGTAGAAGCCCAGCGTCTGGCCGAAATCTTCGGCTTGGCGCGGCAGGCCCATGGCGGTGGCCGGGTCCCACAGGCCGGCGATGCCGACGGTGGTGTTGAGCAGCAGGCGCGCGGTGGTTTCCATCGAGCGCTGACCCTTGAACTGCAGCAGGCTGTTCAACAGGTTCGGTACGTCACCGAGGTTGTTGAAGAAGTTACTGACACCGGTGCGCAGGAAGCTCGGCGTGATATAGCGATAGCCGTCGACCACTGGCAGGAACACCCATTGGTCAAAGCGATAGTTGAAGTGGTAGACGCGACGGTTCCACTCTTCCAGCGGGTCGTAGATGTTCAACGCATTGAGCGTCGAGCGTTCGAACTCACGCTGGTCCAGCCCGGGATTGAACTTGAGCTTGCTCAGCGGCTCCTTGAAGCCATCGCTGTCAATCACAACCGGAGCGTTGGCTTTGCTGTTGTCTGCATTGGCGGCGCCTGCACAGAGTAACGCGGCAATAAGCAGGAGGTATTTAGCCACGGAAGAACTCCAGCATGGCGTCGCTGTTGACGCGATAGTTAAGGTTGCCGCAATGGCCGCCCAGTGGATAAACAGTCAAACGGTCGCCAAAGGTCTTGCGCAGGAAGCCGAGGTCGCCAGGGCCGAGGATCACGTCGTCAGCGTTGTGCATGACGGCGATTTTCGGGCTGTCGTGCAGATAGTCCTTCAGCGCATACAAACTGACCTGATCGATCAATTGCAGCAGGCTGCCGCCGTCGGTGCGGGCGCGCCACATCGGGATGACCTGTTCGGTGATGTAACAGTCGAAGTCACACTGCAGCGCACGTTTGAGGAACGGCGTGAGCGTTGTGCCTTCGGTGATCGGGTATTTCGGTGGGGTGATGAGGCCGCGGCGGTTGATCAGGTCCGAGGTGAAGGCAATGTCGGCTGCCGAGAAACGGAACGAGGTGCCGATCAGCATGGCCATCTGTTCATTGCTCAGGTGTTGCTTGGACTGCTGAAAGTCGTAAAGAAGGGCGTCGTTAAGGTCGATGTAGCCCTTCTGCTGGAAGTAGCGGGTCAGTTTGTCCAGCACCAGTTCATAGAAGGTTGTGCTGTTGTTGATGCCCTTGACCTCGGTCTGGACCAGCTTGTCGAGGTTGGTGATCGAAGTGTAGAGGTTGACCGGGGGGTTGAGCAGCAAGACTTTCTTGAAGTTGAAGCTGCGGCGGGTTTCATCCAGGTGCGCGACGAACGCCGCATCCAGTGCGCCCAGGCTGTAGCCGGTCAGGTAGTAATCGGTAACGTCCACATTCGGGTTTTGTGCCCGCACGGCCTGCATCACCCGGTACATGTCTTCGGCGTCTTCCTTGGTGATACCGGGCGTGGCAAAGCGTGAGGCGGCGCTCATGAAGTCGAAACTGGTGGGCGACGACAGTTGCACCACGTGGTAGCCGGCCTTGTAGTAGAGCTTCTTCAGGTATTCGTTAAGGGTGCTGTCATAGCGTGCGCCGGTGCCGGCGATCAAGAAGATCAGCGGCGCGGCTTTATCCTGGGTGGCGATGCGGTAGGTGAGTTTTTTCACCGGCCAGAAGTTGTCCGGCAGGTCGAATTCACGCTCCGGGCGTAACCTGACGCTGCGGGTTGCCTGATTGATGTCATCGTCCAGCGGCAACTCCGGACGCAGGGCCGGTGGTGTCGTCGCAATGGTCGCCTCGAACGGATTGGTCAAGGGGTAGCCATAGCTGGCAGCGTCGATGTCGACGGCCAGTGCGGACGCACTCAAAATAAGGCCGCCAAACAGGGCGGCGAAGCGCAAGGAACGGTGCATGACTAGATCCCTTAGAGAAAGGTGCCGAATGAAGTTCGCAGGCTATGACCACGGGGATTGCGCCAAAGTGCCATGGATCGGCACCAATCAGGCCTAATTTTGGGGTAATAGTAGACGGACGATACACTTTGCAGCTATTTCATGGCCAATTATCTGTTTCGCGCGTTTGCTTACCGCTAGCGGCAGATTAAGCTGGCCGCCGTTTTCGTTTATTGGAGTGCTTCATGTCCCGCCGTCTGCCCGTGATTCTGCTGCTCGTTTTACTGCCTTTATGGCTGGCCGCCAGTTATGGCGCGCGTTATGGCTTCATGGAGGATGCGCAGTGGGTTGGCGTCTGCGTGGACGAGGCGAGCCGCTGGGAATGCCAGGTCCGTTCGAACCTGGGCTTGATGATTCACTTCAAAGTGTTGGGCTGGGCGGCGATGGCTGCTGCCGTGACCGGTTTTGTGCTGCCGGGGCGGGCAGGGTGGTGGTTGGCGGTGCTGGCGCTGGTGTTCGGGTTTCCGGCGCTGGCGTTGTATAACACCACGTTGGCGGTGTTTGCGGTGGTGATTGCTGGATTGCGTTTGGTCCGGGCTTCCCGCAGCGTCTGATGGTCAGTCTTCGCGAGCAGGCTCGCGAAGAGGCCGGAATCGACCCTGAAGATCAGGCCTTGCGAACCCGCAAACTGCGCCACAACGCTGCAACCATCAACACACTCACCAGCGCCCAGCCCCAGGCCTGCTGGTTCTGCAAACCTTCTTGATACAGTTGCGGCGCAATGCCGGCACCGATGATGAAGGCCAGCAGGGCAATCTCCCGACGTGGCACGTTTACCGGGCGGCACAGATAAACCAGTGCCGGCAGGATGAACGCGACACTCGGGAAGCTGCGATAACGTGGATCGAACACCAACTCCAGCATTGTCACCGCGGCGGCGAACCCTGCTGCCACCAGCAACCAGCCAGCCCGGGGTTCCAGCACATTGAACATCCGTGCGCGCCAACCCTTGCGAGCGCTCAGCGTCAGCGCAGCATGAGCCAGCACCAACACATTCAAAGCCGTCAGCAAGGCGACCCACAGCCATTCACTGGCAAAGCGGGTAGTGACACGCGCCAGATCGCCCCAGACGCCGATCGAGCAAGCCGCCAGCGCACCCAGCAGCGGTAGAACCAACGCCGCGCGAGTGCTGCGTACACGACCGCCGAGGATCAGCGTGCCGAGGAAGATCAAGCCGCCGACTACCAGCCACTGCGACCAGTACGGCACGTTCGATACCGGGCCGGCCAGCACGCCCTTGTCCTGACGATCGGCATCGAACAGCCCCCAGTAACCGCCGACTGCACCTTCGCTGGCACGTTTCCACGGCTGGTCGAAGGCTTCGATCAGGTTGTAATGCCAGCCTTGCTGCTCGGCCATGATGACAAAAGAGCGAATGAACTTGGCTTCATTGACCCGGCTCGGCAGGGCGGTTTCGCGCTGGCGGCCTTCGCTCGGCCAGCCGGTTTCGCCAATCACTACGTCTTTGGGTGCGAACTTGTTGCCGAACACCTGGCGCACTTCTGCCACGTGCTGCAGGGCGGCGTCGATGTTCGATGGATCGTCTTCCCAGTACGGCAGCAAATGAATGGTCAGGAAATCCACCGCTGGAGCGACTTCCGGGTGCTTGAGCCAGAACTCCCAGACGTCGGCATAAGTGACAGGCTGTTTGACTTGGCTCTTGACCTTATTAATAAGCTTGGCCAATTGCGCACCGGTGATTTCCTTGCGCAACAGGGCTTCGTTGCCGACGATCACCGAGGTCACCACGTCTGCGTTGGCGTTGGCCGAGGCGATCAGCAGGTTGACCTCTTTCTCGGTGTCTACCGAGTTGCTGTTGACCCAGGCGCCGATCATCAATTTCAGACCGTGCTTGCGTGCCAGGTCGGGCAGGGCTTCAAGACCGGTCATGGAATAGGTGCGAATACATTCGAAGCTTTTGGACAGCAGAGCGAGGTCGGCGTCCATGCGCTCCGGGCGCAATTTGAACGGCACATCGAACGGTGACTGGTCCTTGTCGAACGGGGTGTAGGAAGCGCATTGAAGCTTGTGCGTCGCGCTGGCCACGTCCGGCAGAATCACCGGTTTGCCGAGGCCGTACCAAAAGCCAACGAGGGCGAAAAGCCCCAGCAGGCAGGCGAATAGATAAGCAAAAAAAGGAAAGCGTGATGTCGCGGGCATGGTCAGGCCGTCTGGGAGCAAAGCCGCGCATGTTACCTTCATTTGTCGCGCGCTTGGTGGCCTGCATAATTTTGACATGCAAAGTTCGGGCGGATTGGCCGGCTGACTTCCTGTGGTCTAGATTAATGGCGTTCTGATGTCGTTTCTCGATGCCTTGAGGTCGCTGGCAGAGCAGGTCGCCATTGGCGTCAGGTTGATTATCGACGCATCAGTGCTCTCATAGATAAATCGCGCTGATGTTCGAGGAGGTTTGCGGTGAGGCGTGATGGGGGCGCTGTGCACCATAACAATACGTTGACGCGACTCGGCATCCGTCGAGCGCAGCACTTTCGGGGAAGTAACGATGAAGATGCGACGACTTTTAGGCGCGGGTGCCGCTCTGGTACTTGCGATTGGCTCCACTATGGCCAATGCCGAGAGCAAGACCCTGAGCATCGGTTACGTCGACGGTTGGTCCGACAGCGTCGCGACGACCCATGTAGCGGCCGAAGTGATCAAGCAGAAGCTGGGTTATGACGTGAAGCTGCAAGCGGTCGCCACCGGGATCATGTGGCAGGGTGTGGCCACCGGCAAACTCGACGCCATGATGTCTGCGTGGCTGCCGGTGACTCACGGCGATTACTGGACCAAGAACAAGGATCAAGTGGTCGATTACGGCCCGAACTTCAAGGACGCTAAAATCGGCCTGATCGTACCGGAGTACGTCAAAGCCAAATCCATTGAAGATCTTAAAACCGACGACAGCTTCAAAAAACGCATCGTCGGCATCGACGCCGGTTCGGGCGTAATGCTCAAGTCCGAACAGGCAATCAAGGACTACGATCTGACCGGCTATCAACTCAAGGCCAGTTCCGGCGCCGGCATGATTGCCGAGCTGACCCGTGCCGAGAAGAAAAACGAATCCATCGCAGTCACCGGTTGGGTGCCGCACTGGATGTTCGCCAAGTGGAAACTGCGGTTCCTGGATGACCCGAAGGGCGTTTTTGGCGCGGCTGAAACCGTAAACAACATCGGCAGCAAAGAACTGGCAACCAAAGCTCCGGAAGTTGCCAAGTTCCTGAAGAACTTCCAGTGGGCTTCGAAAGATGAAATCGGCGAAGTCATGTTGGCCATTCAGGATGGTGCCAAACCTGAAGCCGCAGCGAAGGATTGGGTGGCCAAACACCCGGAACGCGTTGCAGACTGGATCAAATGATTTGAGCTGACGGCTCTCGTCACCACCTCTCAAAGGCCCCTCGGTGTAACAGCCGAGGGGCCTTTTGTTTTTCTGTAGGAAATCACGCAATACCGAACATTGGCGATTCTGTCATGTCGTTCTAATACTAAGGTCGTCTGGAACCAGTTCCGTAGCCGCATAAAGTGGATGACGTTACAACTTCATCTGTGCTGCGAGGATAAAAACAATGAACGACAGCATTTACCTCTCGATTCAAAACAGCCCGCGCTTCAAGGAGCTGGTTAGTAAGCGAGAAAAGTTCGCCTGGATTCTTTCGGCGATCATGCTTGGGCTTTACTCCGGATTCATCCTTTTGATTGCTTACGGGCCGCATATTCTGGGCGCGAAAATCAGCCCTGAATCTTCGATTACCTGGGGGATACCGATTGGTGTCGGGCTGATTCTCTCAGCCTTTATCCTGACTGCAATCTACGTACGACGCGCCAATGGCGAATTCGACGACCTGAACAATGCGATTCTCAAGGAGGCTCAGCAATGATCCGGCGTCTAATGGCTCTATTGAGCATCGCAGCCTTTGCACCTGGCGCCTGGGCAGCTGAAGCCCTGACTGGCGAAGTGCACAAACAACCACTCAACGTTTCCGCGATCCTGATGTTCGTGGCGTTCGTCGGTTTGACCCTGTGCATCACCTACTGGGCCTCCAAGCGCAACAATTCGGCAGCTGACTACTATGCGGCGGGTGGCAAGATCACCGGCTTTCAGAACGGTCTGGCGATCGCCGGTGACTACATGTCCGCGGCGTCCTTCCTGGGTATTTCCGCCCTGGTGTTCACCTCCGGCTACGACGGCCTGATCTACTCGATCGGCTTCCTGGTGGGCTGGCCGATCATCCTGTTCCTGATCGCCGAGCGCCTGCGTAACCTGGGTAAATACACCTTTGCCGACGTGGCGTCCTATCGTCTCGGGCAAACCCAGATCCGCACGCTGTCCGCTTGCGGTTCGCTGGTGGTGGTGGCGTTCTACCTGATCGCGCAAATGGTCGGTGCCGGCAAGCTGATCCAGCTGCTGTTCGGTCTCGACTACTACGTTGCGGTGATCCTGGTCGGTATCCTGATGTGCATGTACGTGTTGTTCGGCGGCATGCTGGCAACCACTTGGGTGCAAATCATCAAGGCTGTGCTGCTGCTGTCCGGTGCCTCGTTCATGGCGCTGATGGTAATGAAGCACGTCAACTTCGACTTCAACGTACTGTTTTCCGAGGCGATCAAGGTTCACGCCAAAGGTGAAGCGATCATGAGCCCGGGCGGTCTGGTGAAAGACCCGATTTCCGCGTTCTCCCTTGGCCTGGCACTGATGTTCGGTACCGCTGGCCTGCCGCACATTCTGATGCGCTTCTTCACCGTGAGTGACGCAAAGGAAGCTCGCAAGAGCGTGCTGTATGCAACCGGCTTCATTGGCTACTTCTACATCCTGACGTTCATCATCGGCTTCGGCGCGATCCTGCTGGTGAGCACCAACCCGGCCTTTAAAGATGCTGCTGGCGCGCTGTTGGGCGGCAACAACATGGCGGCGGTGCACCTGGCCAACGCGGTCGGTGGCAGTGTTTTCCTGGGCTTCATCTCTGCAGTAGCGTTCGCGACCATTCTGGCGGTAGTTGCCGGTTTGACCCTGGCCGGTGCTACGGCGGTGTCTCACGACCTTTACGCCAGCGTGATCAAGAAGGGCAAGGCCAACGACAAGGACGAGATTCGCGTTTCGAAAATCACCACCGTCTGCCTGGGTGTGTTGGCGATCGGCTTGGGCATTCTGTTCGAAAGCCAGAACATCGCGTTCATGGTGGGCCTGGCATTCTCCATCGCGGCAAGCTGTAACTTCCCGGTGCTGCTGCTTTCGATGTACTGGAAGAAGCTGACCACACGTGGTGCGATGATCGGTGGCTGGTTGGGGCTGATCAGTGCCGTTGGTTTGATGGTCCTTGGGCCAACCATTTGGGTGCAGATCCTGCATAACGAGAAGGCTATCTTCCCGTATGAGTACCCGGCGTTGTTCTCCATGGCCATTGCGTTTATCGGGATCTGGTTCTTCTCGATCACTGACAAGTCCAAGGCGGCTGACAATGAGCGGGCGCTGTTCTTCCCGCAGTTTGTACGTTCGCAGACTGGTTTGGGGGCGAGTGGGGCGGTTTCGCACTAAGGCTTCAGGTTTGTTTATATAAGCTGCGTTAGATAGAAATGCCCCGGTCGAGAGATTGGGGCATTTTTTATTGGGCGGTTATCGGACTTTGTGGGAGCTGGCTTGCCTGCGATGGATTTTTTTTGCGGGTGGACGAGATTCTTGATCGTGTACATATCCGTTGCTGCTGCGGTAACGGCTGATTACGGTTTCGCCCTTACGGCGAGGCACTTTTTTCAAACGCCAAAAAAATACCCAAAAAGGCTCGCCCCAAGCGTCCGGCCCTCGCTTAGGCTCGGCGTTCCTTCGCTCCGGGCCCACGGAGCAGGACCGGAGCGAGGGCATGCCGAGCCACAGCGAGGCACCGAACGTCAGGGGCAAGAGCCCTTGGTTACTTGGGGCTTTTTCAAGTGACTCGCTGTAAAAGCGAAACCGCTATCCGCCATTACCAAAGACACGGATATGTACACGATCAAACAGCCGGGGCCAGCTCCTGGAAAACGCGCACAAACAAAAACGGCCTCTATATAAATAGAGGCCGTTCCCGGTGCAATTTTAAGACGTTATCGCAAGACAGGTCTTATTTGCGGTCTTCCAGCTTGGTGATGTCACGCGACTCGTAGCCGGTGTACAGCTGGCGCGGGCGGCCAATCTTGTATGGGCTGGAGAGCATTTCTTTCCAGTGGGAGATCCAGCCGACGGTCCGCGCCAAAGCGAAGATCACGGTGAACATGCTGGTCGGAATGCCGATCGCCTTGAGGATGATCCCCGAGTAGAAGTCGACGTTCGGGTACAGCGAGCGTTCGATGAAGTACGGGTCGGTCAGGGCAATCTCTTCCAGGCGCATGGCCAGTTTGAGTTGCGGATCGTTGGTGATACCCAGTTCCTTCAGCACTTCGTCGCAGGTCTGCTTCATGACGGTGGCGCGTGGGTCGCGGTTTTTGTAAACCCGGTGACCGAAGCCCATCAGTTTGAACGGATCGTTCTTGTCCTTGGCCTTGGCGATGTACTTGTCGATGTTCGACACATCGCCAATTTCATCGAGCATGGTCAGAACAGCTTCGTTCGCGCCGCCGTGGGCAGGGCCCCACAGTGCAGCGATGCCGGCGGCGATACAGGCGAACGGGTTGGCACCCGAAGAACCGGCCAGGCGTACGGTGGAAGTCGATGCGTTTTGCTCGTGGTCGGCATGGAGGATGAAGATCTTGTCCATGGCGTTGGCGAGTACCGGGCTGATCGGTTTGATCTCACACGGGGTGTTGAACATCATGTGCAGGAAGTTTTCCGCGTACGTCAGGTCGTTGCGCGGGTACATCATGGGTTGGCCCATGGAGTACTTGTAAACCATCGCTGCCAGGGTCGGCATCTTGGCAACCAGGCGGATCGCGGAGATTTCGCGATGCTGCGGGTTGTTGATGTCCAGGGAGTCGTGGTAGAAGGCCGAAAGAGCGCCGACTACACCGCACATGACAGCCATTGGGTGAGCGTCACGACGGAAGCCGTTGAAGAAGGTCTTCAGCTGCTCGTGAACCATGGTGTGGTTCTTTACGGTGCTGACGAACTGGGCCTTCTGTTCTGCGGTCGGCAATTCGCCGTTGAGCAGCAGATAGCAGGTTTCCAGGTAGTCCGACTTTTCAGCCAGCTGTTCGATCGGGTAGCCGCGGTGCAGCAGAATGCCGTTGTCGCCGTCGATATAGGTGATCTTCGACTCGCAGGAAGCTGTCGACATGAAACCAGGGTCAAAGGTGAAACGGCCCGTGGCCGTCAGGCTCCGAACATCGATAACATCGGGACCAACGGTGCCGGTTAAAATGGGCAGCTCGACGGGGGCTGCGCCCTCGATGATCAACTGCGCTTTTTTGTCAGCCATGTGGCCTCCTATTTATGCTTGAAATCATCAGACAGACCCCCCACGCAGGGCCCGCACCACTATAGTGAGATAAATTCGAATGTCAATTTGCCTAAAGTCTTGCTCCAGAAGGCTTTAACCCGACTTTTTCCTCGAAATTGACTGCCATTTACGCCTTTTATGCAACTTGTGCAATGCGCTATTAGGGGAAGGTGAACGCGTTGTCATTAGTAGCCTAACTGTCTATACTCGGCCTCCGACCGCCAGGGGCTTTTGGGCCTGCTTTGCTGGGGGTCGCACTCCCTGGGTGGTGGGTACCTGACCAGTGCACTCCCCAACAACTTTGCCCTGATTGTTAGGGGCTCTTCAGTGTGAAAAAAAGCCGTGAATAGCCAACGACCTGTAAACCTAGACCTAAGGACCATCAAACTCCCAGTCACTGCTTACACGTCCATTCTTCACCGAATCTCCGGAATCATCATCTTTGTCAGCCTGGCCATCATGCTTTACGCATTGGACAAGTCGCTCGACTCGGAAGAAGGCTTCGGTCAGGTGAAAGCGTGTCTGACCAGTCCGCTAGCCAAGCTAGTGACATGGGGCATCCTGTCCGCTCTGCTGTATCACCTGGTTGCCGGTGTGCGCCACTTGATCATGGACATGGGCATCGGCGAGTCGCTTGAAGGCGGCAAACTGGGCTCGAAAATCGTTATCGCCGTTTCCGTGGTGGTAATCGTTCTGGCAGGAGTTTGGATATGGTAACTAACGTCACGAACCTGTCGCGTTCGGGCCTCTATGACTGGATGGCACAACGTGTGTCTGCGGTCGTTCTCGCGGCTTACTTCATTTTCCTGATCGGATACGTCGTCGCCAATCCTGGCATCGGCTACGCCCAATGGCATGAACTGTTCGCAAGCAACTGGATGCGTATTTTCAGTCTCCTGGCTCTCGTTGCCCTTGGCGCTCACGCCTGGGTCGGCATGTGGACCATCGCGACCGACTACCTGACGCCAATGGCGTTCGGCAAGTCCGCGACTGCAATACGTTTCCTCTTCCAGGCAGTATGCGGCGTCGCGATGTTCGCCTATTTCGTCTGGGGTGTGCAGATTCTTTGGGGTATCTGATTCATGTCTAACTCAGTAAATACGCTTTCGTTCGACGCCATCATCATTGGCGGCGGCGGTGCTGGCATGCGCGCTGCTCTGCAGCTGGCACAGGGCGGTCACAAGACTGCCGTAATCACCAAGGTTTTCCCGACTCGTTCGCACACTGTATCCGCCCAGGGTGGCATCACCTGCGCCATCGCCTCGGCAGATCCGAACGATGACTGGCGCTGGCACATGTACGATACCGTCAAGGGTTCCGACTATATCGGTGACCAGGACGCTATCGAATACATGTGTTCCGTAGGCCCGGAAGCGGTCTTCGAACTCGAGCACATGGGTTTGCCGTTCTCCCGTACCGAACAAGGCCGCATCTATCAGCGTCCGTTCGGCGGTCAGTCGAAAGATTTCGGTAAAGGTGGCCAGGCTGCCCGTACGTGCGCCGCAGCCGACCGTACCGGTCACGCGCTGTTGCACACCCTGTATCAAGCCAACCTGAAGGCCGGCACTGTATTCCTTAATGAATACTACGGCGTTGACCTGGTGAAGAACGAAGACGGTGCCTTTGTCGGCATGATCGTCATCTGCATCGAAACTGGCGAAACCTCCTACGTCCGTGCCAACGCCACCGTACTGGCGACTGGCGGGGCAGGCCGTATCTACTCGTCCACCACCAATGCCCTGATCAACACCGGTGACGGTATTGGTATGGCGCTGCGTGCTGGCGTGCCGGTGCAAGACATTGAAATGTGGCAGTTCCACCCGACCGGCATCGCCGGCGCCGGTGTACTGGTGACTGAAGGCTGCCGCGGTGAAGGCGGTTACCTGATCAACAAGCACGGCGAGCGTTTCATGGAGCGTTATGCTCCGAACGCCAAAGACCTTGCCGGTCGTGACGTTGTTGCCCGTTCGATGGTTAAAGAAATCATCGCCGGCAACGGTTGCGGTCCGGATGGCGACCACGTAATGCTGAAACTCGATCACCTCGGTGAAGAAGTTCTGCACAGCCGTCTGCCAGGCATCATGGAACTGTCCAAGACTTTCGCCCACGTCGATCCAGCCGTGTCGCCAATTCCGGTCGTTCCAACCTGCCACTATATGATGGGCGGCGTGCCGACCAACATTCATGGCCAGGCAATCACTCAGGATGCTGACGGCGTTGACCAGATCATCCCGGGCCTGTTCGCAGTAGGCGAAGTGGCTTGCGTATCGGTTCACGGTGCCAACCGTCTGGGCGGCAACTCGCTGCTCGACCTGGTGGTGTTCGGCCGTGCCGCCGGCCTGTTCCTGGAACAGACCCTGAAAGAAGGCGTCGACTACACCCGTGCTCGCCAGTCCGACATCGACGCTGCCCTGGCACGTCTCGATGGCCTGAACTCGCGTACCGAAGGTGAAGACGTAGCCACCCTGCGTAAAGAGCTGCAAAGCTGCATGCAGAACTACTTCGGTGTATTCCGTACCGGCGAATACATGCAGAAGGGTATTGCTCAGCTGGCTGATCTGCGTGACCGTATCGCCAACGTCAAGATCAACGACAAGAGCCAGGCGTTCAACACTGCTCGTATCGAAGCCCTGGAACTGCAGAACCTGCTGGAAGTGGCCGAAGCCACCGCCATCGCAGCCGAGATCCGCAAAGAGTCCCGCGGCGCTCACGCCCGTGAAGACTTCGAAGAGCGCGATGACGTTAACTGGCTGTGCCACACCCTGTATTTCCCGGGTGAGAAGCGCGTTACCAAGCGTGCCGTGAACTTCTCGCCAAAAACAGTCCCGACCTTTGAACCAATGATTCGGACTTATTAAGGGTGGCCGCCATGTTGCAAGTCAGTGTTTATCGCTACAACCCTGATCAGGACGCCGCGCCGTTCATGCAGGAATTCCAGGTCAATACCAACGGTAAAGACCTGATGGTGCTGGACGTGCTGGCCCTGATCAAAGAGCAGGACGAGGGTTTCTCCTATCGTCGCTCTTGCCGTGAAGGTGTTTGCGGTTCCGACGGCATGAACATCAACGGCAAAAACGCTCTGGCGTGCGTCACGCCGCTGTCCGCTGTCGTAAAAGGTAACAAGCTGATCGTTCGTCCTCTGCCAGGTTTGCCGGTTATCCGTGACCTGGTCGTCGATATGAGCATCTTCTACAAGCAATACGAGAAGGTTAAGCCATACCTGCAGAACGACACGCCGGCTCCGGCCATCGAACGTCTGCAGACCCCTGAAGAGCGCGAAAAGCTCGACGGTCTGTACGAGTGCATCCTGTGCGCTTGCTGCTCGACCTCTTGCCCGTCCTTCTGGTGGAACCCGGACAAGTTCCTGGGTCCAGCTGCTCTGCTGCAAGCGTATCGCTTCCTGGCAGACAGCCGCGACACCAAGACTGCCGAGCGTCTGGCTTCGCTGGATGACCCGTTCAGCGTATTCCGCTGCCGCGGGATCATGAACTGCGTCAACGTCTGCCCGAAAGGCCTGAACCCGACTAAGGCCATCGGTCACGTACGTAACATGCTGCTGCAAAGCGGCGTGTGATTCAGCTGCTGTAACCGGCTGTTGTAAATGCAGTACCGCTGTACCCGTAGATGCTACGGCGCAGGCTTCAACCGGCGCCGTAGTCTTAACCTGAGCAGCAGCTTATAAGGCTGCGGCTCTTATTTTGAAGAAATGAGACAAGCAGGGGCATCCGGGCTGGTACCCGGACTATCAGCGTGATCCTAAGTGGCTTGTTTTAGTCGCTGCATTCGGACTTCTGCAAGTGTGCTCGGTGTCGACGCCGGTGGTGTTCCCCTAACCGAGGGTGACCAAGCATGCAAGAAAGCGTGATGCAGCGCATGTGGAACAGCGCCTACCTATCCGGTAGTAACGCTGCCTATGTGGAAGAGCTCTATGAGCTCTACCTGCACGACCCTAACGCTGTGCCAGAAGAGTGGCGCACCTACTTTCAGAAGTTGCCTGCTGACGGCAACACTGCCACCGATGTTTCGCACTCCACGATTCGCGATCATTTCGTCTTGCTGGCAAAGAACCAGCGCCGCGCCCAACCGGTTTCCGCCGGCAGCGTGAGCAGTGAGCACGAGAAGAAGCAAGTTGAAGTGCTGCGATTGATCCAGGCCTACCGTATGCGTGGCCACCAGGCAGCCCAGCTTGACCCGCTGGGGCTGTGGCAGCGTCCTGCACCTGCAGACCTGTCGATCAATCATTACGGCTTGACCAATGCCGATCTTGATACGACCTTCCGTGCCGGCGACCTGTTCATCGGCAAAGAGGAAGCGAGCCTACGCGAAATTCACGAAGCGTTGCAGCAGACATATTGCCGCACCATCGGCGCTGAATTTACGCACATCACCGATTCCGAGCAGCGCCAGTGGTTCCAGCAACGTCTGGAAAGCGTACGCGGCCGTCCGACGTACTCCGCCGACATCAAGAGCCACCTGCTTGAGCGCGTGACTGCCGGCGAGGGCCTGGAAAAATACCTGGGCACCAAATACCCGGGCACCAAGCGTTTCGGTCTGGAAGGCGGCGAGAGCCTGATTCCGATGCTCGACGAGTTGATCCAGCGTTCCGGTTCCTACGGCACCAAGGAAATCGTCATCGGCATGGCCCACCGTGGTCGTCTGAACGTGCTGGTCAACACCTTCGGCAAGAACCCGCGCGAGCTGTTTGACGAGTTCGAAGGCAAGAAGAAGGTCGAGCTGGGTTCCGGTGACGTTAAATACCACCAGGGCTTCTCGTCCAACGTCATGACCACCGGCGGTGAAGTTCACCTGGCCATGGCGTTCAACCCGTCCCACCTGGAAATCGTTTCTCCAGTGGTCGAAGGTTCGGTGCGTGCCCGTCAGGATCGTCGTAACGACCCTACCGGTGAAAAGGTTCTGCCGATATCCATCCACGGTGACGCGGCATTCGCCGGTCAGGGCGTGGTCATGGAAACCTTCCAGATGTCGCAGACCCGCGGTTTCAAAACCGGCGGCACTGTGCACATCGTGATCAACAACCAGGTTGGTTTCACCATCAGCAACCCGCTGGATGCGCGCTCCACCGAGTACGCGACCGACGTTGCGAAAATGATCCAGGCGCCGATCCTCCATGTGAATGGTGATGATCCGGAAGCCGTATTGTTCGTGACCCAGCTGGCCATCGATTACCGCATGCAGTTCAAGCGTGACGTGGTGATCGACATGTTCTGCTACCGTCGTCGCGGCCACAACGAGGCCGACGAGCCAAGCGGCACCCAGCCTCTGATGTATCAGCAGATCGCCAAGCAGCGCACGACCCGTGAGCTGTACGCCGATCGTCTGACCCAGGGCGGTGTGCTGGATGCCGAGCGTGTTCAGGCCAAGATCGATGAATACCGCAACGCGCTGGACAACGGTCTGCACGTAGTGAAAAGCCTGGTCAAAGAGCCGAACAAAGAGTTGTTCGTGGACTGGCGTCCGTATCTGGGCCACGCCTGGACTGCACGTCACGACACTCGTTTCGATCTGAAAACCTTGCAGGAACTGTCCGCCAAGCTGCTGGAAATTCCGGAAGGCTTCGTGGTTCAGCGCCAGGTCTCGAAAATCTACGAAGACCGTCAGAAAATGCAAGCCGGCGGCCTGCCGATCAACTGGGGTTACGCCGAAACCATGGCGTACGCGACCCTGGCGTTCGAAGGTCACCCGATTCGCATGACTGGCCAGGACATCGGTCGCGGTACGTTCTCGCACCGTCACGCTGTCTTGCACAACCAGAAAGATGCGGGCACCTACATCCCGCTGCAGAACCTTTACGACGGTCAGCCACGTTTTGACCTGTACGACTCGTTCCTGTCGGAAGAAGCCGTACTGGCGTTTGAATATGGTTACTCGACCACCACGCCTGAGGCGTTGGTGATCTGGGAAGCCCAGTTCGGCGACTTCGCCAACGGTGCCCAGGTGGTTATCGACCAGTTCATCACCAGTGGCGAGCACAAGTGGGGCCGTCTGTGCGGTCTGACCATGCTGCTGCCGCACGGTTATGAAGGTCAGGGGCCGGAGCACTCCTCGGCTCGTCTTGAGCGTTACCTGCAGCTGTGCGCCGAGCACAACATTCAGGTGTGCTTGCCGACGACGCCAGCCCAGATCTACCACTTGCTGCGCCGTCAGGTGATTCGCCCGTTGCGCAAACCATTGGTAGTCCTGACTCCGAAGTCGCTGCTGCGTCACAAGCTGGCCATCTCGACCCTGGAAGATCTGGCCGAAGGTTCTTTCCAGACCGTTATCCCGGAAATCGATGCCCAAGACCCGAAAAAGGTCGAGCGCATTGTTCTGTGTAGCGGCAAGGTCTACTACGACCTGCTGGAAAAACGCCGTGCCGAAGGTCGTGACGACATCGCCGTCGTGCGTATCGAGCAGCTGTACCCATTCCCTGAGGACGACTTGAACGAAGTCCTGGCTCCGTACACCAACCTCAAACATATCGTTTGGTGTCAGGAAGAGCCGATGAACCAGGGTGCGTGGTACTGCAGCCAACACCACATGCGTCGCATCGTGGGCAATCACAACAAAGCGCTCTTTCTCGAGTACGCCGGTCGTGATGCTTCCGCTGCACCTGCTTGTGGTTACGCATCGATGCACGCTGAGCAGCAGGAAAAACTGCTGCAAGACGCCTTTACTGTTTAACGCCTTCGCGCACCTGAAACCGAATTTAAGGACCCACAGATAATGGCTATCGAAATCAAAGCCCCCACTTTCCCGGAATCGGTTGCCGATGGCACCGTTGCCACCTGGCACAAAAAGCCGGGCGAGGCCGTCAAGCGCGATGACCTGATCGTCGACATCGAAACTGACAAAGTCGTACTGGAAGTGTTGGCCACCGCTGACGGCGTGCTGGGCGCTATCGTCAAGAACGAAGGCGACACCGTTCTGTCCGACGAAGTTCTGGGCTCGATCGAAGCGGGCAGCGCTGCTGCCGCTCCAGCCGCCGCTGCTGCTCCGGCCGCTGCACAGGCCGCTGCTCCAGCCGCCGAAGGCGAAGACGATCCTGTTGCTGCACCGGCTGCTCGCAAGCTGGCTGAAGAAAACGGTATCAACATCGCTTCCGTTGCCGGCACTGGCAAAGGCGGTCGTGTGACCAAGGAAGACGTGGTAGCGGCTGTTGCTGCCAAGAAATCCGCTCCGGCTGCCGCGCCTGCCAAGACTGCTGCACCTGCTGCTGCCGCTCCAGTGTTCGCTGCCGGTGACCGCGTTGAAAAACGCGTTCCAATGACCCGTCTGCGCGCCAAGGTTGCCGAGCGTCTGGTTGAAGCTCAATCGAACATGGCGATGCTGACCACTTTCAACGAAGTCGACATGACCGAAGTCATGGCACTGCGTTCGAAGTACAAGGACCTGTTCGAGAAGTCCCACAACGGCGTGCGCCTGGGCTTCATGTCGTTCTTCGTCAAGGCTGCTACCGAAGCGCTGAAACGCTACCCGGCGGTCAACGCGTCGATCGACGGTGCCGACATCGTTTACCACGGCTACGCCGACGTCGGTGTTGCTGTTTCCAGCGACCGTGGCCTGGTTGTACCGGTTCTGCGTAACGCCGAACTGATGAGCCTTGCTGAAATCGAAGGCGGCATCGCCACCTTCGGCAAGAAGGCTCGTGACGGCAAACTGTCGATGGACGAGATGACCGGTGGTACGTTCACCATCACCAACGGTGGTACCTTCGGTTCGATGATGTCGACCCCGATCGTCAACCCGCCGCAAGCGGCAATCCTGGGCATGCACAACATTCTGCAGCGTCCTATGGCGATCAACGGTCAGGTCGTTATCCGTCCGATGATGTACCTGGCTCTGTCCTACGATCACCGTCTGATCGATGGCAAAGAAGCTGTGACCTTCCTGGTTACCATCAAGAACCTGCTGGAAGACCCGGCTCGTTTGCTGCTGGATATCTGATAGAAGCAGCTGCGGGTTTCAAGCTACAAGCTGCAGGAAATGGCAGCTTGGCTTGAAGCTTGCGGCTTCAAGCTTGCCGCAAAAAAGAGGATTTTTTGAATGTCGCAGAAATTTGACGTAGTAGTGATCGGTGCGGGCCCTGGCGGCTACGTGGCTGCCATTAAAGCAGCACAACTGGGCCTCACCACTGCCTGCATCGAGAAGTACACCGACAAGGAAGGCAAACTGGCTCTGGGCGGAACTTGCCTGAACGTCGGCTGCATTCCATCCAAGGCGCTGCTGGACAGCTCCTGGAAATACAAGGAAGCCAAAGAGGGCTTCGCGATCCACGGTATCAATCACGCTGGCGTGACCATGGACGTGGCGGCAATGGTTGGCCGTAAAGCCACCATCGTCAAAGGCCTGACCTCTGGTGTTGCAACCCTGTTCAAGGCGAACGGCGTTATTTCCCTGCAAGGCCACGGCAAGCTGCTGGCCGGCAAGAAAGTCGAACTGACCAAGGCAGACGGCACCGTCGAAATCATCGAAGCCGAGAACGTGATCCTGGCTTCGGGCTCGCGTCCGATCGACATTCCACCGGCTCCGGTTGACCAGAACGTGATCGTCGATTCGACCGGCGCTCTGGAATTCCAATCGGTACCCAAGCGTCTGGGCGTGATCGGCGCTGGCGTAATCGGTCTGGAGTTGGGTTCGGTATGGTCCCGCCTGGGTTCCGAAGTCGTTGTTCTGGAAGCGCTGGAGAAATTCCTGCCGGCCGCTGACGACGCGGTTTCCAAGGAAGCCTACAAGACCCTGACCAAACAAGGTCTGGACATCAAGCTGGGCGCTCGCGTCACCGGCTCCAAAGTGAACGGCGACGAAGTCGTTGTGAGCTACACCGATGCCAATGGCGAACAGAGCATCACCTTCGACAAGCTGATCGTTGCCGTTGGTCGCCGTCCAGTGACCACCGAGCTGCTGGCAGCTGACAGCGGTGTGAACATCGACGAACGTGGTTTCGTTTTCGTTGACGACCAGTGCGCGACCAGCGTTCCGGGCGTTTTCGCAATCGGCGACGTGGTTCGCGGCATGATGCTGGCGCACAAGGCGTCCGAAGAAGGCATCATGGTGGTTGAGCGCATCAAGGGCCACAAAGCCCAAATCAACTATGACCTGATCCCGTCTGTTATTTATACTCACCCGGAAATCGCGTGGGTCGGCAAAACCGAGCAGGTCTTGAAGGCTGAAGGCGTTGAAGTTAACGTTGGCACCTTCCCGTTCGCAGCCAGTGGCCGTGCCATGGCAGCCAACGACACCGGCGGTTTCGTGAAAGTCATCGCTGATGCCAAGACTGACCGCGTACTGGGCGTCCACGTGATTGGCCCGAGCGCTGCAGAACTGGTTCAGCAGGGCGCGATCGGTATGGAATTCGGCACCAGTGCCGAAGACCTGGGCATGATGGTTTTCTCCCATCCGACCCTGTCCGAAGCCTTGCACGAAGCTGCTCTGGCAGTGAATGGCGGCGCCATTCACATCGCCAACCGCAAGAAGCGTTAAGAAAAGACAATAAGAAACCACGGCGGAAGGCCCGTCGTGAGCCTTGCGTGCAAGACTCACCGCGGAATGTCCGCCGGACGCAGCCTTGCGTAGTTTCACCGGTTATCCGGAACACCTACGCAAGCAGCAGTCACAGGTGGTGCGGCACTGAACAAGTGCAGCACCGAATGCGCAGTACCTAACGAAGACGGTAATAAGCATGAATCTTCACGAGTATCAGGGTAAGCAGCTGTTCGCTGAATACGGCCTGCCAGTATCCCAGGGTTTCGCCGTAGACACCCCGGAAGCAGCAGCAGAAGCGTGCGACAAAATCGGCGGGACCGAATGGGTTGTCAAAGCCCAGGTTCACGCAGGTGGTCGCGGTAAAGCGGGCGGCGTTAAGCTGGTTCGCAGCAAAGAAGACGCCAAAGCATTCGCTCAACAGTGGTTGGGCAAGCGTCTGGTGACTTACCAGACTGATGCCAATGGTCAGCCAGTCACCAAGATCCTGGTTGAATCGTGCACTGATATCGCTAAAGAGCTGTACCTGGGCGCTGTCGTTGACCGTTCGAGCCGTCGCATCGTGTTCATGGCTTCCACCGAAGGTGGCGTGGACATCGAGAAGATCGCTCACGACACCCCTGAGAAAATCCTCAAGGCCACTATCGATCCACTGGTTGGCGCTCAGCCATTCCAGGGTCGCGAGCTGGCGTTCCAGCTGGGCCTGGAAGGCAAGCAAGTTGCTCAGTTCGCCAAGATCTTCGTAGGTCTGGCCAAGCTGTTCAAGGATCACGACCTGGCTCTGCTGGAAGTGAACCCGCTGGTGATCAAGGCTGACGGCGATCTGCATTGCCTCGACGCCAAGATCAACATCGACGCCAACGCCATGTACCGTCAGCCTAAGCTGAAGACTTTCCACGATCCGTCGCAAGACGATCCGCGCGAAGCGCACGCTGCCAAGTTCGAACTGAACTACGTAGCGCTGGAAGGCAACATCGGTTGCATGGTCAACGGTGCTGGCCTGGCCATGGGTACCATGGACATCGTCAACCTGCATGGCGGCAAACCAGCCAACTTCCTCGACGTGGGCGGCGGTGCTACCAAAGAGCGCGTTACCGAAGCGTTCAAGATCATCCTGTCCGACACTAACGTCGCTGCAGTATTGGTCAACATCTTCGGCGGCATCGTTCGTTGCGACATGATTGCCGAAGGCATCATCGGTGCTGTGAAAGAAGTCGGCGTGAAAATCCCGGTTGTTGTTCGCCTTGAAGGCAACAACGCTGAGCTGGGCGCTAAAGTATTGGCAGAAAGCGGTTTGAACATCATCGCTGCTACCAGCCTGACCGACGCTGCTCAACAAGTTGTCAAAGCTGCGGAGGGCAAATAATGAGCGTCCTGATCAATAAAGACACCAAAGTTATCTGCCAGGGTATTACCGGTTCGCAAGGTAGTTTCCACACCCAGCAAGCCATCGAATACGGCACCAAGATGGTCGGTGGCGTAACTCCTGGTAAAGGCGGCACCGAGCACCTGGGTCTGCCAGTGTTCAACACCGTGAAAGATGCTGTAGCTGCCACCGGCGCCACCGCCAGCGTGATCTACGTTCCGGCTCCTTTCTGCAAGGACTCCATCCTGGAAGCAGCATTCGGCGGCATCAAGCTGATCGTTTGCATCACTGAAGGCATTCCTACCCTGGACATGCTGGATGCCAAGGTCAAGTGCGACGAACTGGGCGTAGTCCTGATCGGTCCTAACTGCCCAGGCGTGATCACTCCAGGCGAATGCAAGATCGGCATCATGCCAGGTCACATTCACTTGCCAGGCAAGGTCGGTATCGTTTCCCGTTCCGGCACCCTGACCTACGAAGCTGTGAAGCAGACTACTGACGCCGGTTTCGGTCAGTCGACTTGCGTCGGCATCGGTGGTGACCCGATCCCGGGTTCGAACTTCATCGACATCCTGAAGCTGTTCCAGGAAGACCCGAAGACCGAAGCGATCGTCATGATCGGTGAGATCGGCGGTTCGGCTGAAGAAGAAGCGGCTGCCTACATCAAGGCACACGTGACCAAGCCGGTTGTTTCCTACATCGCCGGTGTGACTGCCCCTGCGGGCAAGCGCATGGGCCATGCTGGCGCAATCATCTCTGGCGGCAAGGGCACTGCAGACGAGAAGTTTGCTGCCCTGGAAGACGCAGGCGTTAAAACCGTGCGTTCGCTGGCAGACATCGGCAAGGCTTTGTCCGAGCTGACCGGTTGGGCGATCAAGTAAGCCTCGCGCTTAGCTGACGCTTCACCAAACAAAGGCCACCTTCGGGTGGCCTTTGTCGTTTCCGGGTGATCGTTCCCACGCTCTGCGTGGGAATGCCGCCAGGGACGCTCCGCGTTCCGCCTTTGAATGCGACGCAGAGCGTCCCGGGATACATTCCTACGCTGCGCGTGGGAACGATCTGTCCTGAGGTAGGAAATTTAGATATGTAAACGCGACACGGAAATGTCGTGTATCGGATAGTTCGCACCCTAACAGTGCGTTTGTTGGGCAAATTCGTTAGGCTAGCCGCCATTTTTGCGTTTGCGTCCCACAAGGAAGCGTCGCGCTAAACGGGTCGGTCCTACACGCACCGACAGCATTTCCCTCACCCATATGGGAAATCCCTCTCTAAATTCCGATTCAGTAGTGTGGTATTTCCGTAATGAAAGTGTTGAAAGGCCAGGACATCCTGGCGCTTGGTTTTATGACGTTTGCCCTGTTCGTCGGGGCTGGCAACATCATTTTCCCGCCTATCGTCGGTTTGCAGTCCGGGCCTCACGTCTGGATGGCGGCGCTGGGTTTCCTGATCACTGCGGTCGGTCTGCCAGTGATCACCGTGGTTGCCCTGGCCAAGGTCGGTGGTGCAATGGATGCGTTGAGCAGCCCGATCGGTAAAATCGCCGGTGGCATACTCGCCGCTGCGTGCTACCTCGCCGTTGGCCCGTTGTTCGCGACGCCGCGCACCGCGACCGTATCGTTCGAAGTGGGCCTGGCGCCGCTGACCGGCGAGAGCCCGCTGGCGCTGTTCCTCTACAGCTCGGTGTACTTTCTGCTGGTGTTCTTCATATCGCTCTATCCGGGGCGTCTGCTGGATACCGTCGGACGTTTCCTCGCACCGCTGAAGATCATCGCCCTGGCCGTTCTCGGCATCGCAGCGTTCGCATTGCCAGCCGGTGATGTCGGTGTGGCAACCCCTGAATATGTGGCGGCGCCGTTTTCCCAAGGGTTCATCAATGGTTACCTGACCATGGATACCCTGGGCGCGCTGGTGTTCGGCATCGTCATCGTCAACGCGATCCGCTCCCGTGGCGTCGAGTCGCCAGCATTGATCACTCGTTACGCGATCATTGCCGGGTTGATTGCCGGCGTCGGTCTGGCACTGGTGTATGTCAGCCTGTTCCGCCTCGGTTCGGGCAGCCATGAAGTAGCCGCCGGTGCCGCGAACGGCGCGGCAGTCCTGCACGCTTACGTGCAGCACACCTTCGGTTCGCTGGGCAGCGGTTTCCTCGCCGTGTTGATCTCCCTGGCCTGCCTGGTGACGGCGGTTGGTCTGACCTGTGCCTGCGCCGAATACTTTAGCCGTGTGTTGCCGCTGTCCTACAAGACGCTGGTCATTATCCTGGCCGTGTTCTCCCTGTTTGTGTCCAACCTGGGCCTCACCAAGCTGATTGCGTTCTCTATCCCGGTGCTGACCGCGATCTACCCGCCGTGCATCGCCCTGGTTGCCCTGAGCTTCTGCAAGGACTTCTGGCATGAGCAGGGCCGCATCGTCGGCCCGGTAATGTTGGTCTCGTTCATTTTCGGTCTGATCGACGCCCTCAAGGGCGCGGGCCTGGCGGACTGGATGCCGACTCAACTGGCTCACCTGCCGCTGAGCGAGCAAGGCCTGGCGTGGCTGGTGCCGTCGGTCATGACCCTGGTGGTCGCGGTGGTCTGCGATCGTCTGCTAGGCAAGCGCGAAGAAGCCCTGGCTTAAGCTTCTTTGCCCCGCCAAAAGCGGGCTTGAGCGCAAATGGAAATGCCCCGTATCAATCGATACGGGGCATTTTTTATGGGCGTGATGCGGTGTCTTTTTTTGTGAGCTAACGTCGAAGCACTACAGGTTTCACGTTCGCCAACGTCTCACAGGGAATTGCATGTCGTTCATCCACGCCAATCTGATCCACATCCTCGCCGCGGTCTGGTTCGCCATCTGCTGGGGCGGTTACACCCGCTATGCAACATGGAAGGGCCGCGACACCGCATGCCTGGCCAGTGTTCTGCATCTTTATCGCGAAGACTGGATGCGCCGTATGTTGCTACGCGACAACCGTATCGCCGACGCCAGCGTGGTCGGCAACCTGGAACGCAACGCCTCGTTTTTCGCTTCCAGCACACTGATTATCCTGGCCGGCATTCTTACGGTACTGGGTGCTTCGGAAAGGGCCGTGTCGCTACTGGCGGATATCCCGATGGTGCAACAGGCGTCCCAAGGGATGTCGGAGATCAAGTTGCTGTGCCTGGCAATGGTGTTTGTTTATGCGTTCTTTACGTTCAGCTGGTGCATGCGTCAGTACAACTTCGCGGCGATTCTGATTGGCTCGGCGCCGATGGTCGGTGAACGCCACGTTTCCGAGCAAGAGCGTAAAGCGTTTGCAGCCCGTGCGGCCAGAGTCATCTCCATGGCGGCCAACCAGTTCAACTTTGGTCTGCGTTCCTATTATTTCGGCATGACCATGCTGGCCTGGTTCGTCAGCCCGTGGTTGTTCATGTTGATGAGTACCGGTGTAGTGCTGGTGCTGTATCGCCGGGAGTTTCATTCCGACGTTCTCGACGTGATGGTCTATACCCCTACAGAGGCGCCATTGCCCGAAGCGAACAAAGAGGCTGCTTGATGAGTATTCCGTTCTGGTGTGTGTTTATCAGTGCCTTGTTGATTTACGTGGCCAAGATCCCTGTGGCCAAAGCCATGAACGAGCAGGGTGGTTACGACAATCACCTGCCGCGTCAGCAACAGGCACAACTCACCGGTTTCGGCGCGCGAGCAGTGGCGGCTCATCAGAACTGTTTCGAGGCGTTCATATTGTTTGCGGTGGGGGTGTTGATGGCGCACACCACACAAACAGCGGGATGGCTGGTTGACACGTTGGCCATCATCTTTGTGATCACGCGCGTCATTTACTTGTTGTGCTACTGGGGGGACTTGGCCTGGCAGCGCAGTCTGGTGTGGTTTGTGGGTTTAGTCTGTTCGCTGTTGCTGATGATTAGTCCGACTTTCAGGACGATTTTGCTGTAATGCCTCCAAACAAAATCGTCAGACAAAAGAAAACCCGCACTTGGCGGGTTTTCTTTTATCACACTAAAAACACTTAGTTTTTAGGTGCTGCTTCCGGAGCAGTTTCTTCTGTTGCAGCTTTGTTCGATTCAGCCTGATCTTTGGCTGCTTCGGCGTTTTCTTTCGCTGCGTCGTTCACTTTATCCTGAGCTTCGTTCATTTTTTCCTGGGCTTGCTCAGCATGTTGATTAGCATCTTGAGCTTTGTCCTCGGATTTTTTATCGCAGGCAGCGAGACCGAGGGAAGCGGCCAACATCAAGGCAATAGCTAAAGTCTTACGCATGGGGTGTTTCTCCTTATGGAAAATATCTACTGGCCTTTCGAGCACAGCCGATGGCTTTAAGTTCCTCAATTCGCTCAGATATATAAGTTTGGTTTACGGCGGAACTTTTACCCTTTCGCCTGCTGCCTTCACCGGACACTAAGAAGAGTTTTTATCAAATGGCCGAAAACCCTGTTTTTGAGCGTGCGACGCGATTTTTGTCGGCGCTGCGACATTGTCAGGTACTTGGGTTGCGGGTTCTCAGCGCCAGTAGCGAAGGGCTCACAGTGATTTTGCCGTACAGCCCGCAAATCGTCGGCAACCCGCAGTCCGGCGTGATCCACGGCGGTGCCCTGACTTCATTGATGGACACCGCGTGTGGCATGTCCACGCTTTGCGTGCTGCCCGAATTTGAAGTCTGCCCGACCCTCGATCTGCGTATCGACTACATGCACGCCGCCGAGCCCCACAAAGATGTCTACGGCTTCGCCCAGTGCTACCGGGTGACCACCGATGTGATCTTTGCTCGCGGTTTTGCCTATCAGGATGACCCTGAACAACCGATTGCCCATGTGGTCGGCACTTTTATGCGCATGGGCAAGGGCATCAAGGGCACCAAAGGCTTTGGCGGCGTCATCGCCGGAGGTGCGAAATGACCGATACTTTCAAGGAACAACTTCAACAGGCCCATGAACAGGGCGACTACGCCTCGCTGCTGCACCTGATTCCCTACGCCAAACTGATCGGCGTCGAGTGTTCCCGGGTCGGGGATGAGCTGTTGTTTCGCTTGCCGGCCAGCAAGGACAACATTGGTAACCCTTTATTGCCGGCGATTCATGGCGGTGTGATCGCCGGGTTTATGGAGCTGTCCGCAGCGCTGCACTTGCTGATTTTCACTGGCTCGCCGGGCGTTCCGAAAATTATCGACTTCTCCCTCGATTACCTGCGCGCGGGGCAGTTTCGCGATACCTGGGCCCGATGCCAGGTTTGCCGCCAGGGGCGTCGGGTCGCCAACGTCGCGGTTACGGCCTGGCAAAGCACCGAAGCCGAGCCGATTGCCACGGCCCGAGGTCATTTCAAAATAGAAGAGCCCTTGAAATCCTGAACTCAGCCCCCAACTTTGATGACAACCCGCCGCCGCCCCTCAAGGGTCGCGGCCACTGCCATCTGATTGGAGTTTGATGACCATGAGTGTGGAAACTCAAAAGGAAACCCTGGGCTTCCAGACCGAGGTGAAGCAGCTGCTGCACCTCATGATCCATTCGCTGTATTCCAACAAGGAAATTTTCCTTCGCGAATTGATCTCGAACGCCTCTGACGCTGTCGACAAATTACGTTTCGAAGCCCTGTCCAAGCCTGAACTGCTAGAAGGTGGCGCCGAGCTGAAAATCCGTGTGAGCTTCGACAAGGACGCTAAAACCGTCACCCTCGAAGACAACGGTATCGGCATGAGCCGTGAAGAGGCAATCACCCATCTGGGGACCATCGCCAAATCCGGTACTGCCGATTTCATGAAACATCTTTCCGGCGATCAGAAAAAAGACTCGCACCTGATCGGTCAGTTCGGTGTTGGTTTCTACTCGGCGTTCATCGTCGCCGATAAAGTCGACGTGTTCAGCCGTCGCGCCGGTGATGCAGCCAGCGAAGGCGTGCACTGGTCGTCCAAAGGCGAAGGTGACTTCGAAGTTGCCACCGTCGAGAAAGCCGAGCGCGGCACTCGCATTGTCCTGCACCTGAAGTCCGGTGAAGACGAGTTCGCCGATGGCTGGCGTCTGCGCAACATCATCAAGAAGTACTCCGATCACATCGCTTTGCCGATCGAGTTGCCGAAAGAAGTGGCAGCCGTTGAAGGCGAAGAGCAGCCAGCGCTTGAATGGGAAACCGTCAACCGCGCCAGTGCCCTGTGGACTCGCCCTCGCACTGAAGTGAAAGACGAGGAATACCAGGAGTTCTACAAACACGTTGCTCACGACTTCGAGAACCCGCTGAGCTGGAGCCACAACAAGGTCGAAGGCAAGCTCGAATACAGCTCGCTGCTCTACGTACCGGCCCGTGCTCCGTTCGATCTGTACCAGCGTGAAGCGCCGAAAGGCCTGAAGCTGTACGTGCAGCGCGTGTTCGTGATGGATCAGGCCGAGTCGTTCCTGCCGCTGTATCTGCGCTTCATCAAAGGCGTGGTCGATTCCAACGATCTGTCGCTGAACGTGTCGCGGGAAATCCTGCAGAAAGACCCGATCATCGACTCCATGAAGTCGGCGTTGACCAAGCGCGTTCTCGACATGCTGGAAAAACTGGCGAAGAACGAGCCTGAGCAATACAAAGGCTTCTGGAAAAACTTCGGCCAGGTCATGAAAGAAGGCCCGGCAGAAGACTTCGCCAACAAAGAGAAAATCGCTGGCCTGCTGCGTTTCGCATCGACTAGCGGTGATGAAGGCGAGCAAGTTGTGGGTCTGGCTGAATACCTGGCTCGCGCCAAGGAAGGTCAGGACAAGATCTATTACCTGACCGGCGACACCTACGCGCAAGTCAAAAACAGCCCGCACCTGGAAGTCTTCCGCAAGAAAGGCATCGAAGTGCTGCTGCTGACTGACCGCATCGATGAGTGGCTGATGAGCTACCTCAGCGATTTCGACGGCAAGAGCTTTGTCGATGTGGCTCGCGGTGACCTGGACCTGGGCAACCTGGACTCGGAAGAGGACAAGAAAGCCGCGGAAGAAGTCGCCAAGTCCAAAGAAGGTCTGGTTGAGCGTCTGAAAACTGCACTGGGCGACTCCGTTGCTGAAGTGCGGGTTTCCCACCGTTTGACCGATTCCCCGGCGATTCTGGCCATTGGCGAGCAGGACCTGGGCATGCAGATGCGTCAGATCCTGGAAGCCAGCGGTCAGAAGGTTCCGGAATCGAAGCCGATCTTCGAATTCAACCCGGCTCACCCGCTGATCGAGAAACTCGATAACGAGCAGAGTGAGGAACGCTTCGGCGACCTGTCGCACATTCTCTTCGATCAGGCGGCCCTCGCGGCCGGCGACAGCTTGAAAGACCCGGCTGCGTACGTGCGCCGTCTCAACAAGCTGCTGGTTGAACTGTCGGTTTAACTGCGTTGTACAAAAACCCGCTTCGGCGGGTTTTTTCGTTCTGGCGTCTTTTATTGGGAGTTAATCATGAGCCAAATCACTGTTCGTTCCGTCGCTTATCAGATTGATGGCCAGTCTTATGAAAGCCGTCTCGCCTTTGATGCCGACCATCAAGGCCCGCGCCCGGGGTTGTTGATGGCGCCGAACTGGATGGGTGTCAGCGCCGGAGCCGAGGAGATTGCCAAGTCGGTGGCGGCCAAGGGTTATGTGGTGTTGGTCGCTGACCTCTACGGTCAATCGGTTCGCCCGCAGAATGGCGACGAAGCAGGTGCGGCGATGATGCCGCTCAAGCATGACCGCCCGTTGCTGCGCAAACGCATGCAAGCGGCGTTCGAACAGCTGCAAATCCAGGACGAGGCGGCGGTTGATACGACGAAACTGGCAACTTTCGGTTTCTGCTTCGGCGGTTGCTGCGCTCTGGACCTGGCTCGCACCGGCGTGGCTGTAAAAGCCGCAGTGTCGTTCCACGGAACGCTGGATTCGCCGAACCCGGCGGATGCCAGAAACATCAAAGGTCCGGTGTTGGTGTTGCACGGCGCATCCGATCCATTGGTGCCGAAAGAGCAATTGCCGGCGTTTGAAGATGAAATGAACGCGGCGGGCGTGGATTGGCAGTTGTTGAGCTACGGCGGCGCGGTGCATTCGTTCACTGATCCGCATGCCAATGTGCCGGGCATGATGATGTACGACGCGAAAATCGCTGCCCGGGCGTTTGCGTCGATGCATAACTTGCTGGATGAAGTCTTTAAAGGTTAACCGTTGATCGTTCCCACGCAGAGCGTGGGAACGATCATTACAGCGGGGTTGGCTCGCTTCGTCCTTTTGGCAATTCGATCCGCTCACTTTCCCCTGGCACCGTTGGCCAATCCCCGGCCGCCCAGCGCCGACGTGCCTCGTCGATCAACGCCGGATCGCTGGCCACAAAATTCCAGTTGATCCGTCGTGGCCCGTCCAGTGGTGCGCCGCCAAACAGCACGGCATGACAGTCGCTCTGAGCAAACAGCGTCATCTCTTCCCCGACAGGTAGCACCACCAGCGAATGCGGTTCTATCAGCTCGCCATCAAGCTGTACCTCGCCATCCAGCACATACAATGCTCGTTCTTCATGCTCGGTCGGAATCCGCAAAGTCGTCGCTGTTTGCAGGTTCAACTCGACATACAGCGTAGGAGAGAGCACTGGCACCGGTGATTCCAGGCAAAAGCCTGAGCCGGCAATCATGCGGATTTTCACCCCAAGGTTATCGCTGACCGGTAGCGTGGCCGCCGGATGGTGGCTGTAGTGTCCGGGACCGTGCTCATGATCCTTGGGTGACGCCAGCCAGATCTGCAAGCCGTGCATCGTGAACCCGCTTTCCTTCAAGGCTTCAGGTGTACGTTCGACGTGGGCAATCGCGCTGCCCGCGGTCATCCAGCTGACATCACCGGCGCCCACCACTTGATCGGAGCCGAGGCTGTCCTTGTGCTGGATTTGCCCTTCGAACAAGTAGGTGAGGGTGGACAGACCGATGTGCGGATGCTGACGGATGTTCATGCCTTTGCCCGCCGGATAACCGGTTTCGAGCATGTGGTCAAAAAACACAAAAGGCCCGACGCTGCGGCATTTGGCTGACGGCAACGGGCGAAGAATCGGCTGGCCTTCGACATCTTCGGCGCGGGGGCGGATCACGAGCGGAGTGTTCATAGTGCATTCCAGACTGAGCGGGTGATGCGGTCGAGCATAACCCGCTTGCACAGCCCTTGCCGCTATTGGCTGAATGCGCCTTCGGAAAGATGCGTTTCGATGCTGACTTCGGTGGAGGTCATCAGCTTGTGTATCGGGCAGCGATCGGCTACACGGTGCAGTTCATCGCGCTGAGCGTCAGTGAGCACGCCCTTGAGCGTCAGTTTGACGTGCAGCGCATACTTGCCCTTCTGCTCATCGCTGTTGTCGCGTTTGACTTCAACCGTGACACCGGTGAGCGGGATGTCTTTTTTCTTGGCGTACAGCTTCAGGGTCAGGGCTTTGCAGGCGCCAAGGGCTGCGTCGAAGTAATCGTGTGGCTCAGGCGCCGTATCTTCGCCGCCGAGGGATGTGGGTAGATCGGCAAAGAGTTCGTGGTCATCAATCTGGACGCTGTGACGAAAACCTTCGGCGGAAACGGTGTTGACGGTAACTGTCATGGGAACCTCGCAGGAAAGGAGAAGTCGTTCGATCAAAAAAGACCCTGATGTTATAGAGCATTCCTACGGGCGCGCGTTCCACTTTTTTACCCCGGTGAACCCTGGTTCCCACGGCGGGGTCTACGCTATTCCTACCTTCCGGAGATCGCCCGTGCCTTTGTTTCGCTTTAGCGTTGCCTGCCTGTTGGCCTTTTCCTGTGCCGGTGCCAGCGCTCGCCAATACGCCTATAGCGATGCGCACCTGCATTACGTGGATTTTTTCCAGGAATCGGCGGGCATGCCGAAGTTGCTCAAGGCCATGGCGGAAAATCGCATCGAGCATGTGATGATTTCCGGCATCCCGGTGGCGAAGAAATGGCACGAAGACGAACCCAAACGTCCACGTTATTACGCGGGCGATGACGCCGATGCCTATTGGTACAGCGCGACAGACGTCATCGTTGCCGCCGCCGTGAACAAACTGGCTCCCGAACAGCGTCAGTACTTTCACCCGTTCCTGTCCGGCTTCAACCCCAACGACAAAAACTCCGCGGCTCATATCCAGCGCATGCTCGACCTCAATCCAGGCCTGTGGCAGGGCATCGGCGAAGTCTTTACCCGTCATGACGACCTGACTGCGCTGACGTCCGGCGACACACCGCGGGCCAACAACGAGGCCATGACGCGGATCTATCACCTCGCCGCCGAGAACGACTTGCCGGTGATGCTGCATTCCAACATCACCTCCAAGCGTGAGAAAAATCCGCTGTATCTGTCGGAGGTTGAACAGCCGCTGCGCAATCATCCGCATACACGGTTCATCTGGGCCCATGCCGGCACCAGCGCAGAAATTCATCGACACCAGACCCAGCTGGATTTTCTGCTGCCGACCCTGACGCGAATGCTTGAGGCCTACCCCAATCTATTCATCGATCTGTCCTGGAGCATGCTGACGCCCTATCTGCTGGATGAGCACGGCAAGCCTCGGGAGCAATGGTTGAAGTTGGTGGAGCGCTTTCCTGAGCGCTTCATGCTCGGGTCAGACGTGGTGGGACGTTTCAACAAGCTCGGTAAGGAGATGCACAGCTTCGATCCGTTTCTCGATGCGTTGCCAGAGGATGTTGCGAGAAAAGTCGCGCGGGATAACTTTCTCTCGATTCTGCCGCGTTCGTTGTAGGGACGGTTTACACAGGTGTCTATTCGCCAGACGAAAAAAAAGCCCCGCATTGGCGCAATGCTGTTCACTTAAGCGGAGCAGCGTTGCGATCCACTGGATATCGGGTCTTTGACATCTTCACCACCCCAGGGGGTGTGGTCAGTCAGCACCTCCAGCCTGACAACGGCTTTTCGGTGAACTCAAGAGCCGCACTCAAATCCTGCGCTACTGGCATAAAAAAATCCGGAATCCTTATCAGATTCCGGATTTTCCGGCTGTACGAGGATTAGTCAACAATCCTTAAGTGAACAGCATTGCCGCATTGGCGGGGCTTTTCGTGTCGATCCGGATCAGCTGCCTTTGACAGCCTTGCCGTTGACCGTACCGTCGAGGAGCATGATGTTGTACTCCTTGCCGTCGGTTTCAACCTGTTGCAGGCGGACCAGCAGGTAATCCCAATCCTTGGCGAACCACAGCACAGTGATGCGCTTGCTTTGTGTCGGGTCGCGCACGCGCTCGACCTTGATCGCATCGATCTGGCCAGCCTTGGTGTCGACTTTTTCCGAACCCAGCACACGGAAGTCATAGGTATCGACTTCGCCGTCATCGACGACTTGATAGCTCATGCTTTTCTTGCCGGCGGCAACGTCGTGCTGCAGGGCTAACTGATAAGTGGATTTGTCGACCATGCCGCGATTGAGCGGGATCTTGACCGGGTCACCGCGATCAGTGCCGGTGACCATTTTGTTGGTCCAGTCGAAATCCAGGTCAGCCTTCTTGGCTTTACCCAGGCCGCCACGTTCGAAGTGGTAGGACTGCGGCAGCAGCGTGTCCTTGTCCAGCGTCAGGGTGCTTTCTTCCGTCAGGCTGGCGATCATCATCGAGGCCTTGAAACTGAGTTTCCAGACGCCGTTGGCTTCCTTGGTCAGGCTGCGTTCAGCGGTGCCGCTCATGGGCAACTGCTTCCAGTCAGCGGTGTAGCTGGCGGAGAAAGGTTGAAGTTCTGCAGCCTGCGCAAAGGGCAGGGCGAGCAGTGCGCAAGCGAAGAGCAGGGCGCGACGCATAAAATCTCCTAGGTTCGAATCAAGTGGCCGCTGGCCGCGAGCAACATTCCATCCAGTAAAGCACCTTGCTCGCCGAGTGATAAACGACCTTCGGCAAACCAGCGTACAGCCAACGGGTAGATCAGGTGTTCCTGGGTATGGACTCGCTGCGCCAGACGCTGCGGCGAATCGTGCAACTCTACCGGTATTACTGCCTGTACGACCAGTGGTCCGCCATCGAGTTCCTCGGTGACGAAGTGCACGGAGCAGCCGTGCTCGGTGTCGCCGGCTTCCAGCGCGCGCTGATGAGTGTGTAACCCTTTGTATTTGGGTAGCAGCGAGGGATGGATGTTGAGCAGGCGACCCGTGTAGTGGCGCACGAAGTCAGCGCTGAGAATGCGCATGAACCCGGCCAGTACCACGAGTTTGGGATTGAACGCATCGATCAGTTCGATCAGCGCGGCATCGAAGGCCTCGCGGCCTTCGAAAGCCTTGTGATCCAGAGTGCGGGTGTCGATACCCGCGTCCCTGGCGCGTTGCAGGCCGTAGGCGTCGGCGCGGTTGGAAATCACCGCAGCGATGCGGGCCGGGCTGTCGCCGGTCCGCGTGCTGTCGATCAAGGCCTGCAAGTTACTGCCGGTGCCGGACAATAGCACCACCACATCACAGGTCTGGGACATCCGCTCTTGCATCAGTGTGCCTTGAGGTTCTTCAGTTCAACCGAGGCCGCGCCTTCGGCAGCGGTGGAGATCTGACCGATGACCCAAGGCTGCTCGCCCGCTTCACGCAGGACGTTCAGCGCGGTTTCTACGTGCTCTTGAGCAACGCAGATGACCATGCCCACGCCGCAGTTCAGCACGCGGTGCATTTCGTTTTCGTCAACGTTGCCTTTCTCTTGCAGCCAGTCGAACACCGCAGGACGGGTCCAGCTCGCGACGTCAACCACCGCTTGTGCGCCTTTCGGCAGAACGCGCGGGATGTTGTCCAGCAGGCCACCACCGGTGATGTGGGCCATGGCTTTGACCGCGCCGGTTTCCTTGATCAGCTTGAGCAGTGGCTTCACGTAGATGCGGGTCGGGGCCATCAGCAGGTCGGTCAGCGGTTTGCCGTCGAGCTGGATGTTTTCGATGTCGGCACCGGAGACTTCGATGATCTTGCGGATCAGCGAGTAGCCGTTGGAGTGCGGGCCGGAAGACGGCAGGGCGAGCAGGGCATCGCCGGCAGCGACTTTGGAACCGTCGATGATTTCGGATTTTTCCACGACGCCAACACAGAAACCGGCCAGGTCGTAGTCTTCGCCTTCGTACATGCCAGGCATTTCAGCGGTTTCGCCGCCGACCAGGGAGCAGCCGGACAATTCACAGCCAGCGCCAATGCCGGTCACGACCTGGGTCGCGGTTTCGACGTTGAGTTTGCCGGTGGCATAGTAGTCGAGGAAGAACAGTGGCTCGGCGCCGCAGACCACCAGGTCGTTTACGCACATGGCCACCAGGTCGATGCCGATGCTGTCGTGCTTGTTCAGGTTCAGCGCCAGACGCAGCTTGGTGCCGACGCCGTCGGTACCGGAAACCAGCACGGGCTGCTTGTAGCCGGCCGGGATTTCGCAGAGGGCGCCGAAACCGCCCAGGCCGCCCATGACTTCCGGGCGCGCAGTGCGCTTGGCGACGCTCTTGATGCGTTCGACCAATGCTTCACCGGCGTCGATGTCTACACCGGCGTCCTTGTAGCTCAGGGAGGGTTGCTTGCTCATGATCCAGGCCTTTAGGGGGGATTCAGGGGTAACGACCGAGTCCAGTGGGACCGCCGAAACAAACGAAGGCGAGTGCCATCCGCGAATTTCAGGGTGCCCGGCTGTTGCCGGTCTGCGAAGGCGCGCGATTTTATCAGGCTTGAGGGGCAGCGGCCATCCTCACGCCGACGGCAGGGGCATATAGGCTCAAAAAAACCGTTATTGCTCGTGTCAGTGGCATCCTTCATGGCTGTATAAAGTATCGCTATTAACCGTCTATCGTTAGGGCAGTGCGAAAACTTACCTGGATGGTGTGAATGTTTTGCGCAGGGGTGTGGTCACAGCCTTGCTCGAACATGTTCATGCGGTCTGTGCCAGCCGCTCTTGTCGTCAGGAATCTTCCATGCGTTTTTTTTCTAAATTCTTGTTTGTGGGCTGTTTGTCTTGGGTCAGCCTGGCAAGTCATGCCGAAACCGTCAAAAATCTGTACCAGGTGCGTCAGCCTGTCAGTGCGCAATCCCCGGAGGTGCGCGATCAAGCGACCCAGCAAGCGCTGGATACGCTGATATTGCGCCTGACCGGCGATCCCAAGGCTGTGCAAAATCCGGGCTTGGCAGCCGTGCGCAAAGATCCTCAGCAAATCATCAGTCAGTACGGTTTTGACGCAGGGCCACCGGAAGTGCTGAAAGTCGATTTCGACCCGGCCTCCACCGAACAGGCGTTGCGGCGTGCCGGCCTGTCTCTGTGGGGCGCCAATCGGCCATCGATTCTCGGTTGGTGGTTGAACGACTCCACCGACGGTTCGAGCCTTGTGGGCGATGGCCAGGCCAGCGCGGCGCCATTGCGTCGAGCGGCTCAACACCGTGGTTTGCCGTTGCGTCTGCCGCTGGCAGATCTGAATGAGCAGATCGTCGCTACCGCACCGAATCTGGAAGGCGCTGATCCGGCGCCGTTGCGCGGCGCATCGGAGCGTTACAATGCCGACGCCTTGCTGGCGGTGCATGCCCGTGAAGAAGGTGGCCAATGGCAGGCCAAGTGGCGTTTGTGGCTGGGCGATCAGAAAGAGGCTGGTAGCGTGCAGGGTGCCGATCAGGCTGCCCTGGCCGATGCGGTGCTGCTGGCAGTCACCGAGCGCCTGGCGCCACGGTTCGTGGTCAAGCCGGGTGCGTCGGGCGAACAATTGCTCGAAGTGCAGGGCATGAATCTGGAACGCTATGCGGCGCTTGGACGTTTGCTTGAGCCGTTTGG
This sequence comes from Pseudomonas sp. ANT_H12B, assembly GCF_008369325.1. Lineage (GTDB taxonomy): Bacteria > Pseudomonadota > Gammaproteobacteria > Pseudomonadales > Pseudomonadaceae > Aquipseudomonas. Next base: position 33,472 of record NZ_VOBI01000011.1, on the reverse strand, counting down.
CGCGCGTCTGCAAAGTGTCGATGGCGATCGCATTCTTTACCGGGTCAATGGCAGTGCCGAGCAGTTGCGGTCACAGCTGTCGCTGGCGAAGTTGCAGGAGGTTCCCGCCGGTCAGGCACCAGCACCGACGGCGCCAGTGCAACCGGTGGCCGACGGTTCGGCGCCTGTCATAGCGCCATCCCCGGCCCCGGTGCCGCAGTTGCGATTCCGTTGGTAAGGTTTTCTTTCTTTATATAGAAGCATATGGAGCGGTACATGGCCGATACGCGGCGTTGGTTCTGGTTGGGTGGGGTGGTTCTGCTCTGCGTGTTTGTCTGGTTGTTACATCCGATTCTGACGCCGTTTCTGGTGGCGCTGCTGTTGGCCTATCTGTTCGACCCGCTGGTGGATCGGCTGGAGAAGGCCGGGTTGTCACGGACGTGGGGTGTGGTGGCGGTGTTTACACTGATTACCTTGATCTTCACGACGCTGCTGCTGGTGCTGGTACCGATGCTCGCCAAGCAGCTGTTTCGCTTGTACGAGCTGGCGCCGCAAATGCTCGACTGGTTGCAGAACACCGCACTGCCGTGGGCGCAATCGAAGTTCGGGTTGTCGGATGGCTTCTGGAAATTCGACAAACTCAAGGCGGCGATCAGCGAGCACATGGGCCAGACCACCGACATTGTCGGCGTGGTGCTGAGCCAGGCAACGGCTTCGGGCCTTGCATTGATTGGCTTGTTGGCCAATCTGGTGCTGATCCCGGTGGTGGCCTTCTATCTGTTGCGGGACTGGGACCTAATGATGGCCAAGATCCGCAGCATGTTGCCGCGTGATCGCGAAGAACGTGCTGTCGCCCTGGCCGGTGAATGCCACGAAGTGCTTGGGGCGTTCGTGCGCGGGCAGTTACTGGTGATGGTGGCGTTGGGCGTGATCTACGCTGCTGGCCTGATGCTGTTAGGCCTGGAGTTGGGGTTGTTGATCGGTTTGATTGCAGGCTTGGCGGCGATCGTGCCGTACATGGGGTTTGTCATCGGGATTGGCGCGGCGTTGATTGCCGGACTGTTCCAGTTCGGTGGCGATCTGTATCCGATGATCGGCATTGTCGCGGTGTTTATGGTGGGACAGGCTCTGGAAGGTATGGTGCTGACGCCGTTGCTGGTGGGGGACCGGATTGGTCTGCATCCTGTGGCGGTGATCTTTGCGATTCTGGCCGGTGGCGAACTGTTCGGTTTTACCGGCGTATTACTGGCATTGCCAGTGGCTGCCGTGATCATGGTGCTGGTGCGCCATGTACATGATTTGTATAAGGATTCTGATATGTACAGTGGCATCGACGAGCTTGAACTATAAGGTCCGTTGATGGCGCGTAGCGGGCGACCTGATTTCATGCCAGGTTGGCCCGCATTCCTCGCGCTGATGTCACATGCTCCGTCAAAGAAACTGTCATGAAACCAGTGCGTTAACGCAAACCGTTGATTTTGCTTGTGGTCTGTCGCATTGTGCGACCCGCTTCACGGGTATAAACTTCGCACACTTTACACAGAGGCCACTAACGGTTCCTTTTTGGAGCTGTTCAGTCAGCATGAAACCGATTCAGCTGCCCCTAGGTGTGCGTCTGCGTGATGACGCTACCTTTATCAATTACTACCCAGGCGCCAATGCCGCTGCACTCGGCTATGTCGAGCGGCTATGCGAAGCCGACGCCGGCTGGACCGAAAGCCTTATTTATCTCTGGGGCAAGGACGGGGTAGGGCGTACGCATTTGTTGCAGGCAGCCTGCCTGCGCTTCGAACAACTGGGGGAGCCCGCGGTATATTTGCCGTTGGCTGAACTGCTTGATCGCGGCATCGCCATTCTCGATAACCTCGAACAGTACGAACTGGTCTGCCTGGATGATTTGCAGGCGGTCGCCGGGCGGGCGGATTGGGAAGAGGCGCTGTTCCATCTGTTCAATCGTCTGCGAGACAGCGGTCGGCGCCTGCTGATTGCCGCATCGACCTCCCCACGTGAACTGCCGGTGAAGCTGGCGGACCTCAAATCCCGTCTGACCCTGGCGCTGATCTTTCAGATGCGTCCGCTCTCCGACGAAGACAAATTGCGTGCCTTGCAACTACGCGCATCTCGTCGTGGCCTGCACCTGACTGATGAAGTGGGGCATTTTATTTTGACCCGCGGTACTCGCAGCATGAGTGCACTTTTCGAGCTGCTGGAACGTCTTGATCAGGCCTCACTTCAAGCGCAACGCAAGTTGACGATTCCATTCCTGAAAGAAACGCTGGGCTGGTAAAACCGGTGCCTGGCGCGGGGTTTGGCATATTTCAGGCGCCAGAAAATCCGCTTTCCTGCAGGGTTGCAGGCTGCGCGAGTGTTTAAAATGGGCTTAAGCGCTTAGATGTAAACGAGAAACCGATAAGTCACATAAAGATCGATTGAATTTGCAAATGAGGTTGATAGCGGGCATAGTCTCGCCTTCTTTAAGACTATCAGCCACGGTCGTGCCCATGCTAAATCGCTTTGCACCCCTCGTGCCCCTCGCACTCGTCACCCTGTTGTTCGGTTGCGCTGCTCACTCCCCAGTGTCCCAGCAAGAGCCCCAACAGCAGGTTAAAAACTCTGCTACTGCCCAATCTTCCGTTCTTTATCAGCAAGCGTTGGACCAGGAAGAAGCGGCCACCGAAAAAGAACTGGCAGACTTCGCTGGCGGCAAGTCCTACCAGCTCCCAGTACTAGCCGATAGCATTCTCGAACGTGGCATGTCCCTGATCGGTACCCGTTACCGTTTCGGCGGCACCTCCGAGGCTGGTTTTGATTGCAGCGGCTTCATCGGATATCTGTTTCGCGAAGAGGCCGGTATGAACCTGCCGCGCTCCACTCGCGAAATGATCAACGTGGACGCTCCGCTGGTTTCCCGCAGCAAGCTGGAACCAGGCGACTTGCTGTTTTTCGCCACCAATGGCCGTCGCGGTCGCGTCAGTCACGCTGGTATCTACCTGGGTGACAACCAGTTCATCCATTCCAGCAGCCGCCGCAGTGGTGGTGTCCGAATCGATAGCCTGGGTGACAGCTACTGGAGCAAGACCTTCATCGAAGCCAAGCGCGCACTCGCGATGGCACCGAATGCGGCCACGCCTATCGTCACGGCGCGCAAATAAGCGGACAGTTTGTAAGGTGAACTTAAAGTCTTACTTGAAGTTTGCCGCATAGCCGCTAGAATCCAGATCTATTATTGATGGCAAACCGCCTGCGCTCTGCGTAGGCGGTTTTCTTTTCTGCGTCCCTTGCAGAAAAAGCCGCAGCCAGATCAGGATGTTCTGCCATGTCGACGTCGGCCCGCCTCGCAATCATGTTCTTCGCAGCGCTGCTCAGCGCCTGCGCCAGTCGCACACCGCCTCCCGTGCCGGTGGTTCGCGCTCCGATTATATTCAGCTCCTCCCAAGCATTCTCCCCTGAAGCAGAAGACGTGCTATTTCGCGCGCTCGGCCTGGTGGGCACGCCGTATCGCTGGGGCGGCAACACGCCAGATTCTGGATTCGATTGCAGTGGTCTGATCGGTTATGTTTATCGTGATGTCGCCGGCATCTCCCTGCCGCGCACCACGCGCGAGATGATCAGCATGCAGGCGGCCAGTGTGGGCAAGGAAGGTCTGCAAACCGGTGACCTGATCTTCTTCGCCACCAATGGCGGTTCCCAGGTCAGTCACGCCGGGATCTATGTTGGTGAAGGACGCTTCGTCCACGCGCCGGCGACCGGCGGTACGGTGAAGCTCGACAGCTTGTCCAAAGCCTATTGGCAGAAAGCCTATCTCAGCGCCAAGCGCGTTCTGCAGCCTGAGCATCTGGCACGCAATCCCTAGAGGTTGTCATGACCGCTCGCACACTCAATCTCGACGATTCCCTGTATCAATACCTGCTCGACGTTTCCCTGCGCGAAACGCCGTTGCTCAAGCGTTTGCGCGACGAAACCCAGGCGCTGCCCATGGCACGTTGGCAGGTAGCACCGGAGCAGGGGCAGTTTCTTGCGCTACTGGTGAAACTCATCGGCGCCAAGCGCCTGCTGGAAGTCGGCACCTTCACCGGTTGCAGCGCCTTATGCATGGCGGCGGCATTGCCGGAGGACGGTTCGTTGATTTGCTGTGATATCCCGGGCGACTACAACGTCACCGCCCGCCGTTACTGGCAGGAGGCGGGGCTATCCAAACGGATTGATCTGCGTCTGGCGCCCGCGCTGGAAACCCTCGCTCAGCTGGATCAGCATGAGCCGTTCGATCTGGTTTTCATCGATGCCGACAAGGCCAACTACCCTGCCTATCTGGAGCACGCATTACGTCTGCTGCGCGTCGGCGGTCTGGCGGTGTTCGATAACACGCTGTGGAGTGGGCGGGTGCTTGAGGAGAATCCCGAGAGCGAAGACACCCGAGCCATCCAGGCGCTCAATCGCGCCTTGAAAGATGACTCGCGTGTGGATCCGTCGCTGTTGCCGTTGGGGGATGGGCTCACACTCTGTCGCAAGCGCTATACGCGGTCTTGTCGGTAGCAGTTATTTGGTTGCAGACACTCGCCACACCGTGTTCCCCACGTCATCCGCCACCAACAAATCACCCTGCTGATCAATCACCACGCCCACCGGACGGCCCATGGCTTTTTCATCGTCATTGAGAAAGCCGGTGAGCACATCAACCGGCTGCCCGGTCGGTTTGCCTGCGCTGAACGGTACGAAAATCACTTTGTAGCCACTGTGCGGCTTGCGGTTCCACGAACCGTGCTGGCCGATGAATGCGCCTTCCTTGAACTGCGCTGGAAGTGTGTTGCCTTCAGCAAACGTCAGGCCCAGCGACGCGGTATGCGGGCCCACCGCATAATCCGGAGCAATGGCCTTGGCCACCAGGTCCGGGTCTTGCGGCTCGACGCGAATGTCGACGTGCTGGCCGTAATAGCTGTAAGGCCAGCCGTAGAACCCGCCGTCTTTGACTGACGTGATGTAGTCCGGCACCAGGTCGCTACCGATTTCGTCTCGCTCATTGACGGCTGTCCACAGTGCACCGCTCTGAGGCTCCCAGGCCAGGCCGTTCGGATTGCGAATCCCTGAAGCGAAGATCCGATGGTTGCCGGTGGCGCGATCCACTTCCCAGATCGCCGCGCGGCCTACTTCCTGGTCCATGCCGTTTTCAGCGACGTTGCTATTGGAGCCCACCGTGACGTACAGCTTGCTGCCGTCCTTGCTGGCGATGACGTTTTTGGTCCAGTGGTGATTCAGCGTACCGCCTGGCAAATCAATCACCTTCATCGGCTGCGACTTGATCGCCGTATCACCGTTTTCGTAGTGGAATCGCAACAAGCGGTCGGTGTCGGCGACGTACAAGTCATTACCGACCAGCGTCATGCCGAATGGCGAGTTGAGGTTTTCCAGGAACACCGTGCGGGTTTCGGCGATGCCGTCGTGGTCCTTGTCCCGCAGCAATGTAATGCGGTTCGGACTGGGTACGCCGGCACCGGCACGGCCCATGACTTTGCCCATGACCCAGCCACGAATGCCTTTGCCGTCATCGGGTTTTGGCGGCGCGTTGGTTTCGGCAACCAGCACATCGCCGTTAGGCAGCACGTAGAGCCAGCGCGGGTGGTCGAGACCTTCAGCAAACGCTGCCACTTGAGTCCCCGTCGCGGCGGTGGGTTTCGCGCCAGCGGGCCAACCGATCGCCGGGGCGATGTTCACCGTCGGGATCAGGGTCTTGTTGGGTTCTGGCAGCTTGGGGGAGGGACCGGTGCCGTCGGAGACTTGCAGGCGGGAGGTTTCACCACAGGCGGCAAGCCCTCCGGCGAGCACGATGACGAGAACGAGCTGGGGCTTGCGCATGCTGATCTTCCCTATGAATGCATTGACCTAATCATAGAGAAGTTTAGACACGAGATGGTTCAACCGGTCAGCCGCGGGCTTCCCTGAGCAGCACGGCGATGCCGGGGTGATAGTTGCCGGCTTCGTTGCGTAACTTGCGGTAGGCGTAAGGGAAGTACCAGGCCACGGCGCAGGAATGTTCCTTTTGCAGATCGTCGACCATGTCCTGCAGTTCTTCCGGGGTGGCGCTTTGCTGGGCCTTTTGCGGTGCGACGAACAGGCAACCGAGTTTCAGATCGCTGGCGTAACTGATTTTTTTTGCGTCGCTGGTGATGTCGACCAGGGCCTGAGTCAGTTTCAGGCCATTGACCCGGGGCCAGCGCTGCGTGACTTGAAGGTAGGCGCGCTCTTCGGCAGTTGCGATAAACAGATCGGCGCGGGCGTTGCGTTCACCTTCTTCGTTCTGCTTGCGCGTCGGCGTATGTTGCAGCGTGACCATTTCCGCCATCCAGGCAGCGGCGGAGAGCAGGCCCAGATTGGCTTTTTCGTCGAACCAGTAAGGTGTGTCATTATCGCCGCGCACAGCGTTGTAACGATCGATACAGTCAAACCAGCGTTCCAGCACCGGTCGCAGGAATTCCAGCTTCGGATTGCTGATGATCATGCCTTGCATGTGGCTCACCCTTGTTATTGTGTTGTGAGATTGTGGCTCTTTGATATCACCGCTGAGAGTGTGACACAAGATTGGCGTCAGTAAATTGATCGACGGCAGTTATTCGCTCGCAGCCCGCCCGTCTTCAATTGACGCTCCATCCCCAACCCTCTAACCTTCGCGGCTTGTTTCAGGTGCTCTGTGACCTAGGTCGACAGAGTGAAACAGGGAAGCCGGTGAGTGACCCCTTCAATTGATGAAGGCCCACAATCCCGGCGCTGCCCCCGCAACGGTAAATGAGTGAAGACTGCGCCTTGAGCCACTGTGTCGAATGTCGACATGGGAAGGCGCGCAGTCAGGCATCACGCCGCTCATGAGCCCGGAGACCGGCCTGATCCATCCAGCGGCATCACGGTGGGCGATGCCAGGCTTTTGCCGTCTATTCTTGTGCCTGCCCGCCGTTATCCAGCCTCAACGGAGAGCTCCCCATGACTGATACCCCCGATCGTGACGAACGCCATCTGGCACGCATGCAGCGCAAAAAAGCCGTGATCGACGAACGCATCGCCAACTCCCCGAATGAATGCGGCCTGCTACTGGTGCTGACCGGCAACGGCAAAGGCAAGAGCAGCTCGGCCTTCGGCATGCTCGCCCGGTCTATGGGCCACGGCATGCAGTGTGGTGTGGTGCAATTCATCAAGGGTCGCAACAGCACCGGCGAAGAGTTATTCTTCCGCCGCTTCCCCGAGCAGGTGCGTTTTCATGTGATGGGCGAGGGCTTCACCTGGGAAACCCAGGACCGTCAGCGTGACATCGCCGCCGCCGAAGCCGCCTGGGCCGTGTCCCGGGAACTGCTGAATGATCCGTCCATCGGTCTGGTTGTACTGGATGAATTGAACATCGCCCTCAAGCACGGTTACCTCGACCTCGATCAGGTGCTCAGCGATTTGCAGGCGCGTCCGCCGATGCAGCACGTGGTGGTCACCGGTCGCGGCGCCAAGCCGGAAATGATCGAACTGGCTGACACCGTTACCGAAATGGGCGTCATCAAGCACGCCTTTCAGGCCGGGATCAAAGCGCAAAAAGGCGTCGAGCTGTGAATCAACCACGTCATTGCCCGGCGGTATTGATTGCCGCGCCGGCCTCCGGTCAGGGCAAGACCACCGTGACCGCCGCGCTCGCCCGTTTGCATCGCAATCAAGGGCGCAAGGTTCGGGTGTTCAAATGCGGCCCGGACTTTCTCGACCCGATGATTCTCGAGCGCGCCAGCGGTGCGCCGGTCTATCAACTGGACATGTGGATGGTCGGCGAGCAGGAAAGTCGACGACTGTTGTGGGAAGCCGCTGGCGAAGCCGATTTGATCCTCATCGAAGGTGTCATGGGGCTGTTCGACGGTACGCCGTCCAGTGCTGATCTGGCGCGGCACTTCGGTGTGCCGGTGCTCGGAGTGATCGACGGCACCGCCATGGCCCAGACCTTTGGTGCACTGGCGTTGGGGCTGGCGAAATATCAGCCGGACTTGCCGTTTGCCGGGGTGTTGGCCAACCGGGTTGGCACCTTGCGCCATGCGCAATTGCTCGAAGGCAGCCTCACTGAAGGTTTGCGCTGGTACGGCGCCTTGTCCCGGGAAACCGGGATCGAATTGCCGAGTCGTCATTTGGGTCTGGTCCAGGCCAGTGAGTTGAATGATCTCGATCTGCGTCTCGATGCGGCGGCCGATGCACTGGCCAGCAGCTGCGAGGTCGCATTGCCGCCGGCGGTGGAGTTCGCAGCTCCTGATGTGATCGCTGCCGAACCTTTATTGGCCGGTGTGCGCATCGCTGTGGCCCGTGACGAAGCGTTTGCCTTCACTTATGGCGCGAGCCTGGATTTGCTGCGAGCGATGGGCGCGCAGTTGCTGTTTTTCTCACCGATCCGTGACGCCGGGTTGCCGGAAGCGGACAGCCTTTATTTGCCGGGTGGTTATCCAGAGCTGCACCATGTCGCCCTGTCTCGGAACACCTCGATGCTGACCGCGATCCGCGCTCACCACGCGGCGGGTAAACCGTTGCTGGCCGAGTGTGGTGGCATGCTGTATCTGCTCGATTCGTTGACCGATGTTGAGGGCACCCGCGCTGAATTGGTCGGCTTGCTGGCGGGGGATGCGGTGATGCAAAAGCGTCTGGCGGCGTTGGCACTGCAAGCGGTCGAGCTGCCGGAAGGTTCGTTGCGCGGGCACACCTATCATCACTCGCTGACCAGCACCGGGCTTGAGCCGATTGCTCGTGGCCTGAGCCCGAACGGCGGGCGCGGGGCGGAGGCGGTTTATCGTCAGGGGCGGATGACCGCCTCTTATGTGCACTTTTATTTCCCGTCCAACCCATTGGCGATTGCCGCGCTGTTTGCGCCTGACCTTGAGGCCGCCTTCGCGAGCAGGCCCGCTCCCACAATGAATTACACACACCCTGTGGGAGCGGGCTTGCCCGCGAAGAGGCCATGACTGACCACGCATTCAGCCAAGCCGAACGCGAAGCGGTTTATCGCGCTATCGGCGAACGCCGCGACATGCGCCACTTCAGCGGCGGCACAGTTGAGCCTGAATTACTCCGGCGCCTGCTCGAAGCCGCACACCAGGCACCAAGTGTCGGCCTGATGCAGCCCTGGCGGTTCATCCGCATCAGCGACCGGGCTCTGCGCGGCAAAATCCAGCAGCTGGTGGAAGAAGAACGCATCCGCACCGCCGAAGCCCTCGGCGAGCGTACCGACGAATTCATGAAGCTCAAGGTCGAAGGCATCAACGATTGCGCCGAGGTGCTGGTCGCCGCCCTGATGGATGATCGCGAGCGGCACATCTTCGGTCGTCGCACCTTGCCGGAAATGGACATGGCCTCGTTGTCCTGTGCGATTCAAAACCTGTGGCTGGCGTCCCGCGCCGAAGGACTCGGCATGGGCTGGGTGTCGCTGTTCGAGCCGCAAGCACTGGCAGACTTGCTGGGTTTGCCCGCAGGCGCCAAGCCGTTGGCCGTCCTTTGCCTGGGCCCGGTCAAGACATTCTATCCGGCGCCGATGCTGGTACTCGAAGGCTGGGCGCAGGCGCGTCCGCTGAGCGAATTGCTGTATGAAAATTATTGGGGAGTGAGTCAATGAGTGTGGCGTTGTTGAGTGTCGCCGCAGTTGCGCTGGATGCGCTGCTGGGTGAACCCAAACGCTGGCATCCGCTGGTGGCGTTCGGCCGTTTTGCCGAGCGCATCGAGGAACGTTTCAATGGCGGTGGCCGAGGCTGGCGCAGCCATGGCGTCACCGCCTGGGTGATCGCAGTGTTGCCGCTGACGTTGTTCGCCACCGCATTTTCCTGGGCGCCTTATATCGGCTGGATCGTCGAGATTCTTGCGCTCTATTGCGCGCTCGGTATGCGCAGCCTTGGCGAACATGTCGAGCCTGTGGCCAAAGCCCTGCGCAGTGATGATCTTGAAGAAGCACGCACGCGCGTGGGTTATCTGGTCAGTCGCCAGACCAGCGAACTGGATAAAACCGAAGTCGCCCGTGCCGCCACCGAATCGGTGCTGGAGAACGGCAGCGACGCGGTATTTGCCGCGCTGTTCTGGTTTGCCGTGGCCGGCGCCCCCGGCGTGGTGCTCTACCGGTTGAGCAACACCCTCGACGCCATGTGGGGCTATCGCAACGAACGCTTCGAACGTTTCGGCTGGGCGGCGGCGAAGATCGACGACGTCCTCAACTACATTCCTGCACGCCTGGTGGCGTTGACCTACGCGCTGCTGGGTAAAACCCGACTGGCACTGAAATGCTGGCGCACTCAAGGCCCGACCTGGGACAGCCCGAATGCCGGCCCGGTGATGGCCGCCGGTGCTGGTGCGCTTGGCGTCGAGTTGGGCGGGGCGGCGATCTATCACGGTGAACTTCATCAGCGTCCGCAACTGGGCGAGGGCGTGCCAGCGGATGCCGACTCCATCGATCGCGGCTGGCAATTGGTCCAGCGCGGGGTATGGTTATGGCTGCTGATTCTCTGCGTGGGGGCTGAATTCTATGCTTGAGCACGGTGGTCGGTTACGTAAGGCGGCACTTGAATACGGCATTGCCGAAGCTGATTGGCTTGACCTGTCCAGCGGCCTCGCGCCTTGGCCATTTGCGGTCGCGGAAATCCCGCTACGGGCCTGGGCGCGGTTGCCGGAAACCGATGACGGTCTGGAGCAGGCAGCCTGCGATTACTACGGTGCCGTCCAGGTGCTGCCGGTGGCGGGGTCGCAAATGGCGATCCAGTTGCTGCCGCGTTTGCGCCGTGCCGGCAAGGTCGGCGTGCTGTCGCCGTGTTACGCCGAACATGCCGAAGCGTGGCGCCGCAGTGGCTACATCGTGCGTGAAATGCTGGAGCAGGAAGTCGACTTCTTTCTCGACAGTCTCGACGTGTTGGTGGTGGTCAACCCGAACAATCCAACAGGACTAAGCCTGGAACCGAGTCGGCTGCTCGACTGGCACTCGCGACTGGCCCAGCGCGGTGGCTGGCTGGTGGTGGACGAGGCCTTCATGGACAACACCCCGCAGCTGAGCCTGGCACCGTTTGCCCATCAGGTCGGTTTGATCGTGCTGCGCTCCTTCGGCAAGTTTTTCGGCCTGGCCGGAGTCCGCTTGGGGTTCGTACTGGCCGAGCGTAAATTGCTTAAGTTGCTGGCCGAGCAAGTAGGCCCGTGGGCGGTCAGCGGACCGACCCGGGTGTTGGGCCAGGCCTGTCTGCTGGACACCGAAGGGCATGCCCGGCAACGGGTGCGTACCGAAGAGGCCAGCGAACGTCTGGCGCTGCTGCTTGAGCAGCACGGTTTCAAACCCCAGGGTGGTTGCGCGCTGTTTCAATGGCTGACCACTGACCGTGCTGAAGAGCTGCATGAATTCATGGCTCGGCGCGGCATTCTGCTGCGGTTGTTCGCCCATACCAACAGTTTGCGTTTTGGCTTGCCTGGCGATGAAGCCGACTGGGTACGTCTCGCCGCCGCATTCGAAGCCTTCGCCAGGGAAACCCAATGACGACGTTGATGGTGCAAGGCACCACTTCCGATGCCGGTAAAAGCACGCTGGTGACGGCGCTGTGTCGTTGGGTTGTCCGTCAGGGCGTCAGCGTCGTGCCGTTCAAACCGCAGAACATGGCGCTCAACAGCGCGGTGACGGCGGACGGTGGTGAGATTGGTCGCGCGCAAGCGGTGCAGGCCCAGGCCGCGAATCTTCAGCCGCACACCGACATGAACCCGGTGCTGCTCAAACCCAACAGCGACACCGGTGCTCAGGTGATCATCCATGGTCGTGCGGTCACGACGATGAACGCGGTTGCCTATCACGACTACAAAGCCATTGCGATGCAAGCAGTGTTGGCCTCCCATGCCCGGCTGAGCGCGGCGTATCCGGTGGTGATGGTCGAAGGCGCTGGTTCGCCGGCCGAGATCAATCTGCGCGCCGGCGACATCGCCAACATGGGCTTTGCCGAGGCGGTGGACTGCCCGGTGGTGTTGATCGCCGACATCAATCGTGGCGGCGTTTTCGCGCATTTGGTCGGCACCCTGGAGCTGCTGTCGCCGACCGAGCAGGCGCGGGTCAAAGGCTTCATCATCAACCGTTTTCGCGGTGACATCGCCCTGCTACAACCCGGTCTCGACTGGCTGGAGGAGCGCACCGGTAAACCGGTGATCGGCGTGCTGCCTTACGTGATGGACCTGCATCTTGAAGCCGAGGACGGCATCGATCAGCGCCAGGCTGACAAGGCCGATCAGGTGTTGAAAGTGCTGGTGCCGGTGCTGCCACGCATCAGCAATCACACCGATTTCGATCCGCTGCGCTTGCACCCGCAAGTGGACCTGCAATTCATCGGCCCCGGCCAGGCGATTGCGCCCGCCGACCTGATTATTCTCCCCGGCTCGAAAAGCGTGCGCAGTGATCTTGCGTATCTGCGCGCCAATGGTTGGGACACCGCCATCGCCCGGCACCTGCGCTACGGCGGAAAAGTGCTGGGGATTTGCGGCGGTCTGCAAATGCTCGGTGAACAGGTCCACGACCCGCTGGGCCTCGAAGGCGCGCCGGGTTCCAGTGCCGGTTTAGGCTTGCTGGCGTTCCAGACGCAGCTCGAAGAAGAGAAGCAATTGCGCAATGTGCGCGGTCGTCTGGCTTTGGAGAATGCGCAAGTCAGCGGCTATGAAATTCATGCCGGCGTGACCACCGGGCCGGCGCTGGAAAACGCTGCCGTGCAGCTGGATGACGGTCGTTGCGATGGCGCGCAAAGTGTCGATGGGCAGATTTTCGGCACCTATCTGCATGGCCTGTTTGAATCGCCCGCGGCGTGCAGCGCGCTGTTGCGCTGGGCCGGTTTACAGAATGTGCAGGAAGTGGATTACCACGCGTTGCGTGAGCGCGATATCGAGCGGTTGGCGGATCTGGTGGAGCAGCATCTGGATACCGGGTTGTTGCGTGAGCTCTGCGGATTTTAGGGTGAATGGGCTGGCCTCTTCGCGAGCAGGCTCGCTCCCACAGTTGATCGCATTCCAATGTGGGAGCGGGATTGCTCGCGAAGACGGAAGTCGCCCCACCGCACAATTTAAGGAATGAACCATGCTGCAACTGATCCTCGGCGGCGCCCGCTCCGGCAAAAGTCGCCTGGCCGAAAAACTCGCCTCCGACAGTGGTCTGGCCGTGACCTACATCGCCACCAGCCAACCCCTCGACGGCGAAATGAGCGAACGGGTTGCCCATCACCGCGCCCGTCGTCCGGCCGAATGGGAGTTGGTCGAAGAGCCTCTGGAACTCGCTCGCGTCCTGCGCGAAGCCGCCAGCACCGATCGCTGCCTGCTGGTGGATTGCCTGACCTTGTGGCTGACCAATCTGCTGATGCTCGACAACCCCGAGCGTCTGAACGCCGAGCGTGATGCTTTGCTGGAGTGCCTGGCGTCGTTGCCGGGTGAAATCATTTTTGTCAGCAACGAGACCGGAATGGGTGTCGTGCCGCTGGGCGAATTGACTCGCCGCTATGTCGATGAAGCCGGTTGGCTGCATCAAGCGTTGGCCGAGCGCTGTCAGCGAGTCGTCCTGACCGTCGCCGGCCTGCCCCTGACTTTGAAAGGAACTGCGTTATGACTCAAACCTGGTGGCTGAACCCGTGCAAGCCGATCGATGCAGCAGCCGTCGAACAGGCCGAGGCGCGTCAACAGCAGCTGACCAAACCGGCCGGCTCTCTCGGTCGGCTGGAGTCGGTGGCGGTGCAATTGGCCGGGTTGCAGGGGCGGGTCAAGCCGACTCTGGATCAGCTGTGGATCGCGATTTTTGCCGGTGACCATGGCGTGGTCGCCGAAGGGGTGTCGGCGTTTCCCCAGAAAGTCACCGGGCAGATGTTGCACAACTTCGTCAGCGGGGGGGCGGCGATCAGTGTGTTGGCGCGACAGCTCGGGGCCTCCCTTGAAGTGGTCGACCTCGGCACCATCACGCCAACGCTGAATCTGCCGGGTGTACGCCACTTGAATGTCGGCCCGGGCACGGCGAATTTTGTCGAAGGTCCGGCCATGACTCGGGCCCAGGCTGAACGCGCCTTGCAGGCCGGCCGCGACAGTGTGCAACGCGCCATCGCGGCGGGCGCGCAGTTGTTCATCGGTGGTGAGATGGGCATCGGCAACACCACTGCGGCCAGTGCGTTAGCCTGTGCGTTGCTCGATTGCCCGGTGGTGCACCTGGTCGGACCGGGCACCGGGCTGAACGCGGCGGGTGTCAGTCATAAAGCCCAGGTCATCGAACGTGCGTTGGCGTTGCACAGCGCTCAGCGCGGTGATGCTTTGCAGACGATGTTCAACCTCGGCGGCTTTGAAATCGCCGCGCTGGTCGGCGCCTATCTGGCCTGTGCCCAGGAAGGCGTCGCGGTGTTGGTGGACGGCTTCATTTGCAGCGTCGCAGCGCTGGTGGCGGTGCGCTTGAATCCGGAGTGTCGCCAGTGGCTGTTGTTTGGTCATCGCGGTGCCGAGCCGGGTCATCGTCATGTGCTGGAAACCCTGAATGCCGAGCCGTTGCTGGACCTCGGGCTGCGCCTGGGCGAGGGCAGCGGGGCCGCATTGGCGGTGCCGTTGCTGCGTCTGGCCTGCGACCTTCACGGGCAGATGGCGACCTTCGCCGAAGCTGCGGTGGCGGATCGTCCGGCATGACCTTGCGTCTCGATCTATTGCGCCACGGCGAAACCGAACTCGGTGGTGGCTTGCGCGGCAGCCTCGACGACGCGCTGACCGACACCGGTTGGGCGCAGATGCGTGCGGCCGTGGTCGAGCAGGGGCCTTGGGATCGCTTGGTCAGTTCGCCGTTGCAACGTTGTGCACGGTTCGCTGAAGAACTCGGTGCGCAACTGGGTTTGCCGGTGCAATTGGATAAAGATCTGCAGGAGCTGCACTTTGGCGCCTGGGAAGGGCAGAGCGCTGCGGCGCTGATGCAAATCGATGCCCAGGCGCTGGGACTGTTCTGGGCTGATCCCTATTCATTTACCCCACCGCAAGGCGAGCAGGTGCTGGATTTTTCGACGCGGGTGCTGGCGGCGATTGAGCGTTTGCATAGCGCCTACGCGGGCGAGCGGGTGTTGCTGATCAGTCATGGCGGAGTCATGCGTTTGTTGCTGGCTCAGGCGCGGGGATTGCCCCGTGAGCAGTTGCTCAACGTTGAAGTCGGCCATGGTGCGTTGTTTTCGCTGTCGGTCGAATCCGGCGTCTTGTTAACGGAAGCGAGCTGAGCATGTTGCCGTTCTGGATCGCCCTGCAATTTTTGAGCAGTCTGCCGATTCGTCTGCCGGGCATGCCGGCACCTCAGGAGCTCGGGCGGTCGCTGCTGTTTTATCCGTTGGTCGGCCTGCTGTTCGGTGCGATCTTGTGGGCGCTGAACTGGGTTTTGCTGGGCACACCGTTGTTGCTTCACACGGCATTGCTGTTGACGGTTTGGGTATTGCTCAGTGGTGCGCTGCACCTGGACGGCCTGGCCGACAGCGCCGATGCGTGGCTCGGTGGGTTCGGCGACCGTGAGCGCACCCTGACCATCATGAAAGACCCGCGTAGCGGGCCGATCGCGGTCGTGACGCTGGTGCTGGTGTTGCTGCTCAAATTCGCCGCGATGCTGGCATTGATCGAGCAGCAGGCCGCTACCCTGATCATCGTTCCGTTGATCGGGCGCGCTGCGCTGTTGGGGTTGTTCATGACCACGCCTTATGTGCGTCCCGGTGGTTTGGGCCAGGCACTGGCCGATCATTTGCCGCGGTCGACGGGTAAGCACGTGTTGGCGGTCAGTGCGTTGGCCTGTGTTCTGATCGCTGGTTTCAGCGGTGTCTTGGCAGTGGTGCTGGCGGTGCTGGTTTTTGTCTGGTTGCGGCAGGTGATGCTGCGGCGATTGGGCGGGACGACGGGCGATACGGCGGGGGCGATGCTGGAATTGCTGGAGGTTGCGGTGTTGGTGGGGCTGGCGTTGGCCTGATGCTCATCTAGCGAATATGCTGGCCTCTTCGCGAGCAGGCTCGCTCCCACATTTTTGATCTCCAGTGGATATAGAATTTGTGTACGACGCCGATCCCTTGTGGGAGCGAGCCTGCTCGCGAAGGCGGCCTGCCAGACACCGTCCAGTCTCTGGTTAAAATTCCTCTGAAACTTGATTTAACACACTCGCGGGTATATACACGCACTATGCTCGACTCCCAATGTTTATGCATCAACCTGCGTCGCGCCGCTCGTGGCGTCAGCAGGCACTACGACGGCGCTCTCGACGGCTTCGGGATCAACGTTGCCCAGTATTCTCTGCTGTGCAATCTGCAGCGTCTGGATCAACCGAGTATTTCCACCCTCGCCGAGGCCATGGGCCTGGATCGCAGCACCCTGGGGCGTAATTTGCGGGTGCTGGAAGGTGAAGGCCTGGTGACGCTGGTCGAGGGCGCGGACATGCGCAACCGGATCGTGAAGCTCACCGAGGCCGGTGCTGAACGCCTGAAAGCTGCGTTGCCGGCCTGGGAAGCAGCGCAACAGCGGTTGACTGACCGTCTGGGCGCCGAGAAACGCGAAACATTGCTGAAACTGCTGGACGAACTGGCTTGATGCCAGTTTTTTCGATCTTAAGCGGGTATATACCCGCTACCGGAGAACAAGAATGACATCGATGTGGCGTACGTGCGGTTGGGTTCTGTTGGGGAGTGCGCTGATTCTGGCGTTGTCTCTGGGCGTGCGGCACGGCTTCGGGCTGTTTCTGGCGCCGATGAGCGCCGAGTTCGGCTGGGGGCGTCAAACATTCGCTTTCGCCATCGCCTTGCAAAACCTGATCTGGGGTCTGGCGCAGCCATTCACCGGCGCGCTGGCCGACCGCTTCGGTGCGGCGAAAGTGGTGGCGATCGGTGGTGTTTTGTACGCGTTGGGTCTGGCGTTCATGGGCCTGTCCGACTCGGCCGTGACCTTGTCCCTGAGCGCCGGTTTATTGATCGGCATCGGCCTGTCCGGTACTTCGTTTTCGGTGATCCTCGGCGTGGTCGGGCGCGCGGTGCCGCCGGAGAAACGCAGCATGGGCATGGGCATTGCCAGCGCCGCCGGTTCGTTCGGCCAGTTCGCCATGTTACCTGGCACGCTGGGGTTGATCGGCTGGCTCGGCTGGTCTGCAGCATTGCTGGTGCTGGGCCTGCTGGTGGCGCTGATCGTGCCGCTGGTGAGCATGCTCAAGGACAAACCGCTGCCGGTTCTTGGTCATGAGCAAACGCTTCGCGAAGCGCTGCACGAGGCTTGCTCCCATTCGGGGTTCTGGCTGCTGGCGTTCGGCTTTTTTGTCTGCGGTTTTCAAGTGGTGTTCATCGGCGTGCACCTGCCGGCTTATCTGGTGGACCAACATCTTCCGGCGACCGTCGGCACCACGGTGCTGGCGTTGATCGGGCTGTTCAATATCTTCGGTACTTACACTGCCGGTTGGCTCGGCGGGCGGATGTCCAAGCCACGTTTGCTCACCGGCCTGTATCTGCTGCGAGCGGTGGTGATCGGGCTGTTCCTGTGGGCGCCGGTCACGACGACCACGGCGTACCTGTTCGGCATGACGATGGGCTTCCTGTGGTTGTCGACCGTTCCCTTGACCAACGGCACCGTGGCGACCTTGTTCGGCGTGCGAAATCTGTCCATGCTGGGCGGGATTGTTTTTCTGTTTCACCAGCTCGGATCGTTCCTCGGCGGCTGGTTGGGCGGGGTGGTGTATGACCGAACCGGGAGCTATGACTTGATCTGGCAGGTAGCGATTCTCTTGAGTCTGTTGGCCGCCGCGCTGAACTGGCCGGTGCGTGAGCAGCCGGTGGCGCGTCTGCAAACAAGGTTGAGTGCGATATGAACAGTCTCTGGCCACGCCTCGCCATTTTTGCTGGCGGCGTCTTGCTGCTCGGCCTGGCGTGGTGGGGCTGGCATCAGGGCGGGCTGGCATTGATGCAGTTGGGCATGGGTGCTTGCTAGGAGGATGTGAGGGCGAGTAACTTCGTTTTTGACGACTTCTCAAGGATGCACCGACATGTTGATGCGTTGGCTTGCAATTCCCGCGTTACTGGCAGCGTTCAGCGGATGGGCTCAAGCGGCAGAGTGCCCGGCGCTTTTGCAAGGCTCGTTGCCCAAACTCCGTGCGAATGAATCCATCGACCTGTGCCAGCGCTTCGCCGGCAAGCCGCTGGTGGTGGTCAATACCGCGAGCTTCTGTGGCTTCGCCCCGCAGTTCAAAAGCCTTGAGGCGTTGAATCAGCGCTACAAGGATCAGGGGCTGGAGGTGATCGGCGTTCCGTCCAACGACTTCAAGCAGGAGTCCAAGGACGGCGCTGAGACCGCCAAGGTCTGCTATGTGAATTACGGCGTGACCTTCACCATGACCGACCCGCAGAAAGTCCGCGGTGACGACGCGACTCATTTGTTCAAAGTCCTCGCCAAGCAGAGCACCGCGCCGAAGTGGAACTTCTACAAGTATGTGGTCGATCGCAAGGGCAAGGTGATCGCCAATTTCTCCAGCCTGACCAAGCCTGACGATCCCGAGTTTATTGCAGCGGTGGAGAAAGCCCTGGCTTCGCAACCTTGATCAATGCCCGCTGAGCTGTAGGGCCAGCGGGCATTTTGTCGGGTTTTGAGTTTAGGCGGCTGGCCCGTCACTCAACCCCTTGATCACCAGATCCACATTGCCCTCCAGCTCGGTCACCGGGTCCGCGGCATCGATGCTCAACACCACCAGCCGGCTACCGGCCTCGGCAATCACCGCTTTTACCGCGTCCGACGGCTGTCGATGATGCAACACCACCGCCACGTCATTGTCCTTGAGCGTTGCGCCCAATTGTTTGAGCGCTTCGGGAGTCCACTCGGCATCCGGTCGCGCATCGAGACCGATCAGTTCCAGGTTGAGGCCGCCGATCAGGTAGCCAAAGTGATCACTGAGGCTCATCACGCTGAGGTTGTCGGCACTGGCCAGCCGCGCTTCGCTGTCCGCACTGAGCTTGAGCAAACGCTGTTTCAGCGTCGCCAGGTTGGCCTCGATCTTGGGCTTGGCCGCTGGCGCCAGGCGCACCAGGTCCGCGGCCATCACGTCCGCCATCCGCCCCATGTTGTTACTGGAAAACCACGGCTGGCTGTTCAACCCGTCGACCTTGTTGCCAGGCTGCACGGCAATGCCGGGCAGGGCCCCGTCCACCGGGCGCGCGGCATCGACTTCGACGATACGGATGTTGCTGCGCCGGGAGATCGGGTACAGCGGGTCATCCGCCCATAACGAGCGCAGGCCGATCACCGCATCGGCATCGGTCGCCAGTTTGGCCAGCGCCGGAGCGCCACGGCCAGTGAAGTAGGCGGTCTGACGGCTGCCGGGCAGGTTGGCTGGCGCCGCGCGCTCAAGGCTGATGTCGGTGCCCTTGAGCAAGACTTCGCCCAACCCGTATGTGATCGGCAAGGACGCCAGCACCCGCAGTGGTTTGGCGCTGTCAGCCGCAAAGGTGGTATTGACCAGCCCACACAGAGCAACGGCGAGGGTCAGTTGACGCAGAGAAAAAGACATTTATCCAAGGTTCCCTTTCAGGCTGGGGACGACGCCACGAGCGATGGCGGCCAGGGCGAAGGCGATACCGGCCACCAGAATGATCGCGGCGCCGGATGGGATAGGCAGGTCAAAGACAATCGGCGCAAGGATCCCGCATAGGGTGCTGACCGTGGCGATCAACACCGAACACCAGAAGAAGCCCTTCAGCGACTGACTCAACAAACGCGCCGCCGCCGCCGGAATCACCAGCAGCGCACCGACCAGAATCGCGCCGATGACCTTCACCGCGGCCACGGTGATCAGCGTCACCAGAATCACAAACAGATAATCCAGGGTCTTCACCGCGACACCGCGCACCGCCGCCAATTGCGGGTTGAAGCTGGCGAGCATGATGCGGTTGTACAACGGTAACGCCAGTGCCATGACCAGCGACCCGACGATGGCCAACACCAGCAGGTCATTGCCGTTGACCGTCAGCACCGAACCGAACAGGACGTTTTCGAGGATGTGCACGTTGATCTTGCCGGCCAGAATCAGCAGCAGGCTGGCGCCCAATGCCAGGGACACCGACAGAAACACACCGATCAACGTATCCGGCGCAAGACCCGTACGGTTACGCAGGTAGTTGAGCAGGATGCCGAACAGCAGGCAGTAACCGAACAGGCTGCCGTAAGGCCCCGTGTACGGTTCGCCGAGCAGGATGCCGATGGCCACGCCCGTCAGCGCCGCATGACCCACCGCTTCGGAGAAAAACGCGAAACGCTTGACCACCACCAACGTGCCCAAACCGCCCAGCACCGGCCCGATCAACAACCCGGCGAGCAGCGCGTTGACCACAAATCCATAGGCCAGCGCCTCGGGCAGATAACCCGACGATGCCCAGCCCTGGACCATCAAACGAAAGGCTTCGTAACTCATCAGACAGCGCTCCGTGGGTGGGTAGAGAACAGGGTCAGGAGGCGCTCCGGGGTCAGTCCCTGTTTCGGTGTGGCATCGAACAGCACCCGGCGATTGAGCCCGGTGACGCGGTCCGCCAGACGCCCGACTGCTTCCAGATCATGCTCGATCCACAGCACGGTGATCCCGCTCTGGCGCCAGTCGCCGAGCAGCCGCTCGAACACTTGAATGCCCGCTTCATCGAGGGCTGACATCGGTTCGTCGAGCACCAGCAATTGCGGCGCAGGAATCAGCCCCTGAGCCAGCAGCACCCGCTGGCGTTCACCTCCGGACAAGGCGCCCATGCGCCGCTTGCGTTTGTCCTGCATGCCGACCCGTTCCAGCGCCTCGCCGATCGCGGCCGCGTAATGTTTGCTCAAACCGAGGAACGCTGGACGGCGCTGACACATCGCGGCCATGAAATCGTCGACGGTCATGGGCAGGCCGCGGTCGAATTCCAGCGCCTGAGGCACATAACCGATGGTCCCGGGTGTGCCCGGCCATTGCAGGCTCAGGCGCCCCTGATGGGGCATCTGGCCGAGCAGGGTCTTGATCAGCGAACTCTTGCCGCCACCGTTCGGGCCGACCAACGCATGCACGCTGCCGGGCTGGACTTGAAAGGTCACGTTGTCGAGGATCGTCGTGCGGCCGAGGGTCAGGCTGACGTCGGCGAAATCCAAGGTCGGACCGGCACTTTTTAACGTCAGGGATTCTTGAGCAGTCATTTGCCAGACTCCTGAATCGCCCGGACCACGGTATTGAGGTTGCCGGTCATTTCCTTTTCGTACTTGTCGGCGGTGTATTCGCCATAGGAAATGTGCGACAGCGGGTACAGCTTCACCCCGGATTCGCGCTGGATGGTCTCGACGTAGGTGGACGGGAAATCCATCTCCGAGAAGATCACTTTCACGTCCAGTTCACGCAGTTGATCGATGGTCTTTTTCAGCTGGCTCGGGCTCGGTTCGATGCCGTGGGCCGGCTCGACCACGGCGGTCACTTCCAGGCCGAATTCGCGCAACAGGTAGTCATAAGCCGCATGCACCGTGGCGACTCGCAGTTCGGCATTGGGTGCCTGGGTCAGTTTCGCCAGGGCGTCGGCGCGCATCTGCCGCAGGCGTTTACCGTAAGCGCGGGCGTTCTGGGTGTAGGTCTTGGCGTTGGCCGGGTCAAGCTTGCCCAGTTCCCGGGCGATGTTGTTGACCTGAGCGATCGAGGCGCTGATCGACAGGAAGGTGTGTGGATTGACGACCTTGCCGGCGCCACGGGCAGCGGTGCCGGTGGCGGCCAGCAGCGGCACGTTTTCGTTGGCTTCGATCACCGGCACGTTCGGGGTTTCGCTGGCGGCAATCATGCGGTCGGCGAAGTCGTCATGACCTACGCCGTTGAGCACGACGACGTCGAGTCCGCTGATGCGTTTGATGTCTTCGGCCCGGGGCTCGTAGGCATGTGGATTGAAACCGGCCGGAATCAACGGCACCACTTCGGCCTTGTCGCCGACGATGTTGGCCACGTAGCTGTAATAAGGGTGCAGGGTGATGCCGATGCGAAGGCGCTTGGCGTCGTCGGCACTGGCCAGTGGTGTCAGCAAAGTAGCCAGCAGGCCGACCAGCAGCAGTCGCAAGAATGGACGGCGTTGAGATGAAATAGGCATGGGAAAGCGGTCTTCTCTCGGGTGAAGGCGAGGGTTCAGTGCCGGTGCTGGCGGGTCACGCCGGCATCGAATTGCGCGACGATCTGCTGCCAGCCGGCGCTTTCGAGCGCGGCGTCAGTGAGGTCTGTCGGGGCTGTAAGGGCTTTGCCACGGTTGAGCCAGACGTCCGGTGCATCGTCGTCAGCGGTCAAGCGCATCAGAAACGAACCCGCCACGGTTGGCGTCTGGCTCTGACCGAAGTAGGCTTTGGCCTCAAGCAACTGCCAGGCATGGCCGCCGCGACTGACGGAACTGGCGTCCTGGGCGAACGGTGCAAAGCCTTCGTCGGCGAGGGCTGCAGGGGCGGGTAGCGCCTGCTGTTCCTGACGCAGCAGATGAATCTCGTCGAGCGTTACCCGCAGGTCGGCGTAGATGCCTTGCTCGGATGCGCTGAGATCGCGGCGCGCATCCAGCTGGTGGCTGTTCACGCTGCTCACTTCCTGGGGCTCGCCACGCCAGGCAACCACGGAGCCTGCAACCGCCAGGATCATCAGGCACAACAGCAGCACATAGAGGGTTTCATGACCGGCACCGGCCGGGCGGACAACTTGCGTGGTTGGGCTGGTCATGGGGCCTGGATGTCCGCTTGGTCGATCTCGACGACGTGGCCGGGGCCGGCGTCGAATAGCACGTAAAATTCCGCGCCGGGTTTCTTGAAGGTCAGAGTCGAATCGGCACCGAGCTTGCCCGGCACCAGAATGGTTTCGTCGTAGCCGATCACGTCGAGGGTCACCCCCGGCGCGCCGCTGCCGTCGGAGAACCCGCCGGTACACTGGATTTGTTCGGCGTCGATGGACTTGCATTCGCACATCGGGTTGTGGGCCAGGGCGCTGGCGCTGAAACTGGCGCAGAGCATCAGCAGCACGACGCTCAGAGGGCGAAAAGTCATGGTTTGCCTCCTTGTTTGTTCAGCCACTCGACGGTGGCGGGGGATGCCCGGTTCAGCGGGATGGATGCCTGATGCATGGCGCCGTCCCAGCCTTCCATGGTGATCCACAGTTCGGCGTCGGCTTTGGTTTTTTCCGGGATCGGCAGCATGGCGCCCATGCGGTACGGCGTGCCGAAGAAAATCACACCGGCGGCGCGCAGGCTGCGCGGTTTACCGATGCGCAGGTAAGTCGCCTTGACCTGATCGCGGCAGCTGTCGCACAGCGCGGCGTTGAAGTTTTTCATGTGGCCGGCCGGGCCATCGAGCCTCGGTGCTTCGTTACGCAACTCGGCCAGACGCAGGCTCCAGGGCCCGACCTGGACTTCGCCGATTTCCCGCTCACCCAAACCGGTATCACCGCGAAACAGCGCAGCGTCCGCGAAGTACTTGGGCATGAAACCCAGCGGCACCAGCAACAGCAGCACGTTGATATGGAAGCGCCATTTGTGCCAGAAACGGCTCAGTTTCGAACCCGGCTTTTGCGCAGCGAACAGGCTCATTGGCTGACCTCCGTGGTTTCACGGCGGGTGGCCGGAACAGTCTCATTGCGTAGGCGTTTATGGCGGCGCTTGAGGGCATTGGCCGTAGCCAGGGCGGTGCGCTTGGTCCAGATCAACAGGCCGCTGAGCACCATCATGCTCAGGATCAGGCCGAAGAAGAACCAGATCAGCTTGATCCAGATACCGCCGAAGTCACCGGTGTGCAGCGGACGCATGGACTCGGTCACCAGCTCCAGGCCGGAACGGTCCGACAGCAGGCGGGTGGCGGCGATGTCACCGTTATAGGGGTTGATGTCGGCGGTCTGGAACATCAGCGGATACCAACTGCGACCGCCCACCGTGAGGTAGCTGTAGGCATTGGCGGGCATGCTGACAAAACTGTCGTCCAGGCCGGGAATGCGTTCCTTGGCCTCCTGAATCGCGGCCTCGAGGCTGATCATCGGTGCTGGCGAGCCATCGGCGCTCACTGGCACGCTTTCGCGTGGGACCACCAGCGCCACCGGCGCAGTGGAAATCGATACCTGGTTATCGAACATGAATGCCTGAATCAGGAACCAGGTGCTGGTGATGGAAATCACTGCGATGAACCAGATCGACCAGATGCCGCTGAGCCGGTGAAAGTCGCCCCAGAAAATCCGTGCGCCATGACGAATGCGCAGGGTCGGTCGGAAGAAGCCTTTCCAGAACCGCTTGTAGACCACCAGCCCGGTCACCAGGGACGCCAGCAACGGCAGACTGAGGAACGACACCAGGTACCAGCCCCAGCTGTAACCGTTGGTGAACGGCACCAGCCACCAGCCATGCAGTGCGCGGGTAAACGCCTTGAAATTGAATTGCGGGGCAGTGCCCTGAATCACGCCGCTGTACGGGTTGACGTAAACCGTTACCGAGCGACCGTCCGGGTAACTGACGTCCACGTCGAGGGCGAAGTGCGATTCATCAGGACGACTGATGCCCTCGACCAGGGTGTTCGGCTCGGCTTTTTTGATCGCAGCGACGATCTGGTCATAGTTGAGCAGCGGCGCATCGTCCGAGGGTTGGCTGGCGCGCATTTGCGGATTGGCCACCCAGACGATTTCCTGGCTGACCACCGCCAAGGTGCCGGTCACGCAGACGATCAGCACGAAAAACCAGATCGGCAAGGCCAGCCAGCTGTGGACCAGAAACCAGAGTTTTGAACGGGATTTATTCGACATGATTAAAGGTCTTGTTTCGATGAGAAGGCCTCTGCTGCGGGCTTCGCAGCGATGAGGTCCATGAAAGGCCCGGCCGTGGCTTTTGCCTACGCGGCGGACTGCATCTATATAAGACGGATGAGCATCCGAAATCCCGAAGGGGGATATGAAAGAAAATGTTTCGCGTTCCGCGAGCGCATACCCTGTGGGAGCGAGCCTGCTCGCGAAGGCGTCATTTCAGTCGCCATCAGCGTTGACTGACACACCGCTTTCGCGAGCAGGCTCGCTCCCACAGGGGTTCTGCATTCTCATTTGATTGCGGGGGGATGCCGATCCAACACGAAACATGGTTCACGGGATCACTGTCAGGCCATTGATGGGCTCGGGCGACTCCCTAAGATGGAGCGCAGACGCCTGTCACCCGCGAGCCTGAGCGAGTACTTCCATGACTCCAGCAAGAACCCTCTACGACAAACACATCGATTCCCACACGGTGTGTCGCCTCGATGACCAGGGCCATGTCCTGCTGTACATCGATCGCCAGGTCATCAACGAATACACCAGCCCTCAGGCCTTCAGCGGTCTGCGCGAGGCAAAACGCGGTGTCTGGCGTGCCGAAACCGCGTTGGCGGTGGTCGATCACGTCAACCCGACGGCGCCTGTACGGATCGCTGCCATGCCGGACTCCGGTGGTGCGCGGCAGGTGTCGTACCTGGCGGAAAACTGCCGGGATTTCGGCATCGAGCTGCTCGACATCCTCGACAAGCGCCAGGGCATCGAACACGTGATCGCCCCGGAGCAGGGCTTCATCCTGCCGGGCATGGTGATTGCCGCCGGCGACAGCCACACCACCACGTACGGTGCTCTCGGTGCGTTCGGTTTCGGCATTGGTACATCGGAAATCGAACACCTGCTGGCGTCCCAGACGTTGGTCTACAAGCGCTTGAAAAGTATGCGCGTGACAGTGGACGGAGCATTGGCGCCGGGGCTGACGTCCAAGGATGTGATCATGGCGTTGATCGGCCAGATCGGCGCGTCGGGGGCCACTGGCTACGCCATTGAGTTTTGCGGTTCGACCATTGATGCCCTGAGCGTCGAAGCGCGCATGACCATCTGCAACATGGCGGTAGAGGCCGGCGCGCGCGGCGCGTTCATGGCGCCGGACGAAAAAGTCTTCACCTACCTCAAGGACAAGCCCCGTGCGCCAAAAGGCCCGTCGTGGGAGCGCGCCGTCGAAAAATGGCGTGCCCTGCATAGCGATACTGGCGCGCAATTCGATCGTGAAGTAAACCTCGACGCCAGTGCCCTGGAGCCGATGGTCACCTGGGGCACCAGCCCGGATCAGGCGTCCCCGATCGGCGCTCGCGTGCCTGACCCACAAGACGTCAGCAATCTTATTCTGCGTCAGGACATGCGCCGCGCCTTGAATTACATGGGGCTGGAAGTCGGGATGCCGCTAAGCGACATCGTCATCAGCCACGCCTTCATCGGTTCCTGCACCAACGCTCGCATCGAAGACCTGCGCGATGCCGCCAGCGTGGTGCGCGGCAGACGTGTCGCCGAGCATGTGCGAGCGATGATCGTGCCCGGTTCCACCGACGTCCGTAATCAGGCCGAAGCCGAAGGCCTGGCGGCGATCTTTATTGATGCCGGGTTCGAGTGGCGCCAGTCCGGCTGCTCGATGTGCCTGGCCATGAACGACGACGTGCTGGCGCCGGGCGACCGTTGCGCTTCCAGCACCAACCGCAATTTCGAAGGCCGTCAGGGCGCGGGTGCCCGCACCCACTTGATGAGCCCTGCCATGGTCGCGGCCGCCGCGATCACCGGTCATTTGACCGACATCCGCCACTTTGGAGACCGCGCATGAGCCTGCAACCCTTCACCCAGGTCAGCGGCAAGGCCGCCCCGATGCTCGCGGCCAATATCGATACCGACGTGATCATGCCCAAGCAGTTTCTCAAGGGTATCGACCGCGCGGGGCTGGATCGTGGCTTGTTTTTCGATCTGCGGTTTTTACCGGATGGTTCACTCAACCCCGGGTTCGTCCTGAACCAACCGGCGTGGCAAGGGGCGAGCTTCATGGTGGTCGGGCCGAATTTTGGTTGCGGATCGAGTCGCGAACATGCGGTCTGGGGCTTGAAACAGATGGGGATTCGGGCGTTGATCGGCAGCAGTTTTGCCGGGATTTTTTATGACAATTGCCAGCGCAACGGGGTGCTGCTGATTACCCTCGAAGAACCGGTGTTGCAGCGACTGGGGCAAGTTGTCAGTCAGTCGGACAGCGCGCAGATCAGCGTTGATCTCGAAACGCAGGAGATTCGTCTTCAGGATGGTCAGGTCATCCCGTTCGAGATCGATACCTTGCGCAAGACTTCATTAATGCTAGGCCTCGATGCGATTGGCAGCACCTTGCAGCGCAGCGAACAGATCAAAGCCTTCGAGCGCGAGCACCTGACAGCCAACCCCTGGCTGAGCTAAACGCAGAACCAATGTGCGAGCGAGCCTGCTCGCGAAGGCACCATAACATTCAACATCAATGTTGACTGTGCGGACGCTTTCGCGAGCAGGCTCGCTCCCACAGGTTGCATTGCATAGGCTTCTACTAAACCGACAATTCCTTGAAGTGCTCCTGCAAAAACTCCACACACGCGCGCAACTTCCCGGAATACGCCAACCGCGTCGGGTAGACCGCCCAGACGTTTGCGCTCTGGGTGTACTCAGGCAGCAACTGCACCAACCGTCCCTGTTCCAGCAGCGGTTTCACATCCCACAGTGAACGCAGCAACACCCCGCGCCCATCCAGTCCCCACTGCAAGACAATCTCCCCGCTATTGGACGACAACGGCCCGCTGACCCGCACGCTGTCCTGAACCCCGTCGCGCTCCAGGTTCCAGACGCCGAACGCGTTGTCCCGCTCCTTGAGCACCAGGCAGTCGTGCTGCTCCAGATCGCTCAACAATTCAGGCGTACCGCGACCTTGCAGATAGGCCGGCGCCGCGCAGAGTATCCGCCGATTCGTCACCAGTCGCCGACTGATGTGCTGGCCGGGAATGTCATCGCCGACACGGATCTCCAGATCGAAGCCTTCGCTGACGATGTCCACCACCCGATCGAACAGGTCCAGGCGAATCTCCAGGTCCGGATAACGCTCGGCCAACAACGACAAGGCCGGGGCCACATGGATACGGCCGAAACCGAAGCTGGTGCATAAATGCAGACGCCCGCGAGGGCTGTCGTGGGCGTCGGAGAGTTCATCGTGCAGTTGCTGGAAATCATCGAGAATTCGCAGGGCCCAGCGTTGTACCCGCTCGCCGTCTTCGGTCAGGACGATGCGGCGACTGGTGCGGTGCAGCAGGCGAGTGCCGAGGGTGGCTTCGAGAATCTGGATGCGCTTGCTGACGTAGGCGGGCGACAGGCCCAGTTCATCGGCCGCCGCGGCGAAACCGCTTTTGCGGATCACGGTAAGGAGTACACGCAGGTCTTCGGGTAGGGGCACGGTGTCTTTCTTGGTGGTCATGACAGAACGAGCACTGGCGGCATGAGCCGCCAGCATAGCAGTCAGGTACAGCGATTAGCGCAGGAAACCCAGCACTTCGGCGAGCAGCAGTTCGGGGGCTTCTTCGGCGATGTAATGGCCGGCGGGCAGCGCCTTGCCACGAACGTCGGTGGCGACGTGTTGCCATTCCTTGAGCGGCTCGAAGCAACGCCCGACGGTGCCTTCGGCGCCCCACAAAACCAGTAATGGCAGGTTCAGATGACGGCCGGCTGCGATGTCGGTGCGGTCATGATCCAGATCCGTGCTGGCGCTGGCGCGATAGTCCTCGCAGATCCCGCGTGCTGTGCCCGGCAGTTTCAGACAGCGCAGGTATTCGCCGAAGGCTTCAGCCGTGAACGGTTTGAGCCCGGCGCTGCGACTGCCCATCACGCTGCGCAGATAGGACTCGGGGTCGGTTTCGATCAGGGTCTCTGGCAACGGCGCCGGGCGGATCAGGAAAAACCAGTGCCAGTAAGCGCGGGCAAAGGCTTCGTTGGTTTGCGCATACATCGACAGGGTGGGCGCGATGTCGAGCAGCACCATACGCTGCACGGCATCAGGATGATCGAGGGCCAGGCGATGGGCAACGCGGGCGCCACGGTCATGGGCCAGCACCGAGAACCGGTCAAAACCCAGGGCCTTCATCAACTCCACACCGTCCCGGGCCATCTCGCGTTTGGAATAGTTCGTGTGATGATCGTTGGCCGGCGGTTTACCGCTGTCGCCGTAACCGCGCAGGTCGGCGGCGATTACGGTGAAATGTTCGGCCAGTTGTTCGGCGACCTTGTGCCAGATGACGTGGGTCTGCGGGTGACCGTGCAGCAACAACAGGCCCGGCCCGCTGCCGCCGATGCGGTAGGCAATCTCTACACCGTTGACGTGACGCTGGTCTTTGAGGAATCCGGCGAACATGGGGGTGACTCCTTGCAATAGATGCCGCCATCCTGAAATCCCCGGGTGCTTACGGCAAGGTGCAAAGCGTGGTGCGCTTGTTCATGAAGTGTGTAGGGCCGTGATCGTTCCCACGCTCTGCGTGGGAATGCAGCCCGGGACGCTCCGCGTCCCAAAGGGGACGCAGAGCGTCCATTGAGGCATTCCCCCACGGAGCGTGGGAACGATCATTGGGTCAACCCTGCTTGAACATCTCCTTCGCCCGCTGTTCGATCTGTTCCTGAGTCAGATCCTCTTTGCGCGTGGCCAGAAACCACAGATGCCCATAGGGATCTTTCAACGTCCCGGAGC
Organism: Pseudomonas sp. ANT_H12B; assembly: GCF_008369325.1. GTDB lineage: Bacteria > Pseudomonadota > Gammaproteobacteria > Pseudomonadales > Pseudomonadaceae > Aquipseudomonas. The sequence goes on along the minus strand of NZ_VOBI01000011.1, from coordinate 4,001 downwards.
GGTCGCCATAAAACTGATCCTTGACCTCGGACACTACCGTGCCACCCGCCGCAATCGCCTGTTTATAAGACGCGTCCACATCGTTCACATACAGATGCAGGCCTACGGATGGCGACGTCTGCGGATTGCTCAGTGGCCCCTGATCGCACGGCGTACCGAGCATGATCGGGCAGTCGCCGATGCGCAATTCAGCGTGGCCGATGCCGCCATCGGGCATGGCCAGGCGCATGACTTCGGTAGCGCCAAAGGCTTTCTTGTAGAACTCGATCGCTTCGGCAGCTTTTTGAATGCCCAGATAAGGGGTGATGCTGTGATAACCCTCTGGAATGGGTTTGACGCTCATGATGGATTCTCCCTGTTCTTGTCGTAAGTAAGAGGTTCCTTCGCCGTTTTCCGACCGGATAACTATAGGTCAGCCCCTTTGCGGCAACCGAGTGCCCGACGAGCAGCAGCGCCACTGTTCCGCCATCAATCGCGCGGCAACAGCGTGTTCGTGATCATCACCGTGAGGTTTTGCAGGGTTCTAATGTTTGGTTGACCTTGAGGACGCCATCGCGTGGATTGCCCGCGATAGCCGCACCGTTATTTCAGCTCGGCCCTGGATTCAAGAAGCTGCGCCCCGGGCCCCTGTTCCCCCAGCACATCGCCAAAGTTGCGCAACGGGCACGCCTCCATCGACAGACACCCACAGCCAATGCAGCCATTGAGTTTGTCCCGCAGCAACGTCAGCTGATTGATTCGCTCATCCAGATCCCGGCTCCATTGTGCCGACAATACCTTCCAGTCTGCCGCCGTCGGCGCACGATTATCCGGCAGGGATTTCAACGCCTCACCAATCTCCGCCAACGGAATCCCCAACCGCTGGGCGACCTTGATCAACGCCACCCGCCGCAACACTTCCCGTGGATAACGCCGCTGATTGCCCTGATTGCGATTGCTTTTGATCAATCCCTTGGATTCATAGAAGTGCAGCGCCGTGACCGCCACCCCGCTGCGCGCCGCCACTTGGCCGACGGTGAGTTCCTTGTGCAGATTTTCCGAGGTAATCATTTAAAAAAAGCCTCTTGACCTCTAGTTAACTTGAGGTTTTACCCTGCAGGCCTTCGGATCGCAAGATCCGTCTTACACGTGAGTGGGGACTATTCATGCAAGCGCCAGAGAAAAATCGCAGCTTCACCCAACTGATCGAATTCGAGATCGAGCCCCATCAACAGCCTGCACTGGTGTCGGCATTATCAAAGCAGACCGAACGGCTGGCCCAAGGCTACAGCGGGTTTCTGAGCGCGAGCATCCAGGCCAGCGATGATGGCCGGCGGGTGCTCAATTATCTGCAGTGGCAATCCCGCGAGGCCGGGGAAGCCGCGTTTCAAAGCTTTGAAAGCGGCGAGCAGGATTTCTGGCAGCTAATCCGCGCCCATCAGGCGAAAACCGTGACCTTCGGCTCGTTCCAGGTGCTGCACAGTCTGGAACGCAGCCATGACGACGCGCTGCACTGCAATCTGGTGCATTAAGGACAAGCGCCTAAATCGACAACTGCATCAAGCGCTCCCCCTGAACGTTTTCCGTGGGCCGACGCTTGTTCACTGCCAGTTCGCCGATCTTGATCAGTCGCGTGCGGGTCACGTTGCGGCTCAATCCCAGCAGGGCGGCGGTATGTACCTGGTTGTAATGGCTGAAGCGATAAGCCGCTAGCAGCAAAGCGTCTTCGACTTTCTCGTGCAGCGCGCCGGCCTGTTCCTCGAAGAGCTTCTGAAAGGCCCGATCGAGCAGGGCTTGCGCTGAATCGTCGACGTCGTTGTGGTGATCGTCCTGACGCTCTATACGCATGTTCGACAGGCGCAGGTCGTCGCGCTCGATCACGCCGTTACGGCAGATCAGCAGGGTGTGGTGAATGACGTTTTCCAGTTCGCGGATGTTGCCCGGCCAACTGTAACTGCGCAGTTTCGTTTCGGCCTCTTTGCTGATGGTAATGGTGCCGTAGCCGAGACGCTGGCTGTAGGTTTCGACGAAATGCCGGGTCAGCGGCAGGATATCGCCCGAGCGATCGCGCAATGGGCTCAGTTCCAGGCTGACCACGTCGAGGCGGTAGTACAGATCCTCGCGGAAATGTCTGGCGTTAATGGCTTTTTCCAGTTGCACATTGGTCGCGGCCAGCACGCGCACGTCGATGGGAATGCTCTTGCGCGAACCCAGTCGCACCACTTCGCGCTCCTGCAACACCCGCAACAACTTGACCTGAATCGCCATCGGCAAATCGCCGATTTCATCGAGGAACAACGTGCCGCCGTCGGCCTCTTCAAACCAGCCGGCCTTGGCGCTCAGCGCCCCGGTGAAGGCACCTTTTTCATGGCCGAACAGCTCGGCCTCCACCAGGGATTCGGAGAACGCACCGCAGTTCACCGCCACGAACGGTCGATTGCGCCGGGCGCTGAGGTTGTGGATATGCCGCGCCACCAGCTCCTTGCCGGTGCCGGTTTCGCCGATGATCAGCACGCTGGCTTCACTCGGCGCGACTTGTTGAATATGTGCAAGCAAGGCCTGGGATTTCGGGTCTTCGAGCACTTGCGCGGTGGCGCGGATGGAAGTGGCCAGAGCGGGCGAGGGCGGTAAGGTCAGCAGCTGCATGGGCAGGCTCCATGAGAAGGCTATGAATAAAAAGTCGGAATCGGCAGGGACTGGTTCAACGCCCAGTCACCCAGTTCATGGAGTTTGTAATCCAACGAGTCGTGCAGGGTTTGCGTGCGCAGGTTGCGCCAGTGTCGGTCCAGTCGCAGCGAGGCGTGGGTCGAACGCGCGCCGGTGACCTCGAACAACCGGCTACACAGTTCCAGGCCATTGCGGGTGGCGGCGATCTTGGCCGTGGCAATGGCTATGGCGAGATGTCCGCGTTCTTCGGCGCTGAGGTTCGGGCCTTTGGCCCAGGCCTTGTCGAGTAAAGCGGCGGCACGATCCACCAGCAGTCGAACACTTTCCAGAGCGACCCAGAATTCGCCGTAGTGGCCGAGTACATAAGGATCCTGCCGCACATCCTCGGCACTGGATTTGTGCCACGGGCGCGTTTCGGTGAGGGTGTATTGACGCGCTTCTTCGAAGGCGCCTTCGGCGATGCCGAGGAACATGTGCGTGAACGTGAGCTGGGCGATCAGTGGGCGCAGGCAAGCGAATGGCGTACTCAGCGGGCCTGGATCGAGCAGCAGTTCCGACTCTTCGACCCGCACCCGTTCGAAGGTGGCACTGCCGCTGTCGGTCTGGCGCTGGCCCATGTTGTTCCAGTCGTTGTGCAGCGTGATGCCGCTGCGACCGCTGGGAATCGCGGCGATCAACAGCTTGCCGCCAGCGCTTTCATCCACCGCCGAGGCGATCAGCATCTCGGAATCGCTGGCGCCGGAGCAGAAGCTTTTCTTACCGGAAAACTCACGCCAGCCACCGAGATTTTTCACCACCGTGCGGGTGTCCAGCGGGTTGAGGGCGTTGCCCCAGAACCAATTCTTGCGCGCCGTCTGTTCGTACCATGGCTGCCACTGCTCGGGCCGGGCGAACAAGCGCACGGTGGCGAGCATCAAGTGATGGAAACCCAAGACATGGGCAATCGAGCTGTCGACTTTGGCGAACTCGCGCACGATGCTCAGGGTGTCACTCCAGTTGGCGCCGAGGCCGCCATACTGGGTGGGAATGCTTAACGCGAGCAGACCGCTGTGGCGCAGCGCATCACGTTCGACCTTGGGCGTGCCACCGCGCTCGTCTCGCTCGACGGCGGTCAGGGCAAACTCGGCGGCCAATCGGCGGGCGGTCTGCAAGGGAGATATCAGGGCACTTTGCGGCTTGGCTGTCACGCGAGGTTCCTTCTTTCTGGCGTCTGATCGTTCCCACGCAGAGTGAACTGACCCCACAAAGTTGGACGTTTACCCATCTATGCCTGAGCGGCCTGAGTTCTGTATTCAACAGGACTCAGGCCGTTTAGCTTCAGTCTGATACGCGAGTGATTGTAATACTGGATGTAC